>JBCBOS010000022.1:0-165466 GCA_039821145.1 Bacteroidota bacterium | reverse complement strand
ATTGCAAAAGGTTCACAAGCACCTACCGTCAAATGA
The DNA here is from genome assembly GCA_039821145.1 of Bacteroidota bacterium. Taxonomy (GTDB): domain Bacteria; phylum Bacteroidota; class Bacteroidia; order Chitinophagales; family Saprospiraceae; genus JBCCSZ01. The sequence continues at coordinate 165,430 of JBCBOS010000022.1, read as the reverse complement.
CATCAAAGCACTGTACACAATCGGATACGAAGGCATCTCACAAGAGAATTATCTAAATCGCTTGATACAAAATAACATAAAAGTACTCTGTGACGTAAGGAAGAACCCGTTGAGTATGAAATATGGCTTCTCCAAAAACCAGTTGCTGAAGGCTTGTCAGGGGTTGGGGATAGAGTACGTGCATGTCCCGGAAGTGGGCATTCCAAGCAATAAGAGAAAAGAGCTGAAGACCCAAAAAGACTATGATGAACTTTTTGTAGAGTACAACACAACTCTAACTGAGGAAAATGCCCTAAGAGGAATTGAAAAAATCAAATCATTACTTGAAAAAAACAAAAGAATAGCGATTACTTGTTTTGAAGCAAATATTCATCAATGCCACAGAAAGCATTTGGCCATCAATATGCTGAAAGAAAATAGTGACTTTGAATTGATACACATTTAAACCCCATGCCCAAAGAAAGAATTCTAATCACAGTCAAAACCTACCCTACCCTTTCTAGTAAATATGATGAATTGGTCTGCACAGCAGGATTCCGAGAGGATGGTACCTGGGTTAGAATTTATCCCATTCCGTTTAGAAAACTTGAATATGATTCAAGATATGCCAAATATCAATGGATAGAGGTTGATTTGGTGAAAAATACATCGGATCCAAGGCCTGAATCGTATAGACCTTACGACTACGAAAAGATAATTGCTCAAGAAGTCATCAGCACCGGAAAAGACCGATTGTGGATAGAGAGAAAGAAGTATGCATTAAAGAATGTGTACACGGACTTGGATAAGTTAATCAGAGAAGCCAAAGACAAGGACATATGTACGTCACTAGCGACTTTCAAACCAAGTAAAATTTTGGACTTCAAGATTGAAAAGACGGCAAAAGACTGGGACAGTCGGAAGCTGGCCCGATTGAAAGCCAGGGCCAAGCAGACCAATATGTTTGAAAAAGCGGAAAACCCTTTCGAAGTGGTCAAAAAAGTCCCTTTCAAGTTTTCTTACCATTTCAAAGACATCAGAGGAAAAGAATCTACCTTGATGATTGAAGACTGGGAGATATGCCAACTGTACTGGAATGTTCTCAAACGTCACAATGGCGATGAAGCCAAAGCCTGTGAGGACGTCAAGAAAAAGTATTTTGATGATTTTGCTTTGACAAAAGATCTATATCTCTTCCTGGGTACCACTAGACAATTTCATTTCATGGCTCCGAATCCATTCCTAATCATAGGAACATTCCATCCAAAGCCAGAAATACAAGGTCGACTATTCTAAAATTGTAACCAAATAGTCCCCCACCCAAACCGCCAATCCAAAGAGCAACAAAAAAAGAAATACAGCCACCAAAAAGCCACAAAAGACGACAAAGTAGTTGTAGTCTCGTCCAGGAAAAGCGGGCTCCACCATTTGTGGATCAATGGGTTTTCCCTCCCACAATGAAAGCGAATAAACCTTGATGTCGTTGGACAACTGCAGCAGTGCGGGGATCATCGCCAAGATGATGATGGTGACGATGAGCAGGCCAAAAGCAACGGACACAGCCATGGGGATGATCATCTGTGCGCCCAGACTTTTTTCCAGCAGAATGGGGCCAAGTCCGACGATGGTGGTGATGGAGGTGAGTACGATGGGACGAAAGCGCGACAAGCCCGTTTCGTAAAGGGCATCCCGAGGCAGTAGTCCTTCTTTGATTTTGTCATTATAGGTAGAGACAAACACCAAGGCATCGTTGACCAAAATGCCAATCAAAGCCGTGTAGCCCAAGGCCGATACCATGCTGAGGGGAAGGTCCATCACATAGTGCCCCAAGCCAATGCCGATCATGCCAAAAGGGGTAATGGCAAAGATGACAAATGTCTGGCTGACAGACTGAAAGGTGAGCATGATGATGAAAAAAATGATCAACAGGATGATGGCGATGCTTTTTTGAAGGGACGCAAAAGTCTTGGCTTGTTCCCGGCTTTGACCATTGTAGATGATGCCGATGCCGGGATGTTCTTTCAAAATTGGTGGCATGATGTCGCTCTGGATCTCGTCCAAAATGTCTGAAATGGATACGCGGCTGTTGGCGATTTCTGCTTCTATTTTTACTTCTTTTTTGCCATTCAAATGATTGATGGCGATGGTTCCTCTTTCCATTCGAAAATTGGCCAATTCACTCAGTGGGATGGACTGTCCATTGGCATTGCGGATGCGCATGTTTTGAAGGTCGCTCAAATTGGAACGATTGCTTTCTCCATAGCGAACCCAAATTTTTACTTCGTCTGTTCCTCGCTGGATTTCATTGACTTTGGCCCCAAAAAAGCCAGCTCTGACTTGGCGGGCAATGTCGCTCATGCTAAAGCCCAGATGGTAGGCCTTGGGACGCAACTCCAGTTTGATTTCTTTCATCCCCTCGGAATTGTCGGATACCACATCTCGAAGCTTGGGCAGTTTTTTGAGGGACTCTTTGATTTTTTGGGTCACCAGACTCACCTCTCTTTCATCGTCGCCAAGGATGGAGATGTCTACGGGCTTGCCGAAGGTACTGGGGGCTCGAAATTGCAAAAACTCTGCTTCGTAGACCGGGCCGACCTTGTCCCGGAGCAAGCTGCTGACATCCCTTGCGGTGAGTTCGCCACGCTCTTCGGTGGGGAGCAGCGAGACAGTCATCGTGGCGCGATTGCTGGTGGGACCAATGTCTTTGACCAAGTTGAGGATGAGGCCTTTTCCCAAATTCTTTTCGCGAAAGTTGGCGTTCAACTCTTCCACCCCTTTTTCCACTCTTTGCAAGACCAGATTTGTCTGTGTACTGGTACTCCCCGCTGGCATTTTCAAGTTGATGAAAAAGCGTTCACTTGGCATATTGGGAAAGAAGGTACTTCTCAAGACTCCTCCTTGAAAGGCACCGATTGTCACGAGCAAAGCCGCAATGCAAAGGGCAATCAATGGCAGGGGATATGCCAAGGAAAAACGGAGAACAGGCAGGTACAATCGATCTCTCAACAATTGCATCAAGCGATTGAAATACTGAGTGATTTTGGCAGGCTTTCGGTCTTTGCGCAAGGCTTTGGAGTGCGAGACATGGGCGGGAAGAATCAAGGCGCATTCAATGAGGGAAAAGACCAGACAAATGATGACCACCACTGCCATTTCCAATCCAATTTCACCCAGGCTTCCATCGATGAAAAAGAAACCTGAAAAGGCAGCAATCGTGGTAATGATGGCTCCAAGAACGGCGGGGAATACCTCCATGGTTCCTTCCAGGGCAGCCTTCATGGGGGGAAGTCCTTCCTCGTATTTTTGAAAAATGTTTTCTGCAATCACAATGCCATCGTCCACCAAAATTCCGATGACGATGATCATTCCAAAAAGGGACAACAAGTTGATGGTCACCCCAAAATACGGAGCGATCATGAACATGCCTCCAAGGGAAACAGGAATGGAAACGCCCACCCAAAAAGCGATTCGCCAGTTGAGAAAAAGGGCCAAAATACAGATCACCAAGACAAACCCCAGCACCCCATTGTCGACCATGAGATTGATCCGATCTTCCAATGCCTCCGAGCCATCCTGAATGATGGTCGCCTGAATCTGATCATGCTGTTCATTGAATTCCTGGATGTACTGGCGTACTTTTTCTGTGATGGCCAACAAATCCTCCCGAATGGTATTTTGCACGGTGATGATGACGGCAGGATCGCCATTCAAATAAGAACGATTCGGCGTTTCCTCCCATCGGTCCTGCACATCAGCTATTTGCCACAGATACACCAATCCTCCTTCCTCACTGCTTCGGATGCGAATGTTTTTCAGCTCTTCCGCTGTTTGCTTTTTCTCGCCGGAGCGAATGAGCAGTTCCTCTCGTCGGGAGCTGATTTTTCCACCTGTTGTCTCTGTGCTGTTTTGCTGAACTTTGGCGAGGACTTCGTCGAATGTCAGATTGTACCGTCTCAGGTTGACCTCATCCAAACTGATTTCCATTTCTTCCGGAGGAAAGCCTTTGAGCTGAACTTTTGAGATGCCGTCAATGCCCAAAAGTTCATCCTCCACCTGGCGAGCTTGTTGCTTGAGTTGCTGCAAACTCGTCTTTCCACTCAGTGCAAAATCAATGGCAAAGCCCAGGTATTCCTTTTTGGAAATGATGGGTCGCTCCATGTCCAATGGAAAAGAGTTGATCTGATCCACCCCATTTTTGACATCTCTCAGAACAAGGTTGGTGTCAAAATTTCTCAGCACTTCAATGTCAATGAAAGCAGCATTTTCCGAGCTGACCGAAGTCATGCGTTCAATGCCATCGAGGCTTTTGATGTTTTGTTCGATCTTGGTAACAATCCCTTCCTCCACTTCCCTGGGAGAGGCCCCCGGATAAGGCACCTGGATGGTGATTTGGCGGGCGTCGACATTCGGCAGCAGGGTGGACTTCATGTTGGCCAAACCAAAAAAGAATCCCATCAAAAGCAAAAATACCATGAGCAGATTGCCAATGATTGGATGGGCCAAAAAGTATTGAATGACAGCCTTCACAATGATTCGTTTTCGAGCCTCTCCCGGATGGGAATGACCTTTTGTCCGACAGACAAACCCCTTGGATCTTCCATGACCAACCAGGGATCACTCTCCGGTTTTTTGGCGTAGACCATCTCCTCATCTTGCTGGTAAATAAGCAGTGGCAATTTGCGAACAATGGAATCCTCGACAATGTAAACAGCCGTCTGATCCACCAACAATTTTCGCGACAGGCCAATGCTTTCCGATAAAAGCTCTCCCTCAATTTCTCCTTCCAGATACATCCCTTCTTGCAACTGCCCTCCACTCACTTGGATGTAAACGGGCACATTTTGCGTGATGGGATCAATCTGTTTCCCCAATCGCATCACCCGTCCTTCCCAGGATTTGTCCGAGCTTCCCGACCGCAGGCGAACCAATTGCCCCCTTCGCACATGGACCAAATCCGATTCCTGCACCGCCCCTTCCAACTCGTACTTTTGCGTCCCAATCATTTCGGCCAACAATTGCCCCGGCACGACCCTGCTCCCCGGGAAAGCCTCCACCTGGGTAATGGTCCCCGAAATGGGCGCCCGGATCGAAAAATCTTCCAACTGCGCCTCCATTCGCTTGATCTCAAAATACAACTGATACAAATTCCGACTGGCAATGAAGTACTTTTCCCGTTGACTGGTCAGGTCCGGAAATTCAGCCACCGACGCCTCAATCTCAAAGCCATCCAAATACTGCTGCCAATTTTGATGCGCCTTGGGATCGTCAACCTTCAAATCCGAAATCATCAAGGTAATGGCGTTGAGCAATGCACTCCGCTGGGCATACAACGCAAAGACAGCCTGCCGATCATCCATGTCGAAGAGCAAGTCTCCCTTCCAAAAAAACATGCCCTTTTTCAGCACAGCGGATCCGGTCCGCAAAGTCCCCGCCACATTGGCCGACAACCGCACCTTCTCAAAGGCCGACAAGCGACCATCAATGGGCACCCGCCTGCGCACCCGCTGCATCACCATTTTCCCCACCCGCAATTTCCTGTCCTCCTGCACATCGGTTGACAAGTCTTCCTCCACTGCCTCCCGGCTGCTCAGCAGTCCATAAGAAGCAACTCCTCCCAGCAAGATGACGAATGTGAAAATGAGCGAAAGGATTTTTTTCCGCTTGTCCATTTTTTGTGTTTTGGTTGTTGTCTGCAAAAAAACCAAAAATACCACAAACCCCATCAAGAAGTGACTTTTTGGTGGTTTGGTTTGGAAGGGATGCTCTCAGGCGAGCATAAAATATTCTGAATTTTTCAATGACTATAATTTTTGTTATGTTAAATAATAGAACCCCACCTTTTGGCGTGTGGCAAATATCCCAGACTCCCAATTAGACTCCCCCTCCTCAAACAAGCTCCAACTCCGGCATGACCTGAATGGCCTCAAACGTCCTCGAACAAACAAAGTCAGGACGGTCCGTGCGTTGGGGCAAGTTGGACAGGCTGTTGTAGGTCATGATGATGGTGTCTCGTTCATAGGGAGAAAGGTTGCCGTTGGAGGCGTGAAAAAGATTGGCGTGGAAGAAAATGCAACTGCCTGCGCCATACTCCAATACCTCAATGCCGTTGGCATCTGCCATTTTTTTGACCAGGGCTTGGTCAACGGTGTACTTTAGATTGGCACCAAGCGAAAATTTGAGGTCTTGGGGAGGACGATCTGTTCCATTGAGAATCTCTTTTTGCTGAAATGTCACCACATCAAATTTGTGCGATCCGGGAATGACCATCAATGGGCCTTGGTAAGAGCGGGTATCGTCCAGATAAATCATGACCGACAGCATGTCGTCGCGGGCCACACCATCGTCCAAATGCCAATAGGCAAAATCTTGGTGCCACTCCCACATCTTTCCGGTAAATGGCTTTTTTAGGTTGAGCTTGTATTGGTACAGATAAATGTCGTCTTCCAACAAATCGCGACTGGCTTGCACGAAGCGGTGGTTGAGATACAATTTTTCATAGACCGGGTCATGGCGGTGAGGGGTGAAGACAGAACGGATGTCCCCATTGTCTTCACAGATGACATTCGGCAGGTGACGAAAATCTTTGAAGCAAGGAATGCGGGATTTCAACAAGCGGATCTCCTCTTGGTCCAATAGGTTTTCAATGACGACGTATCCATTGTGGCGATACAATGCCAGTTGATCTTCTGTTAGTTTCATCGGGGGTAAATTGAATGTTGAAAAAGCGGTTGACAGAATGATTTGTCCGATTACTCCAAAAGAAGGATGGATCAGGATGACCGACAAAGGGGATGCACAAAGCTACCTCATTCCAAAAGAACACTTTCAGAAAAGCATGAGAAATGAGCAGCTGGTACAAACTGCTGATGCAAAGAATTTTTACTGATAGTTGTGACTGGTCGAAGTCCCTACAAAAGGACCCGAAAGAGAGAATACTCGGTGATTTTCAGTTTGCATGTAGCTCCCGCATTAGGGTAGCAAATTCGGTTCTGCAGAGATTAGATCAAGTAGGCTTTCGCAATACTTTTTTCCCATTGCAACCATTTGTAGAACATCGTAGCAGACCTGGAAATGAAAACCTGTAAGCAGGCTTTGGCTTCCTCCTTCAAGTTACGCTTTATTTGCTTACCATGAAAGCAATGATGAGTAATTTTTTCCATCGCACCAGCACATACCCCAAGCGAGCTCTCCTTGTCTTTCCGCATCCATGAGATGGTGACGTACAAAGAAATATTTTGACTTGCCTTTCCTTTTTGGCAGAAAAAGAATATATTTGTTTCAATACACCTCTAGTTTACAATTACCAATAATTTCGTTTTGCTTACTTCAATTTCCTTCATTACATCACAAGGATGCTAATGGGATGAGCGCCAATGTTGTGCGTTGGTTCTGTTCTCGCGGACAGAAGAGCCGACCCCTTGCGCCCACCTTTTGATCCCTGCTCAAACGGGCATTTGGCATGGCAGCCATGGAAGAAATCGTACCTGGTACGACAGCTACTTCTTTGGAATGACACCAATCCCAACTCACTCCATGTATTTTTTAACATTCTAAATTCAATAAAAATGAAGAAAGCGAAAATGAATTCCAAAATCGACCAATTGTTCCCTTCCAAAAGAGGACAGATTTCCAACAGCCAACTCAACTCCATCAAAGGAGGAGGCGACATTGTCATCGCTGACATCATCGGCGGATAACGCTCTGACATAGAGGGTTTCAAAAGGAAGAATCCCGAATTCGGATAAAATTCGGGATTCACCTCCTCATTCTATTCCACAGAAAAACGAATCTCTATCTCACCAAATAAATTGGCGACCCCTTCCTGCTTCTTCTTCGTCGGATCAGGCAACAGGATTCGCGTGCCTGTTGGTGGACTGCGCAACTCCTTCGACACACCCGTCAACTTCCCCATTTGCTGCTTTTTGAACAGTTGAACCTTGCTGCGCAAATCGGATGGCTTGGCCTTTGGAGGCAACTTTGCCGCTGCTTTGACCTTGCTGAAATCCCGGATCAACTGATCTGGCTTGCCAGACCCAACAGTCCGCTCCCCAGACGGAGAAAAGGCCAGCTTGATCTTGATGTGCCCCGCCTCTACCCTGAGCTTTGGCGGACCACTTTCCAACAAATTATTGAGCACCCGAATCCGCTCTTGGTAAATGCTTTGGAGCAAGTCATCCATCTCCTCCCCTTCCAACTCGCCCTCCTTGAATTGAGACTTGATCTCTTCCTTCAATTGGTGCTTGCTGATGAACTCCTCGGCAGACAGCAATTGGTCTTCCAATAGTTCAAAATACTTTTGTTCTTGCTCAATCCGAGAGGCCAAAATGGCGTCCAAGGTATCATTCAGTATGCCATAAACAAACTGACTGAGCTGAGTATCTGATGGTTCCATGGGCCTAGCTTTGATCCAACAACAATGGTTTGTAATCGGTGCTGAAATGAATCTCCACCTTGGCCTTCATCTGCGCTGTACCAGAAGTGCTGTTGCTGGTGGAGTTGCGCGATTTCGACAGGGTCAACGTCTTGTCCTTAGAGACCACTTTGCGCTTGCGCTTGAATAGATGGAACAGCCCGCGTTTGTTGATCCGACGTCTTTTTTCTTTTGTCTTCACCTTGTGTTTGAAACTGTTGGCGGTAAACTCGGAAGATCGCTCTTTCAGTTCCATGAAGAATTCCGTCTGTATCAATCCCCGATCGACAATCAGGCGAATCAATCCCGTTTCCACCATATTCTCCAACAAGCCATATTTGTTGAAACTCATGGTCGTGCGGACAATGTCGAGAAATTGCTCCTGCATCTCTGCATTGTCGTTGCTGTTCACTGCTGCCTCAAACTTGGCATAAGGATTTGGCATGTCTCCATCCGCATAAGAAATGGTCTCTTTGGGTTCCGCAAAAATCTTTGTGATTCCCTTGACCACATTTCCAATGATCCCCTGACTTGGAAAGGTCGATGGATCGGGCTTGAGGATGTTTTTGGCCAATTCGACAATGGAAGTGATGTTGCCCTGATTGTTTTGATCTTCCTGCTCTATTTCCAGAGGTTCAGTAGCTGATTGGGTGGTATCATACGCAAATGTCTCCCCTTCTTTCAGCAAGTTGGCCTGGTGCAACGGCAGGGTGGAAAGGAATTCCAGTACCTCGCTGATCTCAATGTCGTTCTTGGTTTCGTTGACATAGGTGGTCAAGCCCTTGGACAAAGTCGCAACCAACTCAGCATAGGCTTCCAATTGCGAATGATGGGCCTGCAGCAAGGATTCAAAAGTGTCGGTAATGAGCTTGGTGGTAAATCGAACGTAGGTGTCTGCATAGTTGTCTGCAACACCTGTCGAACCCGCCAGATAGGTTGTTCCAATTGGCATAATGATGTAGTTTAAGTAGAAGAAATAATAAATGAGCTGACATCACATCAACTCCCAAAATCAATTCAAAAGCAATCAGTCGTTGGGTGGGACATCCGCAAGGCGGACAGACAAGACCTCTCACGCAAGGATCGGGTGAGACAAAATCAGTGCAGTTCAAACGCAAGGGCGCACAACTGGCAAAGACCAAACTTGTATGCAGAGAATTTCGATAGAAGTGAGATTAAATATACGATCTTTTTTGATAAAAAAGAACAAACCCAATTTTTTGGCAAAAAAAGTGGGGCACCGAATCCGTCGATGCCCCACCCAACTATTCAAAGTTTCATCAATGCCTACGCATATGCAAGCGAGCCACCACCTGATGTTCCGCCCACACTGTATGCCCAAGCTTCCCAGGGGTTGTTGACATAGGAAATGTCGTAAATGTCATCCCAAACGCTTTGATCTGTAAAAGGCGCAATAACGAGCGCGACGAAAAATCCACCAATCATCCAGCCGACATAAGTGGTCTGAAATATGGGACCAAAGATTCGGTTCTGAGTGATGTGCAGGGTTTCGTGATCCAACAGTCCACCATGCCTTCCCTGCAGATTGCTCACAACATTTCCTTGGGTAAGGGCATAGTTTTCAATGCCAAAACCTCCATCGTACACATGTCGATTTTGGCGTTTGCTGAGATGGCTTTGGTAGTCCGGATTTTCATAAAACAGATTCGTGATGTGCAGCGCCACCCCCAGCGAGGTACCCAGAATGCCCCAAGTAGAATCCGACAGAAAAGTCGCCCAGCCCGTCCAACTGCTCCAATCGTAAATCTCCGTCGCCCCACTGATGACACCATTCAACCCACCAAAAGCAGCTGCTGTGATCGAAAGCCCTGCAGCCCATCCACCAGTGACACCCAGGCCAGCCAGCGCCAAACCAACTGTCGCATAGGCCAACCAAGCGCCCACTGCCCCCAATAGGCCCGCCTCCAGTCCGAGCAAAAGCGAATCGCCAAAACTTCGTCCCTGAGCCAGCCCCACAATCAATCCAGTGAAAAATCCAACCACAAAACCCACAGCAGCCACAATCAAATCGTCCAACCCAAACCACAAGCCGGAAGGGTCGCGCAGCATGATCGGATTGTTGATGGCATATGAATACACATGAAAGCCCTGAGCCAAGCGCATGACCTTATTCGGATTTTCGACCACAAACCAGTCCGGACTCGTAAAGCGCCCCAGCAAAGGATGGTAGTGACGTGCCCCCATATGAACCATGCCCAACTCATCGTCTCCTGCCAAGCCAATGTACCGACTGTCCGTTCCAGCTGCTTGCATGCTCCGCCCAAAGGGAGTGTAGGCCTGCTCTTGCAACAAGCGCCCGTCCACCGTGCAGGTACTCAGCAGAGACCCCAGATGATCTGTCAACACAAAGGCTTTCTCTTCTGGCTGGCCCGAGGGCTTGTCTACCCGCGCCACCAACAAGCGGCCCAAGTATACATTGAGTCGAGAGCCCGAAGGCTTTTCTTCATACAAACTTTCCACATAGCGACTCTGACTTTCCTGCCCATTGAGGACCACACTTTTGGTCAGACGACGGTTGACGTGATCGTACTGAAATTGAATCTCACGCCCGTCTCGCATCCGAACACTCGTCAGGCGATCCCATATGTCATAAGTCATGGTCTCCATATCGTCAAAGGACAACAAACGCCCTGCCTCGTCATATACCAATTCACTGTCCTGCCCCTGGCCGGGAAGTCGGACAGAGGTCAGACAACTCGGACGCTGGGCATCCTCATAGCGAAACTGCGCCAAGCCACTTTCTTCGTTTTGCAAAATGTCGCCCACCAAATTGTATCCATAGTGGTCTTGCCGAAGAAGTTGCCCCGTCAATCCTCCACTCAAAGTGTCAGACTGCACGAGTCGATACAGGTCATCGTAGTGGTACCGCCTTCCAAAGGTCTGGCGCGCCATGCGATCCTCTACCCGATTGATCTGGCCTCGCTGATCGTATTGGTACTGCAAGGCCCGCAAGTCATTGCCCCCCGATTCCAACCGCATACTGCGGACTCTGCCCAGAGAAGGATCATAGCCAAAGTGCAGATTTGCCGTCCCGTCAAAAGAAATGATCTCCGGATTTTCATTGGCGTTGTAATGCGTTTCATCTACAAAGCCCGACAAACTTTTCATACTTCCATTCAAGTAGTAGTCCATCTCCACCACTGTGCCATCCGGATAAGTGAGACTGCGCACTTCTCCATGCAAGCCATAGCGGTAGCCCAAAGTCAACTCATGTCCATTGCCGTAGTCAATGGTCTTGCGAAGGGGGCGACCCAACAGATCGTTTTCAAAGGTGGTCTCAAGCGATCCTTCCCGAATGCGAAGCAATTGCTTGCCGTCGTACGCAAACTCCCGAACCACCTGCGGAGCGGCCGAATTTGTGAGATCACTGGCCCTGGTGACACGCCCGTGCTCATCGTATTCCATCCCCAGTCGACGCCCCAATGAATCCGTTCTCAGCCTCAACTTCCCATTGGCATCCCGCCAGTACGTCCTGCTCCCCGCCTCTTGCTGCACAATCCGAATGGCAGCACTGGGTCCGGCATAGGTGTATTGGATGCTGTCATGGCCTTGGGCATTCTGTACATTCAGAACGCGCCCGGCATGGTCCACCTCATAGGTCGTGCGAGCCACTTGCCCGCCACCCAACGGATGTTCAACTGAGTGCAAATAGCCTTTGGCCGTGTAGCGCTCCACGATTGGCGGGGCAGCATCCGACATGCCAGCATCCCATTTTTCGATGCGGGTGTTGTAGTAATCCACCCGATAACGCACACCATCGGGATGCTCTACCCGAATCGACTTGCCACTGTTGTCGTAGAAGAAGCTCACCTCTCCACCTTCTGGAAAGGTAGAAACAAAATCAGGGGAGGCGGCAAAAACATTTGGGTAATCAACGGCGCGCTGACCCATCAGACAATAGCGACGCAAATTGCTGCGCACCCATTGCTTGTTGGGATCATTGCCTGCCGCAGCCCCTCGTCTGGAACGTTGAAGCAAATTGCCTTGACAATCGTAATAATCTATCTCTAAGCCCACCCCGGCCACACGGGTCAAATCGGCAGCAGCTTCTAAGGCCGCCAAGGATTGACCGGTGTTGTGGGGTTTGACACTGTAAATGCTGGGTGGTTGAATGCTTCCATCTTCTGCCTCTGCAAAATGGGCTACCCGGAAATATTGGATCAATTGCAAGCTGCCATCAGCATGGGTATGGAATTCTGCGATCAATCGCCCCAGTGGAGAATAGCGGTACTCGGTGACAATGTTGTTGTTTGCTACTGTCTGTAGGGCCTGGGCAGTCCTCGGGTCAAAACGGCAACGAAGCTGTTGTCCATCACCGGATGTGATTTGAGTGGGAAACAATCGATTGCCATCAAAAGCAATGGTCTTGCGCTCTCCCAAAGGACCAATCACCTCCTCGACATTCCCCGCCGGATCGTGTCGAAATGCCTCCACCTGTCGGTACCAACCCTCGGCCTGTTTGGTCAATCCCCAGGTGGGATCAATTTCGCTGGCAAAGTCATTGGGCGTGGCCCAGTCGGCATAGACCAATTCGATCTTTCTTTTCAAAATGCCTTGCTCAGCTTCTTGCAGGGGAAGACCTTTAAAGTCGTCTCCATCAAAAAAATGCTGCACATCGGTCAGGAGATGGCCATTCTGATCGCGGGTGGCAGCGCGCACGGGAATGCCCACCAACCACTGGTCTTCATTGTGGCTGTAATCGATCTGTTGGTCAGTAAAATATCCATCTTCTTTTGCTTGGCTTTCAAAATGAGTCCACATCTGCTTTCGGACCACATTGCCAAAGTCATCGTGCTCGTACACCGCCTGCTCCAACTTGTCTTCGTCCCCATCGGCTAGGTAGCGGGTATCCGTTTGCATGGGTCTTGGGAAGTAGACAAAATGCTCTCCGTCGTTGAATTCCTCTCTGGCCTCCCATATGGTCTCTGCACTTTGGCAAAGCTTCCGGGTGCCATCGGCCGCCAATTCGTACACCTCGACTTGCAACAAACTCCCGCTCAAGGCGTGCTCTTGTGCCTGTTCCTCCGGAGAAATCTGTCGAATGCCTTCCGGACCTTCCTGCGACCCCAAATAAAACTGTGACACCTGTTGTACGGTCGGACTGTGCTCATCGCCATCGCGGGTCATGGTGACGCGTTCAAATCCCCGAAAGACTTTTTCTGCCGGATCAAAATAGCCGCGATGATAGCGCAAATGGGTATGGCGAATCATGCCACTGATCTTGTCTGTCTCCTTGATCTGATCGACCACCTGCAGGGGAAATGGCAAGTAAGTATCCCAAGGCTCCCCGGATGCCTCATCTCTTTGGCGGATATCAGTACTGCTTTCGTAAAACATTTCCGTTACCCCGCCAAAACCATCTTGGATTTCCACCAATAGGTAGGGCTTGATGGCACTGCTGAGGTCCAAAAAGCGATAGGCCGTATCCTGCGAACGCTGCATTCCCAGGCTCCACAACAAGCCCCGAGTCCCCTTGCCCAGCAAATCAACGGGATAGACTGATTCTACCTGCGGTGGTGGCACAAAGGGAATTTCAAATCTGTTGCTCCACCCGACCCCACTTTGGTTCATCCAGTAGTAAATCCTGTCGTGGTCTACGTAGAGCAAGTCTGTTACCCCATCTCCGTCCAAGTCGGTGAGGAAGAGGGAATCTCGCGAAAAATTGCGGGGCAATCGAACGGCATTTTTCATCTCTTCTTTCGCCCCCCAACGGCCATAGCCATAGTAGGGCCAGTAGCAAATCTGACCAGAGACCAAGTACACGATGTCGCTCAGTCCATCCCCCGTCATATCGGCCAGGTAAATGTCTTCCGACCCCAAGGACACATTGGGAAACAGATTGATGTCGCTTTGTCGGGCAACCATTTCTGGATTGGACCATCCCTTTCCACCTTGGTTGTAGGCCAGGGTAAATCCGTGCGGTCCACTTTGCAAGAGGTCGGGTACGCCATTGCCATCCAAGTCGACAAAACGGGTGCTGGCATCGCTGACTTGCAGGGGAAATTGCTGTTTGTACAAAACGGGCTCCTCGGCCCAACGTCCTTCTCCGGTATTGGTAATGGCCATGTTGAGTCGGGTGCCAACTTGCAAGAGGTCAGCACTGCCATCGCCGTGTAGATCGGTAAAAGAAGCGCCCCCATCTTCCAGGTGAACGCCCAAGGGGGTACGGTCCAATTCAACCATTTCTCCGATGCGGCCGTTGCCCTTGTTGCGCCAATAGCGGTGGCCATTTCGGAGGGCTTGCAAGATGTCTGGCAATCCATCGCCATCCATGTCTACCAGGGTGGTTCCTTCACTGTCGAGCAAAGGAGGGGGGATGTGATCGGCCGTTACCTTGAGATATTTGGAGGCATCTGCCTGGTGTTGGCTGTAGCGAAAATCCAAAGGAGGATAGTCTTCCCGCTCCCCTGCTGGTCCAAATCCAGCCTTTCCGAAGCGGGTCAGAAGAGAGAGCTTCGTTCCCGTGGCCTGGGTGTAAGACATTTCATAAGCCTGAAGCAAAGACGAGGCTTCTTCCTTGCAGTGCAGTTCGATCCGGTGGCCTCTCTTGCGGGTTTTGATGGGAAAACCTGCTCGTCCATTGTGGATCACGTCTGGTCGGTCTTCGTAGAGAAATTGCAGGCGGTAGATGCTCCAGGCAACCTGGCTCAAGTACAATTGGCCTGCCTCCCTTTCGTAGCGAAAGCTGATGACATTGCCCGCCGGGTCGCGCTCCTCTTCGGCCATCCAGGCATAGATTCTGCCGCGGTCTTCGATCCTGGCAGCGGCCTGTTGTCCCAATTGGTATCGACGGCCATCCTTGCTTCGGATCACCCAGCCCTCTCCCACCCGGCGGATGTCCCAGAATTGGGTTTCCGAACGAGCCTGATAGCGGCCATCTCCCACAGGTACCAATACCTCTCCTCCCCCCAGGATGAACTCATCCTCCTCGCCATAGGTCGGTATTCCCTTGTCGGAACGGCGCATGATGAAAAGTGGACCCGCCAATTGCCAGCCCAGTCCGTACAGCCCATTGCCCAAGCCAGTCGAATAGCGAAGCGTGAGCGAAGGGCTGAGCTCGTTGGGGCCTTTGGGTGCTCTGATGGGCACGGAATAGGTGCCGCTTCCCTTGAGCAGGTCCGGCTGAAATCGCTCTCCCAGGCTCTGCATGGCCCCACCACCAGAGGGGTTGGATAATAATCCTTCTTGTATTCCTGATTTGACTTCCATTGTTTGATTGTTGCGTGCTATGCGATTTGTCAGCAGCCATTAGGCCCAGTCAAAATCGTATTGGTTGATGATGGAGATGTTGAGAAGTTTGGATGGATCGAGTCGGCCATCCTCTGTCAGCAAAGGACTGTTGGCTGGTGGCCGGATCGACAGTTGCCATTCGCCCAACAACGCTCCCTTCATCGCCCGGCCCAAGCCATTGGTGCTTCTGGATTCGATGGTCCCATTGGCATTGGTGGTCAGACTGACGGTGCTTTTGCCCGGCAGGGTCAGACTGATGCGAACCCCTGCTGCAGACACTCCCTCCGCTGTGAGAAGGGCAATGCTCATGCTCTTGGTGCGGAAGTTTTTCTCATTGCGCGGCATGAGATTGGGGGTAACGGACATGCTCATTTCCTTGTCTTTGAGGAAACCATACCAAACCTCTGGGAAGTCGTATCGCAAGGCAAAGTCTCTGGCATGGGTCATCTCGCCAGGAAGTGGTGCGCGATTCAGGACAGTCGTTTTCAGAGAGGGACTGAAACGAGCGGAGTAGTAAAAAACCAATCGAACATCGGTGATCAATCGGAAGTCAAAGTTGTTGCTGCGGCGGGGAAGTTCCAATTCCCAAGAACCTGCCACTCCATTGCCTTCAAAGAGTCCTCTCTTTTGCAAATCCATCCGAAACAGAATGCCATCGCCTCTGTAGGTGTATTCCGACAAGGCCAGGGTATCCGTGAGGTGCAAGCGGTTTTTGCTGCCGCCATTTTCTGTGCGATAACGAGAGACAAAACTGCCTCTCAGCGTGCCATTGACCCCTTCAGACGGCAGCAATCCAATCACCTCTACTTCCACGGCAGACAATCGCTGTCCGAAGAAGCCGGGATGGCGGCGGTCAAAGTCGTGCAAGGCGGTTTCTACGCGCATCAATCCAGACTCCTGGAAGCGGTAAAAATCCATTGGGTATTCGTTGCGCAAGGACAACACATCCTTGATCTTGCTGTCTTTGGCATTGGTATTGGTGATGAGGTGGTAGGTAAAAGAGTCGATGTCTCTGAGGAGAAGATCGGCCCCCAACATGTCATTGGCATTGCCTAGCTTGAGGCCATAAGAGCTTTTGATGACCGACAGGTCGCGATCCGTTTCAAAATTGTAGGCACGCTCCATCAATTTCGCAGTCCGAACAGCCCAGAATTGGTATTTTTTGGCAATCCCCCTCATCACCAAGGCCATCATCGCCCAAGTCTCGGGGGTGAAGACTTCATTGTCGAAAGCAGTCAGGGCATCTTCCACCAGGTCGGCCTTTGCGCGAGAGGCATGATAAGACAGTTGGGCTGCCTTTTCTCGGTGTCCGGCCGCTTGTGCTTGCGACTGTGCCACCCGAATGGTGGCATCCAATTCCTGGATTTGGTTGGCCATGCGATCGAGCTGGTATTCGTAGGATTTTTCTCCACCCAAATAAGCACCGGCAGCCGCCAATTTTCCTCTCTTCCCTTTTACCTTCTCGCCTGCCTCAATGTTTGCGGCCATTTTTCGGATGTCACTTTCGTACCAATCTGCTCCTGCACCTGTTGCGGTGGTCAAGGACTGCATCCGATACTGCCAAGCACCTGCCGAGCGGTAGTTGTTGCGGTCCTCAACGGCATTGTCGCGGCGGACGGTGGCCAAGTCGAGTGCCCGCTCTGCTGCTCTCAGGTCGTCGGCAGCCGCCCGGTAGTGCTCCTGCTGGATGGCCTCCTCGGCCTTGGCCATGGTCAGCGTGCTCTCCAGGTCCCGACGAGCCGCCGATTCTGATTCAAATTGCACCATGAAGTTGACATACTCCCGCTCCGCCTGTACGGCCTGCACTGCGAAGCCCTTGGCAGCTTGTTGCAGATACTCGAAGGTAAAGAGGGGGTTAAGGGACTGACCGTAGAAATCCAATCCCGCCAGGATGTATTGCCAGCGACTCCAGATGGTGTAGATTGCGTTGTTCATCGCCCCATTGCCGACGGGCTTCTTGTTCAACTTCAGGCGGATGATCATGCTTCTGGCTGCTGTAGCCGGAGTCTTGAAGTTGGTCGGTTTGAAGAGTGGAGAGCTGGATGGTGCTACCCCATTTTGTGCAACGACCTTTCCGTAAATGACCCTTGCCTGAAGGACTTTCTCGTCTTTGTACAACTCATCGCCCCACTCCTGGTAATTGTTGGCCATCTTGACCCATAGGTTGGTGGCTTCCATGCGGCGGTTGAGATAGGTGTATTTGGAGGCGGTGATGTAGTAGCTTTCCGCCTTTTGGTAATTGCCCATTTCGTGGTAGGCATCGGCGATGGCCACGGGTGTCACGTAGGCATAAATGTGGGTGAGGTAAACCGCTGTGGAAGCCTCAGAATCGAAGTACCACTTGAGCGATTCGGGTTTGAGGGCGTTGATGCGGCGGCTGTAGAATTGCTTGAACAGATCGCTGGCCTTTGGGGCGCGGCCCGGGTTCCACGCCAGGGAAGAGACAGCATTGCCATTTTCGGTGGCCACTGACACGCTCCATTTTTGTTTCTTGGCAAGCGGGGTTTTGATGTTGTTGAGGTTCAATCCGCTCCAGGCATTGGATTGGCCCAGCCAACGAACGGAGACTTTGGACGTATTCTGATCGGCGATGAAACTCAATTTGCTCAGTTGGGTGCTGGGGCGGGCTGTTGGGGGAAGGACTGGCTGGAAATTCATCATCGGCTGTGGCAAAACAGCAGTGTGAATGGGCGTCAACATCGGCTGAAAGTTGGCCACGGCCGGGGGCTGGTTCTGGAGCTTCATGGTCATGAGCGGGAAGTTGAACCCACTGGTCGGTGGTGTGCTGGGAAGAGGCGTGCCGTTGGTACCATTGTTGCCTCGAAACAGTTCGCTGGATTGCTTGAGAGTGGCCCGAGCTTGGGTGGTCTTGCCCTGTCTCATCTGTGCTGTCCCCAGATTGTGGAGGGCCTGCGCCCGTCCTAGGTTGTCTTTGGCGGTGGCAAATTGGCGGCTGGCGAGAGAGGCAAAGGTGTGAGCTTTGGTGGCATCACCCTTGGCCAGGTATGCCGAACTCAAGTTGAGGCTCAAGGCTGCTCTGATGCCACTGTCGGTGCCTGTTCCAATTCTGCGAGCGGCAGTACCGAGGATGGAAATGGCCTCGTCAACAGCGCCCTTTGTCAAAAGCTCTGTCCCCAATTTCAACTCTTCTTCCAACTGATTTCCGTTGAGGACCAAGGGGGTAATTCCCTCTTTGTTGATCTGCAACAGCTCGGAGGTATCTCTGAAATTGAGCCCCAGGACCACTGGCGGTTTGATGATCAAGTCCGACTGCATGTCTTCCAGCAATTTCAAGGAAATCTCTGCCATTTGGGATTCGATGCTGGGCCCCTCCGGCAGGCGCAAGTTTGGTTTGGCCACAAAAGAATCCGGTTTGGTCTTGTGGTGGATGAGTTGGTAAGCCAAGGCCCTGGCCTTTCGGAAGTGGCTGATGGCTTTGTCGTAATTTCTCTTGCGCTTGTAGTGACGTCCCAGTCGCAATTCTTCCCGGATGTGAGCGAGTTGACGAGCAGATTTGTTGCTTCCCGAGATGCTCGGAGCGTAGCCTCGTTCCAGTTGATAGATGGCGGAGATAAAATTTGCAGGATGTTTGATTGTCATTTCTTGGTTGGTATTTTGAGTAAGATGTGGCCATAGCCCGTCAGGTCGATCCCCCGACTGCTTGCCGTAGATTAACAAGTAATTTTTGTTCAAAAAAACGTCTAGCCCCAGGCCCAATGAACCTGTGGACTGCCATTACTCTTATTCCCTGATGGTGTAAATTTTGCTATTCGGGACTTGAATGAGGCGAATAGCAGAGGAAGCTGTGACAAGAATGCCGCTTCCGATTCAAATATAAGATTTTTATGCCATATAAGCTAATGGAAATGGGAAGCGGTGTTGGTGAAGACAATAAAAGCGTATTGTTAAAACATCAAAACTTCACCAACACCCCCAAGTCTCCGCTGGGAAAAAATTCCTTCCCAACGACTCCATCAGCATACAAAACACCGACCGCAGCTTTGAGGTAAAGTGCAGGTGCATGACTCAGCACGAAGTTTCTGCCAAAATTTGCCGTTGCGAAATAGTCGTAGACAAAGCCGTCGTAATGGCGGAGCAGGCGGTGGTAGCTGGCATCCAGATAGTAGTGGTCGGTGAAGAAGAAGTTCATGCCCACGTTGAGGTAACTGGCTTCTGTGCCTATTTGAAGGACATTGGGCAAGTACCCGGCTCCGATCCGAATGCCCAAGCCCTTTCTGTTGCCAGTGCGAAAGGAGATGCCGCCACCAAATCCAGAGAAATTGGAACCAAAACCCACTCCCAAGAAGGGAGCCGTCCGCGCCAATTTTTTCAATGCCTCTGCCAGTGCTTTTGATTTGGCGGCATTGAGGATTTTGAGCCGATTGTTTGCGGCAAGTGCCTTTCTGAATGCCTTCTCTTTTTGTTGATTGGACCTTTTCAGAACTGACAACTCTTTTTCCAAACTGGCAATTCGGTCCTTCAACTTTTGATTGTCAGCGTTCAAGGCCCGCACCTCCTCTTCCAAGAGCGAGATTTTGTTCAACTCCTCTTTGACCTGCCGAAACAAGAGAAACAAATTTGTCAGGGTTTTTCGCAGTTTTCGATTGTCCTCCCAGACTGCATCGACTTGCTCCAAAAGGTCCTTCTTTTGAGATCGCAATTTTTTGATGGTCCTCTCCTGCTGTTCGATCTGGCGTTCAGCTAGTTTTTGGTATTCACTATCGGTTTGGGCAGATGCCATTGTTGCAAAGCACAAGAAAAATACAGTACTCCACAGTTTACTCATAGACAGTTGCTTTTTTGATGTTGTCCAATAAGGTTGTCAATTCATGGGCTCGAACGGTCAATGCCTGACAACTGAAGTCGGTAAACTTTGCCAGTTGATCGTACAGCATCGCATAGTCCCGATCCTGTTTGCTGGCCGGGGACAAGTCGGCCAAGCGGGTTTTCATCACTTGCAGATGACGCTCGACGATCTGCTTGGTTTTCAAACAGGAGGAGTCCGGTGATTCTTCATGGTAATTGTAGACAATGGAGCCGTCGTTTTTCCCAACCATGACACTGGACTCTGCTCCCGATGCATCTAGCTGGATGTCAGGCGAACTGGCCTTTGAATCATTGCATTTGGAAACCAGCAGAAAGCAGCCTCCAATGATGGCGGCCAACAGGGTAAACATTCCCGCAATGTAAACTCCTTTCAAGTTGTTTTGTGGCTGAGGATTCATTGGTTGAGACATGGCGTAGTGCGTTTTATTTGATGATGTCAATTCGGATGCACTCGATGCTGGAGCTGGGCTCGATCACACCACTTTTCACATAGGTGGCCACAGAGTCGTTTGCTGCCGTGAAGATCAATGCATTCCACTCGAATTTTCGGCTGTCCTCAAAGTCATAGGTGGCCGTACCGGGGGAACTACAATTGAGCTCTCCCGCCGCGTAGATGCGGTCGATGGAGCCGGACAGCAAGCGCGATGTTTCTTTGGGGTGATTCCCGTAGATTTCTATCCGCGAGATGGCATCTCCATTGAAATTGTCAGCACTTTTGTAAAAAACACTCCTGGAAAATTGGCAAGACCCATCATCTATTTCTGCCATGTTGTGATTCAGGGCCAACTCATCCGTGCATCCTTTCTTTTTGCAAGCATACTGCAGACTGATGAGCATCCAAAAGCATAGAAAAAGCATTGTTTTGTTCCACATATCTTCTCACAATGTTTGATGGTGAATGATTTACTCGATTTTCTCTGTCTTCATTTTGAATCGTACTTCGATGGTCTCATTGCTGCCCAACTCCTGATCAGATCGGGCGTATTCTATTTGATAGACTGAGATGACACCCCGTGTGACAGTTTTGAAAATCTGCTCCAAGCTGGAAGCATCGTTGGCAATGACCCGGTTGGTCAGCGTAGTCGGGATGGCATTCAAGTCGGATTCTCTGAAGTCATCTCCTCGCAGGCCGATGGCAAAGCGATTGACCGATGAAGATTCGATGAGCGACTTGAGGGCAGTGGGATTGTTGCTGTCATTGTCTCCCCCATCGGTAAAAACAACCAGGGATTTTTCTCCATTGAACTGGGTGTTCTCCACCAATTCGATGGCTCGCTGGGTGGCCTGAAAGAGAGCTGTACGCTTTTGGTAATCCTGAAAAGCATCGATCTCACCGTGTAAGCTGGCAATGTCACTCGCACCGTAAAAGGGCGTCACTTCGATGGCACTTCTGGACGAGAAAAACACAACTGCCACTTGCGAATTGTCAGAGCTGCTGACGATGGTAGAAGCATACTCTTTGGCGTAGCGTTTGAGGTCGTCGATGATGGATTCCAGGGAGGTACTCATGTCCAAGACCAGCACAGATAAAATGTCCGTCTTCACGCTGGTGGTTGCCGATCCGAATTCACTTTGCGTTTGGAAGCAGGTGCCTTTGTTCTCGTCGACGGCAAAGTCTGTCACCCTGTAATTGTGGTCGTCGGTCCGCACGCGAATCCCGGGGATGGAAATGATCACATCATTGCCGCTTTGTCGCACCGAGGCGGGTCCACTGGTCACATTTTTGGAGGCATCTATGGGTGTGGAGGAGACAGATGGCCCGGAGAAGTTGTTGTAGTCGTAGGTCAAGAATTCATCGGCATTCAGGTCGGAGCAATCTTCGTTTGTGCTCAGGTCATCATCGGAGCAGGTCATGGTAAAAATGGTGACCATGAAAAGTCCAAGAACATAAAATAGACGATGTTGCATGTCTGTAAGTTTTGGTGGATAATTGAACAAATGCTCGGCTGGAATGGAAGCCGTCCAATGGCGATCCAGCTTGTGCCATTCCAGTGGGAATAACGCCCATCGACAATCGAAAAGTTCTGCCATTCAGTGGGAATGAATGGATCAAAAAAAGGGGATTTCCTCTTCAGAAATCTCCCTTTTTGCTGGCTTCTACTCTTTAAAATGAGGTGATTTTTCCTTTTGGATTGGCGCAAAACGACCATTGATGACAGCAAATTTTGTCATTGGTCAATTACAATCCCAGGTAAAATATGCGTTTTGAAATTCTTTGTTTTTCAGGCTTGCCTTGTCTATGAAAACATGTCCAATGCCACCATTTTCAAATACGATGTCCTTTTCGGTATCCATTTGCAACAACTGAACATCGTCTTTATTCCTCCCCTTGTAATCTCGTGGATCATCAGCTTGGGAAAATTCAGCATATCCTCCCAACTTGTGGCCACCTACTTCGAAGAAGGCGAAAAATTCGCTGAGCTCCTGCCCAATTAGCTTACTGGTGAATTCATACCAGTTGATACATCCAAAGTGGAAATCAAACTGACAATCATTCAATCCACCATTCTCGACTGATTTTTCAAATGTCAATCCGTGTACTTTTGACATTGGCATTTTTTCATAGTCCATTGGGCTGATAAAAGAAAAGTCATCCATGGATTCCTCTTCCATCTCGTCTTTGTTGTGATAGACAATTGTGCATTCTCGATCAACCCAATTGGTGGCCGACAGGAACAGTTGCAAGATTCCGTCAGAGGGGAAATCCAAAAGCGTTGGGATTTCTTCAGAATTCAACTGAGCTGTCAACAACATCGGCCGTCCACTTCGATCAAAGGGGTATTCCTTGGATTTGGGATAGAATGGTAGCCCAAGGAATTTGCTGTTTTTGCTCCCCGTCACATCTTTCATAGGAGGAATACCTGAAGAGGTCGCTGCAATCTTTACAAACGCTCTTTTGTATTTCTTTAGCTCAGACTCAAAGGATTTTAGAAATGCTGGTATCATTCTCCCCCAAGCTTCACCACCTTCTGCGTCTCCACCAAAACTCCATCGGAATACATCAATAGGAAATACAAACCTCCGTCGAGATGCGTGACATCCACAGAGTCGCCATCCTCCAGGGTAAAGGCTTTGATCTCTTGGCCATTGCTGCCCAAAAGTGCTGCCTGTACTTGGGTCAGGCCATTGCCGAGTTTGATCTGAAACTCGTCAGTTGTTGGATTGGGAA
This sequence comes from Bacteroidota bacterium, assembly GCA_039821145.1. Lineage (GTDB taxonomy): Bacteria > Bacteroidota > Bacteroidia > Chitinophagales > Saprospiraceae > JBCCSZ01. Next base: position 141,794 of record JBCBOS010000022.1, on the reverse strand, counting down.
AGACTTCTATTTGGGCATCAGCTATCAATGATGTTGCGCTGGTAACCACTCCATCCTGCAAGCCACAGGGGCCGCCGATGCTAAAGCTTGTTTCGTCATTTCGATAGCACTGAAACATTACGATTGGATCAGCAGTCGTACAAGACAGGGTCTGATCTGGAAAAATCCCTTGGTACCCAAAGTCGTGGTAATCCATGATCAGTCCCATTTGATCATATATTTTGATGGGCGCTCCCAACGGATAGGGAAGACCTCTTGTGGGGCTGAGTTCTTGATACGCCAACATGCGCCCGTCTATCAATTCCTCTCCCAATTCCGTCACCATATATTCGGCAACCATTTCTGCACACCAAGGCAATTTGTATTGTATCGTATCCCCAACCTCCATGGAAAAATCATAGATCAGGATGTCTTCTTCGCTTGATTGATCAAGTCTGTAAACTTTGCCGTTTTCTTCATACGCATAACCGTAAGTTCCCTCATGGTTACTCACGATCTCAGAGGTGTTTTGATTGACGGTTTGGTAGGTGAATTTGATCTCCTTATAGGTTTTGCCATTGGCCAAGAAATCTCCTTCCACAAAATACTTCCTGGTCGTTAGTTCGTATGCATTGTCAAAAGACCCATGGGCAGAATACCATTCTGCTCCTTCGACCAAAAATTGTTGTGAAAATAAGTTGATGGAAAAAACAAAGGATAGGCTGAAGAGTAATAATTGTCTTGTCATGAGATTACATTTTTTGTTTGAATTCTGGAAATGATTTCAAAAAGGTCGGAGAGATCTGATATGTCCTTACTTGCTTGGCAAGCGCCAGTTTTGATAACGTCAGTATAAAGATAGGCAATTCATTCAGCAATCTCAAGTCACCAATGACAAAAATGGTATTGTATGCACTGCTACGGGCCTGTTCTTCCCAGCTGCATTTTTAATCCCCTCAAATTTGAGGGGGTTGAAGAAAACGGTAGGCGAAGTCCCAAATCAGCTTGGATTGGGTATACTTTACTGCACAGGGGCAAAAAAGACACCTCGAATCTCCCGTTGGAAAGGCTGACCAGCTCTTTGGTTGCGGTAAATCGTTTGTTCAAATCTCATGTCCAAACGGCCCACCAAGGTATCCCCTACTTGATGGGAGGCTCTGTTGATCTCCAACTGGCAAAAGAGATTTTTGATCTCCAGGGAATCGTAGGGAAAGAGGTAGGAAATGAGGTATTGAGGCTTGAAATACAGTTGCTTGTCCAATTCCACCCGAAGGCTTATTCCATTGCCCAAACCAGCCCCACGTAGGTCAATTTGAATGCCTGCTGCCTGTCGTTTCGCTTGGGCAAAGGGCAGTCTCTCCAAGGTATCCACCCCCTTGAAAAGGTAGCAATGAGAATTGTGCCAAAGATGAACGGTATCCATAGCTGCTATTGTGTCGCCAACTGTATTTTCGAAATGCCCATCCGGATGAAGGACGACGTGGTTGGGATAGCTCCAATCATTCGTTGCGATGGGTGGGACAACAAGGGCAGCATCAACACTGGCCTTGCAAAAACCATCTTGGGCAGCATCGCCCCTGGGCTCGTTCCACCACCATCCCAATAGAATCAGCGATGCACATACAGGGATCAGCAGGATTTTGTTCGGGCTTACCATCTGCTCTTTTTTTGCAACTCTTGAAGAATCAAATTTTCATTTCGTTGCAGCCAATCCCGCAGGCCGGCACAAAAAGCTTTTTGCAAGTTTTTCTCCTGGCCAATCCCCACCGCAGCCCCTGCCAATATCTTGCGCTCCCCCACCCCAAAGAGGGTTTCCAGCCTGTACTCCTCGCCCACTCTCTGCCTATGCGAGATGAGACCGTAAAAGTGCCAAAAGCTGCTGCCATCCGTCATGCGATGATGCTCCATGTACCACCTACGGCCCGACATGCGCGACAACTCCTTTGCCAATACATCGGCGTATCTATTGGATGAATTGACCGCCAAGAGAGGAAACAAGTACTGGCTGAGATATGCCTCACTCGACAACAAGGCCTCTTCATTTGGAAACTGTTGCAAGCGCGTTTCCAACTTCTTCCAAAGCAATTCATTCATCCGCAAGACCCGATTTGCCTCTTTGTATTCCAGCTCGTTCTTGTCGTAATCTGGTACCTCCTCGTATATCAAAAACGGAAATTTCAGCAGGGCATTGAGGCCGAGCAATGTCTCTGCATCTACCCGCGCAGACAGCTGCCATTGCCCGTTGTCCTTCGAAAGGAAAGGATTCTCCTCCGTAAAATTTTTCAAAATCAGCGGCAAATCACTCAGCTCTTCCAGATTGGAAACGGACGCAAGTTGCTGATTGAATACATGCACAAAACCAGGAGCTCGTTTTTGGTGAAAGTAACCCATGGCTTCTCGCTCGTTGGAAAAACAAAGTGGACTGTTTTCGTGGTAATCGCTCAACGTTTCTGCATACGAGCTGTAGTGCGTACTGGTTTTTGCCTGAAGGAAACGATCACTTGTCTTGTCAAATTCAACGACTTGGTAAAAGCGAAGCTTGAGGAGGTCGAGCAGGCGATCCAACAACTCATCAGATGGCGCTTTGACAAACATCATCGGAGAGAGCCGCAAGCGCCTGGGATGCAATGCCAAGGTAGGATTGAACCCCATTTCGTCAACCAAAAAGTCTACCAAGGCAGACAAATGCTGCCACCGATCCCTTCCATCCATTCCCCATGTATCATGGCGTTCGATGTACTCAAATTGCTTGATGAGTTGTTCCCGATTGAGGTAACGGGCATAGTCATCGGCCTCCTCCCGATTGTCCAAGCAGTCTACGATGCCATGCAGTTGATCCCAGACATAGTCCGAATCGTCGTAAGCCCAACCGACCCGTCGAATGAAGTATTGTCGTTTCATATCAGTGCCTTTATTTTTTGAGCAGAGCGAGGCAATTCACGCCCATTGTCCATCCAGGGCCGAAACTGCATCTTGTCGAATACCGTAACTGGGCCCAATTCCTCAAGCTGCCGATCCACTTGAAAAAGGCGAGGGATGATTTCGTTGCAAAACCATTGATTGTGGGTGATACGCAGAGAGCGGAGTTGTCCTGTTACGGTGAGGGGGGACATGAGCAAGGCTTGAATGTCTTTGCGCCCTTCGTACAGGCCATGAATCCGGTTGATCTGTTGCTTTTCTTCTGCAGAAAGCTCCTCGAATGCCTCCACAAAATCGCCGAGGGTGGGAATGAAGCGATTCTTGTAATCTGCCAAGAGATGGTCCTGCTCACAGAGGTCTTTTAGATTGACGCACTTCCCATCGGAATTGACCAACGCAGGGCCAAACAAAGGGATGAGGATGCGGCGTACTGCCCAATGATTGTGCAAAATCCGATGGCGATTGTCACTGCACAACTCCTTGGTGCTGTCCAAAAAGGAGTGGATGGCGTAATAGTCCTCAATGAGGCCACCTCGTCTGCGCACCGACAGCTCAGCGTGGGTATATGGGTTCATATCTGATGCAAAGAATTGAGAGCCTATTTGAGATGAAGGCATTCATTTTTTGTTGTTTGTTTTCTCAGCCAGAAGATAAAGCCTTTTGGAGAAATGCACAAGCCGAAGCGGGTTTACAGAAAAGGCAGTTGACCGAGAACTTGGTGGAAAGTACTTCGCTTTACCTGAGAATCAAAGCGTGACCTGACATGAGTTATGCCATCATTGGAGCTGGGATCGGTGGCCTGACCACGGCCCAGGCATTTGAGCAAAAAGGCATTCCCTATCAAGTCTTTGAGAAGGCTCCATTTTTGAAAGAAGTCGGGGCAGGCATTTGGCTGGCTCCCAATGCGTTGCAGGTATTGGAAAGGTTGGGTGTATTGAAGGAAGTACAGCGGCAGGGCAATGCCATTGTTCAGCAATCCTGGTCAACGGGGAAGATGGCCCACTGGAAGTACGGCAGGGGGCTGAGAAATTGGCTGATGAGGATGATGCCCAAGCGTTTGATGGAGAAAAAAATGATGGACATGTATCGAATTGAGGAGGGTTAAATGGGCTTTGTCACCTTCAAAAGACGCCGCAGTCGTAGCCACATCCTTTTTGGGACGGGAAAATTGGATGTTGTGAAAAAGTCGTATTTTTGATCAGTTACTGGCGCAATCCAACAATCATTTCCGTTTCGTAAAACAACATCTCGATAATCTCCAAAAGGAATGAAGAAGTACATAAGATTCGACTGGGCAATCAAGCGATTGATACGAGACAAGGCAAATTTTGGCATCTTGGAAGGATTCCTCAGTGAGTTGATTGGCGAAGAAATCACCATCCAATCTCTTCTGGAAAGTGAAGGAAACCAGCAGTCAGAGGGAGAAAAATTCAATCGAGTAGACTTATTGGTGAAAAACTCCAAAAAGGAACTCATCATCATTGAAATTCAAAATCCCCATGAACTCGACTATTTTTTGAGGATTCTATTTGGCATTGCCAAGGCCATCACGGAATATCTTAAAGAAGATGACCCTTATTCAGAAATTAAGAAAATCATCTCCATCAATATCATTTACTTCAATTTGGGCCAAGGAACAGACTACATTTACAAAGGCACCACTCAGTTCAAAGGAATACACAAAAACGATGAACTTCAGTTGAGTCCTAGCCAAAAAAGACTCTTCGGAAAGCAAACCATTGCCGACCTATACCCAGAAATATACCTCATCAAAGTGAACCAGTTTGATGACCTCGCCAAAAACACCTTGGACGAATGGATTTACTTTTTTAAAAACAGCGAAATCAAGGACGACTTCCAAGCCAGGGGACTGAAAGAGGCCCATGAAAAACTGAAAGTTGCAAACCTACCCGATGAGGAACGAAAATCCTATCAAAGGTATCTCAACAATCTGCACTACCAAGCAAGTATCGCACAGACGTTGAAAATAGAAGCTGAGGAAAAGGTCAGAAGAGCACAGAGGGACGAAATTGTACGGGAGATGAAAAGAGAATTGGAACCCATTGAAAAGATCATTCGGTATACTGGACTGAGCAGAGAGGAGATCGCCAATTTATAGCGCACATGAAGAACAAACGGAGACCCATCCAAATGAATCCACTTCACAAACCACCGCTCGATCAAATCGCAGTCCGCCGAATCGACCTCCATCCCAATCGCCCCACCATCCTGTTTTTGCACGACTCCCTGGGGTGCATCGAACTGTGGCGGGATTTCCCCCAACAATTGGCAGAACAATGCCAGTGCAACGCATGGATCTACGACCGCCAAGGCTACGGACAATCCTGCCCCTTTTCCTACCAAGAACGCAGCAATGACTACATGGAATGGGAGGCCGATGTATTGAGCGAATTGATGGATCATTGGCAACTCGACAAAGCCATCCTTTTTGGCCACAGCGACGGCGGGTCCATCGCATTGATCGCCGCAAGCAAATACCCCCAAAAGATCGAAGGAGTCATCGCAGAAGGGGCTCACATCTTTGTGGAAGACATCACCATCGCAGGCATCCAGGACGCCATCAAAGTCTACCAGGGCACGCCCCTGCCCGCCAAGCTGGCCCGCTACCACGGGGACAAAACGCAAGACATGTTTTGGGCATGGGCGGATACCTGGACCCGCGACTCCTTTCGAGATTGGGACATCAGCTCCTTCCTGGCGGGGGTTCAATGCCCCAGTTTGATCATTCAGGGAGAGGCCGACGAATACGGCAGTCTACAGCAGGTTGAGGGAATCGTCCGAGGGGTCAAGGGGCCCGTTGAAAAATTCATCATCCCCAAAGTCAAACACACACCCCACAAGGAAGTCCCTCAAGAGATACTTGACAGGGCATCGCAATTTATCCATCAACAAATCGCAAAAAACGCTTGTTAGCCTGTATCTTACGGCCCGCAACTTACACCATCGCTACACCCCCCAATGCCAAAGAAGCCATTTTTTGAATCACAATTTGAAAAACCAATGACACCTTCCACCTTTCTGACAAATTCTCTCTTCTTTTTGATCCTCCTCTGCCTGGGCATGGTCGCCTGCTCGCCCACTGCCACGACAGAACCTACCACAACTGTCAATGAGGTCGAAGGGCGCATCGACAGCATCTTGAGCAAGATGAGTTTGGAAGAAAAAGTGGGGCAATTGGCCTTGCGTGGAAGGAGCAGTCGGGAAAAAGGTGCCTTGCCTGAAAGTCTGCTCGAACGGGTGCGCAGAGGAGAAATTGGCGCATTTCTAAACGTCATGGATACCTCTCATGTGCGAAAACTACAAGAAGTTGCCATCAAAGAGAGCAAGCACGGCATTCCACTGATTTTTGCCAGAGATGTCATTCACGGATTCAAGACCGTCTTTCCCATCCCATTGGGTCAGGCCGCCAGTTGGAATCCGGCCATTGTGGAGGAAGGAAGTCGAATTGCAGCCATGGAGGCCAGCTCTTTGGGCATCCGGTGGACGTTTGCCCCAATGTTGGACATTTGCCAGGACAGCCGCTGGGGGCGGATTGCAGAGTCGCCGGGAGAAGACCCCTATCTGGCCTGCCAATTGGCCGCCGCCTACGTCAGGGGATTTCAGGGCGATGATCTGTCGGACCCCACTCGCATGGCGGCCTGTGCCAAGCACTTCATTGCCTATGGGGCGGCCATCGGTGGACGAGATTACAACACCGCCATTGTGAGCGAGGAGCAGTTGTACAATCTCTTTTTGCCACCCTTTGAGGAGGCGATTGAGGGAGGAGTGGCCACCTTGATGTCCTCTTTCAACGAAGTCAACGGCGTACCTGCCACTGGCAACAAAAAAATATTGATGGACATCCTCCGGGGAACGTATGGATTTGACGGCTTTGTGGTATCCGACTGGAACTCCGTGGTCGAGATGATTGCCCACGGCTTTGCCCGCGACGAATTGCATGCTGCCGAATTGGCGGCCATTGCTGGCATGGACATGGAGATGACTTCCCAGACCTACGAAAAATTCCTCATCAAACTGATCAAAGCCGATCTCGTCCCCCAGTCTCAATTGGACTTCTACGTACGCAACATCCTTCGGACCAAGTTTCGACTTGGCCTGTTTGACAATCCTTTTGTCCCCAAGGATCATCCAGGCACTTTTTATGCAAACAACCACCTGGAAAAAGCCACGACAGCTGCCATCGAAAGCAGTGTACTTTTGAAAAACGATGGCATCCTCCCCCTTCGATCTCGTACAAAGGTCTTACTGACAGGTCCATTGGCCGATAAGGGACGCGAGCAGTTGGGCACCTGGTCATTCGATGGAGAAGGAGATCCATCCATTACTCCGAGGGAGGCCATGGAAGAAGCAGTTTTTGTCGAGGGCTTGTCCTACAGTCGCGATCAAAATAAGAAGGACTTCAAAAAGGTGTTATCGGCAGCGCGAAAGGCCGATGTTGTCGTCTTTGTGGGTGGAGAAGAGGCCATTCTGTCTGGCGAAGCCCATTCGAGGGCCAACATTCGCTTGCCGGGCGTTCAGGAAGAATTATTGGCAGAACTGACCAAATTGGGCAAGCCCGTAGTGCTGGTCCTCCTAGCGGGCCGTGCGATCAACGTCACCGAGTACATCGATGAAATGGATGCCGTATTGATGATGTGGCATCCGGGAACCATGGGGGGCCCTGCCCTTCAGAAGATGTTGTACGGCAGCGCGGAGCCGTCTGGCCGTTTGCCCATCAGCTGGCCCAAGGCTGCGGGACAATTGCCCTATTTTTACAACCACAAAAGCACTGGCAGACCTGCCAATCCAGAAAAATATGTGGGCATCAATGACATTCCGGTTGGTGCCTGGCAAAGCAGTCTGGGCAATGAATCGCATTACCTCGATTTGGGCTACACCCCTCTTTTTCCCTTTGGATATGGACTTTCCTACAGCAAGGTCGAATATGGCGCCATCCGGCCTTCCGCAACTTCTTTGGGCGAAGGAGAACAGATCGATCTAGGCCTGGAGGTCACCAATGTGGGCAAGAGAAAGACGAACGAGGTGGTCCAACTGTATGTACGCGATGTGGTGGGAAGAGTCACACGTCCGGTTCGGGAATTGAAGGGCTTTCAAAAGGTCCGCCTCGAAGCGGGTGAGGCCAAGGCCGTGCAATTCAAGCTGTCCTACGAAGATTTGATGTACTACGACAACGACGGCCATCGCGGCTTGGAGGCGGGGACGGTAGAAGTGTACATCGGTGGGCATTCTGGGACGGACAATAAGGTGGAGATTGAGATACGTTAAAAACACAGCATCTCAATGAAGGCGACTTTTCTATACCTCCTAACATCAATCATCAGCATGGGAACACCAGGTTTTGCCGACACCGATGCAGAGCAAGCACTTGAACCCAGAGGGACACTCCTGGGAATCGTCTTGCTGAAACAAAACCAATCACTCAACACCGAGGCCATGATCTCGGATTTGACGGACAAGTGGCAGTTGTCCATCGACTCGCAGAAAGTGGAGAACGGAGCGGCTGTTTTGCAGATCGAGGGCTATCAAATTGCCATTGGGGAGGTCGCAGCGCCTGTCCCAGCAGACGACATCCAGTCGGTGGCAAAGATCAGTTACTTTTGGGAAAATGCCACTGAGGAAGCGAGCCAGCACGAGGGGCATGTGATATTGTCCATCCTGAATGCAGGGAAAAATCCCATCTTGGAAAATCGCCTCTTCAACAAGTTGGCAGCAGCTGTTTTGGAAAACAGTCAGTCCTTGGGCGTGTATCTGGGTGGGCGGAGTCTGTTACTGAAAAAGGAATTTTACCTCAGCAATACCGAGAACATGTCCGACACCAACTTGCCTACCTACAACTGGATTTACTGCGGTTTGAGGCGGGAGAATGGCAAGCAATCTGTCTACACCTATGGCATGACGGATTTTGGCAAGATGGAGATGGAAATGATCCACTCGGACAGAAAATTGTCCGACCTGACTGCCATGATGTACAACATTGTCCACTATGTCTTGTACTACGATGTGAGCCTGAAGGATGGCGAAACCATCGGCATGTCCGACGACCAAAAGCTGACGATCACAGAATCCAAAGGAGAGTTTTTGGAAGGACAAAGTTTGAAAATTGGCTATTGAAGCCCTTGTCCCGTCAAATACCAATGTACCCTATGCTCATTCACAAGCTGTCCCAAGAGTTTGTCAACCGGATCATCCTACGGAGTGGGTTGCAAGAACAGCTGAGCGAAGATGGCAACTACCGCTTTCACTACTTCGATGATCAGTCGGACCGACCGCCGATTGTCCTGCTCAATGGATTTGGCATTTCTACTGAATTTCAGTGGTACAAAATGTTGGGGACATTGTCTCGAAAGTATCGTGTCGTGTTGGTCAATTTGTTGCACTTTGGCAAAAGCACCACCATCGGGAAGGCCGCTTACAGCAATGCCGAACAAGTTGACTTTCTGCAACACCTCACCCGACGATTGGGCTTGACGTCTTACAAGATTGCAGGCATTTCCTATGGCGGTCTCATCGCTGCAGAATTGGCAGAATTGCGGCCCGAAGCCATCCGAGAATTGATTTTGATCGACTCTCCTGTCAAATTCCTCACCATTGAGTCCTTGGAGCAGATGTGCCAATCTTTTGGCGTCGAAACCATCAAGGAATTTTTTGCCCCTGCCACCGCCAAAGGCCTGCAAAAGCAGATTAAGGCAGCCTACAAGAACCCTCCCTTTGTCCCTACATTTGTCTTATCTGGCTTCCACAAAGCCCTTTGCCAGCCCTATCTGGTGGCTTGGGAAGCACTGATCGACAAACTGTTGGAAGAATACGAACAACTCCGAGCCAGGGAATATCGGTTTGACGGACCTGTCAAGCTCATTTGGGGAAAACACGACCACATTGTCCCCCTGGAAGTCGGCCAGCAGCTGGCGCAACTCTACCCCAATTCTCAACTCATCGAAGTAGATGCAGGCCACATTCCCACCATTGAAACCCCAGCCAAACTGCGCCACATCCTGTAGAAGATGGGCAAGCGAACCTGTCGCCATCTGAGGTGTTTTATTGTCGCTTGTATACTTTACTACAACCACTCAATCTTTGACAATGAACAAGAAATCCATCCGTCAAATCATCCCTTCCCAAAAGGTCAATATGGGAGGACACATCATCGAACAACCTCTGCCCAATGCCAACATGGAGCAACTGGATCCCTTCCTCTTGGTGCATCATGCCGAGTGGTCCCTCCCAGGAGGGCAAAGCCAGCGAGAAGTCGGCATCGGTGGACACCCACATCGAGGATTTTCTCCCGTTACCTTTGTCTTCAAGGGAGACTTGCGGCACCAGGACAGTTTTGGCAATGACGCCATTGTGGGGGCAGGCGGAACCCAGTGGATGCACGCGGGCAAGGGCATCATACACAGTGAGCGCCCCAGCAGTCAACTGGCGGAACAAGGGGGGGAACAAGAAATCATCCAGTTTTGGGTAAACACTCCTGCCAAGCACAAAATGGACATCCCCTACTACCTGCCACTTTCCAAAGAAGACACACCGAGCCTAGGCGATGTCGGCCATGAATTGCAAGTGGTTGCCGGGACGTACCAAGGCCTGGAAGGACCAGCCAAAACCTTTTCACCCATGATCCTGCTGCGGGGGCATGTCGAAGAAGGGCATTCGCTGCAAATCGACATTCCCCAGGGCTACAATACCCTGTTGTATCTACTGGATGGACAATTGGAAATCAATGACAAAACGGCTGTCAGAAAGGATTTGGTGTGGTTTGACAGAGATGGGGAACAGCTGCAGCTGACAGCAGCTAAGCATACGCGTTTCATCGTATTGTCTGGAGAGCCCATTGGGGAAGAAGTTGTCTCCTATGGTCCTTTTGTGATGAATTCGCAAACGGAAATCCTCAAGGCCATGCGCGATTCCCAGATGGGAAAAATGGGCGTGTTGATCGAATCATTTGACTAAAAACGACAGGTACACATTCATCAAAAAACCCAAAAATGAGAGAGCCCAAAATCACTTCTGTCAACGACCAAGGAGATGCCCTGCTTGGAGGAGCACGAAAGATCATCTTGCGTTCAAAGGAGACAGCGGGGGACATCTACTTGGTGGAAGGCATCATGCCTGAGGGAAGCGTCGTTCCCGTTCACATTCACCAACACGAAGATGAAATCTTTCACGTTCTCGAAGGAGAAGTTCAATTGGTATTGGGAGAAGAAGTACGAGTGGGAAAAGCAGGGGACATCATCTACTTGCCCAGAGGCATCAAACACGGCATCCAAACACATGGCCAGCAAACGGCCCGGGTTTTGAACTATGTCATTCCCGGCAAAAACTTTGAGGACTTCTTTGAAGAGATGAATCTGTTGGGGCCCAATGCCAGCAAGTCGCAAAAGGCAGAATTGGCAACTAAGTACGGGATTCGCTTTTTGTAAGTCAAGGGCATATATGAGGTGAACGGACCGGGCAATTGTGCAAACCGAAGATCAGTCCATGTCCATTTTGGAATAGAAGTCCACAAGTGCATCAGATACCTCCTCTGCTTTTTCGATGGCGGCAGAATGGCCCGCATCGGGAATCGTGTAAAGATTGGCTCCAGGGATGGCTTGTGCCATGCGCTTGCTGTGAATGGGCGGCGTGGCCAAGTCAAATTCCCCAACGACAATGGCTGTCGGAATCTGAATGGTAGAAAGTTGGTCTAGCACACTCTTCCGAGCAAATATGCCCTTGCCAAAAGGAACAATCCCTTTTTTGTCTTGCCCGGTGACAATCTCTCGCCACTTTTGCTTTTGCGCCTTCCGAGAAGGATCATTCAGAAAGTCTTTGTGAAACATCAATGGCAACACCTTGCCAATGACCAGGAACCACCCCAGGTTTTTGACCATCCAAATCAGCAGGTGGTACTGCCGGAGCTTGGCTGTTCCCTCTGCCTCGGCCGAGGTATCCATCAGTACGAGAGACTTCAGCAAATCAGGTCTGCGCAAGGCGATCCGCATGCCAATAAATCCCCCCGTGGACATTCCAACGAAGTGTACAGGCCCCAGATCCAAGTCCTCGATGAGCGAAATGGCATCGGTCACGAGATTGTCCATATCGTATCCGCTGTCAGGTACCTCACTGTTTCCATGTCCTCTGTGGTCGAAAGCAATGCAGCGAAAGCGATTCTTCAACACCTCCACCTGCCCGTCAAACATGCTGTGATTCATCAGGTAGCCATGGGAAAAGACAATGACCTCTTTTCCATCTCCTGTAGATTGGTAATAGAGTTCTACCTCGTTGACAGTTCGTTTGGCCATGTTGTGTGAGTTTTAGGGTGATCGCAAGACTCCCAAAGATAAAAACCTCTGCAAAAAGAAAATGAACCCAAGCAGAAAGCAATCGTTTGGGCTTAGGCAGGCCAAGTCCATCACAGGACCGCAATTGGTTTGACAAAACCTGCAAAGGCAAGCAAGAATCGTCTTTTTGATGGTGCTGTACAAGAGAAAACCCCATGACATTAGGAAAATAAAAATACTTACTTGACACAATTTATTTTTCGTAATTTGAGTTGCAATGATCTGTGAATCAGCCCGGTAAAAATGAAATTTAAATGAGTAAAAAATAAATGTTTTGAAAATTTATGGAATTTGGGTAGGTGCCGTGTCCTATTATGGACAAAAGTCAATTCGTTTGGTCCTAGGAAGCGGTTTGATGGAGTCGTAAAACAGTTCCCATTGGGCAAAAGACGCCCAGGTTTGGGTTGGCGGAGTCGTGCTTGGGTGCGATTCCAAAAAGGGGTGGCTTTTTGTGGTCACCTAGAGGGCGGGATCCCACCCAATAAGGCCCCTACTCCACCCCACTCGCCAGCTATCCAAAGCCCCTCTCCCAAAAACTGAACTTTTCAACAATCCATTTACAAAACTCCAACGCCCAGCCATGCAACATCTCTTAGTCACCATCTTTTTATCACTCTTCTGCGGAATCTGCCAAGCACAAACGCCAAGTGATACCATCGTCCTAAAGGGAACCATTGGCAACCATTTCCACCTCTCCAGCACCCAAAACATCCCCCAAGAACAAAGGGAGGAGTACCAACGGGAAAGGGCTGCACTCGCCTCCAAAATGAAGCTGCTGGATCGCTATTACCACCTCCAGTCCAGCGGAGCGCAACAAGAGGCTGATCAACTGCTCGCATCAGACGATGTGCTGTCCCAAAAAAACAAGTTTGGAATTGGACTGCTGTACACGATGGCGAAAATGCAAGAATTGGACATTTTGTACAAACCCCTGATCCAGTGCAGTACCGGAGACTACCTGATCAGTTGTGACCCAGGCCAATTGGAAACTCTCAAACCTTATTTGAATAAAAACAAAGAAATCCAACTCACCTGCCGCTACATCGCCACCATACCAATGGACCAAACCCAGTTCGTCCTACTCCTCAGAGCTGATCCATGACAGGTGCCCATTGATTCCTTCTGATGGACAGCGCGTACACCAAGAATCGGACACCTCTCAAAAAGGACCGCAGCAAACAAAATTCGCAATTCATCCACTACAGTACAATATATTTTCATCCAAAAACGATAAATTTGAAGTGCCTTCACTGGGCAACCACCTTCAAAAGTTTCACTCGGAACAAAAGTAACAGACAACACAATTCATCTTGCTGCTTCGCGTGCTCTGCGAGCGCGGGCTGATGCAGTCATGCGAAAACTAACACACTTTCGAGTCTGCTATGATAAACACCTCTGGTCATTTGTCGGCACTTGCTGTGCCAATCACAAGTCTGTTCACTTGCTTGCTCTTCCTTGCTTACAACGGCCAGAGTCAAAACCCTTATTTCACCAACTTCAATGTCAACAACGGACTGCCCAGCTCTGAGGTATACGATGTAGAAATTGCTGCCAATGGGAAACTCTGGTTTGCAACCGACAGAGGAGTATGCCGCTACGATGGATACGAATTCAAGACCTTCACCACCCGAGATGGACTAGCGGACAATACCATCATACAGATCATTCCGTCGCCCACAGGAAGGCTCTGGTTGGTGGGGATCGGTGGCAAGCTGAGTTACATAGAGAGTGATCGCATCATTCCCTTCAGCCACAACGCACAACTTCTGAAATACATCAAAGAGACAAAAAGAAGACACAGAAGCAATGGCTCACTGTGGGTGGCAGGACTCGCATGGGACTCGGAAGGCGATATGTATTTGTGGCCCTCTCGCAGACCTTTCATCTCCTGCATTTTTCAACTTGATTCCAACAAAGAGCTTTTTCAAAAATATGAAATTGACAAGTTGAGGAACTGCTTTCCCACACTGGAAATAGACGACATGCTCTATTACGATGCAGGAACATGCATCATCCCAGATAGCAATGTTTGCGCTGATCATTATGCCGTACGTAAAGGAAAAGATGTTTTTCTCACCTATGCTTTCGATGGGACCTTGCATCGCTACTCTTTCGATGACCAACAGCAACAGTATGTGGAAACAGCAACCATTTTCATCGCCCCCATGATCGACTGCCTGTTCTTCGACGCATACGGCAATCTTCTGGTGGGTACCAGCCAAGGTTTGTTTCTCTACCCACAGGGAGATTTGGCCAACGAACCAGAGCGCTATTTCAAAGAATTGACCATTACCAATGTCATTCAGGATGCCGAAAAACACTATTGGATTACCAGCTTGGAAAAAGGCATTTTTCAGGTTCCCTCTTTTTCGATCAAGTCTCTCCCCAAGTTCAAATCGCTCCACGATGAGGAAAAAATTTTGTCCCTTCAAACTTGGCGAGAACAACTTTTGATGGGAAGTTCTGCAGGGAAATTGTTGGCCATTCACCCCAACTTACAGCAGGAGCTGTTGATACAAGATGAGAGACTTCGAGGGAAGCTTTGGAACATTCATCTAAAAAATTCCATTCTTTGCGTCGGTCCCAATACCATCGACTTGGTAAGCAATCGCACCATCGATGAAAAAAGCGATCATTTTGGCAAACACCTCTTCAAATTGGCAAATGGCCATCTACTCAGCCATGGGCTGAACAACTTCATCATCTACGACAGCCTGAAGGAAAAGGTCATCGTCCCCAAAAGCAAAATTGACGATCGGACCATTTGCGTACTCGAAAAAGACAGCCTGATTTGGGTGGGATCCAGCAAAGGTCTCTACACCATTGCCAACTATGACTATCTCAATCCTCAAATCGCCGACATTCCGATATTGCAGAATGCTCGCATCAATGATTTGAAAATTGACAAAAGGGACAACATGTGGATCGCCACTGTTGGAGAAGGACTTTGCTACTACACAACAGATACCTTGTTTCAGCTCACAGAACCACAGATCAACAGCAATATGATCAATCGGATTTTGTTGGAAAATGATACGACGCTGTGGATTGCAACCAATCGGGGCCTCAACCGCATCCATTACACCACCTCTCCTCAATTCAGCGTCACCAAAACCGATCAGCTCGGTACCCAGGACGGGCTGCTGAGCAATTTCATCAACGACATTCAAACTTGGAATGGCTATGTTTTTGTTGCCACCGATGACTGGATCAATTACTTTTTGCCTGATCATTTCCTACAAAAAACGTATCCCATCCCCACCATTTCCCTGGACCAGGTCAGCATCAACAACCAGGCCCTGGACAAGTCGTCTCATCCGCAGGTTTTCTCCCACGACCAAAACAACATCCACTTCCAATTCACTGGCATCTCCTACCAACACTCCAACAAGCATACCTTCTACCGCTATCGACTCTACGACCCTGAATCTGCAGACAGTTCTTGGATTTACACCAACGATCGCAATGCGCGCTACAACGATTTGCCTGATGGAAAATATGTCTTTGAAGCAGCTGCCCGCAACCGACAAGGAGAATGGAGTGTAGAACCCGTTCGATATGAATTTCAAATTTTGCCTCACTTTAGTCAAACCCTTGTCTTCCAGCTGGCCATGCTCCTGGGCTTGGGAGGATTCATCCACTGGTTGTACCAATTGAGAAACAAACGAGAAAAAATTCAGCAGGCCCAACAACAGAGAATCGCGACAGCAGAGCTGAAGACAAAGCAAGCTGAACTATTGACTTTGCGCAACCAAATGAACCCACACTTCATTTACAATGTGCTCAATTCGATCCAGAATTTCATTGTCCGACAAGACATTTTTCAGGCCAATGAATACCTGTCCAATTTTTCCAAACTCATTCGCAACAGCCTCCGTTTTTCTCGCTTGCAATACATCAGCATTGCAGAAGAAATCGACTTTTTGGAAAATTACCTATCTCTGGAAAAAATGCGCTTTCCTCACTTGTTTTCTTACAACATTCACTTGCCCGAGGAACTGTCTGTTCACTACTGGCACCTTCCGGCACTTCTGATACAACCACTGGTCGAAAATGCTGTCAAACACGCATTCAAAGAAGTGGACCACCACGGTGAAATCAACATCCAATTTCACATCAATGCACCAGAAAAATTCATCCGAATCTACATCATTGACAATGGAGTTGGCATCAATGAGAGTCGGGAAAATCGAAAAAACATTTCCTCCCATCAATCATTGGGACTCGACATCATTCGACAACAAATCGACATCATCAACTACCAAATTGATACAGAATTGGCATCGTTGACCATTTCTGACCAATCCCAAAAACAGCCCCAAAAGACAGGAACCATCGCTACACTAACTTTACCCATTTACCATGGATACAGCCCTTAAAGTCGTCATCATAGACGATGAACAAAACAGTCGGGACTTCCTTGACTTTGCTCTGCACCAATTCAATCAGCAGGTAAAAGTTGTTGGACAAGCAGAAGATGTAGATACAGGAGTCCACACCATCCGAAAACACCAACCGGATTTGGTCTTTCTGGACATTGAGATGCCGGGAGGTAATGGCTTCGACATACTGGAACAATGCCAAGACATTCCTTTCCGGGTGGTCGTGGTCACCGGCTATGATCAATATGCCATCAAGGCCATCAAATACAGTGCCCTGGATTACCTGCTCAAGCCCGTCAACCTACGGGAATTGACCATCGCCATCGAACGTGTCCGCCAAACAGATCGCTTGACCACCCACCAGCAATACCAACTTCTCAAAGACCAATTGAACAAACCTCTTCGCCCTCACAACCAATTGATCCTCAGTGGCAGCAAAGGATACAAACTGTTGCACCTCGACCAGATCAACTATGTCGAAGCAGATGGCAACTATGCTCGGTTTCATCTGAGCAACGGCCAATCTCAACTGGCCATCCACCACATGGGATATTACGAGGCCCTGCTGCCGAGCAATCAATTTTTTCGCATCCACAAATCCTACCTCATCAACATCCAAAATGTCGTTCAATACTTGGCTGGCCGAGGAGGGAAAGTACAGATGCAGAGCGAGGCAGTTCTGCCAGTGGCCATCCGTCGCAAAACCGAGTTTGTCGAACGGCTAAAAGGTCTGGGAAAAATATGAAATCAGATGCCTACACACTCATTCTGATTGCACTATTGACAGGCCTTATGTTGCAGGTGCAGACCAGCCAATCCCAAAACATCGCATACACCAATTACGATGTCAACAGCGGACTGCCCAGCTCGGAAGTCTACGATGTAGAAAGGGACAAAAATGGAAAATTGTGGTTTGCAACAGACCGAGGACTGTGCCGCTACGACGGCTATGAATTTACCACCTTCACCACCCAAGATGGCTTGCCGAACAATACGATCTTGCACATGTTCAAATCCCCACAAGGTCAAATTTGGATGACCGGTCTTGGCTGCCAATTGAGCTACATTGAAAACGAAACCATCTTCTCTTATGAGTACAACAAAGAACTGTGGACATCCATCAAAGGACTGAAAAGAAACGAGCGATTCAATGGCCCAATTTGGCTTTCGGGCATTGCATGGGGACCCAATGATGAATTGTATGTATGGCCTTCTCGCAAACCCTTCCCTCCAGTCATCTTGGATATTGCCCCTTCAGAAAGTCAATTCCAGTTGGTTCCCTCCAGCGACATGAAGGATCGATTTTCGCAAATTGAGATCGAAAATCAATTCTATTTTGACCTTGGCAATTACCTCTTACCCGACACCAGTGCGCTGAGAAAATTTTACTTCACCCGCCTCCGACAAGAGTTGTTTTTTACCTCCCTTTTCACCAAAACATTGTACCAACATTCTTTTGATTCTGTACAGAATACATACGTCGAGACAAACAAGCTTCATCTCGACCACCGCATTGATTGCCTGTTTACCGATATAAATAACAACCTATTGGTTGGTACCACAAGAGGCTTGTTGATCTACCGAGATGGCGATCTCAGAAAGAAAGCAGAACGATACCTAAATGGACTGACAGTCACAGATGTCGAACAAGACGAGGAACAACATTACTGGGTGACGACCTTGGAAAAAGGCATCTTCCAAATTCCTTCTTTTTCCATCCAAGTCTTGCCAGGGTCTCCATCGCTTCTCAGTGAGGAAAATACATACGCTTTTCGCACCTATCGGGATCAACTTATCTTCAGTACGTCCAGCGGCAAAATGATTGCACTGAACAAACAGCTTCAACAAAAATTGCTTTTTCAAAATGACCGACTCATTGGAAACCTATGGGATTTCAATCTGAAAGATTCTCTGTTGTATACTGGCTACAACAGCTTCAACCTCCAAACCGGACAAATCGTCGATCCGGAAAACGTCCATTTCGACAAACACACTTTTCCTCTGGCCAACAATCAATTGGTCGGATATGGCGTAAACAATTTCATCATTTACGACAGTCTCAAACTGCAAAAAACTGTCCCCAGAAGCAGCATCGAAAAACGTACAATCTGCTTGCTGGAACAAGACAGCATCCTTTGGATTGGCAGTGGCCAAGGATTGTATAAGATTACAAATTACCAATTCCTCCACCCCCAAGCCATCCTCAAGCCCCCATTGGACCAAACCCGCATCAATGACATCTTGTACGATTCTCTGGGCAACCTCTGGCTGGCCACAGTCGGAAATGGACTTTGCTATTTGACAAGCGATACACTGATTCAAATCTCAGGCACCCAGCTCAACAGCAATATGGTCAATCGAATCTTTTTGGAAAACGATTCCACTCTCTGGGCCGGGACCAACAAGGGGCTGCAACGAATCAGTTACACCGCCCTACCCCATTTTGAAATCAAAGCCATCGACCAGCTCAGCGACCAGGATGGATTGCTCAGCAATTACATCAATGACATCCAACTCTGGAATGACCAAATTTTTGTCGCTACCAATGGAGGCATCAATTATTTTTCACCAGATATTTTCCAATACAAAAGCTATCCCGTCCCCAACATTTCTCTCGACCAAGTAAACATCAACAACCAAACATTGAGCAGAGACTCTTCCCATTCACAAACTTTTTCTCACAAGCAAAACAACATCCACTTTCAATTCACAGGCATCTCTTACCAACGCTCCAAGAAGCATACCTTCTACCGCTATCGACTCCGCAACACCGAATCGGTAGACAGCTCCTGGATCTATACCAACGACCGAAATGCCCGCTACAACGACCTGGCAGCCGGACAATACACCTTCGAGGCAGCCGCCCGAAATCGACAAGGAGAATGGAGCACAAACCCCATTCGGTACCACTTCCAAATTTTGCCTCATTTCAGCCAAACGCTCTTGTTTCGATTGGCCGTATTATTGGGACTGGGTGGACTCATCAACTGGCTGTATCAATTGAGAAACAAACGAGAAAAAATCCAGCAAGCACAACGACAACGAATTGCAACAGCAGAGCTAAAAACCAAGCAGGCAGAACTCTTGACACTTCGCAATCAGATGAACCCACACTTCATCTACAATGTGCTCAATTCGATCCAAAACTTCATCGTCCGACAAGACGTTTTCCGGGCCAATGAATACCTTTCCAATTTTTCCAAACTCATCCGCAACAGCCTCCGTTTTTCCAGGCTGCAGTACATCAGCATAGCAGAAGAAATTGACTTTTTGGAAAACTATCTTTCCCTGGAAAAAATGCGCTTCCCAAAGCTGTTTTCTTACGAAATTGAATTGCCAGAAGAGCTCTCTGCTCACCACTGGTACCTGCCCGCCCTTCTGATACAACCCCTGGTCGAAAATGCCGTCAAGCACGCCTTCAAAGAAAGAAAAAACGATGGAGAAATCCACATCCAATTTCACATCAGCATTCCGGGAAAACTCATCCAGATATGTGTCACCGACAATGGCATTGGACTTCACAAAAGCAAAGAATACCGAAACAGTTCCACCCTCCACCAATCTATGGGCCTGGACATCATCCAGCAACAAATCGACATCATCAACGACCAAATCGAAACACAGTTGGCTTCGCTCAACATTTCTGATCTATCGCAAAAATACCCAAGCAAAACCGGTACCCAGGCCATCCTCACTTTGCCCATTTATGAAGGATACAACTAAAAAAGTCCCACACCAACACAAGGCTGGCATGAGACAATCATTCTTAGAAAATATTTCCGACCAGTTAAGTTTTGCAGAATGTGTCATCTGACATTTCGAAAGGATTCGGCATTGCCGTCCATTTGCACTACAAAACTTATCTACTCAGAATCTCAAAAAGACTCTAGCAACAATCTGATACAAAAGTGGCGCAAGTCTGAGTTGGATAAGAAAACGATCCACTCGGTCCATTGGCCACATCGTAAACGACGTTGATGCTGTGGGGTACGTCGATGTCAGACGCATCTGCGCAAATGGAGATGTTGGCGTCATCTTCCAAGGTCACGGTGAAACGGCCTGTGGTTGTGAATTGGGCGATTTGCACGCCATTTTGAAAAACAGTTACGCCCCAGTTGGCACCAGAAGGAATGTTGGCAGTGGTGACGCGAATTCTCGCTGTGCAAGGGCCACTCGCTGCGGCATCGTCTACCACTTCCACAGAAGCGACATTGGATACTCCGGCTGTCTCCGCACTGGTAAATGCGACCGTCAACATGAACATTCCCAACAAACAAGACAGGACGAGGGCTTTGCCAATGATCAATTTTTTCATGCTTTACAAATGTTTAGGGTGAACAATAAAATGATGACAACAAGGTAAGTTATCTGCTCTCCCTTGTCCAGTTTTGCAAAGCGGATTGAGTCTGAACGCGCATGCATTTTATCTGAACGCGCAAGGTGGGTCAGTGAGGCGTTCTATTCCTCGCCGGGTTCTATCTGTCGGATGGCGTCTTGGGAGGCCTCCCGGATCAAGCGATTGCCATCTTCTGCAGCCAATTTGTTCAAAAATGGAAGAGCTGCCCGGGCATTTTCGCCAAGCACTCCCAACAACATGACAATTTCTTTTCGGATGATGCGGTCTTTGCTGTCCAATTGTTGAATGAGGTAGTCGACCACTTGCCGGTCAATGGATCGGAGGGCGAGGATCGCAGAAACTTTTCGCTCGTTGGAGGCCAGACAATTGATGAGGTATTGCAAAAAAGGGCGGGCCTGTTCTGTCGTGGCCCAGTTGGGGTCAACTTGGTTGAGAGATCGAACAATGGCTTCCAAATCATTGGGATTGGCTTGCTCAAATTGCCGAAGCAAATCTGCTGTACTGTCTTCGGCTGCAGGCCCCAGCGTGCCGAGTGCTTTGACAGCAGCCATGCGGACGGTCGGATTGTCATCGGTCAATGCTTCCTGCAAGGCCGATACTGCTTCCAAGGACTCCCCTCCGATCTGGGCAACGACCCGAATGCCCTCGGCCAATCCAGCCTCCACCTGTCGCAAGGCATCCAATGCATCCTTGAAATGCCAACTGATGTTTTGATTGGCTTTGTAAGGCTCCATGACAAATGCATCCCAATTCACACCTTTGAACAAGCTGCCTTTGGTTTTTTGCAATTCCAACAAGCGCAACTTTCGAAGCTCCCTCCGCTCCCCAATTAAATGCAACAAATCCGGCATTGCGGTGGCTCCGATTTGGATCAATGCCTCTGCAGCTGCCGTTCGCACCTTGGCCTCTCCATCCAACAAACTCCTGACCAAGGCTTGGATGGTAGAAAGGGAGATTGCCTCAAACTTTCCAAGAGCCTCTGCCGCTGCCAAGCGAACGGGCGACTGAGGATGCCCCAACTCCCGACCGATGGCTTCAGAGATTTGCAGACTTTGGGGATCTGCTTCGGCCAAGGCCTGTATGCAAGCTTCTTTGACGGTCGTATTTTCCCGGGCCAACAATTGAATCAAGGCAGGAACGGCAGCAGATGTATCAATTGTCATTTGCCGCAGAATGTGCAAGGCCTTCCACTGGAAGTCGGCATCCTCTGAGGCTTCCAGTCCAGCCAGCAAAGCGGGCAAACTCACTGCCTGAAAGCGCAACAACAATCGAGACGCCAATCGGGAACGCTCCTTGGAATTGGCCCCCAGCAAGCGGACCAAAAAAGGCACTGACTCCTCAACCGCTGCCGACCGTTCCCACTCTGGATCGATCTCTGGCAAAAGCTGGGCCGCCTTGTCGCGAATCGTTTCATTGGCATCCGCAAGGCTTCTGACCAAAACAGGGATGCTGTCCGGATGAGGCATCTCAACCAATTCGTCGATGGCATACAAACGATCCTTTTCTCCCCCCGTTTCCAGGCTGTTGATCAAATTGCGAAGGATGGCTTTTTTTCTTGATTCGTCCATTGTATCAGATTGGAATTTGAAACATCTACAACTCTCCCGAGGCCCCCTTGTCCATCCACCACTCCCCTTTCTGGATGTGGTAGGCAGGATAGGATTCGTAGGCACCCGTCTGGTGGAAAATTTCCTTCACCACAGGCGATTTAGAAGTACCCGTCACCAAAAAATGTATTTGCCTTGCCGCCCGGATCACCTCCCCGGTCAGACTAATTCTTCGTTGGCCAGAATCGGGATGAGTCGCCACGGCACAATGATCGGCAGCGGTCAACAATTCCATTTCGTGTGGAAAGATCGAAGCCGTATGGCCGTCTGCTCCCATTCCCAATATGACCAGATCAAAAGAGGGCCGTCCATTCACAATTGGTAAGCGCGACTCAATCAAATGTCCATATCGCTGGACCTCCACTGCTGGCTCCTCCTCTCCTCGGACCCGATGGATGTTCTCGGTCGGAATGTCAACGTGTTGAAGGAGTTGCTCGTGGGTCATCCGATAGTTGCTCTGCTCATCATCCGGAGGCACACAACGTTCGTCGCCCCAATACAGGTGAAGCTTTTGCCAATCAATGCGATCCGCATAGGCAGCGGCCAGGTGGGCAAACAATGCCTTGGGCGTACTGCCACCCGACAAAGCCATGTGAAAATATTTGGCTCCCCGGATTTGCTCTTCCAGATAAGCAGCAAAGGCCGCAGCGACCGCCTGATTGTCTTGGTAAATGTGCATCTTGGGCATGGTCAAAAAGAGTTGTTCAATCTTGTAAAATGATGTTGTCTACAGCTCGGAAAAACTGCCATCCGTCGTCAACTCCCGGCAGGGATTGCGCCAGGTGACATCCTCCGATTCGATCAATTTGGACACCACGGACGGTCCCCAACTGCCAACTGGATAGCCGTAAATTTTGATTTTCTGGTCTTTTTCCCAACTGTTGAGAATGGGCTCGACAAAGCGCCATGCCTGCTCCACTGAATCGCCGCGCGCATACAAAGTCGCATCGCCCTTGATGACATCCAATAGCAAGCGTTCGTAGGCTGCCGGGACGTGGGCATCGGTCAGGTCAGTGTAGTGAAAGTCCATGCCGACATCTTTGACCTCAAAGCCCGATCCAGGCACCTTCATCCCAAACCGAAGCAAAAGACCTTCGTCTGGTTGGATCCGAATGATCAATTGGTTTTTGTCGTTGTAGACCATCTCATCCCGGCGAAACAATGCATGTGGAGGGTCTTTGAAAGTAATCACTGCCTCGGTCACCTTGGTGGGCAAGGCCTTGCCGGAACGAACGTAAAACGGAACACCCGCCCAACGCCAATTGTCGATGTAAAATTTGAGGGCCACGAAAGTTTCCGTTCGCGATTGCTCGGGCACGCCCTCTTCTCGTCGGTATCCATTCACCTTTTTTCCATCAATGTGAGAAGTTGTATACTGTCCACGAATGACATAACGGGTGACGTCTTCTTCCTTGATGGGGCGAATGGACTGCAACAGCTTCAGCTTTTCGTTGCGAATGGCATCGGCATCGGCAGAAATGGGTGGCTCCATGGCCAGGTGGGCCACAATCTGCATGAGATGGTTTTGGAACATGTCCCGAAGGGCCCCCGATTTGTCGTAATACCCTCCACGGCCTTCTACAGTCAGATTCTCCGCATTGGTAATTTGGATGTGCTGGATGTAATTGCGGTTCCAAAGCGGTTCGAAGATGCCGTTGGCAAATCGAGTGACCAGTAGGTTCTGGACGGTTTCTTTGCCCAAGTAATGATCGATCCGATAGATTTGGTTTTCGCCAAAGTGCTGTCGGATGTCGCGATTCAACTCGACCGCCGTCTTCAAATCGTAGCCAAAGGGTTTTTCAATGACCAAGCGACGCCATCCCTTCTCCTCGGAATTCAAGCCATGAGCTGCCAGGCAGGCCGGAATGATTTTGTAGAGAAATGGCGGAGTGGAAAGATAAAAAATGCAATTGCCTCCCGTTTGGTACTGCTTGTCCAAGACTTCCAACCGTTGGGCCACCTTTTGGTACTCGGCCTCCTCAGATGTCTGAATGGCCAGGTAAGACAGGCGATCTGCAAAAGGCTTTTGCGCCGACCGATCGGCCTTTTCCATTTCGATGAACTCACTGTCGTAAAAGGTCTTTTCCCGAAATGCCTCATCGCTGAAGGGAGATCGGCTCACGCCCAGAACTGCAAAATTCTCAGGCAGGTAGTTTTCCCGGTACAACTCAAACAAGGCCGGGATGAGCTTGCGAACCGCCAAATCGCCCGACGCGCCAAAAATGACAAAAATTACTCCGTCCATAAATTGTAGATGATCGTGTGAGGTGATGTAAAGCAATCCAAATTGCGATGGCCAGGACAAACGAACGCCCAACTTGGATCAATGACTTTCGATCCATAAAACTACTATCCAAAAGACAACTTCCCATAAGTTTGTCCCGAATTTTGTGCAAACTTTTTCAAGTCCAAAGGCAATTCCATGGATTTTGCACAAAAGTACTTATTATTGCAGCTCAGCTCTTCATTCACCGCAATCGCACAAACACACAGCACAAATGAGCAAGCAATTATACGATTTTGGAATGATCGGACTCGGGGTCATGGGCAGAAATTTTTTGTTGAATGTGGCAGACAATGGCTACTCCATCATCGGTCTGGATACCGACGAAAGCAAAGCCCAGGCATTGGAAACGGAAGCGGCTGGCAAAGTGGCCAAAGGAACCACAGACATGAAGACCTTCGTGGCCTCCCTCAAAACTCCTCGAAAGATCATGTTGCTGGTCCCGGCTGGCAAAGTGGTGGACATCGTTATTGAAAACTTGCTCGAAGAGATCGCGCCCGGCGATCTGATCATAGATGGTGGCAATTCTTTTTTCAAAGACACAGACCGCAGACAGGCCTACCTCAAAACCAAAAAGGTCAACTTCCTGGGGGTTGGGGTATCCGGCGGTGCCAAAGGCGCTCGCTTCGGCCCCAGCATCATGCCCGGCGGGATGAAGGGGGCCTACAACAAGGTCCGAAAAATCTTGGAGGCTGTTTCTGCCAAGGTCGATGGCGAAGCTTGTGTGGCCTACATGGGTCGTGGATCGGCTGGCAATTATGTCAAAATGGTCCACAACGGCATTGAGTACGCCATGATGCAAATGCTGGCCGAAAGTTATGATGTGTTGAAAAACGTTGGTGGACTGAGCAATGAAGAGTTGCACGCTGCCTACAGTCGGTACAACAAAGGCAAGCTCCGCTCTTTTCTGGTGGAAATCACAGCAGCCATCTTTGGCCAGCCAGACGAGTTGGACAAGGGCATGCTGATCGACCAAATCCTCGACAAGGCCAAGCAAAAAGGGACTGGCAAGTGGACTTCTCAAAACGCCATGGATTTTGGCATCCCCGTTCCCTCCATCGATGCGGCTGTCACCATGCGCGGTCTGTCTTCCCTCAAAGGCGAACGACTGCAAGCTGCTGAGCTGCTCAAAGTCAAATCGAGCAAAACAAAAGTCGATAAAAAAGCCATTGTCAAAGAAGTGGGCGACGCACTCTACTTTGCCTTCATCACCGCCTACGCCCAAGGCATGGCCCTGCTGAGCGAAGCCTCCAAGGAAAACAAATACGCCTTGGACATGGAAGCCATCGCCCGCATTTGGCGTGGAGGCTGCATCATCCGAGCGGCCCTTTTGGAAGACATCCGCAAGGCCTACTCCCAACAGCCCGAGCTGCCCAACCTCATGGTAGACCCACAAATGGCCAAAATCCTCAAGCGCCACCAAAAGGCGGCCCGCTCCATGATCAAGAGAGCCATAGATGCCGGCATTCCCAGCATGGTATTTTCCGCCTCTCTGGCCTACTTCGATGGCTACCGCGCTGGCCGATTGCCCCTCAACTTGGTGCAAGCCCAGCGGGACTATTTCGGTTCACATACCTACGAGCGCCTGGATCGAGATGGCATCTTTCACACGGACTGGAAATAGTTTGTACAATCTTGTATATTTGTGGAGAAATTGGCTGGGCATTCTCTCTCCCCCACATCAGAGAGCGCACGGGTGATCATCACTCGTCCAACCAGCTAAATAATACCGAAAGTAAGTTTTATTAAACAAGTGATTTGCTTTGGAGAATTGCCCAAGCTCACTGCCTATAAGCGTGTGGCTAGGCCATTTTGCAGCAGATGACTCATTGGGCACTTGCCCATCATTTGATTCAAACAACAAAAAGGAAAAGTAATGAAGTACCACAAGACAGTACTGCTGATGATCGTCATCGGTCTACTCCTCCACCCCATCACCAGCTGGGGACAAAAAAATCTCAACTTTCACAGAGGCACCATCACCCTACAATCCCAGGAAAGTCTTTCCGGACTGGTGCAGGATGTCACCAGCATCAAAAAGAAACGAACGTCGATCTACCTCATCAAGGAAGGCGGCCAAAAGATGGAAATTGACCTGAGCGATGTACAGGCCATCCAGTACGACGATGGCATCCAATACCGACGCATCCAAGGCAAAGAGGAAGCAGTCCTTACCCAGGTATTGGTGGAAGGAAGGCAAAGTTTGTTTTTCCGACAGGATGGAAAAGTGACGAGTTTCTACCTCAGCAGCAAAGAGAAACTTGTTGTTGCCTCAGAGGACAGAGAGAAAGAAGCAGAGGAGCGGTTCCAGGTTTTTGAAAGAAACTTCCCTGAAAAGGATGCTGATTTTGAAAAATGCAATGACCTGTTGAAAGGCTACAAGGTGCAAGAGCGTTTTTTGCGCCAAAAAGTCACCAAAACAAATGATTGTCTGCAGGCAAAAGTTACCAACCTGCCCAGTCGCAGAATCAGAGAGGAGTTTGCCATTTTGGGGGGAAGACTACTGGGAGATATTATTGAGACGACGAGTTACCCTCTCGCATGGGGAATTGCCTACAATCGCCTGTTGCCTCGAGGAAAGTTTTCCGTCATGACCAAGTTCAACACAGTATTCAATGCAGAAGTAGAAGGGGATGTCTTTCTCTCCCTGGTAGGCGGATTAAGGTACAAATTTGTTCATGGTCCCATCGAACCATTTGTCTACTTTACCTCCGGCCTGTTTTACGAGGAGGAAGTATTCATAAGAGAGCGAAAAATCAACGCAAATGGTTTTGAGCTAGGCGCAGGTTTAGACATTTCCCTTGGCGAGCGACTCGCACTAAGGACAGAGTGGAATGGTGGCATTTTGAGTTATGTGTCCCTCGGCATTGTCTACCGCAACAGCCGACTGAAAACGCCTGGATATGCAAAGAGAGCCAACAAAAGACAGAAAGGATGAAAAGTAAAGATTGGCTGGGGTAGGTCGTCTTCTCTTGGATGAGCATCACCCTAGCCAATGATTACTGCATCAATTTTTTCTTCCTGCCATTGATTTGGTTTGGGATGCTGGCAGTGCTGCCCATTGGATAGATGGAGAATTGTATTGATGTATACGGCACCCCCTCTCCTACTCCTGGGCCCTTGGAGGCAAATCCAACTGCTGGTACTCCTCCTGCGTCAATCGATACTGGACCAAGGTACAAAAGCGACCTCCCTTGCGAATGTGGTCTACCAAGATGGCTTCCTTCTGCATCCCGCATTTTTGCATCACTTTGCCCGATGCCAAATTTTCTTCCAAGTGGGTTGCATGGATTTTGTGAAGCTTCAATTGCTCAAATCCAAATTGCAGCACCGCAGCAACTGCCTCTGTCATGTAGCCTTGTCCCCAAAATGGAACCGCCAGCCAATAGCCCAGTTCCGCCCGCTGATGTGTATTGGCAGGATGCAATCCCACCCCACCAATGAATGCTTGGTCTTCTTTCAAGCGAATGGCGAAAGTATATTGGTCCTGTCGCGCAAATCCCTGGTGGGCACTGTTGATCCAAAAGATGGCAGATTCTTCTGAATAAGGATGGGGAATGTTTTGGGTCATACCGGCAATCTTCTCCTCGTCGGCATAGCGCACGATATTGGGGATATCGGCAGCCTGCAATTGGTTTAGGAGGAGTCTGGCCGTCTGAAGTTCTGGAAATTTTTTCATAGCAGTTGATTTATGTATGCCCAATCCAAGGTGGGTTGGGACTTCGCATAGGTATAAATGACATCCTGTAAACATAGGCATCTTTTCGATTTTGTTTGGCAGAATTGATGCAATTTCCTGCTTGGCTTCAGAAATCCCTTGAGAAGGGAATTTTTGTAAAATGAGAATCGTTTTTTTCTTGTCTCTTCTCAAGCAATACAACTCTTATGAGCAACATGCACCCACAAAGGCTGACCCTCGCTCGTCGATCCCTCCAAGGCGTATCGATTGGAGATGCCTTTGGAGAGAGTTTTTTTGGAGAGCGCGCAATTGTCCTGCAACACATTCAGTCCAAAAGCCTCCCCCCTACCCAGTGGGAGTTTACAGATGATACGGTCATGGCCCTGGCTGTTTTTGAGCAGTTGGAAGCACATTGTTCCATCAAGCAAGACGACTTGGTCCGTTCTTTTGTCCACAAACACGAGCTTGATCCCCAGCGCGGATATGGTGCGACTGTCCGACGCATCCTTCGGACAATTTCACAAGGCGAACAATGGCAAACCGCCTCCAGTTCGGCCTTCGACGGCATGGGCTCAATGGGCAATGGGGCGGCGATGCGCGTCAGCCCGATTGGTGCTTATTTCTATGATGACCTGGATGCAGTCAAAACAATGGCAGCTCAATCTGCCCACGTGACACATGCCCACCCAGAAGCAACTGCGGGTGCCATGGCTGTCTCACTGGCCACAGCTTTGGTCACCAAAGCTCATATCAATGACAAAATGCTTTCGGCAGAAAATCTCATTGAGCAGGTCGCTCAAGGCCTTCCCGATTCTGACACTCGCAGCAAGATTCGCAAATCACTTCAGGTGCCTACCAGCTACCGAATGGAGACCATCAGACAAATCTTGGGAAATGGCGAACGCATGACTGCCCAGGATACCGTTCCCTTTGCCATCTGGTGTGCTGCACACTACCGCCAGGATTTCAGTCAAGCACTTTGGAAAGCAGTAGCTGCACTGGGAGATCGCGACACCATCTGTGCCATCGTCGGAGGCATCAGCATCATGGGCTGTGACGAAAAGACAATTCCCAGACAATGGGAACAATCCGTCGAATCCATCGACGAGAGCATCTTCAGACAGCTGTGACGAGCGACGGACTTTCTCCATCAAAAATGGAACAGTTGCCAAACAATCAATGACTTCAAAATACATTTCACTTCCTTTTTATGTGTAAAATACATATATTTAGGATCCATTCTACACCACCAACCCAGACAATGGCACACAAAGTGCATTAGACAATGCTCTCGGTTGTCCCTCACAACAGCCTGAAGCAGAAGCAGTAGCCAAATTGGTGATGCACCATCGTTCACAACAAATCTGACCCCAAAGATGAAAGATCATCCAGAAAAAAGCCCACAGAGCAGTCCCAAAGCTGAGCAGCTAGAGGTCCGAAGACCCACGGAGCAATCCCCTGAATCAGAACAGCACCCACTTCAAGCCAGTCCACAAGTCGTCCAACAAAAAGCCCTGCAAGCCTTGGCCGACCAAAGCAAGGTGGTGCAGCGACAGCAATCTTTTCAAGACATGGCCAATCGGGCTGCCAATACGGGTCTGCCTCTGCAACTCAAGTCGGGCATCGAACAACTGTCCGGCCAGTCGATGGATGATGTCAAGGTGCATTACAATTCCTCCCAGCCAAAGACCATGAACGCCCATGCCTATGCGCAAGGCAGCAACATCCACCTGGCCAGCGGTCAGGAAAAGCAGCTGCCCCACGAGGCCTGGCATGTGGTCCAGCAAAAGCAAGGCAGGGTGCAACCGACGGTGCAAATGAAAACCGGTGTACAAATCAACGACGACAAGGGATTGGAAAACGAAGCAGATCAAATGGGGCAAAAGGCGTTGGAAATGGGACATCAAACGAGCTCCTCCCCCATCGCTGCTCCCGACTCACCTCGTTCCTCAACTGGGCACATCGTGCAAAGGCGATTGGTTGCCGACAACCAAACCCTTATTGGAGATGTACAAGATACGGTACAGGCTGTAGGCTTGGGCAACTTCAGCATGCTCCAGGTTTTGTTGCACATTGCCGATAACCTTGGAGTCCAGCTGCCTACGCGCACAAATGCTGTCGTTGTAAAAAGTCATTTGTTTCACGATCGAGCGCTAGACCAAGAAGACTATGACTTCCTCAAATTGCGAGCAGATGCTGTCAAGCAAGCACACCAATACGCTCGAACCAAACACCAAAATCGAGCAGGCCATTTTGCCAATAAGATGATCGGCATCGATCGCGCATTGCAGGCAAGCAATCATGATCCCATTACACTGAAAGCCCTTGTACTTGCCAACCACAACGTCCGAGCAGTACCGCAGATCATCAACGACATCAATGCCAATCCCAACTTGATGGCCTTTGTGAATGTCACCAACCCCAACAGAGCACTGTGGGCCCAGTGCATGCAACATCTCGGCCTTGTTGGAACAACCAATATACTCGGCCGCATCCACTACAATGAGTTGGTCCACTTTGGTGCCATCAATGCCCAATTCGGCATTCCCTTCCTGCATACCCTCAGCACTACGGCAGGTGTGAACAATCCCAAACTCGCACAAATTGCTGCCCAACATGCATTCTATGCTACTTATGTGACAAGCCAAAACAACATCAATGCACTGGCAGGCTTGCTGGGTACCCATACAGAGGCAGACATCCGTGCGTCCCTCGCAGCCATGACCATGGTTGCTGCCCAACATCGCGTACGAGACTTGGCACTCATCCTACCACATGCCCAAAATGCAGCGGCCCTCCAAGGTGGATTGCAAAGAGCCCAAAATCATGGTTTCTCTGCAGCCAAGACAGTGGCGATGTTTGCCAACCTTCCGCCCAACTCCAATGCAAATGCCATCAACGATGCCACCGATGTAGCCCAGGAGGCCCACACAAGAGGGGCAGCAGACGCCCAAGTCGAGCACGATCAAAGAGTAGCGAACCTGAGAGCCCAGGCAGAAACTGAAAAACAGCAAGTAGACCTGAGAAATGACCGAGCTGTAAAGTCGAGGATGAAATCAAATCTTGTCGCACACCTGGAAGCGGGCCCTCACATGAATAAGTATGGCAAGGCTGTGAAAGAGTACAACAGATTACTGGGCCAAACATCCGCTACTGAAAAGGCAGCCATTGATACACAAACAACTGCCAGTATCGACCACTCCAATACCGTCACCAAACCCAATCGTGCTGCCCAAAGAGAAGCACACTACACTACCTACTTGCAAAATACCCGGCACGATGGGCGCTCCTTCACCGTTTTGGACTTTGCAGGTGGAAGCACTGCAGTAGCACAGAACATCATGACTGCCGTCAGACAGTTTCCCGTCCTGTACGGCTTGGTGACCAACAACGCCTCCAGCCTGTCATTGGCAAGCAATTGTCTGGCCCAAATCGGCGCTGCCCATACGGCTGCCATCATGGGCATGGTTTCCGTACAAACCATGGCCCATTTCAACACCTATGGTGGACTGCGACTGCTCGATGCACTCAGAGCCAACGGCGGGGTGGCCAATGTAACGATAACAGGCGTTGGAAACAACATGAACTTTTTCCGCCACTATGACTCCGCCAACAACAACTGCAGAAGGGACATGGCCAATTTGCTGGCCAACCACAGCATCAACAACATCATGAATCTTTGCAATGCCATGACCATGTACCAGACGTCTGCAAGGCCTTCAGAAATCATTGCTCTCCTTCCTCATGCTGCCAACACTGCCGCCCTATTGGCCGGATTGCGATTGGCGAGAGATGTCGAATGGGACAGTGTCAATGTCAATCACTACTTTACGAACTTGCCAAATGGCTCCAATGCCAATGCTGTCAGAGCAGCCGTCCACAACAATGTATTGGGAAGCATCAACAAAAACACGCATTTTGCGCACTACATCAATGCACTCAACGTCCTCATCGAACAGGAAGGATACAAAATCGTCAAAAGTGATTGGACAAACCTAGGTAGCGATACCACTGAGAGAACCTGCTACATTTATGACTCAGGCAACAATTACATCCATCAATGGTTTGTTTATCACTACCATCCCGATGCGCAAGGGGCCAGTGTGGGACATGGCTATGCATCCAAGAAGCACATCAAGCCCATACCAGGCAATAATACCACCCAACGAAGATATTGGTCGGAAATACCCGATGGGGTAAAAGGATACATGCCAAAAGGAAAATAGAATCAATGCCAGGGAGCAAAAGGTCTATTTTTCTCCATATATCTCAACAATCCCCTTGAGATCACCCGACTGCAAGCCTTCGAATTCGTAGTCGAAAAAATCGGGATTCATCACATTGGCTGTGCGCACATGGCCCAGCCCCAACACGTGTCCCAACTCATGGAGGGCAAAAATGTAGAAGTCGTCGCAATTGAAAATGGCAATGTCGGATTGGATGATGAGGGTGCCTTTGAGAGATTGACAGGCCGATAGGTCGTAGTTGGGATAACCGATGCCGCTTTGGATGATGTCGGCGACAAAAAACCGAATGTCGCTCTCGCTGTTGTCGGGCTGTTCTTGGAAAGAGATGTTGGCCGCCTGTGTCCAAGTATCCAAAGCGTGTTTCAATTCCGACCGAGCACAGTCCAACAGTTCATCAAATGACTTGCTCTCCAAACCTACCTGGCGATGGGTATTGATGGTTCCGTTCGATTCTTGAAAACTGTAGGTTACCACTCCCCCAGGCGCTTCCGGCCCTTGGAGGTCGATGCCCCGTGGATCAAAGGCGGGCTTTTCTCCCCACTTGTACCCAAATAGACAATATTCTCCTGTGCTTCTCATACAGTCGGGCAAAGAGCTGTTGCAAATGGCATAGGTGCGATCTTCCACCGGAGAAGGAGGATCGGCCATTGGTTCTGGCTCACAAGATGAATGGAGCAAAAAAACCAGTAGCAGTAAAAAGGCGCTTTTGTATTGATCCATTGCCATTTGTGTATTTTTTGTCTGTGCCACCAATGCTTGCCTGTGACAAGCGCTGATTCAAAAATAAAACTCCAAAAGCAATTCCACTGTTTTGTTTCACAGGGAAAAAGCCCAAAAAGCATGCCTGCAAGGCCCACCCAATTCGCCGCTCGCAAAGCAAAAAGATCATCAAATGCTCTCATCTGCGACAAATTGGGGGTGAAGCAAAGCTTTATATAATTTGACGAATTATCTGGCTCTTACCCCCATAGGCAACAAAAAGAAAATTTTTAATTGAAAAATCCTGTCCCCTTTTCCTCGCCAGAGGTATAATTAGGTATTACTTTTATTATAGATATATGATTTAGACAGCACAACTCATTGATTATCAACTTCTTAAAAGCAAAATCTACGACAGATTGAGGGTGAATAACCGACAAATTGGGGGCAAATCAGTTCTTTTCTCCGACAGATCAGGGGTGCTTCAGAGACAAATTGGGGGTGTTTTTTACCCTGAGTTCGACAAATTGGGGGAAATTCCCTTTTGGTCCGACAAATCGAGGGGAAGCAAACAGAAAAGGGAAGGCCAGGCAGTCGGATGAGACAGCTTTGGTCCCCCATCTGCGACAAATTGAGGGTCTTGGACTTGCCTCTTGCCCAATCAGCGCTCTCAGTTGCGACAAATTGAGGGATGTAGACTGCGAACTGTCTCCACAACTCTTCCAATGACTTGATTTGCCATGTCTTCTGACCTGTAACTGCGACAGATTAGGGGAGAT
This sequence comes from Bacteroidota bacterium, assembly GCA_039821145.1. Classification (GTDB taxonomy): domain Bacteria; phylum Bacteroidota; class Bacteroidia; order Chitinophagales; family Saprospiraceae; genus JBCCSZ01. The sequence goes on along the minus strand of JBCBOS010000022.1, from coordinate 107,524 downwards.
TGGAAGGCGTTTGCCCCTTTGTTGCGACAAATTGGGGGTAAAACGGTTTCTACCACCCTCGATTTGTCTCGTTTGCTGCCCTTGATTTGTCTCACTTTCCCTTATTCGGCGGGCCTTTGCAGCGATCTGCGACAGATTGAGGGTGAAAGTCACCAGCGGGGGACAGCAGGAACGCGTTTTGCAACAAAATAGGGGTGTTCTGACAGCATCTGCGACAGATTGGGGGTGATTGAATCCATCCATCTACGACAGTTTAGGGGCAAATGATTTTTTGTTGGGAACTATCTCCGACATTGGGTTTGTTTTCGTGTCTGAGGTAAGGATATTTGTTTATATTTGTCGCTCATCAAACGCGCCTCTTGTGGATTCGAAAGATACGCAGATACTTCAGCAAAACAAGATTCTTCTGGGCGGCCAGACCATCAATCTCCGCGCCCGTCAGATGATCTATGTATTGGCTGCCCTGATGGACAAGGACCGACCAACCAACGAGATCGTTGTGCCGACCAAGGACTTTTTGGAGTTCATCAACAACACGACGGGCGAAAAGTGGTCCGACATCTACCAAATCACCAGCGACATCTTCGATCACCTAAACAAAAACCCCATCCTCATCAAAGAGCCTCGCAAAAAGGACTTCGTGAAGGTCAATTGGCTCAGCAGCCTGGGGGTACTCAAGGGGGAGATCAAGGCCCGTTTTTCTGCTGACATCGCCGAGTTTTTTCTCTATCGCCAAGGCCTGCCCTACACCAAGTTGCTATGGGACCTTCGCCTCTATCGGTCCAGCTTCACGGCGCGGATCATGGATCTGTTTCAGCGATTTCACGACCAGCAGTCAAATGATCCCGAGTTTACCTTCGAATACGAGTACGAGGAGCTTCGGCTGTTTTTTGGTGTTCACAAAAAGTACAAACGACCCTCGGACTTTAAAAAACGCATCCTGGAAACCGCCCGCAAGGAACTGGAGGCCAACGACAGCGTCCCCTACTGGTTTACCTACGAAGAGATTCGCAAGGGAAAGGCACTGGCCAAGATCATTTTCACGGTTTATGTGCGCACCCAGGTCCTGTTGGACAAAATTCCTGCTCTTCAGACCCTGCGTGGCCGCAATACCCAGCAGTCCGACATCTTTGATGCCCAGCGAGACAATACCTTTTCCAAGACCCAGAAAAAGGTCTATGATCGCTTGCTGCAGTTGGACATTCCCAAAGGCTATGCCCAACAGGCTGTGACGGGATTGAGTGACAGCCAGGCCGTCGGATTTTATTATTTGGTGGAGTATGGCGTCAATCGGAACCTGGCTCTTCTCATCATTCAAAAGCATTGTTCCTTTGGAGAGTTGGAAGGCAATGAGCACCTCTATGTCAAGCACACCTTGGACCTGATCGAGGAGGCTCGGCTGAAGCGGATCAAGGATGCGGCCAGTGGCAAGAGCCAAAAACGGGTGACACCCGACGACAAAAAAGGGGGACTCCCCAAAAAGGTCTTCGAACAAAAGCAGCACTTTGCCTCCTTCATGGAAAAGCAGTCTCAATGGCGTCAGGAAGAAAGGCCACAACAGCGCCAGCGCAAGGGATTCTCCTCTGTTGGGGATGTATTGAAGAACATTTCCTCCAATTCTTGACAACTGCCCAAGGCCATTTGACCTCCATTTGGCCATTTTCTGCCCTTCTAAGGCGTTTTTCCTGCTCACTCCCCTACTTGGGCATCGTTTTCATTGAAACGGGCGTACAGTCAAAATAAAGCTTTTCAGAATATATTTTGAGTAAATGAATAAACGTTCAAATATTCATTTACTCAATTGTTCATTTGAGGTGCTTGTTGATGAATTCATCCAAGGCGACATTGAGCATTTCATCCTTGGCGATGTAGGTGCCAAAAAACTTGGTGGCCAGCAGCTGTTTGATCTTCTGATAGGTGGCCACGGGCGTGTCGAAGGATACCCTCATGTACTCCACATCCTGTTGTTTCCAGGAACGGCGGCCCACCTTCCCTTTTTTGCGGGTGGGAGTGCTGCTGACTTTGGCAACAGGGGCTTTTTCTGTGGCGGGGACCACTTCCACCTCCTTGTACACCTTTTTGGGCTTTTCAGGAGCCGGGCTTGCGGGCTTGCGTTTTTTGAGTTTGTTGAAATCCAGTGATTTATCAGCCATTGTATCGTGTTTTATAGAGTGAGCATGTAATAGATTTCATCTCCCAATGCCGCCATTTCTTGTTTGGCCAGTTTGTCATTGGTTTTGAAAAGGGTGTAGGTATCCAGGAGGTACTTGGTGTAGATGACCCGATTGGCCAGTTCCGTGTTGAGCACTTTGATGCGCTCTTCTGCCTCGAAGGCCTGTCGGAAGGCGTCCTGTACTTTGCTGCTCTTGACGGCCATGTTGATGACGATGGAGGTCACCAGATCTGGTTTGCGGTCCATGGCCTCCTTGAGGGTATCGATGGAACGCATGAGCGAATTGTAGTCGTTGGTGGAGGGCTTGATGGGGATGAGGATCATGTCGGACACGTCGTAGATGCTACCGATTTGGGTGGTCAGTACGGGAGGGGTATCTACGAAGATGATGTCGTACTCACTCTCCTCGCTCAACTTTTGGTAAGAACTCATTTGTTCTTTGTCGAGCAAATCGATGGGCACCTCCTCTCCCCTGTCGCGGGCAGTTTCGATGTTGTCGGTGATGGTCTGCTGAATATCCTCGTCCAGAATCGCTACCTTGGCGCCGCGTTGGGCGTAATAGCATGCCAGCCCGTAGGCGACCGTGCTCTTGCCGACGCCTCCTTTTGAATTGGCTACTGTGATGACAAAGGCCATAGTGTTTCGTTCTCTTTTTAGGATGGAATAAAAATGTTCAAATGAACGGGTGAGCAAATGTGCATTTGATTTATTGTGTGTTTGTGCAATTGCTCAAATGAATTAATGATTAATTGAGTGTTTGAATAAATGTGTTGATGAACGTTCATTCGTTTGCTCATTTGCATGTTTACTCACATTTTCAAATAATCATTTACACAAATATACATAAACTCAAATGAATAAACACACTTTTGAACAAATGATTTTTTGTATATTTGATTTTGTGAAAAAGTGAGTTTTTGAATTTATGTGCAAAAATAGATCGTTGATGAGTTTTCGAATAAATGAACGTTTACCCAAAAATGATACTGCCTATGTTCCTGTAGCGGTGCTCAAATGTTCTTTTGAGTATTTGAACGAAAATAAAAAAGTCGTATTAATGAATTAATGCACAAATATTCAAAAATATAAATAACTGGTTTACAGTTTTTTAAAGAACTTTTTTCTCTCGAAAGCTTTCAGTAACTTCGATAAAATTGACCAAGGAAACAAAATGATCATCGCTTCAACACTATGGCAAAAAACACGAAAAATAGCATAGAAGTCCAAGGCCAAGCCATCCGATACAGAGACATTGATGGCAGTTTTTACCTCTGTATTACCGACATGGCCAAGCTCGTCGACGCCCGCACCGACCAGGTCATCGGCAACTGGCTCCGCAATCTATCCACCCTCGACTTCATTTTTGAATGGGAAAAAAAGCACAATTCTGTCGATTTTAATCCCCTCAAATTTGAGGGGTTTAGGAACAGAGCGGGCAGAGTGGGCTTTGTCGTGTCGGCCAAACAGCTCATTGGCGAGGCCCAAATCAAATGCATCCAGTCCAAATCGGGCCGATATGGAGGCACTTATGCGCATTCTACCATCGCCATAGAGTTCTGTTCGGCCATCAGTCCGGCCTTCAAATTGGGGGTCATCGAGGAATATCAACGCCTCAAAGAAGAGGAATACCAAAAGCTGGGTGACCCCTGGGACCTTCGCCGGGAGCTCACCAAGGCCAATTATCCATTGATGACAGAGGCAACCCGCGCCAACTTGGTCCCCTCCCAATTGGTGGGAACACGCCGCGAAGGCCAGATTTTTGCCAGCGAAGCCGACCTGCTCAACCAGGTGGTATTCGGCATGACTGCCAAACAATGGCGCCAGCGCAATCCCGACGCCAAAGGCAACATTCGCGACAATGCCAATATGCTGGACCTCCTCCTGCTCACCAACCTACAAGCCCTCAACGCCAAGCTGATCGAATGGGACAGCGACAGTGACCAGCGGTTTCAAATGCTCACCGATGAGGCCCGGCGACAGCGCAGCATCCTGGGGCAGAGCAAGGCCCTGCAGCGCCTGATGGACAAAACCGATCGGCAGAAGAAACTCAAGAAATAGGGTGGGGGAGAAGCGATCAGAATGCCGGTCAGCCTCGCATGCAACGAATGCGTATGTGCTGCAGAATCCTTTGTTTACAGATTGATATTTTATTAAATACTACTAAAACAAATGTATATTTTATTTGGTGAAGTGCTTTCAAGTTTTCTTTTTAATTCATATATTTGACATGTCTTGACACAAGACAATCCAATCAAAAGTCCCGTTTTTCAAGGGGCATACACAGAAAATTCCTTGGATTCGTCACACAAATAGTAAGTTGGAACACAACGATTTTATGCAACCAACGAATCCATTCGCTGAACCGAGTTATCCAGACTGTGTACGAGAATTAACGACATATTTCTATCGAATCGAAGTGGATGTAGTGACCTTGTGAGAACTTGATCTTGCCTGCAAACGTGACACAAGCACCGACAGTCTTCTGGACTTTGGCCAGAATGAGTTTTGTCAAACATCCAAGCCTGCTTGACCGCTAAAATCATTGTGAAAAACTGACAATCCTTGTTGTCATTCACAAGCGTTTTGCCTGTACTTGCCTTTGTCCAAAAGAGACATTGCAAGCAGAAGCCGTTGTGAATGCTGCCAACGGAGAGGCAATTGCTTTCGGAGAAGGCAAGCGTCTGCTTGCTGCGTGCGTATGCGCTGTTGGTAATGGTTCACTTTGGCATTCGGTCCGATGGGTCAAAAGGATACTTTTTTTGATAACAGCTTTGGTATACCTAATCAAATGAAAATTACATCTCTAACCACTCTGTTTGCCCTATGGCTTTCCTGTGCACTTGCACAATCTCCCTCCATCAGCGGCACCTTTCTTCAAGCAGCGGATGAGCCACTTTCCTATGCCAATGTCGCTTTGTACAGTGCCTCGGATTCCAGTCTGACAAAGGTGGCGATAACAGATGAGCAGGGTAGGTTTGCCATGGCGAATGTGGAGGCCGGGTCTTATTTCTTACAAGCTACTTTTCTCGGGTATGAAGACCACAATCAGAAGGTGGACCTATCAGACGGGCAATCGCTGGACCTGGGTGTCCAACAAGTTCGATCGTCAGACGTGGTACTGGAAACGGCCACTGTGGTGAGCACCCGATCCCTGGTCGAAGTCAAGCCGGATCGGACCATTTTCAACGTCGAAGGAACCATCAACAGCGCCGGGGACAACAGCCTCGGACTTCTTCGCAAAGCCCCCGGATTGGTGGTCGACAACAACTTCAACATCTCCATCCTCGGGCGTTCCAACGTGCTGGTCTATCTCGACGGAAAGCGTTTGCCATTGACAGGCTCGGGGCTCGCCACCTATCTGCAAAACATTGCTGCCGAGCAGATCGATCGGATTGAAATCATCTCCAATCCAGGAGCAGCCTACGACTCGGAGGGGAGTGGGGGCATCATCGACATCATCCTAAAAAAGGACAAAAACCTGGGGGCCAATGGCTCGATAGCCACCACCTTCAGTCAAGGTGATTTTGCCAGAGGCAATGCCACCGTCAGTGGAAATTACCGGACCAAGAAGTTCAATACCTTTGGCGAGGTGAGTCTCATGCGAGGCAAAGTAGCCAGCGACGTCTTTTACCGCAACACCCTCAATGGCTTCATCACCGAGGAAACCTACGGCTACTTGTTTGACAAAACCAGTGTCAATTACCGCATTGGCACAGACTTCCACCCGGCCCCCAACCACATCATCGGCCTGGCCTACAATGGCGGCTACAATGGTGGACCATACCAAACCTCCTATCGAAATGAACTCGCCACGGTGGCCCGGCCCGAAACAGTGGACAGCATCCTCATCTCGGCAGACAATTACGATCCCAAACGGATCAACAATTCCTTCAATGTCAACTACAACTTCCGCCAAAATGGCCACTCGCTCAACATCGACGCCAACTACGGGAGCTATTCCGACGAGGCAGATCACAGCCAGCCCAATAGCTATTTTGCCCACGACGGCAAGCAACTGCTCAGCGTCAACAACAAGGCCTATGAAACCCTGATCGACATTGACATCTACACTGCTTCTGTGGATTATTCCACCCGCATCCTGGAAGGTGATTTCTCTCTTGGCGCCAAATACAGTCGGGTCTCCACAGACAATTCTTTCTTGTTTTACGATGTAGATGCCGAAAGGAGGCTGTTGAACAGACAGCGATCCAACGAATTCTTTTACGACGAAAATGTCTATGCAGGCTATTTCAGCTATGCCAGAGGCTTGGGCGAAAAATGGAGCATGACCATGGGCCTCCGACTGGAGCAAACCGATGCGACAGGCGAGTTGATCACCTTTGACAAAAACCTCAGTGAGCCGCCTGTTGAGCTGAACTATCTCAATGTCTTTCCCAACTTTTCGCTGACTTACAGCCTGAGCAGCAATCACAGCTTTTTGCTCAGCTACAGCCGGAGGATCAATCGACCAGATTACTTTGTCCTCAATCCATTCAGGAGCCAAACCAGTGAGTTGTCTTTTGGCAAGGGCAATCCCAACTTGCAGCCAGAAATTGGCAACAACATCGAATTGGGTTACACCCTCAAGGGTTATCTCAATTTTCGATTGGCCTACAGCCGGGTCGACAACCAAATCACCCAACTCATCGGTCCGGATGATGTGGACCCCAGGGCTGGTTTCATCAGTTGGGACAATTTGGAGACCTTGTCGCTCTACAGTTTCAGTGCCAGTCTTCCCTTTTCCATTGGCAAAAAGTGGAATTCTTATCTGTCTCTCGTCGGTTCCTATCAGGACAACCAAGCTGATTATGGCGGTGGCAACACCATCGACTTGCAAGCCTGGTCTTACAACATTTATCAGCAACATACATTCGACCTGCCCTTTGGATTTCGAGGAGAAATATCTGGTTGGTATGCCGGACCGGGCATATGGGGTGGGGTATTCGAAACAGATGCCAGTTGGAGCTTGGACCTTGGCCTCCAGCGCAAATTTTTCCAGCAGTTGGATGTAAAACTAAGTGCCCAGGACATCTTCTTTCAAAGTTGGTGGAGTGGCACCTCGGACTACAACGGCCTTTCGACTTGGGCCAATGGCAATTTTGACAGCCGCCGGGTCATCTTGAGTCTCGGCTACACCTTTGGAAACAGCAACGTCCGTTCCCGCAACCGCGCCTTTGGATCGGAAGATGAGCTGAGAAGAACGGGGGGCTAACGCCTGCTGCCCCGGACTTGTACGACAGACAAACGTACTGTTCTCGTTCGCAAAAAAAACAGTTGGTATGACATTGGCCACGGACTGAAACAATTTCCGTTGGTCCCTATGTCCTTTCGAGAGGAGGGGTGTGGGGGTAGGAGTTGTTTGTCTCAGCCAAAAATTTGTTCACCCAGAGCAATGGTCTTTTCAAGGCCTGCTCCCAATTGACCGAATAGTGAAGAATCTGATACAGACTTTGGAGCGAAGGAATCTGCAACAAGCGGATGTGGTCGCCTATGTCTCTTTGGAAGGAGAGGAGACTGCTCTGACGTATGCACAACTGTACGAGCGGACCGCAGGGCTGGCAAGCCAACTCGAAAGGGAAGGTCATTCAGATGCTCCCGTGCTGCTGCTGTTCCATCACTCCATCGAATTTCTCATCAACTTTTTGGCCTGCCAATGGGTGGGTAGAATTGCGGTCCCCATGTTTTACCCCAAAAACAATCGCCACTTTGCCCGCCTGCAAACCATCATGGAAGATGCCCAAAGCGATCTCATTCTTTGTCCCCAAAGAGATGCCCAACGATTTGAGCAGGGATTGCTCTCCATGGGAGTGACTGCTCGCCTGCTTCCGGTCGACTTCGAACAGCTTTCCGACACCAGCATCCCTCCTCAAAGACAGAGCGATTGTGCCTTCCTTCAATACACCTCTGGCTCCACTGGCCAGCCCAAGGGAGTGATGGTCTCTCAAGAAAATTTGCAACACAATCTGATGTTGTTGGCAGATACTTTTGACTGCCGATCGGATGCCGTCATTCTCAGTTGGCTGCCCTTTTACCACGACATGGGCCTGATCGGCAATTTGTTGCTGACCCTCCATGTTGGCTGCCGCTGCATCCTCCTCCCTCCGGTTTCTGTGGTACAACATCCAGTCCGCTGGCTGCGGGCCATTCAGCGCTTTGGTGCAACCCATTCGGGCGGTCCCAATTTCATTTACGACGCCTGTGTTCAACGCATTCCAGCAGAGGAGATGGCGTCCTTGGATTTGTCTTGCTGGCAAATTGCCTACAATGGCTCTGAACCCATTCGAGCAGACAGCCTGCAACAATTTCAACACAAATTTGCCTCCGTCGGATTCCGTCCCGAGGCTTTGCGAAGCTGCTACGGATTGGCAGAAGCAACCCTCTTGGTATCGGCCGGATCACCCACCATTACCGATTCCAAAATCAGCTCCGGTCGACTCTGCCCCGAGCTGTCCATGATTTTTTACGATGCCGCCGACGACTCTGTTCACCCATCAGCTGGCGAAATCTGCCTGGCAGGCCAAAGCATTACCCATGGGTATTGGAACAAGGCCAACGCTCCCTTTTTCATCGAATGGGAGGGACGGTCTTACTTCCGGACCGGAGACATTGGAGAATGCATGGATGGAGAATTGTTCATCCTTGGTCGCACCAAAGAAATGATCATTCTCAAGGGCAAAAACATTTTCCCCTACGATCTGGAAAGGCTGATGGATCGACAGATAGAAGCGGTAGCAGACAATGGGGTAGTGGTCTCCTGCTTGGACGAACAGGCGGGCCAATTACTGGTTTTTGCAGAATTGAAGCGCTCCTTTTTGCAACAACTGACTGCAGATGTTTTGCGTCGCATCGATCAACTCCTTCTTCAACAAACCGGATTGCCAGCCCATGACATCTTGCTGCTCTCTCCCCGGCGATTGCCCCGAACATCAAGCGGAAAACTTCAGCGAACCAAGGCAAGGGATTGGTACCGATCCGGGGATTGGGAGTGCATTGCTTCCAAAAAGGCCCGGCAAGGGAGCGACCATAGCCAACGGCAACGATTGGCAGGCCAGTTGCTCAAGGCACCAGATCGCGTAGATGTTCTCCAACAATATCTTCGACTGCTGTTGGAAGAACAGCTCCTGATCGACTTGACAGCAGTAGAGGACTTTGACCAACTCACACTCATGGACCAAAATGTCACCTCTTTGTTGGGGGTACAAATTGTCAACCAGGTCAACAGCGATCTGCAATTGCAAATGGAAGCATCCCGTTTGCTCCAACTCAATCGAATCAAAGAAATCAAAGATTACATCATCAATTTGCTGTGGTTGAAATCCAATTCTACCCAAGGCGAAGAAATCACGATTTAAGACTGACGTATGAAAATTCTTGACATCATATCGGCCCTGCGCAAAAACGGCATCGTACCAAGAGTGGATGGCCAACACCTTCGTCTGTCTGGGAAGGTGAGCCAACTGCCCGACGACTTGCTCCAATTGCTCAGAGAACACAAGCAACAGATCATTGACTTTTTGCAAGAGAGTAGGGTAGAGGGGGCTCCTGAGTCCATCCAGGCCCTGCCCACCGCCCAGCACTACCCACTGTCCAACGCCCAAAAAAGGATTTGGGTACTGAGTCAATTCGAGGGGGGCAATCAAGCCTACAACATTTGCATGGCTTTGCACTTGGAAGGAGTGGTGGAGGTGAACCAATTGGAGTTGGCGTTTCGCAAGAGTTTGGAACGGCACGAAAGCCTGCGGACCACCTTTTCTGTCATTGACGAAGAGCCAGTACAAATCGTCCATGCGCAATTGCCATTTTCCATTCAGCGCATGGATTTCAGTGGGCGAAAGAATGTGAAGCAGGCTTTGACAGAGGAGTTGGAAAACCTCAGCAATTTTCAGTTTGACTTAGTCAATGGCCCTTTGTTGTCCATTCAACTGATTGACATTGCTCCCAGAGAACATGTCCTCATTTTCAGTATGCACCACATCATCAGCGACGGTTGGTCCATCGGTACTTGGATGCAAGAGGTCATGGCGAGTTACAAAAACATTTGTCTGGGATTGGAGCAGGAGGAGCCACCTTTAGACATTCACTACAAAGACTTCAGTGCGTGGCTGAAAAACCGGATTGATGGCGATTTTGGGCAACGGGCTGCTCGCTTTTGGCAACAGAAAAACTTGCAGGAAGTAGAACCACTCAGCCTGCCCTATGATTTTCAACGTCCCGAACTCAACCGATACGAAGGAGCTTCTCAGAAGTATTATTTTGAGGCGGAGTTCTACGCAAACATGCAGGCCCTGGCCAAGAAAAACCGAAGCACGCTTTTCAACTTGTACCGAGCCGTTTGGAGTCTTTGTTTGCACAAGTGGTCGGGACAAAACCAACTCATCATCGGCACACCAGTGGCAGGTCGGTCCCACAGCCAATTGCACAACCAGATCGGACTGTACGTCAATACCCTGCCTCTGCTTTCCACTTACCAGCCTGCCCAAATTTTTTCTGAATACCTACAGGAATTGGCAGGCGATTCACTGGAGAGTTTTAAGTACCAGGAATACCCCTTGGACTTATTGATTGAGCAATTGGATTTGGCCAGAGATACATCCCGCAGCCCCCTCTTTGACATTTTGTTGGTCGTTCAAAATACAGCCCTTGGAGAAGGGGCCATCGAGTGGCAACAACAACACGGCTTTCGGATGCAAGATGTGGACCATTACTTGTACGAAGAAAAACCAACCGAGCGAAACAAGGTCCCTTCCAAGTTTGACATCAGCATCAACTTTGGTGTCGAACCCGACCAGCGGCACTTCATCCAGTTTGAATATCGGACCAAGTTGTTTAGAAAAAGCAGCATTCAGGCATTCCACAAAACATTCAGACATGTGCTCGACCAACTGATGAAAAATGATTCTCTCCCACTGGGGCAGATTCAGATCATGGACTCATCGGAACGCCAGCGCATCCTGGAACAATTCAACCAACCCATTCAGAGCCATGCCGAAAAAAGTGTCATGGATTTGTTGTCCGACAACCTTCAGCAGATGGGACAGGCAGTGGCTGTGTTTTCAGATCATCAGTCTTTGTCTTATGCCCAGCTCCAGGAACGGTCGGATGCCTATGCCCATCAATTTGCTGCTGCACAAACAGACCGGATCGGCATCTTCCTGCATCGGTCTGCTGAGATTCTGGCCATCATCTTGGCGGCTTTCAAAGCGGGAAAGGCTTATGTTCCCATCGATGTCAATTATCCGGAAGAGCGCATTCGCTACATCGTCGAGGATGCCGACTTGCAACTCTTGGTGGTGGATCGGGAAAGCCGGGAAAAAATTCCGTTTGTTGCATCGGAGAACTGTCTGCTTTGCGAATCCATTTCTCATACTGAACCCTTCCGTCAACAGGAGGTAGATCGACGCGAGGAAACCGCTTACCTCATCTACACCTCTGGTTCCACAGGTCGGCCCAAGGGTGTGGAAATCACCCACCGCAATCTCATTGCTTTTTTGAAGTGGTGCCATGGAGAATTTCGACAGACACCTTATGAGCTATTGTATGCTGCCACATCTTATTGTTTTGATCTGTCGGTTTTTGAAATGTTGTTGCCCCTGCTCCAAGGCAAACGCATTCGCATCCTGACATCGGCCCTCGACATTCCTCTGTATCTGGCTGATGACCGTCAAGTCATGATCAACACCGTCCCCTCTGTGGTACGGCACTTGCTGGAACAAAACATCTCTTGGCAACATGTGGTGGCCTTGAACATGGCAGGCGAACCCGTGCCCAAAATCTTCAAATACCAACTCGACTACCAAAAAATGGAGGTGCGCAATCTCTATGGTCCTTCAGAAGATACGACCTACAGCAGCATCTACAGATTTTCCGACGACCGTCTGCCCATCATTCCCATTGGTCGGCCAGTAGGGGATACCCATGCATACGTTTTGGATGCGACTGGTCAATTGCAACCCATTGGGGTGGAGGGAGAAATTTGCCTGTCTGGCGAATCGGTGGCCAAGGGATACTTCGGTCGCCCGGACCTGACAGCCGAAAAATTCATTCCCAACCCCTTTCATTCCAACCTTCGAATGTATCGAACCGGAGACATTGGCAAGTGGTTGCCGGATGGTCAGTTGGCTTTCATTGGTCGCATAGATGATCAGGTCAAACTGAGGGGATACCGAATTGAGTTGGGCGAGATTCAATACCAGTTGGAGAGCCTTCCACAAGTCAAACAAGCGGTGGTGATTGTGCTGTCCTTGCAAGCAGAAAAAAGCATTGTGGCCTATTACGAATTGGAGTCTCCCCTGGCAAAGGAAAAGGTGGAAAAACATCTTTCGAAAAAGCTGCCAGCCTACATGCTGCCATCGGTTTTGATGGAGTTGGAACGCATTCCGCTCAACAGCAATGGGAAGGTGGACAAGAAAAAATTGCCAAGGCCCGACCGCCAATCGGAGGTGGCCATCATCGGTCCAAAAAATTCTACCCAAGAGGCATTGGTGGGCATGTGGTCCGAAGTATTGAATCGGGAAGATTTTGGCATTCACCACAACTTTTTCGAACTCGGCGGCCACAGTCTCAAAGCAACCCGCCTGCGCCACATCATCGACAATCGGATGGGCAAAAACTTGTTGCTCAACGAAATTTTCCAATATCCCACCATAGAACAGCAGGCGGAGATTTTGGATGGAAAAGCCAAACAATCTTCCGCGGTCAAAATCGAAAAGGCCGAGCAAAGTGGGCAGGCCCATCCACTGTCTTTTGCCCAGGAACGACTGTGGGTGCTCAGCCGTTTTGCAGATGCCTCCAAAGCCTACCACATGCCGGCTGCCTTTGAATGGAAGGGCACGTTCAATCTGGTTCTATTTGAGGAGGCCATGAAAATGGTCATCGCCCGGCACGAAAGTCTCCGCACCGTTTTTCGGGAGATCGACAATGTCCCCATGCAGTGGATTCAGCCAGTCGATGCCATTGATTTTGCATTGGAGCAGGTATATGTAGAGGCAGGGGAGTCCTTGGAAGACAAACTGACAGAAGATTGGAACCAGCCTTTTTCCCTGGAGAATGGTCCCTTGATGCGTTGCCGCTTGTTTGAGCAGGAAGGTCGCCGGGTCTTGTCCTTCAACATGCACCACATCATCAGCGACGGTTGGTCCGTGGCGGTTTTGTCGCAGGATGTTTTGGAGGCCTATTCCTTGTTGCAAAGACGGGAGAGAACTTCCTTGTTGCCATTGGAAATTCAGTACAAGGATTTTGCCACTTGGCAGCGCAACAAATTGAGCGGAGCCGAGCTGGAACGCCAACTCAGTTATTGGCGCGACGAGGTATTTTCCCAAGGCATTCGCCCATTGGAATTGCCCTATGATTTCAAGCGTCCGGAAGTCAAGACCTATGAAGGCAGTACCCACTTGCACCGCTTTTCTCCCGAGCTGACCAAGGCCATCAAAGCGCAAGCTGCCAATTTTGGAATGAGCCTCTTCATGAGTCTGATGGCCCATGTCAACATCCTGATGAAAAAGCTGAGCAATCAATCTCAGATCACCATTGGGACTCCTTCTTCGGGCCGCGACAACCAGCAGTTGAATCGACAAATTGGGTTTTATGTCAACACCTTGCCCATCAACAGCCTGGTGGATGGAAATGCTTCTTTCAAAGACTTTTTGCAGACGCAGCGCCAGCAGATTTTGACGGCCTTTGAGTACCAGCATTTTCCGTTTGAGATGTTGGTGGAAAAACTGCAGCCCCGCCGGGATTTGTCCCGCTCTCCACTCTTTGATGTCATGCTGGTCCTTCAAAATTTTGACATCTTGGATCAGGCCGCAGCCGGATCATCTGAAGACTTGTCCTTCGAGCGCTTGTCATTGCATTCCGGCTTGACCAAATACGACCTGACGTTTTCATTTGCTGAAATCAATGGAAGTCTGCAACTGGAATTGGAATACAACCGCCAGCTGTTCAAGACCAAGAGCATGGAGCGAATGAGCCAGCAGCTGACTCGGATTTTACAAACGACCACTCGCCGACCAGATTTGCTTCTCAAAGACATTTCCATCATCGATGAGCAAGAACAAAAGCTGTTGTTTTCCAAAGCAGACCAAACCAGGGTGGGGTATCGAAGTGAGGAAACCATTGTCTCTCTTTTCCAACAACAAGTGCAAAATCAGCCAGAGAGTCCGGCATTGAAAATGGGACCGACAGTACTGACATATGCACAACTGGATCAACTGAGTGGACAACTGGCAGCAAAGTTGACAGACGAGTACCAATTGTCTTTGGAAGCTCCCGTTTTGTTGCATACCCAACGAACAGAATGGATGATGGTGGCCATTTTGGGTGTCTTGAAAGCAGGGGGGTATTACGTGCCTGTCGATCCGGACTATCCATTGTCCAGAAAGCAATACATCTTTGAAGATTGCCAGGCAGTTTGTGTACTGACTGACCATTCTCTACCCGAGGACATCGCCGCATGGCTCTCCCAGGCTCCAGTCTTGGATGTGAGCAAATTGGTCTATGACGGACCAACCTATGAGGCAGGCATTCGTCCCGACCAACTGGTCTACATGATATACACATCCGGTACGACAGGGCAACCAAAGGGTGTTCAAATTGAGCATCGCAATGTCAACCGTTTGTTGTTCAACGATAATGATTTGTTCGATTTCGGTCCGACTGACCGCTGGTGTTTGTTTCACTCGTATTGTTTTGACTTTTCAGTCTGGGAAATGTACGGTGCTCTCTTGAAGGGTGGCCAATTGCATATGGTCCCAAGGGAAACGGCACAGGACAGTCGGGCCTTTTTTCAGTTTTTGCAAGACGAACAAATCACCGTACTCAATCAAACACCCACCGCATTTCGCAGCTTGAATCTGGCCAACAAAGAGGAATTTTCCCAAACGCCTCTCTCGGTCCGTTGCCTCATCTTTGGGGGCGAAGCATTGTTACCTGAACTGTTGACAGATTGGCACCAAGCGTACCCAGACTGTCGCTTGGTCAATATGTATGGCATCACGGAAACGACAGTTCACGTGACATACAAGGAAATCACGGCCGAAGAGATTCAGCTCAACAAAAGCAACATCGGCATTCCCATTCCCACTTTGAGTTGCTATGTATTGGATGAGGATTTGCGTCCGGTACCAGTGGGTGTGACAGGCGAGTTGTGCGTAGGAGGAGCAGGTGTGGCACGCGGCTATCACCAACGACCAGAATTGACGGCGCAAAAGTTTGTACCCAATCCATTTCGGGAAGGAGAGCGGATGTATCGCTCGGGAGACTTTGCCAGGGTGTTGGCCAACGGAGACCTTGAATACATCGGTCGGAGGGATGAGCAGGTGAAGATTCGGGGCCATCGGATTGAGTTGTCAGAGGTTGGGACGGCCATTGCCCAATTGCCAAGTGTAGAAGATGCAGTTGTCAACATTCAGAAAAATGCTGTCGGAGAATTTGAACTCATCGCCTACATCATTCCAGCAGCCGAACAAGAATCGAATGCAACGAACCATCGACTTGCTCTTTCGGAATTGCTGCCCAGCTATATGATCCCCCTGGCCTTCATCGAGTTGGAAGCCTTTCCTTTGACCCCCAATGGAAAATTGGACCAAAAGGCCTTGGCTGCTCTCCACCAACTGCCAGATAGACAAAGCGAACTCGTCCCTGCCCGCAACGAGATCGACCAGACCATCATCGACATTTGGCAAGAGGTATTGGACCGACAAGGCATCGGCATTACCGACAACTTTTTTGACCTCGGCGGGCACAGCCTCAAAGCCACCAGGGTCGCCTCTCTGATCCAAGAACGGCTGGGCGTCAGAATTGACTTGAAGAACTTGTTCATCGACCCGACCGTAGAGCACCTTTCCAACTATGTGGAAACCCTTCAATGGATTGACGAAAAAAGCGAAGAAGAAGATTCTCAGGACAACGAATGGATTCTTTAATGTGCTGTCTCTCGCAAACGAAAGAGTCAGTAAGCAAACTGGTCTATGCAAAATCTGATTGAAATACTACAAAAATACAAGGCTCGAAATGTTGCCATTGGCCTCGACAAAAAAGGGGTGAACCTCAGCATCAAAGGGGCTGTGCATCGCTTGACGCAGGAAGACAAGAAAGAGCTGTTGTTCTACAAGCCTCAATTGCTCGATTTTTTTCACAATCAGCGACAATCTCGACGGAGCATTCCTCAGGCCAACAAGCCAAAGAACCACATTCCTCTGACGCCAGCCCAGAAGAGCATTTGGATTCACGACCAGTTTGAACAACGGGTGAGTCAATACAACATCCCGGCACTGTTTCAATTTGAGCTCAGGCAATTTGACCCAGCGCGTTTTCGGCTGGCCTTGCAGCAACTCGTCCAACGCCAAGAGGTCCTTCGCTATGTCTTCCGAATGCAAGATGGCGAGCCCTTTCAAAGCGTGCAGGAAGTAGACTTGGACAAACACTTGTTGGAAGAAGATTTGCGCGAGCATCCCGAAGCAAGTGCCTTGGTGCAAGAAAAGGTGGAAGAGTTTTTGTCTCAGACCTTTTCACTCCAAGAGCGACCTCCCTGGAAATTGGTCGTTTTTCGATTGACAGATGTTTACTACCAGTTTTATCTGCAAGCCCATCACCTCATTGCAGATGGCGACTCCCTTCAGATTTTGTTTTTGGAATTGATGCAATTGTATCAGGGAAAGAGCTTGGCTCCGCTCTCCATCCAGTTCAGTGACTTTGCTCATTGGATTCGCCAAAAGAATCAGTTTACAGCTTCTGCCGATTTTTGGAAAAAACAGTTTGAGGATTATGAAGAGCAGTTTCATTTGCCAACAGATCTTTTGGAGTGGGAAATGTCGGAGCAGGAAACCCCATTGGCAGGGGTGGTAGAAGTCAGCATAGCGAATACAGACAAAAAGGCCTTGAACGAATTTGTCCGTCAGCACCGTTTGCAACTCACCAGCTTGTGTGCCCTTGCAATTGGCTTGGTATTGGGCAAGCACAGTCGGTGTACAGATTTTGTGATTGGCATGCCCGCAGCCAGTCGCAGCCATCCGCAACTGAAACAGATGGTGGGCGACTTTGTCAATACCCTGCCACTTCGCCTGACCCTCGACTATGGGCAGACGGCTTTGCAGCAGTTGCAACAATTGCAAGCTCATTTTTACAGCATCCTGGAACACCAAATGTATCCCTTTGAATACCTTTTGGAGAGCATTGCCTACGAGCAAAAGGCGGGACAATTTCCCCTCTTCAATGTGTTGTTGTCTTTCCCCAATCACCAAGAGCTGCACAAAAGTCGCGAACAAGGAATGGCGAGAAGATCACTCCAGGCGATGTATGATTTGACTTGGACCCTATTGGATTTTGGAGAGGATGGATTGCAATTGAATTTGGAGTACGATGCGCGAAAGTACAAAGAAGAAAAAATCCGGCAGATGGCTCGGCAGACCAAGTGGGTATTGCAACAGTTGATCCAATGGCCGGAGCGAAACTTGTCGTCCATTACTTTGTGGGAGGAGTCAACTGCTGCTTCCTTTCTTGCGACTTACTCTGTGGGACAAAAGGCCTTTTCCCCCAGTCCATACGCCAGCGTTTTGGAAGCATTTTCCGTACAGGCATCCCGTCAAGCCGAGAATGTAGCCATCCGTTCTGGCCAAGACCAATGGACCTATGCAATGATGGATCGAAAGATTCGCCAGATTGCCCACAAATTGATTGGGCTGGGGATTCAGAAAGGGGATCGGGTCGTGGTGGATGTGGCTGATTCCGTGCAGCAGATTCTGGCGATGTGGGGCATCTGGTGGAGTGGCGCTGTCTATGTTCCCATCGATCACAAGGCACCACAGTTTCGCAAGGATTGGGTGGCGAAGGATTGTCGTCCGAGCGTTTCGATTGGGTCTGGTTTTTTTGACAGTGAATTGTGGGAAGGAGAAATGGCGAACGCCAAAGAATTTCTGCCAACAGCCCCCGCTTACCTCCTCTACACATCAGGGAGCAGCGGGCGTCCCAAGGGGGTATTGGTATCACATGGCAGCTTGTTGAGCAAGATGGAAGAGGAGTGCCAGCTTTTGCAGTTGGACGAACAAATGATCGCTTACTGCATCACCAATTCTGTCTTTGATGTGTCCTTGCTCGAAAGGGTCCTGCCCATTTGTTGCGGGGGGAGCATGGCAGTCCCCAGCGAAAGTTCCTTTGTGTCTACCGCTGATGCCATCCAAGACTTGCTGAGGGACAATGTCAATATTTTGCAAGGAACGCCAACGTACTTTTCCCACTTCCTCAGCCTCTTGGATCCTACCTCTGCCCAGTCATTGAACGAGCAGTTGCAACACCTTTGCATTGGTGGTGAATCGCTCAATTCCGTCTTGGTCCGCAAGTTGAAAAACCACCTTCCGTCCACCCGACTCCACAATCACTACGGTCCCACAGAAACGACCATCGATGCGGTGGCAGCCTTGGACATTGTCGAATTCAAAGAAAACATCATTGGTCGTCCATTTGGTCAAGGTCGAGTGGGGGTCATAGACGAGTTTGATCACTTTTTGCCACCCACTGTCATTGGAGAATTGGTCATTGCCGGACCGGGATTGGCGATGGGCTATTGGCAAGACGATGCATTGAGCAACGACAAATTTAGGGTACATCCTGCAATGGGAGAACGCATTTACAGAACGGGGGATTTGGTGTGTTGGACAGAAGAAGGACAGTTGAAATTCATTGGTCGGAAAGATGCTCAGGTAAAGTACAGAGGCTACCGCATCGAGCCAGCTGAAATTGCCGCTTGCATTCAAGACTTTCCAGCAGTGGCAGATGCACATGTGCGAGTATTGGGCAACAGCTTGGTGGCTTGGATGGTGGGGGATGCCATCGACAAGTCAGCCTTGCAAGACTTCTTGGAGAGCCAGCTTCCCACCTACATGATTCCCGGAGCCATGGAATGCATCGATTTCATTCCAAGAACGGCCAGTGGAAAAGTAGCGGTGGATCAGTTGCCAGAGCCGCAGCAATTGCAGCAAGGCCATGTCGCTGCCCGGACGGCTTGGGAAGAAAAAATCACAGCGGTTTGGCAGGAGGTATTGTCAGTAGATCAGATTGGCATCTACGACAACTTTTTTGCCCTGGGTGGCCACAGCCTCAAGGCCATCGGTTTGATCAAATTGTACCACAAGTACTTTGGGGTCAAAGTCAAAATGCGAGACATTTTCCGTCGCACGACTGTGGAAAGTCAGGCCCGCCTGATCCAGTCCTTGCAAAAGAATCACTACAGCGCCATTGAACGCTTGCCTGTGGCGGCGGACCATGCGGTGTCGCCAGCACAAAAGCGGCTGTGGATTTTGAGTCAGGTCCAAAAGGCCTCGTTGGCTTACAACATGCCGGGGAAAGTAAGGCTTGACAATCGCTACACTGCAGAGCAATTGCAGCAGGCCCTGTACATGGTCATCGATCGCTTTGAAATATTGCGGACCACCTTTTTTGAAAATGAACAAGGAGAACTGAGGCAAAAAATCTGGCAGCGAAGCGAGCTGAGCATACCCATTGACATGGCCGATCTGACGGCTTCCTTGAATCCGTTGGCAGAAGTGACCGACTTCATCGAACAATTGTCCTTTGAGCCTTTTGACTTGGAAAAGGGACCCTTGCTGCGCGCTTGTATTTTCATTCTGCCCGATGAGCACTTACAGCTCTGCTTCAACATGCACCACATCATCAGCGATGGCTATTCCATCGACGTGCTTTCGGAAAACATCGGTTTGGCATTGGAGGCTGTGAAGAATGGGGGAGAGGAATCCCTGGCGCCACTTTCCATTCAGTACAAGGAATATGCTCACTGGAAAAATGCCTATTTGTCCTCCAGTCGAAGTGAGCGGGATCGTCAGTATTGGTTGGAAAAATTGCAGAACATCCAAACGGCAGACCTCCCCTCCACCTACATGCGCCCGCTGATCAAAACCTTCCGAGGGGAGGAGTTGGGCATGTATCTGTCGGAAGAGCTGAGTCAACAGATTGCCGATTTTGCCACAGCACAAAACACCAGTCCATTCATCGTTTTGCTCACTGCCATGAAAGGGCTCTTGTATCGACTGACTTCCTTGGCAGACATCACCCTGGGAACTTCCATGGATGGTCGAGACCATGCTGACCTCAGCGAGCAAATTGGGTTTTTCATCAATGCCCTGGCCCTGCGGGCACCTTTGGAGACAGATCGGGGATACGCAGACAATGTCCGCCTCATCAGCCAGCAAGTACTCAACGCATTTGAACACCAAGCCTTTCCTTTCGACCGACTGGTAGACGAACTCAAGCTGAAACGAGATTTGAGTCGAAACCCCGTTTTTGACATGATGCTCTCTTTTCAAAACAACATTCGAACGCCATGGACAGCAGCCATTGATCCGGCAGAAGTTGACCAGTTGAAGGTCTTGGGGACGGCCATCGCCAAGTTGGACATCAGCTTGATTTTTCAGCAAAGGGGCAAGCACCTTTTTCTGACACTCAACTACAATACAGATTTGTTCAGCCGTCAAGCCATGCAGTCTTTTGCCGAGCAGTACATCGCCTTTTTGACTGATGCTCTTGCCCAGCCAGATGTCTCTTTGAGCAAGTTGAACCATTGGACTCCAAAGCAAACCACATCCTTTGCTTATGATCAACTTACAGGAGAGGCAAAAGACTTTGTCGAGTACCATTTTGGAGAAGCAGCCCCGGAGAGTCGACTGCACTTCTTGGATGAAAATGACCAAGCAGTGGGACCAGAGAGTTTGGGAAGGGTTTGGATAGAGAGCCCTGGCGCTCCACAAACGAGCCTGCCCAATCAACAAGTATTTCCTTCCCAATCAATCTACGACAGAAAAGGGGCATCCTTGACTTTGTTCGATACCCAGCATTTGGCCTATCAATCGGCGGAGGGGCAATTGGTGTGGAAGGGTCCACAGAGCAGTCGCTTATTCCTTCGGGGTGTCAGTGTATTTTTGTCAGAGATAGAAAAGGTCCTTCAGCAACACGAAGCCATTCGAAAAGCTGCCATTTGTCCGCATCCCGAAGACAGCGACTTGCTGTTGGCATTCATTGTACAAGACAAAGATTGCGACGATCAGCAGCTCATTTCGCACCTGCAACTCAGCCTGCCTCAATACCAAATTCCTCATTCCTTTGAACGAGTGAAAGAGTTGCCCTTGCTTCCCGACAGAAGCATCGACTTTCCCACGCTGATTGGTAAACACCAAGTAACCCCCATTCGACAAAAGCGATATGTGGCCCCTCAGACAAGACTGGAAAAAGAACTCACCACCCTATTTGAGCAGGTATTGGAAACCAGTCCCATCGGGATGGAAGACAATTTTTTTGAGATAGGAGGAAACAGCATCAAGGCGTCCATGATTTTGGCCCGGATTCACAAAGAGCGAGGCGTTCGCATCGATGTTGCCCGCATCTTTTCCCATCCGACCATCGAGTTCTTTGCCGCCGAAATTGAGCGCTTGCAAAATGTCCCGATCATTAAAAAAGTAATCGTTTAAGCAAATGTCACACATAGCCGATATGCTCCAAACACTCCGGGAAGGAGGCATTGCGGTCGACCTGAAAGGGGAGGACCTGGAGCTGTCATTTTACGAAGAAAATGTGGGAGAGGAGATGGTCGATTGGATTCGCACCCACAAGGAGGCAATCAAGGAATACATCCGTACCCATCGTCGACCAAAGGGATATGCCCCCATCGCATTGGCCGCCCGGCAAGACAGCTACCCCCTGTCCCCGGCGCAATACCGCATGTGGCTGCTCAGCCAATTGGTAGGAAGCTCTGTGGCGTACAACATCCAAGGTCAGTTGCCTTTGCATGATGACTATGACTTGGATGCTCTGAGCCGGGCGGTACATGCTTTGGTGGATCGGCACGAAATTTTGCGGACCAGTTTTCGGCAAGATGCGGAAGGGAATGTCCGGCAATACATCGCTGCTCCGGGGCAGTCCAACTTTGAAGTCGTGCGAGTGGATTTGCAGACGCAAGAAGACCCACAAAAAGCATTGGCGCAATGGATTGCCAAAGACAGCATCGCTCCCTTCGATTTTGCCAACGGACCCTTGCTGAGGGTACAGATCTATCAGCTTGCTCCGAAGCATTTGGTGTTCTATTACAACATGCACCACATCATCAGCGATGCCTGGTCCAAGAACATATTATACCGAGAGGTCTTGGCTTTTTACCAGGCATTTGTTCAGGGCAGTCCCCCGTCCTTGCCAGCGTTGCGCATCCAATACAAGGACTTTGTGCATTGGCAGGAGGAACAGATGCAATCACCGATTTACGAAGACCATCGAAGATACTGGCTGGAAAAATTGTCTGGAGACATTCCCCGCATTGACCTTCCGTTGGTGCAAAACAGGCCGCCATACAAAACCCATCGGGGTGGCATGTTGAGTGTTTATGTCCCCAAGTCGAACAGCTTGCAACTGAAAGAAATTTGCACAGCCAACAATGGCAGCTTGTTCATGGGGCTGTTGACCGTTCTCAATGTGTTGTTGTACAAATACACTGGCCTGTTGGACATCAGCTTGGGCACCCCCATGTCTGGCCGGGAGCATTTCGATCTCGAAAACCAAATTGGACTTTATGTCAATACCCTTGTCCTGCGCAACCAGCTCGCACCGTCGGAGGATTTTGTTTACCAATTGACATCCACCATTGCATCTACTTTGGAAGCCTATCGGCACCAGATGTATCCCTTCGACAAAATTGTGGAGGACTTGGACTACCAGGGGGCGATGAATCGCAACCCGATCTTTGATGTGATGCTGGTTTGGCAGCAGGAGGTGGGGGAGACAGCAGCGGATTTGTTGGGCGCCAAACGCTATGAACAGCTTTTTGACCATGGTGCCACGACAACCAAATTTGACTTGCTCATCAATGTCCAGGATGGATCATATGGACTGCAACTGACTGCGGAATACAATTCATCCACTTATTCCCAATCGACGATTGCCAACTTCTTGCAGCATTTCCGACAACTGTGTTGCTTGCTGTGTGAGCAAGTAGATTTGCCCATCGAACAATTGAGTCTTGCGAGTCGGGAGGATGTGGAACAAATCCAAAAAGAATTCAATTTACCTCTTCCTTCAACAGCCGTTCCTTCTTTCCTTGACTCTTTTGTCAGTCAAGTTATACAGCAGCCAGATGCCATTGCATTGAAAGGAAACCGACTTGTCATCTCCTATCGACAACTAGAAGAAGGAGCCAATCGGCTGGCCAATTTTTTGACCCAACAAACAGCGCTTCTTCCACAGGCGCGGGTGGGTGTCTGCTTGGAGGCGACAGAAGATTTTATTGTGACAGTATTGGCCATTTTGAAATGTGGTGCTGTCTTCGTTCCCATCGATCCAAGTGCGACTGCTTCTGACTCATCGGCACTCCTTCAGGAAAGTGAAGCGAGCGCATGGATCACCAATTCGAAACTTTGGGATGGACGCAAGGAGGTCATCACTTCTCTGTCCAATTGTACAGTTGTCTTGCTTCAGGATGTGGAATTGATGGATGATTGTCTGGAGGGTCAACTACAAATATTCGGTCAGTCAGATGAGCTTCCATTGTCTTCCTTGGAGAAGTCTTTTGAAACAAAGCCCTTGCCGGGTGATGGACTACTGGGCCTGTTTTATGACCACAGCAATGGAACGCCAGTGCTGCGATTGGCATTGGAAGGCCAACAACTTGCGCGGGCATTGGAGGCATGGCGGACAGTTTTGGAAGTACCAGAAAAACCAAACTGCGGAGCATTTCATTCCATTTCTCAACCCTCTGCCGCCCCATTGTATTTCTTGTCCTTGAGTCAAGGTTGGACTGTGTGCCTTTCTGAGGTCAAGACCATTGATGAACAGCTTGAGAAAACATCGGATTTGCAACTTCTGCGCCTCTCCACAGAAGAAGTGCGACATTGGCTGGCAGCTGATGCGAAGGATTCATTGGAGAATTTGAAAACATTACTGCTGGATGGGGGAACCTTGGATGATTCCCTATTTGAACAACTGATTCAACTCGAAGGACCGAAGATTTATTTCCTCTATGGAAAGGCGGAAACTTTGTGGTGGAATACAGTCCTTCCGGTAGGGGAAAGGATGGATTGTTCCATCGGTCGACCACTGGCCAATGGGAAGCTTGTCTTGCTCGATTCCCAGGGACAGATCGTGCCCGTTGGTGTGGCAGGAGAGTTGTACATCGGACAGTCTCTACCAATGGCAAAGGATGTGGCAGACAGCATGCGAATGCCTTCTGGATGGGAGTTTCATCCGCAGTTTGGGGAATATTTGTTTGCGACAACTGACAAAGCTTGTTGGTTGCCCAGTGGAGAACTGCTTCTATTACCTCAGGAGAACTCACCGGAAATTCAGCCATCTACCAGCGAGCCGGAGCGGACATTCTGGACAGCCCATTTGGATGGAGACTTACCCCTGTTGGATTTGCCTTCTTATGCACATCGCCCATTGGTGGCAACGACCGAGGCGAGGAGTCTGCAAACTTGTCTTTCCAAAGAAGTGAGCAAGGAGCTGCAGCGATTCAGTCAGGATCGAGGGGTAGACTTGACAGCTGTCTTATTGAGCATTTTCTATGCATTGGCATACCGCTACACTGGTCAGCAAGACATCCTCCTTGGAAGTACCCTCCAAGACCAAGCAGTTGGCGATGCCAGTTTTTGGCCTCTTCGAATTCAGTTGGGCGGAGCAGAAAGTGGAGGAGACCTTCTTTCGAACATCAAACAGCAACTTGACCGTTGCAAAAAACATACTGCCTGGACTTATGACCGCATCGTCAAAGAGTTGGGCCAGAGCGGCAGTAGCAGCAGACAGCCACTGTTCGATGTGGTGTTGACTGTTGCAAAAGGACTTTCCTCCTCCCTTGACCCCGATGCAGTGGGTGAACAAGCTTCGCGCATCGACGATCTCGGCCCGGCAGAAAGTCCCTTCGATCTCCGTTTGGATGTCGAAAAAACAGGAGGCTATCTTTTGATTCGCCTGACCTACAAGACCGCCATGTACCAACAGCCGGAAATGAAACGTTTCCTTCGACATTTCCAATCTCTGGCCAGGCTGTTGGTCCAACAACCTACTGTCGCCATTGATCGATTGCCGTATTTGGAAGAGGAAGAACAAGCTCAGTTGCTACAGGTTGGTCGGGGGCCAGATTTGGGACCTCCCATCCAAGATACCTTCAAAGGACTCATTGAGGCACAGGTGGAGAGAACCCCTGATGCGGCTGCCATCCACTTCCACGACAAGTGGTACAGCTACCGGGAAATGAATGAGCATACCAATCAACTTGCCCATTTTTTGCACCAACAAACCAACATCAAGGCCGATGACTTGATTGGCCTGCGACTGAAGCAAAAAGATTGGATGGTCCTTTCCGTGTTGGCCATTGTCAAAGCAGGAGCAGCCTATGTGCCCATCGATGCAGACTATCCACCCGAGCGCCAGCGATACATGGAGCAGGACAGCAACTGCCGATTGATCATCGATGAAGAATTGTACCAACAGTTTCTCGACAAACAAGCGCAGCTGCCTACCCACAACCTACAGGTCGACCTGTCCCCACATCATTTGATCTTTTTGATCTACACTTCCGGTTCCACAGGCCAGCCCAAAGGAATCATGATGGAACAGGCCGCCATGATCAATTTGCTCAACTTCCAATTGGAGACCTTCCGAACCCAAAACATCACACAGTTTTCGAGCATCAGTTTCGACATGTCCTTTCAGGAAATTTTCTCTGCCATGATACAGGGAGCGTGTTTGCACCTGATAGAGGAAACAGACAAAAAGAATCCAAGCGGACTGTTGGACTGCATCTTGACCAACCAAGTGGATACGGTCTTTTTGCCAACGGCCTATTTCCGATTGTTGATGGAGGATGACAACTTCATGCAAAAAATCGTTGGGACAGTTCGCCAAATGGTGGTAGCTGGAGAACAATTGGTCTTGTCTGATGCCTTCCTCTCGCACATGCAACAGCAGGACTTTCGACTGTACAACTTCTACGGACCTGCCGAAACCCACGTGGTCACCTTCAATCCCCTGCACGGCCAGCGATTTGTCAGCGAAGGCAACATCCCCTCCATCGGTTTTCCCATTCGAAATACCAGCATTTATCTGCTGGATGCCCATCGCCAATTGGTGCCCAAAGGAGTGGTGGGAGAATTGTACATCGGTGGTTGGAATGTCGCCAGGGGATACATCAACAAAGCGGACTTGACAGCCGAACGATTCCTGTCAGACCCTCATCGCCCAGGAGAACGATTGTACAAAACAGGTGACTTGGCCCGGTGGATGGAAGATGGCAGCATCGGCTTCATCGGTCGGAGGGATCACCAGGTAAAGATCAGGGGCTACCGCATTGAAATGGGAGAATTGGAGAGCATTCTTTTGTCCCATGAAAAGGTGGCTGAGGCCGTGGTCATCGCAGTAGGGGAGCGGATCGAAGAAAAAGAATTGCGGGCCTATTATGTGGCTTCGTCGCCTTTGGCAGAATCTGAATTGTTGCAGTTTTTGCGCGAGCAGTTGCCGGAGTTCATGATTCCAGCATACCTCCTTTGCTTACCCGCCCTGCCGCTGACCACCAATGGCAAAGTCAAGCGCTCGGCCCTGCCCGATCCCACCGCAAAGCAAGACCAGCAGCTTCCCAAGGCAACGGCCTCCATCAGCCCCATGGAGAGAAAGATCATGGACATTTGGCAACAAATCTTGAAGAAGTCTGACATCGGGCCTGAAGATGATTTCTTCCGCATGGGTGGCCACAGCCTGCGCGCCGTTCGCCTGTTGAACCACTATTACAAAGCCTTTGGGGTTCGCCTCCAACTCAAGGATTTGTTTGTCTACACCCAATTGCGAAGCCAAGCCGATTTGATCGAGCGCCAAAGCCGAACGACTTATGCGGAGATTCCGCGCTTGGCCAAAGCCGATGGTTACCCCTTGTCTGATGCCCAGCGTCGGCTGTGGATATTGAGTCAGTTGGAGGAGAGTTCGGTGGCCTACAATATGCCGGGTTATTTGGAATTGATGGGAAGCTTTGAATGGAAGTGGCTCGACAAAGCCATCCGACACCTCATCCGTCGCCACGAGATTTTGCGGACCGTTTTTCGACAAGGACCAGAAGGAGAACCCTTTCAATGGATACAGGAAAACATCCCCGACAATTTTGTGGTCGGATATACCGACTTGAGTAACAGTCCACGAGCGGAGGCACAAATGCAAGCCGCCATTCAGCAAGACATTCAGACGCCCTTTGATTTGGCCGAAGGTCCACTCTTACGGGTCCATTTTTACCGCTTGGCAAAGGAGCGATTGGTGTTTTTTTACAACATGCACCACATCGTGGGAGATGGTTGGTCTTTGGAGGTATTGACCCGAGAATTCCAAACGCTTTACCAAGCCTACCAAAAAGGGGAAGAAGCTGACTTGCCACCTTTGCGCATTCAGTACAAGGACTATGCAGCATGGCAGTTGGCCAGTTTGGAGGAGGAGGCATCTGCCAAGTACCGCAGTTTCTGGATGGAACAATTTTCTGGCGAACTGCCCATCTTGCACCTTCCAAGTCGGAAACTTCGTCCGGCAGTGAAGACTTACCATGGTCATTGCCTGGGGATGTATCTGCCCTTTGAACTCAGCCAGCAAATCCGTCTGTATTGCCAGGAAAAAGGAGCGAGTCTGTTCATGGGACTGCTTGCACTTTGGAAAGTGTTGTTGTTTCGCTACACAAGTCAAGAAGACATCATCATCGGCACGCCAGTGGCAGGCCGGGGGCACACTGACTTGGAAGACCAGATTGGTTATTACATCAATCTATTGCCACTGCGCAACCAGCTCGATCCCAAGCAATTCTTTGATCAGTTTTTCGACCAGATTCGCCAATCGACCCTGGCGGCATTTGATCACCAGCTGTATCCCTTTGATCGCTTGGTGGAAGACCTGCGCCCCAAAAGAGACCTGAGCCGGCATCCCTTATTCGACATCATGTTGACCCTGCAAAATACCGGGGACGACAAGCTGGCGGACCCGAGCATTGCCAAGCCATCGATGGACATCCTCGACCAAGGCCACCGAGCTGCCAAACTCGATCTGGACGTTGTCTGCAACGAATGGGGTGGACAGTTGTACTTGGAGGTCACTTACAATTCTGACATCTACGAAAAGATGGTGATTCAAAAGATGATGCAGCACTTTCGGCAACTATCGGAACAGTTGATGAAACAGCCAAGGCAGAAAATTGGAAAGTTGGTCTATCTATCGGAGAGGGAGCAGCACGATTTATTGGAACGCTTCCAGGGGCGGTCGGTGACCTATGACAAAGGACAAACCCTCGTAGAATGGATTGACCAACAGGCTCGCCAGCGACCCGAAAAGCCAGCCATTGTTTTTGGTCAGGACAGCATCAGTTACGACCAACTTTCTCAGCAATCTCATCGACTGGCAAAGACCTTGGTAAGCCGGGGATTGACGGACGGACAATTGGTGGGCATTTGCATGGATCGGTCCATTGAAATGGTCATCGCCATGCTGGCCGTTTGGAAAGCTGGCGGAGCATATCTGCCCATCGACCCAGCCTATCCGCGAAAGCGCATTCAATTCATGCTCGATGATACAGCGACCGATTGGATGTTGAGTGATCGCCAAAATGCCACATTGTTTGAAGGGTATTCAGGCTTGCAGTTGACCTTGGTGGAAGAGGCATTGTCTGCCCAGGAATCTTCTTCTGTCCATCTCCCGTCTTTGGGTGGGCAACTCGATGCTTTGCAGTATGTGATTTATACCTCGGGTTCTACTGGTCGGCCCAAGGGGGTGATGATCAGCCAGAAGAATGTCAATGCTTTTGTCCAATGGTGTTTGGAGGAATTTGCCGATGACTCTTTTGAAGTGGTCTATGCCGTCACGTCCATTTGTTTTGATTTGTCCATTTTTGAATTGTTCTACACCCTTGCTGCCGGGAAGACTTTGCGTTTGTTGGAAAGCAGCTTGGAAATGGCGGATCACCTTTCCACAGATGAAAACATTTTGCTCAATGCCGTCCCTTCTGTCGTGGCAGAACTGCTGGATGGAGATGTTGACCTTTCATGGGTTTGCAATGTCAACATGGCGGGTGAACCCATTCCGGCACACGTCATGGATCGCTTGGATTGGAGGAGAATCCTCGTCAGAAATTTGTATGGTCCCAGCGAAGATACAACCTATTCCAGCTGTCATCGCTTTGTCGATTCTCCTGAGGTTTTGATCGGGCGACCCATCGCCAATGCGAAGGCCTATCTGTTGGATGAGCGCCAGCAATTGTTGCCCAAAGGTTGGCCGGGCGAGTTGTATTTGGGGGGAGATGGCTTGGCCTTGGGTTATTGGAATCGTCCGCAATTGACCGAGGAGCGATTCATTTCCAATCCGTTTTCGGATGATCCCACAGCTCGCTTGTATCGGACGGGTGACTTGGCCCGTTGGAATGAGAAGGGACAGTTGGAGTTCATTGGGCGCAAGGACCGACAAATCAAACTCAGGGGATACCGAATGGAGTTGGGAGAAATCGAAACGGTGTTGGAGCGACTGGAGGCGGTTCGTCAAAGTGTGGTCATGCCATGTAAAACTCCGTCGGGTGAA
Organism: Bacteroidota bacterium; assembly: GCA_039821145.1. Lineage (GTDB taxonomy): Bacteria > Bacteroidota > Bacteroidia > Chitinophagales > Saprospiraceae > JBCCSZ01. The sequence continues at coordinate 77,781 of JBCBOS010000022.1, read as the reverse complement.
GAAGTTTTGACGGCTTATGTACAGCTTACAGAACCTTGTGAGATGGAAGACTTGCGTCAGCAGATGGCTCAATTTTTACCAGCCTATATGGTGCCCTCGATTTGGATGGAGTTGGAGGAGTTTCCCTTGACACCCAATGGAAAAATCGACAAAAAAGCCTTGCCACCAGTGGGTCGTCCCCCTGCGAATCCCGACCCCATTGTGCCAGCAAGCGAAAGGGAATTGGCCATTGCTGCCATCTGGCAAGACATCCTGCAAGCATCCAATCCAGCTGTGACGGATGACTTTTTCCAATTGGGTGGCCATTCTCTTCAACTCATCCGCCTGGCCAACCGCTACCACAAGCAATTCCAGCGGAAGATTCCCATCAAAGAATTGTTTTTGCACACCACCATCGCGGCCCACGCCCAATTGCTTGCCCAACAAAGCCAGCAAAACTTTGCTTCCATCCCCAAGGCCAGCCCATCCGACAGCTACCCACTCTCCGATGCCCAACGCCGACTTTGGGTACTCGAACAGGTGGAAACAGGTACTGCCGCTTATCATTTGCCCGGACAATTGGAATGGCAAGGAGATTGCGATCCGGCAGTCTTGCAACAAGCCATCCGCTCCCTGGCCAGTCGCCACGAAATCCTCCGCACCGTCTTCCGGAAGGATACACATGGCAACGTTCGCCAATGGATTTTGCCTGTCGGTCATTTTGATTTTTCTCCCACTCTTCACGATCTCCAGGGACACACACAGCCCCAAGCGGAGATGGAAACATACATGGCAGAAGACATTCGCAGGCCCTTTGATTTGGAGAATGGCCCCTTGCTTCGCAGCCAGTTGTTCATCCTGGAAAATGGCCGGACAGTCTTTTATTACAACATGCACCACATCATCAGCGATGCCTGGTCCAAAGACATTTTGTATCGGGAGTTGATGGCATTTTATCAGCAAGAGGCGACAGGTCGGTCTGTTGATCTTCCGGGGCTGGCCATTCAATACAAGGATTATGCAGTTTGGCAGTTGGCCTTATTGGAAGATTCGGTCATGGCTACCCATCGCCGCTATTGGACAAGTCTTCTGTCGGGTGAATTGCCCACTTTGGATTTGCCTTCCGCCCTTCGTCGGCCACAGGTGAAAACTGCCAAGGGACACTTGCTCCGCATGCGCTGGCCCGACTCCATCGCCCAAACCTTGCAATCTTACAGCCGCCAGGAAGGGGGGAGTCTTTTCACTGCCTTGATGAGTTGCTTGAAGATATTGTGCTTCCGCTACACTGGACAAAAAGACTTGATCATCGGAACGCCAGTGGCTGGCCGGGAGCATCCGGATTTGGAACACCAGATTGGATTTTATGTCAATACTTTGGTTTGTCGGACGCAGTTGCAGCAGGAGGACAGCTTTGCGACGGTCTTTGGTCAGGTAACTGGGCAATTGATGCAAAGTTATGCCCACCAGCAGTATCCGTTTGATCGCCTGGTGGAAGATGTATCGGTTCGACGGACGACTTCTCGGCATGCCATTTTTGACTTGATGCTTTCACTACAGAGAGATGTTCCCATGCCAGCAGCAGAGCCCGAAATGGAAATTGTGGATCAAGGAGTTGCCAGTGGAAAGTTTGATCTTGAATTTGGATTTGAGGAAGGAGATGGGCAATTGTCTTTGTCGTTGATCTTTCATCCTGAGGTCTACGATTTACAGTCGGTCCGCCAAATGATGAGGCATTTTGTTGCGATTGCTGAGCAGGCCATTTTGCATCCGAGTTCTCCCATTGGCAAGCTGGATTATTTGGGAAAGACAGAAAGAGAAAAACTCTTGGCTGCTGCCCGACCACAAGTTGGTTTGGAAGAACATGCTTCTCTGCGAACAATGTTTGAGGAGCTTTGCCGACAACATCCCCATGCCACATTGCTGGGGACGGAGCATCGACAATACAGCTATTTGGAAGTAGACCGACTGTCGAATCAGCTGGCCAATTATTTACTGGAGGCGTACGCCATCCGAGAGGAAAAATTCATCCCTCTCTTGCTGCCAATGGGGGAGTGGCCAGTCATTGCGATTTTGGCTGTCCTGAAATTGGGAAAAGCTTTTGTCCCTTTGGACTTGGGCTATCCACAAGAGCGAATCGAATACATTTTGAAAGATTGTGGGGCGGCACTGTGCATCGATGGGACCTTGATCGAGTCCTTCCAAAAAGTACAAGCCAATCAGTCAGATTCTTTACCGACCACTGTTTCTTCTCCGGCGGATTTGGCCTATGTCATTTACACCTCGGGTTCGACAGGTCGTCCGAAAGGCGTGCTGATTTCTGCACAAAGTCTGATCAGCAAGATGGCCGAAGAAAGAGAGGCATTGCAGTTGGGACAAGCGGCGATCAATACTTGCCTGATGACCAATTTGACCTTTGATGTGTCCATGTTGGAAATATTCCTACCCATCTTGGGTGGAGGAAGCATTGCCATTCCGAGCTCTCCGGTTTTGGAACAGCGAGCAGCCCATTTCATTGCATTTTTGACTCGACAAAATGTACAGATTTTACAGGCGACTCCCTCTTGGATGGAGGCCTTCTTTTTGCAATCAACGCCCGACGACTGGCAAGGGCTCAGCGACCAATTGCACCACCTTTGCATCGGTGGAGATTCCATGAGCAAAGAGTTGTTTGACAAAATACGCCAACGCCTGCCCGGTCTTTATTTGCACAACCACTATGGTCCCACAGAATGTACCATTGATGCCATTACCAACAACTTTCTGCAATCTTTTGATGCCAATGTCATTGGTCGGCCCATGGCTCGGACGGGGGTCTTGCTTTTGGATGAGGCGGGGGAGTTGGTTCCGAAAGGAGTGAAGGGAGAGATTTGTATTGTTGGTCCTTCCTTGGCAGAAGGTTATCTGAATTTGGAGGAACAGACGGCCCGTCAATTTGTCGATGCATCGGACAAAGGGCTGGGGCGTATGTACCGCACGGGGGACATTGGGCGTTGGTTGCCCGGAGGAGAAATTGAATTCATCGGCCGCAAAGACAATCAGTTGAAGATCCGGGGTCATCGGGTGGAGTTGGGAGAAATAGAGCAAGTGTTGCGGCAGCATCCGGACATCCGACAGGCAGAGGTATTGGCCACGCCCAACGAGAGGGGAGAGAAAGAATTGCGGGCCTACTTTACCGCCGATCAGTCAGTGAGTTTGCGCGATTTGTACCAGTTTGCCAAAGATCGATTGCCTCCCTATATGTTGCCTGCCTATTTCGTACAACTCGATGTCTTTCCCCTGTTGGTCAGTGGCAAAGTGGATCGGACTGCCCTGCGGCAACAGGCTGTCAATCGACAGATGCGAGCGCTTGTCGACTTTGTGGCTGCGCGCACTGTCAAAGAGCAACAGATGGCAGAGATTTGGGCGGATGTACTCGGGCTGGAACAGCTGGGGATCGATGATGACTTTTTTGAATTGGGAGGAAATTCTCTATCGGGATTGCGCGTCCTTTTTGCCTGGGAAAAATTGCATTCCGATCTGCCGTTTAGACTCGGACAATTGTTTGCACACACAAGCATCCGTTCGCTCATGGACCATCTACAAGCGGCGAGCCATCGAATTGCAAACCGAAATGGATGGATTCATTTTGAAGATGGCCAATACAAAGACCAAGCCTTGCTGCTGTTGCCGGGATCGGATGGGGTATTGGAAACTTACCATTCACTATTGGAACAACTCCTGCCTGCACAGGATGTCAGTGGCATCGACTTCACTCAATTGCTGGAGCAGCATCCAAAGATGGATTCCATCGAAGACCTGGCCGATGAATTGGATCGACTGCTTGCACAAAGCGATTGGCTACAGAAGTACGAAAGCATTGCCATCGTCGGCCACTCTTTTGGAGGCATCGTCGGCTTTGAACTGCTGAAGCGACTCGAACAAAGAGGCATCACACATGCAAAGCTGTCCATCTTGGACATGACCCCATTTTTCCGATTGGAAGAAGAAGCTGTCCAATGGGAACACCAACTACCGACAATGGATACCCCCGAGGCAGAAGCCTTGCTGAAACGCCATCAACAATTTGCAACAGTTGTTCCATCCTGGATGCGTTCCTACCGAATCTCAGGTCGAGTTTTGAGTCCTCTTCAGATCATTCAAGCCACTGACTCTTTCCTGCCGTGCGAAGATTTTGCCCGTTGGAAAGAGCACGGTTTGGATGTAGAATTTGAGGAGGTTGCTGGCAATCACTTCACCTTGTTTCAAGGGGACAACAGTCGGCAACTACTCGATCAGTTACAAGAAATAAAACTGTAAAAAATGAAAGTTCAAAACATCATACCACCATAGCTATTTTGGATGAACTGATAGGAACCCAGGACGCTTCACAAACGGAAACTGCCGTGCCTGGGTGATGAGAAATTATTGCATTACCAAACCATCACTTACAAAACTTAATCGAAATGATAAAAGAACGAAAATCGGTCGTTTCCCTGGGACGATGCAGGGTAGATCGTACGGTGGACATTCCCATCTCTCGGGAAGGCATTCGGACAACTGGTACATTCATCTCTTTTCAGTGGAGGGACAATGCCAATGTCAAAGAGCATTTCGCCATTGGATTGGGCGATTGGAAAAACGTTGAGATTCCCACGGTTCGACTCCACTCCGAATGCATGACAGGAGATGTGTTCAATTCAGAACGTTGCGATTGTGGCGATCAGTTGGCAGAAGCTCTCAGAGTCATTTCTGAATGTGGCGGTTTTGTCCTGTATCTGCGACAAGAGGGCAGAGGCATCGGCTTGTACAACAAGTTTGCGGCCTATCGCCTGCAAGATGAGGGATACGACACCTACCAAGCCAATGAAAAACTTGGATTCACCCACGATTTGAGAAACTTCGATGTAGCGGCTGACATGCTCAAGGCCTTAAAGGCAAATCGAATCATTTTGCACACCAACAACGACAACAAGCGACGGCAACTGGAAAACGAAGGCATCCAGATTGAAGGCATCCTCAATACCGGAGTCTACGAAAAGGACCACAATCGATACTACCTACACGCCAAGCAAGAAGTCGGAGGTCACAGCCTCAAACTGAAATCAATATAGGACCACCAAGAGGTGCCAACTCATTTTATTTCATTACCAATTCTAAAGCTAACAAATCATGATTGCTCATAAATCGCCCATCAGTGGAATCGCAACTTTTCAAAACCAATACGTCGCCACTGCTGGCTACGACAATGTCCTCATCCTTTGGGATGGAAAAAACGGAAGATCATTGGGGCGCGGTTGCCACGACCATCTGGTCAACCAGTGTACCTTCAGTCCCGATGGCAAACTGTTGGCCTCGTCCAGCTCTGACTATACTGCCCGCATTTGGAGCGTTCCCGACATGAAGTTGCAATGCATCCTGTCGGGCCATACCGATGATGTGGAAGGCCTTTCTTTTCATCCGACCAAAAACTGGATTGCAACCAGCTCCAGAGATGCCAGCATCCGCATCTATGATCTCAACGGCCAGCACATTCGCACTTTGGAAGGTCATGAGGACGATGTCATTTCCGTGGAATGGATGAAAGGTCGCGACATTCTGGTCAGTTCCTCCGACGACGGGACGGTAAAATATTGGGATGCCATCACAGGTAAAATTCTCAAGGATTTGTCTTTCAATGATGTCGAAACAGATACAGTGGCCATCGCTGCAGAGGGAACCATCTTTGCGGGAAATGACGAGGGCGAAATTGTTGTCATTCGCGAAGATCACGAGCCTGTGATGGTCCCGGCACACGAGGCAGGCATCAAGCGATTGGTGTATTCCGATGCCGTTAACAAGTTGATCAGCCTCAGTTATGATCGCACCTTCAAGATCTGGTTGTTTGATGGAGAAAAGATCAGCTTGGATTCCGATCACCAATTCAACAACATGGTCTGGCCAAGGTCTTGTGCATTTTTGAACGAGCAGGAAGTTGTCTTTGGAACTTTTGGCATTCGCTATGCGCAGTACGACATCGAGAAGTGTGCTTGGGTCAATGGCGAGATCGAGCCGACTTATGGCATCAATGCCGTTTGTGAAGTCGAGGGCAATGTCTACACCATTGGAGATGCAGGTTTTGTTTTCCGCAACGGAGAGAAGATTGCCGAAATGGGCAGTTTGTGCAATTTTATCATTGAGTTTGAAGGGCATGTCATCACTGGAGGCCAGACGGGTGAAGTCTTCGACGCTCGCACAGGGGATGTTTATTACCAACACAACAGTCCTCTCAATTGTGCCACCAATTTCCAACACAATGGCAGGCCAGCCTTGGCGGTAGGGACGTATACGGGAGAAGGCATTGTATTCACATTGGATGCCCAAGGACAAGTGGTTCATCAGGAAAATGTCAGTCTGCATGACAATGCCATCAAGGGGATTTCTGCTTCCAAAAAATACATTTTCTCTGTCTGCGCTACTGGTGCTGCCGCTTTCCACGACGTCGATACGTTTGCCTGCAACAATTACATCAGCGACGGCCACTGGAAGATCGCCAATGGTTGTGTGAATTTTGGAGAAGACGCCTTTGCCAGCATCAGCCGCGATTTGCACTTGCGGGTCTGGAACAGCGAGGAAGCCAACGTCATTGCCACTTCGCACCGCAACTCCATCAAGAGCATTGCCAGCGATGACTCGGGTCGCTATCTGGCTTTGGGTGATTACACAGGTTTTGTGTCCATGTACGACAAAGAACAAGGAGATTTCATTCGCCACATGCGCATCAGCGATTTTGGCATCTCTTCCATTTGCTACAGCAAGAGCGGCAACAAGTTCATTGCCAGTTGCTACGATGGCAAGCCCTACGACATCGTGATCAACCAAAACTGAGGCTGCCATGAATGTATTGAAAAAAGACTTTGCAGAATTGGAACCTCTTCGATTGGTCGGCCGCGGCCCGATTTGGCTCGACTTCAAAGAAGGCAAGATCAGTGAATTGACCAATCGTGAGGCAATGGGACTGACCGAGAGCTATTCGGAAGGAAGCATCGATCAACTGTCGGAAGAATTTGAAGCCCTTTTTCCTTTGTCCAAGGAGGCGCTGGTTGATTTATTGGAAAGTCAGACAGCCGATTTCAAAAGTCGCTTTGTGGCTGGTCAATTGCTGGCCCTGAGAGGAGATCCGAGAATCCACCCCCTGTCGCCCGAGATGATTGCCATTGCGGGTTGGCAGGGCCGCCTGGGCCTGTCTGCTTCGGGCTTGGATGTGGTGGTGGAGGCCTACCGGAAATATGGCGTGATCAGCGAATGGATCGAAAAGGAAATGCCTGAATACGAGGTGGACATCAAGCCCTTCCGGATGGCCCGCTTCCCAGTCACCAACCAAGAATACTTGTACTTTTTGAAAGACAGTCACCACCAAGGCATCCCCAGCTCTTGGGCCTTTGGTCAGTACGATCCCTTCCGGGCCAATCATCCGGTATATACCCTGTCGGCAGAAGATTGCATGGCTTATGCCAGGTGGTTGTCAGAAAAAACGGGGCGACGTTTTCGCTTGCCGACAGAGGCGGAGTGGGAATATGTGGCAGGCGGTCCGCAACGAATGGAATTTCCCTGGGGAGGTGCGTTTTTGCCCGATCACTGCAACACGGTGGAGTCTGGCATATTCCAAACCACCCCAGTGGGTTGCTTCTCCAAAGGCAATTCGCCCTTCGGCTGTGCAGACATGGCTGGCAATGTGGAAGAATTCGTGTCGGATTTCTACAAAGGCTATCCGGGCGCTGCCATGATCAAAGACGATCTGGTAGACATCAACGGGGCGTACCGGGTGGCCCGTGGCGGAAGTTTTACCCGTTTTCGAGACCTGGCTCGCTGTCGACGCAGGCACGGCCCCAACCCAGCTGCCATCTACGCAATGGGCTTCCGGCTGGCCGAAGATTTTTCACCAACGGATTGATGCAAATCATCCCAAAAAAACAACACAAGATGTATATTCCAAAAGGCTTCAATGCGGACACACTTCGCAAGTATCCCAAGCTGCACGACTTCTACCAGCGATTGGGAGAAACGCCCATCATCGAAATAGATACTCCCTCCGGACACGGACGCATCTTTGCCAAATGCGAGTGGAATCACCCGGCCGGAACCATCAAGGCCAAGGTGGCACTTGCCATGGTCTGGCGTTTGTTGGACAAGTTGGATGAACGACTGGACGAGATCACCATCCTGGAATACAGCGGCGGTGGCCTGTCGATGGCCCTGGCAGAATTGTGCTACGAGTTGGGCGTGAAATGCGTCCTTGTCTTGATGCAAGGAACCCCCGATAGCATTCTGGACCGACTCCACAGCCTGCAAGCAGAGGTGGTATTGTCCGACAAAAAATACGGCTTCTATGGCGTGATGGAAAAGGGAATGGCCTTGAGCGCCGAACATCCCGATTGGAAGTTCTTGTACCAACATCAGAACTGGGCCAATTTTGATTTCCATTCGGAAGTGACAGCCCGCGAAATCACAGATGTCTTTCCCGACTCCATAGACGCTTGGGTTGCATCCATCGGAACGGGTGGAACCCTGACGGGGGTCTACAACGGTCTGAAGGCCCATCATCCCAATTTGCGACTGTACACCAACATGCCAGCCGAAATGCCCTATGGGTCTGATGGACCATCGAACTCCCTGCCAAAGTTTTCTGGCTCGGGTGGACTGGGCTGTGGGCGCAAGCAAAAATTTGTCGAGCGCGTAGAGGAGGAAATTGTGGCCCATCATCTGGTCTCCTTCCAAGAATCCAAACAGGCCATGCTGGACTTTTACCGAAGCTCTGGCCTGATGATCGGCAGTTCAGCAGCAGCCAATTTGTTGGTGGCCTACCGAATTGCGGAAGAATTGGGCGAAGACGCGACAGTCATGACCGTATTCCCTTCTGCAGCCCTTCCAGAAGAACAGCAGGAAATTCTCAACAAGGCAGCAGCCTATGCCTAAACCTCCATTGCCAATGACGTCCATATCCATCGTTTACGATTCCAAATACGGAAGCAACCGACAGATCGCCGAATTTGTCTACGAACACCTGCAAAAGCAAAAGCGGGTAGAAGTACACCTGATCCGAGTGCAAGAGGTGGCCCGACACTGGAAAGTCCTCAGTCAGTCCGACGGCATGATCTTCGGCTGTCCGACCTTCCTGGGAAGTGTTTCGGCAGAGTTCAAAAAGTTCATGGAAAGTGCTTCGATTTATTTTGCAGATCAGAAGTGGAAAGACAAACTCGCCGCTGGTTTTACCTGCTCGGGGGCAGCCAGTGGCGATAAATTGGGCACCCTGTTGCAGCTCTTTCTTTTTGCGGCACAGCACGGCATGACATGGGTCAACATGGGACTGGGTACTGCTGGCAATGTGCAGGACGAGGACAATCCGGCCAACCTCAATCGGCTGGGCTGCTGGATGGGGGCCATGGCACAGGTCAGGTCCAATGCCTCAGCCACGGATCGGGTGCCACTGTCTGATTTGATGACGGCCTGCCATTTGGCGGACCGCATGCTACACCTTCTTTTACCATCTGAAAAAACGACACCACATGCCAGCCTCGAAAACATTTAAACCCACCACAGAGCTGTTCAAGGAATGGGCTACGACTCAGCCCGAAAGAATTGCTGTACAGATCGAAGAGGAGGTCATCACCTATGGCGAATTGGCCGACCGCATCAACTGTTTTTCGACCTACCTTTTGCAAAGTGGCATTGGCCTGCAAGACAATGTGGTCATCTTCATGGACCGCTCCATAGACTGCATTGTCGCGATGCTGTCGGTGCTCAACATCGGTTGTGTGTACGTCCCCATCGACCCCGTCCATGCGGCGAGTCGAATTCACTACATCGCAGAAGATGCCAAGCCCCATTTGATCATCACCACCCGTGCGCTGAGCCAGGAAGTCGAGTTGCCTGCCACAAGGGTTTGCTTGTTTGAGGAGGTAGACTTATCTGATTTTCAAGCGCCTCCCATCGACATTCCCATCAATCCAGCCTATGTGATGTACATCCTGTATACCTCTGGCACGACAGGGCAACCCAAAGGTGTCTTGGTACACCACGAGGGAGCAGAAAATCTGTTGGATGAAATCAAGCGGGAGTGGCCGATGCACAAAAACATTTTGCAGTTTGCCTCTTTGGGCTTTGACGCATCCATCCCAGAATGGGCGGGGACACTCAGCTCGGGTGGAAAAATTGTGATGATCAAAAATCGGCAATTGATACTGGGCAATCAACTTCTGGAGTTGGTCCGTCGGCAGGAGGTGTCATTTATGAAAATGCCTGCAGCTGTTCTCACTACCTTGGACCACACCTTTGAGTTGCCCACCCTGGAAACGGTGGTGACAGCCGGAGATGCCTGCAATCAGGAATTGGTGCGAAAGTGGAGTCCTGGCCGCAATTTTTACAACTGTTATGGCCCCACCGAAAACTCCATTGGCAGCACGCGCTCCCACTGCTTTGCCGAAGACGAAGGGGTCAACATCGGGCGGCCTGTGCAAGATGTTTTTGCCTACATCCTCGATGAGGATTTGGAGCCTGTCGGACCTGGTGAGGTGGGAGAGATTTACTTGGGTGGAAAAGGAGTGGCGTATGGCTACAACAACAAGCCCTTGCTGACCGCCCAGAAATTCCTTCCAGATCCCTTCCATGGGGTGGGGCAGCGCATGTACAAAACCGGAGATTTGGGACGCTGGCTGGCAGATGGAAACATCGATTTTGTGGGCCGGATCGACAATCAGGTCAAGATCAATGGCTACCGCATCGAGTTGGAAGAGATCAATGCTGCTTTGAAAAAAAGCCCTTTCATTTTGGAGGCCTCTGTCATTCCGGTTTTTGAGGAAAAAAATCAATACTTGATCGCTTTTTACCAACCTGCAGAAGGTGGCCTGCCGGTGGCGCAGATCAAAGCCAGTTTGAAGGAACAATTGCCTGCCTACATGATTCCGAGTCGTTTCCAGCCATTGGAGCGGTTTCGATTGACGGCCAGTGGAAAGGTAGATGGGGTACATCTGAGAAAGCATTATCGCGATTATCTGGAGGTAGAGGTTGCGGAAGAGAAAGGGGTGCATCAGGAAGAAAGTGATTCCAAAGATGTTTCCACCGTACTCTTGCAAATCTGGCAAACCACTTTGGAGCTGGATGCTGTGACTGCCAATACCGATTTCTTTGAACAGGGAGGCGGGTCCATGGATGCGGCCAGACTCATCGGCGATCTCCAAGCTGCCTTAGGTGTGGCGCCCACCGTGGCCGACTTGTATGAAAATCCTCGCTTTGAAGATTTTGAAAAGTTGAGCAAAAAATTTGTTGACGCTTTCATTCTAACCGACACTGTATGAACATCACTTTATCAGGAATCGCCATCGAATTGGGCGAGCAAGAGCATCATTACCAGGAGGCCGATCAATTTGAGGCCAGGGTAGAGAAATACCGCATGACGAATATGCCGGACTACTGGGGCTGGGGATATTTTCGAAGCAGCCAACGAACGAGTTACCAATTGGCACAATCTGCAATCCGTCGAAGTTTGGAGCAAAGTGGATTGGAAGCAGAGCGAATCGACTTGGTCATCTACTGTTCGGCCGGGCCGCGGGAAGCCTATCAGGTGGTGAATGAAAAAATGGGTAGTTTGCTCAAGGAACTTTCCATTTCGAATGCAGAATTGTTTGGGCAATGTTTTGCGGGCTGTGTCTCGATTTTTTCGGCCATCAAAGTTGCCAATGTCCTCCTCCGAAGTGGTCAGTACCGAAATGTATTGATTGTTACGACAGATAAAATTGCAGGGGAGGCTGTGCGCTTTCGGGAGTTTGGGATTTACAGTGATTCTGCTTCCTGCTTCTTGTTGTCTTCCGAGATACAGGAGGGCTTTGATTTGTTGAGCGTTGCCGTTGGATCGGATTTCAAATTGATGTCGGGTGAAATGGAAGACAAAGACAGCCACTTCCGCCATCTTCAAAAAGTACATCAGCAACTGTTCGAACAGCAAGCACTGGAAGCAAGAGATTTTGAAAAGATTTTCATCACCAATTTGTACAAGCCCTTGCTGCAAATCAACATGGTGCGCCTGGGCTACAAACAAACCCAGTCCTATTACAGCAACATCGAACGCTATGGCCACTGCTTTTCTTCAGATCCATTGGTCAACTTACAGTCCTACGAAGAACAACGGATGCAAGAGGAGCTGCCCAGCTACGTCATCGGTGCCATGGCCACGGGGCACGCAGGCTTTTGTGCCTTGAAGAAGCGAGAGCCCCAAGGCGAATTGATTTTGTAACACAATGACTCAAAAAATGAAAGAACACAACAATTATGTCGTCGTCGGAAATGAAGCAGGCCAATTTTCCATCTGGCCCTCCCACAAGCCCATGCCCGCTGGCTGGCTGGCCAAAAGTGAAGCAGCTTCCAAGTCCGATTGCCTCAACCAGATTGAAGGGATGTGGAAAGACATCAGACCACAACACCTATTGGCACAAATCCAAGGTCAGCCCCACAAGACAAAAGATGTTGCACGGGAAGTGGATCAAAAGCATGCCGAGATGATTGATGCCTACCGACGTCGCTACCAGGCAGGACTGGACAGTTGGAGTCACTTGGGTTATTTGAAAGATTGCGTCCAATTGTTTTTTGACAAATATGCCGATCCCGAGCATCAGAAAACAGTCTTTGAAATTGGGGTGGGGACGGGCATCTCTTCCGAGCCCATTTTGCAGGCAGGTTATCAACTATCGGGCATCGATGTCATTGCCAACGACCACTGGGAGCAACTTCGACAGCGCCATGGCGACAATTTCCAAAGCTTTGTCGGAGACATACTGACCTTTGAGCCCACCCATCGCCATGACATCGTGATGGACAATGGCTGTTTTCACCATTTTGAGGAGGCATTGTACCCGGCGGCACTTGGGAAAGTCAAGGAGTTATTGGCGGAAGATGGGCGGTACTTTCTGGCAGTTTTTGAAGAACAGGATGCATCCCTGGCAGTGGGCAAGTCCTATTACTTGGATGGAGGAAAGCGCCGCTGTAAGTTTTTCACCCCTCCCGAAATCAAAAAAGTCCTTCAAGACAATGGCTTTGAATTGGAGGCCACAGATCGAGTGAGTCGCGAGATGGATGCGGTGAGTACCTTATTGTGCATCGCCAAAGTCGCCGACTCCTGACCATCCATTTTTTACCAAATCAATCGACAGCATGAATCGCATACAACAACTTCTATTGGAAGACAAAAAGGCCCTGATCCTGGGCACCTTGCTGGGGATTGCATCGGGTCTGATGAGCTTTGCCTTTTTGGCCTTTCTCAACTTCATGATCGGGCACATCATGGCGGGCACCAATACTGAAGTCAATCCGAACTATGTCCTCGTATTGGGCGGGATCATTCTGGGCTTCATCGGCTCGCGGCGCTGGCTGTCGCGATTGGTCATTGAGTTGTCGCAGCGGCTGTATTGGCGCTTGCGCATGGAGATATTGCAATTGCTGCTGCGGGCAGACTATCAGCAGTTATACCGAAAAGAAAACAAAATCCACTCGGCTCTCTTGTACGACATTGGGGCATTGGTCCAGGCCTCTCTCAGCATCATCGAATTCATGACGTCCAGTGTCATCGTATTGGCCTGCCTGATCTACATGGCGAGTCTATCGGTCTCTCTCTTTGCCATCACCCTTTTGACGGCATCGAGTGGCATATTGGTCTACAACATCAGGGCACGCCATCACAATCGCCAGTTTGAGATCACCCGGGATTTGGAGGATGGGTTCATGAAGAAATTCAACGATTTGTTGTACGGCTTCAAAGAGGTCTACATGGACCGTCGGAAGGGGACCGAAATCATGGATCGACACATCCGGGGGATTGCCAAGCGGGCTTATGACAACAATACCAAGGCCTACATCGGCTTTTTGAACAACCAAATCACCGGAACGGTCCTATTCTATTTGTTGATTGCCTCGATCATGCTCTTCTTCAGCATTTGGCTGGAAATAGAAGCGGCGACGACAGTCAGCTTTTTGTTCATCCTTTTGTACCTGCTCAGTTCCATCGAAACCATCATGGTTCTGTTGCCTGGTTTTGCAAGGGCTAAAATCTCTTTGGATCGACTGACGGGCCTCAAGAGCGAGTTGGAAGGGACGGATCAAGTGGTGCAGGAAGTCAGCCATCGGATGTCGATTGATGAGTTTGAAAACATTGTGATGCAAGACATTGTCTTTGCCTATGCTGGCAAGGAAGGCGAACAGAACTTTTGCATCGGCCCCATCAGTTTGGAGGTGACCAAGGGGGAGACACTCTTCATTTATGGAGGCAATGGGAGTGGAAAAACGACTTTGGTATATGCTCTTTTGGGCTTGCTCAAGGCCCACAGCGGCAGCATTCACTTCAATGGCAGGCGTTTGGATGCCCAGTCCTTTGCCGATTACAAGGCATTGTTTTCAGTGGTTTTCAGCGACTTTTACCTCTTTGACGAAATCTATGGCAAGTCAGACTTTGATCGCACCGCCGCCCAGGACTACCTTCAATTGTTTGAAATCGATGACAAGGTCCAGATTGCAGAGCGAGGATTTTCGAGCATCGACTTGTCAACGGGACAAAAGAAACGGCTCGCCCTGATCTCCGCTCTCTTGGAAGAACGCCCCTTGCTGGTATTGGACGAATGGGCAGCAGATCAAGACCCCCATTTTCGCAAAAAATTCTACGAGCAAATCATTCCACAGATCAATGAAAAGGGCGTCAGCATCGTCGCCATCACCCATGACGATGCCTACTACCATTGTGCAGACAGGCTCTACAAAATGGAATATGGGCAGCTCAAGGACGAGTCACTTTTGTTGCAGCAACAAGTCTTGACCCTCAAGGCAGAATGAGTAGAAGAGAGAGGATTCTGCCTGTAAATTGCTGAGAAAGTACTTCAATCATATGATTTAATCAGTTGTATGGCTGATGAAAAAGGGCAAAACAATGTGTGGTTGGGTTTTTTTTTATTCTGAACGTTTCAAGTTCGAATCAGATTCCTTACTTTTTGCCCTCGAAAGGCTTTACACAAATTTGCGGTGCCCCCAAGCGTCGCCTTCATTCATCTGGGAACCCCCCAATCAGCTATGGCGAGGACTACACTTTTATTTGCCCTATTGTTTTGTGCCTTCACGGGAACTGCTCAGACTCCTCTGAGAGATTCACTGCGTCGAGAGATGGCAAAGGAACCAGATGATCGCATTCGCTTGGAATTGACCAATAAGTTGATCAGCCAAATGGTATTTGGTCAGCCCGACAGTGCCTTCATTCTCCTTGACAAAGCGATGGCGGAGGCCAAGTCCATCGGTGCGACCTACGAGTACAATCTCCTGCTGTTGTCCCGCTCCAAAGTTCACTACGGTCTTTCTCAGCTTGACAGTGCGATCCTCATACTCGAACAGGCCATTGAGGAGACGGGAGAGAAGATGGACAAGATCTTAAAGACCGCCATGCTGCGAATTGTCGGTCAATCTTATGCCGCTCAAGGCAAGTACGACAAGGGCATTGAGGTATTGAGAGAGGCAGTTCAATTGGCGGATGCAAATGTAGGGCCGATTGAGCGGATGAGAGCAGCCTCCTTCCTCGGCAGCCTCTTCTCCCAAATGGGCCAGTTGGATTCGGCGGGTCACTACCTGGAAAAAGCTCTTGAGGTCATTCGTTCAACGGATGATGTGGGCAGAGAGGCAGAAATGCTCTTCAACATTGCGATCAATTATTACCGGGCTGGTGAGACAACTGAGGGGGATTCCCTGGCTTATGAATCCTTGCGGTTGATGAAGATCACAAAAGATTCGAGCAAAATAGCCACGATTTACATCGACATGGCAGTCCGGCAATATTTCGATGGGCAATTTCCCATGGCGGTTGCCAAGCTGATGGAAGCTCTCACTTATGTGGAAAATTCTGACAATTACGATCAAATTTTTAAGATCCTGGACTACATCGGAGAGACCTATCTGGCGGCAGAGGATTATGAAAATGCCATGCTGCATTTTGAACGGGCAGCAGACAGTTGGGCCGAGGTCAATGGAGAAGAAAATGCCGACATTTACTTCAAAAGAGGGCGAGTCCTGCTTCTGAAAAAAGAGTACCAAAAGGCGCGGGATGTGTTCCTGAAAACCATACAGCTCAAAAAAGAATCGGACCAAATGGTCAGTGGCAACATCATTTGGAATCTCGGCCAGGTCTATGAATCACTGGGTATGATCGACTCTGCCTATGCACAGTACCAAACGTCCTTAGCCTTTGCTTTGAAGACCAATGTCGCCATTTTACAAGCGCAAAGCTACGTGGGCCTGGGCAATGTCTATGAGAGGCAGGGACGTTGGCCGCAGGCGAAAGAAGCTTTTCAGAATGCTTTTCAGGCCGCAATGGCCAACAAGCTTCTCGAACAAGAGATGGATGCAAGTGCAGGTTTGTATCGGGTGTACAAAAAGCAAGGACAGTCTGGGCAAGCCCTGCGGTTTCTGGAAAAAAGTCGGACCCTTCGGGATTCTCTTTTCAATGAGCAAAATGTAAAGGCAATGGCACGCATGGAGGCCAATTTTGAATTTGAAAAGGAAAAACAGTTGTTGGCCTACGAGCGAGAGCGGGACAACGAACAGCAGCAAAACATTCGAAACAGATTGTGGCTGATCGTTGGTGGCTTGGTTTTTTTGCTCCTCCTCGGCCTGCTGTATTTTCGCTCCAAACAAAAGGCGGCCCAGGAGCTGCGCACACTGAACGAAAAACTGGCGGCCCAAAAAGAGAAATTGGAGGAGATGGACCAGGTGAAATCCCGCTTTTTTACCAACATCTCTCACGAATTCCGCACACCGCTGACCGTCATCTCAGGCATGGCCGACCAGATCAGAAACAAGCCGGATGCCTGGGCACAGAAAGGGGCACAGATGATCAAGCAAAATGCCTTGAGCCTACTCTCCCTGATCAACCAAATTTTGGAATTGCGAAAGTTGGAGTCCAGGTCCATGAAGCTGAAACTGGTCCATGGAGAAATCATCCAGTACATGCGTTACATCGTCGAATCCTTTCAGTCCTATGCCGACGACAAAGGAGTGACCCTGCACATCCTGCCATCTGTATCGAGCCTGTCGATGGACTATGACGCAGACAAAATGCTGCGCATCCTCACCAATCTTTGCTCCAATGCCATCAAGTACACCCCGGAAAAGGGACATGTATACATCAGCTTTGATCAAGTGGGGGAGGAACAAATGGATCATCTGCAGATTCGAGTACAAGACACTGGTGTGGGCATCCCCGAAGATCAACTGCCACACATTTTCGACAGGTTTTACCAGGTGGAATACAGCCAGTCTCCAAAAGCAGACGCCCATCCCAGTCATGGCGGTGGTGGCACGGGCATCGGACTGGCACTGACCCAAGAGTTGGTCGAATTGATGCAGGGAACCATCCATGTACAGAGCGAGTTGGGGAAGGGCTCGACCTTTGTGGTGCGATTGCCCATTCGGCAGGAAGCGGCAGTCGAAGCCGCCACCAATGGCAGTCCGCAAGTGGAAGATGCACTGTTGCCTGTCTCAGCCATTGTTGAGGAAAGCACAAGCTCTACAGCAAATACCTCCTCGGCAGAACTGCCCAGTCTTCTCGTTGTGGAAGACAATTCCGATGTGGTACAATACCTCCTTGCTTGTCTGGAAGATGATTATCAATTGTCGGTGGCACGCGACGGCCAGCAGGGCATAGACATGGCCATTGAGCAGGTGCCCGATTTGATCATCAGCGATGTGATGATGCCGAAGAAAACGGGCTACGAATTGTGTGCCTTGCTCAAGCAAGATGAACGAACCAGCCACATTCCCATCGTATTGCTCACGGCCAAGGCCGATTTGGAGTCAAAAATCAGTGGACTGGAAAGGGGGGCGGATGCTTATTTGACCAAGCCCTTCGAGCAAAAGGAGTTGATGGTTCGCTTGAAAAAGCTGTGGGAGCTGCGTCAGAAATTGCAAGAGAGGTTTGGGGCCTTTGATGCAAGTCTGGAGGCTGCCAAAGACTCTGAAAAGGTCGACAGTCCTGAGGAAATCTTCTTGCGCAAGCTCGAAAACGTCATCCTCACCCACATGGAAGATGCTGACTTTGGAGGCGTACAACTCTGCAAGGCCATGGCCCTGAGTCGCACCCAGCTCTACAACAAGATCAAAGCCCTCACTGGCAGATCTACTTCCATCTACCTCCGTTCTGTTCGGCTGCGACAGGCAAAACACCTGCTCCAAGACACTGACAAAAACGTGACGGAGGTAGCTTATGAGGTAGGATTCAAGGACCCTTCTTATTTTTCGAGAACCTTTGCCGAAGAATTTGGCGTCCCTCCGTCGAAAGTCCGGGAAGGATGAACGCGAAAAGATTCCCTCTCTCTCATTTGCCCAAATGACTGTCCAATGGGTATCTTTGGCCGATCATCGCAACAGTTTGAAGGTTGCTCCCTTAAAGCTTAGCTCTGTGTACAACAAACATACAACGAGTCCGAAAGGGTACCTCCTGGGTGCCTTCCTCATCCTTGTGGTATTGCTCAATGCCCAGGAGCCACCAGACTACCGCTTCAAACGTTGGACACTGCAAGATGGGCTGTCCAACAACTCGATCAGGATGATTGCCCAGGACGAGAAAGGATTCTTGTGGCTGGGGACAAATGGTGGTCTCAATCGCTATGATGGACAAAGCTTTCTCCCTTTTCGTTTCGATCCAGAAAATTCGGCCAGCATCAGCGACAATGTGCTTACTTGTGTTCTCATCGATCAGCAGCAGCACATCTGGTTGGGAACCATCAACGGACTGAGTTGCCTGAACACCAACAATGGCAGAATCAAGCGCATCCAGCTTCGTCGGGACTCCGCGCGCAATGTTCCCTATTTCATCAAAGGCATCTACGAAGACAAACGAGCCGATCTGTGGGTGACAACAGGAGAAAATGGCTTGTTTCAACTACGAAGAGTTGGAGAAGACTCTGTCGCCATTGTGGGCGTGTACTTCGAACAAGTCGATGGGAGCAGCATCGATCAAAACTCAAGTCCATTTGTCGTTCACGAAGATGAAAAGGGATACTTATGGCTGGCATCAGGCCAAGGGGTGTTCCGCGCCTCTCTGGAGGCCATGGAATTGGAACGACTGGATTTCCCCCTGTCGAAAGCGGAGAAAAACATGTCCAGGCCCATCCGCAATTGGCTCATTGATTGGGATGGCAAGTTGTTGGTTGTTCTCTTTGACAACAGGGTTTATCGGGGAGATTTGTCACAACCCAATCCAAGATTCGAGCAGATGATCGGATTGGATCTGGGCATTCCCATCTCTAAGGGAAAGTATGCCATTCCCATTTTGCAAGACCATCGGTCCAATTACTGGTTGGGGACAAGTGATGGCCTGTGTTTGGTCGATTCCAATTTGCAGCGGGCGCATTTGTATCAAAATGATCCCAATCAGTTGACCTCTTTACCAGATGGCATCGTACACAGCATTTTTGAGGACAGCAAAGACAATCTCTGGGCAGGGGTACATGGCAGTGGTCTGAATCGACGCAAACTTCCCTCCTCCCAGTATCGCTTTGTGCGACACAATCCCAATCAGCCCAATTCGATTGCCGAGGAGCAAATCCGCAACTTCCTAGAAGATCGGCAAGGCAATATGTGGATTGCCTACCTCGGCTCCGGCCTGGACAAGTTTCAGTACGAAGCCGGGGGGACCATGCGCAAGCTCAAGACCTACCGAGCTGATCCGTCCAATCCCAATTCCTTGCTCAGCAATCGCATCATTCAACTGCACCAAGATCGGTCTGGTAGCATATGGATTGCCACCAATGGAAGTGGACTGAACCGCCTCGATCCCAGTACAGACCAGATGGAAGCCTATTTGCACGATCCAAATGACCCAAACAGCCTGTCGGCCAATCGACTGTGGGGACTTTGCGAAGATGAGGAGGGCGCGATGTGGGTTGCCAGTTTCAGGGATGGCCTCAACCGCCTGGATCCCGCCACGGGACAGATTGACCGCTTTCAGTACAAAGAGGGAGACGACAACTCCTTATCCAATAACAACATCAAGACCCTTTTGCTGGACTCCAATGGCAACATCTGGGTGGGAACCAATTCGGGCCTCAATCGCCTCAACCCAAAGGACGCGAGCTTTGATCGCTTTTTTCACGACCCCGAGCGGCCACATTCCCTGTCGGGGAGCTACATCTACAGTTTGTACGAGGACGCTGATGGTAACTTGTGGATTGGGACCAGTTTGGGCCTCAACAAATTGGCAGCTGACCAAAAGTTGCTTCCTCCGGAGCAGGCAAAATTTGAGCGGTTTTACGAAAAAGATGGCCTGCCAAGTCTCAACATCACAAGTATCATGGGGGATGAAGAGTCCAATCTGTGGGTAGGCACCAGCAATGGCCTGGCGAGAATGATTTCTGTTGGCGCCCAAACGACTTTTGCCTTGTTGAACAATGAAGACGGCCTGGAATCCGCCTATTACATCCCCAAGGCCCGCCACTACAGTCCCAGATATGGCGAATTCTTTTTTGCCAACCGGGAGG
The DNA here is from genome assembly GCA_039821145.1 of Bacteroidota bacterium. Taxonomy (GTDB): domain Bacteria; phylum Bacteroidota; class Bacteroidia; order Chitinophagales; family Saprospiraceae; genus JBCCSZ01. Next base: position 57,292 of record JBCBOS010000022.1, on the reverse strand, counting down.
GCCTGATGATCATGGAGGGGAAAAGGGCCCAGCAGACAGAGGATCAATCCATGATCTTGTTGTCTAGCCTTTCGACCTACCGACGAGACAGCAAAGAGGGCGAAGCCATGATCGATCATTTTGTTTCCAGAAAAAAGTACATTGAACTGACCCATCTGGACCAGGTGGTCACCTTTGACCTATCGGATTTGTATTGGAGCAAGAGCAAGCCGTATCAGTACCAACTCAATGGCTTCAGCGACCAGTGGCGGAATCTGTCACCCGATATGAAGATCACCTTATCGAACCTGCAAGCTGGCAATTACCGCCTGTTGGCTCGGACATACGATGCAAACAACCAGCCTACAGAGCCGACTCATCTACTGGACTTTCGGGTATATCCTCCTTGGTGGGCAACCACTTGGGCCTATGGGTTGTATGCGTTGCTGACCCTTTTGCTATTGCTGACCATTTACCGCTTCCAACTCAAGCGCCAGCTGAATCGGCAAGAGACCCTTCGTTTGCGAGAACTTGATGAGTTCAAAAATGAGTTGTATACCAACATCACTCACGAGTTTCGCACGCCTCTGACAATCATTTATGGGATGATTGAGCAGTTGGAAAAGCAACCGGAAGCCTGGCGGGAGAAGGGGTATCAGTTGATTCGTCAAAATGCCCTCAGTCTGCTGAATTTGGTAAATCAAATGCTGGATTTGCGAAAAATAGAGTCCAGTAAGCTGAGCCTGAATATGGTCCAAGGAGATGTTGTTACCTTTGTGGAGCAGATGTCAGAATCCTATCGCTCCTTTGCCCAGGGAAAAGGCTTGGAGTTTCACCTGCTTGGTGAGATTTCTTCCCTTCAGATGGATTATGATCCCGATAAGTTGTTGCGCATCATCTCCAACCTGCTGTCCAATGCCATCAAGTACACTCCTCAGGCCGGGCACATCTATTTGCGCTATGGCCAGGTCCGCCGGGACATGGGAACCAGCTCTGGGCAACCCTGTTTTCACCTGTTGGTAAGAGATACGGGCCGGGGCGTTCCGTCGGATCAATTGCCCTACATTTTTGACCGCTTTTACCAGGTAGACAAGGACAAATACCAGCAGGAGAAGGGCAGTCGAATCCACATGCTGGGGGGCAGTTCGGGGGTTGGGTTGGCGTTGACCAAGGAATTGGTGGAGTTGATGGGGGGGCAAATCGAGGTGCAAAGCAGTCTTGGGGAAGGAACGACCTTCCGAATCTTTCTGCCGATCCATCGCCGGGCACCTCTGCAAGCTGCGGATGATCTCATTTCTCTGCCGGATGAACTGCTGGCTGTTTCATCTGCTATGGATCACAAAGACCCTGGCTCAGCCACTGGGTTTTGGGATGCCCACAATGGCCAGCACCCCAAGCCCCAGTTGCTCATTGTGGAAGACAATCCTGGGATTCAAGAATATTTGGTGGCCTGCCTGGAAGATCATTTTGAGTTGCGAGTAGCCAGCGATGGCCAGATGGGCATTGACCAGGCGATTGAACACGTACCAGACCTAATTGTGAGTGATGTGATGATGCCACGAAAAGATGGTTTCGAGCTGTGCGACTTGCTCAAGCGAGACGAGCGGACCAGCCACATTCCCATCATCCTCCTCACGGCTCGGGGAGATGTAGAATCCAGAATTGCTGGTTTGGAGAGGGGGGCAGATGCTTATTTGGCCAAGCCCTTTGAAGAGCGGGAATTGCTGGTGCGTTTGAAAAAGCTGTGGGAATTGCGGCAGCAGCTGCAAAAACGCTATGGTTCTCTTGCTCCTGTGGCGGGTGCTCAGCAGGGGGCAGAAGCGGAAAGAAGTCCCGAAGAAGCATTTCTCCACAGACTCCACGGCGTTTTGCTCGATCACTTGTCAGATTCGGACTTCTCTGGTGCCCAACTCTGTCGGGCGATGACCCTGAGTCGCACACAACTCTACAACAAGATCAAGGCCCTCACGGGTAAGTCTACCTCCATTTACATGCGCTCTTTTCGCCTCCAGCATGCCAGACGCCTTTTGGAGAGCACGAACAAGTCTGTCACTGATGTTGCATTCGAGGTAGGCTTCAAAGATTTGAGCTATTTTTCCCGGACCTTCAGCGAAGAATTTGGCCAGTCACCCACCAAGGTGAAGAAAAACTAGCCCTCTTGCCTCAGGCTTTTTGTCTTCCTTTCTCTTTTTTCATCGATTTTCCTCCCTTTTTTCTTTGGCTTCTTTTGTAGAGGTGTGAACATACAATAAATTGATAATCATTGAATTATACAATTTATTCTACACCAATTGAACAATGGTACAAATGCCATTGGCAGCTGTGGAACAATACTGAAAGCATTGGGAACAATGTTGCAAGCCGTCTGACGGACAATCCTGCATCTTTGTATCGCAAGCTAACTGCAATCAGAACGAACCATCTATCACAATACCCAAAAAGAGTTCTACATATGAACGCCAGATTGTCCTCCCTGCTCATCCCCTTTGGGGTTTTTATCGGCACCAGCTTGTTATTAGGTCTTGCGATTTGTTACAATTGGATGGGAGAGGCAAATGAGGGGACCATGATGTTTTGTGAGAGGGCACGCGACGGTCTCATCAAGCAGCCTGCCAACTCTTTTTCCAACCTGGGATTCAGCCTGGTGGGTTTGTACATCGGGTGGTACTTTTTCTGCAACAAGATCAAAAAGCGCAATCTGTTTGGCTTCAAAAAGCAGTACCACCTACTGATGGCCATTGTGTTGATCTTATTGGGAGCGGGCTCCTTTGCCATGCATGCGACCAATACCTTTTGGGGCATCTTTTTCGATCTGTTGGGTATGTTTCTGTCATCGGCCTTCTTCTTCTGCTACAGTCTCAAGAGGTGGTTGCGCTTTTCGGACGGGGCTTTCTTGGTGCTCTATCTGCTGAATGTGGCCTTGTGCTGCTATGTCTTCCTATCGCCTTGGAACTACTTTGGCTACATGCTGAGTTCTGCAGAAATCTTGTTCATTTTGCACATCGCGATTGCCTTGATATTGGAAGTGTACATGACCAGATGTGGGCAAATACAGGTCGACTGGCGGTGGGCGGCTGTGGGTGTATTGACCTTGATAACGGCCTTTGGCATTTGGAACATCAGCAGAACCCACACAAGCCTGTGGTGCAATCCCGATTCTCTCTTTCAGGGGCATGCGCTGTGGCACATCTTGGATGCAGCTTCTCTGTACGCATTTTTCAAGTACTACTGCTCGGAAAGCACCCCTGTCAAGGTGTATTACCAGCAAATGCCGGTACCAGATGCAAAGGAGGTTCGCCACATCAACCAACGCTCTCAGCAGGCTTCCTGATGGGGTGATCTGCAGCGAGACTTGACAAAAAATGACGAAATCAATCACTGGGGTATAGATGGATGAGGAGGATGTTTGGAAGTGGTATTAGGACCAATTGGAGTACTACTGCCCATCCTCCTCTAATTTTTCGACTCCCCGGATTCAGAAGGGACCTCGGTCGGCTCTGTATCCCAGTGATTGTCAAGAGATACCAGCTCTCCAGTTTGGGAGCAAAAGAAACCAATTTCTCCTTGGGAGGAATGAAAGACAGACCTTCTTTATCATCGAAAGAGTGCCGTGGATCAAAGGATCGGTGGCGCTCTTTTTTTATTCTATATCGGAATTTGGCGCTTGGGGCGGTAGCTGCTCAGTCTGGCGCGGTAGTAGGACAATCTCCCATTGAGTTCCCCCATGCTGTTGGTATCTTTGATGAGGTCGAAATATTTGACCTGGCGGACGACTTGGCGCAGCTCAAAGGCCCAGTAATAGCTCATCAACGGGTTGATCCAGAGCTCGCTTCCCCGGGTGCGACTGATGCGATGTTGATTGCCATATTCCCCTTCGAGTGCGCTGAGGATGGAGTTGGATACAATGCTTTCCATTCCTCTCATGCGCTCGTTGGCAAAACGGATGGCCTCTTGGTATTTTTGGACCTCGGGCATCTGTTGCAGCAATTGAAAGGCGCCCAAATAGCCTCCTTCGCGAGCCAGCAAGGCCACATTTTCCAAAAAATGATAGTGGGATACCCCGTGATAGTGGTCGATGCCAAAGCCGATGCAGACCAGCAATTGCTTTTTGATGCCACTCCGGTAGGCGGCAGCCATGGAGCAAATGTCTTCCTGTGGCGTCCCCAATCCTTCTTCATCTCCAAACATCAGGCTGTCCGTCCCACCATCTACCAAGAGTACAGTATCCAAGTCATGGGTCTTTTTGAGGTACTTGTAGCTGTCCTTCAAAGGGTTGACCCCGGTTTTTTCGAATGCGTAGACATCGACTTGTTCCCCTTGCATGCCCAGCCACAGTTTGAGGTGTTTTTCTGGGAAGTAGTTTCGTCCCGATCGATCTTGGTCCTTGCTTTCTATCCGAAAACAATGGGGAAAAACCATTTGGGCACTCGTCTCTCGGAGCCAGGTAAAGGAAAAGTTGCCAAGGACGACATTTTTGCCCATTCGTTTCAGGCTGAAGTACAAGGGCAGGCCACTGAAAATATCGAATCCACCGCCGGCGCCTGCCAAGAGGATGTTTTGGCTGTCTTCGAGTTCTTTGAACAAGGGAATTTGGTGCAAGTTGTATTCCATTCAGTTTTGCTTTTTGATTTATCCGCTACCATTGCGTACGAAAAAGCAGTTGGAATCGTTCAGCCGATCAGTGGTTTTTGAGGATGGAGGCATGTCATTTTTTTGCCTTGTTGAGATGGTTGATGAACTGGTCCAATTGGTCGCTTTGGTACTGTGTGGCTAGGTCGATGGCTTTTTCATACTGTTTGATGGCTTGCTGTTGTTGTCCTTTGGCAAGCAAGGCCTCGGCATAGCTGTCAAATGCGTTGGCGGAGTGGGGGTAGAGGGTTGCATTGGTTTGGAAGATGGCGAGTGCGGTGTCCAATTGCTTGTCGGCCAAAAACTGGTAGCCGAGCGCATTTAGTTCCCATTCCTCGAAGATGATGTCGTACTGTCGGCAGGCCAGGTAGGCGTCGACGATCAGTTGGGGATTGCTTCCATCGTAGTTGGCGACGGTTTCGTTCAGTTTGATCAGGAGTTCTTTTGCCTTTTTGTCCATGGTGGTTTTGTAGGCGTGGGCAGCTTTTTTGGCGAGTGGGAGGGCCACCCGCATGGCTTGTTCGCTCTCGGCTTTGACATCGGGTACAATTCCTCTTCCTTCCCATATTTCATTGGTTTTGGGGTGTGGCAATGCGGCGACATCGGGGATGAAGATTTGCAGTTCATCGTCGATGCTGATCAGGTCTCCTGCGTTGGCTCCTCCCTTGGTGGTTTCGCCGATGATGGTGGCGCGGCCGTATGCTTGCATGGGGTAGCTGAATCCTTCGGCGGCGGAGAAGGTCCGCTTGCTGGTGAGGAGGAAGACGGGCACATCTGCGATGGTTTTGCCAGTCAATCGGATGGGTGTCCTGTGGGTGCGATCCGTGAACTGGTCGCCTGATCGTTTGCGGGATTTTCCGGTGATGATTTGTTCTTCAAAAAAGTAGCTCAGCAGGTAGCCCACCATGTCTCCTCTGCCACCGGAGTTGTTTCTCAGGTCGATGATGATGGCATCTGCTGTGGACAATTGAGCCATGGCGTGGTCGGCGAAGTTGCGGCCATAGTCGAGGCCATAGAATCCTCTCAAGTCGAGATAAGCAATGTTGTCATCGAGTTTTTCGACAGATTTGAAGTTGGCATTGTATCGTCGGTAGAAGGTTCTTTCTTGCAGTCGACTGGCTGTCCAATCGCCTTGTTCTCCCTGGGCGTTGCTGTGCATTTCCTTTTTGCTCAGGGAGATGTGTTTGTCTTTGCTGACATGGTATAGGATGGCATTGAGTGAATCCACGAATGCGTCTCTGTCATCTAGCTCATCAAATGCGCCTGCAGCTTGTTGTTTTTCCAATTCCTTGGCGATTTCTTTGGCTTTGTCGGGAAAGACATATCGGTTGATCAGCTCTGTGGCAGTCTTTTGGATGATGGCATCCCGCTGGTTTTGTGTGAGCGTTGTGGACTGTGCGCACAGTTCTGTTGGCGCATTTGTGAATGCCATGAGGAGGGTCAGCAGTAGGGTCACAGATTTCATCATTTTGCTATTTTTTGTTGGCGTGAAGAAAATGGGTTGCTGTCAGGAGCTGTGTTTTTCGCAATTGTGGATCAGTTGTTTGAGGAACGACTGTACTTGGCCGATCTCCTCTTGGGAGAATTCGTTCAAGGCCAATCCTCGGTACTCTTGGATGACGGGCGTTAACTTGTCCAGCATTTGCTGGCAGCTCGCACTTGGGATTAGGTCTTTTTTGCGTCGGTCTTTTTTGCTTTCGATTCGCTTGAGGTATCCTTTTTTGACCAGCAGATCTACCATTCTGGCAACGGAGGCAAAGTCCTTGAAGATGAGTTCTGCCAGCTCTACCTGTGAAGATTCTGGTCGGTCTCGGAGGCTCATCAGCAAGATCAATTGATTGATGCTGACGTCGAAGCCTGCGTCTTGGATTTTTTGCTGGGCCAGCTTTCGGTATCGTTTCATGGACTTTTCCAGCAGGTAAAAAATGGTCTCGTGGGGAAGTTGCATCATGTTGTTTTCAGTTTGTATGATACAAATATATTTGATATATCATACAATTGCAAATTTTTCTTGCTTTGCTCTTGAAAGGAGTGGCAAAATTGGGTTGAAAGCAAGGTCGGTTGGGGGAGGGGAGTGTTACAGGTTGGCGATTTGTTCAACTGTTAGTCCAGTGATATTGGCAATTTCTTCGAGGGGCATGCCCTTTTCTTTGAGTTTGGCAGCGATGTCGAATTTTTCTTCCATTTTTCCTTCTGCCTTAGAAGTGTCCACGACATTTTTGATGTCTCTGTAGTACTTGAGACTTTCTTCGTATGCCTCTCGTTCTTGCGGGCTGAATTTGGCGATTTCGGCGGATTCAAAGAGTTTTTTGAAAACCTTGTCCTGTAGTTTGGTGGGCCTGTTTTGCAAATCTGATAGGTGTTTGAAGACAAAGAGCCATTTGTCGAAATGGGACTCCAGCTCTTCCTCTTTTTTATTGAACTTGGGCAGCTCAATGTAGATGAACTTGAGCTTGTCGTAGAATACCTTGCAGTCTTGGTCTTTGAGTTCTACAAAGTGGATGAGTTTGTCGTCGTTCTTGTTGTCATCAAAGATGAAGTCCAGAATTCCAACTGTGTAAACAGGCTCCAATTTGAAGTCCCAATTCCCTTTTCGAGCCTGATCCTTGATGGGAAAAGACGAATAGTAAACACTTCTGTCCTTGAAGTAATTTTGTTTTGCCTTTTGGACCTCTACGATGAATCTCTCGCCAGATTCTCCGATGCAATACATGTCAAAAATGGCCTTGCGGTCGGTGTCATTCTGACCAAGTTGCTCATTCTTTGAGTAGGTCAAATCTTTGATCTTGTGCCTTTCCGGCAAGATTTGATTGAGAAAGTCCATTAAAAGCAGCTTGTTTGGCTCGCTTCCAAACAGCTTTTTGAACCCAAAGTCGGTCAATGGATTGATGTAGCGGGCTTGTATGGAACTTCCTTTCAAAAAGTGAGATTTTGTACAACTTGTCAATCAAATCAATACAAATCTACTCAAAATTGGGATGAGATGGAGGATATTTATGGATCTACTTTTGGGGATTCTCATCCGACTTGCTTGCCATCGTGGATCAGTTGATGAGGCGCAGCCTCTGATCCAGCTCCGCGAAGGATTGGACTTCTTCTAGCTCAACTGTTGCGTCTTGGCCGTCTAATTTGTATTCCTGTATCGCCAGTTGAATCCTCTTTGAAGAGCCCATTTTCAAGGCGACGATGTAGACCTTCTCATCCTTTGGCAACCCATTGAATTCAAAGTATTGGTCTGTCCGTTGGGTGGCGGACAGAATGCTTCTTCTCTCCTTGAACACGACCTTGACATCGGTATTGTCGGATATGGGCTCGTTGAGTAGGATTCTTTGTACCAAGAGTTGGGGGGCTTCTTCTTTGAGGAAGATGTCGAAGTTGACCAGCCGGGTCTTTTTGGGTTGAAATACGTAGTACTGCAGGTCTTTGGTGGGCAAATCTCCTACCGCATCGAAATTGACGTTTTTGAACTTGTTGCGAATCTTTTTCCTCTCGTTGTTGATTTCTCGATTTTGCCTCCTGATTTCTCTTTTCCTGCCGCCACTGAATATCTTCTGGACAAAGCAACGGTTATCTTCTTTTAGGAACCCTCCACAGAGCATGGTCCCTGGGAAGAATGACACTCTTTTGTAAGGCTCTGGAATCCAATTGACCTCATTGCTGACCGAATCCCTGTAGCCATAGAAGCACTTCACATCCTTCTGGGCTTCCTCCCCGATGTCGACAGGGACCATGACGGTATAATTCTTTCCCACCTTGAGCGATGCTTCCTGCTCCCCACAATAGGCCCTGATGTCAAACATCCCTACAGATTGGAGTCGCCGTTTGTTGGAGACAGTTTGCAAGTTGGCCTTAACGGCAGCACTCTTGCTGTTGTATTCGCGGATGGCAATGGTCAGGCTGTCGTTGCAGTCAGCTTGGAAAGATGCTTTGGAAAAACAAAAGAGGAGTCCGTCATGGGTTGTGAGAACAGTGTCTTGTTGGATGGATATGCGAAACAATTGCCAAGGGTTTTCTTGTTGGAGATACTCATACAGCTGCTGGTTTTGCAGTTGGATGGCCCTGGCTTGGGTGGCACTCTTTTGTGGGGTTTGTTCTTCGCTGGCTTCTGGCTGGGCATTGGTGGCAAGAGGAGCTGAGCGATGGGTCAAGATGATGTCTACCCGGCGGTTTTGGGCCTTCCCTTCTTCTGTCGCATTGGAAGCGATGGGGATGTCTTCTCCCTGGTGGTCGGTTTGAATGTTTTCCCGGTCGATTCCCAAGGAGACCAAGTGATCGGCCAGTGTTTGCACCCTTCTTTGGGACAACAGCAGATTGTCTTCTCTGCTTCCCACTTCATCGGTGTGCCCACTGAGTTGTATGCTCAATACCTCAAATTCGTTGATCCACTCGATAAGTTCCAGCTTGGCGGTTTCACTGAGTTGGTGCTGGTTGGAGTCAAAATAAATGCTTTTGCTTGCGGTTTGTTGTGCGGAGCACCAAAAGGCCAGCAGCAGCAGGGGGAGGGACAGTAGTCGTTTTGTCATCTTTGGGAAAAGCTTTGGTGTATCAATGTATAGACGAGAAAAGGAGGTGATTCGCTACCAATGGCGGCTGTTTTTGCATTGTCTTTGCTCTTTGGCTGGCGGCTTTTGGTGGAAAGCACTACCTTTGCAACATCTCTCTGCGACAATTTACCACATCAAAAAATACGAAAGAAATGAAACGTTTGACTTTGGCCTTGCTGCTATGGGCAGCCCTTTCCCCTTCCTTTGCACAACAATTTGATTGGCAGTTTGCTGGTAAGCTATCGGGTTCTGATGTGGAAAAGGTCTTTGTTGACCAAGGGACAGTCTATGTCGTGGCAAAAGGGGGGCTTTTCGCCTTGGAGGAGGGAGCCCAGGATTGGAAAAACTTGACGGAGAGCATAGCAGGTGGGGAAACCTATGATGCTGAGATTGATTCGGAGGGAAACTTTTGGGTAGCAATTGATGGGGTCGGTGTGTACAAATCAGCCAATGGACGCCAATGGGAACGCATGGGCGAGACAGAATCTTTCGAATCAGTTGGCACCTTGTCTTTGGCGATCAATCGGGCAGGGCACTTATTTGTGGGAAATAACAAGGGCATTTCGCGCTCCAAAGATGGTGGCCTGACTTGGGAAAACATTGGAGATGAGTTGGGGGAAAAGAAAGTCCGCGACTTATTGGTGGGACAAGAGGACGAAATATATGCTTTCGCATCACTGTCTGGGGTCTACCGCTCCACCGATGGAGGAGACAGCTGGCAAATCCGAGACAATGGCCTGCCTACTCCTTTGTCGCTGTTATTTGCAAATTTCGAACAGGCAGATGATGGTACCATTTACTTTAGTGCCAGCAATCATGGCGTTTACAAGTCCACAAACAAAGGGGAGTCTTGGGCTCAATTGCCCCTTCCCCAACAAAATGTAACCACTGTGGCAAGTTCTACAAATGACAGCGATCTGTACGTTTCTGTCAATGACAGATTGTGGCACTCTTCAGATGGAGGAGACGGTTGGACAGAGAGACAGTTGGATGCCAGTATTCTCTATGTCTACAGAATTTTTGCCCAGGACAATGGCCAAGTATATGTGAGTAGCTGTGAAGACCTCTGGTATTCCAGTGACAGAGGACAGACGTTTTCCAAATCCAACGGCCGTCAGGACGGCAACATCTTTGGGCTTTTGACGGATGGCGATCGCACCATCTATGCAGCAACTTGTCGACGTCTTTTTCGCAGCCAGGACGATGGACAAAACTGGACAGAATTGAAAAACGACACAGAGGCTCGATTTACATCCCTCATGTGGATCAGCCCGGACGGAAGTTTGTACAACCAAGCATTCACCAAGGACTCAGACCGAAAATTGCTTCGCTCTGACGATGTGGGAGAGAGTTGGACTGTCATCGGGGAAGAGCTGGGAGAAACTCCCTTTTTGACAAAATTCATCCCTTCCGAGAATGGAATCATCTTTACCATGGTCCAAGTCAATGGCAAGCTCTTCCATTCGGCCGATTATGGTACAACTTGGCAAGAAATCCCTCAACCCAGTGCCATTTCCAGAGTAGACGACATCGGCTTGGACAGCAAAGGCAATTTGTATGTGACTGGGCGGAACAACTTCTTGTACAGCAGCAATGATCTGGGCCAAAATTGGCGGGTAGTGACACGGAACAGCAATGTGTGGGAAGCCAGTCAACTATTCATTGGACCCGATGATGAACTGATTTTGATTGGGATAGATAAAACTTTTTTCATTTCACGCAATGGAGGCAATACTTGGAGCACAAGTACGGAAGTTAGATTTGGTGGTGAGATGTTGTTCTCCAAGACTGGTGATTGGTACTACACCATTGAAAGCAGGGATCTCATCGCTTTGTACCGTTCCAAGGACGAGGGCCTGACATGGGAAAAGGTTTCCGATTTTGACGATTATGTCATCCGAGGCGGAATCCGAGAATTGGGGGCAGGTGAGTTCCTCATTGCCACCAGAACCAATGGTGTCCTGCGCAACTTCGAAACCATCTTCACAAGTCAACATGAGATCGACCGCCAAGCCAAGCGCGCATCCCTCCAAGCCAACCGCCCCAACCCCTTCTATACCCAAACGGAAATCACATTCCAATTGACAACCGCCGCTCACGTCCAACTCAAAATATTCGATGCTTTGGGCAGAGAAGTCAGCACCCTTGCCAATGAGCGATATGCGGCTGGACCACATTCGCTGAGCTGGGAGGCATCGGATCGGGAAGCGGGCTTGTACTTTTACAGCTTGTTTGAAAATGGCAGGCAGGTGGCCTCGCGCAAAATGTTGTTGTTGAGGTAGCACTGCTTTGTGAAGAAAAAGCTAACTTGTTCTGTACGAGCCCCTTACAGCTGTTGATGACGGGTACTTGTTGCATTGCTTGACAACAAGTACTTGCCCATCAGTTCATTGTTGTCATCTAAATTTCTGATTGTTGTCCGTACGAGCACAGTTTGAGCACTTCTGGCAAGCTCTTTCCAGCAAAGAGCAGGCGTTGCTGTGTGCCTATTTTCCCTTTCGATCCCTTTTCTTTTACGAATTTGCCTTGTACCTCTACGGAGCGTTGATCTTGGGAGATGACAAGACTTTGTTGGAGGGGGAGCAACAGGATTGGGTTCGAGCCTTATTCGATCGATTGCGGGAGCATGGCTGGTTGCAAGCCTTGCTGCCCGAGGAGCCGACAGATGTGGTGTATTTTCATCCTTGTGTCAACCAGTTTTTGTCCCGTCAGATCAGTTCGGAGCAACGAGAAAATACAGTGGCTTCCTACATTGGGTATTACGAAGCCTTGGCAGCAAAAACATTCACAGATTACGATCAGGGCAGAGATGCCGACAGTCGCTTGGGGGATTTGTGGTGGGTAGAAGCAGAGAAGGACAATCTGTTTCAGGTCGTGGAGTGGAGCATTCGGTACAGGTCGGAATACTCCACCGTGAGGGCCCACCTCAAGCAGTACTTTTTGTTTGACAAACGAGAGCAAGAATACCTCTACCATCTCGATAGTTGGCTGGCCTTATTTCCCCTGGCTGTCAAGGGAAAAGCCTTGCACCACCTGACGTATTTGTGGATGGAAAAAGGACAGATGCATTCGCGTCTCAAGCAAGATGCAGAGGCCCGGAATGCCTACGAGCAAGCTTCCCAGTTGGCCGAGCGATTTCGGGAAGAACCCTACTATCAACGCATTTCACCCCTCTTGCAACAACAGTTGGGACAGACCACTGGCTCCCGGCAGTCGCCCCCCTTGTTGGTAGAAGATGAGAATGACCCGGCGCAAATTCGGTCCCATGCCTTGGCTTGTCACGATTATGGTTTTTACTGTTACAAAGAGGATCAGCCACAGGAGGCCCGCCTGTATTTGGATCGAGCCTTGGAATTGCTGCGCCAGATTGGAGACCAGTTGGCAGTGGGTCGGGTCTTGCATCAGTTGGGTGTATTGGTGGAAGAGGAAGGGGAGGCAAAGCAAGCGATGACTTACTTCGAGGAGGCAGCTGCCATTTTTGAACAGTTTGAGGAATTTGATCAATTGGCGATGGTACAAATGACAAGAGGGCATCTCTACCAGCAAGAGAAGGCATACCAAAAAGCTGCCAAGGAATACAAAGCGGCCATGGCGCACTTTCTGGAGACCGAGGACAAAATGCGGCAGAGTTGGGCGCTGTTCAATTTGGGGATGCTGCACGATGAATTGGGCCAGCCATTGGATGCTTTGGGCTTTTTGCTCGATGCACTCGAACTGGAATTGGCAGTTGGGCGCAGTGAGGAAGACCTGGCGTCCACCATAGATTTCATCCGCGATGTGGTGGCCGACGGAGAGTTGCAGGATCATCCCAGTTTGCAAAAAATGGCAACGCGACTTCAACGACAGTTTGGCTCGGATCGCCTTCGGCTGTTGGATTGAAGGAAGCTGCAAAGAGACTTATATGAACAGACAAACTCATACAGAAACGCCAGAACTGCTTTGCATCGGATTTTTGTGTCACGATCTGCACGAGGGAAAAAAGCTGCTGGGAGGCACCGCAGCCTACGCCAGCCTCATGGCCAGTCATCTGGGCATGCGCACGGCATTGTTGACCAGTGTGGGAAAAGACTTTGCCCATTTCGAGCGGTTTCACAAACACCAAATTGACCTTTGCAATGTGGAGGCCGAGCAAACGACGGTTTTCGAAAATGTGTATACCGAAGAGGGGCGGACTCAATACATGCACCAAAGAGCCCAAACCCTCCATCCAAAGCATCTGCCAATAGCATGGCAAGACGCGCCGGTGGTCAAGTTTTGTCTCATTGCTGATGAGGCCGATTTGTCCTTCCTAAGTTGTTTTCCTCATGCACTGGTAGGGGCGACGATACAGGGCTGGCTGCGGCAGTGGGATGAGGAGGGCAGGGTATCGCCTCGGGAAATGGATTGGGAGATGTTGCGCTTCGTCGATGTGGTTTTTATGAGCGAGGATGACATCCGCGGATGTGAATCGGCCATTCCGAGGGTGGCAGAGTTGGTGGATTTGCTGATTGTGACCCGCGGCAAAAAAAGCGCCTTGGTTCATCACAATGGCCAGGTCATGGAATTCCCAGTTTTCCCAACCAAAGAAGTGGATCCAACAGGTGCCGGAGACATTTTTGCTTCTTCCTTTTTGGTCAAGTACCACGCCTGTGGCGACATCCTGTCATCAGTGGCATTTGCCCATGCAGCGGCCTCTTTTGTGGTGGAAGAACAGGGGATCAGGATTGCGGAGGTGGCGGCCATTGAGAAGCGTTGTGTGGATTATCTGCAGTCCTTTGGGCCTCGTCGGTGATGATGGGGGCTTGTGCATACGCAAAGAGTGGGTTATTTTTGGTTTCAAAAAGGAATTTCTATGGCTCTGTATCAGGAGGGATTGGTGGTACTGCCGAGGGCGGCCTTGGACTTTCAGGACGAGTGGAAGGAAGAAAATCTCGCCCTTTGTGAAAAACTTTGGGCGGGAAAATCCTTGCAGGCGGATGTGCTCATTGGGCGACTGGATGCGTTCATTGCGCGGGCTGAATGGGCCAATTCTGAGGATCACATTTCATGGAAAGGCGATGTAGACAAGCATGAGGACAATGATGTTTCTTTGGTTTTTGGAGAACAAACAGGGATCGTTTCCCACTTTTCCTTTCGATTTGATCTGCGATCGACCAATTTGGATTTCTTGCGACGCATGATTGACCTGTGCCAAGAAAATGACTTGGTATTTTTGTCTGACCAAAAAGGTGTAATGGAAGCGAGCTTGGAACATCTTCCAGAAATAATTGGCTCGTCGGCCTACAGAAAATTTCTGACAGATCCCGAAAAATTTTTGGAAGAACTTTCCAACAAACAAAAACAAGAGAAACCTGAATAAACCAGCCAGAACGTGCCAATGACAACAGATGCACCAGAAATAGAACGCGATTTTTGCAAAAGCTGTGAGGCGAAGCTCAGCGGTCCATACTGCTCCCGTTGTGGGCAGGCTCGTGAATTGGACCGGATTGATCGGGCGTATGTCCTACAAGAAATTGGCAGTGTCCTGAATTTTGACAAAGGCCTTTTGTATACCATCAGGGAGCTGTTTTTGAGGCCGGGCCAAAGTGTTCGGCAATTCATTCAGGAAGACCGCCGGAGGCTGGTACGGCCCATCATCTTCATCATTTTGTGCTCTTTGGTCTACACCCTGGCCCAACAAGTGGGGGGCTTTGAGGACGGCTACATCAACTACAATTTTGCGGATTGGAAAGACTCGGCATTGGGGACAATCTTCGGATGGGTCTCCACCCACTACGGGTACACCAACATCCTCATTTCAGTCTTTACAGCTTGGTGGATCAAACTCCTTTTCAGAGCATACAACTACAATTACTACGAGATCTTCATCCTGCTTTGCTTTGCAATGGGCAATATGATGTTGCTTTTTGCACTGTTTGGTCTGTTGGCCACCATGATGAGACTTCCCTTGTTGCAATTTGGGGCCAATCTGGGGATTCTCTACCTCTGCTGGGCCGTCGGGCAGTTTTTTGACAAAACAAAAAAGCGCAACTACCTCAAGGCACTCATCAGCTACGTCTTGGGACTGCTGTCATTTCTCCTCATCGCCATGACCATTGGAATGGTGATTGATGCGATCTTGGGCTAACGTTGTGCGACAAAAAAGACATGAAAGCCAAACTCCAAAAAATACAAGAGGACCCTTTGTCAATCAAAAAGCTTTCTTTTTCGGAGGCCTACGAGATGGAACGCTTGCCCGATGGGGTGGCCCAATGTACCAATCTGGAAAAAATCGATCTATCGTACAGCGGGATCAAAGAAATTCCTGACTACCTATTGGCACTTCCCCATCTTCGCTCGCTCGATCTGTTGGCTTGCACCCACCTCAAGAAGCTGCCCAAGGCCTTTTGGTCTTCTCAGCAATGGAAGGATTTGGCCCTCGATTGTCATTCTGAGGCCGATGTTGAGAAGGTTTGTCAGATGACGGGGCTGACTTCGCTTTGCATAGGAGGAAGGGTGGATCGACTGTCGCCAAAGATTGCTCGCTTGGAAAACTTGCAGCAGCTCGAATTGCTGGGGACCAAGATCAAGGACTTGCCGGAGGAACTCAGCCAGTTGTCTCGCTTGAAAAAAGTCGTTTTGTCCCAGATGTTGTTTGGCATGGAAAAAGGGGTTCGCCTTCGATTGGATGCCCTATTCAAAACCCTGAGTCGTTGTCCCAAGCTTCAGCAATTGGACCTCAGCCAAAATGAGATTCGCCGCATTCCCGCCTCCATTGGCTCATTGGGCGGACTGCGAAAGTTGTCTTTGCACAGCAATTGCCTGAGCAGCCTCCCGGCAGAGATTTTTGCGTTGACCCAGTTGCGAGAGCTGGATGTGGGGATCAACCAACTCCACAGCATCCCTGCTGGCATTGAGAAACTGCAGCATCTGAAGACATTGAAGCTTCATTCCAATTGGCAAAACAAAATTGACCTGACTCCCTTGTGGGCCGTGGTGGGGGAGTTGAAAAATCTGCAGAGGCTGGAGTTGTGGTCTTGTCAAAGTGTGCAGCAACTGCCAGAAACCATTGCCGACTGTCCCAAGCTCAAGCATTTGGATGTAGACAACAACTTGCTGCGTTCCCTTCCAGACAGTCTCCAAAGAATGACACAGTTGACCTACCTGCGATTGTCCACCAATCAAATTCCGCCCCTTGTCATCGAAGCCCTCAAGCATCACCTTCCCAAAACAAAAATCCTGGGATAGGGGATAGGCAATTTTTTTCCATTTCTCATAGGGGAAATCCTCTCGCAAATGGTCTAGGAGTTGTAGGATGAGAACATCCTCATCCATTCATTTTGTTCTGGAGAGAATTTGTCACTCCGGGCTCAAACTCTCAAATGATTTGTCTTATGCGTTTATCAAAATTGTTGACTGGATGTTGTTTTTTATTGGGCTTTGCCTTGCTGTGGACCGCCTGTGGCAAAGAAGATGTCAGCCCTTCCAATGGGGGCAATACTCCTCTGAGTGGGACGAGGTACAAGGATTCTGTTTTTACGGAGGTGATCCAACACAAAGACATTGTCTATGGAAGGGCTACCACCCAGGCGGGGATCACCATTGACCTGAGCATGAACATTTACGAGCCTTCCAATGACACAGAGCAGAAGCGGCCCTTGATTTTATTGGCGCATGGTGGCGGATTTGCAGAGGGGTCTAAAGAAGATTTTGATGGCTTGGCCAAAACATTTGCTACTCGTGGCTATGTTGCTGCCACCATTGGGTATCGCCTGATGGATGCTGCCGACAATTCGCTCAAGGTAGCCGTCGTGGATGCGGTACATGACATGAGGGCCAGCGTCCGTTTTTTCACCAAAGACAATGCCTACAAGATTCATTCGGACAACATCTTCATCGGTGGCTTTTCCGCAGGTGCGGTGACGGCCTTGCATTATGCCTACCTGGATACAGAAGATTTGGCGACCGCCCCTGAAGAGGTCCGCAATCACCTCAACGCCAACGGGGGCTTTTCGGGCAACAGTGGCAATCCAGGTGCCAAGGAAGACATCAGAGGCGTGATCAACATCGCAGGTGGCCTGTTTGATGCCCAATGGGTGGATGCAGGCGAGGCCATTTTGTACAGCATCCACGGCACTGCTGATCCCTCCTGTGGCATCGATCCAGATGCAGCCAGCAATCCGGATGGCGATTTCATTCAGGGCTCCTGTGTCATACACCCCATTGCAGACTCTGTCGGCATTGTCAACACCTTCAAAGTACTCGAAGGAGGCGATCATGGTGCCTACTTCAGCTGTGGCGATTGCGACGCAGACATGCGAAGGTTCCTCTTCAACAATCTGTCGCTCTAGTCTGCCTCAGAAGCGGCGATGGCGAATTTTTCCATTCAAACTGGTGGATTTTTTGCCAATCTTTGGCGAGCCAGTATATACAAACTTGGACTCATTTTCCACTCGGGCATCCAGGTGTTTCACAACTTTGAGTCGGCACCTGGAGGCTCCTAAGACAGTGATGTCTCCATCGGCACATTGGAATTGTTCCCCTTTGAGTTCACTTCCCCCTTTGACAAAGATGTTGGCTTTTTGACTGCTTTCTCCTTTGAGGTGGAGGGTTGACCCTCCCATGACCGTACAGTTCAGTTCCTGGGATTGGATGAGACACTGCGCGATGGCGCCACTTTGGATGAGGAGGTCCAATTGATCGATTTGGGCATCCAGAGAGAGATAGCTTCCCTGTTTGACATTGATGTTGGAGAGTTCGCCAAGGGGCAGGTACAGCTTGATGCCTTTGTAGGTTTCTAGGGAGCCATCAAGTCGAACGATCAAGGTGGCATCCTTGACAGTGGTGTTGATGAGGGGAAGCAACTCTTTTTGTGCGACCAGGCGCAACTCCTTGCTTGCCTCCTTGGTGACAAAGACTTGTATGCCGTTGCCGAGGATGAGCTTTTGGTAGGGGGCATTCAGCTGGCGAATTTCCTCTACTGGCTCCCCCGTACCCGTGACTTTTGGCTGATCTGGATTGGTCATGTAATTGATGTGGTCCAGTTCATTTTGATTCTTTGTGTTCAGCTGTGCTTGTAGGGCTGAACCAAAAAACAGGAGGCAGATGGTGATGGATGATAAGTACTTCATGGCAATGTTTATGTTCCTAATTCCAATTGATTTTTGATGAGATTGTAGTAATATCCCTTGTGGAATGACAGTTCCGAATGGGAGCCATATTCGACCATTTTTCCTTGGTTGAGTACAATGATCTGGT
The DNA here is from genome assembly GCA_039821145.1 of Bacteroidota bacterium. Taxonomy (GTDB): domain Bacteria; phylum Bacteroidota; class Bacteroidia; order Chitinophagales; family Saprospiraceae; genus JBCCSZ01. The sequence continues at coordinate 38,924 of JBCBOS010000022.1, read as the reverse complement.
CGGCGTCCTGTACGGTGCTCAAGCGGTGAGCGATGACCACGACTGTTTTACCCTTCAAGAAGGTATTTAAATTTTCGACGATCATTCGTTCATTTTCTGCATCGAGGGCGCTGGTGGCTTCGTCGAAAAATAGGAAGTCGGGGTTTTTGTAGACGGCCCTTGCAATGAGCAGCCGCTGTTTTTGTCCACCGCTGAGGTTTAGACCAGCCTGGCCCACTTTTGTTCCGTATTGGAGGACGAGATTTTCGACGAAATGATCGATGCATGCCACACGAGCGGCCCATCTGATGCGGTCCAGATCGGGATTTTCATCTCCCAGGGCAATGTTGCTGGCAATGGTGCCACTGTATATGAAGCCATCTTGCATGACGACGCCACAATTTTTCCGGTAATAATCTGCATTGATGTCTGAGAGGTTGACCTGATCGACTTCTATGCTGCCTTTGCTGGGACTGTAAAACTTGAGTAGGAGCTTCATCAAGGTCGTCTTTCCACTTCCACTGGCACCTACAATGGCAGTTTTTTTCCCAATAGGAATATCGACAGTCAGGTTTCTCAGGACGAAAGGGCTTTGGCCGCCCTGGTATTTAAACCACAAGTTCGTCAATTTTATTTTGTCTTCAAACCGATTCAACTTTTGTTTGTCCACATCTTCATCCTCCTTGCGTTGTATTTCATCCATGCGGTCAAAGGACAGCTTGGCATCCTGTGCTCCCAGAGCAAATTGGACAAGGTCATCAACTGGGCGGGACAATTGTCCGATGATGTAGCTGATGCTCATCATGATGCCCAAAGACATTTGGCCTTTGATGACGAAAAAAGAGCACAGAAAGGTAATGATGATGTTTTTGATCTGTGTAATCATGCTCACCCCCAGCAGCTGTTGTTCGTTGAGGTTGAGTGCCTTGATTTTCAACTCGTAAAGCTTTCGTTGTACCTTGCTCCATTCTTCCACCTTGATGTCTTGTGCTCCATTGATCTTGATCTCGGGCATGCCGGTGACCAGTTCGTACAGATTGTTTTGGTCCAGATACTGAAGGGAGAATCTTGAATAATCGAGGAACTTTCTCTTTTCCAAAAACAGCAACATCCAGAGGACAGACAGAAAGGTGAGCAGCAAAAAGATTCCAAAAATGGATGCATTGTAGTACAGCAACAAACTGGACAAAACCACCAGACTGACCATAGAAAAAAGGCTGACCAGAAATTCGTAGCTGATGAATTGTTCAATTTTGTTTTGATCTTCCACTCGTTGCAGAATGTCGGTGTGCAGTTTGGTGTCAAAAAATCCGATGGGCAGTCGAATGAGCTTTTTGATGAAGGAGGAGATGATGTCAATGCTGATTTTCATGCTTACCCTGATGAGCACAATTCCTCTGACCCATTCAATGACCCCCTGTCCGATGAAAAGCATGAGTTGTGCAAAGAGAATCATCCAAACAATGTTGAGGTTTTGGGCCATGACACCATCGTCGATCAGCTTTTGCATCAGCACGGGAAAGATCCAGGAAATGACAGCACTTATCAACAGAGTGGCAGCGACTCCCAAGAGTGTTTTTCGATGTTGTTGGAGGTAGCCCGATACAAATTGCCAACTTCGCTTCCACTGTGATGACAGGGGGATACTGGGCTCATACTCTCCAAAGGAACTGCTGGGGTCTAGTATGAGTGCAATGCCTTTTCCATCTTTGGGCCGCCATTCTCCCAGAAATCGTTCTTGATTGAGTTGAATGAGTCCGAAGGCAGGATCGGCGATCACAAAGCGATCTTTGCCTTTTTTCTTAATGTCAAACAGAACGACGAAATGATCCTGTCTCCAATGTAGAATACAGGGTAGGGGAACTTCATTTTCCAACTCTTCGAGTGTGATCTTGACAACACCATTGTCAAATCCGATGCGAGTCGCTCCCTGACTCAGCTCCCGGATGGATACCCCAAGTCTGGTGACGCCACAAATATCTCTCAGCTCTTCCAGCGCATACTGTTTGCCGTGGTAGGCACTGACCATTTGAAGACAGGTAGGAGCACAATCTGTATGTTCCAATTGTCGATGAATGGGATATTTGTTGGGTCCGATTTTTAGCAGCGATTTCATCTGTCAAACTTTTAAGTGAAATGGTCTGTATCAGTGATCTGATCGTTCTTGAACCGATGGGTTGATGCGATCTAGTTATTGGTCCGCATTCTGAACCTTTCGAGTATGGTTGCATCCTTTTTGAACTCGTCGAAACCATAGACACAATAGCCACCGTCCTTGTTACCAAGGTTCTCGTAGGCGTGTTGGGAGCAGCCTCCGTTGCAAATGGGAAGCAGTCGGCATTCGAGGCAGGGAGGATTTTTGAATTTTGCCGTTTGGCGCCGTTCGTACTCTTCTTTCCAGTGAATGCGGCCATCATCTCCAATGTATCCGAGACTGTTTTCGGTCGTAAAATCTCGTGCGGTACATTTGAAGACTTCTCCATTGTAATTGACAACGGAACTGTTCATCTTATCTGCATAGCAGGAATTGACCACATTGTTGAGGTTGGTGGCACTGGACCGGACCTCAAAACCAACATTCTTGAATGCATCAACAGCAGGGGCTGTACTCAGATCATCCACTTGGTCGTCTTGCCATACTTGGTGAAAATCGACCAAAATGTTTTTCATGGCATCTGCTTCCAGATCGCGGAAGTCCTCTGGGATATCCAGACAGGAAGTAAAATTGTCGCGGGTAAAATTGATGCGCATGGTGATGTGAATGTCGTGTCTTGCCAGCAACTTGATGTTCTTGATGATTCTGTCATAGGAGCCTTTTTTGGAACTCAGGTAGCGAACCTTGTCGTGAAACTCTCTGTGGCCATCCAGGGTGATCTGCACAGCTGATACTGAATTTTTTTTGAAGAAGTCGATTCTTCTTTGGTTGATGAGGTAGCCGTTTGTGGTAAAGCTGGAATGGAAGTCGATGTCGGAATCTGCGAATATTTTATTGGCTCCTTCCAAAAGTGGAACGACCGTTTTGTCGTAGTACATCAATGGCTCACCTCCAAAAAACGACATGCTGAAGAACTTGAGGTGGCGGTTGTTTTCCTTTTCGTTTTCGATGAATTTCAGGATGCGTTCTACGAGAGGCAAGTCCATCTTTGAGCCTTTCACATGGGTTTCGTAGCAGTACCAGCACTTGAAGTTGCAACCCATGGTGGGGTTGATGGTAAGGAGGTAATTGGCTTTGTTGCCATCCACTTGTTGGCTGATCTGTTTGACCTGATCCACTTCGTTGACATCATCTTCAATGATGAAATTGTTGTTGACCAATTCCTTGAAAAAGGCGGGATGATAGTCTGCCAGCCCTTCCAGGTCATTTTCATTGTTGGCTGCTTCCAGCAATTCTTTGAGGATGGGCTTGACCATCAGGTAGTGATCGCTGTAGGTATTGTGTAAGAGGTAATTGTCCATGTAGGGCAGTACCGAGTTGAATTGGCTGAGTTTCATGATGTTGAATTTTAGCTTGCATAAAAGACTGTTCTACTGTTTACAATCTGGCCTTTGGTAGGCAGCAATAAAACTTACCCGCCCAAACGGGGGGTGCCATTGCCTTCCCACTTGAAAAATGCTGTTTGCTGCCAGCAGGAGCTGGGCAAGACTTGTGATCGGGTTGAGACATTTCCATCTTGGCAGGTAAGTCTTTTTACTCATCGCGATGGATCAAGCCATTACGGTTCCACATGATGTGCTACAGTTTCCACCATGGCAGTTGTTGGTACAAGCTGTCTTGCAATTGCCATTTTTGATCAAACTGTTGGCTTTTACTGTCGAGCCAGCAGAGAGAGAGGCAAATCCGCCTTGTAGTTGGCCTTGCTGATTCTCTTCAATTTGTTCCAGCTTCGCGAGGATTTGATTGAGCTTCTTGTTCATTTTGATGTAAATTAGCTGCCTACTCTGTTTGAAATCAGGCTTTTCGGCATTCCGCCCTTGTATACCGGTATTTATTTTTGCGATTTCGCTGCTGCCCAACAGTGGCAACAGAAATTCTTGCTCATTTGATGGGATTTGGCATGGCTCTGCCATTCACCTCTTGAGGTGTTTCAGCTTTCTCTTTTGACAAGAGGCCACCTTTTATCGGCTCTTCACGCCCCAATTGCTTATACTACAAGACTTGGCCATCGGGCCAGGCCTTTTTGCGCACAGCAGTAACAGAGCTTTGAGAAGCCAAGGAATTGCTGAAGCCTTGTTTTGAACTAGAATAGTGGATGTACACACGACTGGCCCAGGGTACATTTGCTTGGACAGTTGTCACTGCAGTTGCTTTGGCAGCATTCTATTTCAAGGCTGATCAGCAAAGCTTGGATGAAAACAATTCAGCCTGCAGACGCCGTGGATGGATTTACTCTATTTGCTGCAGAACTTGGTTGGTGTTGTATTTCATTGCAATAGACTTTGAGACTGCCTACTCTATTTATGATCAGGCTTTTCGGCATCCGCCATGTATTTCTACCCCCACTTTGGGCAAAGTTGTAAACTTCCCAGTAGGTAGAAAGAGTCAAGACTTATTGGCACGTTCCTGATACCCAGGACTTCGCTCGCGCCTTCGTGTATGTTTAGACCTATGACCTGTATTGGTCTGCTATTTTGCCATTGGCCATTTCCAAAGTCGTTGTACAACCCATCTTTGGAAATTCTTACATTGATTTTGTTTACTGCTGCCTAGAGTCTTTGGTCATTTTGTGTGAGTCACTCCTTTGACCGTAGGTGATTCTCCTTTTGGGAGATCAACCTTTCAATCTCGATTTTTCACTATCACTGGCAGATTCTATGCGTTTTTTGGAAAAAGATTTTCCAGTGCTGAAATTGTAAAATATGTAGAGTTGAACTTTTCTACTTTGAAAAGATTCTACTACCTCGATGGTCTCATCAGCATCGACCAAAACGGAGTTGTTATTTTGGAAATTGAAGATGTCTGTGGCACCCACACTGATTCTGAGTTTGTTGTTCAGCAGAGATTTACTCAGGTTCAAATCCACTTGTCCGTATGGATCATAGATTCGGTTTCCGAGCAATTCTCGGGAAGTAAAGTTGAACGACACGTTGGCATTGATCCCTTTGAAGAGTGGGAAGCTGTTATTGATGCGAGCATAAAGCGTTGTCAGAGACTCGTCAACCACATCTGACTGGAAATGGTTGTTGGCAAGGGCGGTGTAGAAATAAGACTGTAGCTTGCCTTTGAAGGAATTCAATGAAAAACCTAGGGTAAGGCCACGGGTTTCTTGCTGGGAAATGTTTTGCATTTCGTACACGGCCACCTCTTCGTTGGCAATCAGCAACTGGTTGATGATGTCTTCTGTTTTTTGGTAGACCAGACCGAGGTTGTAGTTGTTTTGGTAGCTGTAATTCAGCTCGACATTTGTGGCATATTCCGGACGGAGCGACGGATTGCCCCGGCTGATGGAAAATTCATTGAGTACGTACTCAAAGGGGTTCAGCGATTCAAAATTTGGTCGGTTGATCTTTCGATTGGCTGCCAATGAAACACTGCTGTTGTTCTTTTTGCCAAATTCCATGGCCAGAAAAGCACTGGGAAATACATTGGTATAGCGCACATCAAAACTTGTCAATCGATCATCGGAAATGCCGTCGATGAATGAATCTTCGAAGCGAGCCCCAAACTTGTATTGCAGTTTCTTCCATTTTCCGGAAAAATTGGCATAGGCAGCATAAATGGCCTCTCCATAGGTGAAGTCATTGGTCCTGTCGGGGTTGATGACAAAGCCGTTTTTGGTCTTCGTTCTTTCCACGGCTTGGTTGTCGATGTCGCTGTACCCATACTTTGCTCCCAGCTGAATGCTCCCAATGTCTTGGATGACGTGCTGGTAATCGATCTTCCCTGAAAAAATGTTGGAGATCTGCTTGAGTCGATTGCTGGTGGTATTGTTGAAAATGAGAACATCTGCATGGTCCATGTAATCAGAAGAGAACAGCCCTTCTCCCAAATTGTCATTGTATACATAATCGGCCACCACCTTTATATTGGAACCAAGTGTATCCGTTTTCCAGCGGTAGTTGAGGGAGCTCCCATTGTACTTGTTGGTGTTTTGGGTGTCGTAAATGCCATTGACATTGGATCGATTGCCACCGTCGTTGAGCAGGGAAAGTGCATCAATGTCTGTGTTGTTTCGGTTGTATGTTCTGACGTATTCAAAGTTGAGGGTGTGCTTGGCATTGAAGTCGTAGTCAGCCCCGAGGCGGACCTGGTGGTTGTTGATCTTTCGTCGGCTGAAAAAAGAAGATTCGAGCAGAAAGTCTTCTTGTTGATTGCTTCTGTCCTCCTGATTGTCGGCGAAATTGTTTCTTTGAAAAATGTAAAAATTTGCTGTTGTAGTGAGTTTTCCCTTTTTGTAATTTGAGAAAATGCCTGTGCTGTATTCTGGGTATCTTCCCTGTTCGCCACCCGCAAATAGGCGGGCATTGTAGCCATCGAGAAATCTTTTTCGCAGTTCAATATTGATGACTCCTCCCTTGCTCTCTGCATCGAACTCCGATCCAGGCATGGCGATGACCTCTATTTTGATGATGTCCTTGCCCTCGATGCCGTTGAGGTAGTTTTGCAGTTCCATTCCACTTACTTTCAGCATCTTTCCGTTGATCATCACTCGGGTGCCTGCCTTCCCGTTGATGCGGATGAGACCGTTGTTGTCGATCCAAACAGAGGGTGTCGTTTTCAACACATCAAAAGCAGAATTTTTCCCTGCGACAAAGCTTTGATTGACAAAATAGATGAGGCGATCCGCTTTGCGCTCTATGGTCGGTCGCTTTTCTGAAACCACGATTTCGTCCAGTTCCTTGCTGTCGACCTGCAAGCGCAGAGCCAGTGGAGAAGCATTGGTCTGGGCAGTGAATTCTTGCTCCACAGTTTGATACCCAAAGTAGCGCGCCTTGAGGTGGTAGGTACTGCCACACTGTAAATCTTCGATGGAAAAACCTCCGTCTTCTTTTGAGATGGTACCCCAGAGAAAACTTGAGTCCTCATAAATCTCGATGGTGACATACTCTACTGGTACGTCTTCAGGGCCAGAGACAGTCCCCAAAAGTTGGCAGGTCTGTGCGTAAGAAGTAAAGCTATTGAGCGCAATAGCCACTACAATACATAGGTATGTAGATACTTTTTTCATTAGGTAGCTTTAGACTAAGATTTCACAAATCACAAACGACCGGACATTTTGTAGGGCCTAATTTGATCTGGAGCAATACGGGAAACACGTACAGCCACCAGCACGACGAGTGTTCTCAAGGAAACAATCATCTAGGGTAAGCCTTTTAAAATGCCACAGTATTTGTGTGATAAAATCTGATTACGCGACAAAAATAGAATACAAGGTAAGACAACGGTAACAATAAAAGATAGATTTTACAATTCGCTCATCATCAAGAAAAGAATATTTTTTTAGAAATTCAAATTTATCTTAGTTTTTAACTTCTAAGAATCGTTGATTTTATTTGGACTTATTGCAAATAGTTTTATTTTTACTAATAAATTTTGTGGAAGAGGCATTTACTTGTTTTTTGTGTATCACTGGATGCCTCGCCAACTGTCTGCATCGTTTTCTCGATGGACAAAACAACAATAAAATATTTGATGCGACGTCTAATGAATGGTAGTGTGTCAATAGCCTCTGTGTAGACCTGCCTCCCAAACCGATGGTACAACCAACGATTTATCAACTTCACAATACAAAAAACGAAAGTTATGAACAAAGCGAAATGGACATTCGTCTGTCTTCTCTTCCTGGCATTGGGCCTCTCCACTTCTTCTTGCGAAAAATCTTGTTCTGACACGGTCTGGTACCGCGATGTCGACGGCGATGGCGTCGGAAATCTTCTCGACAGCCTCGTCGATTGTTCACAGCCAGAAGGCTATGTGAGCGAGGGGGGGGACCTGGCCGATTTGATTGTAGAGGCCAAGCAAAGGGTCGTGATCCCTTATGTGGGTGCCACTTGGTGTCCTCCTTGTGGCTCTTTTGGGGAAGATACCAAGGCATACATTTCCGAAAACTTTTCCTCGGATGACGCCATCATCATTTCTTCCCAGCGGGGGACCATCAATCCGAGCAGGGTCAATGTCGCCTATCAGTTTGGCGATGCGTTCATGAAGGAGTTTGGTGCTGCGGGAATTCCCTGGATGTTTGCAGCCGGAGGGGGAGACGCCTACGATTTTTACCCAAATACCTCTGTTGTCGACTTCAGATTGCCCAGTATTCTGGATCTGGGGCCAAGTGTGGGCATCCACGCAGATGCGACCTTGGGAGCCACACAGGTTGATGTCAATGTCAAGGTACAATTTTACGAGGCCAAACCCACAGATTACTACGTTTCCGTATATCTACTGGAGGACGATGTCAGGGCTGACCAGCGCCACAGTACCTTGGGGATCGTGAAAGACATGCCGCACAACAACATCCTTCGCGAAGGGGCCAGCAACAGCAACTACCATGGACAAAGCATCGGCAGCAGTTTTACCGCCAATCAAGCTGTCAAGCGTTCCTACCAAATTTCCCTCCGACCCGAGTGGGATGCCAACAATCTCAAAGTGGTGGCCATTGTGTGGGAAGGAACTGGTACCAAAATCATGAATGCACACCTGGTCGACTTGTAAGCTCTAAAAATCTTCGACCGATGGCCAAAGAGGGCATGACTTGTTCTCTTTGGCTATTCCAATATTTTGTCAATTTGTTTTTGTAGCTTTTCTGCTTCGGCTTGGAGAAAGTCGAACTGGCTGCTCCGTTGGGCATCTCGGAATGTCAGGATGTTTTTTTCTGAATAGATGGTCTCCTTGTCTTCTTTTCGGAAATACTGTATTTGGAAGACCTGCTCTTTTGGGTCAAAGGATAGCTTGATGCGAAGGCCTGATGTGGGATGTAAGTATTCCACAAAGTCGGTGAAGGACCCCATGAAGAAAGGCAACCAATCGGAGCACTGGCGGTACTGGAATCCGTGTTCATTGAGCAAAAAGACAAACGCTTCTCTGGCTTTTTCCACAAATCGCAACAACTCCTTGGGATGGGGAAAGATGTAGGTTCCTTTGTCGTATAGTGCTTTGTACAATTCTGGCTGCGTGATCCAGGAATTGCCCAGAAGGACATCTTTGAGTGCTTCGAAGACAAGCAAATAATCATCTGTTAGTTCTTCTCGACCGGAGAGTTGCAAGCTAAAGTGTCTACTTTTCATCTGTGGCAGATTCAGGTAGGTACTCACATCTTTGAGTGGCAGGAAATGATCGTAATCCCTGCGTCGGATGCCATCGATGGAGGGAACGTTTAACAAATAACATCTCAAATGTTGATTGGTATTTGTTTCGGCCAGTGAGACCAACAGGCTTCTGTCTTTCCCATTGCTGTACTCAAGGAGTTGATACAAGTCCCCACCGGGGGCCCATGCGGGCAGTGGATGAACCTTGCAGTGGAAAGCAAACTTTGTCTCCAGCATCCCAAACTTCCAGCGCGTAAATGGCCGCAGAGGTCTGTTGGCGTATTTCCTTTTTTCCAGCCAATCGAATAAGCCCTGTAACATCTTGGTACTTTTACGGTGTTGTAGATCGATGAGGGGAGTGAAGATAGGACAATTTTGTCGCATTCCACATCCTGTACAACAACCCCCAGCCAATGATCAGAATGAGGAGGTAGAGGCAGGCAATGAATTGTTCGTTGAAAAGGAGGGTGTCGTAATTGTTGAGTCGAAAAAATCGCAGGACAGCTTCCATATTTAGCAAATAGGCCAGTGAACTCAAAATGTACAAGCTGTAATGTTTTGTCTGCAAGCCATAGAGAAAGAAGAACAAGATGGCAGGGTGGGCATAGCGTTCGTGCATTTGGGTGTTGAACCAGAAAAACAGGATGCTGAGCAATCCGCCGATCAAAAGGCTCATCGATGTCAGATCACTGCGGTACACAAGGCCTTGTATTCTCTGTCGCCACACCCTGATCAAGAGGGGCAGAAGTGTGAAAAAGCTGCTGCTGAAAAACAAGAACAGTCCCCACTGCTTGTAGGCGATTCCCCAGAGGGTGACATCATCGGTTGTGATGCCGTGATCACTTTCGTGCAACAAATACCAGAGGTTGAATGCATTCAAGGAAATGAATGGATGTTTGGAACTTGCCCCAATGACAACTCTCCACAACTCATCCACCGTCCCAGAAAAAAGGAAGGGAATCAAAATGATCAATTGCAAGAAAAAACCAGCGAAGATCATTTTTCCAATGGTCTTGATGGACTTCACATTGGCCAAAAACAACAGTCCAACCAAAGGAGCAAAAACAATGGCTTGCAGCTTAGTGTTGAGGGCCAAGACAAAGAATAAGGTGGAAATAATAGGCTTATTTTTCAAAATAAAAAATACGGAGCAAAGAACGAAAAAAGTGTGTATGCTGTCGACCTGTCCCCAGAGCATGCTGTTGTACAAATAACTGATGTTGAACAAAAGCAAAAAAGGTAGGAGTACCGTTTTCCATTGAAGTGGACGAAGAAAAAATACCAGCAATGCTCCCAAAAAATCGAATGCCAAGGGAATGGTCTTGACATAGATCAACGATTTTTGGAGCTCAGATTCCGATCCTTGAAAAGTTTGGAAAATGTATAAAAAATACAAAAATATTGGATGGTAATTGACATCAAAAGTATAAATGTTTCCCAGGCCATACCGATGAATGAGCAACATCCAGTTGTGCCAAAATCCCATGTCTCCTTTGAAGCAGCGATCTGGTAAAATACAAAAACAAAGAAAGAAAAATAAGGGCATAAACAGCCACAGGCTGGTCTTGGCATTTTGCATAGCAGCGAGTTTTTTGTTGTCTTTTTCATACTAAAAGTTTCCCACTCACAATTCAATACCGGGGATTGGCATTTACTGTCAGCCACTTGTCAAATTCAGAGGTGGACATTTCATTTGTCATCCATGTGTCAATCAAATCACCGCTTTCTTTTTTTCCTGGCCTGTGTAGACAAATTGCAGTATCTTGCCGCTCAGAAGACCAGTTACCAAATACCATGACGTCATTGCCATTGACATACTTCAATTGGAGTTCGGGCAAGGATGCCGCCTTGGCACTCTACCGACTGCAACAACAAAGAAGTCACAACATCTGTCGCTTGTTGACAACGGTGAATCAACAATTTGATCGAGTCAGCATGCATGGTCTGCGTCGCTCTTTGTTGCAACAGCAAGCCCAGTCCATTGGCCTGCCGCTGAGAATGGTGGAAATGCCCCAACAAGCGACCATGGATGAATACAATCGCGTGATGTCTCAGGCCATGTCTAAGCTGACTGAAGAAGGATATACGCATTGTGCATTTGGAGACATCTTCTTGGAAGACCTGAGAGCGTACCGAGAAAAGGAATTGCAGGCTTTTGACATCGTCCCCCAATTCCCCCTCTGGAAGTGCAACACCCGTGAATTGATCGAAGAGTTTTTGTCCTTGGGCTTTCGAGCGGTGGTCCTCTGTGCCAATGCCCAGTTGTTGGATGAGTCCTTTGTGGGGCGAGAAATTGATGAGCGTTTCCTAGACGACTTGCCTGCCTCCGTTGATCCCTGTGGGGAGAATGGTGAATTTCATACTTTTTGCTTTGACGGCCCCATTTTTTCCCATCCCATTGAATTTTCCCAGGGAGAAAAAGTGTTGAGAACATATCCTTCTCCCTCTGGAAAGGAAGGCGAATCAGTGGGCTTTTGGTTTCTGGATTTGTTGCCGGTGGGAGGGGAGGAATAAACTTTTTAGATGACTTTGACAAAGCTATACAAAACAACAACCCCATCTGCACCAAATGACGGCGCAGCTTTTCTTCACATCAATGTGATGACATGATAAAAATCGGTAAAATCGAATCCAAGTTTTTTGAACTTTTAGAAGACAAGATCACAGCAAAAGAATTTGAACATTGGGTCTTCCAATCCCAATGGCTGGAGGACGAATTGAGTGAGGAGGAGTATGCAGATTTGATCGGGTTGGACTATGGGCTGGCAAACGTGACAGGAGAACTGAGAAAGATATTGGATGCCAGATTTGGGCAGGGGAAGTTGGAAAGCATCAAGTTGATCCGACGCTTGGACAGCATCATCAAAAGAGATGAGAAAGAGGCAGAATCTTTGATGATGATGTACGAGTTGTATTGCCATGATTACTTCTTTTTGAAAGACCTGGGCCTGGGAGTTGGCTTGTTTGTGGAGATACCCGATGGCTACGGAGTCGAATCTTTTGATGAACTCACAGAGGAACAACAACAAAACTTATTGGATGGAGTCCATCCCGTGGCACGTGAATTGGCCGAAGGATTGAAGCAGTCCATTTTGAAAGGCGACCTACAAATCAATGGCGAAAAGGAGTACGAGATGACCAAAGAGTTGTATGTTGACAATCGGACGGAGGAGGAAAAGGAATCCAAAATATGGGAAGCGGTTGACTTTGACGAGCAGACAGGGGAGCCAATGGCGGAAAGGCATCGCCTGCTGGATAAGTATGGGAACTTTCCGCCGAAAAAGATGCCATGATTGCATGGACGATGGACCAAGAAAAAATCAATACAAATGGAAATGACGGAAATTCGTAAGGATGATTTCGAGAAGGCAAACTGTGGACAGGGGACGATCACATTTGAATACAATGGCATTCCTTGTAGACTCATATTGGATGGCTTGTACGAAATGCGAATGTCCATCTACCTCTATTCCGATGTGAGATTTTTCAAAGGAAATCGGATGCTGCAATCTGGTGAGATGCTTTTGCCCGAAAAGTATTATGTTCCGCTTTCTCCCGACCAAAAATACATTTACATTCCTTTCAATGGAGGTGGTGAGTTGATCAATTTGGAGACAGAGGAGAAGTTGGTCACATCTGTCGATACATTCCACGGGAACAGCTACAATGCAGACGCCACCAAAATGATCCTCAATGGGGGCAAGGAATTCAAAGTGATCGATTTGTTGAAGATGGAAGAAGTGCCTCATCTGGCTGGCACAAAAGACCACAGGGGAGATGCCTTTTTCAAAAACGAGCATACCATTTGGCAACTCAAAAACAGTCGACAGTTGGAAGAACATAGTCTGCTGACAGCTGACAAACGACTGCTGCAACTGAATTCACCTTTTGAAACATTTGGTGTGTCGCGGGACAAGTACCAATCCCTGATTGACCAAAAGACCCATTGCCTCGCCTTGCCAGATGGGAGCATGAGACATTCAGGAGAGCTTGGCCATTGGAACCATGTTCACACAAAAGACAAAGTTGTATTGGAAACAATGATTCCAAGTTCGGAGATACAATACAGTGATGGCCATGCCAACGGATACTGCTTTGTGGAGTACAAATACGTACAGTTGCAGCAATGCCACACAAAACGTCAATGAAAAGTTGCAATTCTTTTCCAACCCCATAGGAGATCAACTGTCCTTGAAGCAACTGAATGATGTCGATCAAATCCTGATTTACAACTCATCTGGGATGCTGATCAAAACCATCGCCATCGATCATCGCCACGAAATCGAATTGGATACCAAGGACTGGCATTCTGGCTTGTACATTTTTGTATTGCTGTCTGATGCCCAAGCAGTGCAAACGTTCAAAATGGTGAAGGCCTAAATTTTCTGAGCCATCCCAATGACCAGATGATGAGTGCCATACTACTTACAATTGACAGGAAACTGCAAAATTTTGATCAGAAATAAAGGTTTGATTGTCAACAGATTAATCGAGTGGAAGAAGAAAAAATCTACTTTTTACCTAATAAAGCCCTATCTTAATTCAAAAAGTAGAGATGAAGGCGTATCGAACTCCTAAAATTTCTGTTCAAGAATACATTGCTCAAGAATTGGAAACCCACACCAAATACGAATATCATGATGGAGAGATATTTGCCTTAGCTGGTGGAACCATTAATCATGGCGTATTGTGCAGCAATATTTTTTCAGAATTGAGTATCGAGCTGAGAAGGAAAAAATCGGATTGCAATCCTTTTACGAGCGAAGTCAAATTGCACATCGTCTCAAAAAATGTTTTTGTCTATCCAGATGCGATGGTCATTTGTGGCGACATGAAAGAATCTCCAACTGACAAGAATTCAATCGTCAATCCAATATTGGTTGCTGAAGTTCTCTCAAAATCAACCTCCCATTACGATCGTGGAGACAAGTTTTTCTTCTACAAGCAAATACCGACATTGCAGGAATATGTCTTAATTGAGCAGGAAAAAGCCATTGTTGATGTTTATTACAAAGCTCCAACTGTCGACTTGTGGAGAATCAATAGATATGAGGGAATAGAAAGCACAATCAAGATTGAGTCTTTGCAGATAGAAATCAAAATGTCCGACCTTTACAACAAGGTGAAAATTTAACTTCCTAACATCCACTTGATCAATTCTTCCTTGTCCACAATCGACCAGCTGTGCGGATGTCTCATGCCGTTTGATCGTCTGCCCTTGTCAGAGGTTTCAATGAGTGTCACATGGGATGGGCCGTATTTATTTGCCAGTTGTTCTGACAATTTTTTGAGGGAACAGGCATTCATGTCCTCATACTCATTGGCCCTGTTTGTCTTCCACCACAGGGTGTCAGGCTCTGTGTACAATCGGATGTTGACACCTGCCAGTGCATCGAGGTTTTCGATCTTGTCTAGGCTCGAAACATAGGGAGAGTATTGGGCATATTTGTCCAGTCCGTTTTCGGGTTTTCCAAAATGGGCATCAAAGTCTGCGACGGTGCGTTGGGATTCTCTGACAGAAACGGCGGAAAAATTTCGGGCGACGTTCTTTTGGGAGCATTTGTACAAGGCCAACAGATCGACAGGGGAGTCGATGGCAAACACTCCTTTCAATCCGATGTCCAGCCCCTTTTCCTGGAGGAAATTGGCCAGCAGCAAGGAAACATTTCCACCACTTGAAAATCCGCCGATGTACAAGCGATCTGTTGACAACTCATTCGTCCGAAGGACCTTCTGCAAGAGATTGCTCAATCGCATCTTTTCGCTTTCTTCCAACCACAGTCGGCGGTTGAATGTCATCAAGATCAGCGAAATGCCATTTGTTTTGGCCAGCTCGACAATCCCAAATTCTCGTTTGATGTCATCGGGTGTTTCCGGATAGCCACCAAACAATACCAACACAGCCTTCTGCTTCCCCTCTGCGCGAATCACTTCGCAATCGTCGGCAAATGGATTTGACACAGTTGCATGGCTGCTTTGCTCCGCTGGCTTCTGTATGCGGTGGCAAGCGCAGAAAGAAATGGCAAACAGCAGCCAACAAAGTTTTGTTTTCATCTTGTAATTTTCTTAGGCATACACCTTTTCCCTGAGAAGGTTCAACACAACTGCTGCCGAGCAAAGAGTCCGGATGCCATCCCCAATCTCATCTGATGCGAATCTCTCCGTTGGTTCGGATGTAAATGATGGTTTCCTCTTCTTCGTCAATGGCCACGGAATGGATGGACTTGCCGGTGGAAGAAAAATGACTGGTGGGATCGAGGGAGGCGATCTGACTGGAATTTGGCATGGCGTACTTGGGCTCACCTGTCACGACAATGGCATGAAACACCTCTCCATCACTGACAATCTGGCCATCAAATCCGGGAGGGAGTTTGACAAAATAGCCAGCCATCTGTGCTGTTCGCCACAAAAAGGCAAGCTGTACCTCCTCGCTCGACGGACTCGTTTCAATGAGGTTTGTCTGGGAAGCATCCAGCCAAAGGATGTTGCTCTTGTCGACATTCACAGGCCGCTCTCCATTGTCGAAAGCCTCTTCTGTGGGTTTGACGAGATAGGGGCCACTGTCAATTTCCACATATGCGATGTTTTCTTCCCCCTTTGCTGCTGTGATGTGCGCCTGTCCGACTGGCTGTGTCCAAAACGAGCCGGGAGGCATCCACATCTTTTCTGCATTTTGATCGTCGTTGTGGACCAGTCCCTTGATGACCACAGCTCTGTAGGTGACATTGTGAATGTGAGGAGGAGAGGAGAAGCCATCGACAAATTTTGCCAGAAAGCCCGTTGCCTCTTCTCCATTTCGATTTCCCCAGACGGTCCCGGCCTGTGGACTCTTGTCACCCCTGGCGGGATTGAGCTTTTCCCATTTGATCTCCGAGCTCAATGTCACTCGATTGGTCGGGTTGGAAATGTTTTCTTCTGTTGGGGCCTCTGTCGGTTCTTGCGGTTCTGTACAAGCCGTGTAGAGGCACATCAGCAGCAAAGCATACAATACACTTTCTTTGATCATGTCATTTTTTTAATGGGGAAACAATTTTGCAAAGTACTCAATCCTTCCCATCCATCCATCCTCTTTGGGTGCCATTGCCCAAGATTGATGGCAAGGGAAAAAGTGGAATGATTACTGAGTGGCAAGGGCAAAGAACAGATTTTTCTATCTTTGGCCCAATAAAAGCCACATTCGTGCATGGCGAATTCAAAACCCCATCAAATGTCAAAAGCAAACCTCATCCTCCTGCATGGCGCATTGGGAAGCCAGGCCCAGATGCAAGATTTCAAAGCATGCCTGCAAGACGACTTCGCGGTTTATGACCTCAATTTTGAAGGACATGGCGGGAGAAAGTCGGAAGCCAAGTTCTCCATCGAGCGATTTGCCCAGAACATCCTGGCGCTGATGGCGGAAAAATCCATCGACCAAAGCCATTTGTTCGGCTACAGCATGGGGGGGTATGTGGCCCTGTATTTGGCCAAAACCCAGCCGGAGCGGGTCGGACGAATCGCGACTTATGCAACCAAATTTCACTGGACACCAGAGGTGGCTGCCAAGGAGGTGAAAATGCTGAATCCAGAGATCATCGAGCAAAAAGTGCCTCGC
The DNA here is from genome assembly GCA_039821145.1 of Bacteroidota bacterium. Lineage (GTDB taxonomy): Bacteria > Bacteroidota > Bacteroidia > Chitinophagales > Saprospiraceae > JBCCSZ01. The sequence continues at coordinate 22,114 of JBCBOS010000022.1, read as the reverse complement.
TTTGCCCAGCAACTGGCCCAAACCCATCAGCCCACAGACTGGAAGGAAGTCCTCCACAAAACGGCGGGCATGATGCAAGAGTTGGGAGAAGGAAAGGGCTTGCAAGAGCAGGATTTGCAGCAGATTTCCCATCGCGTGTTGATCAATGTCGGTGATCAGGACAAAATGGTGGGGATGGAGGAGTCCAAAACGGCTGCCCAGGCCTTGCCAAACGGAGCGTGGAACATACTCAAAGACTTTGTTCATCCCTTCGACCGCATAGATGTCCAGAAGCTATCGGTAGAGGTTCGGCAGTTTTTGCAAATGCCCTGATGTGGGCAAGAAATGCCAAGCAAGCAGTCATTCAAAAAACAATATTCTCCATTCGCTGTTGAACGGAAAGCAGCCCGCGTCGTCGGGGGCTCAGCAAATGGAATGGAATGAAAGGGGAAAAATTCATAGAGACTGGTTTTGAAAGGCTGCTCTCCTCCCGAACCAAGGAGGTGACTGAAAAGGCGATCCTTTCCATTTCCATCGGAAGTTATCTGGTGCATTTGCTGCTCATCCTGTTGAATACCCAAGGGATCATAGAACTGGACCAAAAGTTTTTCAAAAACCCCATTGCGGCCATTTACACCCCCTTTTCCTTCATCTTGCTCTACGAGGTCTACCTGTTGATCTACTTCCTGCCCAAGTCCATCACCATCTACATCGGCAAGCAGTACGAAATCATCACCCTCATCGTCATCCGGCGGATTTTCAAAGACATTGCCTACGTAGAGCTCACCTCTGACTGGTTCAGAGACAAAAACGACCTCCAATTCACCTATGATGTCATCACCTCATTGATCCTTTTCCTGCTGATCTATTTCTTTTACCGAAACATCAAGAAAAGAGCCTACAAGTCGATCAATGATGCCAACAAGCGCGGGCAAAAAATCAAACGCTTCGTCCTGCTCAAAAGAGCCTTGGCCATCGTGTTGGTGCCCATTTTTCTCCTTCTTGCAGGCTACACCTTCCTTTACTGGGGGGCCGCCACCATCAATGATTACGAAAATGGCATCATGCAATTCAAGAAGATCAACAACATCTTCTTCGACGAATTTTTCAATATGCTCATCGTAGTAGATGTACTCTTGCTGCTGTTTTCGTTCTTTTACTCGGACAAATTTCACAAAATCATTCGCAATTCGGGCTTTGTCATTTCCACCATTCTCATCAAAATTTCCTTTCTGGCCGAAGGCGTCGTCAACAATGTCTTGATCATCAGCGCGGTTCTATTTGGTGTGCTGATCCTCATCGTTCACAATTTGTACGCAAAAGATTCTCTGACGGAAAATCCCTCGGGCACTTGAGCGAATCGTGTTGTCTTCCTCAAGTGAATACCTAAGTCATTCATTTCCAGGGTATTGGAGTCCAGTAGTTTCTGTAGGTGGGACAATGGCCATACGCACCGAACAATAGTGATATGAAAAAGAACAATAGTGCAAGCGCCATGACTTGAGTAGATGCATCTTTGCACTGTATCCTTTCTACATCCACACCCACGGCCGCCCAAAGGCTCGGTCTACACCACTGTATTCTCCTCATGGATGATCCATTGTTTGCGCCGTGGAGCCAAGCAGTCGGATGCTCGTCATGAGTCGAGGGAGTACGTTCACTCTACTACAAGAAGATTTATATGAATTGCAGATGATTGCCACGGGTTCGAAGTAGCTCGTGGCATTTTTATGTCGCATCTGTGAAAATTCTTCCTCAAGCTTCTCACAAGACAGCCAAGTTTGTCATCTGTAATGGCAAATAGGATGTATCTTTGCGCCCATCAGTCGTTTGGCGGAAAGGACATCGACCAATCCGCCACTTCATTCATCAAAAACGAATACACAATGAAGACTACCTTTCAACTATTCTCTATGATCGCACTGGCAGCTGCTCTCTTCGTAGGATGTCAGTCCAACCCAGCCGAATCAGCAGAACACAAACAGTTGATGGCCGAGCACGAGACCATGGAGGCCGAGCACGAAAAACTGTCTGCTGAGCACGCCAAAATGGAAGAACTCCACAAGCAAATGGTGGCAGAACACGGCGAACACAGCGACCCGGCGACAGATTCTGTTCACATCGCCATGGAAGCACAGCACACAGCGATGATCGAAAAACATGCAGCCTTGATGACAAAACACGAAGGCATCATGGCCAAGCACAAAGCCCTGGTTGAAAAGCACGCCACAGGAGAGGTGGACATGGCGACCATGAAAGCTGATCACGACGCCATGAAAAAAGACCACGAGACCATGGTAGCAGAGCACGACATGATGGAGAAAGAACATGCAAAGATGAAGGCGGAGCACGAAACAATGATGGCAGAACACAAAGGAGAGACTACTGAAGAAGCAAGTGGCAAGTAAGGCTACATGGCACATCCTCAATGGGGATGCTACCCTGGCTCTGTTCCAACAATCTGGAATAGAGGGGACAACTTTTGTCTGGCGGGAAATGCTCTGCGAAGGGCGCACGCTTTTTGATTTGGAAAGCAAAGAGTTCTGGCAAGTCCGAAAAGACTTCCTGTCCTCCTTCGTCGATGACTTTGATCCCCGCCTTCACCAACAACTGGAAGAGGATTTTTTGTCCTTGCCCATCGACGAGGCAGAAGAGGTCGTATTTTGGTTTGAGTACGATCTTTTCTGCCAAGTCAACTTGTTGGCATTGCTCTCTTGGATGGCTGCTAAGACGACGAGACCAAGACTTTCTCTGGTTTGTGTAGGGAAACATCCTTCCTATGACAAACTCGTCGGCCTGGGAGAAATGCCCCCGAGTGAGTACCCAGCCCTCTACGCACAGCGCGCCTCCATCACAGCGGCTGACCTCGCCCATGCCTCCCTGCTCTGGCAACAGTATTGCTCTGCCAATCACCAAAGCCTATTGGAGACCATCCGATCCACCGAGCGTTCCCTTTTTCCTTATTTGGAGGGGGCTTTTGAGGCACACCAAAGCCGTTTTCCGAGTTGTTCCAATGGTCTCAGTCCACTAGAGGCCAAGTTGTTGGAACCACTGAGCCGTTCCCCTCACTCAGCCCGTCAGTTGATTGGCACCATCTTGCGGTCACAAGGACATTTGGGCTTTGGCGACCTTCAATACGAGCGCTGTCTCGACCATTTGTCTCCCCTTATCTCGGAATCAGATGGACTTTTGCAGTTGACCGAATTGGGAGAGCAAGTATTACAGCACGAGGCACATTTTGGCAAGCATCGCCTCCACTTTGCCCAGATTGGCGGAGCCAGCCAGAAAGAGATTCAATGGGATGATGTTCGCCAGGAGCTTGTCTAGCGCAATTCCCCGCCTTTTTCAACATTGCTTTTTGTCCCAAAGTGGAACTTGTTTACAGAAAAACGGCTTGTATCAGCATCGACCAATCCCAAAAAAGCATGAAAACATTGACGTACCCTTCCAAGTGGTTTGACTATGGATTTCTGACCCAGGCAGATTTGCGCGCACAACAGCTGAGCATGGCCAATGGAGAAGATCCCCATCCCGAGCACCACCGCTACAAGATCTTACTTCGCTGGTTGCAGCAGAGAGAAACCTTTACCGATATAGAGATCGAACAGTTTTTGGAGTTGGTGACCGCCGACGAAGACCAAGTCATGGCCGGAGCTGCCCTCTCAGACCTTTTCCGCTCCGGGAAATTGACCATCCAGCAGCACCTCAAGGTCAAATTGGCTTTTCTCACGTATGGAGAATGGGCCCAAAAGGTGGTCCGACGAGTAGAAGACCCCGAGCAACAGTCCTTCAACCAAGCGTTTTGTCAACAATTGGAGCTACACTTGAATCGCTTCCTGAGCGAGAGTGAGTCGGAGGAGTTGACAGGGTTTTGGTGCGATGGGGTAGCCCCTTGTTTTGTGCTGCCGTTGGTGCTTCGCCAGGAAAAATGCATCCAGAGCCATGCATTTCTGGGAGAAGATGGACAGGGGCGATTCGACATCAACATTCGCCTGGGCCCCAAAGCCCTGCAGTTGTTTTGGACGCGGCAGGACATGGCAAAAAGCATCCCTGAGTCAGCTCTGGAAACATGGATTCGCATCGACCTACAAACAGAATGCGTTGCAATTACTTTGGAATAAATCAAGCCAAGTCTCTTTACATGATCATCAAAAAAGCCAAGCCCCAAGATGCCCGCCGCATCAGTTACTTGATCCGCCAGAATACCGATAAGGTGGCCGACAATCCCTACTCGGAGGCCCAGAAGAAAGCCTGGAAACAAGCCAATACCCCTGGAAAAATTGCCAAGAGCATGCAGCAAAAAACCATCTGGTGTGCTTGGGAAAAGGGGCGATTGATGGGGACCATTGCTCGCAAGGGAAATGAGCTGATGGGATTGTATGTCAGCCATACACAGCGAGGCAAAGGCATCGGTGGGCAACTGCTGGCACATCTGGAAGCACAGGCCCGGGCAGCAGGCATCACAGACTTGTTTTTGTATGCAACTCCCTCCGGAGAAGTCTTCTACCAAAGCAGGGGGTTCATCGCCGTCGAAAAGGCATCGGTTTGGGTCAATGGCGTGGAATTTCGAGAGACGAAAATGACCAAATTACTCTAGCTGATAAAAAAGAAATGCATATGCTGTGGTTTGAAAAATTGATGGGCTTTGCGGAAACATCTCCCGAGCAGGTACAACAAAACATTCGCCTCGACGGCCCACGGATGACGTCCCTCGTCAATGGCAAAACCTATCGACATGGCCAATTGGAAATTGCCAGTTTGTCGGCATTGCGAGAGCAAACCAAGGCCCATCCTCCCCTCGGAAAAATGAAACCGTCGGGACAAAATGCCCTGCGGGCCAGGGAAGTCATTGGAGATGTGCAAGACTTTCACCTGTGGAAGGAAAACAAAGGGGCCCTTTTCCAAGCAGCCTCTCAATTCAACCTATTGGAAATGGTCAATCCAACTGTGCGTCCAGAAGATGGGGTAGGGCGCTATCAATACGATCGCACACAAGGGCCTGCCTGCGCCATTGCCTGTGGGGCTGGTACGATCTATCGAAACTACTTCGTCCCCGTTGGCGATTGTACAGGGCAAGCCAGCGGGCGGCAAGTCGACTGTCTGGATGCCTTGGGCGACTACTTCCACAATGAGAAACGGCAACTGTGGCAAGTGAAAAATGGCTATGCTTTTGCCAATGAAGCAGGACTGCACCACATCCGGGATAACATACAGAGCCTCAGTCCACAAGAATACGAAGAGCTAAAGGGCTACCTCAAGGTGGGAATCCAATGGGATACAGAGGTGACCATAGATGTCAAAGAGCAGCTTGTCAGTCAAATTTATTGCTCTGCTTTGCCCGTTCAATACTCGTCTGTGGCATCAGAACATTGGGAAGCATTTGCTCGGCTGATCCTGGAGGCTACCTACGAGGCCAGCTTTCACGCCGCGTTGCTCAATTGCCGAAAGACAGGCAATCCCAAGTTGTATCTCACCTTGGTCGGCGGCGGTGTTTTTGGCAATGAGGAGGAGTGGATCGCCGAGTCCATTCTAAGCAACTTGGCCCGCTTTGCAAAACAACCTCTTGAGGTGTATTTCGTGAGCTATGGCCGCTCCAACCCCTTGGTCCAACAGATATTGGCACGCGCCCGACAGGCTGGCCATCTTTGACAAATTTCCTCTCTATGAACGACTACATCCAACGACTGCGCTTGAAATTGGGACAGGATTCTTTCATCCACCCTGCGGCCCGCATCATCATCGAAAACGATGATGGGCAGATTCTCTTCATTCGACGGCAAGACAATGGCTTGCTGGGCTTGCCTGCGGGCTCTATGGAAGCCAACGAAAGCATCGAAGAATGCATTCGGCGAGAAGTGAGGGAGGAAACGGGTTTGAGATTGTTACAGCTGGAAGTGATCGGCATCAGTTCTCATCCAGAGCGGGAGGGTGTCGTCTATCCCAACGGCGATGCCATTCAGTATTTTACCATTGAGTTTTACAGCAATCAATGGGAGGGAAGCATCTCGATACAGGATGCAGTGGAGGTGACAACAGCCTGCTTTTTGGACCCCATCCATTGCCAACAGCTTCCTCCAAACGAACAGTCAACCTTTGAGAGTTGGCAATACTTTCAACGCCATCAACGCATTTTCTTGCGCTAGAAAAAAAGTTTTTGGCATCCTTATTTGTCTGTGAGAAATGGCTGCAGCTTTGACCAGGCATTACGAAATTTTCCAAACTGATCCTTGCCCGTCCGATTGTCGCAACCTGCCAATCCCTTGGACAACACGCCAATCACCCGCCCATTCAAAAATAGGGGAGAACCCGATGATCCCTTTCCTGTCGATGAATCTGTTTCCCATTGGACTTGCCAAAACTCTCCTGATGTAGCTCCTTGCAACTGTCCAGTTGTCACTGCCTTTTCCTTCCCCTCTGGGTGGTGGATGGTCAATACGTCGGCACTGGCAAAAGTGGCGGGATCAGCCAGGTTCCAGCGAGCAAATGTATGGGTGGTTCCCGTGCTCGGTAGGCCATTGAGTCGAAGCAGTCGGATGTCTTGTTTGCTGCTGACAACCAAGCTCTCGGCTCCCACCACGAGATGGCGCAACGGATCAATGGGTGTGCCCCCTGGACTGCAAGAGCTTTGCTGGTATTGAAAGTAAAATTCTGCGGTTTCCAGCTCTCCTCGATGTCCACAGTGGCAGGCCGTCAGGAGATGAGGCGCCCCCTGTGGTGCTGTGCCATCCTCTGAAATCAGGGTGCCAGTACAGACCTTGTATCGATTGGCTCTTCGGTCGTAATATTCCCATTTGACCACGGCATTTTGCAATCCATGGGTATTGACACAGACAGCATTGATGTAGCAATCGTCGAGTGCGCCCGAGCTTCCATTGCCGGACTTGTAAAAATAACCCACCCTGTCAATGATCAAACAAGCATCTGGTTTGGCAACTGTTTCGGGGACAGAGTAGGCGAGCAGAATGGTGTTTCCAGGAATCTTGGGCGTGGCAAATTTTCGACCTCTTTTGAGTGTGCTGCGATCGTAGAGAATGTACTGATTTTCGCCGGTAGAATCCGAGATGGAAAGGGTCCCCTCTGTGTAATAATATTTGCGGAAGGCCAAGTGAACATAGGTAATGTCTTGGGCATTTGTCAGCTCGAAGCGCGCCACATAAAAACGCCTTCCATCTTCTACAAAACGATTGCCCTCCTTGATGAGGTCGAACTTTTTGCGTTTGGCAGCACCGCTGATGTGGGGCCGGTCATCGGTCTGTAAAATGGATTGAATTTGTTCGATGAACACTTGGATGTTTTCATTTTGCAAAGCGCGTTGGGCCCGCTGGAGTAGCTTGGGTGACAAAACCCGCTGCCGTTCACTGGAAGGCCGGGTAGACTCGCCAACAACTTGTGCGCCGATCACTGTTGGCAACAACAACATCAAGCAAAGAAGCATTTTCATATCTCTGATTTAGGGTGTAGACAAATAAATGACAGCCACAAAGCGAATCACTTTATGAGAGCATTTGAAAACCCCTATTCAGATAAATTGTACCTTAAAATTACATTTTTTTTGGAATATTTTTGCTTCTTTTTTGGCAAGAGAAAAAAGAATAGCAGTATCTTGATGTTGTACCTTGGTGCGTTTTTTCGTTCAATGATCCGCATGCCGCAAGAGTGGTGGACAATTGTAACCCCCCGGACTTGGGTTCGTCTTCTCCCAAAAAGGAGTTATGAAAATGCCATACCTATTGATCTTCTCATTCCTGTGCCTCTGGCCATCAAACAAAGAAAGTACCACATATTCATTTTCCAAAAATGACAATGCGAGGGTCGATGCATTGCTGACAGATTTTTTGGCCAAAGCAAAATTGCCTGGGCTGTCCATTGCTGTCAACCAATCTGGTGAGGTCATTTATGCAAAAGGATTTGGATATGCCGATCTGCAAAAAAAGACGAAGATGACACCGACGACCCAAATTCGGACGGCTTCTGTTGCCAAAGTCATTACAGCAACTGCCATTGGAAAATTGGTCAGCGATGGAAAACTCGACTTGGATGCGCCTTTGGAAAAATACCTTCCATATATTGAGCCCCCTTATGCATCCTTGACTGCCAGACAATTGGCGGGGCATACAGCAGGGGTCGCACACAGGCCTTCTTCCAACCGAGTTAAGAAAAAACACTATGCAGAGGTGCGGGAGACCATGGCGTTTCTGAAGGACATGCCTCTGTCTTTTGAGGCGGATACAGAGTATGCTTATTCCACTCTTGGATACAATTTATTGGCCTTGCTGATCGAAGAAATCTCTGGCAAAAAATATGTCGATTACATGCGCGAAGATGTGTTTGCTCCTTTGGGAATGACACAAACTTTTCCCGATCAAAAAAACGATTGGTCAGATAAAGATGCCAAGATGTATTTTTTCAAAAAAGGGAAATTACAGGAAGACAAAAAGCCGGTGGATGGCAGTTACAAATTGGCTGGTGCGGGCTTCAGAAGTACATCAGTGGATTTGGCAAAAATGATGAATGCCTACTCCAATGACTTCATCGCTGAGGAAGTGGTACAGTTGATGTTTGAAAGCCACCATTTGAAAAGCGGAGAGAAAACAAATGTGGGCATTGGCTGGCGGTTGAGTGAAGACATGTACAAGTCAGCAAGCATTGAGCATGCCGGAAGTTGGCAGGGAGCGAGGACGGTCATCGTTCACTACCCCCAATACCAACTGACGGTCTCCATAATGATCAACGCCAAGTGTACTGTTTTCATAGAAGAAACCGCACAGATCATCGCTCGTTTATTCCTACAAAAAGGCAATGAATCCAGTGCCATCAAAGAACGGAATGATGTATTGACAGTGGTCAACAACAAATCCGATGGAACGACAGAGACCTACAAAGGAAAAATACAGTTGTCTGAGACCGGGCTGGGACGACTGGAAATAGAAACAGACATTGGATGGCTGCAAAACAATTCCATTTATTCTTTATCGCCTGACAATGATTTTGTACTTTCCACAAAATTTGGCCTGCTGTATTTGCATCTTCAGCAACAACCTGTTTTGGAGGGCAAACTATATGTCTACCAAAGACCAAGCGATGCATACCACATGAGTCAAAAGCCGATGCTGTTTTTTTCTGCTCGGCCTTGACAAAAGTAGGACCACAACTGATAGGGATTGACTCATTTTGAGGAACTGTCTTGACCGGTTATCGGACAGGAAGGCATCCACAAGATGGGTTGAAAACAATTCTTTCACCCTATCAAATTGTGACGATGAACTTCACTCGTTATTCCATTTTTCTGGGGGGCATTTGGCTCTCCATTTTGTGCCATCCACTGACTTTACAGGCCCACCACAGCCAAGTCGATACCTTTCGCATTCAGCTCCAAGTCGGCATCCACTTGCGCCTGGGATACAACGCCCAGCCCAGCTTTTCTTACAGCCTCGGTGGCCATGTCAACTATTACGACCAGGGCCTGCCCTGGATCAGCCCCAGCATCGGGATCAGCGCCAATGTTTCCAAGGGGACCATTGGGACATCGAGCCACCCGGGCGAGCGAAATGATCTGGTGATAGATCTCATTGGCTCAGCCTTCATCAGCCTGGGGGACCATCGAGGAAGTCCCTATGATTTTCAACGCATTGACAATTTTCAGCCCTACTCGACAACGGCATTGGAGCACCCCTATGACCATTATGCCGTGACCTTGGGTTCCAGCTTTATTGTGAACAACAAAAAGCGCCACCAGCACATTGGTCATTTTGGCTTCAGCGTATTGGATTTTTCCCTGATGTATTTCAATGACGGCGGTCCGATTGTCCAACAGCTGTCCTTGGGCGATGCCCGCGATCGTTGGTGGACGGGAGGGCTTCACCTGAGCATCCATCCTCGCAATTCGGACTTTCGATGGAGTGCGACTTACTTGGTGTATACAGGCTATTCAGAAAACGCGTATGTCCTATCGAGTTTGATGGATTTGAAAGCCGTGATGTATGCCAGCAATCAAGCTTATTTTTTGAACAAGGGACTGTTGTCTGTTGCCGTACAGCACAAGCCATCAGGATTTGGAGCCGGACTGGATGTATCTGGAAGTCGATGGATGTTTTTGCAAAACTTTTTGCACCGCCGTTTGGGGTCTTCTCTTCATCCCTCTTCTCAGGCAAGCCAGTTCCGCCCCCGATTCTTTTTTCATCCAAGCTATCAAATCAGTTCTGTCAAATGAAGCCATTCACCATTCTATTCCTCGTCCTTTTGTTGGGATACGCTTGTACTCCCTACAAGGCCTATGATGTCAACAAAGGCATTGTCAATCAACACATCAATACCGCTGGTGCCTACACGTTTCGGCTGTGCAAAGAGCCCATTGTTTTTGAGGGAGTGCAGCTGAGTGTTTTTCAGTCTTGCAGTGACAAATCGACGAATCTGTGGAATCAGTTGACGTGTTTCATCTTCATCGATGAGCAGCGGGTCGAATACCACAGCTTGCGTCCAGAACCAGATTCCCGCTCTGTTCTGTCCAATAGATTTCGGAACCCAAGCATGTCTGGCTGGTATGAGGTTGACAGCACCGGGCAACACATTCGGATGCATTTGCGAAAGGGGAAGTGGCGGGAAAAAAATCTGAATCGAGCAGCTCCCATCATGATAGAGTTGGAGGTAAGACTGGATGGTCCTGATGAGTGGCTTTATGTCCACAAGGTGTCGTCTGTAGATGGCAACTTGATCAAGGTGTACGATCCGGATGATGTGTTTCAGCGGGACAGCAGTTTGATTTACTGTTTTGAGCCGTTTCAGTTGGAATGAGAAGAGGATATGGATGGATTTGAAACTCGTGTCGCATTTTTGCAGTATGTTAGAGAAAAAATGCGATGCACATGAGTGAAAAGGAAATTCCATTGACCGGAGGCATGAGCACAGCGAGTGTGGTCAGAATTGGCGACCGTGTCCACAGAAGTTTGCCGAAAAATCACACCTTTGTTCATTCGGTTCTATTGCATTTGGAAGCTTGCAATTTTCCGTCCTCTCCTCGTGTGTTGGGGATGGATGAGCAGGGACGTGAGATCTTGTCGTTTTTGGATGGAGAGGTTCCCAGGGATGTACCGCTGAGCGTTCGGCAAAAGCTGGAGGCCATTCAGTTGTTGCGGACGTTTCACGATCTGCTTGCGGAGAGTCCACTGAGCGGTCGGCAACAAACCGTTTGTCACAATGATTTTGCCCCTTGGAATTTGATTGTCAACAATGAATCTGTTGTCGGCATCATCGACTTTGACGAATTGGCCCCTGGCAAGCGGGTAGAAGACGTGGCTTACTACATCTGGACGGCTTTGGACCTGGGCGTGGCTGGTTGTGCGGACGAAGTTCAATTGGAGAGCATGGCCCAGTTGGTAGATGGCTATGGTTTGGAAGACAGAGACGAATTCATTCCTGCTTTGCTCCGACAACAAAATCGAATCCTTCAATTTCGTCATCAAGTCGTTTTGCATGGAAGAGATCCAGTTCAGCGAGATTTTTCCAAGGGGGCGATTTTGCGGATTGAAAAAAGCATCAGCTGGGTACAAGATCATGAACAAGCCATCCAGCAAGCGATTGCCTCCTGATGGCATTCGGCTCTGTTGTGTGATTTCTAAGAACATGCCTTTCGGAATGGCGGCGATCTTTTACTGCTTGGAGAATGCTGGAGTGCAATCGGTCAAATTCCAGCATCTATAATTACTACTTTAAAATTTTCTTATCAAAAAATTATGTAAAGGTAAAATATAAATCTAGCTAAATAGTCCTCATTCAAACTCGCTAAACCCATCACCATCACCCCCCCAAACGCTGGTAATACTTCTTTGCCCAATCGATGATCTCACTCATTTCCGCCTCGCTACAGTTCGCCTCCAGATAATCGTTCAGCTCTGCGAGAAAAGCTTTGTTGCCCCACTCATAGGCCAGCAAATTGCTGTGCGCAACCAACCATCCGATCTTTGGAATGTGTTTTTGGCGCACATAAATGGCCATGGCTTCGAAGGTGTGCGCTCTGCATTTTTCATATGACTTGGTCCGTAAGCACAGGTGGGCCATGTTGTGGTGAACAGCCGCCTTGCCTGCTTCATGAGAGATTTGCTCGTAGATGCTCAGGGCCGTTGTCAGGCGTTCCGCGGCTTGCGAATATTGTTCTTCTCCAATGTCGATCAAGGCAATGTTTTGACTCAGCTGAGCAATGGCAGCCCGATCGGGAAGGGAGCGAACAATGGCGAGGGCTTGTTCTCCCTTTTGACGAGCAGCGGTGTAATCCCCTATTCGCCGATGCGCTTCTCCCATGTTCTGGTACACCTCCGCTTCGAGAGCCGGACGACCAATCCGCTGGTAAATGCCCAAGGCCCGATGGAGATAGTCCAAAGCTTCTTCAAAACGCCCCAACTCGCTGTGCGGCAGTGCGAGATTCTGATAGGCTTGTGCTTCCTGAAACTCATCTTTCAGTTCAATGAACAAGGGAATGGCCTCTTTGAAATACCCAATGGCAAGGTCCAACTGCCGACTTTCATCCGCCACCAATCCCATGTTTTGGTAGGTCACTGCCTGGCGGCGCTTGTCATCAACCTTTTGCCAGTACGCCAGTGCCCGCTGGTAGTGTGCAAGACTTTCTTCCCACTGCATCAAATCATCGGCCACTGCTCCCAGATTGAAGTAAATGGTCGCCTCCGTATACGGCAAGCCCTCGGCCAGGTCCAAGGCCCGACGGTAAAAAAGTTGACTTTCCTCATAAGCAAGTTGGTCTTTGCAAAGGTTACCCCATTCAATGAGAATTTGCGCTTGCAATTCAGAGGTGCCAAACCGCTGGGCCCATTCCATCGCTTCTCCGATGCAAGCTGCCGCCCGTTCTGCCTGCTTGAGCTCCCGATGGCTGGTCGCTAGGTAGCGCAGCACTTTTGCCTTCATCACATAAAACAGCCCCTCATCCAACAGTTGTGCCTGCTGTTCGTTCCAAAACTCAAGGACATTTTCATAAATCCCCAAAGCTTTCTCATACTCTCCATTTGCTCGAAAGGTATTGCCCAGACTCGCATAGGCCGATGCATACTCAAAAATGGCATTGGAAGACATCCCCGCCACATCCTGTGACTCGAAATGCCGCATGATCCATTTCAAGAGTTGCTCCTCTTCCCGTCGATCTTCCACTTCCTCCCAATAAGCATGCAGCAGATAGAGCAGGTGTTCCAAAGAGGATTGCATGTTCATGGCTTGACGCAACGCCTCATACAAATTGGCCAGCTCAAATGGCAGACATCTTGGCATCTGCTCCGAATTCTCTTGCCATTCCAAACTCAGTGATTCGGCATATGCTTGATAGTACAAAAGATAGTCATGAGCCGCATCATCCATTGCCCCTCGCTGCTGCAAATGCTGTCGCTGCCAAAAGGGGAGGAGAGGGTGCAGGCGATAAATCCCTGGATACTTGGTCGCCTGCCAGAGTCCTGCCTGCAAGGCTTTGCAGATGCCTTCCTCCACATTGTCCAATTCAAAATGGCTGAGAAAACGCTCATTCAAATCCAGATAGGTCGTGAAATAAGCCAATGCCGGAACTGCTTGGAAGAAGGGATGGGAAATGGCATCGGCTCGACTCATGGATTGAAAATAGGGAATTTTGAACAGTGGAAAAAATCAAAGCTTGAACCAATTGAAAGTCACCTGCGTTCAACAAATTGGTACGAAAAAATTCGACTCAATTCCAAACATGCCAAAGATAGAAGTACACATTACCTGCCAGCAAATGACAACTGATGAAATCGGTGCATTTGAATCGTTCTGCCAGTCGGTGGATGCCAAACCGATTGTCATCCTTCTCCCCAAAGGAGAGCACACACAACAGCCCATGATCAGCAAGATCATCAATTGTGACTCCAAAGAAGCGCTTGCAAAGAAGACGAGACAACTCAAGAATCAATTTGACACCAATGGATATGAGATCGTCCGAGTCAAAATGGAGGTAGCGCCCTGGGATCGGGACAAAGCCGAACACTTATTCGAAACCGGGCCGGACAACTACTACGAATGGCATGGCAGGGTCCAGCTCGAAAAGGAAGAAACCATCCGGGCCATCGTCAAGCAACTGGGGGGACATCTTTCCAGAAATGCCCTCAAAAGAGATCCAAAGGCCAAGCTGATCACCATCAGAGAGTATGGGTCAGAAGAGATGATCAAAAGCAGAATTCACCACCTCAAGACGGGACTTCAACAACACGGAATTGAATTTGCCAAAGAAGAATTGGAATACTGCGTATACGACTCAAATGTAAACCTTGACAAAGGCTGGATATGATGACAGATCTTCACCTCAGACGACTGATTGCTGCAGAAAGCTTTTTGAAGACGAACAGCTATGTAGACGCTCCTTTTTTGCTAAAAGGCAGCATGGTCACCAGACAGTTTTTTCCACATCCCAGCATGCGCCACGTACAAGACTTGGACTGGGTGTACCTTCATCCCATCGACGATGCTGGAAAGGCCAACACCACTTTTTCCAATTGGGTCATCAAAATTACAGAAATCCATTCGGATGAAAAGGTGTGGTTCAGAAATTTCAAAGAGAACAACTTTTGGAGAATGATCGACTATGCAATGGACGATGATTTTCCAACTACCAATACGGATTTGTACTGCATCGTTGATGAAGAAGGTTTTGAAATTGGACTCGACATCAGCTTCAATCTTGAGCTGGACTTTCCTCCTGAAAAACTGTTGTACAAACCAGTCGTTGGCCAAGCTTTTGCCTTGGAAAGGGTCTGCCCTTATTGTCTACAAGTCTCCTGGAAACTGCACCAATTGCTGGTCCGGCCAAGACAAAAGGACATATTTGATCTGATCCACCTACTGAGACATGAACGCTTCAACCAAAGCGAACTCGAAAAAATTCTCTACGCCCTGAAAAAAGAGTGCAAGAGGGATGGCATCGAGATCGAGAAATTGTTGGCCTACATCGAGGAAGCACAATCCCTACAGACATTTCTCAGGGCAGAAGACTACAAGTATTTTACCAGCAAAGAATTTTTTCCCTACCAAAATCAGGCAGCCCTTCTAAAAGAATTCCAACAGGAACTGATTCGCTGTGGCTTCACACGACAGCTGATCGAAACCTGAGTCAGTAGACGCCATCTCCCCCGGAGAAGTCAAGGACAATTGTCCATCCGAAAAACCGTACCTACCCTGATAACAAGAGGAAATCCCAAAAGTGCCTCCTCATTCAGTCCATACTAAAACAAGAATTTCATTTTTTATTACACTGTATTTAGATAAGGCATATGCTACTACTAGACATAAGTTCACAATCAAAGACCTCAACTTACCACATAAGTCTATGTAAAATACTAAGGCAATCAATGAGCGCAGTAGATGCCTCATTGTAGGATGCATAAAATCCAATCCAGGGCCATCATCTATGTAGCACGTCCCGATTGATTTGTACATCCCAAAAGCCATATACTATCTCAGAAGGAGAGAGGACTTTGGTACGCCAGACAAGCCACCCAAACTCACCAATGAAATCCCAGCAGAAATTATTTTTCAAACCTGAAACGATTTACAAAAGAAAGGAGTTTGTTCTGTATATCAATGTCAGTACAACTGGCTTACCAGCTCCAATCCACAGCAACACAACAGAACTGTTGCTTGTGGAAGATGCTATGAGCCATTGGCCTGACCTTCTGAAAGAACAACCCTATGAATCCTCTCAAAGAACAACTCGCTCAATACTTGGTGGATGCCATCCGTCAATTGGGAATAGACAAAAACGCTGATCAAATGGTGGGGGAGTTCAGGACGCCACCCAATAGGGAGCTGGGCCACCTGTCTTTTCCGTGTTTCGTATTGTCCAAAGAATTGAAAAAAGCCACAGCTCAGATCGCAGTAGATCTATTGGAAATCCTACCAGATCACCCACTCGTCAGAGAGTTGCGCATCGTGAATGCCTATCTCAACTTTTTTCTCCAGCCGAGAGAAATGGGTCGCTTGGCCATGGAAAGCATCTTGAAAGGTGATTTTTTTGCTCTGAAGCCAAGAAAGGAATTGCCCAAAACCATGATTGAGTATTCTCAACCCAATACCCACAAGGAGTTGCATGTCGGTCACATGCGAAATTTGTGCCTGGGAAATACCCTGGTGAAGTTGCACAGATATTGTGGCTATGAGATCATCAGCTCCACCTTCCCAGGAGATGTCGGAACGCATGTTGCCAAATGTCTCTGGTATTTGAAATACCACAATGAGCAGCCCATGCCCTCTGCCAAGAAAGGGGAGTGGCTTGGAAGAATGTATTCCAAGGGACATCTGAAACTAGAAGAGAGTGACGATCCACAAGAGCAGCAACACAACAAAAAGCAACTGTCCCAAATCCTTACCCAGTTGGAAAAAGGGGAGGGAGACTTCTTTGATCTATGGGAAACAACCAGGCAATGGTCCATCGATCAAATGGAGGAGGTGTATCAATGGGCTGAGGTGACATTCGATAAGTGGTATTGGGAATCAGAGGTAGATGTTCCTTCTTTGGAATGGATAAAATCCCTCTACGGAAAAGGTCATTTTGTCAAATCAAAAGGTGTCATTGGGATGGACCTTTCTGAGCATGATTTGGGATTTTGTGTATTGATCAAGTCGGATGGCCATGGACTTTATGCCACCAAGGACATTGAATTGGCCAGGCGAAAATTTGAGGACTACCAAATTGAGAAAAACATTTATGTCGTCGACGAACGCCAATCCCATCACTTTGCACAGGTATTCAAAACCCTGGAACTGATGGGGTACGAAAATGCCAAATACTGCTACCACTTGGCCTACAATTATGTCGAATTGCCAGATGGTCCCATGTCTTCTCGAAAGGGCAACATCATCCCCATCATGGCCCTCATCAATCAGATGGAGGAAAAGGTATTTCATGATCTGAATGAAAAATATGGCAGGGAGTGGAGCGAAGAAGACAAGCAGAAGATTGCCACCATCATTGCCAAGGGCGCCATCAAATATGGCATGCTAAAAATAGACGCCAACAAAAAAATTGTGTTTGACATGAAAGGATGGCTGGACCTCAACGGCGACTCAGGCCCTTACCTCCAGTATGTCTATACCAGAATCCATTCCCTTTGCCAAAAACAAGAATACGATCCCTCCATCAAAACCGACTGGCAAGCATTGACAAATGAAATGGAGCTAAGGCTTTTGCTTCAATTGTCTGACTTCAACACTGTTGTACGCAATGCCTGTCAAGGATACAAACCCAACCTACTTTGCAACTACTTATTTGATCTAGCCAAATCCTACAACAGCTTCTACAATTCCTGCCCGGTGGCAAAGGCTCCATCACAGGCCATCAAGCAGGCCAGGTTGTCTCTGTCCAGTGCTGTTGGCTTGACAATGGAAAAAGGCCTTGATCTGTTGGGGATTCCCGTTCCTGAGAAGATGTGATGTTTTCTACCAGTCTACGTATTGATAGAAGGCTGTAAATCAGCCTCTTAGTGATTATTACCTTCTCTGAGCAGCTACTTTTTAGGACGATTCTAGTTCATTTTTTTGTACTTCGTTTTTTTCTTATTTGACTTTATTGAGCTTATATTTGGTTGGTAGAAATCCGCTGGACAATTCAATTTTGCGATGCTGAATAAATAAGCCAATAAGGAGCTGGAAAAAATAGTCCATGATCTTGAAAAGGATGAGAATGTAGACAGTAGTATTGGCAACAAAGAGAAAATGCTTAGCATGATGAGGCTAAAAACCATTTTGAAAAACAAAAGTAAGAATGAACTAATCATACTTGCTCAAAAGGTGGGGCTAAGGGGGTACTCGTCTTTGAATAAGGAAGAATTGATAAGCAAACTAATTGATGAGAAAAAGAAGGAACTGGAAAAAATCCTGCTCAATACTTTCTGGAAAAATCACAATCATCACATTTACGGAATTGCATCCATCATTGGCTTGGCAATCACGCTCATCACCATTTTATCACCATACCTTTTCAACGAAGAAAGATCAGAGCAGCCAGTACAAAATGGAAAAATAACTATTGCAGGAAAGAATTTCCTAGAATCTTCCATCTTACTCGAAATCATTGCCATCGCAATTGAGGAAAAGACCTCACCACGAATCTTGGTTGAACGAGTTCACAACATGTTGGAGACCACCTATTGTATGAATTCGCTTTTAAAAGGAGAAATTGACATTTATCCTGAATACACCGGGACGTTGTTGTCCATACATTTACAGGAATCTGATGAAATTTGCCAAGATGAAAACAAGCACAATGCATCATTCATCAACTCCGCCTTGGACAACATGGACAATGGGTTGGAGGATTTAAAATGGATAGGTACATTTGGCTTTCACAATGGATATACTTTTGTCATGCACAAGGAGAGAATCAAAGAGCTAGGCTTGGATCCAGCTAAAATCAGCATCTCTGATTTGTCAAAGCATTCGGCATCACTTACCATAGAGACGCCCAGGGAATGCAGCAGAAGAAGAGACTGCCTAAAGGACATCAGCAGAACGTACAGCCTCAGCTTCAAGCGATATTCACAAGAGGTCAGTGCTGACAAAAGATTTTCTCGATTGAAGAAGAGTTCTCTGGACAATGGGCCTGATGGAATTGATGTCATAGTTGCATTCACCACAGACCCACAGCTTAACGACACTTCTTATGTAATGATCAAGGATGACAAGGAATTTTACATCAAATACTTTGCAGGCAGCATTGTGAGAAAAGAAGTATTGGAAAAATACAAATACAACGGCTTAGAAGGTGCCTTGACACAGTTGAACAATTCTTTTATAAGCCCCAATGATGTAGGTAAATCCGATGCAGATTATCGCATGGTAAAACTCATGGAAGCAGTGCGAAACGCCACAGATTCAGAAGGAAATAGACTCATCACAATGGAAAGCCTATTCGAAAACAACAACATCAAAGCGAGAAAAGAACTCAAAAGAATTGTGAGAGAATGGCTGATTGCAAGAAATGTCTTCGAAGAGCATGCAGCCTCGCAGAAGGATGGCTAGACCGCCACACAAACCAATGCAATACAAATCCTACATACAGCTCTCTGCCTACTTTACACACCCATTCAGATCAAAAAAATACATCCTCTCAAAAGGGGATGTAGCATGTTCTAGAGTAGTAGATGTTTCAAAACCCGCCATTCTATTTAACATAATTTTTATTATAGTCATTTAAAAATTCATAGTATTTATCTACCTAATTGCTTGCCAAGGGACATCCTTCTGAATAAGATATTTTCGCTTTTATCGAAATCCTAGAGTTTACAAAAATTCAAAAGCATCAGAAAGCATTTATTGGAATAATACAAACTCCATCTATATTTTCTGAAAAGCATTTTTTACATCTTTCACCTTAGCAATGAATTCAGGTCTTACTTTTTCATAGTCTGAGGAAGATAGATCAATCACTTGATCGATAAAAGAGTGAAGATAGCTATTATAAAATAGCTGCATTTTATTTAGAATCAACAGTCGATCTTGCTCATCAGCATTTGCTTGAGAGATTTTTTGAAGCAACAAAAGCAGAGAACTAAGTACATAGTCACAGTTTTGTTCGAAGTCTTTCATCTCATAGGTAGCATACTCGTAATTTTTTACATCAGAGAAATATGAATGCAATGCCGCACCACCTTTGAAAATAGTCTCTCGATTCTTAAAGCTTCGATAATAAGCCAATTGATCAAAATCAGTAATAAGTTCTTTGTATAATTCGAATAAAATATTGAAGTTTTTTTCGGTTATTAGTAATTTATTTGCTTCGACTTGTACCAGAAAACTTGTGTAGATTAAATAAGCACTAATTAGCCCGATGACTGGAGCTGAAATACCACCGATGGTATCTCCTATAGAACTCGTTTTACTCAGATCAAAGGCTGGCCAGATGGCAGTCCGTGTAAATAAGAATACAGCTAGGAACAGAACGCTGACTACCCCAAGCAGATAAATGTACGGCAGTATTTTCCGATGCATTTGTATACCATTATTAAGTCTTGTAGAATAAGTAATTTTAGCTTTTACTGTTGGCCTTAGATAATTCATGCAATACCTGGCCCAATTCCTCACCGATGACTTCAAGTATGTACTGAACTTTATGCCCTTCAATCAAATTGGAAATCCCAAGCGTCCAAATGCTATTGACTGTAATTACACCCAATTTTACTTCTGCAGCCTTTATTGGGACTCCAATGAAATAACGACCACTGGAATCAGTTCCAGTGACTGCTCTCCAGAAATCCCGGCATTCACTCAAACCATCAACTTCTAGATTGAATGAAACAATGCTACCTCTTGACCATACCCTTTGGGTCAATCCTTGGCTTACATTACTTTTTGTTAGGTCAAATTTTAGTGGACCATGTAATTTAGAACCATCCTTGGCTTGCCTCTTACAGTACGTAAAGCTTGTATCGGTCATTTCTAGCTTATTTTCTTTCTTTAAAAAAACTGCAGAGTATGGCGCCTGACTTGTGAGCTTGGTATTATGTAGAAATTCATGGACAAAATTGATGCAGTATTCTTCAATTTTACTTGGAGATTCTTTTTCAAAATCACCAATTTGCCTTTGAAGTAATAAGCGAAACGATGAGCGAAATGCATCTAGGCCAGCATGCCTGGAAACTTGAATGAGCATTTTAGATATAATTTGTTCGAGAAAGCTCAATTGCATGTTCAGAATAGACCGTGTAACTTTTGAGAAAGATAAATTGTCATTATGTCTACTTTCAATTTCTTTAAAAGTAATGAATAAATTATTTTCATGATGCAGGCTAATCTTTTTGACAAAAAGTGAATATTTTCTTTTTATTTGATCTTGTGTAATGATTTCTCGTTGAGCAGAGTACTCCTTTTTCTTTTCAATTTTCCGCATCATGCCATCTTCTGTGATCAATTTTTTGAATTCATTGAACCAAAAAACATTTGGGCCACTATTACTCCTAAATTCTAATTCTCTTAGAAAATAATTTCCTTTGGAATCCTCAAAAACCTCATAGAAACCACAGCCTGTCGAGTGAATACTATTTTTAATAATTTTGATGGAATGATCCAGTAAAAATCGTATATCTACGTCAGCCAACTGTCCTATTTCCAGCATATCAATGACCGATCTTACAGCAACGTCAAGATGACGATGTTCTTCAAATAATACAATGTGTTGCAAGGTGGCACCCAGCAATCCTACCATTTGTTTGAGTATCTTCTCCTTGCTTTTAGATATTTGTCTATAATTATCAAATTCCATAATGATGGAACAGTGACTTATCTCCGTATCATTGATGACAAGGAAGTAAGAACATCCCATCCCTATAGCAAAACTGGTTTGAGGCCTGTAGCTACGCAAAGTATACTCATGTACGTACAGTTCACTTAAGTTAAGTTGATGAAATAAGCCATTTTGGTCCTTTCGAATAGCTATTCGGGCCTGGTTATCAAGAATATATCTCGAATAAGAATCTTCATCTTGGGTAATCTTTTTCAGTCGAGAGATATTCTCAAATCCTTCGTAATAATGTATATTTGATCGTTCTACAGATTGTTGGCCCTCTGCTCTTGATATGATGGTAATAGCATCGTAATTGATGAGCTTCCTTAGCATGTTCGCAAAAGTATGATAAACTTGCCTTTCTTTATCTTGTCGTTTATTTTCTTGTACAACAAGATTAAGACTTTTAGCTTTCTTCCTTAAGATATCAAGTTGAAGATTCGATTGCTCCTTTAGGCTGATTTTGTAACCAATCCGTAATGCGATATTGTAGAGCATTTGTCCATCCAACTCGGTAAAAATATTTGCAGAGGATTCAAAATTGATAAGACCAAAAGGTCTATCCACATTCTCAGCAAATGAATTAGGTATGACAACCACCAATTCAGAAACTGTTTTTTTGTTACCCTCCAGATAGTTGGGATGCCCTATCACATCATTGAATAAGCAATACTTTTTCTTATCTCTAATGGTTAGGCCCATTAAGCCTTCGTCAATATCGTTGTTATCTGTTCGCGGCCTATTCATAGATGAGTTGTTATGAAATTGTTCAGGATAAAATTGTCATGAGGGCACATCATGCTACCAACTCATCTATGAATAGGCCGCGAACAGATAACAACGATATTGACGAAGGCT
>JBCBOS010000021.1:0-166022 GCA_039821145.1 Bacteroidota bacterium | reverse complement strand
CCCAAACTTTATCTGACAAAATGGTCCCACCTCTATCGCTCACAATCAGCCTCCCCTCCAACATTCCAACACAGCCCGCAACGGTTTGAAGCGTATCAAAGTACACACCCCCTTGGGTGAGTTGTACGCCATCAAACAGATAGATACCGCCACGGCAGATTTGACCAGAAAGCATGGTGCGAACTGTATCATTGACCAGCAACGTCAATTCGATCAAGCTATCACAACCTGTGCTCGTCTGCAATGTATCGTAGTATATACCAGACTGCGTCAACTGAAGGCCATCGAAAGAATAACTCTCCCCTTCACAAATTTGATCTGACAAAAGGGTCCGAACGGTATCACTTACCGTCAGACTCAACTCCAAAATGCTGTCACAGCCTGCGATGGTCGATAGCGTATCAAAGTAAGTTCCCCCCTGCGTCAACTGAACACCACCAAAAGAATAACTCTCCCCTTCGCAAATCTGCACAGACAGAGGCGTATGAACGGTATCGCTTACTGCCAAACTCAACGCCAAAATGCTGTCACAGCCTGCAAGCGTCTGAACCGTATCGAAATAAATGCCTGCTTGGGTCAGTGAAAGTCCACCAAAAAGATAGCTACTTCCTTCACAAACCCGAGCCGCAATGGCTGTCCGCGAAGTATCGCCAACCAGCAAGGTCAATTCGATCAAACTATCACAGCCCGCACTGGTCTGCAAAGTGTCATAGTATAGGCCGGATTGGGTCAGCTGAGCACCATCAAAGGAATAACTTTCCCCCTCACAAATCTGCACAGACACAGGCGTACGAACCGTATCACTAACTGCCAAAGTCAACACCAAGATGCTGTCACAGCCAGCAACCGTTGAAAGCGTATCAAAGTAAGTACCCGCCTGAGTCAATGAAAGACCGCCAAATGAGTAAGTCTCTCCCGCACAAACGCGGGCCGACTGGGCTTGGCGGACGGTATCATTGACCAAGAGGCTCAATATCAAAATGCTGTCGCAAGATGCAGTGCTTTGCAATGTATCGAAATAAGTACCCGTAGTCGTCAACTGCATTCCCCCGAATGGATAGCTGTCCCCCTGACAAATCTCAGCTGTCAAAGGGGTTGCAAAAGTGTCATTGACCACCAAAGTCAGTTCCAGAATGCTGTCACAACCCGTCGTGGCGACCAAGGTATCCAGATAAGTACCTGTCATTCCCAAAGACTCTCCTCCAAAGGGATAACTGTCCCCTTGACAAATGTCTGCCACCAAGCTCGTCCGAAAAGTATCCCGCACCAATAAATCCAATTGTACGATGCTGTCACAATTGCCAGACAGCAGAATGGTATCAAAGTACTGCCCACTTTGCTGCAACAAACGTCCATCAAACAAAAACTCTTCACCAGCACAAATCGTATCCCGCAGATTGCTCCGGCCACCAGACGTGATGGTCACCACGATGGAATCCACCGAAAGGTCTCCACAAATGGGTGGGTTGATCAAATCAATCAACAGATCAGACAAGTCAGATTGAAGATTGCTGCCATTGGCGGGAGGGAGTTGGGCAGCATCTGCGCGCAAGTAGGAAAATCCACGAATGGCATAGGTACCTGGTGGGAAAGTCCGCAAATCAGGTTGCGTTTGGTACGCCAGTATGGTATCCGCATTTGAAACAATGTAAGAATACTCGTACTCCGTCGGATCAGGCCCCGTCCCTGAGCTGTAGAAAGGCATCGCTGCAAAAGCGAGCGAAGAAGCCCCCTCACAATCACTCACATCGGGAAAGGCTGACAAATCTCCGGCATCCGCTTGGCAATCGTCACAGTCCAAACCGTCAGGATCGCAGAAAATCACCCGAAAATCGTTCAAGATGCCTTGGTAAAAGGTACTGTTGTTGACAATGGAAAGTTGCCAAGTCCCATTGACCGTTCCCATATTGAAATCCTCCAAAGACCCGTTGTAAGGATAATAGCTTCCCGTATACCGTCCCGCCGTCTGCCAGTTCTGGTTGTTGTCCCAAGTCACGTTGAAGCCAGGGTCTGGACTCACTGCCACAGCGGCAGGCAAAAAAGATACTCCCCAGACGGCGAAGCCTGTGAAGCTCCCCAGCGGAGGCGTCACCTCTGGGCCAATCAATTGGATTTGCTGTCCACTTGGCGAGATCAAAAACATCTCAACTGACCAAACAAAGTCGTGACGAAAATCAACAACGACACCACAAATGCCCTGGTCGGCACGACTCAGATCATCATTGGTCGCCCCTGATACTTCAAATTCTGCTACAATAGTGGAGGAAGTGGGAATGGGAAGGTCGCAGTTTGTACACTCACAGCTTTGCGCCTGCAGCAAGGATGAACACCACAAAAATGGCATCAACAACAGCAAAAGAGTTCGTATGCTCACCGGATTACGCATTAAAAATTCATGGTTTTTGAGACGTATTGCCATCATCTTCTTTCTCCCTCTTCACCAGCGGCACTGAATTTGTCCCACTCATAGGGGACCAAGTAGCAAGACTATCCACTGGGGAATGGTTGTAGAGAAAGGATGAAACTGTGTGTTCTCGGATAACAGCGTTGATCTAAGATACGCTATTTTCAAGATAATCAGCCCGAAAGCTCGTAAATTACTTGCTGCAAAGTTACGTCGCCTTTGGCTGACAAAAAGAAAAATGCGCAACATTTTCTCTGCTTACCAAACGATTTGACGGGCGTCCTTCGTTCATTGGGTGGTACATTCTTTCGACTCTTTAGTCATCAAATAGGCACTCACTTCACCTACATTCATTCAAAAAAATGACTCAAAAGGCATTCATTGGCATCCTGTTCCTTTTTCTCACCACACTGCTGATCAGCTCTTGGCAAACCACTGGCTTTCGGGAAGATTCCCATGCGACCCACAATTGCCCATTCAAGCACAGCGTCGCCGATACCAATCTGAATCATTTGTTCCCTCGCATATCCGAGCGGAAATTTGACAGCCTCTTCATGATGAATCTTTCTTTTCTGTCCGATGGATTCGATTTTCCCGTAGGCAAGCCAGATGCCGCCAATTACTACCGAGCCCTCAAATTCAAGCAGCAAAAACACCTCGGGGAGGACTGGAACAGCAAAAAAGGAGGAAACACAGACTTGGGAGACCCCGTCTATGCTGCGTCCAACGGCTTGGTGACCTTCTCGGAAGATGTCTGTTGTGGCTGGGGTAAGGTCATACGAGTCGCCCACTTCCTGCCCAATCATTCCAAGTACCGCTATCTGGAGACCGTGTATGCCCACTTGGACCAAATAGATGTTCAGGTAGGTCAATTCATCCAAAGAGGCCAACAAATCGGCACCATCGGGACCGCCAATGGTCGTTACACAGCCCACCTTCATTTTGAAATGCGCGACTTTGTCAACATGTCTCTCGGCCCTGGTTATTCAGACGACTTTTACGGCTACACCGACCCCACAGAATTCATCACCTCCTACCGCCCCAAAAAATAGCCTCAAAACAATTCTTTCACGAATCTTCCTGTGAGGACATTTCTCCTTTCCCAGGCCTCTGCTCGCAGATTTGCAGGGTCAAATTATCTTTTTTTTAATTTCAAATTGGAGGGAAATTGGAAATTTATTTCACTGGTTATCAGAACCTTATAAGGGTTCCCCAAAAATAGTATCGAAAAATTTATGGAATTTGTGGGGGTGCCGTGTCCTATTTACAGGAAAACTGACCGTCGTGGGTCCGCGGGTTGACCGTCAGTTCAAAGTCTCATTTCCTAGTTGGGCAAAAACGCCCAGGTTTGGGTTGGCGGAGCTGTGCTTAGAGTGCGGTTCCAAAAAGGGGCGGTCTGCGGTGGTCGCCTAGAGGGTGGGATCCCACCCAGAGCCCAAACCACACCCCTCCCCCAACTCCCCCAAAACCACCAACCCAAAAGCGAAAGTCCCGAACCCTCCAAATGGAACGCTCGGGACTCCCGCATCTTCTAACAAATACAAATCCGTCCTACTACTTGCGCAGCATCACTCGATCATACGCAGTGGTACCAAGCGCACCCTCCACGCGAATGAAGTAAATGCCCTCAGCCAAGTCTCCCATCTGCAACTCCAGACGATCTTCCTTGCGATCAACATCGTACTGCTGGCGGCTCATCAAAACGCCACCCGAATTGTAAATGCTCACAACCACCTCCCGATCTTCCACATTTCGCAACTGAACATTCAAGATGTCATTCGTCGGATTCGGGAAAAAGCTGATCTCCTTGTCGTCCGAAGAAGAAGCCAACTGGATGATGTTGGAATAGGCAAATTGACCATCTTGGTCCACTTGACGCAGTCGATAGTAATTGATTCCCTTGAGAGGCGCCTCATCTGCAAAATTGTAGGTCTTCTGAACAGCTGAGTTGAAAGCTGCAGGCAACTGGGCGATGTCTTCAAAACGCTGCCCATCTGCCGAACGCTCCACGATGAAATGACTGGAATTGACCTCCGTAGAAGTCGCCCATTCCAACAGATTCAGTTCTGGACTCACAGCCTTTCCGGAGAAGTAAAGCAACTCCACAGGCAGAGGCGTCAAACCAAAGCCATTGCCCGCTGTGTAACCACCCAAGAAGCCACTGAATATTCCACTCAGCTTCAGGTTGTTGCCTGTGTAGAGGGCGCTGCTTGTCACAGTGACCTGATTGGGGCCATTGGCAAGTGGATTGGAAGGAGTGACATTTTTGATCTGTCCCCTGGATTGGATGAGGACCAAATCTACACGGTCATTCAACGTAGCAGCTTCCCAACCGACGACTTCCGCATTTCGGTAGTACATGGTCATTTCGTAACTGCCCATAAATGTATTTCTCTCCGGCTCCACCAAAAGGGTCCGATCAGTAACGTAGTTGGTTGGATTGTTATCGGTAAATGGACTGGCGCCTGTACCAATTCGATCTATGCTTACCCGCGTACAACCATAGTCAAATGACGTCCGGTTCTCTAGCTTGGCAATGATGCGGTCGGTGACCACTTCCTTGAAATAGATGCTGGCAAATGGCCCAAAATACACCTCTGTCTCATCATCGAGCAAATTGGCGATGATAGGGGTACCCCGCTGACCAATGATTCTGACATTGTCGAGGAACAATCCATCTCCCCTGTTGCCATTGTCGTCGTGGCGGAAAATGACGCGGACATTGCTCTGCCCCACAAAACGATCCAAGTCCACAACAACCCCTCTCTGCCAAGCACCTGCCTGTGGAGTGATGTCTGCCAAGTCAAAAGTGGCACCAGTACTGGTCACCAGCCGGACAGATCCCGTAGAGCCATCTGTTCCAGGTAAGAAGACATCAAATACCAACTCGGCATGGACCAAGTCGCTGATATTGAACAATGGAGTAATCAGCAAATCAGCACCATTGTCACAATCGCATCTGGCTGCATTCACACCAGCAATTCTCTCGTTTGGATCACCAGGGACAAAGAGTGTTTGGCTGGAAAGATCAGCAGCGCGGCCAAACTCCCATCCATCAGAATCGGCCAATTGTGAACGCGACCAACGACCGGGAAGGCCAACATTGGCAAACCGCTCGTTCAAACGACTGGCAGCTTCATTGTCCTCAATATTCAAATCAAAATGATCGTTATCTCCAACCACCGAGCTGGAAGTGCCAGATAGGGTAATGGTAAACCCGGCTGTCTCCAGATTTTCCAAAGCCTGGTCATCGTACACCCGGACCATGACATTTTGCAACAAGCTGGTACCAACTGGGAACACAATGGGATCTGTCAATACCCTGTAATCAGCATTGTTGGATGCATCTCCGTCCAGTTCAAGGGTGACAATGGCGTCTCCTCCTGCAATTGGCTTGGAACTCTGCAAGCTCAGTGACACATCCACAAATCCTCGGCAATCCTCTTGTCCGTCGACATTGTCTTCTTCTACGGTCGCTTGAGAACCGACAAATGTGATGTTCGGGAAGGTAGAGATTCTGCGAGTGACCACATCGTCTCCACAACTATTGGATACCGTCAATGTCACATCAAAATCTGCCTCCGTACTGTAGGTATAAGTAGGAGAAAATTCTGTGCTGGTCTGCCCATCGCCAAAAGACCATTGATAAGAGTCGGCATTGGTCATACTTGGCGTGAAGGCAACCGTCTGATTGCTAATTGAGTACGTGAAGTCTCCCGTCGGGGTTGGGAATACATTGATGTACCCATTTTCGACCACCTCATCTTCTCCACTGTCGTTGCGTACGATCAGGGTCACATCATAGGAGCCAGGAGCTGGATAACGCACTTGTGGGTTCTCCTCTCCAGAAATGTCCGGTGTTCCTCCCGGGAAGAGCCATAAGTATTCGTTGATGACACCAGTTGTGGAGCTTTCAAACTGCACTGTCAAATCATCACAGCCTTCTCGCACATCTGCTGTAAACGATCCAGTAGGCGCGCCCAATACAAAGACAGGATACGTAGCTGTTGATTGTCCACAGGCATTGAATGCAGTCAATCGGATGAAGTAGTTGCCATCAGCTCGGTAGGTATAGCTGGGAGATTCATCCGTACTGGTTCCACCATCGCCAAATTCCCAGAAGTAAGAAGTGGCATCTATTGTAAAGTTCGTGAAACTCACCGTGCGTCCAGAGGCCGTGAGGTCAACGGAAATCTGCGGTGGTCCATTGACCTGAATGTAGGCTGGTCGACTGATGACGTCACTACCAGCCCCATTGGACACTTCAAGAGTCACTGTATAAAGTCCAGGATTGTCATAAAATACAATCGGATTGGCCTCTGTAGAAAAGCTGGGATTTCCTCCGGGGAAAGACCAGGCCCAAACCGTCGGGTTGTTGGTCGACAAGTCGGTAAATTGTACCGTCAAAGGCGCACAGCCCACCAGCTGGTCAGCAGCAAAATTGGCTTCTGGCGCACTGACACAATCGCTCAAACAAGCATATCGAGGAATGGCATTGTTGATGGAGTTCTTGGACGCGTTGGACCAAGTACTGGTGTTGTTGACAGAAGGGGCCATGATGAATCCAGAGCCTCCCGCATCGTGAGAAGCGCTGAAGTTGTGGCCGATTTCGTGTGCTGTGAGTACCCGCAAGAGGTTGGCATTGCTGCTGAAATCCTCACAAACGTGGTAACGGCGGCTGGTACAGACGGCATTCAACCAGGCAATTCCAATGGTAGAACCCGCCAGGTTGCGATCGGTCCACAGCTGGGCGAGGTCAAAATTGCCGCCCACAGTTGGAAAACCTCCGTTCCCCCAACTGCGAAAACTGTTGAGGAGGGTACTGGCGTTGGTAGAAGTTGTCCAAGGATCGCAACCATTGCAATCAATCACATAGGTCTCCACGATCACAAAGACAATTTGAGAGTTGAAGTCAGAACTGTAGTTGGACTGAACAGCAGACATGATGCCAGAAGCGAATCCAGCAGCAGCGGCCACACTCCCATATTTGGTAAACATAGAGTAGTCACAGGCAATCGCCAATTCCACCTCCAAGCAGCTCATCCGACCCTGTGTCAGGTGTTCTGGTTCATTCGTGGTATTGAAGCGATCTTCCATATGTTGTTGAACCTCGGCATAGGCACACTTCTTTTCCTGCCCAGGCATGACATTTTCAATATTGTAAAGGACAAACTGTCCCATTGGTGCATCAGCCACCGTCGTGCGTACGGGCTCAAGGACAAAGCGTTGGTCTCCTTTGCGGACAAAGGCCAACAGCAGATCATCAACGATGGTGAGTTGTACCTCGCTGTCGGGATCATCGGCCAAGCCTCCCGTGAAATGTACATTGCGAGGCGATTCTACCTGTCGATGACCTCCATTTCCATCGGGAACAGAGATCGTGTGCAGATAGGAGTTGATGTCTGACGGACGCAGGTGAAAAACCCATTCCTTGTCGGCGTCCAGGGCAAGGCGAAGGGTGAAGTCGTTCAGTCGACTGCGAAATTGTTGTTGTACATTCCGAGTATCAATGTCGTACACCTCGAATTGCTGAAACTGTTGGTTCAGCTCCGCAGGATACGCCGTCGTCATGCGCTCTGCTTGTAGGGTAAAATCCTGAGAATACACGGTAAATGTCAAACAAAGAAATAGTAGTGGGAGTAAAGTTCGTAACATTGTCTTTGTCTTTTGCTTACAAGTATAAAATGATGGTTTGAAGTGGTTGATTCACTTCGATGTTGAATGTGCTCGAAAATAATATTTTTGCCTCCATAAGGAGAATGATGCTCGACTTTAGGCTTATATTGTCAATCATCAAACACTTTTGGAACCGATTTTCCATTGCCTTGTGAACAAGTACTTTCCTTTGGCAATAATTTTGACCTTTGGGATACAAACACAGGAAGATACTGCCGCGATTGGCAGTTTACAAATTAATAACGGATATTTGCAAAAAAGGAACAATCCATGAGACATATAGCTACACTTCTGGCCATTTTGTGCCTTGTGCTCAACCAGTCCTGCCTCATCAAACCACCCGAGCAAATCCCCGATCAGTGGAACCCAGTCTTCACCGACGAACTCATCACCCCCATCAGAAACATCTACAATGGCATCGCCCAATTCTACATCGTATCTGATGACGAATTCGTCCGCATCGACAACAACAACGCCGTCGTGGAAAGACGCCGGATCAACCTGCCGGACCGCTTTTTTGGCCGCCCCACCCTGTCGGAAAACATTTTTGTCCGGACCACTCGCCTGGATACAGCACAGGTCATCGAATTTCACCTCACCAAGGTGGATGGCGTCGTGGAATACCTCAGAGTAGAAGACATAGAACAACAAACTGGAGATTTGCTTTCCCACCTCTCCAAAGGAAGATATACCGCCGCCTTCAACGACCTGGGCTCCCAAATCCTGATTCCATTCGAAAATGACAGCAAAAACATCTATTCTTTCGCCCTGATCGACATCCGCCTCAACGGAACCAATTCCGACTTTGAATTCATCACACTGCGGCGGGTACTGGAGGTGGAAGAACAACCCGTCGACCCGGATGGCCTGCACAATGTCCGCTTCATCAATGGCAATTACTACGTCACCTCTACCAATGGCGTCACCCGAATCACCCCTCAAGGGACTGTCCAACACGTCACCCCCCTATGGATTTTTGACATCTTCGAACAAGAGGGAAAGATTTACGGCACTGGAGCAGGAGGGGGATTGTACCTTTCCCAAGACAATGGCATCAATTGGGAACGAGACAACCGAGACAGTGAACCGACCAGCCTGATCTATGTAGAAAAGGTCAACGACGAAATTTTTACCCAACGCTTTACCGGAGCCCCTTTCAGCAAGGCAGAAGAAGACCTCCTGGACATCAAAAAAATTCGTCTCAACGAGAATTTCACCGAAGACCTGGGAGCCTACAACAACATCCGCTACTTCTTCGGCAGGCATTATTTGGGCGTGCAAAAACAGTTGTACTTTTCGGATGATTTACAGCTGGAAGACTGATCCCATCTTGTCATCATCCCAAGGGAACAAAGGTGCGGAGGAAAGACTGTACCTCTGATTCTTTTGTCAACACAAAGGTCTGTACGGAAGGGGGACACTCAGCCAATCGCTTGAGAACGCCCGGCCGACGAACGAAGTTGTAAGAAGCAACATAATGCAGAAAGGAAAGGCTGAAACGCTCGGGACAACCACTGGCCATGTCAGCTCTGGACCGACCATAATTGTCAAACACCCGCCGAAACACCCGATATAGACACAGCCAACTCGACCGATCCAAAAAGACAATCACCGTAGCGCGAGACATGCGAATGTCAAAGGTCCCGCCGTAGTTGCCATCCATGATCCAGTTGTCTCCACTGACCAGCTCAGCAACGCGCTCCGTCCACTCTTCCTTTTCCGACTCCACCCAACCCTCCTTCCAATAGTGTTGGTCCAAGTGAATGAGTGGGATGCCCGTTCGCCGATGCAATTGCCGGGAAAAAGTAGACTTCCCCGCACCGCCACAACCAATCACCATGATGCGGTTCATATGCCAAAAGATTGCCAGGAATCGTTGTTGACAACTCCCAAGACCCGCCCCTTCATCTTGCGGCCGACCAGCGGGGTATTTCGAGAGCGAGAGTGAATGTCTGATGGCTCGAATGTCCATTCCTTATCGGGATCAAACAAGGTAAAGTTGGCGGCTTCTCCCACTGCAATGGCCGGCCTGGGAAGGCCGAACAACCGACGGGGATGATGGGCCAGGTGTTGCACCAAGGCATCTACATCCATCGCGCCCCCCAATGCCTCATTGCACAGGGCATAACAACTCTCCAACCCAATGGCCCCGAAAGAGGCATACGAAAACTCCAAATGCTTGGCTTCCTGCTCCAAAGGGGTATGATTGGACGCGACAATGTCTATGGTGCCATTTTTCAGTCCCTTCTTCAGGGCGCTGATGTCAGATTTTCGGCGAAGAGGAGGCAAGACCTTGTAATTGGGATCAAAATCCAAGACAGTACTGTCGTCAAATACCAAATTCATGACGGCGACGGAGGCAGTCACCTTGACGCCCTTGCGCTTGGCCCGCTGAATCAAGGCCACTGAATTGGCGGTAGATACATTGGCGATGTGAACGCGCGAGTCGGTGTATTCCGCCAAGTACAAATCGCGTTGCACCATCATTTCCTCTGCCATGTCCGGAATGCCCTTGATCCCCAAAGACGTACTAACCTCTCCCTCGTGTACCTGTCCGTTGGAAGCAATGCTCAAGTCGTGGGGTTGGTTGAGAATGACCCCGTCAAACGCTTTGACATATTGCAAGGCCCGCATCATCAAGCCATTGTTTTGGATCGCATTGCTGCCGTCGGAAAAAGCCACGGCCCCGGAATGATGCATGTCGTACATCTCGGTGATGTCTTTGCCCTCGCAATTGTGGGAGACCGCTCCGATGGGGTAAAAGTCGACCAAGCTGTCGCAGGTGCTGTTGCGCACGTATTGGACCTCTGATTTGGAGTGCAACACAGGCTCGGTATTGGGCAGGCAGGCCAGGGCCGTGAACCCTCCCGCCATGGCTGCTTTGGCAACCGTTTGGAAATCCTCCCGATGCTCAAGGCCTGGATCACAGGTGTGTACCCCCAGATCGAGCCAGCCCAAAGAGAGGCAGGCACCAGACACATCCCACACCTCCGCTCCGGAGGCAGCACTGAGTCGAGCCTTGATCTCGGCCACTCGTCCATTTTTGATCAATAGGTCTCTTTTTTTTCCGTTCAGCGGATGTCCAGGATCGACAATCCGAGCATTTTTGATCAACAGCATCGCTCTTACAATTTAAGGCGTTTGAATATTGCTTCTGGTATGTTGCGAATGATCCACATGATCCATCTCCAACGAGGCATGACATAGAGAACATTGCGGCGATTTTTCCAGGCTCGGTACACCTCATCGGCCAATTGTGGGGGCTGGCTGGTCAGCAGTGAAGGGAGGGACAGGCCCTGGGTCATGCGCGTATCCACGAAGCCCGGAAGTACGGTCAGTACGTGAACATTTCGATGAAAAAGCCAGTTGCGAAGTCCACTGAGGTAAGCCGTAAAGCCTGCCTTTGCACTGCCATAAAAGTAATTGCTTTGTCGTCCTCTTTCCCCGGCCACCGACGAGATGCCGATGATGCCTCCTTGTTCTCTATCCGCCATTTCGGCTGCAAAAATATCTAAAATTGGTACCAATCCCGCAAAGTTGGCTTCGATTATTTGGCGAGATTCTGCCGCCTGCTGTTGTGCCTTGTCGTGTTGGCCCAAATAGCCAATGGCACAAATCAACAAATCTGTTTTTTGGGACAAGTTTTGCCATTGATCTGCCTGGAAGGGCGAGAGGGCCATTTCTTCCAACTCTACCACTAAGGAAGGGAAGCGGATTTGCAAATCTTTTTGCATGGGAACCATCCGATCGACCTGCCGGGCCAGCAAGTGCAATTGGGTCAATTCTCCCGCAAAGCGATACGCAAGTGCCTGCGCAATGTCCGAACTGGCTCCTAAAATTGTCAATCTCACAAAGCATTGGTTGAGTTGGTGAAAAGATGAATGCGGCTTACCAAACCTCTACCACGACGTCTACCTCCACCGCAATGTGCCCCGGCAAGGCCGCCATTCCCACAGCAGCCCGCGCATGCTTGCCCCGCTCGCCAAAGACTTCTACCATCAAATCTGAAAATCCATTGACCACCTTGGGCTGATCGGTAAAGTCGGGCGCAGAATTGACCATTCCTGTGACCTTCACGATGCGCTTGACCCGATTGAGATTGCCCAGCTCCGCCTTAAGCACCGCCAACTGATTGACCGCACACAACCTGGCAGCCTCGTAGCCCTGCTCTATGCTCAGGTCTTCTCCCAGCCTACCCGTCACATTCTCTCCGTCTGCCTTTTTGGGTCCCTTGCCCGCCAAGAACAACAACTGCCCCGATTGAACGGCATTGACATAATTGGCCACCGGAGCAGAGGGAGTTGGCAACTCAATGGCCAGGCGGCTCAACTGCGCCTCCGGGTCATAGTCGGCGGGGATGGCTGTCGTTTTTTCCGCTGTGCGCTCGGGGGGAGTGGGCGGGGCACAGGAGCTCACAAACAAAACAATCCCTGGCAAAATAAGTCCAAGTAGGAGGCAGACAGATGATTTCAGTCCATTCATCGTTTGAGGGTTGAGTGATTTTTTCCAAAAAATTGCTTATCTTCCATCGACTTACAAGCAGCTTACAGAGCATTGTCCAATCTCTGGATGAGAAGTTACCACGAATAATGGCCAAAAGTACCGAATTAAAAGCTTTTTGGAAGGTATAAAATCTCAATCATGCGCTTCACCATTCTTCTGTCTTCATTCCCCCTTGCACTCTGGAACACCTTGATCTGCCTGTTTTTCGTTCTTGGCTTTTTGGCCTTGATCCACCTGTCATTCAGCACTTTCAAGCGACAACGAGCCAAATGGCTCTGGCTGTTTCTCATTCTCTCGACCTGGGGCCTCAGCGGTGCTGCCTACTTTTGGAAGCGAAAAGACCTGCTTGCGTAGGGCCTCATTCTCGGCGATAGACCTCAAAGTGACCATCTCTGTCCAACAACTTCCACCCCTCGCGCACTTGTTGGGTGATTTCAAATTTGGCAGTCTGCAACTGATCTTCTTCATAGGATCTTTCCAATAGGAGGACACAACTCTTGTCAAATTCATCCAGCACTTGCTGCCAGTAGGAGGCTTGCCCGTTGTATTCAGGTCGGATGACCCAATCCAGCGGCAGGGGATTCTGGCTGTCGGTCAGATAGTGGGCCAAGGGGAAAGACGGAAGCACCGAATAACAGTCTCCATAGCGTTGGTGCCACTTGGCCAGGGAGCGGTATTTGTCACAAGTTGCCTCGCTGGATCGCACCCCTTTTAGTTTTGGAAAAACGCTCTCCAATTGACAACTCATCTCCGTCCTCACCCCATCCCGATAGACATAGTGGTACGCAAATCGAAAGACCAGCAGCAGCAACAGCAAAAACAGCATGCGCAGCCAAGGGCTCCCTTTCCCCCCCATCTCCTCTCCCATCCAAATGCCGATCACTGCCACGGGCAAGGAGTACAGAATTGGGAAATTGTAGCCCCAACTGATCGATGCCATCCACGCAACCGACAGCAAGGCCGCCGTCTGCATCCACTCTGCTCCTTCCTCCGCCCATTCTCGCATGGGCAGCCCCGTTTGCCACAACAAAAACAAGCGCCGCAACAACCAAGCAACAGCCAGCAAAAACAACCAGCGACTTTCCTTGATGGGTACCGTAAAGTCCTGATTTTGATAAATGCGCCAGACATAAATGGCCATCACGGACAACAAAAAGGCATGCCAAGTCCACGAATGCCAGGACCAGCCCCGCTCCTGCCCCACAAAGGCCAAAACGAGAAAAACCGCCGTGGCCAAAACCACCGGATGCAACCGAACATAGTCCACTACTCCTCTCTGAAGAGCCTCTTGTAGGGAACTGGCTCCGCTGGTCCAATGCAGGTAGTCGGCCAACAAGCCCATCCACTGCATTCCCCACAAAAACAGTCCCCACAAGGCCACCAACCACAACAAGGCCACCAACCCCTTGCGCCAGCCCCACAGGCACAGCACCAAAGTCACCCAGACGGCCAACAAGGGATAAAACGACTGCTTGCACAACATGGCCAGCAAGGCACAAATCCCCCCCAACAACCAGCCACTGCTGCTCCGGCTGGCCAGATACAAGGCCAAGACCGAAAACAGGATGCCATCCACTGTATGCCAGGCCGCAGCCGGATAGTTGTGTACGGACAGGACAAAGCCCAAGGTGGCTGCCCACCACACCCGACTGCCCTTGAGCAACATGCGCGCTCCCAGGTAGGAAACCACCGCCATTTTTCCATAAAACAGACAACGCTCCCCCAAAATGGCCCAGTTCGTCGGCAACAACTGCATCTCCAAGGCCCGAATCCAAAGAGAGCCTGGCGGGCGCACATAGATGAAATCCTGGTAGGGCCACTCTCCTTGTAAGATGCGCCAGGCATAGGCCGTGATGAAGCCCCCGTCGGTCTCATTGATGCCAAAGGGAGCGTATTGCCAGCAATAACTGAGCAGAATGCCGAAGAAAAGAAAACGACTGTAGTCTTTTGTCGTGTCGAGGGAAGTGGATGGATTCACAGCCCAAAGGTAAAAAGCTGCTTTCTGGAAAGGAATCTTTTGGTGGAGAAGTTAGAGAATTCGCCTTCTGACTTTGTGCTTGCCAATCGTAATAAATTCATGTAACCCATCAGATGAATCAGCTACCAAAGCGGATACAATTTCATGTAAATTCGCAAGGACCACGGGAAAATCGGCTTTTTGGTAACGCAAAAATATGATTGTTAGTCCCTTTACTTTGTGTGCAAAGACCCATTCGCCGAAATCCTTATCCTCTGTGATTAGAATCTGGCTCGTCCGCTTGGCATGGGCCATCACCTCTTCATCTTTTACACCAGGGCTTAGCTCCAATATCCAATCTACTGCCAAACCATTGTCTCGAAGAGCTTTTACTATTTTGCCATTTAGGCCTTCGTCCGCCAATATCATGCTCAAGCTGCTTTGATATCAATGACAGTTTCGTTTTCGATGACGGCAGCGGCATAGGAAATGGCCGCATGGATGTGCTCTGTTTTCAAAGTGGGGTACATATCGATGATCTCATCCGAAGAATAACCATCCGCCATTTTCCGTAGAATGAGTTCGACAGTAATGCGAGTTCCCTTGACGACGGGCTTTCCCAACATGACTTGGGGGTCAGATTCAATATGGTCCGTAAAAGATGACATTTGATTCTTTTATAGGAAAGGTAACACATTTTGAGTAAAAAAACCATTCTATCTCCGATCCTCCAACAATAGACCGATTGGCATTTTGGCACACCTCACTCCATTCTCCTTACAATCCGAAACACCTTGGATGAATTGTCACAGTTTACTTTCAACAGGTAGGTAGAAGGGGGCAGATTGGACAAATCCAGTTGATTGCCTTTCCATTGGTAGGTGCCGCTCATTGGCCGTCCCAAAATGTCGAATAGTTCCACGCTGCCCGAAAAGTCACCCAAAGACTGGAGATGGACTAAGCCACTTGTCGGATTTGGACTGGGGACAACATCTTCTACACAACTGCTTTGGCCGAGGGAATACTGTTCCTTGGTATTGGTCAATACGTCCAGGATGTCTAGCTCTTTGAGAGCGCAGTTGTACAATCGCAAATCGTCAATCGCTCCGTTGAAATAGCTGCGGGGAATGCCCTCGTAGGAATGCCTGCCCACTTCAACATAGTCGATGGACCGACCAAATACTTCTCCATCGTTGAAAGTTTGGACATCGACCAAGACAGAATCGATGTACAGCTTGAGGGAACGATCATCCTTCACAGCAGCATAGAAGTGCCAATCACCATCGCTAGGGACACGAGACCTGGCTTGTATGGGAGAGTAGGCCGATGGATCTTTCGTTCTGACCATAAAAGTGGCATTGCCGTAATAGTCTGCAAACAATCCGATCAAAGAAGTCAAGTTTGGGGCAATCGCCTTGTCATCGCGTTGCACAAAGATGGGATTGGACCCTTCCAGTCCTCCTCCCCTGCCGTTGATCTTTGCCCAGACGGTGATGGAAAAATTTTCGCTGGTGACGATGGCTCGATTGTCATTCAATTTTATGTAGTCACTGTATCCATTGAAAAGGTAGGCACTGTGAGGATTTCCCAATCGATCTTCGATGGACTGAGGGGTAGTGGGAATTCCGTCAAACCCTTTTCCGGTTTTGTCAATGGCATTGCCTTGAAATGGGTAGTCGGCGAGTAGACAAGTTTGGGAAATGCAGGCAGAGGTGGCAAACAAACAGAAAAGCAGGATCATGAAATTTTTCATAGCATTGATGTGGATGTATAAGGTCGAAATACTTTTTGCCTTCACAAGTTACCATTTTTCAATCTTTGGTGCAAAAACACTCAGCCCTCTATCCTCCGACGCTGAACAGATTGAAATTTTGCCCCCATCTTCCCATAGTCTAACCCACTGAGCTGTGGCTTCGAAAAGGCATCCTTGGCCAGGTACACCTTTCCCCCATATTGAGAAACCAAGCTGTCCAATCGGCTGACAAGCGCAGGCAAGTCCTTGCTGATCTTAAAGTCCAAGGCCAAGGTGTAGCCCTCCTCCGGAAAGCTGTGCGGTGCCGCTGATTCCCCCGCCCCAAACAATTTGAGAACGCTGAGAAAAGAGCCCGCCCCCGCCTTTTGAATGCACGCTAGTACAGCAGCCAACCCGCTCTCACTCTGGGCCTTGGGCAAGACAAATTGATACTGGATGAAGCCATTTTTGCCATACATCCGATTCCAATGCAAGATGGCATCCAAAGGGTAGAAGAAAGGTTCGTAGGACACGATGCGGCTGGATGCAGTGGCGCCATGACGATGGTAGTACAGAAAGTTGAACGCCTTGACGGACAAAGAATTGAGAACAAAACCTGGCAAGTAGAACGGCATGCTGAGTTGGCGGGAAGAAGGCAATGCCAAGGGCTGTTTTTGCAAGCGCATCGGCAATTCACCCCGCTCAGCATGCTCACCCCGGTGAAGAACAGAGCGCCCCATTTTGTTGCCCTTCTGCAAGCAATCGATCCAGGCCACCGTATAAGTCCAACTCTCTGAGGCCTCAAACAATTGCATCACCTTTTCCAAATTGGCAGCCCGTAGGCTCTCCTGGCGAATGTAAGCCGATTCGATCCGTTTGAGGTGAAAGCGAGCCGTCAGAATGATGCCTGTCAAGCCCATGCCTCCCACCGTTTGCCAAAACAAATGGGCATTGTGCTGTCTCGAACAAAGCTGAATGTCTCCCTCCGCATCCATCAATGCAAGACTGATCAGATGACGGGAAAAGCTTCCCTCCTTGTGGTGGTTCTTGCCGTGGATGTCGGCCGCGATGGCTCCGCCCACAGAGATGAATTTGGTCCCAGGCGTCACGGGCAGGAAGAACCCTTTTGGAACAATGACCGACAAAATCTCCGACAACAACACCCCCGATTGACATTCCAGGATTCCCTTGTCCTCATCCAACTGAAGCAATTTATCGAGCTGATGGGTGGAAAAGACATGCTCGTTCAAAGCCGCATCGCCATAGCAACGACCATTCCCCCGGGCCAACAGGCTGGGCGCCTCTTGCACACAACGACGAATGTCCTCCTCAAAGGCAGAGGAATACACCACCGCCTCCTGCCGAGGATAATTTCCCCAATTTGCAATCGTTTTTTTCTGCATCAGACTACAAAAATACGCTTTTTTGGCGGTGTCTACAGCCCTTCAGCAAAAGCAGGATGCAATCTGGATTCTCGACAAGTTTTTGGTCCTCCAAAAGCAGAATTGACCTATCTTTGCCTGCTATGAGAACAACTTTTGGCAATACCTGGTGGGGAAAGCGGTGGCTGGACGCACTGGCAGACATAGATTACTCCAACCGACTGCCACGAGGGCGAACCTATGCGAGAAATGGGGCCGTGGAAGAACTGTCTATTCGATACAATCGCATCACTGCCAAGGTACAGGGAAGAAGGTGGATGCCCTACGAGGTGGAAATCCATTTGCCCAAACTCGAAGCCCATCAGAAAAAGGCCATCACAGAACTCATCAACCAAAATCCCTACTACCTGTCACAACTTCTCCACAACGAATTGCCTCAAGAACTGGATGAGGCCTGCCAATCCATTGGCATCTCTTTGTTTCCCCGCTCTTGGAGAGATCTTCACGGCGATTGTTCCTGCCCGGATTCTGCCGTGCCCTGCAAGCACCTGGCCGCCGTTTTGTACTTGGTGGCCAACGAAATCGACAAAAACCCGTTCCTCGTCTTCAGCCTGCGCAGCTTCAATCTGCAGCACCAAATCCGAAAGGCCCACACCCAAGGTCAACCTTCTGTCAAAGCATCCATTCCCCAACTCAAAAACCTCTGGCAGCCTTTCACCGCTGAGCGGACACCGCCCGCTCCACCCGCCGATTGGCTCCGACAAGTGGACTTTACCCAAATCCCCGATTGCCTGAACGATTTGATGCAGTTGCTGCGTCCCAAGCCCCTGTTCTACCCCTCCTCCGATTTCAAAGTACAATACGGCAAAGCATTGAAACGCGCCGCTCGCTTGCTGGAAAAACAACTCGGCCAATCGCAAGGCACAACAGAACTGCCAGCCA
The DNA here is from genome assembly GCA_039821145.1 of Bacteroidota bacterium. GTDB lineage: Bacteria > Bacteroidota > Bacteroidia > Chitinophagales > Saprospiraceae > JBCCSZ01. The sequence goes on along the minus strand of JBCBOS010000021.1, from coordinate 147,426 downwards.
AGATTTGGGCCGTTTCCTCCATAGACCTTTTGTTGGACCAAGAGGCATTCTTTCTGCAAGCCTCCCTGCGCAATCAGCAAGAGGAAGTGCTGTTTTTGTTTGAAGACAAAGATGAGTTTTGCGAATGGCTCGCCCAGTTGCCGCCCGGCCGACTGGCCGACGTTTCTCCTCCCCTGCAAAGCCTTTGCCTCTGCCGCCAATTGGCCGATCAACTGATTGTCAAACAGGCCATATTCCCCCAATTGATCAACGACAAAAAGGACCAGTACCACATCCGCTGGCTGCCCGCCCGACTCAACGAAGTGGTCAGCCAACTCCTCGATCTTTTTCAAAAATCACTGGATACACAGCTCTTGTTTTACGTGGTGGGCAAAGAAGTCTGCGAACCCATCGACGGCCAAGCCCTCAACGACTTGCTGTCCTTTTTCATCGATCAGCGACTGCACCAATTGCTGGAACACGAGACCCGCTTTCCCGACGACGCCATCCATCGGCTGTTTTTTCGGGGCTATGCCGAGTCCTTTGGTCATTTTGAGAACAAGTCACATCCCCTTGCCATTCACCTTTGGATCAATCAGTTTTTTGTAGATGAGCGGCCTTTTGTTCCCGTGCTGCAACTCGAAGAAGCTCCGGAAGGTTTCTGGATTTCCATTGGAGTAGAAGAGCGCGGCAAACCCAACCAAGTCCCCATTCCACTGAAGGCCCTCTTTTTGAAATCGGCCCATCAAACCATCCGACTGGACATCCTTCGCGACTTGGCCCTGCTGGTCGATTTTTTGCCGGGACTCGATCTCATCTTGCAATCTCAAGGGAGAGAGAGCTGGCTGATAGACTGGGAGGAGTTGCCCAATTTTTTGATGGAAACCCTGCCGCTGGTTCGCCTGTTTGGCATCAAAGTGCTGCTGCCCAAAGCCTTGCAAAAACTCACCCGGCCCCAGGCTCGCCTCACAGTCGAAGCCGAAGAGAGTGGCAGCGTCGCCCAATCGCTGTTCAGCCTCGGCGACATGCTCAACTTTCAGTGGCAGATTGCCATTGGCGATGAGTTGCTGTCTGTGCAAGAATTCATCAAGATGGTTCGAAAATACAGCGGCATTGTTCGGCTCAAAGACCAATTTGTCTTTTTCAATGAGCAGGAGATTGAGCAATTGATCCAAAAAATCAAAACGCCTCCTTCCCTGGGGCCCATGGAGATGTTGCAGGCCAGCCTATCGGAAAAGTACGGACAAACGCCCATCCAATTGAGTCCCGAGGCAAGAGAGCAATTGCGACAACTGCTTTCCATCGACCGCATTGCGCCCCCCTCCTCTCTCCTGGCACAGCTCCGCCCCTATCAACAAAATGGCTTCGAATGGCTCTACAAAAACGCTCGACTAGGGGTGGGCAGCATCATTGCCGACGACATGGGCCTGGGCAAGACCCTTCAGGTCATCAGCCTGTTGTTGCAATTGCGGGAAGAGGGAGCTTTTCAAAAAAACAAAGGACTGATCATCGTCCCCACCACCCTGCTGACCAATTGGCGACAAGAGATTCAACGCTTTGCGCCAGAGCTGAGCCCCCATACCTACCACGGCCCCAAAAGATCATTGGACGGCCTTGCGGATACCGACTTGCTCCTCACAACCTACGGTGTTGTGCGCAGCGACCAAGCCAAGCTCAAAAAGCGCAAATGGCTCACGGTGGTCATTGACGAAGCACAGGCCATCAAAAATCCCGCAACAGCACAGGCCAAGTCGATCAAGGCCATTGCCGCTCCCATCAAAATCGCCATGAGTGGGACGCCAGTGGAAAACAGCCTGAGCGAATATTGGAGCATTTTTGACTTCAGTCTCCAGGGGTATCTCGGCAGTTTGTCCTCCTTCAAAAAGCAATTTGCCCGGCCCATCGAGCTGGAACGCGATCAGGAATGTCTGGACCAATTTCTGAAAATTACCCAGCCCTTTATTTTGCGGCGGGTCAAGACCGACAAGAGCATCATCAGTGATCTGCCAGACAAGATCGAGCAAGATCAATTTTGTTTCCTGAGCAAAGAGCAGGCAAGTCTGTACCAAAACGTCGTGGAGCAAAGTTGGCAGCAAATCGAGAAAAGCGAAGGCATTCAACGCAAGGGCTTGGTCCTCAAATTGATCACCTCCCTCAAGCAAATTTGCAATCATCCAAGGCAGTTTCTGAAAAAAGGAGCCTCTGGTCCAGAACAGTCTGGCAAGAGCCTGCGATTGCTGGAGTTGATGCGCGACATCCTCGATCAAAAAGAGAAAATGCTGATTTTTACCCAATACCAGGAGATGGGGCACCTACTCGTAGACATGATCCAAGGCGAATTTGGGATTCGGCCAGACTTTCTACATGGCGGCGTTCGCAGAAAGAATCGGGACCAAATGGTCGATCAATTTCAACAAGGTCTAGCTGCCCCCGTCCTGATCCTCTCTCTCAAGGCGGGCGGGACCGGACTCAACCTGACGGCTGCCAACCACGTCATTCACTACGACCTGTGGTGGAATCCGGCTGTGGAAAACCAAGCCACCGACCGGGTCTTTCGCATTGGACAAACGCGCAATGTCCAGGTCCATCGCCTCATTTGCAATGGGACTTTCGAGGAAAAGATCAATGCCCTTTTGCAGCGCAAAAAAGAACTGGCAGACCTGACGGTGAGCACAGGTGAAAAATGGATTGGAGATTTGGGAGATCAGGAGCTGGGCAATCTATTGAAGCTGGAGTAAAGCCTTCCCTACGCAATCAGCTAGAGCATGGCCGTCCCATTTTTTTGCATCTTCTTGAAATTGACCGGAAGCATCATGCCGATGGTGTAGGAGCGACCTTCGTTGTAGACCTCTACGTTGGGTCGTTTGTCGATGTCGTTGAGGCCGATGTGATAGCGAATATCGACAAAAATGCGCCGACCTTTGGAGATGGAAGCCTCGATGCCTCCACCCAGTGCCATGCCGATGTCGAAGCGGGAAACACCCGCCCGTTGAAAGTCCAACTTTCGATTTTTCCAGGAGGTAGGTCCCTGATCGTTGTAGGCCAATTCAATCAGTTCGAAATCGATCCCGTAGCCCAAATCGGCTCCTCCAATGACATACAGATTGAAGGGATTGAAATCGAGGTTGAGTTTTCCCACGATGGGGATTTGTATGTAACGAATGGCGTATTTGTCTATGTAATTGATCTCTGCCGAGCGATCGCGAAAGTGGATGCGGGTACCTCGGGTGAGGAAGGTCAGGCCACTTTGGAGGCGAAACATCTTGGAGGCAGGCCATTCGATGGGGATGGCCAGGGCCAGAACCGTGATGTTGTCGCGGGTGGTAATTTCAGGGAAATCGTGGTCAAAAGACAAGTTGTTGAAGGCGACGTGTACACCTCCACGCACACCGATGGCCATTTGTGCCTGTGCAAGGGGCAAACTGATGGCTGACAACATCAAAATGATGAGTAGATGATGGACCCTCTTCATAGCGAGCGATTGTCAAAATTTGGCGAAATTGTAATGGGTCAGTATTTGTACCTGGCGTTGTGCGATATACAATATACTCAATTCGAACGCCAATCACTCGCTATTTAGTTCTTTTTCCCATTTTTTAACAATTGGAGAAAATGCGAGGGGGTATCACACATTCAACGCCCCACAAACGCTGATCGTCTGGCCCGACACATAGGTCGACAGGTCGGACGCCAAAAACAAACAAGCGTCGGCCACCTCTTCGGCCTTGCCCCAACGCTTCATGGGGATGCCTGCCAGGAATGCCTCACGCGTCTTTTCGTCCAATTCATCTGTCATATCTGTGGCGATGAAACCAGGAGCGATGGCATTGCAGCGGATGCCACGGGAGCCGACCTCTTTGGCGATGGACTTGCTGAATCCGATGATGCCCGCTTTGGAAGCCGCGTAGTTGGCTTGTCCGGCATTGCCAAAAACACCGACGACAGAACTCATGTTGATGATGGAGCCCGCCCGGTTTTTGAGCATGTGGCGGAGGATGTGTTTGGTGAGATTGAACACAGACTTGAGGTTGACGGCAATCACTTTGTCCCATTGGTCTTCGCTCATTCGCAGCATGAGATTGTCTTGGGTAATGCCAGCGTTGTTGATGAGGGCATCCACCTTTCCGAAAGACTCCAAGACGGCCTTCACCAGTTTTTCGGCCTCCTCAAAAGAGCCAGCATCCGACTGGTAGGCTTCCACTTTGCCACCAAAGGCAGAAAGTTCTTCGGCTATCTTGAGGGCTTTTTCCTGGGAGGAGCGATAGGTAAAAGCTACGTTGGCCCCCTGCTCGGCAAAGCGGCGGGCAATGGCGGCACCGATCCCTCTGGAACCACCTGTGATGAGTACTGTCTTGCCTTCTACTAATTTCATTTTGTTTGATTTAGGAGTGTGTTCGGCGCGAAATTAGCAAACAATCTTCGCTTTTTCAAACAAAGAAATCAAACTCATAATACACTGACAATCAATTACTTTCCCTTTTTACAAACAAAAAAACACAACAATCAAACACTTTTTGTTTGATTTTAAAACTTTTTGTTTTACATTTGTATCGTCGGCACAAACAAATGGACAAATCCCACAGCTGGAACGACCACCTTTTGCGAGACAAAGTCACAAACATACTATCATTTACCCAGGTTGCGAGACAACGCTAGGACTGGAGGGGTACGGGAGGTACGAATCACAACTTGAATTAAAAACGAACGCGTGATGGAAAAGTCAAAATACGATATTCCTTTCACTTTTGTAGATGCGAGGGTGTCTGCATCCAAGGAAACAACCTTCGATGCCGGACAAGAGGCACCATCCCAACACAAAGAATTGCAACCCGTTCAGGAGGCAGCGGAAATGGTTGCAGCACAGCCCAAGAGCATTCCATTTGAAAAGATATTGGAAGATTTGCTGATCATCATTCAACACCTCTCTCGCCAACTGCTGATTCGGATCAATCAGTTCTTTCGGTCCAGGAGCATTCGGTTCAATAAGATCAAATTGCCTTGGTTCAAAATTGGCATCGTCGTCTTGGCGGCCTATGTCATGTTGAGCAAAGACATGCAATTCAACATTGCCTTGAGGGCGCCCAGCACTGCTTTTACCGATGACAGAGATCAGGGGACAGGAACGGCGATTGCCCAAAATGTCGCTCACACGGCGGCCATCAGCGGCGAAAGGCACAACCCCTACGCTCCCACTGCTGCCGACAATTTGAAAGACCGCAAAGCTAAGGCATTCATACGCAAATATGCACAGATGGCCAAGGATGAGATGAAAGCCTATGGGGTACCGGCTAGCATCAAAATGGCGCAGGCACTGGTGGAAAGCAATGCAGGAAACAGCCTGCTGGCCAAAAACAACAACAACCACTTTGGCATCAAATGCTTCAGCAAACGCTGCAAGAAGGGACATTGTACCAATGCCTATGATGACCACCATAAGGACTTCTTCCGGAAATATGCAAATGCCAAAGACAGTTGGCGGGCGCACAGTCTGCTCCTCTCAAAGGGCCGATACAAAAAACTACACCGATATGGCAAGTCTTATGAGCGATGGGCCAAAGGACTCAAAGAGGTCGGCTATGCCACTGACAAAGCATATGCCCAGAAACTCATCAATGTCATTCGAAAGTACCAATTGCATCTACTGGATCAGTGAGGCAATGAGACTAATCTGAAGCGACTCTGGCAATGAGGCCGCTGACACAATAAGGTCACGGATACAATGAGGTCACTTGATCGTACCCTGGTCCTCATCTAGCTCTGCCATCATACGGATTTCGCCATTGGCGACAGTTGTTTTGTCAACACCCCAAAAAACCAAATCAATGCCAGTAACAAAGAAATTGCATCAAAGAAACTACCATACCCCAATTCCAGAGCTGTTTTTACAGACACACTTTGTCAACCCCCAACTAAATACCTGATAAAACTGAACGGGTAAGCAAGTACGAACAGTTGACATCCGTATTCCATATCCGAAATCCAAAACCCAACATCCGAACCAAACACATCACCCCCATGACGAATAAGTATTTGCTCACCACCATTTTTCTTCTGGCCTTGTATGGATTGTGGCTCCAACCCATCCACATTGGTCAAAAGGACCTGAATCGGTATGGTTCGCATCTCTTTGCTCCAAAGGCGGACCCTCCGATGAGGGCAGACCATCAGCCGCTTGCTCAGGAAGGCACTCCCTTCGAATTAGCCGCCGATGTCCCCTATCGGCAAGTCTCTCTGCACAGTGTTCTTCTCAGTATGCCGACATCCCATTAATAGTACGTTATGTCTTTTCCCAAAGCTATTTTCCGGTCTACTTGAGAAATACTACACCTTTCCGTTATCTGGAAATGACGTGTCTCCACGTAATAAAAGTTTTCCTTTCATAGCGGTTTTCTCATAGTCTGTTCGGCCATCCTTTGTGATGGCCTTTTTTATTTCTCTCTCACAAAACACCACCCTGTCTTCCCATCTTACAAAGCGCCCAAAGCGGAAGAAAGCACAGATAAGACAGCGTACAGACAAGAAAAAAGTTAATATTATACTAAATCGTAACTTTTGGCATAGTTTTTATATAAACTATCTATAATGTATTCTTTGAAAAGAGATTACACATATAGGAAAGAATACAACGATAAGGACGACATCAAATTAAAATCCCAGCCGATAGATCGAACATATACTATTTGTATACGCATAACAAGATAACAACAAACACATCAGATCATGGCAAAGTACATCTTAACAGTGATGTTTCTGGGATTGTTGACACTGGTATTTTTCGACACCAATACAGTTTCTGACTTCGACAGTTACAAGTTTCAGGTACATCAAGAAAAAGTCATACGAGTGGAAGAACCGCAAGAGGAATCCGTCGCGATCCAACCTACAGCAGCACAATTTCCATCCGATCTCCAAAGATCTACAGATGCGAGACCCAATACAGACATAGCCGCTACCGTACAACAACCGTAAGAACCCCTCAAACAAAAACATCCCCCCACTTAGAACAAAATCACTCTAATGCCACTAGGTCTCCCCCCAACGGAGACCTTTTTTTGTTGCCCATCACCAACCCAATCCATTTCCTGGTCGATCTGTGCATTTTACAGTATCTTGTCATCATCTTTTTGGACCTTTTGTCGTTGTATTTGTAGGAGAAAAAGTCATCAACTTGCCCGATGGCAACCCTCCTAATATCAAAGAGCAATCATCTCCTCTCAGAAAAACTGATAATTATGAGTACCCAAGCACCTCCATTCCCATCTTACTCGGCTGGTGTCATGAGCCTGATCCCACTGTACTATGTCGGCTGGGCCGATAGCGTACTCAGCCCCAGCGAGGTACAACTCATCCAACGCAAGATCGAGTCCCTTCCATTTCTGAATGCCAAGGACAAAATCTTGCTGCAACAATGGAGCAACCCCTCCAAGCCCCCATCCAAACAGTTGTTTCGCCACTGGAAACAGCTCATCCGGACAACTGCCGCTGAGGCCGCCCAGGAAAAGCGGAAAAACCTCGTCGATCTTGCCCTTGAGATGGCAAAAAGCGGTAGTGTCCAAGCTGATTCTGTCTATTGGTCCTCTCCCCAAACCAGGGATGCCCTCTCTCAGCTGGAAATCAGCCTGGGCGTCGATGGCAGCAAATCGCTCGACAAGTTGTTGCAAAAAAAGCAAAGACCGGATGATGCTCCGTTCGACATCAACGCCCTGAGAGAATTATTGGATGGCCCATACGCAGAAAAAAAGCAGCAAATCAGACTCCTCTTGCAAGACCCAGCCTTTCAATTGGAAGAAATGCCGACCAAGGAAGAAAAGCGGGCACAGGTGCTGCAGTGGTGCAAACTGCTGGCCAAGCAAGGTCTGGGAGCCCTCTCCTACCCCAAAGAACAAGGAGGAAAGGACGACATGATGGCCTACATCGCCATTTTCGAAATGCTGGGCATGCACGACCTCAGCATGGCCATCAAATTTGGGGTGCAATTCGGCCTCTTTGGTGGCAGTGTCCTCTGGCTTGGGACCCAATACCACCACAACAAGTACCTCAAAGCAACTGGCAGCCTCAAACTACCAGGCTGTTTTGCCATGACAGAGACCGGACATGGCTCCAACGTTCGCGGACTGGAAACCACCGCCACGTACGATTCCCAAACAGACGAAATCATCATACACTCCCCAACAGAAGCAGCTGGTAAGGAGTACATTGGCAACGCGCTGGACAGCAAGATGGCCACCGTTTTTGCCCAACTCATCGTGGACGGAACCCAACACGGCGTTCATGCCATACTGGTGCCTCTGAGAAATGATTCTCACGAGTTGCTGGACGGTGTCAGAGTAGAAGACTGTGGATACAAGATGGGCTTGAATGGCGTCGATAACGGACGCATTTGGTTTGACCAAGTTCGCGTCCCCAGGGTCAACCTGCTCAACCGATTTGGCAACATCAGCCCGGATGGTGTCTACAGCAGTCCGATTGCCAACCCATCCAGTCGCTTTTTCACCATGCTGGGCACCCTTGTAGGTGGACGAGTATGTGTCCCCAAAGCAGGACTCAGCGCTGCCAAAGTGGGTCTGACCATCGCCATACGCTACGGCCTGCGCCGCAGACAATTTGCGCCAAAAAATGGCGAACCAGAAACCATTCTCCTGGACTATCCCTCTCACCAACGCCGCCTGATGCCACTATTGGCCAAAACCTATGCCTTGCACTTCGGCTTGGATTACCTAGCCGACCGCTACGTGGCACGAACAGAGGATGACATTCGCGAAATCGAAAGCCTCGCAGCAGGACTGAAGTCCTACACCACTTGGTTTTCTACCCACTGCCTCCAAAGCTGCCGGGAAGCATGCGGCGGGAAGGGATACCTGGCCGAAAATCGCATTGCTGATCTAAAGGCCGATACCGACATCTTCACCACCTTCGAAGGCGACAATACTGTGCTGATGCAATTGGTAGCCAAGGGCTTGCTATCTGCCTTCCGACAAGAATTTCACGATGAGGGCTTCCGAGCAGTCATGCGCTATTTGGTCTCTCAATTCTCTGCTTCTGTATCAGAAATGAATCCAGTAAGTAGACGAAAGACCGATACTGCCCACTTGCTCGATCCAGAATTTCAATTGGCTGCCTTCCAACATCGGGAACGCCAACTACTTGTAAGCGTCAGCCAGCGCATGCGGGCCTACCTGCGCAAAGGATTCGACAGCCATTCGGCCTTCTTGCGCTGCCAAACCCACATCCTCACCCTGGCAGAGGCCTACGTGGATAGAATCGTTCTGGAGCAATTCATCCACCGAGTCAACGACTGCCCAGACGATGAACTCCAAGAGTCGTTGAAGCGCCTGTGCGATCTCTACGCACTGCACACCATTGAAAGCCACAAAGGCTGGTATCTAGAAAGTGAGTACATGGGCAGCCCCAAGACCAAGGCCATCCGCAGACTGGTGGATAGATTGTGTCGGAAAGTGCGAGCAGAAGCGGCAGAACTCACCGAAGCCTTTGGCATACCGGACAGTTGTATTGCAGCACCAATTGCCTTGTAGAGTTAGAGCTGTTGCAGCCGAAGGACATATGATTGACCGGCCCCTCTGACTCGCAGCAAATAGGTTCCTGCAGCCAGATCAGAAGGCAAGGCATATTGTCGATGCCCACTGCCTGTCTCCGTTGGCTCCATCTCCGCAAGCTGGCGACCCATCAAATCGAAAAGCTGAACCGAAGACTCCAATTGCATGCTCAGCTCTCCGCTAAGGCGAAATGACTGCTGGGTGGGATTTGGGAACAGTTGCAAAAGAGAATTGGCACTAGAAAGATCTATAACGGACGAACTGCTGGGCAGTCTGGCCTCTGGATCACGGAAAAACAAGCGGTCCTGCCCCGCTCGGTTGCAGACATACAAATCGTCGAACCCGTCGAGGTTGAAATCGGCTGTGATCACAGAAAAAACATCGATGGAATCCTCCAATATCTGACTTCCCCCCACCACATCATCGGTCCGATTGGAAAAAAATCCTTGCCCATCATTGATGTAAAACTTGAGTGGCTGATTCAATACCCCGGAAACAACAAGATCTGGAATCCGATCTCTGTTGAGGTCCGTGAATACTCCGTCGACAGCCTGGTCTGGGATGAGAGGCAATTGCTCATCGGTCACATCCCGAAAAAAGCCATTGCCATCGTTGATCCAAAGACGATTCTGAGGGTCTTTGCCTGCTGAGAACTTCACCGTCGCCAAAAACAGATCAACATCTCCATCCATGTCGACATCGCCAGGGACGATTTTGCGGGTATCAATGGCAGAGTTTTGGGGCAGGCGCGCCAAGGATTGATCGCTGAACACACCACTCCCATTGTTGATGAACAACCGATTGCCATCTTCATTGCCCAGGATGATGTCGTGGTCCAAGTCATTGTCCACATCTACGAGCTTGACATCGTGGGTAGAGTCGGCCAAAATGGGCAGGCGGTCTGGGGTTTCGTTGATGAACTCACCCAGTCCATTGTTGATCAGCAACATATTTTGTCCTCGATTTCCTAGGAGAAGGTCAGGAGCCCCGTCCCGGTTGAGGTCGGCAGTGGCCACAGCATTGCAAGAGGTAAAAGGCAAAAAGGAGGCGCGGGAAAAAACGGTATTGCCATCATTGACGTAGTATTCGTGCTCGAAATCGTCTTCGCTGACAAAAACAATATCTGTATGCCCATCCCGGTTGTAATCGGCAATGGCAATGTCCTCGCTGTCGTGGACCCTCGCAGGAATGGCGCCCGGCCCGGCATCCGTAAACCTCCCGGAGCCATTGTTGATCAACAACACATTGACTTCAAATTCATTGGCCAGTACAACGTCCATGTCTCCATCTTTGTCGATGTCGACGGCTTGGGCATCTACTGTTTGGCCCCCGGTGCTGGCTTCGGGCAAGCGATCAGTCGCATCAATGAAGAGTTGAGCGGGCAAATCCATTGGGACCATTGACAAGAAAAGACACACCAGTGTCGGTAGAAAAAACTTTGTTCGGGTCATAAGCGTAAACTGCATTTTCCAGCCGATGGCATGGCAACCATCTGCAAAATTCAATCACGGTTCTGGTCATGTGTTTGAGGGACAAGGGTGTATTCTTACTCAAAAATAAGGAATTTGCAAAAAAAATGGGATACGAGGACCGTCGTATCCCAAAGATCAATCAAAATATGGATAAATATGAGGAAACATTTCTTCTTGTTGTCATCGACTTCTCCCCCGGTGAGATACAGGGCGGAAACTGCTTCCCACATGGATCACCTCCACTTCCACCCGGCGATTTTGCTTGCGCAATGCCTCCGTTGAGTTGTCGTTGACGGGACGGTTGCCTCCGTGGCCCACCGTCTGTATGCGCACCGGATTGATCCGACGCTTGTACACCAAATATTCCTTAATGGCCTCCGCTCGTTCCTTGGACAGCTTCAACAACGAGGCTTCTTCTCCCCTGTTGTCCGTATGGCCTTCGATGCGAATGTAAATGTTGGGATGCTCGACCAGAAAATTGGCTAAGTGGTTCAAGCCCGGAAAGGAGCGTTTGAGAACGGCTGGTTTGGACTGTTGAAAATAAATGGGGGCCAGTTCAATCTTATCCCCGACTGCCAAGGCCAGCGGACGTTCCTCCACAGGAGCCTGCAGATCGTGAACGGGAGCCTCATCCACAGAAGCAATGAGCTGCAATGGCTTGAGCAACAAAGTCAACGTCTGCCCATCCATGCTGGCATCTACCACCAATTCGGCACCCTCAAAATCTTGCTTCACCCCCTTCAAAGACACCGTCTTGCCCGTGGGCACAATCAGTTGAAAACGACCATTGGCATCTGTGGGAAAATACTCGAAGGAGCTGCTATTTTGTACCGCCATGAGCACATCGGAAGACAAAGGCTGGCGGGTCTCGGCATGCAAAACAAGACCAGAAATGCTCACGCCAATGGGCTCGGGCTTTTCAATTTGTATCCTGAATATGTCACTGGAACCATGGCGATTGGAGGTAAAGTACAAATGGCCCGTGGATTCATTGAAATAGGGATGGCTGTCGTTGGAGCGGGAGTTGACCGGATAGCGGAAGCGCTTGGGTGCAGACCACACTTGCCAACTGTCGTCCAGGCGAGTTTGCATGAAGATGTCGCTCCCCCCTGCCGAGTTGTTGCCGCGATCGGAGGCGTAAAACAAGGTTTTCATATCCGCACATAGAAAGGGAGTCCCCTCTCGATAAGGTGTATTGATGTACGGTCCGAGATTTTGCGGCTTGCTCCAACTGTTGTCGGCCCGGCGAAAAGACACATACAAATCGCTGCGTCCCACGGCATCCTCTCGTTCCATTGCCAGGATCAAGGTATTGCCATCGGCGCTCAAGGTGAGGTTGACATCAGGTCCCGAATTGTGGTAGTTGTCAATCTCAATAGCTTCTGGAAAAGACCAGCTGCCGTCCTTTTTCTGGACAATGCTGGAAAACCCCTTTTTCATGCCTCCCCCTTGTGCAAACTGATTGATGACAATCATCTCATGGCCAGAAGGCATCAAAGTACTGACGCTATTTGGCAGGGCATTGTTCAATGGATAGCCCGGATGGTAAACCAAATCAAAGGCGGCATCTACCGAGCGCCCCACCCAAATGTCCTGATTGAAACCAGAAGCAACCGGATCGTGAACTGGCCCTCCCTCCAAAATGGAAAAAATATCGTTGAGTCGTTGTTGGTATTGCTGAGGCTTCAGCTCTTGGTGAAGATCTTGTCCGTTTTCGTGCAGAGACTTTTCAAAACCAGGATGTCCCACCCGAGTAAAAAAAACAGTTTGACCGTCCGCACTCACACAAGGGGCGATCTCGTCGTAAGAATCTGAATTGATGGAATCATTGAGCTTTTCGAGCACATAGTCCTGCGCATGTCCCCAGTGCACACAGCTGAGGAGCAGGCATAACAAGCCCGACCATTTGTTGAATAGGTTCATAGGTGTAAGTGGTATTTGGCTAAATGTAAGTTTGTAAGACAGTCCTGGATGGGGGTCAACAAGAAGGGGATTGCATATCAATAATTCTTATACAAAAATACCCAATAATACCGCTGACATCAATAATCCAAATGGGTTATTTTTCAATTGCCAAAAAAGCATCATATGTGAGGCGGAAGACAGCAATCTTCTCCAAGTGACTCCCACAAGGGGGACCCAAGACAGAAAAAGGAGGGGGGAGACTTTGTGCAAACGCTGATGGGTTGTTCTACGGTTTTGGCGTCTTTGCTTCGGTGGGAGGGGGACAAAGCAAGACAATTTCCGTCCGACGATTCTGCGCTCTGGCAGAGGCATCGTCGCCAGTTGTCAATTGATCAAATTGACCGCGGGCCTGAATGGTCAGGCGCTTGGCCGACAGCTTGAAATCGCGATGCAAAATCCGGACGATGGTGGAAGCGCGCAGGGCACTCAAATCCCAATTGTCTCGAATGTTGGTCCGACGAACCGGACGATTGTCCGTATGTCCAACGACAATGACTTCTAGCTGGGGGTATTTTTTCAGGACCAAGGAAAGAGCGCCGATGGATTGGAGGCCCCGACGGTTCAATTGGAGGCTGGCCCGCTGAAAAAGGAGGGAATCCGAAAAAGTCATGCGGAGCGTTTCAGCTGCCAATACATAACTGATCTCAGATGTGGAATATTGTCTCAGTCGATTCTTGAGACTGCTTTCTACTTCTCGGAGCAAGTCCTCAGCCGCTCCCCCGGCCATGACCAAGTGGGGGTCGGCAGGAGCGATCTGCAAAAGGGAATCCAGCTCTTGGCGACAGTCCACCAATTCGGCCTCCCTTGCCTTTGTCTCGCGTTGATGTGCTGCGATGAGAAGAGAGTTCTGCAAACTGTCTGCCTTCAACTGGTCCAATCGATAGCTGATGTCTGACAATTGGCTGCGCTGCCGTGCATCTTCCAGGCGACTGGCCTTCAATTCATCGGCAATGGCATTGGCCTGATCCTCCCAATATTGCCGGAGTTTGAGTTCTTTGACGTACTTTTTTTTGCCCACACAGGAGGAAAGTCCCAACATGCAAAGGACCCACAACAAGAGTTTGTTATGCATAAAGATTTTTTTGTATCAATCTCCCCTGTGTTGTCGATCCAAAATGAATTCTGCCATAAATTTGTCGATGGGCCGTAACCAATCGAAAATCGCAGAGTTGTCCCTATAGAATGTCTGTAAAAACAAAAATATTGCAAAGTACAACTGATAACACCCTCATGCAATCTGTCCAGTCCGGCAACATCCAGCAGATGGACACTTTGTATCGGCGCTACAAGCAAGTGGTTTTCGGTTATCTGTACGGAATCCACAGAGACTATGACCTGGCCCAAGACCTCTTGCAAACCGTCTTTTTTCGCGTCATGAAATACAGCCACACGTTTCAGCTCGACAGCAACTTTCGGCACTGGCTGTTTCGGATTGCCAAAAATGTCAGCAAAGATCACTTTCTCAAAAATCGGCAGGCCTCCATGGATGCCATTGGAGATTGGAGTGAAAAATTGGTCGCCCAACAGCAAACAGAAAGAGAATTGCTCCAGCGCGAATCAAAACAATTGCTCCAACAAGCCCTCAAACACCTGGACCATCCCCAACGAGAAGTCCTCGTACTGAGCAAGCTCAAGGGCATGAAGTATGCCGACATCGCCGATATTTTGCAGTGCAGTGAAGGAGCCGTCAAACTGAAGGTATTCCGGGCGCTCAAAGCGCTGCGCAAAGTTTATGTAACTCTCGAAAATCGCTAGCCATGAATCCTATGGATAAAAAGCAACTCATCGATAAATTCCTCCAGTCTACCTGTAGCCCGGAAGAAGAACTACTACTGGAACGCCTCATAGAAGAAGGCAAGATCGACCTGCAGGAAATCCAACCCCTGCACGAACTACACGAACAATTGGACTTTTTGTCCGAAAGCCCCGAACCGCCAGCCAAGCTGTCTTTTGACTCGCCCAGTCCCCAACAAGCAGCCAAAGATGAAACACCAGAGGGTGGCCCGCGCCACTTTCCCCAGTGGATCGTCCTAGCCGGAGGAGTGGCCTGCCTACTGATCGGCTCCTTGGTCGGTTGGTTTTTAAAGCCAGCCCCACAAGCGCCCCAGGAATTGAATCAACTCAAAGAGGAAGTCATCGCCATGAAGGAATTGATGATGCTCAACATGCTGGAAAAATCCTCTTCCAGTGAGCGCCTGAAAGCTGTCAGCCTGAGCCGCGACCTGGAGCAGAGCAGCCAGAAGGTCAGCAGCGCACTGCTGCAAACCCTTCGGCAAGACGAAAACAGCAATGTGAGAATGGCGGCATTGGAAGCCTTGTATGCTTATGCCAACCAAGCCGAAATCCGCATCGAATTGGTCAAATCCATCCAGTTTCAGGAATCACCCCTGGTGCTGATGGCCATGGCCGAGATGATGGCAGCCCTACAGGAAAAACGCAGCGCCAAGGCTTGGAAGGACATCCTGCGCAAACAGGAATTGCCAGAAGAATTGCGCCAACAATTGAAAGGGAAATTGGAAGTTTTGCTTTGACCATTGACTTGCACAGACCAGACATTCTGCCAAGACGTGTTATTCATCACCACTCAACAACCCAAGTCATGAAAAGAATCATCTTCACAAGCCTCTGTTGCTTGTACCTCATAAGCAGTTTTGCACAAAACAAGTCTGAAAACATTCAAAAACAATTCGAACTGGGCCCCAACAGTGCCAACAAAACATTGGTCATTGCCAACATCAACGGCCACATCAAAGTGGAAGGGCACGCAAGCAGCAGCGTACAAATGAACATTCAGTCTCAATACGAGGATTCGCCAAAGGACGGACAGAAAATGGTGGAGCTCCACTTTCGGGAAACCGCCGATAGTCTCATCGCTTACTTCACCGTCAATTGCCAATCCAACTCCAATGGCAACAGTGGCCCCGGCATCTGGAAGTACTATGGCATGAATGGGAAACATTGCAAGGCCTTCGATGACTTCCAGTTTGACTTTGCCATCAAAGTCCCCCAAAACATCAATCTGTGGATGGCCACCATCAACGAAGGAGACATCTCGGTCAAAAATGTGGCAGGAACCATTGAGGTCGAAAACATCAACGGCAGCATCAGTCTTCAGCAAATTGCCGGGCAGACAAAAGCTCGTACCATCAATGGCAACCTCGACATCCGCTATGCCGACAATCCCGAGTCCGACTCGCGCTACTACAGCCTCAATGGCGACATCAACGCCTACTACCAAAAAGGCCTCGCCGCCACCCTCAGCTTCAAAAGCTTCAATGGGGAATTTTTCACCGATGTCTCCGATGTGAGCAGCCTGCCTTCCCGGGTGGAAAAGAGCGAGTCCAACAAAGGCAAGACCACCTATAAAATCAACGAAAAATCACTGTTCAGCCTGCGAAATGGTCAGTCCCCTCACCTGGACTTCGAAACCTTCAACGGCAATGTTTACCTGCGGGAAATGTAAAAGGTCCCCCACATCATTTTCAATACAAAAACATCATCACAATGAAATATCTAATTGCATTCAGCCTATTGCTTTTGAGTTTGACACTTTCCGCACAAGGCAAAACCCTGGACATCCCCTTGAGTGAACCCGGCAAGAGAGGAGTCCTCCACGTCGACGTCAAAACCGGGCCCGTTGTCATCAAAGGAACTGCCCGCCAAAACGTCATGGTACGCTACGAGACAGCCGATGACAAGAAAAATAAATTCAAGCAAAAGGAAAAGGGAAGTGGGATGCGGAAGATCTCCTCTGGCAACTTGCAAATGGAAATCGCAGAAAATCAAAACGAAGTCTACATAGAATCCTCCTCTTGGAACCGTGCTGTGAGCATTTATGTGGAAGTACCCACTGATTTTGATCTCAACATCGAGACCTACAACAACGGAACCATCGAGGTAGACAATGTCCATGGAGAGTTGGAATTGGAGAGCTACAATGGATCCGTCAGAGCCACCAACGTATCGGGTTCTCTGCTGGCTTCCACCTACAATGGCGACATCAAGGCCCATTTCAACGAAGTCAAGCCCAACACGCCCATGGCCTACTCCACCTACAACGGCGACATCGACCTGACCTTCCCCAAAGGAATATCAGCTGACTTTAAAATGCGCACCGACGATGGCGACATTTACTCAGATTTTGAAATGAAAATTTCTGATAAGCCCAAGGAGCAATCCACCAAGCGCAACAGCTCCGGCATATACAAAGTCATCATCGACGAATGGACATTTGGACAGATCGGCGGCGGCGGTCCGGAAAACAGTATGAAGACCTACCACGGCAACATCTATATCCGGCAAGGCGAATGATCATACACGAATCCAGATAAACACTTCTCAACAGGCATTCAATGATTCTATTGAAAACATTGGATGCCTGCCTTTTTTGTGCTCATCGCCAGTCCTTGTAGCGATTGATCAATGCATTGGTAGAGGCATCGTGGCTGGTCACAGGAGCACTTCCTTCCAACTCTGGCAGTATCTTTTTGGCCAATTGCTTGCCGAGCTGTACCCCCCATTGGTCAAAACTGAAGATGTTCCAAATGACACCCTGAGAGAAGATTTTGTGTTCGTACATGGCCACCAACATACCCAGGCTGTAGGGCGTGAGTTTTTTGAGCAAGATGGAGTTGGTCGGTTTGTTGCCAGCGAATACCTTGAAGGGGGCCTTTTCGGCAATCCATTCCGGGGAAGCCCCTTCGGCTTGCATCTCCGCAACGACTTCCTCCAGGTTTTTGCCCCGCATCAATGCCTCCGTTTGCGCAAAGAAATTGGACAGCAAAATCTTGTGGTGATCCCCTACTGGATTGTGGCTGACAGCCGTGGCAATGAAATCACAGGGAATCAATTTGGTGCCCTGGTGGATGAGCTGAAAAAAGGCGTGTTGCCCATTGGTGCCCGGCTCTCCCCAGATGATGGGCCCGGTCTGGTAATCCGTCAATTGGCCAGCCCGATCCACCGACTTGCCATTGCTTTCCATGTCCACTTGCTGAAAGTGAGCCGTAAACCGATGCAAGTATTGATCGTAGGGCAAGATGGCTTTGGTAGAGGCCCCAAAAAAGTTGTTGTACCAGATTTCCAGCATGGCCAAAATGACCGGGATGTTTTTCTCCATGGGGCTGGTCCTGAAGTGCTCATCCATGCGATGCAAGCCCTGCAAAAGCTCCTCAAAGCGATCGTACCCAATGATGCAGGCAATGGCCAGTCCAATGGAAGAAGAGAGGGAAAAGCGCCCCCCAATCCAGTCCCAAAAAACAAACATGTTGGTCGGATCAATTCCAAACTCCTGCACCTTGGCCTCATTGGTGGATACGGCGACAAAATGATTTTTTACCCATTGTTCCTCTCCGGCCGCCTCCAAAAACCAGCTCCGGGCCGTCCGGGCATTGGTCATGGTCTCCTGGGTAGTAAAGGACTTGGAGGCAATGATGAAGAGGGTTGTCTCCGGCGAGACCTTCCGCAGCGTTTCGCTGATGTGGGTGCCATCGACATTGGAGACAAAATGCACCTGAAGGTGTTCCTTCCAGTAAGGCCGAAGCGCCTCGGTGACCATCACCAGTCCCAAATCTGATCCACCGATGCCTATGTTGACAATGTCGGTAATGGGTTTTCCCGTGTAGCCCTTCCAGTCGCCCTCGATCAGCCGAGTTGTAAATTCCTTCATGTGCTGGCGGGCCTTTCTCACCTTTGGCATCACATCTTCTCCCCCGATCTGAGCCGGCTGATCGCTGCAATTGCGCACAGCCATGTGAAAGACCGCCCGCTTTTCCGTTTCGTTAATGGGTGCCCCGCCAAAGAGGAGGCGAATGCTCTCTGGCAATTCGGTCTGGTGAGCAAGCTCCATCAGCAAACGCATTGTCTCTCCAGTTGCAATATTTTTGGAGTAATCCAGTAAGAGATCGTCCAATTCGGTGGACATCTTCTCAAAGCGCTCGGGCTCTTGTGCAAACAGCTCGCGCATGTGTTTGTCCTTGAGTTGTTGGTAGTGCTGCTCCAAGGCCTGCCATGCGGCTGTCTGTGTGGGGTTGATTCTGCTGAGTGTCTGCATATCCGGACTGTAGATTGGCGGAGTGAGTAATTCGTTTTTGCTGACTTTGGTAGGGCAAATGCGGTGGCAATATTACCAATAAAATTCAATTGTCGGAAATGGCCTGGCAAAAAAATGGCGCCTCCGTCGGATGGACAAAGGCGCCAATTTCAGTAGGTTTGGATAAACTTTAGTGCTATTCTTTGATCAGTACAGGCGCATTTTGCCGCTGCCACGCTGGCCTCCTGACTGTATTTGGTACACATATATTCCTCCTGGCAGGCGATACTTTCGCCCGTCGAACTCCACCCGATGCGGTCCACCCGGCTGGCGACGATCCACAAGGGTCTCAATCGGCCGGCCCAACAAGTCAAAGACGGTGATGTTGACCCTGGCCTCGTGGGGCAGGCTGTATTCAATGGCCGCCATGCCCGACGCGATGTGCTTCAGCTGGTGTTGCAGCGGTACAAAGGCCGGGCTCTGGGTAGAAGTCGTCAGGCAGTTCAGCCCAATGTCCAATCTGGGAAAGTTGTTGCCCATGATGCCATTGACAGTCACATCTTCCAGACAGAGCCAATGGTTGAGGACCGTGGCGTAGATGTCTCTGAAGTCAACATCGTGCCGCAAATTGCCGCTGCTGTCGGTATTGTTGAGGTTGGGATTGGCTCCGTAAAATCCATTGCCCTCCAGTCCGGCCCCAAACATCAATACAGGGGCGGCGGCTCCGTGGTCTGTCCCATTGGAATCATTTTGCTCAATCCGACGACCAAACTCAGAAAAGGTCATGCACAACACATCTCTGTCTCTGCCTCCTACTGTGAGATCGTCGTAAAAGTTTTTGACAGCCTTGGAGATGTCGGACAACAGGCGCTGATGAGCATCCGGTTGGTTGGCGTGGGTATCGAAGCCGTCGAGGGAGACCATGTACACCTTGGTGCTCAGCCCTCCCTTGATCATGCGGGCGATGAGGGCCAATTGGCGTCCCATGCTACCAGAATAGTTGACAGAATTGTCGGACGCCCGGTAGGCATCGGCGATGACCTCTGCGTATTTGAAGGTATTGTTGGTGGTAGACCGCAAAAAGCGGAGCTGTTCCCCAAAATAACATTCGGGAAGGTCGAGGGTATCGTACAACTCTCCATTTTGTGCCAACTCTGCCAATTCCTCCGGATCACTCACCACCATGGCCAGGCTGATGAGGTCTTGGTCGTTGAAAAGTTTGCTGCCAATGCCTCCAATCTGAATGGCAGCCGGCTCGTCGGGCGAAGTGGAGTGGAAGCTGGGAAATTCGTTGATGATGTAGCGTCCCATCCAGCCAGAAGAGTCAAAAACATCGGAATCGCTGGCGCTGTCCCAAATGTCGGACGAGCGGAAATGGGATAGGTTTTGCTGGTCGTAACCCACACTGTTGATCACCTTCATTTTGCCCTCTTGCCAAAGTGGATAGAGGTCGTCCATGAATTTGGGCATCCCAAAGCGGTCGTCGAGCATGCGGATTTCGTTGCGCTCAAACCCGAGGGTTGGCCTCAAAAACTTGTAGTGATCATAGGAGTACATCGGCACGATCGTATTGAGTCCGTCGTTGCCTCCTTTGAGTCGGATGAGCACCAGAACGCGGTCGCCTTCCGCATTGTTGAGGGCCGATGCCAGCGGAGAAAAGGCCGTGGCTGATACGGGAATGTTGCCCAATAGCATGGACATTCCTCCGGCCAGACCCATTTGTCTGAGAAAATTTCGGCGGCTCCAAGCGGTATGGTCTTTCTGGTGTGCCTTGCCGTCTTTCAGGGCACTGCCGTGGCGTTTTTGCTTGCGTTGTTTTGCAGTCGTATGTTGATTGTGGTTGTCACACATATTCGATTCGGATTTTTGTGTAAAAAAATGGCTGGAAAAGGCAGATCAATGGGTTTGAAACTCTGGAATGCGCGTCAGGTAATCCAGCAACAAGGCTACCTGCCCAGGAACGGGCTCCCAATCGAGGTCCCAGATTTCATCGTCGTAGTAATTCTGCGGAATGTCTGCCTTGAAGATGATGGTCGCCCGATCGTAAATGACCGTCGAGTACAAACCCTTGGGAATGAAAAAGTCGATGATCGACTGGGTCACAAAATCCGGATCTTTTGAATTGCCACTCAGCAGCTTGGCAAACGCCCTCAGCTTTTCTGGCTGGTCATTGTACTGAGTGAAATAGTAGTATTGGGATACCTTCCAACGCAAGGTCAAGGTGTTGCTGTCAATCCAGGTGCGATTGCCCGGCCAGCCTGCAACGTCCACAGGGTCGAACATCAACTGGCCCAGTACATAGCCGAAATAAGCCTGCTCCAAAAGCTTTTCATCATCTAGGTCTATTTCGAGTTCCTTGGTCAAGGACAGGCTGTAGTCGAGTGGACTTTTGACTTTGACCTGCATGATGGCATCGTCGAAGAAGTGCTCCGAACGGAACAACTGTCGGTACACAGGCTCCAAATTGAAGTCTGCATTGCGGAATGTCACTGCCAGTGAACTGATGATGTTTTCGTTGATCTCATCACTGACAAAGTGTCGATACAGTTTTTCACAGACGAACAGGGAGATTTTCTCTGCTCGTTCCTCAAACAAAATGCGAATCACATCGTCGTATCCCCAATTCCCCATCTGTCCAAAGATGGTCTTTTCGAGAGGATCGTGGTCCAAAAGCGAAAAACTGAATTCTCCACAAGATTCTGTTCTGGTCACAAAGCCAGTCAAGGCACGAGAGGTCTCCACAACATCTTCCTGCGTATAGCCATTGTCGGCACCCAGTGAAAACAATTCGTACAATTCCCGGGCGTAGTTTTCATTGGGGGCCCGGCGGGTATTTTCTGCGCCGTTGAGGAAAATCAGCATGGCGGGCGTCAGTCCGATGTCGTAGATGAACTGTTTGAAATCGCCCATGAAGTGGTCTTCCAGTACGCGATAGTACTTGTACATGTAGGAGCTACAGCGATAAGCCTCATGTCGAGTGACAAAATGGTTGGACCAAAACAGGGTCAATTTTCCTCGAAAGGGCACGTTGGCCATGTCCTTGAGCCATTCCACCATCCATTGTTCCCGGTGGTCATCCATTTGTTCGTTGACCAGATTGGGGTCGTAATCAGAATAGGTCCAATCGGCAAAAAAAGGTTCTGGTAGTGGCGCAGCATTTTTGGCTTGATCGATCAACTGATCCACTAAGGCTGTGGGAGATTGGCCGAGAGCTTGTTGGACTTCCTGAGGTGTGGCTCCAACCCCCAGCCTCCGGTACAGATGTAGAACCCGCTGTTGGTTCCAGGGTCTGTCGGCAGAAGGCGTGTAGGGGCTCAGGGTCCCTGTGGCACAATTCAATGTGATCATATTTACTCGTTTGTTTGTGGTGAAGATTGCATCATTGGTAAAATAACGGACTTGCTTCGAAACACCCTATGGGAATACAGCGAAAATGTGACGCCGCTGCCCGTCGGATGGCGAATGATTGTGAATGATGCAGAAAGGATGAGGTAAGTAAGGGCTTTGGGGAACAGAAGAGTCTACCACTTGTAGTGAAAGAAGATGTTTGGTGTTACACGTAGCAAATGCCGATCCAAACGTATCAACTCTGTAGAGGGATTGGGTTGATTGGGGGAATCAATGAGCCTGACAATGAAATCTCGGTTGCGAATGTTGACCCGGTCAAAGACATTGAAAATGGACAATCCTACTTTGCCACTTCTGCCTTTTTGGGCATTTCCAAACTTAAAGGCACCGGTCAAGTCAGTCCTTTGATATATAGGTAAACGCGCAGAATTGCGTTCATCGTATCTCACTTGGTAATATATTTGTCCATTGTCTTCGTCCACGATTTCTTCCACGCCCACGCCAGGGGTGTAGGGCCGACCGCTGCCCAGGTGAATGCCCGCAGAGAGGTCCCACTTGTCGGTCCGAAAAATGTGTACCCAACTGAATTGGTGGAGTTGGTCGTGTATGGCGGGAAACCAGCGGTTTTCATTGATGGCATCAAACTGGTATTGCACGTTGGACAGGCTGTAGGAAAGCCAAGTATCATAGCGTTGCCACTTTTTCTTGACCAGCAAATCGATCCCCGCAGAGCGAGCTTCTCCGTAGGAAAACGGACGTTCCCCCGCATTTTCATCAAAACGCAATCGCAGGGTCGTCAAGCCCTCGGTTTGCTTGTTGTACAACTCCAAATCGTAGGTCCACCCATTGCGTTTCCAAGACGCCCCAATGCTGGCCTGCACCGCTCTGACCACCGGAAACTCATTGACGTTGCTGTAAATCCACAACTGCTCACCCAGCCCCAACTCATTGGATTCCACGATCTGGCTGGCAAATTGATGGTATTGCCCCAAAGCCAATTTGAGGTGAAAATCGTTTCGCCAAGGCTGAACATCCACAGAAATCCGAGGCTCCCAAAGTTCGATGCCCCAGGTTTGAAACATGTTGTAGCGCAGTCCCACATCCAAGGACAGCAAATCGTCCAGTCGATAGTCGTAGTCGGCATACAGGGTATTGACCCAGCCTTCGAAGTTTTCATCCAGGGTATCGAGCCTACCTGCCAGCGCCCGATCTGTGATGTAGGTCAGACCGACATTGGTGGCCGAAGATTGCAGTCCAAGGGTCAGCTTGTGATTTTGATCGATGAAAAAATGATTGTCGATCCGGATGTCCCTCAAATCCACCGTATTGGTGAGTGCTGCCCGTTCTTGGTAGGTCACCGCTGTGTCGAGGCTGTAAAAAGTCTCAAATTGACTTCGATAGTTGGAATTGACAAACAGAAAGTCGGATTTGATGTTGGGATTCCAACGCTGTTCCAATCTGACGCTGAGTCCCGAATTGCCAAACTCCAATTGATCATTGCTCAGAAAAAAGTCGCGTCCCTCTCCAGAGGCCACCTCGTAATTGAAGCGATCACTGCTGTTGTAAATGCTGATGCTGCCGTTGGAATGCTCGTTTTGGTGAAAGATCAGTTTGACATTGAAATCGGTAAAGCTGAAGATGGGAAAGGTGGTAAATTCTTCCTCCCTCTCCTGCTGCAACTCCTGCTGGTCCGCGATCTTGCCATTGGCCGCAATTTGCTGAAAAAGCCGTTTGTAGGTCTCGCTCCTCAAATCGTCCGAAATCGAAGACCGCAAGGCCAACATCAAGCCAGCCTTTTTGCGAAACATGGGAAACTTGAGATGGGCATTGGTGCTGATCAGGTCAAAACCGATGCCCATTTCAAAGGAGTCTACCCGGGAGGGTTCGCTCTGAATGTCGATGACACTCGATACCCTGCCGCCGTATTTGGCTCCAAATCCTCCTCGGTAAATGGACACCTCATCCACAATGTGGGGATTGAAGGCGGACAACATCCCAAAGAAATGCCCCGTGTGATAAATGGGAATGCCATCCCACAAAATGAGATTTTGATCCGGCGTTCCTCCTCTTACCGAAATGGCAGCAGCCGATTCGTCCATGGCACTCACCCCAGGCATCAACTGCAAAAAGCGCAGTAAGTCAGCATCTCCCCAGCCAGGTACTGCCCCGATTTTGCGCGGGATGATGCGGTAGCCACCACCGTTTCTGTCAGCCCGCAAAATGGTCAATGCCCGATCCTGTACGGTGACCGTGGGCATTTCCAGTTCGTCGTATTCCAGCTTTACTGGTAGACAAGGTCTATTTTGAAGCGCTTCCAAGGTGGTCTGATGGCTTTGGTAGCCCAAATAGCGCACTTCCAAAGTATCGGTCAGGCGGACAGCCGCTCGAAAGTGGAAATTGCCCTCATCATCTGTCGTCGTCCCCTCTTGGCTGCCCAAGATGAATACGCTCGCATATGCCAATCCCTCCAAGGTCTTGGCATCGCGGACCTCCCCACAAATGGATCGAATGGGTACTGGAGTGGGTGCTGAGACAGTGGCATCTTCTGTTGGCAGGATCAATACGAAGGGATAATCGTCGGTAGAAAAGCTCAGGCCCGTGCCGTCGAGCAATTGGGTCAGGGCTGCGTCCAAGGGTTGGTTGTTGGCGTCGAGGTTGACGCGATGGGGGGCAAGGAGTTCTGCATCGTAGGAAAACACACAACCGACTTGCTGTCCGATGTCTTCCAAGGCCTGTACAAGGGAAAATTTCTCAAATTGCATGCTCAGATGGGGCAACTGCTGGGCTTGTAGGCCAACTGTGGCAGTTGTGAGGAACACCCCCATCAAGAGGCAATTGATCCAAGAAATCCGTTGTTGCATTCCCTTCAAGTCACGGTAAATGAGTGATGAGGCCGACGAGGGCAAAATGTACACAACTATTTGGCGCGAATGTAAACTTGCTTGTCACTTTTGATTTCGAAGGTCAACTTCATGCTTTTGCAAACGATTTCCAATGCCTTGGTCAGGTCGCTGTGGGGCACTCCTCCGGTGTAGAGGCGCTGTCCAATGTTTTTGTCCAATTGGATGGGGACGGCAAATCGGCGGGCCACATCGGCAAACACCCGATCCAGGCGGGCCTCTTGGTACAAACTCATGTTTTGCTGCCAGTCGGGGGCTGTCCCACTTGCCATTTCCCAACGCTGCGCCTCCTGCTGGCCTTTCAATCGAATGGCCTGCCCAGCCACCAGGTCCCAAGTCTTTGTTGCCAAGCGCACCTGTACCGAGCCCTCGTAGCACTTGACCTCAAACTGTCCAGCGAAAGTATATACATCAAATTGGGTGCCCGTTACGAAGACGATCCCCTGCGAAGTATTAACAGAAAAAGGCTGTCCTTTGGTGACATCGAAAAAGGCAGAGCCCTCCATTTGGACAACTCGCTCTCGATCCCATCGATCGGACAAGTAGCGCATGCTGGAGCCAGGGTGCAACTGGACTTGTGAGCCAGCAGGCAGATCGACGGCCATCTGTTGGCCCATGGCTGTCTCAAACTGGGTGGGGCCTGTGTCGCCCAGCAGCCACCACGCGCTCAGCAGCAAGCAAATGGAGGCGGCCACAGATAGACCTACGAATAGGCGTCGTCTGATGGCCGCGGGCTGCGGTGGTTGGCGACGATTGCGGAGTTGTTCCCAGGCGGCATCGGTCTGCAGAGCGGGCGGGCGCAAGCTCTCCAGGGCATCGAGGCGTTGCTGGAGGGCATCGAGGTCTACTTCGGTGGCCAACTGCCGCTGTTCCTCCTCGCTCAGTGATCCTTCCAGCCAGCGAGCCAGACGGGGATCATCCTGATATTTGTCGTCGTCTTTCAATTGATGGTTCTTTTACTGCCAGGAAATTGTTGGGTGCCACTTGCCATGATAAAACGCGTCAGCTGCCAAACGCCCTACGCAGAAGATGAAATTTTCTAAATTTTCGGATGCAATTTGCGCAACTCCTGGAGTGCCTTGGACATTCGCTTTTCGACCGTTTTGACACTGATGTCCAGCCGTTCGGCGATCTGTCGATAGGTCAATTTGTCAATCCGGTTCAACAAGAAGACCTCGCGCACATTGTCGGGCAATTGAGCGAGGAAGTGTTCCAACTGTTGTCGGAATTCTTCGGTTTCGTAAATGAACTCTGGGGATTCGTGAGTGGCCGATGCTGTGGGGCGGCTTTGGAATTTGAAAACGACTTGTTGGTGGCGGACATGGTCCAGAAACAGGTTGCCCGACACCCGAAACAAGTAGGCCCGGGCTTTTTCCAGCGGCACTTTTTTGCAATCTCTCCAAAGGCGCAGGAAGGCTTCCTGCATCAAATCGGCTGCCAATTCTATGTTGCCACTTTTGTAGTACAGAAAGTTGCGCAGGTGCTCGGCCTGTTCTTCAAACAGTTTTTTGTAGCGCCCTTCGTCACAGCAGTTGTTGGTATCTTTTGGCATACAAGCGATGGTAGTATTGAGATAAAATTATCGACTTTTCCACACAAGAAGAATAAAGAGCTTGTCTAAAGTTAATCTTTTCGCTAATATGAACGTCTTTCTTCACCATCCTTCAGCGTTTTTTCGGCACGTAGCCTCCGGCTATGCACCTCAAAAAGCGCTTCGTCTGGCTTATGGCTGCCCATCCGCTTTGCGGTTCCTTCACTCTGGTGATCGTTCAGTCATATTTCATATTAGCTGAAAAACTAAATTTGAACAAGCTCTAATTCCCTTGATAATCTATATTTTTATCCAAACCAACTTCTACTATGGCCCGACATCATGAGCTAGGCAAAATCGGAGAAGTACTAGCCAGACGATTCCTGGAAGGGAAAGGTTACAAGATTGCCGAAAGCAATTGGCGACATGGACGTGCCGAGATTGACCTGATTTGTTGGGATGGCAATGTCTTGGTGTTCGTGGAGGTCAAGACGCGGTCCAGCAAATTGTTTGGACATCCGGCTGCTGCTGTCACGGCCCGAAAGGAGGCCATTCTCATCGGTGCAGCGGGGGCCTACATGGAGCAAATTGGCCACGAATGGGAGTTCCGATTTGACATCATTTCTGTGAACCGCCCGGAGAGTTTGTCTCCCGAGATCGAACACTTCCCCGACGCCTTTTACCACTGATCCCATTGATCTGCCCGCCGGACTTGGGCCTCGTACAAATCGGATCGCCATCCAGCAAACAAGTCCAACACCAATAGGATGGCTGTTTGTATGGCCAGTCCCATTCCCAGGCCAGTGCTGAAATCCCCCCATTGGCCCATCGTTCCCATGAAGAATACGAATAGGCCTAAAAAGAACAGGCAGAGTTCAATGGTGCGATAGGTCCGAAAGTTGCGGTTGACGCGTGCAAGTCGTTTCCCCTCTTGGGCCATGAAAGCCTGTCGATCTTGCCGATAGAGTTCTTGCAGTCTGCCCAATTGTGCATCTGATCGGAGGTAGAGAAAAGCCCCTGTTGTCAACTGGATCAAGCTGATGAAAGCCACTGGAGGGGCCAGCCCTGACCAGAGCGCTCCCAAATCCATGTTCCATGCGATGGCAAGGAGAAGGAGGGCTGCTGCTCCGATGGCCAAGAACAAGAGCCCTGCCTGTTTTTCAGATTTGAAGTGGGAATGGAGTGGATACATGGGTCATCGGCTTGGAGGCGAATCCCATCAACCCAAAATCACAACCCCCATGGGAGGCAGCGTCAAGGTCAGGCTGTAATCTCTACCGTGCCACTTGTCCTTTTCCTTCTGGGTTTTCAGGGTTCCCGTGTTGGAAATGCCACTGCCACCGTATTTCTCTGCATCGCTGTTGAGCAATTCCTTCCAACTGCCTCGTTTGTCTGTCCCCAGCTTGTAATCCTCTCGGATGACAGGCGTGAAGTTGCATATGATCAGGACGGCCTTGTCTCGTGCGTTGCCCTTGCGCATGTATGCCAGTACGCTGTTTTGGTGGTCGCTGTAGTCGATCCATTCAAAACCATCTGGTTCAAACCCTTTTCTGTACAGGGCGGGCTTTTCTTTGTAGAGAGCATTGAGGTCTTTGATCCAGCTTTGGATTCCCTTGTGGAAGTCGTATTCCAACAACCACCATTCAACCCCTTTTTCGATGCTCCACTCAGAAGTTTGCCCGATTTCTCCTCCCATGAAGAGGAGCTTGGTACCTGGGTGGGTGTACATGTAGCCAAAGAGCAAGCGAAGGTTGGCAAAGCGCTGCCATTCGTCTCCCGGCATTTTGGTGATCAGAGCGCCCTTGCCATGCACCACCTCATCGTGAGAGAGGGGCAGCATGAAGTTTTCACTGAAGGCATAGACCAAGCTGAAGGTGATGTCGCCGTGGTGATACTGTCTGTAGATGGGAGGGCGTGAGAAGTAATTTAGGGTGTCGTGCATCCAGCCCATCATCCACTTTTGTCCAAACCCGAGCCCTCCGGTATAGGTCGGACGCGATACCCCAGACCAGGCGGTAGACTCCTCTGCAATGGTGACTGCATCGGGATATTCGCCGTAGACGGTCTCGTTGAATTCTTTGAGGAAAGAGATGGCTTCCAGGTTTTCATTTCCGCCATACTGGTTGGGAATCCACTGTCCTTCCTCTCTGGAATAATCCAGGTACAGCATGGAGGCAACGGCATCTACCCGCAGGCCATCCGCGTGGTATTTGTCCAGCCAAAAGAGGGCGTTGGAGATCAGGAAAGACCGCACCTCATGTCGGCCATAGTTGAAAATGCAGCTCTTCCAATCGGGATGGAAGCCCTTTCGGGGATCCTCGTGATCGAACAGGTGTGTCCCGTCAAAGTTGGCCAGGCCGTGCGCATCTGCCGGGAAGTGCGATGGCACCCAATCCAGGATGATCCCAATCCCCGCCTGGTGAAAGGCATCGACCAGGTACATAAAGTCATGTGGCACGCCGAAACGGCTGGTGGGCGCAAAATAGCCCGTCACCTGATAGCCCCAGGACGGAAAGTACGGATGCTCCATGACGGGCATCATTTCTACGTGGGTGTAGCCCATTTCCTTGACGTAGGTCACCATTTCGTCGGCCAATTCCCGATAGCTAAGGGAACGGTTGCCATCCTCTTGCTGCTTTTTCCAAGAGCCCAAATGGACCTCATAGACCGCATATGGCTGTGGTTTGCCCGCCTTTTTCTTGCGCTCCTTCATCCACTTTTTGTCATTCCACTTGTAGTCGTCAATCTCCCAGACAATGGAAGCAGTCTTTGGAGGCACTTCGTAAAAGCGGGCAAAAGGATCGCTTTTTTCCAGTTTGTGCCCCTGTTGGGTGATGAGGGTGTATTTATAGAGCATTCCATGGCCGATGCCAGGCACAAACAATTCCCAGATTCCCGATCCGTCCCAGCGGGGGCTCATCTGGTGAGAAGTGGCATCCCAATTGTTGAAATTGCCAGAAACTGCTACTTGTGTCGCATTGGGTGCCCATACGGCGAAGAAGGTCCCTTTTTGGCCGTCGAAAGTGGTAACATGGCTTCCCAATTTGTCATACAAGCGAAAGTGCTTGCCAGACCGAAACAGCGAGATGTCGTAATCGGAGATCAGACTTTTGTGTTGTGTGTCCTGTTGTTGGCTCATAGAATGGAGAGTTTTGATGGGGCAAAGGTAAAAAAATGCACAAAGCTTCGATCAATTTTCGCCTGTGGAAGCTCCGAGGGGTAAAATAATTTGCAGAAAAAGCAATCAAACCATTGATTTATTTATAAATAAAAAATAAATTTGAGGAGTAATAGGAAGTATTGCCCCTCCTGATTCGTCTTCCCATCCTCTTATTCCACCATGATTTTACGTTGCTCGACCAGTTCTATGGATTGGTGTGAGCATGCCCAATTTTGACTCATGCGACTGCCTTCGGGTGGTCTTCAAGAATAAGCAGTAACAGTTATTCATCTCTCTCAAGCGGCTATACTGGGTTCCCAAAATCCGATAGTCGCTTATTTTTTGTCCTTGCTCGTCTGTCCGAGCTTGCTCGCCCCTTGGCTGCCAATCCCTTGCCTCCTCTTTGAGCCATTCAGGAGCAGATGAGCAGATTTCATCGGGAGAAATTGAGGCAAAAGCTGTACATTTCCCGCTCTGTTCATGGCTTTCAAAACCACCATCCGATGAATTCTAGTGTGTTTTCCGTGTATGCATGGCTTGGATTTGAGCACATTGCCGATCTGGATGCATATGACCATGCCGTCTTTCTGCTGGCCCTGTGTGCCATCTACCGCTTGCGAGAATGGAAGCAAGTCTTGATTTTGGTCACCGCTTTTACCATTGGGCATTCTGTGACTTTGGCCTTGGCCGTTTTGGATCTGTTGCGCTTCCCGGCTTTTCTTGTGGAGATGCTGATTCCCATTACCATCATACTGAGCAGTTTGTACAATGTCTGGCAAGGCAGTCCGGACTCCTCCCATCGACGCTCCCCTGACGATGAGCAAAAACTCCGCTTCAACTATGTGATTGCCTTGCTATTTGGGTTGATCCACGGCATGGGCTTTTCCAACTTTTTGCGCTCTTCGCTCATGCCGGGTCAGGAGGACCAGCTGTGGCAGCAATTGTTGTCATTCAATCTGGGCATAGAGTTGGGGCAGGTGCTCATTGTCGGATTCGTTTTGCTGATGAGCTATTTGGCCATGGAAGTGGCGCGCATTCGGCAGCATTCTTGGAATCTATTTGTCTCGGGAGCGGCAGCGGGGATTGCCTTGGTGTTGCTGATGGGAGTCTTGCGGGGAGGGTGAGGCCGAAAATACATTGTTTTCAAATAAATGCTGGTACAGACAGTAATTCTGCCAAATTCACCATAACTTAGGAAGTGCCTAGCCAGTGAACTATGAAAAACTCCGGTCAAACACCCAAGTCGGCTCGTCCCGAAATGCGGTCGGATCTACACAAGGAAGAGGATCGTTTTCGCTCTCTCTTTCGGGTTACCACCGCTGCATCTACGGATTTCAAATCTCAATTGCAGGAGGTTCTTCGCATCAGTGCCGAACAGCTCGGCATCCATATGGGGGTCGTCAGCCAAGTGAACGCCGATAAAGGGACCTATAAAATTTACAGCGTCTTCCCACCAGACGGTCCCATGTCGGCAGGGGCCGTACTACCGCTGGAACACACCTACTGCCAAGTGATGTTGGAGGCGGGAAAGGTGACAGCGGTTTGCCCGGTCAGCGCCTCCCCCATCGCACAAAGAAGTTGCTATCAATTGCTGCCCTTTGAGACCTATATCGGCACTTCTCTTTATGTCAACGATGAATTTTTCGGCACCATTTGCTTGGTCAGTGCAGAGGCGAGGCCAGCGCCATTTGATGAGGTGGATGAGGTATACATAGAATTGGTGGGCAAGTGGATCGGCAAGATGCTGGAAATCGAATTTCAAAAAGAACAACTCATCCAGCAAAATACCCGACTGACACAGCTCAACCAACAACTGGATCAATTCATCTACTCGGTTTCGCACGACCTGAAGCAGCCCGTCATCAACATCAACAATATGATTGGCCTGATCTCTTCCCACATCACAACAGAAAATGCCATCGTCGACAAAGCAATGGGCTACCTGCGCTTGGCCACCGACAAGCTCAAAAATACGGTAGACGAACTTCTGGAAATTTCGCGAATCTCTCACACAGAGGCGGTTTTCGAACGGATTGTCATCTCTGAAGTCTTGCAACAAAACATCCAATACTTTCGGGATTCATACGGAGAGCAAAACTGGACCATCAAGACTGATTTTGCGGACTGCGATGAATTGCATTTTCCACCGGTGTACTTCAACAGCATCGTCAACAACCTTCTGTCCAATGCCATCAAGTACCGCAGCCCCGATCGAGAATTGCAGGTTCGACTGAAGACCTACCGACGGGGAGCATTCATTGTATTCGACTGTCAGGACAACGGCCTTGGGGTAGATTTGGCCAAATCTGGAGACAAGATATTTGCTCTTTTCAAAAGGCTGCACGATCATGTAGAGGGAAGCGGTGTAGGTTTGCACATCGTCAAAAAAATCATCGACAAGTACCAGGGAGACATCCAATTGGAGAGTGCCCCCGACCAAGGATTCAACATCAAGATATTTTTTCCAATCCACCAAAAGCAGTTGAATGAGTAGACTTTGCTTACTTCCGATTTTATTTCTGATGGCTTGCTCCGGTCTTCGACTGAGTCAGCAAGAGATGACAGCACAGCAAAAGGAGATTGACATTTTTCAGGAAAATCTCAATCAAAAATTTGCCAATGAAGAGACCTCACCCTTGCGCTACGACAGCATTCCTTCCTTCAAAAGCCTGGACTTTTTTCCCGCTTCCTCTGACTACATCGTCAAGGCCAAACTCATCCGCACCCCCGACAGCAAACCCTTTCAAGTGCCAACCTCTGCTGGCAAATTGAAGACGTTCAAAAAATACGCGGATTTGCACTTCCGGATCAAGGGAAAAAAATTGCAACTTGAGGTATACAAAAACTTGCAAATGTCCAGACACCCACTCTTTGGCAAGCTGCTCTTTCTGCCATTCACAGATGCCTCCAACGGTGAGTTTACCTACGGCGGTGGTCGGTACCTCGACCTGGAAGTTCCAGATGGCGATCAGATCGTTCTGAATTTCAACAAAGCCTACAATCCGTATTGTGCCTACAGCGACCGATACAATTGCCCCATCCCTCCAAAGGAAAATGCGTTGCCCGTGGCCATACTCGCCGGCGTAAAGGCCTACAACAAATAAGATTTCTAATTGGTGAAAAGCGACATGACAATACTTCTGATTGATGACGATGAGACGACCAATTTCTTCAATGAATTGCTCATCAAAACGCACATTCCAACTGCACATGTTCAACTGGCTGTCAATGGCCTGAAAGCACTCCAGTACCTACAACAGCACCCAATGCCCAACATCATTTTGCTGGACATCAATATGCCTGTCATGGATGGATTTGAGTTTTTGACAGAATCCAAGAGTTTGCCCGGCATTGCTTCTGCGCTCATCGCCATGCTCACCACTTCGCTCAACGCCAATGATCTGAAGATTGCACGAGATCATCCAGAGATCAAGAAGTTCATCAACAAACCTCTCAGGGTTGAGGATTTGACCATCTTACTTGAGATGTCGATGGATCGATGAGATCAGCACTTGCCCCACCGCTGGCACTACGTAAATAAATTGCTGTAGAATGATAAAGAAAGGTCAGAGCACCTTTGGAATGGATGACTACACCATATTCAACTTCTTGAACAAGCCAGCCCGATACGTCCGACCAATCGGCAAATGCAAACCTGTGATCCAAACCGTATTTTGAACGGTGTTGACCTGATCGATGACCGACAAGTTGACAATGTAAGAGCGATGGATGCGATAGAATTTGGCGTCGGGCAATCGAGTAAAGATTTTTTTCAATGGCATTTTCAGCACATAGCGACGACCCTCTGTTTGGATGATGCAGTAGTTGCCCTCCGATTGTATCCAGTTGATTTGATCAAATAGGACTTTGTTGAGCTTGTTCTGGCTGCGCAAAAAGATGTGGTCCTGGTCTGCTTGGACTTCATCGGCAGAAGGCATGAGGGCTTCCACTTCCGGCTGAACCAGCATGCGCAGGGTGTGCTCTAGGGTGAGTTTGTTGTAGGGTTTGATGAGGTAGGCAAATGGATTGGTCAGCCGAGCTTGTTCATACAAATCTCGATCGCCATAAGCAGTGCTGAATATCACGGGGATTTTGAGCTTTTGGCAATGCTGGGCCAGTTCGAGACCACTCATCTGCCCTTCCAGGTAGATGTCTATGATGGCAGCATCCGGGGGATCATTGCTCAGGATGACAGAAGCCTTGGAGGCATTTTTGACAAGTTTGTACTTGACATATCCCAGCTCGTCCAATAACATCTCGATTTCAAGAGCAAAAGACAGATCATCCTCGACAATCAGAATATTTAAATCAGACATGATGATTTTTTCCTTACTTAAAAGTAATGACAGAAATTACAACGCATTTCATTTGATTTAAAAGGGGATGTCACGGCCCTTGGGCCAGCTGTCTTTGTTAACGCT
This sequence comes from Bacteroidota bacterium, assembly GCA_039821145.1. Taxonomy (GTDB): domain Bacteria; phylum Bacteroidota; class Bacteroidia; order Chitinophagales; family Saprospiraceae; genus JBCCSZ01. Next base: position 113,068 of record JBCBOS010000021.1, on the reverse strand, counting down.
AGGAAGTCCATGATGCATTTGTCATGGAAGGACAAATATAACAAACAAAACCGGATTCTCACAGGAGAGGGATTCCCGGAGGGTCTGCACCCTCCACTGGTGGTCCATCCAATGTGTCTTTCAATGTTTTACTTAACGCTGTTGTGGGAAGAGAAGTCCCCTATTGCATTCCTATTACAATCAGTCTTTTAGGACGACGCGCAAACTACGAATTATTACACGATCCCTCTCCAAAAAGGTGATGATTAGCGGCATAAAGGTGATTTTTGCACGTCACATTTTCATCTTCTTTGTATCACTCTTGGACGAGAAGAAGGGAACAGAATCCAAAAAGTTGTCCCCTTTCCCTGCTCGCTGTTGACACCAATTTGGCCATCATTCATCTCCACCAGTTCTTTGCACAATACCAAGCCCAAACCACTCCCCCGCTCCCCTGCTGTGCCTCTGGCTCCTCGCTCGCTGCGGATGGAAAACAATTCTTCTTCCTTGACTTGAGACATGCCAATTCCCTTATCCTCCACTTGCAAAACAGTGTGGCCATTTTGGGCATAAGACTTCACCAAAACCGATCCCTCTCTTTCGCTGAATTTGATGGCATTGTCCACCAAATTGCGGACAATCGTCGCCAAGGCCGTGCGATCACAAAACACTCGTGTCTTGGCATCGGCCTCCAAATGAAGGTGGATTCGCTTGGATTCCGCTACATTTTTGTACAAATCCACAATCTCTTCCAAGACTTCGTGGCCATTCATCAACTCGGGCTGACACGGGAATCGCCCTCCTTTCACCAAGGCCCAGCTCAACAAATTGTCCAGCAATTTCTGGACACCGTCTGCTGCTTGTTCTACCGTCTGTCCCAACTGCTGTATTTCTTCCATCCGATCGTTGCGAATCAGGAAATTGACTTTTTTGGCAATGCCTTTGAGCGCGATCACAGGAGAGCGCAAATCGTGGGCAATGATGGCAAAAAAACGGTCTTTGGTTTTGTTGAGTTGCTTGAGTTCGGCATTTTTGTTGGAAAGTTCCAGGGTGCGTTGTTCGATCAAATGCGACATCCTTTCCTTGTCACGCTGGAGCCAATATACTCGCCAACGAAACAGCCCCCCGATCAGCAACAAACCGCCCAAAATGGCAAGCACCAAGAAGTTCCACTGCAGGTAGAAAGGCTTTGCAACATAGATGGGGATCCGCAGCTCATTGTTTGACCACTGGCTGCCAAATCCCTTGGCTTTGACGTGCAAAACAGACCTGCCGTAGCGAAGCGAATTGATCCTCAAGAGGTTGTTTGATTGTACATTCCATTCTTCGTCCAAGCCCTCAATTTTCCAGGCATAGATATGCGTTCCTGATACGTAATCCAGCAATGAAAATTTGAGGATGAAAAACTTGTCGTAGGGACGCAATACAATTTCCTTTTCTTCCATAAAATTTGCCGTCCGGTCCACCAAACGCCCAGATTCGTGGTCAAACTGTTGCAATTGATTGACCAAAAGGGGCGCATTGTTCTCCACCACGTTGATGTCCTTGGGATAAAAAGCTGTGATTCCCTTCAATCCACCAAAGTACAATCGGCCATCTGCTGCCTTGTAATGCGAGTAGGTATTGAACTCCTCATGCGATATGCCGTCCTTGGGCAAAAAGACCACCACATCTCCACTTTCTTTGGAAAACTGCATGATGCCCATATTGCTCGGCAACCACAAGTGATCCTGTTCGTCTTCATACACGGCATAAATGACATTGTGCGACAGACCATCCTTGGTTGAATATTGCTTCACCTGATCCAATGTCCGATCCCAGTGAATCAGGCCATTGCCATTGGTTGCCAACCAAAAATCGCCTTTCTCATCTTCGTGGATGTGCATGACATCTGCGACATCCTTGTGGACAACAATCCCACGCAAAGGGTCCAGCAGATAGAGTCCATTGCCACTTGCCAACCAAATGCCTTCCTCATTTTGATGAAACGAGTAGACCTGAAAGCGCATCAACTCAGCATATTCATTGAGAGCTGGATAGGGTTGAACAACACCATCGACCATGATGTACAGTCCATCGCTGGTTCCCAGATACAGCTGCTGCCCAATGCTGTCGTAATAGGGACTGCTTGCATGGAATTCCCCCTTTTCGCCCACTGTGATTCTCCGAGCTTGGTACGTCTGCTCCTCCCCCTTGGTGATGTACATCAAATCATTGCCGTGCAATCCTCCGAGGATCACATCGTCTTTCCATGGCATCATTGCCAGTCCATGATCGGAAAAGGTTTGTAGAGTGGCCCCACTGACCTTGTCAAAAATTCTTGTCCCCAGATAGGTCCCAGCCAACATTTTTCCATCCTCTAGTTCCAGAATTCCTCTCACACTCATCTCTTCTTCCCACAGATAAGACTGAAAAACGCGCTCTTTCAAGCTCACCAAAAACAAGCCCAATCCAGTACTGACCCAAAGGCGATTGTTTTTGTCGACATACAGTTGTTCGATGACCCAGTCGTTCTTGACTTTGGCTCGCAGAGAAGGAGACAAGTCTTGCAAAAAATTGCCGGAGGAATCAAACAACATCACGGTGCTCCGGGCTCCTATGATGAAATTTCCCTTCCCATCGCAGGTCATCCGAATGTGGGCCAGGGTATCTACTCCCAAGTCGCTGACGGTCATGGATTGGCCGTTCTTCCGAAAGTGAATGGTATCCAGCTGTTGGTGCTCTTGCAGTTGGACCAGCAAAGGCCCCAGTCTGCTTTCTCTTCTCAAAATCCGAAAGGCGACATTGAGTTGATTTTCTCCCCTCAAAAACAGGTTGTTGAACCCATACGACAGGGGATAAGTGGCGATCAGCTTTCCATTGACATCGATCTCCTTGACCTGCTTGGACAGGGGCTGGCGGAGGAGCACATTTCCCCAAGAGGTAGGCCAGGCATCTTCCCGTCCTTTGAGCTGGATGTTGCCAAAGGGAACAATCTGCCGATTGGAGTCGAGGTAAAAAAGTTGTCTTTCATCGTCCTTGAAAAAAAAATCATTTCCAAAGCCGGCAGGTGTAAGCAGTTCCAATGGGCCTTTGGCAGAGGGAGGATGTTGCAAAGAAGGAAGAACAGCTTGGCGAATGGGGTCAAAGCGAATGTAAGAACGGACCCCTCTCATTTTCTGAATCCAAAAAAGGCCTTCTTCATCTTTCTTGATCCCGACGACATCTCCCGAGGGAAACCCTTGCGACTCCAAACGCACCGGGACGAACTCTTTGCCATCGAATCGATTGAGGCCATTGCCGGTACCGACCCATATGATGCCCCTGTCATCTTCGTTGACGCAAAAGACTGTTCGATCTGAGACGCCTTGCTCGACGGAAAAAAACTGCACATTGACCAGCCATCTGTCTTGCGCACCAGCGGGGACATAAAACAACATCCAACAGACTGCCCAAAATGATATGTCGAGAATCTCTCTTTTCACCTGCCAAAAGATCAGGCATTCAACCATTGTATGCTTTGCGCAACGCTCTTCAGAGGATCGGCCGAATGGTCTTGCTCGACATGGCAATGAGCCACATCAAATTTTTCGGCTGCCTTCATGCACGCCACGATGTCTACCACTCCATTGCCCAATTCTTTGAATGCCTCTTGAGGGACTTCTGCCTCGTCGTACAGCACGGGAACATCTTTTTGCTTGTCCTTGAGGTGCAACAGATGAATCCGCTTGCCCAGTCGATTGATCAATTGCAAGGGATCGTATCCTCCTACGCTGGCCCAAAAAATGTCCAGTTCAAATTTGACCAAATCGGGGTCCAGTCCTTCGACCAGCATCTCGAAAGGCACTTTGCCTTCCACAGAACCAAATTCAAAAGAGTGGTTGTGATAAGCCAGTTGCAGCCCCGCAGAACGGCACTTCTCCCCCGCCGCATTGAGCAAGTCGATCAGGCGCTTCCAATCATCAATCGTGCCCCTCTCCCCTTTGGTCAGATACCCAAACACCAAGTAAGACAACTCGGCCTCCTTGGCATCTTCTACCACATTCTCAAAAGAATAAGCTTGTGGAGCCTCCTGGCCGATCATGGCCCAGTTGCCCGTCAAAAAATTCCAATTGAAGAACGAACCATTGACGGCCAAACCAGCCTCTTTAGCCAAAGGCAAGACCTGTTTCATCGACTGGACATCCATCAATTCCAGTTGTTGGTAACCGATTTCGCGCAAGCTTTGAATGGTCGTACGGGGATCTTCCGCCATTTGGTTGCGAACTGTGTAAAGTTGCAATCCGATGTTGTCCAAATATCTATTGGTGCTCTTCTGGGGCATGTCGTTGCAGGCAAAATGAAGAAATGGGAGACCAACGGTGGCGATCAAGCTCTGGCGAATGAAGGCCCGGCGGTCGGGGGAAGTATTGCGATTCATAAGAAATAGGTTTGCTTTGTGGCTTGAAGATAAAACTTAGGATCAAAAAATGAGGAAGGAATAGCCAGCAATCTGATTTCTGGCATCAAGAAAGCCGTGGGACAACGCCAGATTTGTTATCTTTTCTCATTGAAGCGATGGAAAATGATCTCCACCAGCTGAAGAATCTAAAACAGTACCTCATGAAAAACCAGCTCCTTCTGATCCCCCTGTCTTTCTTCCTACTGTTGGCCTGCCAGCACTCTACCGGACAATCCACAGATACGCTGCGGGCCGCCCAGCTGTTCAGCGATCACATGGTCATACAACGCGATGCAGAGATACCTGTCTGGGGCTGGGCGACGGCTGGTGCCGAGGTGACTGTGAGATTCAAAGGATACCAACGCCGCACCCAATGTGGGGAAGACGGCCGATGGAAAGTCTCCCTGCCCGCCATGCCCGCTGGTGGCCCTTTTGTCCTGGACATTTCTTCGAAGGATCAGCAGTTGTTCTTTCAAGATGTTTTCGTGGGAGATGTGTGGCTCTGCAGTGGTCAGTCCAACATGGAATGGTCGGTGTTTCACTCCCAAAATTTCGAACAGGAAATGACCCAAGCCAATGATGCAAAAATCCGCCATTTCAAAGTCGCCCGAACCTCTTCTCTCCTGCCCGACCCAGAACTGCCCGATGGCGAATGGAAAGTTTGTTCTACGCAAACGGTGGGAGATTTCACCGCTGTGGGCTACTTCTTTGCCCGCGAGCTGCGCAAGTCGGTCAATGTCCCGATTGGCCTTCTCAATTCCTCCTGGGGGGGCAGTCGCATCGAGGCCTGGATGAGCACCGCCTCGCTCGGTTATTCGAGCAGTGCAGAAGCAGCCCTCCTCATCGGGGAAGAGGAAAAGTCTCAACTAGAGCGCATCACCGAAAAGCTCCAGCAAACATTTGGAAGCATTCCCCAAAAGGACGAAGGAAAATTGCCAGACGGAAGTGTCCCCTATGCAGACCCCAATGCGCCAACAGAGGATTGGATTTCGCTGACCACTCCCGGACTGTGGGAAGGCAGCGGCTTCGAGGGGGTGGATGGCATCGCTTGGTATCGAAACAGCTTTGACTTGAGTCCCGAAGAGGCGGCACAAGGAGCCTTTTTGCACCTGGCAAAAATTGACGATTCCGATATTTGCTGGATCAATGGACGGGAAGTGGGTGGCATGCAAAATTCCTACAATGTCGACAGAGTCTACGAAGTGCCTGCTGGCGTCTTGCAGGCTGGCAGCAATGTCATTGCCGTCAGAGTAGAGGACACCGGAGGAGGTGGTGGCATTTACGGAGCGCCGGAAGAGTTGTTTTTGCAAAGCAGTCAGCGCCGCATCCCGCTGGCCGGTGAATGGAAATTCAAGATCAGCGAGGCATCTCTGTCATTTACCGCTGGGGAACACCACACGCCCACCAGAATCTACAACAAGATGATCCACCCTTGGCTCGGCTTTCCCATCAAGGGTGCGTTGTGGTACCAGGGTGAGTCCAATGCGGGCGGAGAGGATGCCGTTGCCTACGCCGATCAATTTCAAAGCATGATCATTGATTGGCGCCAGCGAATGCAGTCGGGAGACTTTCCATTTTTGTTTGTCCAGCTGGCCAATTTCACCAAGCCCGACAAGCAGCCTTCCGAAAGCAGCTGGGCTGTTTTGCGCGAGTCGCAAAGCAAAGCACTGCAGTTGCCCGCTACAGCACAGGCCGTCATCATTGACATAGGGGATGCAGACGACATCCATCCTCGCAACAAACAGGACGTGGGATTGCGCCTGAGTCTGGCAGCCAGAAAGGTCGCCTATGGGGAAGAGAATTTGGTATACTCCGGCCCCACCTATCGCAGCATGCGCACAGAAGGCAATCGCATCCGCTTGTCATTTGATCACGTTGGCGGTGGCTTGATGGCTCGGGAAGGCGAGGATCAGCTCCAGGGCTTTGCCATTGCGAGCGCAGAGGGGGACTATGTGTGGGCAGAAGCTCGCATCGAAGGAGATGAGATCGTCGTGTGGAGTGACAAAGTAGCGCAACCCACAGCTGTCCGTTATGCTTGGGCCAACAATCCGGCGACAGCCAATTTGTACAACAAAGAAGGCTTGCCAGCCAGCCCATTCCGAACCGATCCAGAGCGATGACGGGGATTGAACAACAATTGATGTAACCTATGATGCTTTCAAACAAAACGATGTACCTCCTTTTTTGGGTACTCCTATTCCTGGGCAGCAAAAACATGGTGCATGCCCAAGAACCGGACAGCAGCCAAATATGGATCATCCAGACAGATGACAGAAACAGATACCAAGGGACCATCGCAGACCGAAGCAATGGCAAAATTCAGTTTTGGACAGAAGAATTTGGTGTTGTCAGCATCCCGATCTATCTCATCCGACGAGTGGAAAAAGCAGATTCTTTTTTTGTAAAAAGGGGAAAAATCTGGTCGGAAAACAGAATGGCCCATCGCTACTTTTTGAGCCCCAGCGCCTTTTCGTTGAAGAAGGGAGAACGGCAGTTTCACAACTCCATGGTTTTGTTCAACCAACTCAATATGGGGCTGTCCGACAACTTTACCCTGGGCATTGGTCTGTCACCGCTTTTTTTGGGTGGCTCTGTCACGCCTTTCTGGATTACCCCACAAGTTACCCTACCCCTCCGCACCAAAAACTTTAGCCTGGCCATCGGTGGGTTGGGAGCGGGCGTCATCGGCTTGGGAGAAAGCGTGGTGTTGGCAGCTTTTGCCAAGGCGACCTTTGGTGGTCCCAACTACAATGCTACTTTTGGCCTGGGCAGAGGCTCCATTGTCGCACTGGACGATGCGGTCACCATTCTGATGTTTGCCAGCAACCTCCGATTGAGCAAGGGCTTTCACCTCGTAACAGAAAACTACTATGCTGCCGACAATACACGCTTGGTCTCCCTGGGAGGAAGGGTCAACTTCATGGCCGTGGCCCTGGACTTTGGCTTGGTCTCCAACCTCGCTTTTTCAGGAGGTCCCCTCATCCCCCTGCTCAGTGTGACCATCCTCTTCCATTCACATAAAACTCGTCTGTTCAAAAGATAATGCTATGATCATCAAAAACAATTTCCACCTGTCCATTCCACGAAGGTTCATCCTTTTGGCATTGATTTACTTGCTGACCATTTGTTGGCTCTCTCCATCTGCCTTGGCCCAAACAGAGACGGACAGTCTCCAACTTGGCACGGAGGCAAATCCCGCAATGATGGACACCAGCCAACAGTGGACGATAGAAACCCTGAGTGGCAACCAATTTACGGGCATCATCTTGGAGCAGAACAAAGACATTGTGCGATTGCAAACGAAGCGATTTGGCGAGATGAACCTCAAGGTCGAAAACATCAAATCCATGACAGCCGTGAAAAGCACTCCTCGCTTTGAGCCATCATCCGCACAAGGCATTTCGCCGGTAGATACCAGCCAGCAATGGGTCGTCAAAACTCGCGATGGCAACAGATTTACCGGCGCCATTGTGGAGCGAACCCAAGAACTCGTCCGCCTGCAAACGGAGCGCATGGGCATCATCGACATCCAATCAAGCAACATCCTGTCCATCGAACCGATCAAAGAAGACCGATTGGTCAACAACGAATATTGGGACGACAATCCACAAGCCAACCGATATTTCTTTTCGCCCTCCGCTTTCAACCTCAAGGAAGGAGAAACCTACTGGCAAAATGGCTACATCCTTTTCAACCAAATCTCCCTCGCCCCTACAGACAATTGGACGATCAGTTTTGGAACCCTCCCACTATTTTTTTTCCGAGGTGCTTCCACTCCCCTGTGGATGTCCAACAAATGGGGCATTCCCATCAAAAACTCAAAATTCCGATTGGCCATTGGGGGAGCTGCCGGTGTGCTTGTCGGCGATGGGGCTAGGTTCATTGGTGGACTCAACGGCACGCTGACCTACGGAAGCGAGGACCGCAACATCTCGGTAAGCTATTCTCGGACCACTTTTGACAGCGACACAAACGCACAAGATTTTCTGACCATCTCGGGCATGCGACGGGTCAGTAGTCGATTGTACCTCATGACGGAAAATTGGATCAGCGTCAACAACTTCATCTTGTTCTCTTTTGGCGCACGCTGGGCATTCAACAAACTCATCTTGGATGTAGGCGTTTCTCAAGCCCTGCAGTTTGGCAGCAGCATTACTCCCTATGTCGGAATTGCCTTGCCACTGGGGGGCCAATAAAAGAAGGCCCAATGCCACAAGCGCAGCACAGGCCTCCACAACTGTAAAGCTATTTGTTTGACATCTATGAAATCTGGAAAAGTCATTTGACGTGGCTTTTCCAGATGCACAAGTCTGCCAGGTCGAGCATGCACAATGCCACAAAAAGGATTCTCAGGCACAGCGCATGCGCAAGAGTCGAAAGTACTACTGGTAATTTATTCTCGGTAAGAAAAAAGAGGTGGTCTTATTGACAAGATCGTTGCCATAGCTCTTGAACTAAAGGTAGGCAAAAAATCGAGAGTATTGCAATCAAATGAAAAGTTTGTCCACACAATGCCTCGCCTTTATTCCTCAAAGTCTAGCTCCAACTGTATGCCGTGGCCCTCTGTTTCTTTGCTGAGGTTGGAAACAGAGACCCCCAGCAATCGGACCGCGCCCACTTGTTGCCAATGCTCCGTCAACATCTCCTGGGCCATTTTCATAAACTGCTGCTCGTCTCTCAATTCGCTGCCAAAGGTTCGACTGCGACTGACAATTTGAAAATCGGGCGTCTTCATTTTCAGGCTCAAGGTCCGGCCGTAGTTGTCAGACTTTTTCATGTACTTGTACACCTGGGCTGCGATGGGCTCCAAGCGCTCCCACATCTGTTCGAAGGTATTGAGATCATCGACAAAGGTGCGTTCCCCTCCAATCGATTTCCGCACCCGATTGGGATTGACAGGCCGATTGTCTTGTGCTCGGACAATCTTGTAATAATGCCGTCCCACCTTCCCAAACCGACGAACCATCTCTATCTCGTCCAGCTTCTTCAAATCCCCACCGGTATAGATGCCCATCCGCTGCATCTTTTCTGCAGTTACCTTTCCAACTCCATGAAATTTTTTCACAGGCAGCTGCTCCAAAAAACTTTCTGCCTCCTCCGGCCCGATGAGTTTGAGGCCGTTGGGTTTGTTGATGTCGGAGGCTACCTTGGCCAAAAATTTATTGATGGATACACCAGCAGAGGCTGTCAGTTGGGTGGTATCAAAAATGCGCTGCCGAATTTCCTGTGCAATTTTAACTGCAGACCAAATCCCTTTTTTATTTTCTGTCACATCCAAATACGCCTCGTCCAACGAAAGAGGTTCTACCAAATCAGTGTAGTCCAAAAAAATCTCGCGAATCTGCTGGGAGACCGAGCGGTACACATCAAAGCGCACCTTGGCAAAGATGAGTCCAGGACACAGCCGAGCGGCCGTTATGCTGGGCATGGCAGAACGAACCCCAAATTGCCGGGCCTCATAACTGGCAGAGGCCACCACTCCTCGTTTGCTGCCTCCTCCCACTGCCACTGGCTTGCCCCTCAGTTCGGGATGATCCCGCTGTTCGATGGAGGCATAAAAGGCGTCCATATCTACATGTATGATCTTGCGAACGGCCATGCTTCAAAGATCGAATAAAATGATGGAAGTTACTTATCTGAAAGTCATAAATGTGACAAAGGGTCCAACGATAAATCATTGGACCCCCGTAACTCTATGGGATATGTATATTGCTGTCTTTTAAGTCACTTTTGGATTGGCCTTTTAGAAGTAGCGCGGCGTGGTTACCTTCTTCACATCGTAGGTCATATCGTAGCCGAGCATGAGTTCGAAGGAACCCTTGGCGTAGTCTTGCAATTGCGTCAAGGTGTAGTCATATGACAAGCCGATGCGTAAGCCATTGTGCAAATAGTATGCCGCCCAGACATCCGCCGAGTCGAAAGAACTCGTTCCCCCAAATTGCTTGGCGGCAAAGGCAGATCGAAACGACATGCCAAACCACACTGCCTCGTAAAACAAGACGGACAAATCGATGTCGAACTCTGCGGGAGCCCCCACTCGATTGGGATCACTGGGATCGGTAGAGAAGCTGCTCAGCAATCCAACGCTTTTGATCATGATCGACGGCTTGAAGATCATCATGTCGCCGCTGATGGGAATGGCTGCACCGGTGGTAAAGAAAAAGTGTCGGTACAATTTGGCCCACTTGATGGCGTTTTCGTTGACGGTCTTATTGAGGTCGCTTTCCAACATATGTGGTACGGAAAAACCAATGTAGTATTTCGGTGCGTAGTAAAATACGCCGGCACCAAAGTTGGGAAGCCAACGGGTTGGATTTTCATTGAAGGATTGGTCCAAGCCTCTGGGATCTCTGAACTTCAAATCATCCCAATCGGCCCGCCAGTTGATGACTCCGGCTTGCAAACCGATGGCCAAGCGTCCCTTGCCAAAATCGATGTGGTATGCGTAGCTGCCAAAAACGGAAGTCGTCCCAGTGGAACCAACCTTGTCGTTCATCACAGCCAGCCCCACTCCCACCCGCTCTCTGACGGGCGAGTGAATGGTAAAGGACTGAGTCGTCGGCGCTCCCTCGAATGCCCACCACTGATTGCGGTAAATCATTCGCGCAGACATGTAGCCCGGACTGCCAGCAAAAGCCGGATTGTACGCCAAACCATTGAACATGTATTTGGTGAACATCGGGTCTTGTTGAGACCAGGCCGAAAAAGATACAAGACTTAGAAAAGCGAATAATAAAAATCTTTTCATACAGGAAAAGCTTGTAAAGTAGTCATCAAAATCCCCGAATCACTTGTTCTGTCTTCTCGTCGTTCCATCATCATCGCATGACAACCTGTTCATTCGGGTGGGGCGTTCGTTTATGGGAGGAAAAGTTGCTTTGTTATTGTATTCGTTCTCCATTTCCCAAAAACCATGCCTTTTCAAAGGTAGAATACGCCCGCAAGTCCCTCAAAAACATTGTGTTAAAAGATGTAATACATAAGCCACTAGGGAGCTGCCACTAACGCATAGTACAAATGCACTCACGCAGGTTTCAGGACCAATTCAGCGAATGCATTTTTTTTGAAATGTCATTCCATTTCCTTGGCCAGACAGCTCCCTTGGGGCTATCGATGGACTTGTACGTACCCACTGAAGGTTTGCCCTTGTCCATTTCTGATCAAGTAGAAATACGTACCGTCCGGAACGTCCTTCCCTTTCCAGGTTCCATCCCAACCATTGGCATTGGTGTAGCCTTGGCGACGGAAGATCTCGTTGCCCCATCGATTGAAGATGAGCACTTCATTGTCCGGGAAGTTTTCGATGCCCAGGATGACAAAGGTTTCGTTGACGCCATCGTCGTTGGGTGAAAATCCATTGAATACCGTGATGTCATCGCAAGCCACAAAAATGCGAACCGCTGCGGTATCCATTCCACTGCTCGTCTCCAAGACATAGGTGAAACTGTCCGTAATTCCACACACATCCTGATCGGGTACATAGGTCACCGTTCCATCCGGATTGACAGTGACCCTTCCCTGCCTGGCATCATCCAACAAGCGCACGTCGACCAGACTGCCGTTGAGTGTATCGTTGTTCAAGACATTGATGACAATGGGCATATTCTTGATCGTTACAGTATCGTCATCCACTGCCACGGGTAGGTCGAGCAAAGGCTCTATGACCGACACGATGAGGATGCTCGTATCGCAAATGCCATTGGTATCGCAAACCACCAGGCAGGCCGTATCCTGGCCAATGTCCAGCCCAGTGAAGCGCACGCAAAGAGAGTCGTTCTCAATGACGTACTCCACAAATACGCCGGAGCCTCCTGGACAATCGTTGAAGACTGTATCCACCTGTGTACTCAGCTCACTTGTATCGATGCAATAGACGCCACTTTCGTCAAGCAAGACCGTTTCTCGGATGGTATCAATTTGAGGATAGATCACATCGTAAATCAGTATCGTTGTTGCACAATTGCCCAAGTCGTCGCAGATCACCATACAGGCCGAATCCCTGCCGATGTCCAGGGCCTCCACCAGTACACAATTCTTCGTGCCATCCAAAGGCTCAAAGCTCACTTGACTTCCCGACAAGCCCGGACAGTCATTGAAAATGGTATCTATGTTGCCTTGGAAAATCAAAGTATCCAAGCAAATGGTATCTGTCTGGGCGAGGAACAAAGTATCTGTAATGACCGTCATCTTGGGCACCACTTGGACGATAACGTTCAGCGTATCGCACATTCCCATTGCATCGCAAACTTCCAAGCAGAAAGTATCCAGTCCCAGCAACTGCGCATCAAATTCGACACAAGCCTCGGTAGTCTGTATGTCAAAAAGGGCATTGCCATTGGACGAATTCGGACAGACATTTCGGATGGTGGGAATCTCGTTGAAGTTTGTCAAGTCAATGCAGAAGGTATCCTTGTCTCCCACCGGAATCACCAGCAAGGTATCGGCCCCTTGTCCAATCTGATTGCAATTCACAAACACATCTATGATTTCGCGACAGCCCGAGATTGTATCCTGAACAACCACCTCATGCGCTCCCTGATCCAAGGCAATGGCCGCCCCGTTTGGAATGCGCAATGGACGGGCATTGATCGGTGTCGTCGTTCCGTTGATCACCACCACCAATGGTCCATAGGTACTGCCCGGATTTCCACCTTGCAAGAAATTGCCAATCAACCGCCAATTGCCAGCCGGATCAAATCCAATGATTTCAGAAAGCAAGTCTTGTGGCGTACTGAAGACCGGCAAACGCAAGGTATCCGAATCGACAACCCATTGATCAAGCGCATAAACGCCCGGTCCTTGTATGGGGGTGAGATCGTACACTTGCAGGGTATCAAAGTCACATCCGAAGATGGTCCCATCGTATTCCTGCCCATTGTCAGAGATGGTGTAGCGGCGCAAATCTGTCAAGTCGAGGTCCAAACAAATTTGAACAGTCGAGTCGCAATCCATCAAGTCGAGGGTATCGGGGCCGCTGTAAAAACCGGGACAATCTATGCAATCTACCTCTAGGATGAGGGTATCCCGACAAGCTGTCGCCAGCTCGTTGACAATCAGAACGTGTCGTCCGGTATCCACCTGTATTTGTGCGCCTTGGGAAATGAGAATTGGGCGAATGGCAACCGGAACGGTTACGGGTAGATTCAAGGCTTTGATGATCAAGTCTGTGTAAACATTGCCGCTGTTGTCGCCCCGAATGACATCATTGTCGAGCACCCAATTGCCAGCCGGGTCCCACACATTCATCGAATCGACCAACTCGGCCACATCCATGAAAGAAGTCAATTCAAAGGTATCGCCATTGACGGTCCAATTGACCAATTGATACGGTCCGTTGGGGATCTGATTGAACAAGGAAGACAGAGCTGCTTCCAGCAATGTATCTGTATTGCAAAAGTCAAATCCGTTGTCGTACAAACGCCCATCGAGTGTGATTTCAAAGTCGCCAACCTGCGCCAACTCAATGCCCAAACAGTACTCCGCTCCGGCAGCACAATCGAAGCTGACCAGGGAGACAAAGTTGCTGTCCAGCAAAGGCGGGCAATCATTGGGTTCTACCGAGACGATGATGACAAAAGTATCGCAGACATTGTTGACATCGCAAAGTGCCACACTCATAGTATCGATGAAGTTGCCCGTCTGACCAGCATTTGGCAGATAGCTGACGCAACTGTCTTGGGCTGTCACACCAAAGGTACCAGTTGAGTTGACGGGATCGTAGACCAATCGGGCTTCGTCGAAATCTGCAGGCAGGGCAGCCGTTGTCAGACAAGTATCCACCAATAGACCTTCAAGGGTCGTCAAATAAATGGTATCTGTCTCCAAAGTGGGAAGGCGCTCTGGCAAAATGTCGATGATGAAACAGGTCGTATCCCGCAAGTTGTCAAAACTAGCCACCACGCAGATGGTGTCTACGCCACTGCCCTCTCTGCTGCCCGCCCGGTAGGTCAGACAACCGTCGATGCCCAAACTCCACTCTCCAAAGGCAGAAGAAGCATTGTTGCCACCATCAATCAATTCAAAGCTGGTCTGTGATGCATCGAAGCAATCTTCTATGCGCACACAACTCGTCTCTTGCTCAAAGACCACCACCACCATCGACAAGGTATCTGGGAACGGACAAATCGGACAGCTGTCGGCAACCATGATGGCATCCAACACGATGGGACAACGTCCCGCATCCGTCACCGTCAGATCGTAGCTTCCCGCACTGAGATCATTCCGAGAAGAAGGATTGTTGGCTCCCGCCAAGTCGGCCCAGTCGAAGAGGAAATTGCCTTGTCCTCCTCTTGCCTCTACGAGAATGCTTCCCTTTTCGACACACTCGGCAGCAATCACCGCCACATCAACAGCAATGGGATCGGGCTCCGTTACCACAAAACAAGCCTCACTGGCCACACAGCTATTGCCATCTCTTACCAGCACACAGTAGCGTCCGGCACCCAAGGCAGCAGGATCGTAGCGATTGCCTTGCACATCCACGATGGCCACATCTGCTGGCTGAACAAATCCTGTTTCGAGGGAAACTTCAAAGTCCAAGACCGCATCCGAAGCACCGTGACAGCTGACAGACAAACTGTCTCCCGGATGGTTGATTACAACATTGGCGATGGCAGGCAGCTGATCGCTCAGGGTAAATGTCGTCACAAACTGACAGCCCGTTTGGCCCTGGTCTGTTACCGTCACACTGTAGGTACCCGCCGCCAAATTGTCGCGACTGGGGTTGCCACTGCCGTTGTCACTCCAGACATAGCTGTAACTGGTACTGCCTCCCGTCACGCCGATGAAGACACTTCCGTTGGCTTGCCCACAATCTGGTTGTGCATTGATTTGAGGGGTTACGCTCAGGTTGTTGATTTCTGGTACTTCCACCACCAGGAAACTCTCACAAGAAGTGGCCGGACTGACCACCCGTACAATGCAGGTCCCCGCAGGAAGATCATTTTTGGTAAATCCGGTACTTCCATCGCACCACTCATACGCAAAGGTGGTCGGCGCCAGTACGGCGGTACCGATGGATAGATTGCAACTGGTTGGTGTCACAGATATGATTTCTGCCCGTGGGCCATCTGCACTTCCAATCGCAATCTCCTCTACGATGGAGCAATTCGGATCGTTGTTCGCCGTGATGGTCACAGAGTAAATTCCAGCCGCCAAATCATCGGCAATTTCGAGATTGCTGACATTGTCGGTCCAAGTATAAGTATAGTCGGATGGATCGCCCGCCAGTTGGATGCGAATGCTTCCATCAGAGCGATCACAGCTTGTTTGAGTCGTGACGATGTTCAGCACCTCTGGCAGTACACAACTGTTGGTACAATTGTCATCGACTTGTAGCCCACTGAGTTCTACCTGGCAACCATTGGCATCGGCCAAGGTCAGGCTGTACAATCCAGCTTCCAAATCGCTGCGGTCGGCAGGATCATCTGTTCCGGCCAGATCGGCCCAGTCGTAATTGTACGGACGCGTTCCTCCCAAGACAAACAAGTCAATCTCTCCCCCATCCACACAATCCTTGTCACTGATGGCCAGGCGCACACTCAATGCCTGTGGCTCGCGTATCTCAAAGCAATCCTGGCCTGCCAAACAATCGTTGCCATCATAGATCAAGACACAATATTCGCCAGGAGACAATTGTCCATTGCTTTGTTGCTGGCCATTGGCGTCGACGATTTCGATGCGGGCAGGTTGTACAAATCCAGTCTCAAAGCCAGGGGTAAATCCGGCTTCTCCATTCCGATCGCCAGAGCAATCGAGGAAGTAGAGTTTGCTTGGATTGTCAAAAGTCACAAATGCGCCCGCTGCCGCTTTTTCTGTCATGACAAACAACAGCTCCACCTCACAGCCCGGAGCATTGATGTCGACTACTGTCACTTCATACGTGCCAGCCGCCAAATCTGTGCGGACGCGGCCACTGCCACCGTCACTCCACAAATAGTTGTAGTCACCACTGCCTCCAAAGACGCGAATGCTCGCCTGACCATTCGAAGCACCACAGTCGGCAGCCTCTTCAATGGTCGCCTCTGTCCGGGTCAAATTCAATTCGGCAATGACGACTTCAATGAGGTTGCTGCAACCAGTAGCAGGGTCGGTGACCGTCACCATGCAAGAGCCTGCCGCCAGTCCCGTTTGTACATTTCCAGTAGCCCCGTTGCACCAATTGTACACAAAGTTGTCAGGCAACAAACTGGCCGAACCACTGTTGGTATTGCAAGCCGAAGGAGCGAGCGACCCAATCTGTGCCTGTGGCCCGTCTGCATTGTCGAGAATGGCTTGTACCACTGTAAAACAATCCGGATCATTGGCACGGCTGACCGTCACACTGTACATTCCTCCTGCCAAGCTACCAGCCAAAGGACCACTGCTCACCCCACCTGACCAAGCATAAGTGTAGTCCGACTCATCTCCAATCAAATCCAACTCAATCGATCCATCTGCATTGTCACAACTGGCACTTTGTGTGATGATGTTGAGTACCACGGGCTCGACACAAGTGCTGCTCTGACAGTCGTCCATGACTTGCAAATTGCTGACTTGACTCTCGCAACCATTGGCATCGCGAATGACCAACACATAAAACCCGGCAGCCAAATCGCTGCGATCTTTCGGATCATTGCTGCCTGCCAAATCGGTCCAATCGTAGCTGTATGGCGGGGTTCCTCCCTGGGCAGTCACACTGATGCTGCCATTGGAATTACAATCTTTGTTCTGTACACTGGTTCCAACAGTGATCCCTTCTGGAGCGACCACCTCAAAACAGGCTTGGCCTGCGATGCAACCAGCGCCATCTCTCACGACAACACAATAGCTTCCTTCCTCCAAGCTGCCGTTGACATAGGTATTGTTGCTGGCATCCGTGATGGTGACCACCGGACTGCCGTTGAATCCACTTTGTGGGGTGACAGTGATGTTTGCTTGACCGTCGGCATCCCCTGCACAATCCAGTCTGACAACAGGATCAACCGTCACGATGGCCTGTACCACATCCTCCATCAAGGTGAAGATCACGTTGCCGGTACAGCCATTGCCATTGTCGGTCACTTGGACATCATAGGTGTCGGCGGGCAGGTCATCTCTTCGGGCAGTTGGTCCCCAGCTGAAAGTGTAGTTTCCACTGCCACCAGCAACGACGATTTCCACACTTCCGTTGGCCGCATTGCAGGCTGGCATTTGCAGGATGTTGGCTGATATGATCAAGTTGTTTTCCTGTCCAATGACCACTGTCAGTACGTCCTCACAATTGGTGGCCGGATCAGTCACCGTCACCAAGTATGTCCCGGCAGCCAAATCGTTGCGGGTGGGATTGGCAGAGCCGTCAAACCAGCGATAGGCGTAGAAATTGGGTTGCAATTGGGCCGAGCCATCAGTTGCCAAGCAATTGGCGGGCGTGGTCACGGCCGTTGCAGTAGGCCCGTCTGTTGTTCCAATGACGAAGGTTGTATCGGTGAAACAGTTTGGATCATTTCCTTTGGCGACCCGCAGGTTGTAAGTACCTACCGACAAGCCCGTGCGGGCATTGCCCATGCCTGAGCCCAGGTTGGGGTCGAAGGTAAAGACAAAGTCGTCGGGATCACCAACAATGTTGACGGTCGCGGCTCCATTGTTTTGGTTGCAATTGGCATCTTGGATGGAAATGCTCTGGATAACCGGAGGCGTACAGCCCAAGATCACACAATCATCTGCCACCACTATGTCCGTCAGCGGAAATTCACATCCGTTGGCATCCCGAATGACAACCGAATAGCTGCCCGGCTCCAGATCGATGCGATCCTCTGGATTGTTTACTCCTCCCAAATCGGCCCAATTGAAGGCGTAGGGCGGCGTTCCACCACTGACCAACAAATCAATGGCTCCATTGGCCAAACAAGTTTTATTCGACACATTCGCACTGGCCAGGATGGCGTCCGGATCGCGAACCACAAAGCAGTTCACCGCCGTCTCACATCCATTGGCATCTACAATTCGAATGCAGTAATCACCTGCTGTCAATTGACCGTTTTGGACAGTTGTTCCATTGGCATCTACGATGAGTACTTGCTCGGGTTGTGCAAAGCCTTGTTCCAGAGTGTAGTCAAAATCGACAAATCCATCGGCAGCTCCTTCACAGCTCAAATTGACCACAGGGGTGTTGAGTTGAATGCTGGCGCCAGCGGTTTGATCGATGAGGGTGAATTCGGCCACGACCTCACAAGCAGATTGGTTGTCGGTGACGGTCACGCTGTACCGCCCGGCAGCCAGGTCTGTTTTTGTCGGGCCTCCCCCCCAGCTGTAGGTATAATCGCCGCTGCCTCCCGTCACGTTGATGGTTGCTGCGCCATTGTCTTCTCCACAAGTTGGGGCTGTCGTGGCAACAGTTGACTGCAGAGGGTTGATCTCGCGGATGGTCACTTCAATGACGTTGGTACAAGCTGTGGCAGGGTCGGTAATGGTCACCTGATAAATGCCAGCTGCCAGACCAGTCCGCTCCGGACCACTGTCTCCATCGCTCCAATCGTAGTCAAAGTTGGTGGGGCGAAGGTTGGCGGTTCCAGAGGGTGCGTCGCAATTGGATGGCGTGGTCAGCACGACACTGGTTTCTGGTCCATCTTCATTGCCCAAAACGATGATCTCGTCGATGAAACAAGAAGGATCATTGCGGTCGGTGATGCGCAATTCATAGGTACCCGATGGCAAGTCGGTCCGCTGATTTCCAGCTGCATTGGGAATGCCCAAGGCAGGACGCCATTCGTAGGTATAGTCATCCGGATTGCCCACAAGGCGAACCTCTATTTCTCCATCAGAATTGTTGCAAGAAGCTTTGGTCTTGATGATCTCGTCAATCTCTGCCGGGATGCATGTCAACAAACAAGCATTCCCCACCCGCAATTCCTGCACCATGACAGAACAACCGACAACATCTGTAATCCGGACGTGGTAAATGCCCGCCTTGCAATCGTTGCGATTTTGTGGGTTGTTGTTTCCAATTTGGTCTGACCAATCAAAATTGAATTGGCCCGTTCCTCCTTGTACATTCAAAGAAATTTGTCCCATGGCCGCACAGCTCTCGTCTACAATGCTGGCCTGGACATCGATGCTTTCCGGGCTGTCCACTTCGAAGCATTCCTGCGCTGCCAAACATCCCTCTGCATCAAAGACCAGTATGCAATAACTGCCCTCTCCCAGTCGTCCGTTTTGTTGGCGACGACCTCTTTCATCTACGATTTGCTCCTCAGAAGGCATGTTGAAGCCGGTGAGGTAGGAAACTGCATACTCCACCTTGGCATCCTTGCTGCCTGCGCAACTGACTTGCAATTGATTGGATTGCAAAGTGATCTGGGCATCCCTCTTGTTGTTTTGCAAGGCAAAGGTCAAGTCTGTGGAACACTGCGTAGAAAGTTCCACAATTTGCAGACTGTAACCACCTGCTGGCAGATCATTGCGAGTCGGATCTTCCGTTTCCAGTCCATCCTCCCAGATGTATTTGTAATCGCCATTGGCTGGCGAAGCGTCGATGCGCACCTGGCCATTGGATTCTCCACAAGTTGGCTGCTGCTCAACAATGACTTGGCCCTCGATGCCTTCGACTTCTTCAATTTCTATCAATACCAAATTGGGGCAATCAGGCTGTGCCGGATCAATGACCACCACCTGGTAGAATCCAGCTGCCAGATCATTTCGACTGGAAGCAGATTGGTTGTCGTGCGCCCATAGGTAGTTCCAATTGGCAGGTAGGAAAGAGGCAGAACCATTGGCCTGGCCACAATCCGCCTTACTGGTCGATGATTCCGAAATGGTCGGTCCATCTGAATTGCCCAATACGATTTCTTCTACCACAAAACAATCGCTTGCGTCATTGTTGGTGATGGTGATGCGATACACACCCGCCGACAATTGTGTCCGTCGGTTGCCGATGGCATTGCTGCTCCCGATCTGCGTACTCCATTGGTAAGTAAACTGTGCAGGATTTTGCGCCATGACCAATTCCACAGTCCCATCTGCATTGCCACAGCTGGCCGATCGTACAATGGCCGTTTCCAGCTCAGGTTCTTCACAAAAACAGTCTGCTCCTATGGTCACTTCCAATTCTCCGGAACAGCCAAAAGCATCTGTAAAGCGAACGGTATACACACCGCTGGCCAACTGATCTCGTTCGGCACCCGTCCCTCCATCGCTCCAGCGATAGGTGTTGGTCGTTGGTTTGAGAATGGCACTTCCGTTGCCTTGCTGACAAACGTCGGGCAGGCTGATCAGAATTCTTGCCTCGGGCTGAGACAGGCGCACCAAAGCACCACTGATGTCCAGCGCCCCGCAAATGCTGCCTCCCCCCTGAATCAAGCGACGAGCCAAGTCATCAATTTTGCTTTGTCCAATTTGGAGGAAAGACAGGTCGAGCGTTGCAGGGTCGTAGACCAGGGTATGTATGTAGTAATTGCCAGGAGCACTTACCTGAAACTCAGGGGTCGCCCCTCTGCCCAAAATGATGTTTTCCAAGCCCTCCGATAGTACGTACTGTACCTGGAAGCCAGCCGGAACAAAGGCATTGCCATTGGGACGAGCTGCCACCAACATGTTGCCTCCTTCAAAACAGAAGTTCTCTTCCAAAGCGGTAATCCCTCCTGCCCTGGCATCGCAATCACATGTATTTTCCACGACGATGCCAGACAAAACTTTGGTGCATCCCCCTGCATCGCTGATGGTAAGAGAATAGGTGCCTTCCTGTACATCGAGGCGATCTTTTGGATCATTGCTGCCCGGAAGGTCTGCCCAATCATAGCTGTAATCACCCGTTCCACCAGCCACACTGACGTTGATGGTCCCAGCAAGCTCACAGTCCACATCTGTCTTGTTGTAATCGGCCCGAATGCCCCTGGCAATGTCGACAGATACCGTTGCAGTTGCTTGACAATCGCCTACTGTCACCTCCAGGGTATAGATGCCTGCATTGGCCTGCGAAGCAGATGGAATGAGTGGGTTTTGTTCGTTGGATGTAAAATTGTTGGGGCCTGTCCAGCGATAGACATTGCCACCACTGCCGTACAGTTGCAAATCACTTCCCTGACAAATGGGCGCATTGCTCGTCGCCTCTGCCAGTAGGCGTTCTACCACAGTCACTGTCGTTGTCAAAACTGCATTGCAGCTGCTCGATGATCCGGAAATGCGAACCTCTATGTCGTATGTTCCTGCCTCGTTGGCGGTAAACAAAGGATTGGCGATGGAAGGGTCTGAGAAACTTCCCCCACTGGACCGCCATTCATAGTTGCTGTTGGCCCCTGCTGGTTGAAGATCAAACTGCACGCTGCCTCCCAGACAAAGGAATGGATTGCGCGGACTCAAGCTCACATCTGTCTGATCTAAAACGGTAATTTCCTGCCGGGTCTCCACTTCATTGCCACAAGCATCAGTGGCCGACCAAGTCCGAATCAGTTGATAGGAGCAGTCTCCATTTCCATCAATGCGTTCTTCCTCAAACTGAACCGATACCGAAGGATCACAATTGTCGGTGGCGACCAAGACCGCCGCCGGAGGAACGATTTGGCCTGCTGCCAAGTCCACGGTGAGATCGCCTGGATACTCTGACAAGACAGGGGCCACCTCATCCACAATGTGAACCAACTGAACCAATTCCGAGCGATTGTCACAGTCGTCCACTGCAGACCAAACGCGACGCAATACAAAACTGTATTCACAATCACCAGGCTCGCGGAACTGATCGAACGACAAGCTGGCATCGCTGCATTCATCCGTCACTTGAGCAGTGGCAGGCTGCGGAATGGCATCACAAGCAACCGTGATGTCGCCAGGGACGCCAAAGATTCGCGGCGGCTGCAAATCGCCAACTGTAATTTGCTGGGTATAGGTTGCGGCATTGCCACATGCATCGGTGGCTGTCCACTCTCTGGTCAATCGATAATTTTGCGGACAACTTCCATCTGTCCGACTTTCGACAAAATCAATGGTGACATTTCCATCGCAATTGTCGGTCGCAATTGGGCTGGCAGGGTCAGGCGTCTGACCACAACCCAAGGTGACATCTGCCGGGACATTGACGAGGACCGGAGCGGTTGCATCTCCCACAGATACACTTTGGACAAACTGATTGCTGTTGCCACAGTTGTCATAGGCAGTCCATGTCCTTGTTAGGATGTAAGAATCGCCGCAGTTTCCAGGGGTGCGATTTTCTTCAAAAACAATTCGAACATCGTTGTCACAATCATCGACGGCGATGATGTCCACTCCAATGACAGGAACTGGCGGCACGGTGCCACAATCGATGCTGACATCATCAGGCGTTTTGCTGAACTGAGGCCCTTCCCGGTCTTGCACACTGATGCGCTGAACGAGTCTGGTGCGATTGCCACAATTATCGGTGGCAAACCAAGTGCGAACCAGGGTGTAGCTGTCTTCGCAATTGCCCAGGTTTCGAACCTCCCCAAATTGCAGTTCCACATCTGTATCACAATCGTCAGTAGCCGTAATGTCTTGGCCGAGGATGGGAATGGATGGAATCTCTCCACAACCCACCGTCACATCGGCTGGCACACCGCTGATGATGGGCGCCTGCTCGTCCCGCACTTCAATTTTTTGGGTGCGAACTTCTTGGTTGCCACAATTGTCCGTCGCTGTCCAGGTACGGGACAAGGTGTAGGAATCCGGGCAATCTTCCTCGCTGCGGACTTCTACAAAATCAATTTGGACATCGGTATCACAATTGTCACTCGCTGTCGGTGTCGCAATTGCTGGAAGGCTGTTGCAGTTGACAGTTATATCAGCTGGCACACCCAACAACAATGGCTTTTCTGTATCTCTGACTCGAACAATTTGACGGAGGATTTCTTGGTTGCCACAATCATCCGTCGCTGTCCAAGTGCGAATCAAATCATAGCCATCTGGACAATCGACATCGCTTCGGACTTCCACAAAATCAATTTGTACATCGGCATCGCAATTGTCAGTGGCCGTCGGTGTCGCAGCCGCAGGAACTTGGCTACAAGAAACTTCCACATCGCCTGGCACACCAATGAGCAAAGGTTTTTCCACATCCTGAACTGTGATGATTTGTTCTTGTCGATTGTCATTTCCACAAGCATCTGTCGCAGTCCAAGAACGAGTCAAGGTATAGCTGTGTGGACAGTCGCCATCGGTGCGAACTTCCACGTATTCGATGTCGACATCTGTATCGCAATTGTCTGAGACGGTCGGGTTGGCAGGAGTTGGGACTTGTCCGCAGGCCACCGTGACATCGGCGGGAACTCCTGTCAACAACGGCGCCTCCTCATCTCCCACAACGATCACCTGGCTCCGCACCGTTTGGTTTCCACAATTGTCCGTAGCTGTCCAACGACGGGTCAATGTGTAGCTGTTGCCACAATCCCCATCGGTGCGCACTTCCACAAAGTTGACATCTACTGATAGATCGCAATTGTCGGTAGCAACTGGATTGGCTGCTGGCGGAACCTGACCACAAGCAATGCTGATGTCGGCAGGCACGCTACTTAGGATGGGAGCTGAATCGTCAAATACTTCAATGGTCTGACTTTGCACATCCTGATTGCCACAGTTGTCCGTCGCCGTCCAGGTCCGGGTGAGGCGGTAGGTATTCGGGCAGTTTCCAGCGGTGCGTACTTCCTGAAAGTCAATGCTTACATTGGTGTCGCAATTGTCGGTGGCCGTGGGTTGGGCCGGAGTAGGGACAGACTCGCAAGAGACCCGAAGGTTGGCAGGCACGCCGCTCATGATCGGAGCTTGCTCGTCGCGCACTTGAATCAATTGCGTTTGGACCGTCTGATTTCCACAAAGGTCAGTAGCCGTCCAAGTGCGAATCAAGTCGTAAGGGTCTGTGCAAAGATCTGCTGTTCGTGTTTCTTCAAAACGAATGTTTACCGTTCCATCGCAATTGTCGGTGGCCTGAATGTCTTGACCAATGACAGGAGGCTGTGGAACATTCTCACAACTGACCGTTAAATTTCCACCGACCCCAGTGAGTACAGGCGCTTCCTCATCTTGTACCAAAATTCGTTGACTGAGACGGGTGGCATTTCCACAATTGTCAGTCGCCGCCCAAGTGCGCAGCAAAGTGTAGCTATTGGCACAATCTGCATCCGTCCGACTTTCGACAAATGCAATGTCAACTGATGCATCGCAATTGTCGGTCGCCGTCACGTCCTGGCCAATCTGTGGGATGGCAGGCAGGTCATCACAACTGGTCGTGATGTCGGCAGGGACTCCCGTCAACAGTGGGGCTTGTTCGTCTTTTACATCTATGGTTTGTGTTTTTACATCTTGATTGCCACAAGCATCGGTGGCCGTCCAGGTCCGTACCAAGGTGTAGGCATCTGTGCAGTTGCCATTGGTCCGCACTTCCAAAAACTCGACTTCTATCTCCGCCTCACAATTGTCACTGGCAGTGAGTTGAGCAGCAGCGGGGATGGATTCACAACTGACCGTCACATCTGCAGGAGCAGCCGATAAGACAGGTGCTAAATTGTCTTGAACTGTCACAACTTGTGTGCGAACATCCTGATTTCCACAATTATCGGTCGCCGTCCAGCTGCGTCGCAAAACATAGCTTCCGGGGCAATCGCCATCAACTTTTGTCTCAATGAAATCAATGCTGACATCTGTATCGCAATTGTCGGTCGCCGTTGGAGTGGCAACGCTTGGAATGTCATCACAAGTCACTGTCAGGTCGGCAGGCAGGCCGAGGAGAATGGGGCGGCTTCGATCCAATACTTGCACCACTTGCGTCAAGGCCGTTGCATTGCCACAATTGTCGGTCGCTGTCCAGGTACGAGTCAAAGCATAAGCATCTGAACAATCACCATCGGTCCGAGTTTCTACAAATTGTATGTCGACATTGGCATCGCAATCATCAGTCGCGCTTGGGTTGGCAGCAGCCGGGATGTTGTCGCACTCTACGGTTTGATCAGCAGGAACGCCTGTCAAGATGGGAGCTGTTTGGTCGCTCACTTCAATGCGTTGACTCTGGCTGCTTTGATTGCCACAGTTGTCGGTGGCCGTCCAGGTACGAGTCAAGGTGTAACCATCGGGGCAGCTGCCATCCGTCCGAACTTCCACGAAGTCGATTTGTACATCTGTATCACAATCGTCAGTGGCCACCACGAGGGCTGGCTCAGGAAGGGCATCACAGGCTACCTGAATGTCAGCAGGAACTCCTGCCAAGCTGGGCGCCCTGTCATCTCGCACCTCAATGCGCTGGCTTTGTGTCGCTTGATTGCCACAGTTATCCGTCGCGGTCCAAGTGCGGGTCAGGACATAACTGTCTGGGCAATTGCCATCTGTCCGAACTTCTAGATAATCAATCTGTACATCGGTATCGCAATTGTCGCTGGCAGTTGGATTTGCTGGGTTGGGAATCGAATTGCAAGCAACGGTTACATCGGCCGGCACCCCTACAAGAACGGGCACTGTGCGATCCATGACAAGAATGTTTTGAATCGCTTCTGCTTGATTGCCACAGTCATCGGTAGCTGTCCAAATCCGAGTCAAGGTATATTGATCCTCACAATTGCCATCGGTGCGCAACTCACTGAAGGTGATCACCACATTTGTATCGCAGAGGTCTGTTGCTGTAATCATTTGTCCGATCAGAGGAGCTTGTGGGATGTCGTTGCACTCCACAGTGGCATCTGCTGGGATTCCTTGCAGAACTGGATTGCTTCGATCTTCTACCAGGACCAACTGGCTTTCCGTTTGAGCATTGCCACAATTGTCGGTCGCCGTCCATTCGCGCAGCAGGCTGTAGGAATTGTCGCAATCGCCATCGATGCGAGTTTCCAAAAATTGAATCTCCACATCTGTATCACAATCATCGGTCGCTGTGACCTCATTGCCTATGTTGGGAACAGTTGGAATGTCATCGCACTCCACAGTAATGTTGGCAGGTACACCTACCAGAACAGGTCGAGTTCGGTCCTCCACCTGAATTCGTTGGCTTTGCATGTCTTGGTTGCCACAATCGTCCGTCGCCATCCAAGTGCGGGTCAAAACATAACTGTCCGGGCAACTGCCATCCGTGCGAACTTCCAGATACTCAATTTGGACGTCTGCATCACAATTGTCTGTTGCTGTTGGTATGGCGGCTGTTGGAACATTGGCACAACCCACTGTCACATCTGCAGGAACGCCCGCCAAGATTGGCTCTGTGCGATCGCTTACTTCAATGCGTTGGCTGCGCTCCGTCTGATTGCCACAGTTGTCCGTCGCTGTCCAAAGACGAGTGAGGACGTAGGTATGGGGACAATCGCCATCGGTGCGAACTTCTTGGAAATTGATGTCTACGCTTGTATCACAATTGTCGCTGGCAGTTGGGGTAGCAGGAGATGGAACGGATTCGCAACTCACGCGCTGGTCTGCTGGAACGCCCAACAAAAGCGGTGCAGTTACATCTTCGACGACCAAGGTCTGTGTTCCCACACTTTGGTTGCCACAGTTATCCGTCGCCGTCCAAGTACGGGTCAAGGTATACCCATCTGGGCAAGTACCGTCCGTGCGCACCTCCAGGTAGGCAATCTCGACATCGGCATCACAATTGTCGGTTGCAAGGACAGTAGCGGCACTTGGTACGGCCTCACAACTTACCGTCAAATCAGCAGGCAGGCCAACCAACTGCGGCTTGGTGCGATCCAATACTTCGATGCGTTGGCTGCGCTCGGTGCTGTTGCCACAATTGTCTGTCGCCGTCCATGTACGGGTCAATACGTAGTTGTCTGTACAGTTGCCATCGGTGCGAACTTCCACATAGTTGACCTCTACATCCAAATCACAGTTGTCGGTAGCTGTTGGAGTGGCAGCTCTTGGAATGGCATCGCATTCTACTGTCAAGTCGGAAGGAACATCTGCCAAGACAGGAGAGGTTCGATCCTCTACCGTGATGAGCTGCGTTTGGGTTTGTTGATTGCCACAATTGTCGGTAGCGGTCCAACTGCGGCTGAGTACGTAGCTGTCTGCACAATCGCCATCGGTGCGAACTTCTACATAGCTGATGTCCACATCCAAATCGCAATTGTCAGTAGCAGTTGGAGTAGCAGTCCTTGGAATGGCGTCGCATTCTACGGTGACATTTCCTGGGACAGCAATGAGCTGAGGGGCTGTTTGGTCTTCTACCGTGATGAGTTGTGTTTGTACATCTTTGTTGCCACAATCATCTGTCGCCGTCCAAGTGCGGGCAAGAGTGTAAGCATCCGGACAATTGCCGTCGGTGCGAACTTCCAGATAATCGATTTGTACATCTGTATCACAATTGTCGCTGGCTGTGGGCTGAGCGGGGGCCGGGATGGCATCGCATTCTACAGTGACATTCGCAGGAACGCCTGCCAGAGAGGGAGCCGTTTCGTCTTGTACAATGATTCGCTGGGTTTGTGTACTTGCATTCCCGCAATCATCGGTAGCGGTCCAAGTCCGTTGCAAAACGTAGGTATGGACACATTGGCCATCTTCCCGAACCTCCTGATAGGTAATGGATACATCTGTATCGCAATTGTCAGTGGCAGTGGGCTGAGCCGGAGCTGGGATGGCATCGCATTCCAGTGTGAGGTCAGCAGGAACACCACTCAATACAGGGCGCGTGCGATCCAGGACAGTGATCTCTTGGATTTGTTCTTCTTGGTTGCCACAGTCATCGGTTGCGGTCCAGGTACGGGTCAGGGTGTAGGAATTGGGGCAGTTGCCATATGTTCGAACTTCCACAAAATCAATGCGCAGATCGGCATCGCAATTGTCGCTGGCCGTAGGCTGGGCCAGAGTTGGAACGGCATCACATTCTACAGTTGCATTGGCAGGGACTCCCGATAAGATGGGAGCTTGGCGATCTTCTATGACCAATACTTGGGTCTTTGCATCTCGGTTGCCACAGTCGTCTGTTGCTGTCCAACTGCGAATCAAGCGATAGCTATTTGGACAGTCGCCGTCTTCTCGGATTTCTGTAAACTCAATGGATGGATTGGCATCGCAATTGTCGCTGGCGGTAGGCTGGGCCGGAGCTGGGACCGCATCACATTCCACAGTGACATCTGCAGGAACTCCGACCAAAGTCGGTTGGCTGCGATCCAATACTGTGATTTGCTGTGTCTGAATGTCCAGATTGCCACAGTTGTCGGTCGCCGTCCAAATGCGGTTGAGAACATAGCTGTCTGGGCAGTCACCATCTGTGCGGACTTCTTGCAGTTGGATGTCCACATCGACATCGCAATTGTCACTAACTGAAGGGCTGGCTGCCGTTGGAATGTCGCTGCACTCCACCGTCATGTCGGCCGGAATGCCAATCAGTTGAGGCTTTTCTTTGTCTTCGACTTGAATGAGTTGTGTTTGCTCCGTGGCATTTCCACAATCGTCCGTTGCCGTCCAAGTGCGACGCAGGCTGTACGCATCCGGGCAATCGCCATCTGTGCGAAGCTCCACAAAATCAATGCGCACATCGGCATCGCAATTATCGGTCGCGCTGGGAGTAGCCGCCGAAGGGACAGCACTGCAATCGACTGTCACATCCGCTGGAACACCGACCAACTGAGGAGCCGTGCGATCTTCTACGGTGATGAGCTGTGAACGAACCGTTTGGTTGCCACAATTGTCCGTCGCCGTCCAAGTCCGAGTCAATTGGTAACTGTCTGGGCAATTGCCGTTGCTGCGCACTTCTTGCAGTTGGATGTCTACATCGGCATCACAATTGTCGGTCGCACTGACAGCAGCTGCGGTAGGAACGGCATCGCATTCTACTGTGATGTTTGCGGGTACATCAGAAAGTGCAGGCGGCGTTTGGTCTTCCACGACAATCAACTGAGAACGAGAAATATTGTTGCCACAATTGTCAGTCGCCAACCAGGTTCGCACCAAGCTGTAGGCATCGGGGCAAGCGCCATCGACTCTGGTTTCGACAAATTGCAGGGTCACATCAGCATCACAGTTGTCGCTGACTGTTGGACTGGCGGGCGAAGGAACAGCATCGCACTCTACAGTTGCATCCGCAGGGACACCACTGAGAAGAGGGGCCGTTTGATCGCGCACCGATATTTCTTGGGTTTTGACATCGCGGTTGCCACAGTTGTCCGTCGCAGTCCATTGACGGACGAGGCGGTACGTATCCGGGCAAAATCCAGGGATGCGGGTTTCCAAATATTGAATGTCCACATTGGCATCGCAATTGTCGGTCGCTGTTGGATTGGCAGCAGCAGGGACCGCATCACACTCCACCGTCATGTCGGCCGGAATGCCAGCAAGAACTGGTTTTGTGTCGTCCACTACGGTGATGAGTTGCGATTGTGCATCATTGTTTCCACAATTGTCTGTCACCAACCAGGTGCGAACAATGCTGTAAGAATCCGTGCAATTTCCTGCCACGATGTTTTCCACAAACTGCAAGGTGACATCGGCATCGCAATTGTCGGTCGCTGTTGGGCTGGCCGGGGCGGGAACAGATTCGCAGGAGACAGTAACATTGGCAGGGACACCAGATAGAATTGGTGCCTCCAAATCTTGTACAGTAATGGTCTGGGTTCGGGTTTGTTGGTTGCCACAATTATCGGTGGCTGTCCACTCCCGAATGAGGCGGTAGCTGTCCGGGCAACTTCCACTGATGCGAGTCTCCAAATATTGAATGTCTACATCGAGATCACAATTGTCAGAGGCTGTTGGATTGGCTGCAGAAGGAACAGACTCACAAGCCACAATGACATCGGCAGGGATGCCTTGCAAGCTCGGTGCTTGATTGTCTTCCACTACAATGCGTTGGCTTTTGCGATCCTGATTTCCACAGGCATCGGTTGCCGTCCAGGTCCTTGTGAGGACATAGGCATTCGGGCAGTTTCCATCCGTCCGCACTTCTTGAAAATCTACCACAACAGCCGCATCACAAACATCGGTCGCGGTCACTGCTGCTGGAGAAGGTACCGCATCACACTCCACTGTCGCATCTGCTGGGACACCTTGTAAGACAGGATTGCTGCGGTCCAAGACCGTAAAACGAGCGCTTGTCTGAGACGTATTTCCACAGGCATCACTGACCGTAAAAGTGACCAATGCACTTCCACTTGCCCCACAATCATTGCTGAGTTGGGCATAATCATTTTGCCAGCTGATGTCGCTACATAGGTCGATGGCTCCGGCCCCTCCTTGGGCGTTGAGCCATTCGTTGAGTTCTGTTTGATTGCCATTGCCATCGCATTCAACGATGAGGTCTTTGGCCACAATCCCAATGCTTGGAGGACTGGTATCGACGATGGTAAAGGTAGCCGTCGTACGACTTTGGTTGCCACAATCGTCGGTTGCGGTAAAGGTAACCCTGGCACTTCCCGTATCTCCACAATCATCGGTCAATCCATTGAAGTCGTTTGTCCACTGGATGTTGCTGCTGCAAAGATCAGTGGCCAAGGCTCCTCCTTGAGAATTAAGCCAGTTGTCGATGTTGATCTGGTTGCCTTGTCCGTCGCATTCAACGCTCAGGTTTTGCGCCGGTGTGACGATCTGCGGAGCAGTCCGATCTACGATGGTAAAAGTTGCTGTTGTCTGGGCCGTATTGCCGCAATCATCGCGCACGGTAAAGGTCACAATTGCCTGTCCACTCGCCCCACAATCGTCGCTGAAGGCAGTGAAATCATTGGACCAGAAAACGGCATTGTCCCCACAAGCATCTGTCGCCGTAGCCCCTCCGTTGGCATCCAACCAAGCTCTCAATTCCAATCCATTCCCTCCCCCATCACATTCGACCGTTCGATCCGATGCTTCCACTGAAATGACAGGTGCCTGGGTATCCTGCACTTGGATGATTTGCTGGGCACTGCTGGTATTGTTGCAAATGTCGGTTGCAATCCAGGTGCGGGTAATCGTGTAGTCATAAGCCGTGCAGTTGGCTCCTTGTCCTTGTGTACTTTGCTCGCTGAAGCTGATTTGTACCGTGGGATCAGATTCGTCACTGGCGGTCAACTCGCTGTACAGGACGGGAGGATTTGGGATGACTTCGGTACACTCCAAGGTCACATCAGCCGGAATGCCCGCGAGCACTGGCGGGATGATGTCGCAAACGCTGGCAATGGCAATGTCGTGATCGTCTTCATCGACTTGTCCATTGTCGTTGATCTCATCGTCGACCAATCGATCGTTGTTAGGATTGTCGTCGTAGGTGGCATCAATATCAGCAGCAGCCAATCCGTTGTTGTCGGTGGCAGCAGAAATTTCAGATTTGTTGGTGTAGTCTCCGGCGCGGGTATCGGGCTGGATGGTCAGCACCACTTCCACACTGGTTTGTGTGCCGGGAAGCAAAGGAGTGGCAATTGTTTTTTGCAATTGACTGGCTGTGATTTGCTGCCAATTGTTGGGGTCATTATTGCTGAGGGCAAAACCCGTTGGGAGGAATTCGTTGATGCGAATGTTGCGGGCAGGGATACTTCCTTGGTTGAAAATGTCGATGACAAAAGTCACGTCTGTGCCAGCGCGTTGTGTGCCATTGAAATTGGCTCTCTTGCGCAAGGCCAAATCAAATGTTTCTACCGTAATGTCTTCCGGATCTTCGTCATCTTCGTCCTCTCCTTGCTTGCCATTTCCGGATGCATTGTCGTCGTCGGTCGTATTGACTTGTCCTCCGGTATCATTGCCTTGGACGGCATCAGGGGTGGAGTCAATGTCCAGGGCAGGTCGCCCGTTGACATCTCGTGCATCTGCAATTTCTGCCCGATTGACCAAGTTGCCTGTCACCCCATTTTTCACCTGCAATCGGATGGGAATCGTTTGATTTTGACCAACTGCCAAATCGAAGGGCTGCCGAAGGCTTGCTGTGCCATCGCCATTGTCCTGCCAGTTGGCATCTGCCAATTCCAAGCCATTGGGAAGATAGTCGACCAATTGGATGTTGCTGGCGGGGATGCTTCCTTGGTTGAGGACGCGCAGATTGAACGTCACTTCTCGTCCTTGCAGGATGGGGTTGGCAGAATTGGCTGCGTCAAATTGTTTGATCAAGGCCAAATCGAAACGCTCCACCAAAACGGCTTCCACGTCGTGATCGTCCTGATCGCCCCCTGCATTGTTGATTTCATTGTCTACCAAGGTGTCATTGCCATTGTTCGTATCCGGTGTGGAGTCCAGGTCTTCAACAGCATCTCCCAAATCGTCTTTCGCGGCACTGATTTCTGCGAAGTTCAGCAATTGTCCTTCTACTCCCAATTCCACCACAAAGGCAATGGGAATGCTGAGATCTTGTCCTGGAGCTAGTTGGAGAGGCATATTGTAAGCAGCCGTTCCGTCTCCATTGTCTGTCCAGTTGGCATCGTCCAGGCGAAGACCAGTTGGCACGTAGTCGATCAGTCGAATGCCGGTAGCGGCCACACTTCCTTGGTTGAAAATGCGAATGTTGAATACCACTTTCCGATCCTGAATGATGGGCGCATCAGAAGCTGCAGCATCCAGATTTTTTTGCAAGGCCAAGTCAAATATTTCCACTTGAATTTCTTCAAAGTCGGCATCGTCTTCGTCGCCACCCGTGTTGTCAATGACATTGTCCACTTCCGCATCGTTGGAGGGATTGCCATCAAAGCGGGAATCGACATCGATCGGACCAAAACCCACTGGCGCATTGGCCCGGAAAATTTCAGCTCGATTGCGAATGATCCCAACAGAGCGTTGCTCCACTCGCAGACTCACTTCCACTGTGGTAGATGCTCCTGCTGCCAAGGAAGAGATGGTGAAAGAAGCCGTTCCATTGGCATTGTTGTTCCAGTCGGCATCGGCCAAACTCAGGCCATTTGGAATGTAGTCCAGTATCTCAATGTTTGTGGCATCCAAGGTGCCTTGGTTGTAGACTTCGATGGCAAAAGTGATGATTTGTCCGGGATACACACGGCGGTCTGCTTCAGCATCGGCCAGTCGCTTGCGCAGTGCCAAGTCAAAAGATTCGATGCGGACAGTGGCCCGGCAATCGGCTGGGTTGCCACACTCATCTTCCAGAGTCAATTGCACTTGGTTGTCTCCCAAATTGCTCAGGTCAAATGCATTGGGTTGCACGGCATTCAAGATGACAGCTCCACAGGCATCATTGGAACCTCCGTCCACATCAGCAGGCTGGAGGATGAGCTGGGCATTGGCATCGAGTTGCACCCGAATGTCTTTGCAGATGGCTTGTGGTGCGATGCGATCCAAGATGATGAACTCGGCACTCGTCTGCACAGAATTGCCACAAGCATCTGTTGCTGTAAAGGTCACTTCTGCCCGACCTGTAGCCCCACAATCATCGGACAAACCACTGAAGTCATGGGTCCAGCGCAAGGCCGAACAATTGTCGCTTGCCTGTGCTCCTCCTTGATTGTTGAGCCAATCACTGAGATCAGAAGTATTGCCACTGCCATCACATTCAACGGTCAGGTTGGAGGCCTGCGAGGAAATAATGGGCGCCTGATCGTCGACGATTTCAATTTGCTGGACTTGCTGACTGGAGTTGCCACAAGGATCGGTGGCTTTGTAGATGCGGGTGATGATGTAGTTGAAGTCGGTACAAGATCCATTGTTGGTCTGATTGCTGGTTTCGCTTTCCAAGACCACCCTCAAGTCTGCCGAGTCGATGCAATTGTCTGAGGCACTTGGCAACTGAGGTGCGGGAATGGCCTGCTCGCAACTGATGGTCAAATCGGCCGGATCAGCCAAACTTGGCGCCACCACATCTTGCACGGTAATGAGCTGCTCGACCACCCGGCTGTTGTTGCACAGGTCTGTGGCGGTCCATTTGCGGATCAGGGTGTAATTGCCCTGGCACAGTCCATCGTTTTGTACCTCTGAAAAGTCGACTCGAAAATTGTTGTCGCAATCATCAGCAAAAGTCGGTGCATCAACAGCGGGTAGGTCATTGCAGGAAACAGTCAAATCAGGGGGGAGGCCGGAGGCAACCGGAGCCTGTAGATCTTTCACATGTAGTGTTTGGGTGCGGACGGTTTCGTTTCCGCAAATGTCTTCGACCCGCCAAGTACGGCTGATCGTATAGTCAAACTCTCCACAACCCGTACTTTGTTGGTCATCGGATTGGGAAAAGTGAACAGTCAGATTGTTGCTGCAATTGTCTGTGGCTCTCACATTGTTGGATGGAGCGGGGACAGCTTCGCAGGAGACCGTGAGGTCGTTGGGGATGTTGAGAAGCCGGGGAGCTTCGGTGTCGTTGATGATCAAGTGAGCCGTTGCCTCATCACAACAGGCAGGGGCGTCGACGCCGTCATTGCAAATTTTGTATCGGAAGCTCAGATTGCCACAGAAGTCATCCTCTGGTACATAGTTGAAGCGGCCATCGGGATTGAGGTCAAGACGGCCTCGGGCTGGGGCAGAGCGAAGGCTGTAGCGATGGTTTTGGTCGCTGATCCGACGGTCGTTGTCACTGACATTGCCGTTGATGGCTTGGTTGGGACAGGTGGAGTAGTTGTCGTCTGAGGCAATGGGGTCGATGCAAAGGATGCATTCCACATCGGCCATCACCAATCCTGCCACGACATAGGACTGGCCATTTTGGTTGGGACCCACGGGGCAGCCATTGCGAGAGCCGACTGGCGATTCTACGGTGATGTCTATGCTGGTGATGTCGGCAGGGACATTTTCCAAACGGATCACAGGGATCGACAGACAACAGCCTCCCAGATCGGGATCGGGTTGGGACACTTGTACGCTATTGGAGATGCTGCCAGCCGATGCATACACGTTGAGGATGCGGCAGTCGGTGGTGATTTCTGAGAGAGGCACTCTCACGTCGATGTCGCGAGGCGCAATGCCCGCCGGAATGGGAATCGAGAAGGTGCGAGAATCGCGGTAGCCACTGAAGGCAGTAAAAATACCAGACTGGCCGATGGAGGCCACCCCTTGGCGGAAGGCGTAGACCAAGATGGATTGCAGGTTGCAACGGTTGGGTGGATTGGGAAAGCTGACCTGGCTCACGCTGCCGTTGATTTGCCCGCGAAAGACATGCACGCTGCTACTGGTCCCCGTCAAGGACACCTTGCTGATGACATGGCTGCGTCCGCCCGCGCGAACGATGAGCTGGTTGCCAGGATTGGCTCCTTTGTATACAATTTCGACATAGGCTTGGTAGACATTGCCCGAATTCGGGATGTCTACAGATGGATTGGTTTCACACTTTCCTCCGGTCCCATACAGGTCGACCTTTTTGCCATCATCACAATCAAAGGAAAAGTCACTTCCCGGAGGCATGGCTTCGGCATGTGCCCGCTCCTTTCCTTCTGTCGCATCCGGGCTGTCAGAATGGAACATGCGGAAGGACAACAACACAAAGCAAGCGGCCAGCAAGGCGAGAAAGCCCAGCGAGGACAAGTGAAGTTTGGCGATATTTCCCGTTTGACGAATGGAGGATTTCCAGTGTCTACGTACACTCATAGTTCTAGGGATTGGTCAAAATTGTCAAAAAATCGATTCGTCTACATTACTATGTCACAGATTGGCAAGTTCAATTCTTGCTTTTTCAGGGGAATATCCATGATTCGTTTCAAGGTCTGTATTTCAGCAAAAATCAAGCCATCGGACTGACTTTTACTTATTTTTATTCTTTACATATTTCTCACAACTATCTCATTATCAGTTATATCAGCAGTAGCTTCCATATGTAAAGGGGTATCGTTCAATCGATGCAGCAATGAATGGCTTGTTGTGGCATTTTCGGAGTCAAGTGCATTCCGGCTGCAATTTCTGCTTCCATCATCTTCTTGTATTTGGAGAAAGACTGTGAGGAATTTTGCTTTCCAAAGAAGAAAATGGGCAGAAGGGAGGTTTTGATCAAGTGGATGAAAGGCTCGGATTTCGTCACAAAAACCACTGAATTTCACAAAAACAGCTTGCTACATTCACAGAAGTGGCTCCAAAAGTAATGTGACAAAATCTGCGATGGCATTTGCTTCCCATCCGAGCAAATCACAAGGATTTTGTCAGAGCAGCACGAACATGCGAGTACCGATCTCAGGGGTTGATCTCTAGGAAAGTAGGAAACTGAAGCGGTTGACAGGCTGGGAGGGGAAAAAACCTGTGTTGGTTGAAGGCTGAAAAACTCATTGCAAAAATACGAAAAAAAGAGACTGTCCGAAACACTTCCGGCATTCGGTCATACATCTGCTTGGGCATTTGGAAAACATTAGTAGGAATCGTGGAGTGTAATGCGCAGGGAAACAAGTCCTTGCCGAGATTGCAGAAAAAACGCCCCTTGCAAAAAAATGAGAAAAATATTTACAGCACTGTCACAGTAGGTGATCAAGAGACATTTGGCAGGTACAAAATGCCGTTGTGACGCCAAAAGGAAAGAGCAGCAGAGTCCAATAATTGCCAATTTTAATTTCCATCCAAATCGTCACCACCCAAGAATAATACTACAAATCGAGGCCAAAATAGGTAAATATTTGGTTCAATTTCAAAACAAATGAAAGCGGATAAAAAATTAACATACTGATAACCAGCATTTTACACACAATACATCTGCTTCCCATCATGTACAAATCCAAAATATTGTACTTTATGTAATAAGACTTTCCATAGATATTTGTATCAAAGGAATTGAAAAACTACGTATTACCATGATTACAACTTCTACACCATCCGCTAAAAGTCTAGAGCACTTTCCCCTATTCGAATCTCTCAACATCGAGGAACGCCACATGCTGGCCAACATGCTTGAGACCAAGGTAATCCCAAAATACCACTATGTTTATATGGCGTCTGACTATTCCGACTGTGTCTTCTTCTTGTTACGGGGCACCGTCAAAATCGGCAGACACAACAGCGATGGCAAAGAAGTCATCAAGCAGATTCTTCACCCCATGGCCATGTTTGGTGAACTGTCCTTGGTAGGAGAAGAGAAGCGGCAGGATTTTGCCCGTGCCATGAATGAAGAGGTACACTTGGGGATCCTCAAGGTAGGCAACTTCCAAAAATTGATGGAGCACAACTCTCGACTGAGTTTGAAGGTCATCCAAATTTTGGGCAACCGCTTGCGCAAGGCAGAAAGTCGCTTGGAATCACTCATTTTCAAGGATGCCCGCACGCGCATCATTGATTTCATCAAGGAAAACGTAGCCAGCCGTGGCCGCCGAGTAGGATATGAAATGCTGCTTCGCCACAGCCTCACACAGCAAGACATTGCAAACCTGACCGGGACATCCCGCCAGACAGTTACCAGCGTTCTCAATGAGTTGCGCAAAATGGACTTGATCTATTTCAACCGCAAGAGCATCCTGGTCAGAGATATGGGCAAGCTCATCTGAGCCCCGTATTGCCACAACATGCAAGGGACATTTTTAGCGTAATAAAAAGGTTTGAAAATGGTATTAATTAGGAAGCCGGCATCCGTCGGCTTTTTTCATTGGGTCAATAGCCAAAGTTTTTGAGCTGCTGCTCGCTGTCCCGCCAATTGTCCTTTACCTTGACGTGCAGCTCCAAGAATACTTTTTGTTCCAAAAAGGTCTCAATGTCTTTGCGAGCCGCCATTCCCAATCGTTTGATCGCCTCTCCTCCCTTGCCAATGATGATGCTCTTTTGGGTCTTGCGCGCCGCAAAAATCATCGCAGAGATGCGCACCAAGGGCTCTCCTTTCTTGGTTTTGGTCTCTTTGAAGGATTCCACCAGCACCTCGCAAGAGTAGGGAATTTCCTGTTTGTACTGCAAGAGAATTTTTTCGCGGATGATCTCACTGACAAAAAACCGCTCGGGCTTGTCCGTCAGTTGATCCTTGGGGTAGTAGATAGGGCCTTCTGGCAAATACTTCAAGATCAGGTTCTGCAATACGTCTACCTGCCGCCCATGCAAGGCAGAAATCACCACCGTTTCTGTGAAGGAAACCTCCTTGTTCCATTCCTGGATCATTTGGGCAATCTGCGCCTTGTCCACCAAATCTTCTTTGTTGATGACCAGAATCAGGGGGATGTCGAGCTTGGACAGTTTTTGCAACATTTGGATGTCAGAAGGGAAGGGATCACCTGCCGCTGCGATCAACAGCATGATGTCTGCATCTTCGAAGGTGGTCTTCACAAAGCGGTTCATCGCCTCGTGCATCTTGTAAGCCGGATCGCGGACGATGCCCGGCGTATCAGAAAAGACAATTTGAAAATCCTCTCCACTCAGAATGCCGATGATTCGATGGCGAGTGGTCTGTGGTTTGTTGGTGATGATGGACATCCGCTCCCCTACCAGGGCGTTCATCAAGGTAGACTTGCCCACATTGGGGCGACCGATGATGTTGACAAAGCCAGATTTGTGCATGCGCAAAGATGAATTGGTCCTTTTGGGCAAAGGTACGCAAATTCGGTCAGGCTAATAATAAAGCTGCTTGACACCAGTGTGAATCATGCGATCCACCGCCTTGAAAAGGACCTTGGGCTTGAGGGCACGCCATTCCAAATCGTTGAACTCCCCCCCGAAGTTGACATATTGCTGCAGGAAAGTTTCCTCCATTTCCTGGCGAACGTGGTCCAAAGTATTGAGCAGGCAAATCCAACCACTGTATTCACTCACATCCTCAGACCACTCCTCGTAATAGCAATCGTCAGAGCCGTGGAAGTTCAGCACATTGTCACAAGCAATGATGTATCGCGAAATGTCGTATTGTGCCAGATGGTCGACAATTTCGCGTTTCAAAAACATGATGTCATTCTGTAAACAATCATTCCACTCCCCCATCAACTCGATGATGGCAAACTTTTCTTCATACCCCACATACAGAAGCTTCATGTACAAAGTGGGAGAGCCAAAGGCATCCCATTGTGGATGAATGAAATAGTTGTAAATCTTTTGTGTAAAGTGAAATTCACTGTATTCCCGGCCGTAGAAAGGAGACCGTTCGTCCTCCTCGGCCACATAGTAGTCGCGCCATCTCGGATAAGGCTCTATGTCGTGCATGCTGGTTACTTCTTACTGATGAAGGAGCAAGGTAGTCGATTCGCCCAATATAAGCAAGGGGGTACGGTCGGACCATCTGTCAGTCAAAGCTCTTCATGATCATGGCAACCGCAAATCCCAAGACAAAAGAAAGTACGCCCACCGTAAGGAAAAAGAAGACAAAGGCCAGGAGATAGGTGAAAAATCCCAGAAAGAAGCCCTCGAACAAGTTCCGCTTGAACAGCTGACGGTAACACAGGCCGTAGACCAGGATGTAGATTGCCGTTGATAGGAAAAAGAAGAAGGGCAAGACAGCAGGAACAAAGTAAACCAGCAATGTATTGAAGATGCCCAATAAGCTCACATGCCCCAACAGAAAAGTGTTCAGAGCCATGTGCTCGGCATAGTACCACTTCTCTCTCTTGAAGAGTACGTAACTGGACAAGCTCAAAAAGGGCAGCAACAAAAAGGGGATGAAGTTGAGGAAATTGGTCATAAACTTCATGATCTCCCGACCTTGTGCCTCATCTTCAGGCGTACTGTACATTCCAATCTTCTTACACTGGTCGATGATCTGATCCATTTGACTGTCGTAGACCCCCAAGCCCAAATTGGCGAAGGCAGCCAAAGCAATGAAAATCAAGGCATAGCGAAAGGGAGGGAAATAAGGCTGGGTGCGGCCGTTGACATAGTCTCTGACAACCTGACCAGGGCTGATGAACAGCATTTTGACCGTATACCAAAGCCCTTTCTCCAAGTTGAAAATGTTGCTGATGGCACTGGACAGCACCCGCTTGACAGTGAGGCGTTCGTCGATCCATTTTTGTCCACAGACACTGCAGTAAGGCCCGTGGAGCACACTCTGACAGTTCTTACATTTGCGCACTTCTGTTTCCATAGATTCTTTATTTTTGTCGTTGAAAGCTTTCGAGCAAACCTCTTACTGTATGGGGAAAAGATCGAGCCATAGAAGTTTTGGCCAATACCAAAAGGCACTCCTCTACTCATAACACAGTAGTTGGGAGAGTATAAATATAGATACAAATGCTGAAAGTCGTGTGTACAGGCCCTGAATCAAGTGGCAAAACAACCCTGGCCGTCCAACTGGCCCAGCACTTCGACTGCCCCTGGGTGGTAGAATACGCCAGAGATTATCTGCACCAACTCCATCGCCCCTATGTCGAATCCGACCTCCTGGACATCGCCAAAGGCCAATGGGCCCAAGAGCATTCCTCCTCCCCTCCCCTCTTGATCTGCGATACCGACTTGCTGACCATCGCCATTTGGAGTGAGGTCAAATACGGACGTATACACCCCTGGATCGAAAGCCGCCTTTCTCCGGCGCCCCGCTGCTGTTACTTCCTTTGCAGCCCCGACATCCCCTGGGAAGACGACCCCTTGCGGGAAAACCCACACGACCGAGACGCCCTCTTCCAGCGATACTTCGACCGGCTGACCGAACTCGACAGCCCCTTCGTCATCCTGTCGGGCGGACAAGAGGCCAGGAGGCAACAAGCCATCCAAGCCATCGAACATTGGCAGGCCAGCCAGTAGCTCAGTTACTGATTGATCGCATTGCTGCAAATCAAATGGGTATTTTTCACCTTTTTACTATCTTTGCTGTCCGTATCATTGGGGTGCTCGATCAGGGGATCGGGCTGAGATCATACCCACGAACCTGGGCGGGTAATGCTGCCAAGGAAATGAGCCTTCTCTTCAAAGAGGTTTTCTGGGCCTATGATATGCATATATGCACCCTCTTACCCCAGGAGGGTGATTAAGAAAACTTCAAATTTTCCTGCATGAGACTCCTACTCACTAGCGTACTCAGCTTATTGCTGGCAACTGTCAGCTGGGCGCAAAGCTCGCTCAACGGGACCATTACCGATCCCAGCGGCGAACCACTGCCCGGCGCTTCTGTCCTGCTGGACGAAATCCAGCGCAGTACCACCACCGACGAAGATGGTTTTTTCCGCTTCGACAAACTCCAGGAGGGCAATTACACCCTCATCATCTCCTACATCGGCTACCAGGGCGAACAGCAAAGCATCGAACTGTCCGACGTCCAAAACTTGGAATTCACCCTGCAACCGACCAGTTACCGAATGACGGAAATCGAAGTCCTCGACACTTGGGCCGATGACAAAACCCCCGTCACCTACACCAATCTCAACAAAGAGCAATTGGAGCAAAACAACCTCGGCCAGGATGTGCCCTTCCTCCTCCGTTGGACGCCCTCCGCCGTGGTCACCTCCGACGCCGGGACTGGCATCGGCTACACGGGCATCCGCATCCGCGGCAGTGACCCCACCCGCATCAATGTGACCATCAACGGCATTCCGCTCAACGATGCCGAATCACAGGGGACTTTCTGGGTAGACCTCCCAGATTTTGTCAGTTCTACCGAGGGCGTCCAAATCCAACGAGGCGTGGGAACCTCTACCAACGGGGCCGGGGCCTTCGGAGCGACCATCAGCCTCAACACAGCCAAGGTCCACAAAAAGCCCTACCTCAAGATTGCCAATGGCGTTGGTTCTTTCAACACATTGCGGCACAACATTCAGGGAGGAAGTGGACTGCTGGGAGGCAAATTTACACTCGACGGACGCCTGTCGCGCATCACTTCCGACGGATACATCGATCGGGCCAGTGCCAGACTGCATTCGTTCTATTTCTCCGGTGCCATGATCGATGACAAACAATCGCTCCGCCTCAATGTCTTTTCCGGTCACGAGGTCACCTACCAAGCCTGGAATGGCGTGCCTTACACCTACATCGACAGCTTGCGCACCTACAATTCAGCAGGTACAGAGCGCAGTGGGGAACCACACGACAACGAAGTGGACGACTATACCCAAACCCACTACCAACTGCACTACAACCGCCAACTGAGCTCCAACCTAGAGCTGAAACTGGCCGGGCACTACACCCGTGGCAAAGGCTTTTTTGAGCAATACAAGGCCGATGAATCCCCAGAAGACTATGGGCTGGCCGGAGATGAAGAGACAGACCTGATCCGTCGCCGTTGGCTCGACAACCACTTTTATGGCGTCACCTATGGATTGACCCATCGCCCCAATGACGATCTGCAAATCATCCTCGGCGGTGCCCTGAGCAATTACGAAGGTCGCCACTTTGGAGAAGTCATTTGGACAGAATTGCAGGGAGAGCAGTCCAAGGCCCCCATTTACTACGACAACGATGCTGAGAAGCTGGACTTCAACATTTACGGAAAGCTTGCCTACCAACTCATCCCTCGCCTCAATGCCTACCTGGACTTGCAGTATCGAATGGTGGACTACGATTTTCTGGGCAACATCCAAGATACCAATGGAGACTTGCAACGGGTGGACCAAACGGCCAAGCTCAATTTCTTCAATCCAAAGGCTGGTTTGTTTTTCGAAGTCGATTCCCATCGCCAGCTCTATGCCTCCTTTGGGGTGGCCAATCGCGAGCCCAACCGCAACGACTTTACCGAATCCAGTACTGCCAGCCGCCCCGATTCAGAGCGCCTGCTGAATACCGAAATCGGCTATCGCGAGCAGTGGCAACGCTTCAACTTTGGTGTCAATCTCTACCACATGGCCTACAAAGACCAACTGGTGCTGACCGGACGGATCAACGATGTGGGAGAAGCCACCCGCGTCAATGTACCTGACAGCTACAGGGCAGGAATTGAAGTGGATGCCCGCGCCATCTTGGCCAAGGGGCTCGAATTGGGAACCACTGCCACCTTCAGCAGAAACAAGATCAAGAGATTTGTGGAGTTCATCGACCGCTGGGACGCCCCCTTTGGTCAATTGGAAGTGGTACACGAAGATTCTGACCTGGCCTTTTCTCCCAATGTCATTTGGAGTGGCGAGCTGAGTTATGATGTATTGCAGGGCCGCAACCAACGGCACGACCTGAAGGTGTCGCTTTTGAGCAAGTTTGTCGGAGAGCAATTCATTGACAATACCTCCAATGAAAACACCAGATTGCCTTCCTACAGCTTCAGTGATTTTCGACTGCAGTACAACTTCCGCCCGAGAAAGGCCATCGAGGAAATCAACCTTAAATTGACTGTCCGCAACCTATTCGACGCCAAGTTCTCCACCAACGCATGGGCATACCGCTACCAATCGGTGGGCTACAATGCTGTTGGCATCGAACCGCATACCCGCCTGGAAGATGCCTCGCAAAGCATCTACAACCAAACGGGACTGTACCCCCAAGCAGGCCGCAATTTCTTGCTGGGGCTGACACTGAGCTTCTGATCAAGGTTTTCCAAAGCAAAAAGGCAGGCCAGGTAGCTACCCGGCCTGCCTTTTTGCTTTCTGCAGACTTGTCAATGTGACGATCTAGAAATTCCAAGTAAATCCAAACCGCAAATCAATGGGCAGCTCAATGTTGTTGCCATTGTCGATGAGGTTGAAGAGCAGGACGATTTCGTATCCAAAGATGCCATTGCCACTGTTGTAGCCACCTCCGATGTAGAAGTTGTCGCGGTTTTCGCGCTGCTTGAGCACCTCGCCGCCTCGCACGGCCAGTACGGTCCCACGCACACTTCCCTCCGTAAAGAAGTTCTCGGTGCTTTCAAATTCGTATTCTACCTGTGCAAATAGGTTTTGGAAGGCCTTGAATCGGCTGAAAATCCCAACCGAGTAAGAGATGGGCCGAAGCTTGTAGGTACGCCCATCGCTGCCGATGCCCTTGATGCTGGAATACTGGATGCCCACTCGTGGCCCGATGGAGACAGGCTCTATGATTTTGTAGCCCACCATGGGGGAGAGCCCAATGTTGAACACGTTGATGTTGTTTCCGCCGCTGAATCCCAAGTTGAACCCACCACCGTACCACAAGCGGCTTTTCAAACTGCCACTTTCATCGAAGTACTGATCGTTTTTGCTGGTGCGTTTTCTGGAATTTCTGTTTCGTTGCGCATCGGCATCATTGAGACCGACGATGAGAAAACACAATAGGAACAGGGTTGTTAGCTGGACTATTTTTTTCATTTGTTCGCTTTTTGATCCACGAATGTAATACAAAAATACAGAGGATTATGTTCTCAATTGAAACGCTTGAATGCCAAAGGTAGTCTTTCCATTTGCCAACATAGCGCCTTTGCAGCGACAATTTCCGTTATCAAAAGGTTAATGCCTCTTTGCCTACTGCTCGTCTTGGCGAATCTGGCTGAAGGATGGTGGAAAGGAAGTGCTGGGGTTGACCAGTTGACGGTCCAGCAGGTATTTGCGCCAGGCAGTGGCTCGCTTGGCACTGGAGAATCTGTAGAAGGTTTGGTTTTCGTTGAGTTTTTCGTGGAAGCCCAATCGGTCGTTGAATTTCAACTCCAACAACTTGATGATGCCATAGGAAAAATAGTCCCGCTTCCCCCCCGTGCGACTCACAAAGGGTGTGACGATGTCGAACTGGAGCATGTCGTAGATCTTCTGGTAGTCCAGACTTTTCCCATCTGCCGCCATCAATTCGACACCGAATTTGCGCAGGTAGTAGAAGTAAAAGTCATATTCGGACAACTCCTTGTGCTTGTCGATGAATTCGTGCAGGGCATCCACCCCATCGAGCTGATAAATCGGCAGGCCAAAATCCTTGTGCAAAAAGTCAAAGGGACTCTTGCCATTTCCCTGGCTCAAGTCACTCAACAACAAGGCGACCTCTCCCAATTCGCCATAGGAAACCCCTGCCAAAATGGTCTGCTGAATCTTGTTCTTGGATGCTTCGTCCAAATCGTATTGCAA
The DNA here is from genome assembly GCA_039821145.1 of Bacteroidota bacterium. GTDB lineage: Bacteria > Bacteroidota > Bacteroidia > Chitinophagales > Saprospiraceae > JBCCSZ01. The sequence goes on along the minus strand of JBCBOS010000021.1, from coordinate 68,107 downwards.
AGAGGATTGCAGCTTTGCAAAGACGGACAGGCCAATGTTGTCGATCTGGGCAATGTGGAGGTTGGTCGTCTGTTCTTCGTATTCCGATAGGTAGTCGCTCTCGTCCAAATAGATTTCCAATGCCTCTCGCACGTGGGCCAACAGCTCTGGTTGACATTTGCCGCTGCCGAAAAAATTGGCCAGCCAACTTTGCCGAAAGAGGTTGTTGTAAAAGGATCCCTTCTCTGTCACGGAAAACTTTTGGACCTTTTCCCGGATGTAATCGAGCATCAGGGAGGCATTCTGGTTGTTGATGTCAAACAGCTTGACGATGTCGTCCAACTCCTTGTAGCTGAAGAAGAAATCGTCAAAATACACCAAGTCCTCGGCCACGGACAGCTTTGGCTCAAACAGCAGACGCTTGATGTTTTTGGCAGGCTCTATTTTGTGCAGCACCTCCAGGCATTGCTTCTTGTAGGTGGGCCCAAAGAAGGGCGTGTCCATCAATTCGTTCATGACTTCCACCTTGATTTGCTCGCTGGCCAGTACTTTTTCCAAGCGTTCCTCGTAAAACTTTTGCCTCCAATGGAGGAAATTGTCTTTGTCCTTTTTCCAAAGCTCTCGCCACTGGTCCGTCGCAAAGGGAGCATCTTCTGGCGGCGGGAAGCTGTAGTCGTACACCTCCTCGATGATGGGAATATTGAAATCTGCCACCGTGACTTCCATGTCGGGCCGCTTGACCAAGATGCGCAGGTCGTCGATGAGCGAAAACAAGTGAGGAACCATCTCAATGGATGGGTGCAAACGCAGGTAGTAATACAACTGGCGAATGACAGAGGGGTCTTCTTCCCGAGTAATTTGCTGAAAAATGGCGTCGATGTCTGCCGATTCCGGAGCGGGCAAGATGTTGATGTCGTGCTTGTCAAAAATCGTGGGATCGGACAAGAAGTCGGCCAGTCCGAAGGATTCCTCGACGTCTTCTTCGACCACCAATTGCATCATTTGGTTGAGGATTCCCTCGTCTGACTCCACCCTACCAAGTCGATTGAGGCGCGACTGAAGTTCGGGGTCTGCCATGTCAAATTTGACCAGGTAGTAATTGCAGGAGCCATAGACACCAATGCTTTCGAAAAGTTGGGATTTTTTGAGATAGAGGCGCAATTGGAGATCGTCTTGCAATATCTCTGTCCAATGCTTGGAGTAAAAGTGGTCCAGGATGCGGCCCACCGAAAAGCTGAAAGGCTCGTTGGATTCGTTGAGACAAGCCATGTATTCCAGGGCCGTCAATTGATTCAGTCGCAATTCCTGAATCAATTGATTTTCCAAAGTATACCGATCGTCAGGAGAGCAGTTCTTAAGCAATTTATTGGCCAACTCCTGAAGCCCAGCAGGCAGCTTGAAAGGGATGCTGTTCCGCTTGCAGTAATGAGTCAGTTGCACCAATCCTTCCAAATATTTGTGCTTGAAGGAGGGAAGAGAGCTGTTGTAGGTGCGCAGCAATTGGCGGTACTTCTGGGCCAGCTCCATGACTTTGCCCGGTTCTCCCTCTGTCAATTGCACAAAGGACAACATGGCAACGGAGTCATTGCGGGAGTTGAGGCGGCGAAAGAGTCTCTCGTAGTTTTGGGTGATTTCTTCTGCCTGGTACTTGTTGGTAAAACAGAGATAATTGTCATCCCACTCATAATCCTCGTAGTGTCGCGTCCAGTAGACCATGAGTTTTCGCTGTATCTCTGCAGAAGCATGCTCATAAGGATCGTACAAATACTCGCCTTTTGTCAGCTCAATCCCAATCGACAATTGGGTCAATTGCAACAGGGATTTCCGGTAGAGCTGTGTCCACTCCCGAGCCGCGTTGCTCGAATTGTTGCGCAGCTTGTATATCTGGCTGGCCAAGTAGAACAACGAACGCGGATGTTCCGTGTTGATCAAATCGACCAAGGCGTTGTGTTGTATCCAAGGATAGGCAGCTGATTCGTTGAGAATTTTGCCGTAGTAATCGACCTGTTCGTGAAAGAAGGAGGACTGAAAGGGAAACAAACGCTCGTAGCCATGCTGGCGCACAATCTCCAAATCCCCCAGCGAGTCCATCAATTGCTCATACTGGCCCACCAAGTCCGTGGGGTCTGTCACGAGCGGCAGGTGAACATTGGTCAGTCGGGCCATCAAGCCCACTGCTTTGCGGGTCGGGATCAACTCCTCCCCAATCAGCATGAACATGGCCCGGACACTCTCCATCTCCGGATGATTGACCAGCGCTTCGGCTACAGAAAGATAAATGGCCTTCTTTTCGGCTTCCTTGGCCTTCCCAAGTCGCTCATCCAAGAGCAATTCGAGCAAAAACGAATGGCCCTCGTCTTTCTCCAAGCGGGCCAGTGAATCAATTTCCCTTGGCAGATCGACATACTGTTTGGCATCCAGTAGTTGCGTAATGTTCTGAATTTGCTGGCGCAACAATTGGTTGCCTTTCTGTTCATCGGCATTGTTGACAGGGACGGTCTTGTAAGCAACTTTGTGCTCGTTGAGAGGCGATAGGTAAAAGGCTTCGAGCAAGGGAGAAAATTCCAACTGATCAGCCTTTTCGTAGTAAAAGGCCATGAACTCCTCCTTGCTGAAGGCGGCTGTAAAGTCAAACTCTTCTGCTTTGAGGAAGGTCTGCTTGTGGAGCACTTCCACAATCCTGTCCCTCAGATCAGCTTTGTGCAACAGACTCCCCAAATCGCGCAAGGCCCGCTTTTGTCCGCTGCGGGCACTCTGCTCAAGCTGTTCCAACAATCGATCATAGCTGCGATCTGCAGAAGCAGATTGTGCCCAACTGTTGTTTCCAAACAGCAAAAGGATGCAAGCTAAGATGGATAGTTGTTTCATTCTCTTCCTACGAGCGGAATCTCTTTAGTGTTTGCAAAATACTGACTTTCAATTAATTACACAGTCAAATCCATCATCATCATTGCAAAGCAGTCAGCTCAAATTAAGTTCAGTCATCATAAAGTACAATAATTGCACCGAAAATGTCCTTGGCTTTGTCTGACATCCACCCCAACAAAAGCAGCAATGGATGCAATCTTTTATGTATTTTTGCGGCGAATCAAAAAAGACGACCCAATCTTTGGTTTGGGTCCATCGCATTTATGAGCAATATTGTTGCCATCGTAGGCCGCCCTAATGTGGGCAAATCCACCCTGTACAACCGCCTGATCGGAGAACGTCAAGCGATTATTGATGATACCAGCGGGGTCACCCGCGACCGCCAGTACGGCATCAGCGACTGGAACGGCAAAACCTTCACTGTGGTCGACACAGGTGGGTTCGTTCAAGGCTCGGAAGATGTCTTTGAAAAGGCCATTCGCTCACAAGTCCGCATCGCCATTGAGGAAGCCAGCGTGCTGATCTTCATGGTGGATGTCGCCACAGGCATCACCGATTTGGATGAGGAGGTGGCCAGCATGTTGCGCCGCTCCGACAAGAGTGTCTTATTGGTGGTCAACAAGGTGGACAATTCCCAGCGCCAAATGGAGGCCAATGAATTTTGGAGCCTCGGATTTGAGGAAACCTTCTTCATCTCCTCCCTGACGGGAAGTGGAACGGGAGATTTGCTGGATGCCGTCACTGAGAAACTCCAAGAGGAAGCCCCTCTGGAAACCTCCCTGCCCAAATTCGCCATCCTCGGACAACCCAACGTGGGCAAGTCCTCCTTGGTCAATGCCCTGCTCGGAGAAGACCGCAACATCGTGACCAACATTGCTGGCACCACGCGCGATTCCATTCACAGCAAATACAGCAAGTTTGGCAAAGAGTTTCTGATCATCGACACCGCCGGGATTCGCAAAAAGTCCAAAGTACACGAAAACCTGGAGTTCTACTCGGTCATGCGGGCCATCAAGGCCATGGAAGAAGCAGATGTTTGCCTGCTCATGATCGACGCCCAGGCGGGCATTGAGGCCCAGGACATGAGCATTTTCACCCTCGCCATCAAACGCAACAAGGGAGTTGTCATACTGGTCAACAAATGGGATGCTGTGGGCAACAAGGAGACCAATACCGCCCGCGACATGGAAGCCAGGTTGCGCGAGCGGATGGCGCCCTTCAATGATGTGCCCATCGTCTTCATGTCGGCACTCGAAAAGCAACGCATCTTCAAGGCAGTGGAAATGGCCTTGGTCGTCCACGAAAATCGCAACCGCAAGATCAAGACTTCTTTGCTCAACGATACCATGCTGGCTGCCATTGAGAAGTATCCACCACCCTCGCACAAAGGCCGCTTTGCCAAGATCAAGTACGTGACACAGCTGCCCACTTACTACCCAGCTTTTGCCTTTTTCTGCAACAACCCCAAATACATCAAGGACAGCTATCGCCGTTATTTGGAAAACAAATTGCGGGAGTCTTTCGAATTCGAGGGCGTGCCACTGGGAATTTTCTTCCGCAAAAAGTAAGCTCCGTCGGGATTCAACAGCCGAGTGGAAAACAATGCGCCTCTTTTGCCGTAAGAAACAACGAGCAGAAGATTCACTCAAACAACAACTCGATTCGCATGCCTTTTCACCACACGTCCATCAAAGGCCTTCAGGTGTTCGAACCCCAAGTTTGGGGCGATGACAGAGGATACTTTTTCGAAAGTTACAATCTGCAAACCTTCGAACAAGCAGGCATTCCCAATGCTTTTGTACAAGACAACCAGTCCAAATCTTCCTATGGCGTCCTGCGCGGCTTGCACTATCAACTGCCTCCCTTTTCGCAGGCCAAGTTGGTGCGGGTCCTGGAAGGCGAAGTTCTGGATGTTGCGGTGGACATTCGGCCCGACTCCGCCACCTATGGCCAGCACTTCAGCATCTTGCTCACGGCAGAAAACCAAAAGCAACTCTTCATTCCTCGGGGCTTTGCACATGGCTTTGTGGTGCTGAGTCCCACCGCTGTTTTCGCCTACAAATGCGACAATTTCTACAACAAGGAAGCGGACGCAGGCATTCGCTTTGACGATCCACAATTGGGAATTGATTGGAACATTGACCCAGCAGACATCATCCTGTCGGACAAAGACGACAAGCAACCTGCCTTTGGTCAACACAAAGCATTGGTCGTATGAAAAACATCTTAGTGACGGGAGCCAATGGCCAGGTCGGGCAGGAATTGCAGCAACTGGCCGGGCAGCATCCCGATTTTCAGTTCTCATTTACGGATGTGGCCGAGTTGGACATCACAGATGCCGATGCGGTCAACAGTTTTTTTCAGCAAGAAGAGATTGATGTTTGCCTCAATTGTGCGGCCTATACAGCGGTAGACAAAGCAGAAAGCGAAGAGGCTTTGGCTCGCAAGATCAATGTCGATGGCCCGATGCATTTGGCGGCAGCTTGTCAGCAAAGAGGGGCCTTTCTTCTCCAACTGTCCACCGATTACGTCTACCACAACGACTGCAACCGCCCCCTGATCGAGTCGGACCCCACCCAGCCAAAAGGGGTCTATGCGCAGACCAAACTGGAGGGAGACCTAGCAGCACTGGCTGAGGGAACCTCTGCGATGGTCATCCGCACCTCTTGGGTCTATTCCTCCTTTGGACACAATTTTGTCAAAACCATGCTGCGCCTGGGAAGAGAGCGGGATGGCTTGCGGGTCATTTTTGATCAAGTGGGTACCCCCACCTATGCGCGCGACCTGGCAACTGCCATGCTGCAAATTGTCCAACAGCTGGCTGATGGTAGCTTGAACAGAGAGGACGTCAGTGGCGTTTACCACTACAGCAATGAGGGGGTGACCAGTTGGTACGATTTTGCACACGCCATCTTCGACACTTGCCAAATCGATTGCGAGCTGACGCCCATTGAGACCAAGGACTATCCCACGCCAGCCAGTCGCCCCGCCTACAGCCTGCTCAACAAGGCAAAGATCAAGGAGAGCTTTGGGCTGAGCATCCCCCATTGGCGAGAGGGATTGGAAGCTTGTTTGGAGGCCCTTGGCGAGAGGGGTTAATTGTTGTCTTTGAAGGCTTGATTGAGTTGTTTGTAGTCCAGTTTTCCAGCCGTAGATTTCAGGTAATCCACGATGACCACTGCTTTTTTCAGGCGGGTTTCAGACCGCTTGGGTTTGCTGACCATGTAGAGCAAGCTGCGCTGTTTGCCTTTGCTCAGGGCGTGAAACAGAGCATTTCCCTCCTCGTCCATCTTGAGCAATTCCCCCAATTCTTCGGGCACGGGCATGCCATATTCGCTCTCGTCTTTTTTCAGTTCCACAAACAACTCACTCCCCACTCGTAGGTTCAGCTTTTTGCGCAATTCTTTGTTGACATTGATGAAATACGCCCCTTCTCCATCGGGCATGAGCGCACAATGAAACTCTTCCGTTTCGTTCAGCGTACAGATGACCCGACGATCATTCCCCTCGACAAAATCTTGGGCCATGGCCTTGGGGACTCGAAAGTGGTGGCCCCAGAGGTCGGAATTGAATCTGTCGAGAATGGCAGTGAAGCGCATGATGGCTTGTTTTAGAATCTGTTTGAAAATGAGGGCGATTGGCATTCCAAGAACGATCTCAAAAAGGTGTGACGAATGGAAGGGAAAGCACCTTGGATTGAACCATAAATTGCCTATCTTACCAAAGAAGGACGGCATTGGCAATGGGAATTCTTCTTCTTGCGTCAAGCGTCCGTCATTCTACCGCAAACTAAAGATAGCATACTTGCGTTTTAATAAAAAGTCGGCGCAAATTTATTGTGTGCTGGCCCATTTGTGAATTCTCTCACTGTCCGAATCACCAATCGCTAACTGAAACCTAAACCGGACTGCATGACGCCACCTAAACCCATTTGGAACCGAATCGGATTCCTCATTTCTTTTCTACTCATGGCACTGAGTGCTTTTGGTACACACAACCGAGCAGGGGAAATCACCTATGTTCAGACCGGGCCACTGACCATCGTGGCAACGATCACCACCTACACCCGTACCAGTAGTACACAGGCAGACCGTGACAGTTTGGAAATTTTCTGGGGCGATGGAAAGAGCGAATGGGTCCTTCGCAGCAATGGCAATGGCCAACCGCTGCCCAACGATACAAAATACAACATCTACGTTGCCGAACATACCTACTCCTCCCAGGCGCGCTACCGGATTTCGATGACAGACCCCAACCGCAATGAGGGCATCCTGAACGTCAATCCGCCCAATTCGCAAAACGTGCCATTTTATCTGGAATCTACGGTCACCCTCTTCAATGTGCAGTTTCAGGGAAACAACAACTCCCCCATTCTGCTCCAACCACCCATCGACATTGCCTGTGTGGGCCAGCCGTTCATTCACAACCCCAATGCCTACGATCCCGATCTGGACAGCCTTGCGTACCGCTTGATCGTACCTCAACAAGGCTCCGGGACAGCTGTTCCTTTCTACAGCTTCCCCAGTGAATTCCCTCCCGGCCCCAACAACCTGATTGAGCTCAATCGGTCCAATGGCGACTTTTTCTGGTTCACACCTCAGCGACCAGGAGAATACAACATTGCCATGCACATCATTCAGTACCGGGATGGAGAAGCCATAGACACCATGATCCGGGACATGCAAATCTTGGTGGTCGATTGCGAAAATGCCCCTCCGGAGATCGAAACAGAAGACGAGATTTGTGTCATTGCCGGAGAGCGGATCGACATACCAGTCGTGGCCACTGCGCCCCTCTCGGATTCGGACCAATTGGTGGGACTGTCTGCTCTTGGTGGTCCATTCGAGTTGGACATCAGCCCTGCCAGCTTACAAGTCGCATCGGGCTTTCAACCCCAACCACTGGTCGGACGATTTGTTTGGCAAACAGAATGCGAGCACATTTCTGATCAATTTTACACGGTCATTTTCCGCGCTGTCGACAATTTCCCCATTCGAAGGGGCAACGATACCTTGTTTTTGTCCACCCTGCACTCCCTGCGCATCAAGGTCGTGGGGCCGCCTCCTGAAGATGTTCAGGCAGAGGCGAGCAGCAGTGAGGTGGAAGTCAGCTGGGAATCGCCCTACAGCTGTGAGAATGCGGCCAATGAATACTTCCGGGGCTTTTCTGTGTGGCGACGAGAAACCAGCAACCAGTTTCCGCCAGACGATTGTGAACCGGGGCTGGCCGGACAAGGCTACGTGCGCCTCAACCTGGCCCCCACCCAAGAGCAAAGAGATGGACGCTATGTCTATTTGGATACGGATGTCGATCGAGGTCGAACCTATTGTTACCGGGTATTGGCCGAGTTTGCCCAATTGTCAGCGGGAGGATTTCCGTTCAACATCGTGGAGAGCCTGCCGTCCAACGAAGCCTGCGTACAGTTGAGTCGCGACATTCCCTTGCTGACCAATGTGAGCATTGAAAATACCAGTGTCAACGGCGAGATTTTCATCCGCTGGACCAAGCCAAAAAGGGAGGACTTGGATACCTTGCTGTTTCCAGGGCCTTATCGCTACCAACTGGCTCGGGCAACCGGGTTTGGAAGCACCGACTTTGTGGATGTTCCTGGAGCCTCCATCATCTCTCCTTTGTACAGCAGCGACATCGATACCTTTTTCCGGGACATCGGCCCCAATACCATCACCGACCCCTACAACTACCAAATCTCCTTCTATTTCAACAATGGAACAGAGTTGTTGGGGACCGCTCCGCCTGCCTCCTCCGTCTTCTTGGGCGTGGCCTCTACCGACAATACCAACACCTTGACTTGGGAGGCTGAAGTCCCTTGGGACAATTTTGAGCATGTCGTCAGTCGGCTCAACGGCAGTGGCATTTGGGATACCCTGGCCATTGTCACCGAACCATTTTACGAAGATACGGGGCTGGCCAATGGCACCGAATATTGTTACCGGGTGGAGACCATTGGATCGTATGGCATCGATGGGATCCCCGAACCGCTGAAGAACTTTTCGCAAGAAATCTGTGGCATTCCTTTGGATACCATGCCCCCTTGCCCGCCAGTCTTGGAAGTGGAGAACATCTGTGGAGAGCTCAATGGAAATTGTGAGCGGGAATTGCTGTGGAATGACCTGTTCTGGACCAATCCCAACCTGGAATGTGAAGATACGGACGATGTGGTGGGCTACAATGTCTACTATTCGTCTGTGGAAGGCGGAGACTTTGCCATCATAGAAACCTTTTTGACATTCGATTCTCTGAGTTATCGGCACTTTCCAGACGAGGGTTTTGCTGGCTGCTATGCTGTAACCGCCATCGACTCGTTCAACAATGAAAGCGCCTTCAGCAACATCGTTTGCGTGGACAACTGTCCCATTTACGAACTGCCCAATGTCTTTACGCCCAATGATGATGGGGCCAATGATCGTTTCATCCCACGGGCCCAATGTTTTGTGGAACGGGTGGAATTCAATGTGTTCAATCGCTGGGGGCAGTTGGTCTATCAAACCAATGATCCAAATCTCAATTGGGACGGCCGCAATCTCAATGGGCAGGAATTGTCAGAAGGGGTCTATTATTATGTCTGTAAATACTTTGAGCAAAGGGTTTCCGGGGTGGTCCCCAGTAGGGAAATACTCAGTGGATACATCGAATTGCTTCGTTAATGCAGAGGAAACATAACATCCTTTCCGATCATTCGTAGTATATTAGACCAACATCAACACACAATCGCCGGCTATGATACCTCCTTTACAAGGCCGAATCATTCCAATTTTGGCAATTCTTTTTGTCCTTGCCTGTCAGCACAATGCCTGGGGTACCCACAACCGGGCAGGCGAGATCACCTATGTGCAGACCGGACCATTGACCATAGAGGCCACCATTTTGACCTATACCAAGGCCAGCAGAACCAATGTCGACAGAGATTCCTTGCGCATTTGTTGGGGGGATGGCGACTGTGAAATGGTGGGACGGAGCAATGGCCCCAACAACAACGGGCAAGTCCTACTCAACGACATCAAGCGCAACATCTACATCGCCACTCATACGTATTCGGCACAGGGGCACTATGTGATGTCCATGAACGACCGAAACCGCAACGAGGGCATTCTCAATATCGGCAATTCTGTCAACATTCCTTTTCACATTCAGACGACTGTTACACTTTTCAATCCACAATTTGAGGGATTCAACAGCTCTCCCAAATTGTTTTTGCCACCGACGGACATCGCTTGTCTTGGGCAACCCTTTGCTCACAACCCCACGGCTTTTGACCCGGATGGCGATAGCTTGGCCTATCGACTCATCGTTCCCCTGGAGGAGATCAATCAACCCATCTCAGAATACAGCCTACCAGACCAGGTATCGCCCGACCCCAACGAGAATCGAATTTTCTTCAATGAAGAGACGGGAGACTTTCGCTGGGACAGTCCGCAACAATTGGGGGAATACAACATTGCGATATACATCATCGAATACCGCAATGGCAACCCCATTGACACGATGATCCGCGACATGCAGATTTTGGTGGAACAATGCGAGAACATTCCACCCGAAATAGAAACCATCGACGAGGTGTGTGTCATTGCTGGTGAACAACTGACGGTTGACATCAGCGTCACAGCCCCCCTGGTCGAAGCGGACCAAAAGGTGGCCCTGGAAGCATTTGGCGGGCCTTTGAGCCTGGACAACAGCCCAGCGAGACTGGATGTGCTTTCTGGTTTTCAAGACCAACCCTTGCGGGCGACTTTCCGATGGCAAACGACCTGCGACCACATCGCCGACCAATACTACACAGTAACCTTTCGAGCCATTGATGACTTCAAGGTAAAAGATACCCTTAACCTATCTAGTTTGCACCTTCTGCGCATTCGTGTGGTAGGGCCACCGCCGGAGGACGTTCAGGCCATCGAGACAGACCAAGAAATTGAAGTCAGCTGGGAATTGCCTTATGTATGTGAAGATGCCGAAGACGACTATTTTCGGGGCTTCAGCGTATGGCGGCGCGAGGGCAGCAACAATTTCCCCATCGATACCTGTACACCAGGCTTGAATGGCAGGGGATACATCAAACTCAATGATGTATTGACAAGGGAGGAGCAGGATGGCCGATACATTTACATTGACGACTCGATTGAAAAGGGCCGGACCTATTGCTATCGGGTATTGGCAGAGTTTGCCAGAATCTCGGCAGGGGGAAATCCTTACAACATTGTTGAGAGCTTGCCTTCGGATGAAAGTTGTGTGCAGCTCAAGCGGGATGTGCCCTTGCTCACCAAAGTCAGTGTATCACAAACAGATGTCAACATGGGGGAAATGGAGCTCGAATGGGTTCTGCCAGAGGCTGAGGCCTTGGATACAGTGCTCAATCCCGGCCCCTACCGCATAGAATTGCGACGGACAGATCGCTTCAGCACCACTGATTTTCAGCCTGTTCCCGGCGCCAGTTTTGTCAGTCCTACCCTCTCGGGTTTTGCCAATACCAGCTTCCTCGATGTGGACATCAATACCTTTGACCAGCCCTACAACTACCAGCTGGCCTTCTTTGCCAATGACGAAAGCGAACCCCTTGGATTTTCTGCCAACGCTTCTTCTGTCTTTTTGTCCATTGCGTCGACAGATGAAATCAATGTGCTGACTTGGGAAGCTACTGTACCTTGGAGCAATTTCCGATACGTCATCTATCGGCAAAATGCCAGCATGACTTGGGATTCCATCGGCACCAGCACAGAGCCGTTTTTCGAAGATACTGGCCTGGTCAATGGAGAGGAGTATTGCTATTACATCCAGACCATTGGCAGCTATGGGATCGACAATCTTCCCTCTCCCCTGCTCAACCTATCGCAAGAAGCCTGTGGCATTCCACTGGACAGCATCGCCCCCTGCGCACCAGAACTGGAGGTGAGCAACCTCTGTGATGAAAACGAAGTCAATTGCGTCCAAGACATTCTCGTCAACATGCTCAGATGGAATCAACCATCGGAGATCTGTCCCGAATCGGACGACGTGGCTGGCTACCGAGTCTACTTCGCCCCACAGCAAGGATTGGACTTTTCGCTCATTGCCAGTACACAGGCTGCCGATTCCACCTTTTACGATCACATGCGCATGGATGGATTTGCGGGTTGTTATGCCGTGACCTCCCTCGATTCCATCGGCAATGAAAGTGAGTTCAGCAACATCGTCTGTCCAGACAATTGCCCCGTATACGTCTTGCCCAATGTATTTACGCCCAACAACGATGGGGCCAATGAACGATTCATTCCCATCTCTCAGTGTTTCATTGACCGGGTCGAGTTCAAGGTCTTCAATCGCTGGGGACAAGTCGTCTTTGAAACCAACAATCCCGACATTCAGTGGGATGGACGCAATCGCGCTGGAGATGAACTGGCAGAAGGCGTGTACTACTATGTTTGCAAGTTTTTTGAGGAACGAGTGGGCGGCGTGGTCCCCAGCCAAGAAGTACTGAGTGGATACATCGAACTCATCCGCTGATCCAGTACGATATTTCCAAATTTACCCCTACAGACCGCAACGAAGCTTGGCTCCATTTGTTTATTCACTGTAGCCGCTGTGCTCCTGTATATACCACCAAAAAGAATTTCACATGTTTACTGGAATCATCGAAAGTCTGGGACAAATCACTGCCATTCGAGAAGAGGGCAGCAACAAACATTTCACCATTGCCTCTTCCCTATCGGATGAGCTCAAAATCGACCAAAGCATTTCTCACAATGGAGTCTGCCTGACTGTGGTGGCCCAATCCGATGGAACACATACCGTGACCGCCATTGATGAGACCCTGCAACGCTCCAATCTGGGAGACCTCCAAGTAGGGGACACCGTCAACCTCGAACGCGCCATGGCTGGCAATGCCCGCCTCGATGGGCACATCGTACAAGGCCACGTGGATGCCACCTGCCGCTGCACAGATGTCAAAGTGTTGGATGGTAGCTGGCACTACAGCTTCTCCTACGAGCCCAATCCAGAACACCTGTTGGTAGACAAGGGCTCCATTTGCATCAATGGGGTGAGCCTGACTGTGGTCAGTCCCGTGGAGAACAATTTTTCTGTTGCCATCATCCCCTACACCTACGAACACACCACCTTCCGAAACATCCAAGTGGGAGATCGGGCCAATCTGGAATTCGACATCATTGGCAAATACATTGCCCGCCACCTGGCAGTCTATGCGGATGCCATGGGCTTGGCGGTGCCGAAGTCCTAAACAACACTTCACCTACCGATACAGAAAGGGGGAACCATCCGCATGGATGATTCCCCCTTTTTCCGTTAGGCAGTGCGCCCAATTCTTATCTTTCCACCTCTTCTACTTCCTCCATCTGCTCTTTGCGAGCTTGGACGGCATTGTAGGCTTCTTGTGTAGAAACAAAGAGGCGGTTGTATTCTCTGACACCGGTTCCAGCCGGGATTTTCTTTCCAACGATGACGTTCTCCTTCAGGCCCTCCAGGAAGTCGCGCTTGGCGGCGATGGAAGCCTGGCTGAGTACCTTGGTCGTTTCCTGGAAAGAAGCAGCTGAAATCCAGCTTCCCGTTCCGAGAGAGGACTTGGTGATACCCTGCAGCAAAGGACTGGAAGTTGCCGACACCGCATCGCGATACTGGACTGGTATCTTGTCGTTGCGCTTGAGGAAGGAGTTCTCCTCTCTCAGTTGGCGCAATGTGACCAGCTGTCCTGGCTTGAGCTTGGAAGACTCCCCTGAATCGGTGACAAACTTCTTATCGTAGATCCAATCGTTTTCTTCATGAAACTCGTACTTCTCGACCGCTTCGCCTTCGAGGAATTTTGTATCGCCCGGATCTTCGATCTGTACGCGACGCATCATCTGGCGAACGATCACCTCAATGTGCTTGTCGTTGATGTTGATACCCTGAGAGCGATAGACCTCCTGGACACCGTTGACCAAGTAGTACTGAACCGCGAAAGGCCCTTTGATGTGGAGAATGTCCTTTGGAGAGATGGCACCATCGGAGAGTTGCATACCAGCTCTCACAAAGTCACCTTCCTGAACCAAAATGTGCTTGGACAATCCAATCAAGTACTTGCGCACCTGGCCACTCTTCTCATCGGTAACGAATACCTCGCGATTACCGCGCTTGATCTTTCCGAATCCAACAACTCCGTCGATTTCTGATACAGTGGCTGGGTTGCTTGGGTTACGAGCTTCAAACAGTTCGGTTACCCTTGGCAGACCACCCGTGATATCCTGGATCTTTCCGAGCTTCCGTGGGATCTTAACGATCTTTTGTCCACTCTTCACTTCCGCACCGTCTTCGATGGAGATGTAAGAACCCACCGGCAGGTTGTAGCTCTTGAGTTCGTCCCCATCTGGGCTGATGATCCGGATTGTCGGAATCTTGCGCTTGTTCTTGCTCTCGACGATGACCTTCTCGGCATATCCCGTTTGGTCATCTCTTTCGATGCGGTAGGTCACACCTTCTTCGACAGACTCAAACTTGGCAATACCCGCATGTTCTGTAACGATGACCGCGTTGAACGGATCCCATTCACAGATGGTGTCGCCCTTCTTGATGTCTTGCTTGTCCTTGGTGAAGATGGTTGCACCGTAAGGGATGTGGTTGGTAGAGAAAATCTTATTTGTGTTTGGATCGACGATTCTGATTTCACCTGCACGAGACAGTACAATCTCGATTGTATTTCCATCATCATCCTTGGACTTGGTCGTACGGACGCCGTCGAATTCCAATTTTCCTTCAAACTTGGAAACCATTTCGGACTCCGCCTTGGCAACAGATGCGATACCACCCACGTGGAAGGTACGGAGAGTCAGCTGAGTACCCGGTTCACCGATTGACTGAGCGGCGATGATACCAACAGCATCTCCAATCTCCGCAATCCGACCTGTTGCCAGGTTCTTGCCGTAGCACTTGGTACAAACTCCTTTGCGGGTTTCACAAGTGAGAACGGAACGGATGGTAACCATTTCTACACCGACTTCATCGATGTGATCTGCCAACTTGGTGCTGATGTATTCACCAGACTCCAGGATGACATCATCTGATACTGGGTGCAAAATGTCGTGGAGTGTATAGCGTCCCTCGATTCTTCTGGCCAGGTTCTGAATGATCTTCTCGTTGTCTTTCAGAGCTGTGGTTTCAATTCCTCTTAGGGTAGCACAATCGTCCTCCAAGATGACAACATCCTGGGAAACGTCCACCAAACGACGTGTCAAGTAACCGGCATCGGCTGTTTTCAGAGCGGTATCCGCCAGACCTTTCCGAGCACCGTGTGTGGAGATGAAGTACTCCAATACAGACAGGCCATCCAGGAAGTTGGAAAGGATTGGGTTTTCGATGATCGCCCCACCCGTGTCACCGGATTTTCTCGGCTTGGCCATCAGTCCCCGCAATCCACACAGCTGCTTGATCTGCTGCTTGGAACCACGCGCTCCGGAGTCAAGCATCATGTATACTGAGTTGAACCCTTGCTTGTGTTCCGCCAATTCCTTGAGAAGGTTATCGGTGATTCTGTTATCGGCAAAGGTCCACTTATCGATGATTTGGTTGTAGCGTTCGTTGTTGGTGATCAACCCCATATTGTAGTTGTCCCATACCTCGTCCACTTCCGACTGTGCCTCGCTCAAGGCGTTGTTCTTCACAGTTGGCGTGATCAAGTCTCCAAGGTTGAAAGACAGACCACCTTTGAAGGACCAGAGGAAGCCCATTTCCTTGATGGAATCCAGGAAGCTGGCAGTCACGGCAAAATCAGTCCGCTCGATGATGTCGGAGATGACTTTCTTGAGGTTTCTCTTTGTCAGCAATTGGTTGACAAATGGCACCATTTCGGGAACTGCCTGGTTGAAGATGACCCGACCAACAGTGGTATCGATTCGCTTGTGTACGAAGCCCCCTGTCTCTGGATTTTCCACCTTGACACGCACCCCGATTTTGGCATGCAGGTCAATCTGATCTTCGTTGTAGGCAATCAAAACCTCTTCGGTACCGTAGAAGTTGCGGCCTTCTCCTCTCACCACGCGAGACTCATCCGTTGTACGCTCTTTTGTCAGGTAGTACAGGCCGAGAACCATATCCTGTGAAGGCAGGGTAATCGGAGAACCATCCTGTGGGTTGAGCATGTTGTGAGCGGAGAGCATCAGGATCTGTGCTTCCAGAATGGCAGCATGGCTCAGTGGAACGTGAACGGCCATTTGGTCACCATCAAAATCCGCGTTGAAGGCACCACAAACCAATGGGTGCAACTGGATGGCCTTTCCTTCGATGAGGGTTGGCTGGAATGCCTGGATGGACAAACGGTGCAGTGTCGGAGCACGGTTGAGCATCACGGGGTGTCCTTTCAGGATATTTTCCAGGATTTCCCAGATGACGGGATCCTTGCGATCGACCAATTTCTTGGCAGATTTGACTGTCTTGACGATGCCGCGCTCGATGAGCTTACGGATGATGAAGGGTTTGAAAAGCTCTGCAGCCATTCCCTTCGGCAAACCACACTCGTGCAATTTCAGCTCAGGACCTACCACGATGACCGAACGACCAGAGTAGTCGACACGCTTACCGAGCAAGTTTTGACGGAAACGTCCCTGCTTTCCTTTCAGAATGTCACTGAGAGACTTCAGGGCCCGTCCACCTTCTGCTTTGACGGCATTGGATTTCCGAGAGTTGTCAAAGAGGGAATCTACCGCTTCCTGCAACATCCGCTTTTCATTTCGGAGGATGACTTCGGGAGCTTTGATCTCCAGCAAACGCTTCAGACGGTTGTTGCGAATGATGACCCGGCGATACAAGTCGTTGAGGTCAGAACTGGCAAAACGTCCACCATCCAGAGGTACGAGCGGGCGCAGTTCTGGTGGAACAACGGGCAGGTACTGAATGATGGCCCATTCCGGACGGTTTTCAATGCGCTTTTGGCCATCCCGGAACGCCTCGACTACCCGCAGGCGCTTGAGGGCCTCGGACTTCCGCTGTTGAGAAGTTTCGTTGGCAGCCTGGTGGCGCAATTGGTAAGACAATTCGTCCAAGTTGAGACGCAT
Organism: Bacteroidota bacterium; assembly: GCA_039821145.1. Lineage (GTDB taxonomy): Bacteria > Bacteroidota > Bacteroidia > Chitinophagales > Saprospiraceae > JBCCSZ01. The sequence goes on along the minus strand of JBCBOS010000021.1, from coordinate 51,230 downwards.
CAGCAGATCGCGAACGGCATCTGCGCCCATCTTTGCAATGAACTTATTGGGATCCGCGTCATCCAACATTTGGTTTTCCTTTGGCAAGGACTCCAGGATTTCGAGGTATTCTTCTTCTGTGAGTAGGTCCATTTTGTTGACACCTTCTGGCTCTTTGGTGCCTGGCTGAACCACCACATATCTTTCGTAATAAATGATTGACTCCAGTTTCTTGGAAGACAAGCCGAGTAGGTATCCAATCTTATTCGGCAGTGACTTAAAGAACCAGATGTGTACGACAGGGACAACCAGTTTGATGTGTCCCATTCGCTCTCTACGCACTTTTTTCTCCGTCACTTCTACCCCACATCTGTCACAAACGATTCCTTTGTAACGAATCCGCTTGTACTTACCACAGTAACATTCATAGTCTTTGACGGGTCCGAAAATACGCTCACAAAACAATCCATCCCGCTCCGGCTTATAGGAACGATAGTTGATCGTTTCAGGCTTGAGCACTTCCCCATATGACCGCTCCAGTATCTCATCGGGAGATGCCAGGCTGATGGTAATGCTATCGAAGTTCCGCTTCTGCTTGTGATTCTTCTTGAATGGCATAGGGAAAATATTTAGAGGCGACGATTGGCTGTCAGTCCTGCTGCTACTGACAGCCAATCGACAATGAATGAATGATTAGTCAAATTTTACATCAAGGGCGAGGCCGCGAAGCTCGTGTACCAGTACGTTGAACGATTCTGGAATGTTTGGCTCCGGTAGGTTGTCTCCCTTCACAATGGCTTCGTACGCTTTGGCGCGACCTTGGATGTCATCCGATTTGATGGTCAGCAATTCCTGTAGGATGCTGGATGCACCGAAGGCTTCCAGTGCCCACACTTCCATCTCACCAAAACGCTGTCCACCAAACTGTGCCTTACCACCCAATGGCTGCTGTGTAATCAGCGAGTAAGGTCCGATGGAACGGGCGTGCATCTTGTCGTCAACCATGTGAGACAGTTTCAGCATGTAGATGACTCCTACAGTTGCCTGCTGGTGGAAACGATCACCAGTTTCTCCATCGTACAGATATGTCTGTCCAAGAGAAGGAAGGTCAGCCTGCTTGATGTAATCTTCAATTTCGTCCATGCTCGCACCGTCGAAGATCGGCGTACCGAACTTCTTGCCAATCTTGGCGCCAGCCCAGCCCAGTACAGTCTCAAAGATCTGCCCCAGGTTCATACGGGAAGGTACCCCGAGTGGGTTGAGCACAATATCTACAGGTGTACCGTCTTCCAGGAAAGGCATGTCTTCCTGGCGAACAATACGAGATACGATTCCTTTGTTACCGTGACGTCCGGCCAACTTGTCTCCCACTTTCAGTTTGCGCTTCTTGGCCATGTATACCTTGGCCAGCTTGAGAACACCTGCAGGCAATTCATCTCCGATGCTGATGTTGAATTTCTCGCGCTTGTAGCGTCCCACTTCTTCGTTGAGCTTGATGCTGTAGTTGTGGATCAGACGAGCGATGAGGCCATTGGTGTGTGCATCGTCACTCCAGTTGCTGTAGTCAACAGCGGTATAGTCGATGTCTCTGAGTACTTGGTTGGTGAATTTGGTGCCTTTGGCAACCAGCAATTCGTTGTAGATGCTCTTGACTCCTTGAGACACCTTGCCTTTGACCAATACGAGCAGTTTGTCGATCAAAATGGTCTTCAGCTCGTTGGTGTTGATGGCGTGCTGATCGTCGAGGCGGGTCAGCAATTCTTTTTCCTGTGCCTTTTGGATTTTGTCCTTCTTGGCTCTGGCAAACAACTGCTTGTTGATGATGATCCCTTTGGTAGAAGGTGGCGCTTTCAGAGAAGCATCCTTGACATCACCTGCCTTGTCACCAAAGATGGCGCGCAACAGCTTTTCTTCCGGTGTGGGATCGGACTCCCCTTTCGGTGTGATTTTTCCAATGAGGATGTCACCTTCTTTGACCCATGCACCGATGCGAATGATTCCATTCTCATCCAGGTCTTTGGTGGCTTCTTCACTTACGTTTGGAATGTCATTGGTCAATTCTTCCTCTCCCAGCTTGGTATCGCGCACATCCAATTCGAAGTGCTCGATGTGCAAAGAGGTGAAAACATCTTCGCGGACAACGCGCTCGGAAAGTACGATGGCATCCTCAAAGTTGTACCCTTTCCAAGGCATGAAGGCAACCATTAGGTTTTGACCGAGGGCCAATTCTCCTTTGTCGGTGGCATAACCATCGCAAAGAATCTGATCTTTGGCCACTCTCTCTCCCTTGCGAACGATGGGCTTGAGGTTGATACAAGTTCCCTGGTTGGTCCGCTTGAATTTGGTGAGTCTGTAGGTCTTGCGATTGTCTTCGAAGGAAACCAGTTGGTCTTCATCCGTTCTGTCATAGCGAATGACGACCTCGTTGGCATCTACGTATTCTACGACACCTGGACCTTCTGCGTTGATCAACATTCGAGAGTCAATGGCCACCTTTCCTTCCAATCCTGTCCCCACAACAGGTGATTGTGGACGGATCAGCGGAACTGCCTGGCGCTGCATGTTGGAGCCCATCAAGGCACGGTTGGCATCATCGTTTTCCAAGAAGGGAATCAAAGATGCGGATACACCAACAATTTGGTTTGGCGCAACATCCATGTACTCAATCTCTGGTGGAGTTAGTACGGGGAAGTCACCGTGTTCGCGACACTTGATTCGCTCGGAGACAAAGGCTCCTTTTTCGTTGATCGGCGCATTGGCCTGTGCAATTTTTTTGAAATCTTCTCCTTCTGCAGAGAGATATTCCGCATCGTGGACCACATCTACGACTCCGCTCTCCACCTTGCGATAAGGCGTTTCGAGGAAGCCCATCTTGTTCACCTTAGCGTGTACACAAAGGGTGGAGATCAATCCAATGTTGGGTCCTTCCGGCGTCTCAATGGTACAAAGGCGACCGTAGTGAGAGTAGTGTACGTCACGCACCTCAAATCCGGCCCGTTCTCTGGAAAGACCACCAGGTCCAAGTGCCGAAATCCGTCGTTTGTGAGTGATTTCAGACAGTGGATTGGTTTGATCCAGGAATTGAGACAATTGGCTGGTTCCGAAGAAGGAGTTGATGACCGATGACAGGGTTCTGGCATTGATCAAGTCGATGGGAGTAAAGACTTCGTTGTCCCGCACATTCATCCGTTCGCGGATGGTACGAGCCATACGAGCCAAACCGACACCAAACTGCGCATAAAGCTGCTCTCCAACGGTGCGGACCCGGCGATTGCTCAGGTGATCAATGTCATCGATTTCCGCCTTCTGGTTCATCAAACTGACCAGATAACTGACGATGTGGATGATGTCTTCTTTGGTCAAGACCAGGGTTTCTCTGGAGATTTCCAGCTTGAGCTTGCGGTTGATCTTGTAGCGTCCGACCTCTCCGAGATTGTATCTCTTGTCGGAGAAGAAAAGCTTGTCGATGATGCCGCGAGCTGTTTCCTCATCGGGTGGATCGGTACCTCTGAGCTGGCGGTAGATGTACTGCACGGCCTCCATTTCAGAACTAGAAGGATCTTTCTGCAGTGTATTGTAGATAATGGAATAATCTTCTTCGATGTTTTCGCGCTGCAGGATGACCGTTTCTTCTCCTGCGTCGAGGATGAGATCGATGTTGTCCTCATCGAGGATGATGTCGCGTTCGAGAATGATTTCATTTCTCTCAATGGTCACCACTTCCCCGGTATCCTCATCTACGAAATCTTCTGTCCACTTGCGCAGTACCCTTGCGGCCAACTTCCGGCCCAATGCCTGCATGAGGTCTTTCTTGGTAGCTGGGATTTCCTCTGCCAGATCAAACAGGTCGAGGATGGCCTTGTCGGAATCGTATCCGATGGCGCGCAGCAAGGTGGTAACAGGAAACTTCTTCTTGCGGTCGATGTAGGCGTACATGACCGTGTTGATGTCGGTAGCAAATTCCATCCAAGCCCCTTTGAAAGGAATGACTCTGGCGGAATAGATTTTGGTACCGTTGGGGTGAAAGCTCTGGCCAAAGAATACACCAGGTGAGCGGTGCAGCTGGGAGACGATCACTCTTTCGGCGCCGTTGATGACGAATGTACCTTTGGGTGTCATGTAGGGAATGTTCCCCAGGAAGACATCCTGTACAATGGTCTGGAAATCGACGTGTTCCTCATCATTACAGGACAGACGCAACTTGGCTTTCAGCGGGACCGAGTAGGTCAGTCCTCTCTGCATACATTCATCGATGCTGTAGCGAGGAGGATCGACAAAATAGTCCAGGAACTCCAGCACGAAGATGTTTCTTGCATCTGTGATGGGGAAGTTTTCCTGAAATACCTTGTACAGGCCTTCGTTCATTCTGTTTTCCGGAGTTGTTTCCAGTTGAAAGAACTCTTTGAAAGACTTCAGCTGTATTTCAAGCAAATCCGGGTACTGGGAGGATAATTTAATTTTACCAAAGCTTACTCTTTTGGAGGCTTCGGTTTGAACAATAGTGCCATTTGATGCCATTGGTAAGTCCTTATTTGTAATTGCTGGTAGGACAGGAGGCCTTCCTCGTTCCAAAACCAGATAAATGAATACCCAAAACAATTATTCGATACAAACAGATACGACAATAGGCCTAGCCAGCATAGTGTATGTTGGCTAAGCCTCCTTGTACGTGTTATGTTGTAAAATACTTCTTCAACAAAAGGTATATGGACCTTTAATTTAGAGCTGTTTTTTGTTTTACCCTTGGCAAAGTAGTCATTCTTGAGGAGAAATCCTCATTTTCTGCTTTGACCGGATGGGAATTTAAATTACAGCCGTTACAGTAACAACTTTTTTCTTACTTGAGTTCAACATCTGCACCTGCAGCTTCAAGGGCAGCCTTGATTTTCTCGGCTTCGTCCTTGGGTATGCCCTGTTTGATTGGCCCTGGAGCCTCATCAACCAAGCCTTTCGCTTCTTTCAGACCGAGTCCAAGAAGGTTTTTCACTTCTTTCACGACGGCCAGCTTAGCGGAACCTGCAGAGTTGAGGATCACATCGAACTCTGTTTGCTCAGCTTCTGCACCACCGTCTCCGCCACCAGCAGGACCAGCAGCAACAGCTACAGCAGCAGCAGCAGGCTCAATACCGTATTCATCTTTGAGTATATTGGCCAGCTCATTAACCTCTTTTACGGTCAGGTTAACCAACTGTTCTGCCATTTCTTTTAAATCTGCCATTTTGAATGATTTTTTGAAAATTTGCCTAAAAAAATTAAAAATTTATGAGGCGTTGTCTTGGAAGCCTAATTTGGATGAACAAGCTCAATGGAGCCGTTCGAAAAACACACCTTATCCTTCTTCTCTTTCCTCCAATGCCTTGAGCAAACCAGCGATGGTAGAACCACCGGACTTGAGTGCGCTGATGACATTTTTGGCTGGAGACTGAAGCAAGCCGATCACTTCGCCCAACAATTCGTCTTTGGACTTGAGATCTGCCAAGATTTGCAACTGGTCGTCGCCGACATACACGTCGGAATCGATGTAAGCTGCTTTCAGAGCAGGAACTTCATCCTTGCCTCTGTATTCTTTGATGAGGCGAGCTGGCGCATTGGCCACGCTGGAAAACATGATGGCGGTCGGCCCCTTGAGCGATTCGTACAAGTCGGCATATCCCTTGTCTTCGGGAGCAGCCTCCAATGCTTTTTTCGCCAGGGTATTTTTGACAACCTTCATCTCTACCCCCTTCTCAAAGCAAAGTCTGCGAAGTTTGTTGACCTGTTCTACCGTCAAAGTCGAAGAATCTGTCAGGTAAAAGAAACTGGAGTTGTCAAACTTCTCCTTCAGTGCTTCGATGGTAGCCGATTTTTCTTCTCTGGTCATGTCATTAGAATTTTAAATCGTTACCTAATTATTTTAGTATCTATCTTGATTCCCGGGCTCATGGTACTGGCCACAGTAATCGATCTCATGTAGATGCCTTTGGCAGAAGAAGGCTTCATGCGCTTGAGCGTTTCGAGCACTTCCATTGCGTTTTCAGCCAATTTCTCAGGCGAAAAAGACACCCGCCCTACTGGCGTGTGAATGATTCCAAACTTATCTACACGGAAGGAGATTTTTCCTTTTTTGACCTCCGAAACTGCAGCGGCTACATTCGGAGTAACTGTACCTGTCTTGGGGTTTGGCATCAGGCCACGAGGACCGAGAATCCGACCGATTCTACCGACTTTTGCCATGACATTTGGCGTGGCGATCACCACGTCTACGTCCGTCCATCCTCCTTGTACTTTCGCCACATAATCATCAAGACCGACATAATCTGCACCAGCAGCTTTTGCCTCTTCCTCCTTGTCAGGTGTACAGAAGACCAAAACAGTCTTCGTTTTTCCCGTGCCGTGTGGCAGGGATACGGTGCCGCGCAATGCTTGGTCTGCCTTCCGGGGATCGATCCCCAGGCGAATGTGCAAGTCTACGGAAGCGTCGAACTTGGTTGTGTTGACCTCCTTTACGAGGGCCATCGCCTCGTTCAACTCGTAGTCCTTGTCTTTGTCGACCTTGGCATCAGCAGCAGCTCTTTTCTTTGAGAGTTTTGCCATGATTATTTTTTTTGAGGTGAATAACATTCCGGTTTGTTCCGGAACTCCCTTCACTGCCTCTTGCTGTCAAGAGACAATATTGAACAAATCGCCTTTAGGATTCAGCCGGAGCTTGGCCCCATGGAGGCGTACCTGTAACGTTGACACCCATACTGCGCGCTGTACCTGCTACCATTTTCATGGCAGACTCGATGGTAAAGGCATTCAAGTCGGGCATTTTATTTTCTGCAATTTCTTTGACTTGGTCCCAAGTGACCGATCCTACCTTGTTCCGGTTGGATTCAGGAGAACCCTTCTTCAGTTTGGCTGCTTCCATGAGCTGTACCGCGGCAGGTGGGGTTTTGATGATAAAGTCGAAAGACTTATCCTTGTAGACAGTAATCACAACAGGAAGAACCTTCCCTTGTTGATCCTGTGACTTGGCGTTAAAACGCTTGCAAAACTCCATGATGTTGACCCCTTTGGCACCCAAAGCAGGACCAACGGGAGGAGCAGGATTGGCTGCACCACCTCTTACCTGAAGTTTTATAAAACCATCAACTTCTTTTGCCATTTCTTAGTAAGTTTTGAAAAACTGGCGTCTTCGTATCCCTGGGAAGCGTTTCTAGCTGACGATTGTCCAACCAAAACAGGACGGGACGCTTATTATGTATCAATAATATGAGTCTTAGGTCTGTTTTTCTACCTGCATGAAGTTCAGCTCTACCTCTGTACCACGACCAAAAATCTTCACGATTACCTTGAGCTTCTTCTTTTCTTCGTTGACTTCCTGAATGTCTCCAACAAATTCGTTGAATGGACCATCGATGATCTTGACGGTCTCTCCGACAATGAATGGCTCGATGAGTGCTTCTCCGACATCCTGTGATTCGTCCACCTTGCCCAACATGCGGTTGGCCTCAGAGGCCTGCATGGGAATGGGATCGTTGCGTCCCAGGAAGTGAATGACGTTTGGGATGTTGGCGATCGTCGTCACGATGTCGCCTTTCAACTTTCCAGGATCTGCCTCAATGAGGATGTACCCCGGAAGGATATTGCGCTCTAGAATGACCTTTTTTCCATTCCGAATTTTGTATACTTTTTCGGAAGGGACGAGGACCTGGGTGATAAAGTCTTTCCATCCACTGCGATCTACCTCTAGCTCTATTCTCTCCTTGATCTTGCGTTCTTTACCACTGATAACCCTGAGCGAATACCATTTTTTTTCCGTTTCAACCATTAGTTGGGAGGGTTTTTGATTAAACGACAACGATGCGAATCACGATCAGAGCTGGTAAATGAGATCCATAATCTTGGACGAGATACCATCCATTACGAATATGACCAAAGCAATAATGACAGAAGCCACCAGTACGAGGATCGTGCTACTCTGAAGACTTGCCCAGCTTGGCCAGGTCACTTTCGTCATCAGTTCGTTGTAGCTCTCCTTAATGTAAAGTGTCAAATTTCCCATCGGAAGTAATTTTTTGCACGGGCAGGAGGACTTGAACCCCCAGCCTACGGTTTTGGAGACCGTCGCTCTACCAGTTGAGCTATGCCCGTATGCTATTTCAAAACAGCTGTCTTTTGCAAGAATGGTAAAAGTTGGTCGTTACCAACTACTGTCTCTAGCAAAACTCTTTAGTACGGAACAAGGAATTTTGGATAAACCCCGAAGATCAGGGCGTCCAAAATTCCTTGTATTTATCGTGTAAACGCTCTTTGCGAAATGCAGAGAGGTACTTTATTCGAGGATCTCTGTTACCTGACCGGCACCTACTGTACGACCACCTTCGCGAATCGCAAAGCGCAATCCTTTTTCCATTGCGATGGTGTTGATCAACTTCACTTCCAAAGCAACGTTGTCACCAGGCATTACCATTTCTACACCTTCTGGCAAAGAAACATCACCGGTTACGTCAGTGGTGCGGAAGTAGAACTGGGGACGGTAGCCATTGAAGAATGGTGTGTGACGACCACCTTCGTCTTTGCTCAGTACGTAAACCTCAGCTTTGAAGTGTTTGTGTGGGTTGACAGACTGTGGCTTGCAGATGACCATTCCACGTCTGATTTCTTTCTTGTCGATACCGCGCAACAGGATACCAGCGTTGTCACCAGCTTCTCCTCTTGTCAGGATCTTGCGGAACATTTCCACACCAGTTACAGTCGATGTCAGTGGCTTCTCATCTTCTCCCATCATACCGATGATCTCTACAGGATCACCAGTGTTGATGACACCTCTCTCGATACGGCCAGTAGCAACTGTACCACGACCAGTGATGGAGAATACGTCTTCAATTGGCATCAAGAATGGCTTGTCAACATCGCGCTCAGGCTCAGGAATGTCGGCATCAACAGCTGCCATGAGGTCCATGATGGCCTTTGTACCAGCTTCGTCACCTTCGAGGGCTTTCAGAGCGGAACCTTGGATGACAGAAGAGTTGTCGCCGTCGAACTCGTAAGTATCGAGCAATTCGCGCACTTCCATATCTACCAACTCTAGCATTTCTTCATCGTCAACCAGATCGACTTTGTTCATGAAAACTACGATCTTGGGAACACCTACCTGGCGAGCCAAAAGGATGTGCTCACGAGTTTGAGGCATAGGTCCATCAGTGGCAGCTACTACCAGGATCGCACCATCCATCTGAGCAGCACCCGTTACCATGTTCTTCACATAGTCGGCGTGACCTGGGCAATCCACGTGCGCGTAGTGACGGTTGGCCGTCTCGTATTCTACGTGAGCAGTGTTGATGGTGATACCTCTTTCCTTTTCTTCAGGAGCAGCATCAATTGAATCGTAGTCTTTCTTTTCAGACAGTCCTTGCTCCGCTAATACATAGGTGATAGCAGCAGTCAAGGTAGTCTTACCGTGGTCAACGTGGCCAATAGTACCAATATTGACATGGGGTTTGGTCCTTTCAAATGTTTCCTTAGCCATCGCTAGAGATTTATTATTTCAAGTTAAAAAATATACATTACGCAATCGGATAATACAGAGCCAATGAGTGGATTTGAACCACCGACCCCCTCCTTACCATGGAGGTGCTCTACCCCTGAGCTACATTGGCATGAACTGCTGACGCATCCCGAGGGGAAAAAATAAGAGCGGGCGACGAGACTCGAACCCGCGACCCTCAGCTTGGAAGGCTGATGCTCTACCAACTGAGCTACGCCCGCTTATTAATCCGCCAAAAGCCTTGACAGAAATGAAAACTTCCGAAAAGGCTTGTTGGAAAATACCTACCCATTGACAAGGGGTAAATATGGTGGGGGTGATAGGATTCGAACCTATTCAGTCATAGACACCAGATTTACAGTCTGGCCCGGCTCTCCCACTCCGGCGCACCCCCTTGTTTGTGTACGTGATGCATAAAACTAATCAAAGAACATCTGAAAACAGATGAATGACTCGATCTGCTTTCTCGAGAATGGAATGTCATTGGTATGTCCATTCTTGGAGCCAGTGGAGGGACTCGAACCCCCGGCCTGCTGATTACAAATCAGCTGCTCTAGCCAGCTGAGCTACACTGGCGTGTAGGCTTGTGTACGGCATGATCCAAATATGGATGCATTTCTAGACTAGATATTCAATTGTTTCGCTATGCGAAGTCTGCCGCTTACCCACTTGTCAACCTTTCGTGAAGACATTTCTTCAAAGGCGAGTGCAAAGATATGATTTTTTATGGAAAAAGCTAAAATAAATATGGCTTTTTTTGAAGCTGCTGCAACACAGACAAATCGACCAAACAAAAGAGCCTGAAACGACTTGTTCCAGGCTCCCAATTCTTTTGTGATGCACAGAGAAAGGCATGCCTTTTCCCTGCGTTTTTCTTTTTATGCCCGCGAGCGACGCAGGCGGTCTTTGTACCGAATCAACTGGCGCTTCAGCGAGGCAACGGCCAAGTCGGTAGAAAGCTCAAATTTCTTGCTGGATTCTTTGATAAAAAGGGTGTTCCCAGGGATGAACAGGCGAATCTCTACAATCTTATCCCTGATCTTGCCACTGTTCTCCAGTTTGAGAGACACGTCGGCCTGTACGATGCGATCGAAATATTGCTCCAGCTTATGCAATTTATGCTCAATGAAAGTAATCAGTTTGTGATCAGCTGTAAAATGGACGGATTTGGTGTTCACTTTCATAAGAACGATTTTTTTTGATTAGAAGAATGACAAGCAGTTCCCTGCTTGGAGTGTAAGCGGAGGGTTTCTCGGAAAATGACTTTTGACTACATCATAAAAAGGGTTTTAAAAGGTTAGGGAAAACGGTGTGAGGGGAGTCCAACGAACCAGACTTCTGGCTCTGTGGGTACTTTGGCGCAGACCCTACTCCCCTGATTTGGGGTGGGCCTGCCGATAGACTTCCTTGAGTCGCTCGATTGAATTGTGTGTGTAAATTTGGGTGGCAGCCAAATTGGCGTGGCCGAGCAATTCCTTGATCGCGTTGAGATCTGCGCCATTGTCCGACAAATGGGTGGCGAAGGAATGCCGCAGCACGTGGGGGCTGCGCTGTTCAACGGTGGTTACAGAGGAGAGGTATTCTTGAACAAGTTTGTAGACAAATTTGGGATATAGTGGCTTGCCTTTGTTGGTCAGGAAAAGCGATCCGGCAGGAATGCCAAAGGTCTCCTCCCTAAGCTGCAAATAAGCCTTCAGAGAACGAGCCAGGGTCGCTCCAAAGGGAATCAGGCGTTCTTTGCCCCCTTTTCCCAATACTTTGAGCTGTTGGCGGTGAAAATCAAGGTCTGACACCTGCAGGCCGATCAGTTCCGAGCGGCGCAGGCCACTGCTGTACAGCACTTCCAAGATCAACTTATCCCGACAGCCAGAATAATCGTCCCCAAACGGGGTTTGGTCCAACAAGGCAGACATTTTTTCTTTCTGCACAAACACAGGCAGTCGCTTGCCTACCTGAGGAGACAATACCTTGAGCATTGGGTTGTGCTCCACATGACCTCGCTTCAACAGAAACTTAAAATAGGTCTTCAAGGCAGACAACTTCCGTTTGATCGAACGGGGCTTGATGGACTGCTGAATCAAATCCACAATCCAAGACCGCACGTGGGCATGCCTTACCTCTCGGACATCCGTAAGCTCATAAGTGGAATTGAGAAAATCGAGGAACTGACTGAGGTCACTCTTGTAGGCAAGAATGGTATGCGGAGAAAAACGCTTCTCAAATTCGAGATATTGGAAAAAAGACGTTTGCTTCATTGAATGACCTTATTGCAAAAGCTGCACCAGCCCCTCTATAGGCAATTGTGCATACGATCAATAAATTACGCAATAAAAGAGACAAAAGCAAACAAGTAACGAAGCCCATGAGAGAACCCACAGGCTAACGGATTGATTATCAAGGAGAGAATTCGCGGAGAATATCAGGTGAGCTCTCTTATTGCTCGCCGTACTTCTTTTGCTTGTAAACGGCCTTGAGCACCTCAGCACGACGTCTAACGGATGGCTTGACGAAGTTCTTGCGACGGCGCAACTCCTTCATGACACCAACTTTTTGGAATTTGCGCTTGTAATTTTTGAGTGCGCGTTCGATAGACTCGTTTTCTTTTACATCGATAATTAACATAATAAAATACGTAAAGTTTTGACTACAAAGAATGGTCCCGCAATTCGGGAGTGCAAAGATAAGCAGTTTTTGACAAAGACGAAAGACTAGGTCCATTATTTATCATTTTCTCTCCTTGACAAGCCATTCAAAAGCTCTTACATTGTCGCCATGGCCAAAGAACGCAAGGACAAGCATTTTGTCAAAAAGCCCGTTTACCGCGGCGGCATGAAGGCATTGAGGACTTTCATCACCCAGCATCTCCAATATCCAGAAGAGGCACTCAAGGCCAAGGTAGAGGGAACAGTGTCCTTGCGCTACAGCATCGATCACCTCGGTAAGGTCACCAAGGTAGACATCATCAAGGGGCTGGGGCATGGCTGCGATGAAGAGGCTGCCCGCCTGGTTCGCCTTCTGCGCTTCGAAGTTGCCAAGACCTACAAGGTCCGAGTTCTCTTCCACAAAAATCTACAAATCCACTTTCGACTCCCGACAGAACAGCCCAAGCCCTCCCCCATCCAGTACAACTACATCAGCAGTTCTGAGCAGCCTCCGACCGACAATTCCTCTTCTTCCGACTCCGACTCGGACTCTGGAAGCTATCACTACCAAATTGAATGGTAGAAAGACAAAAAAGAAGAGGCTGCCTGGGTAGACAGCCTCTTCAAACCTGTTCATAGTCAATAGACCAAATTATCTAATTCAAAATATTAGTATCCAGGGTTTTGCATCAAACCGCTGTTGGCATCCAAAGCAGTTTGTGGGATTGGAAAGCGAAGCTTGTCTGCATCTGGGGCCAGGCCCTTGGCAGATCTACCCAATCGCATGAGATCGTGGAAGTGATTTCCTTCGAAGCAAAGCTCCACGCGGCGCTCCAAGATGATGGCCTCGATCAATTCGTTGGCATCTGCGAAGTCACTTTCTTGGAAAGAAACCAACTCATCGCTATTGGCAAGCAGGTTGCCATCGCCATCGACCACTCTCAGAGAGCGAGTGCGGACTCTGTTCAGCAGGTTTACACTACCCATATTGATGCCCTCGGTTCTGGCGCGCGCCTCTGCTCTCATCAGCATCAGCTCTGCCAATCTCCAAATCGGAGCATCGTCAGCATTGGTCACTGGGTCTTCGTACTTCTCGATGAACGTAATGCCTGCAGTGGTATCTGACAACTGGACCAAACGCATGTCTCTTACTGTTCCACCAGCACCATCAATGGCAGTTTGCTGATCGGCAGTGATGACCTTGCCAAAGCCATTTTCCAACAAGTCTTGAGAGTAGACGACATCGCCACCACGACCATCTTCGTTGTGGAAAGTGGGCAAAGAACCGTTGACACCTGGGTTGTCTTGAGTGGTGTGAACAACGGTGAAGATCTCTTCAGAAGAGCCTTCGTTGACAAAAAAGTCAGCAGGTTCAGCTGTCAGTTCATAATCGCCAGAACCAATGACCTCAGAAGCCAAGGTGGCAGCTGTAGGATAGTCGCGCTTCATGAAGGCAATCTCTGCCAAGTAGCACTTGGCGGCGTTGGAAGAAGCACGGCCTCTTTCAGAAAAACCTTCCAACAGGGTCACTGCCTCTTGAAGGTCTATCTCACACTGTGAATAAACAGCTTCTACAGAAGACCGCTCAGGGAAGGTAATGTCGGTGACATCCTCAACCGCTGCAACCATCAAGGAGATGCCGGGGTCTGAAGAAGAGGTACTTCCATATGGCTTGCCATAAAAGCGCACCATCTCGAAGTGGATGGCCGCGCGGATGAACAAGCCCTCTCCTCTGTACTGGTTGCGTTGTGCCACCGTAAATCCAGCATCTTCTACGGACTGACTGGCCTCGATGACGAGGTTGGCCGCATTGATTGACCGATATCCATCGCGCCACATGTTTTCGATCTCTCCATTGTCAGCAGTCATCTTGAACTGAGAAATGTCTTGGTAAGAAGTAAAAGAACCTCTCCAATCGCCATTCTCCGTCATGATGTCTGGGATCATGGTAAAGTTGGTGCCTCCCACATCTGAGTCTTGCAGGTAATTGTACGCGCCAATCAATCCTGTCAATACATCAGATCCTTTGGTGAAGGCTGTGCTGGACGGCAGACTCTGAGAAGGCTGCGGATCTTCCAGGAAGCTCTCACAGGAGAACATCATTGTAATGGCCAATACGGCCGTTAGCATTTTTATTTTATTCATTGCATTTCTTTTTTAGATGGATACTTGGATTAAAGGGTGGCGTTGAAGCCGAAAGTGATTCTTCTACTCTGAGGTCTGGAGAAGAATACTTCACCACCTCTGTAAGAATCGGCACCTCTGAAGCTGGCCTCTGGATCAAGTCCTCTGAAGTCAGTAAAAGTCAACAGGTTGGAACCAGCGACAAATACGCGGATGGAAGCGTCACTTCCACCAATGCCTTTGAAGGTGTAGCCCAGTTGAACATTTTTCAGACGGATGTAATCTGCATCATCCATGTATCTGGTAGAGTGTTGTCTTCCATTGTTCTGCAATGGCCGTACTTGTGGAATATTTGTATCGGTGTTTTGAGGAGTCCAAGCATCTCTGATGGCCGTAGTTTGGTTCCACAGAGAAGAGAAGTTCATTTCTACGAAACGTCCATCAGACCAGTACAATTGGTGTCCGGTAGCAAACTGGAAGAAGGCAGAAAAGTCCAAGCCCTTGTAGTTGAATTGAGTGGTAATGCCACCAGTCAGGTCGGGAATCGGATCTCCAGCAACGATGCGCGCAGAACCAGGAGCGTCGTTGACCAAAATGGTCTCGCCATCGCCGTCGAAGAACAAGGCATCTCCGTTGTTGGGATCAACACCTGCATACTCTACGAGGTAGAAAGAACCAAGCGTCTCTCCGGTGCGGATGATGTGCTGACCAGTGATGATGTCGTCTTCTTTTCCATCGCCATCGTTGTCTGTCAACTTGGTCACTTCGTTTTGCAGTGTGGCACCGTTGAATCCAATGTTCCAAGTGAAGTCCTTCTTCTTGACGATGTCAAACTTCACCTCAAATTCGAATCCTTGGTTTTCGATGTCTCCAATGTTTTGAAGCAGTACGGCATTTTCAATACCGATCTCACGTGGCTGTGGTACATCCAGGAGGGCATCTGTTGTGGTTCTTCTGAAGTAGCCAATGGAACCAGAAATGCGGTTGAGCACTTCAAACTCCAGAGCTGCATCGATCTGTGTATTTTTCTCCCAGCTCAGGTCAGAGTTTTCCAATTGGTCAAATCCAAAGCCTGGGTTTCCATTGTAATCGCGGCCAAAGGCAGCCAAACCACGGGAGTCAAAGTTGTCGATCTCTCCATTTCCAGACTGTCCCCAACTGGCACGGAGCTTCAAGAAGTTGATGGAAGAGCTGTTGAAGAAGCTTTCGTTGGACACCAACCAAGCACCAGAAACGGCGGGGAAGAAACCCCAGCGGTTGTTGGTACCAAAGCGGGAAGAACCATCGTAGCGACCAGCCAAAGTCAAGTAGTAGCGGCTGCCGTAGTCGTAGTTGACACGAGCAAAGAATCCAGCAAAAGAGAAATCTGTTCTTTCTCCACCTCCATCGTTGATTTCAGCGGCAGAGTTTACAGTTGCCAGGCGGTCATCGGCAAAGTTCAAACCGGATACATCAATTCCGTCGAAACGCTCACGAGTGATGGCATTTCCCAAGGTGATGCGGACATTCTGGTCATCGCCAATGGCTTGCTTGTATTCCAACAAGTTGGTCCAGTTGATGTTGATCAGCTGCTCATTGTCACCAAAAGCAGTACCGTTGGGGAAACCATCCGTGGTAGTGGACAATTCGCGACCCAATTCCTGCAATTGTGTAGACTCAGAAGCAAATTCAGTTCTGATCTTGAAATTTTCGAATGGCTTGTACTCAGCGTAAGTACTGACCAACAACTGTGTGGTCACAGCGTCTCTCGTGGAGCCCTGGATGTTGGAAAGAGGAGTACCGTTGAATACAGGAATGTTGGTTTCCAAGAAGACCAAGGGCACTCCGTTTTCGTCAACACTGTTGGTGTTCGGGTTTGCCAAGGCACCGAAGGTAAATGGAGAAGCAACTGCATTGTCTTCCCCTGCACGGCGGTTTTGGCTCCGGCTTGTATTCACCGTAACCCCTACCTTACCTTTTTTGCCAACCATTTGATCGATGGTAGCGCGCAAGCTGTAACGCTTGAGATTGGTGTTGACAACATAGCCATCTTCATCGCGGTACGTACCACCGATGTAGTAGCTGGTCGTGGCAGAACCACCTGATACGCTGGCAGACATTTCCTGCAGGAATCCTGTCTGTGTCACCAAATCGTACCAGTCGGTATCGGGAACGTCCGTCTCATCGTACTTCAGACCAGGATTTCCGCCGATGGCATCAATGCCGTTGTTCCAAATACTGACATACTCAGGACCAGACAATAGGTCGTAGGTATTGGTAGGATCAGAATAACCAGCATAGTAGTTCAAGCGAACAGTGGGCGCCTGGTTGAAATCACCTCTTTTGGTTGTGATGATGATGACGCCGTTGGCTCCACGAGATCCGTAGATGGCCGTGGCAGCCGCATCTTTCAATACGTCTACAGACTCGATGTCATTGGGGTTGATGTTGATCAATGGGTTGGTACCAGGACCACCAAATCCAGTTCCACTGACTTGGTCAGACAGGATCAAACCATCGATGACGATCAGTGGTTGGTTGCTGGCGTTGATGGATCCCACCCCACGGATGCGGATAGCGGACTGTGCCCCCAGGGTTCCAGAGCTTTGGTTGATGACAACCCCAGGAAGTCGTCCACTCAATGCTCCCTGAAAACTTTGTACGGGAATGTCTTTGAATGCCTCCGTTCCGATGGAGGCAATGGCGGTTGTGTTTGTTTTTCGGGAGCCTTCCCCATAGCCGACAATGACAACATCTTCCAAGCCGACAGCATCAATGCCCATGGTGACATCTAGGGTATTGCTTGTACCGAGTTGAATTTCTGTTGTCTTGTAACCTGTGTAAGAAATTTGGATGGCCTTTGTCCCGTCGGGAACGGACAGGGAATACTTCCCTTCAAAATCAGTAATTGTTCCAGTAGCAGTGTTTGGAACGGATACGGTCGCACCGATTAAGGCTTCTCCCTCCTCGTCTGTGACGGTACCCTGAATGTTTCGCTGGGCCATGACTGTACACAACGTACAGAGCACCAGCATAAATGCTAGTGAGAGTTTTTTCATACTAATACGCGTTTTTGTTTAGCAAATTGACGTCTAAAATTATAATTAATTTAACACTTCATTAAGAATTTGGTTGAATATTTTTTGACAAGTCTGGGACTTTGGCACAAAAAAATGTCACGCAGCCCCCGGACTACCAAATAATATTTGTCTTGTAACTTTTGCTTGAAGTAAATTTTAGAAATGCGTCTTTACCAAAGGTAACGATAAATATCCTAGAATCGCGGCCTGGCGGGCCATTCCAGCCTAAAACAATTGTGGTTTTGCTTCTTTCTCGGCGTCTTGAAAGCGAATGTCGTACTGAATGCCAGCACCTACTCGATAAGAGGTCGTCAACTGCACGCCCACCAAGTTGCGGTAAATGGGAATTTCAGAAAAGGCAAAAGCTGACCATCTGTTGTTGAAGGCCCAGCGAAAACCAGGTGTCGCATACAACCAATGCCCTCCTGTATTGGGTGCTCCGGCCCTGTCATTCAAGGCCTCGGTCTGGTAACGGTAGCGAAAGGAGAATTCGGGATACAGGAGTTGTTTGGCAAGCACCACGGGAAAACTGATGCCAATGTCCACAAATAGTTCATCGCCAAATTGGTAGGTTTGCAGGCCGTTGAAGCGCTCGGCTTCGGAAGAAATGCGGTAGGTAAAGGTGGCGTTCAGTCGGTTGCCATTGAACAGCCAGTGTTCCATGCCATAATAAAGAGAAGCCGTGAAGTCGTAGGAGCCTGTACCGGGTTGCAAGTCTGGATTGAGTACAATTCCAGTTTCTTCGTCTGCGATGGTGGTTCTCCCCGTGGGCCACTTCAGCCCACCGGCCAATATCAAGGTGTGCCCTTGGGCTTGCCAGAGTTGGTACTGCAAAACAGTAATGATGTCCCCTACTCCCTCTGCCTTTCGAAAGGTATCTTCTGCGTTGGGACTGGTCGAACGCACGCGCTCCTCCTGCCGAATCAAATTGAACAGTGCAATCAGGCTGAGCCGATCACTGAAAGCATATTTTACCCGCAAGAGAACCGAGTGATTGATCCGTCTTCTGAGCTTATCGTCCAACTCTTTGGAGCCACTGACCAGATCGGCCAAATGGTTGTAGTCATAGGTCAGATTGAGGGAAAAGCTGCGCGAATTGGCTGCGCCGATGTTCAGGTTGCCAGAAATTGGACTGCCTCCAGAGCAGCATCCTTGGCCTTGCACAAACGCCATTGGCAGTAGGCCCAAGATCAGCAAGGTGATCAGACGAAATAGAGAAAGCCGCATCTACAGAATTTTTTACTCAAAATCTTTGAAGCGATAGGCTTTGGCCTTGCCGTTGACAATGACCCCGAGCACCCGTTCCTTCCGGGGGACACGCGGATCGTCATACTCTACAGGATAGGACAGGTAGCTGTTGTCGTTGATGTAGGATTCGTAGGGGTTGATGTCGTACTTCTTTCCAAATCCAGTGTCTTGTGTAAGGACCAGCGGGCTGCTCAGGATTTTTTTCCAAGTAGACCAGGTCGTCTCCACACATGGATAGCGAGCCATTTGCTGGCCAATGAGGGGGCCCCGGACGCAGTCTTCGCGCATCTGAGACCAGAAGCTATTGGTCTTGCGGTCGTAAGGCATGACATTGCTATTGTACAACAGGCCAGAAATTCCAAAAGTCGTTACACCATCGTCCATGTCTCGGTCCCATGCAATGGAAGTAGCTGTCAAAGGACAAAAAGACATGCAAAAGTGGGTATTTCCAATCTGATCATTCACGATCTCGTGCCAATTGAGGATGGAAGTTGGGTACAAGTGAATCTCTCCATCCATTTGAATGCCGACTACGATTTCGTCATCCGCAACAAAATAGCCATTGTTGATCGCATCTCTGGAGCTGAAGGCCTCAAAAACAGGCTCGTCCACCGCCGGGATGCCATCTATGCCCAAAGAGCTGATGACGTGATTGGTGGGAATGGTCCAACCAGACTCAGGTCCATTTTGCTGAAAGTCCCCAGAATAGGCAGCCCCGTCGTACAACTCCACCCCCGGATACATCGTCCCAAAGGCAAACCAAAAGCCAATATAGGAATGCACCTGAACGAGTTGTTGCCCTTTGCGTGGGCCAGCTACGGCCCGTCCAAAAATGTCCCATTGGTTTCCTTCATTGTCTTTGAAAAGAGAGGGGTAGGCCTGAATCATGGGTTCAAAATCCAAAACAGTCCCATCGGCCAATTGGCGCTCAAAGGCCAGCATGAAATTGTCGCTGTTGCTGCCCACGAGTACCAGTGGCAATCCTTCAAACTCATCCTGAATGATCTTCGTCCCTGCCCGACTGGTGGGGTTGCCACCACCTGGATTGGGAGATGTTGGCCGCGTCTGCTCCTTTCCACAGGAAAACAACAAAAGGAGGGACAAAGACAGTAGAATAAATCTGGAAACCATATCGAAATCTTTTTATAGCATACAACAAAAGAATGCCATGATGGAGCTTAGGGTTTAAATTACGAAATATTTTGAGGCCAAACTGTCGTTGTTTTAACGTTTGCAGATGCAAAGAGGGCCTTTCTCCCTGTGAGAAAGGCCCCCTTGTGCATGTATTAAAACAAACTAATTCTCATTAGTTGACATCCCACCACAGCTTGGTGTTCATGTCGTTTGGAGTACTTGTGACAGTACCCAGAGAAGTAGCGTTACGCGTTTGCTCAGAGATTGGGTAAGGCAAGCGTACAGGAATGGCAGAGTTGGTAGCAGCAGCTGGAACCGCCAATTGCGGGAAGTCCAGACGGCGCCACTCAGCCCATGCTTGTGGTCCATTCATGTAGAAAGCAATCCACTTTTGCCAGCCCAAAGCCTCTTTCCAGTTGGCCGCATCGTATGGGTTGGCCGCGATGTAAGCATCGATGGCAGCATCGTCGGTAATGCCCCAGTAGTTCATAGAAGCTTTGATGCCTTCTGCGTAAGCAGCAGCAGCGTCACCACTCAGGATGCCACGCTGGAATGCCTCAGTAGCCATGAACATGACCTCTGCATAGTCGATGATGACAGCAGGAGCAGTGTTGGCGCGAACGGCGTCAGATGGACGAGAAGTCAAAGACTTCAGTTCGAATGCATCTGCATCAGGCAAACCATAAGGGATACCTACGATTTCGCCAACGTTGTTTGGCTTGGCATACATCTCCAGGCGAGGATCACCCATGCGCTTGAGGTTGTCAACCAATACATCTGTTACGTTGAAGTCATCGCGACCGTTGATGGTTGCATCGATGAACAGTGGGTTGGCCAAAGATGGGTTGTCAGAGAAGGCAAACAATGCATTGTCGTCATTGCTTGTCAACATCTTACCGGCAGCCTTTTGGATGTACGTACCTGCAGTAGCAGCATCTACATCAACGATCCGCATGGCAGCACGCATCATCAAAGAGTAGATGGCTTTTTGCCACATGGCAGCATCGCCACCGTAGATCAGGTCACCACTACCGAAAGCAGGAGCAGAAGCATCCATGCCAGTGGCAGCCTCGTCAAACATTGCGAGGATGGCCATGTAGATGGACTGCTGGCTGTCGTAAGATGGCAGTGGGAAATCCAAACTGTTCAAAGCTTGTGTGAAAGGAGCATCGCCATAAGCATCCGTGATGTTCTGGTAAGTCAATGCTTCCAACGCCTTGATGATACCCAACTGGTTGCCCTTCAACTTGGCGTTCAATCCTTCATCTGCTTCGATGATTTCTCTGGCAGTTTTCAATTCGTTCAGTACGCCTGTGTACATGGCAGTCCACTGAGCATTGAAATCGTTGCCGTCGACAGTGTAGCGGGATTCTTCCCCGTATTCATTCTGGGCCCAGTGCTGAACCATCAACATGGTCCATTCGGCGTTGAAGCCACGGCTCCAGAGAGTATTATTCAATGAGTATTGAGCCTGAGTAACGAGGTTGACAGCAGGAATCGCAGTTGGACTGTTTGGGTCAACGTTGATGTCTGTCAAGCCGTCGCTACAGCTGTTGGCTGCAAATAAAAAGAGCCCGGCTAATACAAAAATTTTGAGTCTTGCTATGATTTTCATTTATCTAAAATTTGAGATTAGCTGATAATTAGAGTTTGAAAGCCAAAGTTACACCATAGGAACGAGTGGAAGGAACCTGAGCGTTCTCCAGACCTTGATCGTTACCTGCACCTGTGATGATCTGTGGATCGAGGTAAGGAAGATCAGCAGCCAAGATGGCAACGTTGCGGCTGAAGAGGCTGACAGTTACGTCGCGCAGGGAAACTTTGCTTGTCAAAGAGTTTGGCAAGTTGTAACCGATGCGAACTTCTCTCAACTTCAGGAAGCTGGCGTCAAATATGTTTGGCGCAGCTCTGTTCCAGTACGTCTGGTAGTAAGCTTGTGGGTTGGCAATGGCGATGTCGTTAGGCGTGCCATCTTCCTTCACACCTGGAAGGATCAAACCTGTTTCGCGGATGTCTTCTACACCGTTGAAAGATACTGTCTCTGGGTGCATACCGGAGTACTTGGCCCATTGCAGAGATGTAGAGTGGATGATGCCTCCAACCTGGAAGTCAAACAAAGCAGCAGCTGTGAAGCCTTTGTAGTTGAAAGCAGTGCTAATACCACCTGTCCAATCGGCGATGGCAGATCCCAAGAATACACGCTCGTCAGTAAACTGGTATACACCATTCTCATCAACCAATGGCTGACCATTTTCGTGGTATACGAAGTCTTGACCGAATACGGCCATGTATGGCAAACCTTCGGCGATGCGCAAGTCAGCAGCCCAAGTACCACCTCTGTCGATGCTCTCGATGCCTTCTGCCAATTCAACAACCTCGTTGTTCTGGCGGAACAAGTTCACGCTCAAGTCCCAAGAGAAGTCGCTTGTCTTGATTGGAGTGGCGTTGATTTGGAATTCCCATCCCCAGTTGCGCATCTCTCCTGCGTTCAGTACGCGAGAAGTAAAGCCAGTAGCAGCAGATGTTGGTACAGGGAAAATCTGGTTGACAGTAGAACGGTCGAAGTAAGCAACGTCAATACCGAAACGGTTGTTGAGGAAACGAAGATCGATACCGATTTCGTATTCGTCAGTCAACTCAGGAGTCAGGATTGGGTTGTTCTGTGAGTTTGGTACAGAGTAACGTGGACTTCCGTTGAAGTTTGGTGTTTGTGGTGTAAACACGTTTGTCAAAGAGTAAGGATCAGCATCGTTACCTACCTCAGCATAGCTCACGCGAACTTTGGCGAAAGACAGGAAGTCGATGTTCTGCAAAGCTGGCAATTCTGACAGTACAGCACTGACAGATACCGCTGGGTAGAAGTAAGAGTTCTCACTGTCTGGCAGTGTAGAAGACCAGTCGTTACGAGCAGAAGCATCCAAGTACAGCCAGTTGTCCCAACCGAAGGAAACGACACCAAACAAACTGTTGATGCCTCTGTCAGACTGACGAGTTCCGATGATTGGGTCGTCAGCAGAGTTGCTGATGTTGTAAAAACCGTCCAAAGACAATCCACCGTTGGAGTAGATGGAAGATCTGTTGACAAACTGACGCATGCGGTTGCCACCAACAGTACCGTTGAAGGACAATTTTCCGAAAGTCTTGTTGTAGTTCAAGCGGTATTCCAAGTTGGTTTCGCGGAATCTGCGCTCTTCTTCAGAGTAAGAAGCTGTCTCAACAGATGTTGTTGGGATGCCTTCGCGAGAGCTGAAGCCGTAGAAGTCTGTACCAAAACGACCGATCAGATCCAAACCTTCCATCAAGTTGATGGTGACGTTGGCATTACCGAAGAAACGGTTGCGAGAATCTTCTTGCAAGTAGTTCTCTCTTACCCAGTATGGGTTGTCAAAGAAGTTGGGGTTGGAAGCGAAAGAAAGCAAGTTTCCATCGGCATCGACCTGAGGACCTACTGGGTTCCAAGTGTACTGAGTACCATCGGTGTAAGTAGAATTCTTCAAGCGGTCCAAATCCAACTGTGTCTGCCACCACTGAGTGAAGGCCTGCATTGGGTTACCGTTGCGGTATCCTGTGATGTTGCGATTGTCAGCTGTGGTGCGGATGTAGTTACCAGAGATTCCAACCTTCACACGATCGTGCAATTTGTAGGTGGAGTTCAACTGGAAGGCATTCCGATCCAACTCAGCACCTGGGAAAGTACCAGACTGAGTGGTGTTGGTGAAACCAAAGCGCATGGAACCTCTTTCGTCGCCGCCAGAGAGAGCCACACTATTGGTGAAAGTATTTCCAACTTCGAAGAAATCTTCGTAGCCAGAGTTTGGTGCTACCCATGGACGAGTCTCCTTGTAGTTGGGAGCATCTGGATCCCAAGAATCCCAGTGACGAACCAGTCTGTTGGGATCGTATTTTGGTCCCCAGCTACCATCCTTGGAGTAGATCGGAGTCAGGTAAGTTGTACCGTCCTGGATGACTTCGTTGAAACCGTGATCTGTGCTGGAAACGATCGCACCACCACCGTACTCCTGCTGGTGAGGAATGAGGTTGGTAACTTGGTCGAAAGTCATGGAAGAAGTTACTTCCACACCGATGCCTTTTTGGCCAGAACCGTCTTTGGTGGTGATCAGGATGACACCGTTTGCACCGCGCTGTCCGTACAGAGCAGAAGCAGCAGCACCCTTCAGTACAGACATGGACTTGATGTTCTGAGGATCGATGTCCTGAGCAGTGTTACCGTAGTCGTAAGGGTTGTTGTCGCGGTTGCCATCAGAATCAGTACCGAAACCACGCATGGTACCGCTGGAAGCAAAGTTGGAGTTGTCGATGGGAACACCATCAACGACGAAAAGAGGCTGGTTGTTACCGAGGAAGGAGTTGGAACCCCGAATGGTAATACGGGAAGAACCCCCGATGGTAGACGGAGAGCCCTGGATTTGGACACCCGCTACTTTACCTTGCAAAGAGTTGATGATGTTGACTTCTTTGGTCTTGGCCAAATCGTCTCCGTCAACCTCCTGTACGGCATAACCCAATGATTTTTCATCTCTGGTGATCCCCAATGCAGTAACGACTGCTTCTGTCAAGAGGACCCCCTCGCTGAGCGTTACATCCAAAACATTGGAGGCACCAAGCTCAAGCTCTTGGGTGGCATAACCAGTGTAACTGATCACGACCATATTGTTGCCATCGGGCACTTCCAGGTTGTATTTACCGTCGATGTCGGTCACCGTACCTGTGGTCGTCCCTTTGACGAGCAGGTTGGCCCCGATCAGCGGCTCACCTTCCTGGTCCGTGATGGTACCAGAGATTGTCCGTTGGGCCAAAGCGGTCCCAATCGCGAACAAGAACAGCATAAAAACTAGTGAGAGTTTTTTCATACTAATCCAGATTTTGATTAAATAATTAAAGAAAGTCTATAGCTTTTCTGAAGTGTAAATATATAAATTCTGTTAACAGATTTAAACATTACATAACATTTCAGACAAGAACAGTTAATATTTTTAACGTATCAGCAACAGGCAAAGCTGTCTGCCAATCTACTTTTTTATCGAAAAAAATGATTTTTTCAATAAAAAATCAAACTCTGTTAAGCTCTGGGGGTTGAATCTAATGGTCCAATTGCTTCAGGTACATTTGAATAGTATTGTGTAGCCCATAGTAAAGAGAATCTGCCACCAACGCATGTCCGATGGAGACCTCCAACAAACCCGGACAGTTCTTTTTGAAGAAAGCCAGGTTGTCTAGATTCAAATCATGGCCTGCATTCACACCAATGCCCAACTGTTGAGCATAAGCGGCACAGTCTGTATAAGGTGCCATGGCTGCGGCCGGATCGTGGGCAAAGCCTTCGGCAAAAGGCCCTGTGTACAATTCTATCCGATCGGTTCCCACCTCTTTGGCTCCTTCCAACATGCGTTTGTCGGGGTCCAAAAAAATGCTGACCCGGATTCCGGATTCCTGAAACATTGCAATGGTCTCCTTCAAGAAGGAGGCGTGTCGAACGGTGTCCCAGCCGTGGTCCGAGGTCAATTGATCCGGGTCGTCTGGCACCAATGTCACTTGGTGAGGCCGATTGGCCAAGACAAGTTCGACAAACTGAGGGATGGGATTTCCCTCGATGTTAAATTCGGTTGTAACTATTTGTTTAAGCTCTGGAACGTCACTGTAGCGAATGTGACGCTGATCTGGTCTTGGATGAACGGTAATGCCTTGAGCACCATACGCTTCACAATCTTTGGACACCTTTGTCAAGTCTGGTAGGTTGCTTCCTCTCGAATTTCTCAACAACGCCACCTTATTAACATTCACACTCAATCGGGTCATTCCGTTTAATTTGCCGTAAATTTAGCGAAAATATCCTGTATGTTTCCAAATGTTGCGTCAAATTCCCCCTCTTCATCCGATCCATTACATCCTGTAACGGATGTACTGCTTCTTTTGCTGCTTGCGTTGTTCACTTCTTCTTTTGGCGTGGCGGTGGTGGGAGCAGTGGCGTCGGCCAGTAGCCTGGAAGTCAGTCAACTGCTCAGCAACTCCAGCGAACAACTCTCTGCCGCAGAGCGCTACTTTCTGCGGGCTTCCATCGCCATCAATCACCTGACGACTTTCGTACTGCCGTCCTTGCTGCTGGCTTGGTACCTCAAACGAAGCCAATGGGCCTCCTATCTTTCCATCCAAAACCGCCCCTCTCCCCTACTGGCGGCTATGGGTTGCTTGTTTTTGCTCTCTGGCCTCCCCCTGGCACAGGCCGCTCTTTGGCTCAACCAACAAATCGACCTTCCCCAATGGGCTGTCTCCTTGGAAGATACCACCGCCAATCTGGTCAGCAACCTGGTCAATGTAGATTCTCCTGTGGAAAGTTTGCTCAACATCCTGGTCATTGCCATCATTCCGGCCCTGGGAGAAGAATTTGTTTTCCGGGGCATTCTCCAAAAAAGCATAGAGCGCACCTTTGGCAAGCCCCAGCTGGCCGTTTGGCTGGCCGCATTTATTTTCAGCGCCTTTCACATGCAGTTCGAAGGCTTCCTGGCGCGACTGGCTCTGGGCGCCCTCCTCGGCTACTTGTTTTACTGGAGCAGAAATCTTTGGATTCCCATCCTGGCGCACTTCTTTACCAATGCCATTCAAATCATTGCACAGCAAAGTCTACCGGAAACTTTTACATCGGAAAGCATGGAAGAGGGATTTCAGCTGCCCTTGCCCCTCTTGGGACTGTCCAGCATGTTGCTGGTTTGGTTGGGATGGAACATCTGGAAGATGACGGCTGACAAAAGGAAGGGCGAAGAAAGCGAACAGACGTCTACAGCCGATAGCTGAGGCCAAACTGCAACAAACTGCCAAAGTCTGTGGAGTAATATTCTGGATCCCGCCTGCGCGTGGTGGAAAAGAAACCTGCATTGCCTTCATAGGCCAACAAACCAAAACCAGCCGCTAAGTTGAAGAATACAGGGGAGTCAGACAATTGAAACTTGGCCGCACAGCCAAACACGCCTTCAAAAGTTCTTTTATTGGTGAATACTTCCTCTGGACCACGTGCCCGGAAGAAGAACAAATCTGGTTCGGACAATCGAAAGTATTGTACCCGAAACAAGGGGCCAATTTCCACTTTGCCTCCTCTCAATGGTTTGAGTACCATGAAAGCCAAATGCCAGCCCAAGCGATTCTTGAAGCGTGGCGTCTGAAAATTGGTATAGCTGGAAAACAGGAGGTTTTTATTGGTGGTCATTAGGTGGACGCCTCCTTCCACCACTACGTTGGACCCAAATCGATGGGCATAGCTCAGTCCAAAATCACTGCCGACAGTTGCGATGTTGTAGGTCAGGCCGATGTGGTCACCAGAAGTCCAATGAGGAATCTGGATTTGTGCCAAACTCCAAAGTGGGAGAATCAACAGGCACAGACATCCAATGGTTTTCGATGGCTTCATCATGTCTTCATTCCAATAATTCCAATCGGTACTTCAATTCTTTGAATACTTGGTAACCTGTTTTGGGATCGGTATGCTCCAAGATGACGTCGACCGTTTTGTCCAGCACGCCCGTTTCCTCTTCCTTGTTGCTGTCGAAAGTCACTTTGATTTCGCCTCCCTCTCCGGGCTTGAAGGTCTCTCCTTCCGGCCACTCCAATTCGCTGCACACACAACCCGTCACCAACTCGATCACCAAATCCTCATCGCCCACATTGCTGAAGCGGTACACAGTGGACTTCCGTTCCCCCTTCTTGATTTTGCCAAAGTCGTGCGTCACTTTTTCGAACGAAATCTTTGGACCGATCTTTTGAGGCTCCGGTTGCTTGTTCGAGGGGCTTTTGTTGATCGACGGCTTACTGTTTAGTTTTTTTTTCCGCTTTCCTGAATTCCCTCGCCACCGATTTCTGCCCCTTGGAGTACTTCCTTTTCGATGGTGATCTCCTTGGGACCAGCAATGATCTGGAACTCTGTCCGGCGATTGACTCGATGCTCGTCATCCGTACAGCGAACACCATTGACACATTGGTTGAGGATTTTGGACTCTCCATAACCCACCGGCTTGATGCGCTCCTCGGCAATGCCCTTCTCCACCAACCATGCCTTTGCAGACTCTGCCCGCCGCTGAGACAGTTTGCGGTTGTAGGGAGTGGTACCCTGAGAATCGGTATGTGACGACAATTCAATGACCATATCTGGATAATCCGTCATCAACTTCTGCAAGAATCTGAGATCCTTCTCTGCATCGGTAAGGATGGCATCATCGTCGAAATCGTAGTAAATGTTATTGAGGCGAATGGGCTCTTTTATGGGTATGATGACGACTTTCGGGGGCTCGGGTGGCTTGGCCTTGAGGTCAAACATCTTTTCGATGGTCTGGGTCTGGCGCAACCCCTGGGTGTTGAAAGTCAGAGAATCGGGAAAGTATCCTTCGCGGGAAGCCACCACCTTGTAGGCTTTGTCCATATTCAGCAGGAAGGTGTACTTGTTGCCATTTTCTTTTTGGCGGGTGTCGAAGTTGATCACCTTGTCGTCCTCTATTTCAAAAAACTGGACTTTGGCGCCATTGAGTGGTTGCTTTTCCGAAAGAACGGTTGTCAGCAAATCCAAGGCGACATTGGTCTTTTGAAAGATGTAGATGTCGTTGCAGCAAGTCTTGCCCTTGACCGATTTGGTACCAGGGCGGTTGGAAGCCAAGGCACCACTGAAGCCATCGCTGTCGACGGTAAAGTACAGGTCGTCTACACTCGAATTGAAGGGCGTCCCTTGATTGACAGGACTGCTCCAACCCGATCCACTCCAATCTGCATTGAAAATGTCAAATCCACCAATGCCGGGATGGCCTGTGGAGCTGAAGAAGAGCTTTCCGTCCAAGTAATAAGGTGTCTCTTCTTCTCCAATGGTATTGATGACATCGCCCAAATTGACGGGTGGTGTATATCCCTCACCAGTGCGAGTGGAGTAGTACAAATCGAAGCCACCATATCCACCAGCCATGTCGGAGGCAAAAAACATGACTTCCTTGCCAAAGAGTTCTCCAACGGCAGGTTGCTTGAGGATGTAATCGCCATTGATGCCTTTGACCAAGTTGGCTGGGCCCCAGCCTTCTGCGCCCATTTGGCTGACGTACAACTTGCTCTCAATCAATTTGTTGCCTTCCAATCTTGCTCTGGTGAAGTACAAGCTTTTTCCATCTGACGAAAGGGTCAGATTGCCAATGTGGTAGCCTGGTCGGTTGAGGTTGGTTCCTTCGATGGACTGCGCCTTGGACCAGCCTTTTTCTCCTTTCTGAGCGGTGAATACCTTGGAGTAAAAGTTGTCTTCACTGCCGTCCAGTACGATGACTTTCTTGGCTTGAATGGCGGTGAAGTAAAGCTCTTTTTCCGACCGCAAAACGGGAGAATATTCAGAATATTTGGAGTTGACGTTTTTGCCAGCATTGAGGATGTCCATCCCCACAACTGGGTCCATTTCTCGGGCCATTTCTGCTCCTGTCAGTTCAACTTTCGCCAGGGCGATTTTGTTGAGGTCTTCTGCCTCGCTGATGTACAGCTGCAATTCCTCAATGGCTTTGTCGTATTTGCCATTCATCTTGAGGATGCGGGCATATTCGTAGCGAGCCTCTGGCATGAAGGGGTTCTTGGACTTGCGGGTGTTGCGCTTGCGCACGATGCGGGCATACCAGCGTTCGGCGCGGGCATAGTCCCGGAGCTGCAACTGCAATTGGGCGATTTCGTAGGCAACCTTGATGTCGCGATCTCCCTTTTCCTTGTAGTACTCCTCGTACTGCTCCAGGGCATTGTAGTAGTCGTTTTGGTCTGTCGCCATTTTGGCAGCAGTCAACATCTTCTCTGCGCTCGATTTGGTAACGGGCTGGGCTGAAAGGAAGGGTTGATACATCATAACCAGCAGTACCCACATCCATGCTCTTTTCATGCTTTCTTAATTTTCTTTTTCTCTTTAAATCAAAAAAACAATTTCTTTATTGCCCCTCGGGGCTTGTTTAAAACTTTCTGACTTCCACTTGCATCGCATTGCAGAGGAAAGAGGACATCAAAATCAAGGTTCTAGAAACGCGGACAGATGATGACAGGCACGATTTCGGGGTCTTTGTAGATCGTCAAAATATAGGACGCCCCAAATTCAATCCCTCCACCAAAGGTATTGACCGCATCCTTGAGATCGGACAAGGTCAGGTCGTAGCCCAGCGCAAAGCGAAGTCGCTTGGTGTGATAACCCACCAAAACCTGGGCCGCATCTTGCAGACGGTAGCCCAAGCCGAAGCGAAGCAATTGGTCTTTTTTCTTTTCCGGATCAAGCGTGTGATCCACCCAAAACTGGACAGCCGTTTCGCTGGATTTTGCAAAATTGGCAATGAAGGCCGGAGACAATGCCCATTTCTTATTGAGTTGGAAACTGAAATCACCGTGGAAGGTCACCCGCAGGGGAATGTCCGAAGTTGAGCTATCGGCATTCATCTGGCTGGTTTGGTTGTTGCCCAAAAAGGCGTAATTGGGCGTCAGGATGTGTTTGAAGGCCAAGCCCAAATTCATATTGGTTTGCTTGCTGATCTTGGAGCGGAACAACAGTCCGGCATTCAAGTCAAAATAACTGGTACTTGGATCTGTCCCCAAACGCTGGGCATCCTGGCTGGTGCTCCCCATCCCAGTGGTCCCATCCCGAACATCATCCGGCAAACGCAACTCCTGGGTCTTCAAGCGACGACTCATCGACCCCGCCTGAACCGCAAAGGTCAACACATTCTTGCGATCCTTGTCCATGGCCAAGTGGTAGGACAAAGAACCTAGGAAACCACCGTGAGACAACTCAAGTGTTCCTGCCTGGTCATTGAAAAAGGTCACTCCTGCCCCAATCCAGTCCTGCTTACCAAAGCCCCGAAACAAAGGCGCATCTGCGTAAAAAGCAGGTGTCACATAGGTATTGGGCGACATGGTAAAAGCCTGGTCCCTGAAGTGTCCTCCAATGCGAACCGTTCCTTCAAACGCCCCTGAATAGGCCGGATTGGTATTGATGATGGAGTAAGTAAACAGGGTGTAGTGAGGCACATCTTGCGCACAGAGTGTCGCAGAAAGAGCGGTCAAAAAAAACAGACAAATGGAAAATTGTAGAGGTCTTAGTAATTTCATAGAGAAATTGTTTGCTCGTTGAAATATGTCTTTGGTCGTCGTTTCGCCTTGAAAGAAGGTCGAAATATAGCGTTTTTTACTAAAATATACTGCAAATTAACTGCTTTGGGCCAATTATAGTGTTAAAACAAAAATAACACCCTGCTTTGTCGGCCCTTTCTCACAATTCGCTCCCTTCCCAATGCCTGCGTACCCTGGCCACCAAGCTTTCCACCGACTGATCTTTCATGCAGCGAAAATGCCCTTTGGGACAGCGATCGAAGCCAATTTTTGAACAAGGGCGACAGGACAGTCCCACCACTTCGACGATGTCATATTTCTGTACGGTCGTTGGAACATAAGGATACATCCCAAAGGAGGGAACTGTGCTGCCCCACACAGAGAGGAGGGGCTTCCGGAAGGCCGCTGCCAGGTGCATCATCCCAGTATCGTGGCTGATCACCACCCTGGCTTGTTGCAAAACGGAAGCGGACTGCCCCAGGCTCAACTGCCCACAAGCATTGAACACCCTGGCACCACAAGCTGCCGCAATGCGCTCCCCCTGTGCCGCTTCCGCAGCACCCCCCAGCAGAATGATTGGCAAGTCCAGTGATTGGCACAACTCGATCAGCTTCTCTTCCGGCAGGCGCTTGGTGGCATGGGCTGCTCCAATGGCAATGGCCAGGTAGTGCTTTTGGCGAGTTTTTTTGAGGTAGGGAAAAAGATGTGCAGGACGGACTTTCTGGCCTTTGGGCACATAGGCATCCAAGCCTTGGCCATCGTTTTGTACCCCCAGCTTTCGCACAGCATCCAAATAGCGATCCACGATGTGGCGATCGGGCAGCCTGTTGATCTTGGCATTGACCAACAACCACTTTTGCCAATTGAGTTTTTGAAAGCTCAGAAATCGGCGCCGAAGGCCCAGTCGCAACAGCAAGGTCCGCAGGTTGTTGTGCAAATCAACGATGTAGTCATAACGTTCGCGATGCAAATCTGTGAGGGCCGGGCTGATGGAATCCCGAATCAAGTACAACTTGTCGATGTGCGGATTGGCCACCAATAGGTCGGCATAGCCCTCTTTGGTCAAAAAATGCACCTCTGCCCCCAACTGCGTTTTCAGACAGCGGGCCACAGGCGTAGTCAACACGATGTCGCCAATGGAACTAAAGCGAACAATGAGAATTTTCAAATGACCTCTGTTTTATCGCGAGCAGCCAACTGGATTCACTCGTCCTCCATCCGGATTTCGACGATTTTTTCTTTGTAAAAGTTGAGGTAGGTGCGAAAGCTCTTGGTCCCCGACCGAAAGTTGCCGATCAAGTAGCTGTTGTCTCCTCCTCCGGATTGGCCGCGATGCCTGAGGCGAAACCCATCGGCGGGATGTTGGTCAAAGAAGCTGGCCAGTTTGGCCATGGCCTCCTCTGCCGACAGGATGTCTTCCTCCTCCAAGAGGGTCAACTCCACCTCTTCTCCCAAATAAGGCCGCAACTTCTCGGCCTCTCCCCGATTGAATCCAATCAGCACATCATCTGATTGGTCGTAGGTCTCTGGAATGTTGCTGACACTTCCCTGCTGGGTTGGCGGCGGCTGATCGATTTCGAGCTCATCAGAGCCCTTCTTAAAATACATTCCAATGACAATGCCAAGCAAGAATAACAGAGCCAGTAGCAGAACTTTTTTGCGATCCATAAAAGCGTATTGTTTTGGTAAGGGATTAGGACTGTTTGATGAATGCGATGATTTTTTCGGCAATTTCCTCCCCCTTGTCTTCTTGGAGAAAGTGCCCGCCATTTTCGATGATGACATGAGGCTGTCCGGCAGCTCCTGGGATGGCAGCCTGAAAATAGCGCTCTCCGCCCTTCATGATGGGGTCCGAATCGCTGAAAAGAGTCAAGGTCGGCTTTTGCCATTTTTTGAGCTGCTCCCAAGCCAGTTGGTTGTTGGCAGCTTCTGGATCCTCTTCCGTCGCAGGAACCAGGGCGGGAAAGGCGCGGGCCCCGGCCTTGTAGCTCTCGTCGGGGAAAGGAGCATCGTAGGCAGCGATGACCTCTGGAGGCAGTTCGGTGAAAGATCCACTGTTGACAACCCGTCCGATGGGAAATTCCGGAGCGGTGAGGGCATAGTTTTTCCATTGCTCAAAGGCGGGCGGCATGGAGGCTTTTCCGGTGGGAAGAGCGGTGTTGGAAATGACGAGTCGGTCAAATCGATCCTCCATTTCCACTGCCAGCCGCAAGCCCAACAGTCCCCCCCAATCCTGGCAAAACAGATTGATGCCCCGAAGATCTAGCTTCGATAAAAAGGACCGCATCCACTGGAGATGAGCCGCATAGCTGTAATCGGCAATTTGGGTGGGCTTGTCCGATTTGCCAAACCCGATCAGGTCAGGCGCGACGACCCGATGGCCAGCAGCTGTCAGAATGGGAATCATTTTTCGGTATAGGTAGGACCAGCTCGGTTCGCCATGCAAGAGCAAGACCACCGCCCCATCAGCTGGTCCCTCGTCCGAGTAATGCATTCTGAGCCCCCCATCCACCTCCAGGTAGTGGGGCTGAAAAGGATAATCTACCAGATTGGCAAAACGTTCTTCGGGAGTGCGGAGAAATTCCATGGTCTTGGGTATTGGTTGACCTTAAAGATAGCAATAGGTCGGGCAATTTCCGCAGCCATGGCCAATTTATGGCAGTTGGAAGCCAACGGCAATGCCTGGCGTGTAGTACCAATTGGGATTGTCTTGCTCCAAGCCATCGTGTCGCCAATAACGCCTGCGTTGGATGCTGAAATCGACAAAGACTTTTTGGGCCAGCTGCCATCGCGCACCCAGGCCAAGGGCCATGGCATAGCTGAGGACTTCCTTGTCATGCCGCCGCCAGGACATGTTCTCGCGCTGGTCGTTCATCTGAGAGGAAGCTGCCAATTCCAGTTCTGAGAACACATCCAGTCCCCAAATCCTGAAGAGATCGTAGCGCAATCCTCCGACCAATTCCACTTGGTTGAGTTTTTGGATGTCGTACTTAGGTAGAAAGCAAATCATCCCCAGTTCCGTGGGATCAATGTGATAAAAGTAGCCTCCTCTGCGAATTTGCGTCCAATTGAGTTGGGTTTTGAAGCGCAGTTTGCGTCCGATTCGGTTGGCATAGTACAGGCCGAGGGTTCGAGCCGAGAATGTGTTGTTGTAGTTGCCGTCATCGTGATTGCCCCACTTCCAATTGCTGACCAGGCCGATTTCACTTTGGGCCATCAGTTGAAGGGAGGCGAGGAAACAAAAAGACAAGAGCATCACTTTTTTCATAGCAAGCGGGTTTTGCGTTTCAATAGATTCTGTAAAAGATCATTCTACCAAGCTAGACGGCATTCAAATCAGCTTGGGTTGGGTACACCCGCTCATTTGCCAGCATCTGCCGTTGGTATACATCCTCCGCCCACTTGTGGATGAAGACTTTTTCTATCCGCAACTATCTGTATCTTGTCAACAGATAGTTCCGTACAACAAACACAAACATCAATACGAGACCATGACCAGAAAAGAATTTGTCAAAATGTGTGGAGTCCTCGGCCTGGGTATGCCCTTGCAAATGGGCCTGAGTTCTTGTAGCAAGGAAACGACCGAGCCCAATGCTTCGGAAAGAATCATCATCATCGGAGCAGGCGCCGCAGGGCTTTCGGCTGGCTACCTCTTGCGCCAACAGGGCATCGACTTTCAAATCCTCGAAGCTTCCGCCATTCCCGGTGGCCGGATGAAGCGAACAGTGGATTTTGTGGATTTCCCCATTCCCCTGGGAGCAGAGTGGCTGCATGTGGGTACGGATGTATTTGGTGAAATTGTCAACGATGATTCCCAGCAGATTTCTCTGGAGACAAAGGCCTACGATCCCGCTGTTGACTATGGGCTGTTCGGCGAGGAGGAGTGGAGCATTGCAGATGTGGGCTTTGAGAGTGACCGCAAATTCATCAACTCTACGTGGTTCGACTTCTTTGATCAATACATTTTGCCCAGCATTCAAGACAAGATTCGCTACAATTCGGTTGTCCAATCCATTGATTATGGGGGCGACCAAGTCAGGATTCAAACAGCAAATGAGGAGTTTGTGGCCGACAAACTCATCATTACCATCCCTTTGAAGATGTTGCAAACGGGAGCGATTGCCTTTTCTCCCGGCCTGCCCGACCGAAAACAGCAGGCCATCGACCAAGCAACTGTCTGGGACGGCTGCAAGGCATTCATCGAGTTTTCCGAAAAATTTTACCCCGCCTTCACTGTTTATGACATCCAACCCGAAACAGCTGGCCAAAAGCTGTACTATGACGCCGCCTATGGCCAAAACTCCAATCGGCACGTCATGGGGCTGTTCGCCGTGGGAATTGCCGCCCAAGAGTACATCTCTCTGACAGATGCACAACGAAAAGAATACATGCTCAACGAATTGGACGAACAGTACGACCAAAAAGCGTCGGCCCACTATGTGCAGCACATTTTCCAAAATTGGAATGCAGAGCCCTTCATCAATGGGGCCTATCTATACGATCACGAAGATTGGCGGCGGGTCGAGGTATTGGCAGAAAGTGTCGACAACAAGCTCTTTTTCGCCGGAGAAGCCTATGGATTTTCCAACGATTGGGGCGGCGTACATGTGGCAGCCCGGGCCGCCAAGAGAGCTGTCGAAGAGTTGGTGGGCTGATCCTGCTTATTTGACCCGATTGAAGGCAAGCGCGCCGACCATCCAATTGGGCAGGGGCTTTTGCGGATCGCGTTTGCGCAGGTTGAGGTACCAGTTGACTTTTTTCAGGATGGGCACCTTGTGGGTCTCCACAAACTCGATCAGGGTGCCATCTGGGTCTTCGATGTAGGAAAAATGGCCTGCGGCTTCTCCCATGTCAAAGCTGTCGCTGCTGTCCACCGTGAAGGCAAAGCCCTTTTGTTGGCAGATGTTGCGAAGGCTGTCCATGCCGTTGATGTCGAAACAGAGGTGAATGTAGCCCAAGTCTCCCCACAGGCGATTTTCGAATATTTTGCGGGCTGGGCGGTCCGTTACGGTGACCAGCTCGATTTCGCTTGGCCCCAGCAGACGGCTGAAGGCCCCTCTCCGGGGCTGGCTGTGCCGGAGCAATACCCGCTGAACGCGATGCTGTCCACCCGGCAGGCAGGCCATGTCGGCAAAGTTGTCTGTCTGGTCGTACACCACCTGATCATATCCCAAAATGTCGCTGTAGACCGGAAGGGCTTTTTCCACATCCGTCACCCCAATGGTGCATCCATAGATCCCTCCGCTGACGCCCCGGCCCGTTTTGAACCACTGGTCGGCGGGCAGGACTTCTACCAGGTTGCCGTGCAAATCCTTGAGGTAAAAGTGTTGTGTTCCATCGGGACGCTGGCTGAGTTCCCCCAGTACTTCCAGTCCGTTCTTTTTGCAGTTGGCAAAGGAGGCGGCAATGTCCCGGGATTTGAACTTGGCAATGTAGATGCCTGTGTCTCCCAACAGAGGTTCGAAGGCGGGAGGTTGCGCTGTTCGAGAGGTGTACTGCCAAATTTCCAAACCGCCGCCTCCTTGGATGTTGATTGACAGGATGGCGTGGCGAGAGCGGGGCTCCCCTCCTGTGTATGGCAGCATCAGGCCAGCTTCTGCCGCTTCATCAAAAATTCGAATGTCCATTCCAAAATGCTGATGGTACCAACGAAAGGTGCCATAGACATCGGTATTTCCCAGTCCGATTTGTTGAATGCCGCTGATGATGGGTGAAGCCATTGTAGGAGTTGATTTGTGGTTGACAGAAATCGGGAGACCATCCACTGCCGAATGATCTCCCGTATGTTGTGATGAGTTCTTTCGCTTACTTGTGTGTCTGCAGCTCAGAGACGTCCTCCTGCTTGTACACACCAGACTTGAGCTTGTGCGATACCGCATCGAAGGCATCCAATGTCTCTTCTACATCCTTCAAGGTGTGAGAGGCAGTTGGGATGAGACGCAGGATGATCATGCCTTTGGGGATGACTGGATAGACGACGATGGAGCAGAAAATGCAGTGATTTTCGCGCATGTCGTGTACCATTGCCATGGCCTCCTCTACCGAACCGTGCATGTATACTGGTGTCACACAGCTGTTGGTGCTGCCGATGTCATAGCCTCTTTCCTTGAGGCCATTTTGCAGGGCATGAACATTTTCCCAGAGCTTGTCCTTGAGTTCAGGACGGGTGCGAAGCATTTCCAATCGCTTGATGGCACCCACAACGAAAGGCATGGGGAGCGACTTGGCAAAGACTTGAGAGCGCATGTTGTAGCGCAAAAAGCGCATGATGTCTGCATCGCCAGCCAAAAAAGCTCCAATGCTGGCCATGGACTTGGCGAATGTGGAAAAGTAAACATCGATGTGTTCCTGAACGCCTTGCTCTTCGCCCGCACCAGCTCCAGTGGCTCCCAGGGTTCCAAACCCGTGGGCATCATCCACCAAAAAGCGGAAGTCGAACTTTTCTTTGAGGGCAGCAATTTCCTTGAGTTTTCCTTGATCGCCCCGCATACCGAAGACGCCTTCAGAAATCACCAGGATGCCCCCACCAGTCTTTTGGGTCATGCGAGTGGCACGCTCTAGGTTCTTCTCTAGGCTTTCCATGTTGTTGTGGTCATAGGAAAAGCGACGACAAGGGCTCATCCAAATGCCATCGATGATGCAGGCATGAGATTCAGAGTCGTATACGATCACGTCGTGACGTCCTACCAGCGAATTGACAGCTGACATAATGCCCTGATAACCAAAGTTTACCAACACAGCAGCATCTTTTTGGACAAAGTCTGCCAGTTGTTCTTCCAGTTGAAAGTGAAGTGCGGTATTTCCACTCATCATACGCGAACCCATCGGATAGGCCAGCCCCCAGTCTTCCGAGGCTTTGGCATCGACGGCCCGTACTTCGGGATGGTTGCCAAGTCCCAGGTAATTGTTGACACTCCAACAGATGACTTCTTTGCCTTTGAATGTCATGCGGTTGCCCAATTCTCCCTCCAACTGAGGAAAAATCCAATAGCCTTCTGCGATTTCCGCCCACTTTCCCAGTGGACCCGGATTGTTGCGAATCCTTTCGAAAATATCCATAATGTCGTAGATTTAGTATGAATGCTTGGGTGGTAGTCCTACCCTTCCCAAAGGGCAAAGGTACGGACAAAGGCTGATTTCACAACAAAAAGACCCGATAAATCCCACAACATTCAACTTCCCCGAGTTGTTAGCCAAGCGTTTGCGCACCAAAACTGAGGGCATGCTCAAGATTGCATATTCAGATGTTTACAAATATGAATTGCCAAAAGGACACCGCTTTCCGATGAGCAAATACGAGCTGTTGCCAGAACAATTGCTCTACGAAGGCACCATCACCTCCGACAATCTCTTCGAACCGCCGCCACTGGACGAAGCCACCATTCTCAAGACCCACGATGCCGACTATTGGAGGCGACTCAAGCAATTGGAGTTGACCACCAAGGAGATCCGCCGCATTGGCTTTCCCATGTCAAAAGCATTGGTCGAACGGGGCCGACACATTGCCAATGGCACCATCCAATGTGCGCTCTTTGCCCAACAGCATGGCGCAGCCCTCAACATCGCAGGAGGCACCCACCATTCTTTCCGGGACAGAGGCGAGGGATTCTGCCTCCTCAACGACATCGCCATCGCCTCCAACTACCTATTAGACAACAACTTGTGCCAACAAATACTGGTCGTCGACTTGGACGTACACCAAGGCAATGGGACCGCCAAAATCTTTGAAGACGACCCGCGGGTCTTTACCTTCAGCATGCATGGCGCCAAAAATTATCCCCACCGCAAGGAGCTGTCTGACCTGGACATCGGGTTGCCAGATAAGACCGAAGACCGGGAATATTTGCAACAACTGCACGAACATCTGCCTCGACTGATGGACCAGGTAGAGCCCGATTTTGTCTTTTACCTCTCCGGTGTGGATGTGCTCGAAAGTGACAAGCTCGGTAGGCTTGCCATGAGCATTGCGGGATGCAAAGAGCGCGACCGCTACGTCTTTGAAAGCTGCCACCAAAACGAGCTTCCGGTGGCTGTCAGCATGGGGGGAGGGTATTCGCCCAGGCTGGCACATATCGTAGAGGCACATGCCAATACCTATCGAGTGGCCCAGGAGGTATTTTTTTGAGGCCCAAATCCACTACATTGACCAAATTCATTTTGCCATAAGGCGCATAGGTGCTATGTTCGCGAAGAAAACGCATCCAAATTTGTCCAAAGAGCAACAACATCCGGTCCTCGTCAAGCCCATCTACGTGACAGTCATCGTCCCCGTAGCTGCCCCAAAGCCGTACACCTACTACGTGCCTTCTGAGTGGCTACAGGAGGTAGAAATCGGCATGCGAGTGGAGGTCCGCTTTGGCAAAAACAAGCTCTACGCTGCCCTCGTCATTGGCATATCGGAAGACCCACCCACAGAATACAAGGCCAATCCCATCCTGTCCATCATCGACGAAGGGCCCATCATTGGCGAGTTGCAAATCCGCTTTTGGAAATGGATGGCGGGCTATTACGGTACCACCATCGGGGAGGTGATGAATGCTGCCTTGCCCGCGGGTTTGAAGCTGAGCAGCGAGACCAAACTTGTCATCAGCCCCCTTTTTGATGAGGATTACGAAGGTCTCAGCCACAAGGGATACCTCATTGCGGAGGCCCTGCGCAATCGACAGGAGCTGAGTGTGGACGAAGTGCGAAAGATTTTGGGGCAGAAAACCGTCTATCCGCTCATCAACAAATTGCTGCAGAGAAAGCTGTTGTATCTCAAAGAAGAACTGCAAGAGCGATACAAGCCCAAATATGTGGCCTGTGTCCGTCTGCACCAGAGGTATGTCACCGAACCCGACTTATTGGAGGAGGCCTTCCAACTATTGAGCCGTTCTACCAGGCAGGTGGAAGCCCTGATGGCCTACATTCAATTGTCACGCGACCAACAGTTTATCAGAAAAAAAGACATTTACGAGGCTGCTCAAGTAGACAGTGGGGTGCTCAACGCCATGGAAAAGAAGGGCGTCTTTGAATTTTACCAGCGGGAAATCAGTCGATTGGAATCTTATGGAGATGAATTGCGCGACAGTTTCCCCCTCTCCGAACAACAGCAAAATGCCCTCAAAGAAATTGCAGCTGGATTTGCCGAACGGCAGGTTGTATTGCTGCATGGCGTGACGGGAAGTGGCAAAACGAGGGTATATGTAGAACTCATCCAGGAGGCCATCCAAAGAGGAGAACAAGTCTTGTATTTGCTCCCCGAAATTGCCCTTACCGCCCAAATTGTCAGCCGATTACGAAAGATATTTGGCAATGATATGTCTGTCTACCATTCCCGGCTCAGCAACAACGAAAGAGTGGAGATGTGGCAGAGTGTCGTAAACGGTAGGCCTCTGGTACTCGGCGCCCGTTCCAGCCTGTTTCTCCCCTTCCAAAATTTGGGTCTCATCATCATCGACGAGGAGCATGATGCGTCTTACAAACAGCACGATCCCGCCCCCCGTTACAATGCGCGCGACACAGCGATCTTTCTGTCACATCTCAGCCAGGCAAAAACCCTATTGGGCACGGCCACTCCCTCATTGGAAAGCTATCACAATGTGCAATCTGGCAAGTACAAGTTGGTGGAAATGACCGAGCGATTTGGCCAGGCGCAGCTGCCCGAGATTGTGTTTGCCGACATCAAAGACGAGATGAAAAAGAAGACCATGAAGTCTCATTTCACCTCTACCCTACTGGCCGAGTTGGAAGCGGCGCTGCAGAGAGGAGAGCAGGCCATCCTGTTTCAAAATCGCCGTGGGTTTGCCCCCGTGACCACCTGCCTGACTTGTGGCTGGCACGCCAACTGCACCAATTGCGACGTGAGTCTCACCCATCACAAATTTACCGATGACCTGAAATGCCACTACTGTGGCTACACCGTCACAACCCCCACCCAGTGCCCTGCTTGTGGCGATGATCAGCTGCTCACCCGCGGGTTTGGCACCGAAAAAATTGAGAACGATTTGAAGATTTATCTGCCCAATGCCCGCATTGGACGGATGGACTTCGATACGGTTCGGGGCAAGAATGCCCATGCGCGCATCATCAACGAATTTGAAGAAAAGCGAATTGACATACTCGTTGGTACTCAGATGGTTACCAAAGGATTGGACTTTGAGCATGTGGGCATTGTGGGCATTCTCAATGCCGACCAGCTGCTGCAATTCCCCGATTTTCGCTCCAGCGAGCGGGCCTTTCAGCTCATGACCCAAGTCAGCGGCCGGGCCGGACGGAAAGACAAAAAAGGCAAGGTCATCATACAGGCCTTCAACTTGGCCCATCCCGTACTGAGAGAAGTATATGCCAACGATTTTGCCGGCTTTTACAAACGGGAAATCCACGAGCGCAAAGAATTTGGGTACCCTCCTTTCAAACGATTGATCAAACTACAACTCAAACACAAAAAAGCACACGTCCTCAACGAGGCCACCAACCTGTTCGTAAAGCTCCTCCGCAACAAACTCGACCATCGGGTGCATGGGCCAGCCCTTCCACCAGTGCCCAGGGTGCGCAATTTTTACCTCACAGATGTCCTGCTCAAAGTCGAGCGAACAGCCACTCAAATTCAGTACAGCAAGAAAGTCATCCTACACGCCATCCGATGGCTCAAAAAGCAACCTGGCTTCTCCACGGTTCGCGTCAACGTCGACATTGACCCCTTATAGACGAGAGTCATCCCTGTCACAAAAATCAAAATACAGGATAGAAAAATTGCAAAATAAGTAAAGCAATTCTCTAATATATATGGCATCCATTTTGTAAGTAGTAGTCTGTTCGAAAGCTATCCAAAGCCTCCCATTTCTCCAAGCAACACCCACCCCCCATTTGAACGGATTGACCTCCCGGATTGGCCCTTCTATGCTTATGATGGGTATGGTCGGCCAGTTCCTATGAACATAACTCAATTAATTCGAAATGCGTTTGGATTCTACAACAATCCATGGTACCCGTACCTTCAAATTTTTGCTGGCCGTGTTGCTACTAGCAGCAGGACCATCGCTGTTTGGACAGTTACCATTTACAGAGGACTTCTCCGATGACAACCTCGAGGGGGCCAGAGGACCGTGCTCGAATAGCACACCAGGGTCTTGTACTTACATCGCTCCGACAGATTGGTCTCTGTCCGGAGATTTCAGTAGTTTGGGAAACAACGATTACTTCTACGTGTATTTCTACAACGGAGAGTACATCCTGGAAGGGAGCGATACGGATCGGGAGGTTTGTTACAACTCTCCGGTCTTGACAGCCACCAATTCGACTGTGGAGCTGAGTGTCGATGTCGAGCAATTCAACGGGGACAATACGGACTACATCGAGATCAACCTCATCGTGGATGGAACCAGCCAGCAGATTGCCTACCTGAATGGCAACTTTGTGGCACAAACTGTTACCTCCTCTCCCATCTCTGTTACCAACAACGTCCAAATCCAAATCTGTGTCTTCAACAATCGAAACAACGAATTCCACTGGTTCAAAAATATTTCTCTGACTGCCTCCGTGTCTTGCAATGATCCGGTTGCCAACTGTCAAAACATTACTCGTCAATTGGATGGCTCTGGCAATGTGAGCATTGCTGCTTCTGATATTGACAACGGGAGCACCTATGCTTGTGGACTTTCGTCTATGAGTGTCAATCCCAATGCATTTGATTGCACACAGGTGGGAGACAACAATGTGGTCCTAACTGTCACAGATGTTAATGGGAGGACTGCCACTTGCAATGCCACTGTCACCATCGAGGATGCCACAGCACCTACCATTTCGGACTGTCCGTCCAACATCACCACCAACGCAGATGCCAGCAGCTGTGAGGCCACCGTCAATTACACGGCTCCAACATCCGCGAGCGACAACTGTCCGTACCAAGTATCGGGCTTCACGGGTGACTATGCCTCTGGCAACTGGACGTATGTCACAAATGGCGATGGGCAGGTTGTCACCTCAGGGGCACCAGACTCTGTCGTGTTGTATGGGCCAGATGATGGCAACTGGTATACCCAGTCCAATATGACCACCACCATTACCCAGAATGGTACCATCTCTTTCAACTGGTCCTATCGATCAGAGGATTTGGATGCAGCAGCGGGCTTTGACCCAGCGGGGATCATTTACAATGGGGTGTACTATCAGTTGACATCCGGAACTTCTTGGTTTTTCAACGGCATCTTGTATGCCGATGGAAATACGGTACAAAGCGGTAGTGTGAGTTTTAATGTCAATGCCGGAGATTCCTTTGGATTTTACCAATACACCATAGACGCTGTGGAAGGATCTGGTATCTTCCGGATCGAAAACTTCAATGCGCCCGGCAACATTCCCAGTCCTACTCTCAGCTCGGGGCTGGCCAGTGGGAGCAATTTCCCCATCGGGACCAGCACGGTTGTATACAGCGTGACGGATGCTTCCGGCAATACTGGTACTTGTTCCTTCACCGTCACTGTGAACGACAACCAAGACCCGGTCATTACCTCTTGCGCCAGCAATCAAACGGTCAATACCAATTCGGGGACTTGTGCGGGGACTGTCCCCAATCTAACGGGAAGCATTGCTGCGACTGACAATTGTGCAGTGGCAAGCATCACCCAGAGTCCTGTCGCGGGTTCCACCTTCGGCTCCAGCGATGGAGATACACAGGTGGTAACATTTACAGTGACAGATGACGGTGGCAGAACAGCGACTTGCTCAGCGACTTTGACCCTGGTCGACAACCAAGGGCCTAGCATTACTTCTTGTGCATCCAATCAAAATGTCAACATGGGCTCGGGAACTTGTCAGGGAACGGTTCCTGATTTGACAGGCTCTATTTCTGATTCAGACAATTGTGCCACCAGCATTACACAATCTCCAACCGCCGGGTCTACTTTTGGCTCCAGCGATGGAGATACACAGGTGGTCACGTTCACCGTATCCGATGGAAACAACAGCACTACTTGTACCGCAACATTGACATTGGTGGACAATCAATCGCCAAGCATCACAACTTGTGTATCCAATCAAAATGTCAACATGGGCTCGGGAACTTGTCAGGGAACAGTTCCTGATTTGACAGGCTCCATTTCTGCTTCTGACAATTGTGCCACCAGCGTTACACAATCTCCAACCGCCGGGTCTACTTTTGGCTCTAGCGATGGAGATACACAGGTGGTCACGTTCACCGTATCCGATGGAAACAACAGCACTACTTGTACCGCAACATTGACATTGGTGGACAATCAATCGCCAAGCATCACAACTTGTGCATCCAATCAAAATGTCAACACGGGCTCGGGAACTTGTCAGGGAACGGTTCCTGATTTGACGGGTTCCGTTTCTGTATCGGACAACTGTGCCACCAGCGTTACGCAATCTCCAACCGCTGGGTCTACTTTTGGCTCTGCACATGGAGATACGCAAGTGGTGACATTTACCGTAAGCGATGGAACCAACTCCAGCAGCTGTACCGCAACGTTGACCTTGGTAGACAATCAATCGCCGAGCATCACAGCCTGTGCATCGGATCAAACCATCAACATGAGTACAAGCAGTTGTCAAGGAACGGTCCCAGATATGACGGGCTCCATTTCTGCATCAGACAATTGCACCACTGGTGTCACCCAATCGCCAACGGCTGGATCTGCGTTTGGCTCTGCATCAGGGGATACAGAGGTCGTCACTTTCACAGTAACAGATGGCGGTGGAAATGCCTCCACTTGCACGGCAGTTCTCACCTTGGTGGACAATGCGGCACCAAGCATCAGCTGCCCATCCAATGTCACTGCCAGCAATGATACCGGAGTTTGTGAGGCAGA
Organism: Bacteroidota bacterium; assembly: GCA_039821145.1. Lineage (GTDB taxonomy): Bacteria > Bacteroidota > Bacteroidia > Chitinophagales > Saprospiraceae > JBCCSZ01. Next base: position 6,616 of record JBCBOS010000021.1, on the reverse strand, counting down.
TCTGACACTCACGCCTCCCAGTCCCACTGACAATTGTGGAGGTTCCTCGACCTTGACTTTTAACGCCAGTCAGAACTACGTTTCCATTCCCAACTTCAACTACAATGGCTCCTATCCAGCAATGACGGTAGAGACCTGGATCAATACAACAGATGGAACTGATCAGGTCATTGCCTCTTTTGACCGAAGTGATTACTGGCGATTGGAAGTCAACGGAAATGCTGCTCCTGCCAACAAAATCGGCTTTGGCATGCGCACCAATTCTGGCATGGTAAACCTAACGAGTACGACCGATGTCAATGACGGGCAATGGCACCATGTTGCGGCGGTCTATGACAATGGAGCGGTTTCTCTTTACGTAGATGGCATATTGGAAGACAGTGCAAACAGAGGGACTACCTTTGGAAGAGGAAGCGTACGCTATGGATTTGTCGGAATTGGTTCAGAAGCCACAGCAGAAAACGGGAATAGAGGACCAACCTGGGGATTCAACGGCGAGATGGCCGACCTCCGCGTTTGGAGCGTTGCCCGTACAACGGCACAGATTGCCCAAAACATCAACTACCTCAGCGGGAGTACTGCCGGACTGGAAATTTGGTATCAGTTTGGCGATGGCACAGGGTCATCAACTGTTGCAGACAATTCTGGCAATGGCAATGATGGTACTTTGTACAACATCGATCCAAGCACCAGTTGGGGGACAGATGTCATTCCTTTGATCCCATACAACAGTTTCAACAATACAACAGATGCCTCGGATGCCTATCCAGTTGGCACTACCACCATCAATTGGGTAGCGACAGATGCGGCAGGAAATTCAGCGACTTGTAGCCAAGTGGTCACTGTGACCGATGATGAAGCGCCGAGCGTTAGCAGTTGTGCCTCCAACCAAACGGTCAATATGAATGGAGGAACTTGTGCAGGAACAGTTCCAGATTTGACGGGATCAATCAGTGCCACAGACAACTGTGGAGGTTCTGTCAGCGTGACCCAATCTCCGACAGCCGGATCGACATTTGGCTCGGCTGATGGCGATACCCAGGTCGTTACGTTCACCGTATCCGATGGGACCAACAGCACCACTTGTACGGCCACCTTGACCTTGAACGACAACGTAAGTCCAAGCATCAGCACTTGCCCTTCCGATCAAAACGTCAACATCAATGGAGGCACTTGCGCAGGCACTGTTCCAGACATGACGGGATCGGTGAGTGCGACGGACAATTGTGGAGGTTCTCTGAGCGTCACCCAATCTCCAACTGTAGGATCAACATTTGGCGCAGCTGATGGCGATACACAAGTCGTCACGTTTACTGTATCCGATGGGACCAACAGCACAACTTGTACCGCTACCCTGACTTTGGTAGACAATGAGGCTCCCAGCATCACGGCTTGCGCAACCAATCAGACCGTCAATACAGGCACCAGCAATTGCCAAGGAATTGTTCCAGATTTGACAGGATCTGTGAATGCGACAGACAATTGTGGCAGCACGACCATTACCCAATCACCAACTGCAGGATCGACCTTTGGGTCTTCCGTTGGCGATACACAAGTCGTTACCTTCACCGTATCCGATGGGACCAACAGCACAAGCTGTACAGCGACTTTGACTTTGGCAGACAACCAAGCTCCTGCCATCACTGCTTGTGCCTCCGATCAGAATGTGAACATGAACAGCAGCAGCTGCCAAGGAACTGTTCCAGATTTGACTGGAGACATCACCGCTTCTGACAATTGCGGCAGCGTGAGCGTCACCCAATCTCCAACAGCGGGCAGCAGTTTTGGCTCCGCCCACAACGACACGCAAGTCGTAACATTTACCGTATCAGACGGCACCAACACAAGCACTTGTACAGCTACTTTGACGCTGGTAGACAACCAAGGTCCAAGTCTGTCCTCTTGCCCATCCAATATCACACAGAATGCTTCTACTGGAGACTGTTTTACAAGTGTCAGTTGGTCGGCTCCAAGCGCATCAGACAATTGCAATGTGACTTTGGTAAGCAATTATGCTCCGGGCGACAACTTCCCGGTCGGCACGAGTACGGTCCTATACACAGCAACGGATGACAATGGAAATACGGCCACTTGTTCGTTTACCATCACCATCAACGACCAAGAAGCTCCGACTCTCAGTTGCCCAAGCGACATTGTTGTCAATACGGATTCTGGAAGTTGTACAGCTGCTGTGAGCTACACCCTTCCAACAGCATCAGACAATTGCCCAGTCGGCAGCTTGAGCATTGGCGTTTTCGAAGACTTTGAATCTGGCAATCGCGATACAGAACGAGACAGTTGTTGGCAATTCATTGGAAGTACAGTCAATGCCAGTTCTGCCATAGCGGGTACGTACAGCATGCGCACCTCGAATTTGTTTCCGCCATCAGAGCGCGTGGCCATCAGTCCATTTGTCTATTTGTACGGATCGGGCCAACTCACTTTTCAGCATAGAATTACCGGCAATCCCAATACCGATACACTGAAGGTAGACTTGATTGATTCAGTGGGCAATATGACGCGCATCTATACCCATGCCTATCAAAATACCAGCATACAGTCTGAGCAAATCAGCATCAGCAATGCGGGCTATTACCAAATCCGGTTTGGGTTTGCCACAGGCCAGCAATCTGGCCGGAGGGGTGTGTTGGATCAAGTAAGCATTCCGGGGATTTTGGCAGTCGATGTGACCAATAGTCCAGGGTCTGGTGCATGTGCTCCTATTTCTATGTCAACCACACAAATCGACGGGACGTCGCTCAGCTCAGGGGATGACTTCCCAGTGGGTCAGACGATCTTGATCTATCGTGCCACAGATGCCAGCGGCAACAGCAGCAGCTGCAGCTTTACCATTACGGTCAATGACAACGAAGCACCTGTCATTACTGCTTGTGCTTCTGATCAGAATATTAATATGGATGCAAGTGACTGCCAGGGAACCGTTCCAGATTTGACAAGCTCCATTGCAGCGACAGACAATTGTGGCAGTACGACCGTCACTCAATCACCTGCGGCCAATAGCACCTTTGGATCAACAGATGGGGACACACAGGTCGTCACCTTCACCGTCTCTGATGGCACCAATTCTACCACTTGCACCGCTACGCTGACACTCGTAGACAATCAGACACCGAGCATTACGGCTTGTGCCTCTGATCAGAACATCAACATGGATGCGAGTAGTTGTGAGGGGACCGTTCCAGATTTGACAAGCTCCATTACGACTACAGACAACTGCGGTAGCCCGACTGTCACCCAATCGCCTGCGGCCAATAGCACCTTTGGATCAGCGGATGGGGATACACAAGTTGTTACCTTCACAGTTTCTGATGGCACCAATACAACCACTTGCTCTGCTACTTTGACGCTGGTGGACAACCAAGATCCAAGTCTATCGTCTTGCCCATCCAACATCACGCAGAACACTTCTGCAGGAGACTGTTATACCAGTGTCAGTTGGTCCGCTCCAACAGCATCCGACAATTGCAATGTGACCTTGGTGAGTAACTATGCTCCGGGCGACAACTTCCCGATTGGGACAAGCACGGTTCTTTACACAGCCACGGATGACAGTGGAAATACTGCTACTTGTTCATTTACCGTTACCATCAACGACCAGGAGGCTCCTACCATCAATTGTCCGAGTGACATTGTTGTCAATACGGATCCAGGAAATTGTACAGCCGTTGTGAATTATGCCCTGCCAACTGTCGAAGACAATTGCCCAGCTGGCAATTTGAGCGTTGGTGTTGTCGAAGACTTTGAGTCTGGCAGTCGCGATACAGAACGAGACAGTTGTTGGCAATTCATTGGAAGTTCCTTGAGTTCTATCTCGCCACTTTCAGGTGCATTCAGCATGCGAACCTCGGGTTTGTTTCCACCAGAAGAACGCGTTGCCATCAGTCCATTTGTTTACTTGCACGGATCGGGACAACTCACCTTTCAACACAGAGTCAATAACGTTCCCAACACCGATACACTGAAAGTGGACTTGATTGATTCATTGGGTAATATGACGCGCTTGTACACCTATGCTTATCAAAACAATAACGTACAATCCGCACAGATCAGCATCAGTGACGTTGGTTATTACCAAATCCGATTTGGGTTTGCCACAGGCCAGCAATCTAGCCGAAGAGGGCAATTGGATCAAGTGAGCATTCCAGGCATTTTGGCAGTGGATGTTACAAACAGCCCAGCTTCTGGTGCCTGTGAACCCAATACAGTACAAGCGACACAAATTGATGGGACATCACTCAGCTCGGGAGATGCCTTCCCAGTGGGTCAGACAACCTTGATTTATCGTGCTACGGATGCCAGCGGCAACAGTACCAGTTGTAGTTTTACCATTACGGTGACTGACAATGAGGCACCTGTCATCACTACTTGTGCTTCTGATCAGAACATCAATATGAATGCAAGCAGCTGTCAGGGAACCATTCCCGATTTGACCAGCTCCATTGTGGCTACGGACAACTGTGGCAGTACAACCATTACCCAAGCGCCTGCGGCCAATAGTACCTTTGGATCAACTGGTGGCGATACACAGGTCGTCACCTTCACGGTCTCTGACGGCACCTACTCTACTACTTGTTCTGCTACCCTGACGCTGGTAGACAATCAAGCACCGAGCATCACCGCTTGTGCTTCTGATCAGACTGTCAATATGGATGCGAGCAGCTGTGAGGGGACAGTTCCAGATTTGACAAGTTCCATCACTACTTCGGACAATTGCGGTAGTCCGACTGTCACCCAATCGCCTGCGGCCAATAGCACCTTTGGATCAGCGGATGGGGATACACAAGTGGTCACCTTCACAGTTTCTGATGGCACCAATTCTACCACTTGCACCGCGACTTTGACCCTGGTAGACAACCAAGGTCCAAGTCTGTCGTCTTGTCCATCCAACATCACGCAGAATGCTTCTGCAGGAGACTGTTATGCCAGTGTCAGCTGGACAGCTCCAACGGCATCAGACAATTGCAATGTGACCTTGGTGAGCAATTATGCTCCGGGCGACAACTTCCCGATTGGGACAAGCACGGTCCTTTACACAGCCACGGATGACAGTGGAAATACTGCCACTTGTTCATTTACCGTTACCATCAATGATCAGGAGGCTCCTAGCATCAATTGTCCGAGTAACATTGTTGTCAGCACCGATCCAGGAAGTTGTACCGCTGTTGTGAACTATGCCCTGCCAACTGTCGAAGACAACTGCCCGGCAGGTGATTTGAGCGTTGGCATTCTCGAAGATTTCGAATCTGGCAGTCGCGATACAGAACGAGACAGTTGTTGGCAATTCATTGGAAGTACGCTGAGTTCCATCTCCCCTCTTTCGGGTGCGTACAGCATGCGGACCTCGAACTTGTTTCCACCAGAAGAGCGCGTTGTCATCAGTCCATTCGTCTATTTGTATGGATCGGGGCAACTCACTTTTCAACACAGGGTCAACAACGTTCCCAATACCGACACCCTAAAAGTAGACTTAGTGGATTCGCTGGGAAATATGACGCGTTTGTACACCTATGCTTATCAAAACAACGGTGTACAATCTGCACAGATCAGCATCAGTGATGTGGGCTATTACCAAATCCGGTTTGGGTTTGCGACAGGTCAGCAAGCTGGTCGGAGAGGGCAGTTGGATCAGGTGAGCATCCCAGGGATTTTGGCAGTGGATGTTGCGAACAGTCCAAGCTCTGGTGCCTGTGAGCCCAATACGGTACAGCCCACACAAATTGATGGCACATCGCTCAGCTCGGGAGATGCCTTCCCTGTGGGTCAGACGACTTTGATTTATCGTGCCACGGATGCCAGTGGCAACAGCAGCAGCTGTAGTTTTACCATTACGGTAAGCGACAATGAGGCACCTGTCATCACCAATTGTGCTTCCAATCAAAACATCAATATGAATGCGAGTAGTTGTGAGGGGACTGTTCCGGATTTGACTGGCGCCATCACAGCTACCGATAACTGTGGTAGTACGACCGTTACTCAGTCGCCTGCGGCCAATAGTACTTTTGGGTCGGCTGATGGCGATACTCAGATCGTTACTTTTACTGTATCTGATGGGACTAACTCCACTACCTGTACTTCTACACTGACACTCGTTGACAATCAGACACCGAGTATCACTAGCTGTGCTTCCAGTCAAAACATCAATATGGATGCGAGCAGTTGTCAGGGGACTGTTCCAGACTTGACTGGCTCCATTACCGCTACCGATAACTGTGGTAGTACGACAGTCACTCAGTCGCCTGCGGCCAATAGCACTTTTGGATCGACTGATGGCGATACTCAGCTTGTCACTTTCACTGTCTCTGATGGAACCAATTCCACTACCTGTACTGCTACGCTGACACTCGTTGACAATCAAGCACCGAGTATCACGACTTGTGCTTCCAGTCAAAACATCAATATGGATGCGGGTAGTTGTCAGGGGACTGTTCCAGACTTGACTGGCTCCATTACAGCAACAGACAACTGTGGTAGTACGACTATCACTCAATCGCCTGCGGCCAATAGCACTTTTGGGTCGGCTGATGGCGATACTCAGCTTGTCACTTTCACTGTCTCTGATGGAACCAATTCCACTACCTGTACTGCTACGCTGACA
>JBCBOS010000020.1:0-166855 GCA_039821145.1 Bacteroidota bacterium | reverse complement strand
ACTCTGCAATTCCAGCAGGCACCCTCTCCGGCAGGAAGAGCTGTTCATCGCTGCGAAGGAATCATCCGCAACCACCTTTTGTTGAACCTCTTCGGGAAGGGTTTTGAAAATGCGCTCTCCCACAGCCTGTCTCATATTCTGGGGCTTTTTGAGCTCTGCTTGCTGCACATCAATGGCGAGTTGATCAGAAGTCGTAGAGACAGTGGCCGGATTGATCTCGGATAGACTGTTGTCTTTCTGACATCCGACGACGAGGAAAAGAGCGATGAATAGAACGCCCAATAAGGAGCCCTTGGCAAGAAAGTTTGTCATGATAGAAGTGATTTAGGTTAAAAAAAAATGCAATAGACTGTCAAGCGACAAAGGGGCAACACGGCCCCCATATGTTGTTTTACATTTGGGAATATGATGTAAGAGCAGGCAAAAACTGTGGTGATACTTGATGAGGCAATCCCTTGGCAAGCTCTAACACTTGTGGCATTGGCATCAAGGTCGCAGGACAATTCTCCTATGCGCTAGGATCGGGAAGAATCGACTGCTTGTGAATTTGGATTGAGTATGGAAAGGCTCTTTAGAGGAATTTGTCTGTAATGGCCCTCGATTGTCATATTTGCTTCATATGGAAATATAACCATCGCCAGTACATTGTTTTTTTCGGGTTTTTCTACTAGCTTTATCACCTGGATAAAATGCTGAACAGCCGCCTGAGTGAGGGCAAAACATTACTACCGAAAAAATACTTTTCTCTTGTGCTAAAAAAGGCTGAGAAGCGTTTTCTTATCAAAGAGAGCCGAGCATTCGCAGCATTGAGATGTTTATTTTGCTGTTGCAAGCCATCTAGCCATTGGTTCAAAAGTAGCCTCTGTTTACCAATCGGGATCGTGCCATCCTACATTTGGCAATGCACATCTTATTTTTGGTAGCATCCATCCTACGAGTGGTAAACCAAGGCTGGCAGCAGCACAAAAGCTTGGCATCAGGCACAGACCAAAGCAAAACACAGCCTGCCAAAAATCAACTGATTGCGTCGCCTCAACACCCTTGGCCGATGCGATCTGGCGCGTTTCCAATGATTGCCATTGGAGGAAAAATATTTCAACACTATGAGCCAGGAACTTTGTTATCCTGGATAAGAAATTGCCCGAAATATGATAAATGCCATATTGGTAGATGATGAATTTCACGCACTCAAAACTCTCAAAGGCCTTCTCTCCATGTACTGTCCCGACATTCGCGTGCTGGGAGAAGCAAGCACGATCGAAAAGGCCACCAAGCTATTGGAGCGCTTGGAAGTAGATGTGGTTTTTTTGGACATCAACATCGACGGTCGCTCTGGCTTTGAATTGCTGGACCAATTTCCCAGTCCAAATTTTCAGATTTTATTCGTCACCGCATTCAACGACTTTGCAGTGAAGGCCTTTCGCTACAATGCGATCGATTACATCCTCAAGCCCATCATCCCCGACCACTTGCAGAAAGCAGTTGGGAAGTTGAAAAACTGGTCAGCCGACTTCCAATCCATGAACCGAAAATTGTCTCGGTTGGTAGAAGACATCAAACACCAGAAGTACGAATTTTTGACCCTCTCCACCTCCGAAGGCATCCATGTCCTGTCCGTCGATCAGATCATCCGCCTGGAATCCGACCGGAGCTATACCACCTTTTTTCAGATCGATGGAGAAAAAGTTGTCATTTCCAAGGGCATCAAAGAATACGAAGACCTCTTGCCCAATCCACCCTTTTTTCGAATGCATCGCTCCCACATCATCAACATCCTCCAGATCAAAAAAGTCATGCGCGAAGAGGGGGGATATGTCGTCATGTCCGACAATGCCCAATTGCCCATTGCCAGACGCAAAAAAGAAGAATTGCTACAAAAACTAAAAAACATCAGCTTGTGAGATTGCCCCCTTGTGTGTTAGGCTTTTTCTGTTTTTTCCTTGCCTCGACTTTCCTGCCAGCCCAGCAGCATCGCATGGCAAGCATCCACTACACCTCAGAAGATGGACTGCCCAGCTCTGAAATCTATGACTTGCTGCAAGATCGACAAGGGTACATCTGGATCGCAACGGACAATGGGGTCAGTCGCTTCAACGGATATGAATTTGAGAACTTTGACCCCACAGATGGCCTAGTGGAAAGTTCGGTCTTTGCACTGTACGAAGACAGCCAGGGCGACATTTGGGCGAGTACATTGTCGGGCGACATTTACATTCACAAGCAAGATACATTTGTCCCCTTCCAGTACAATCATTTGCTGAATGTAAAAACGGTGGAGGCTTTTTCCATCATCAGGTATTTTTTGGTCGACAAGGATGGGGTTTTTCACGGAGCCATCCCAGATCACGGCATCCTACAGATTTACCCGGATGGGACAAGCAAGCTGGTCAGAGGCCCTGTGGGCTCTTTTCAAGTGATCGGGTACCAGAAGGAGGGAAAAATATTGCCTTGTAGGATAATGCGCAGGACAAAAGATGAAGCCGAGAGAAAAGAGATCTACCGGAATAGAAGGTTTTTTTGGTTCAAAGAAGACAGCCTCATGGGGGACATCCCTTTTGAAAGCAGCATGCTGGCACAAAACCAGAAGCCTCACTGCAACACCCAGGAATTGCCAGATGGCTCGCTCTTGTTTGCTTATGTAGATTGCCTGCACCACATTCAGGATGGTCGATTGAAGTTGACCGTCCCTTTCAAAGATCCATTGAACATCATGGCAAAAGGACCGAGTGGTCGCATCTATTTGGGACTCGAATCCATCTCCAATGGCGGGGGCTTGCAAATTTATCAAGGGTACGACGATTTTTTGCGCGGCAGATCAGAGATGTTTTTTCCCGATTTGACCATCTCTGCCGTTTTGGAAGACCGCGCCGGAGGCCTCTGGGTAGGGACCAATGAAGATGGACTGTTCTACATCGCCAATCCCAAGGTGAGGGTCTACGATCAAATGGCTGGTTTTTCCACAGACTACACAACGGCCATCAGTCCTGCTGGTACCGACGAGGTATTCGTTGGAAGCAAAGATGGAGGCTGCTACCACCTGGACATTGGAAATGACCAATTGACAGTCTTGCCCAAACCGTACACCGAAGTATGGGACATGGCATACGACTTTGATTCAAGTACCTTACTGATTGGTGGGGGAGGGACAAACGAACTCTACAAATGGCAAAACAATGCCATGTCTTCCATCAATTTTCCCTCCAGTATCAAGAAGCTTGCAATTGATCCCAATGGTGAGCTTTTCGGGGTCCTTCCCGGCGCGCAAGGCTTCACACACTACAATTGGCAAGAGGAGAAAACACTTTTTATTACCACCTATTTCAATTCTCCCCTGCGCAATTGGACCATGGCGGTGCATCGCTCTATGGATGGAAGAGTTTGGGTTGGCCAAGAGGATGGTCTGTACGAATTTCGAGACTCGACACTGCTTCCTGCCGACCAAAAGCACCCGGCCTTCCGCTGGCGGATCGAAGAGATCAAAGAACTGCCAGACAGTACCCTGGTCATCGGGACAAAAGGGGGAGGAGTTCTTTTTTGGAGGGGCAACGACATCCAACAATTGAATGAACAAAATGGCCTGACCACCAATATGGTGGAAAAAATTCACATCGACTCCGCACAAAACATCTGGGTGGGGACACTCAACGGCATGGACAGAGTCAGGCGCCGTGCCAATGGCCAATTTGAGATCGAGCACTATTCCACCGTCGACGGCCTGCCATCCAGCGAAGTGACCGACATCGCCTCCTGGGGCAAAGATGTATGGGTGGCAACCACCAAGGGTTTGATGAATTTTCGGCCCAACGACCAAATTGTCCATTACGACATCTCACCTCCCATACTCTCCCACCTCCTGCTCAACAACGAGCCCATCGATCTTGGGCAAACCAACAGCTGGCCCTACTGGAAATCCAATCTCCAGTTTGAGTATTTCGCCATTGACTTTCAGCAAAATGCCAAGATCAACTACCGCCATCGCCTCCAACCAACCGACGACTGGATCAGAACCGACCTGACGAGCCTGGGCTTCGCAGCCCTCGCCCCTGGAAATTACACCTTTGAGATTCAAGCTGCGACAAAATATGGGCGTTGGAGTGAGTCAACAGTATACGCTTTCGACATTCGGCCGCCATTCTACAAGACCGGAATCTTTGCATTGCTGTGCATGCTCTTGATGGGAGGGACATTTTACGCGCTGTACCAAAGACGGATTCAGAACATTCGCCAAAAAGTAGAATTGGAACTACAAATTCAAAAAATGAAGTCCTCTGCCCTGCAAGCACAGATGAGCCCACACTTCATCTTCAATCGCCTCCATTCCATCCAAGGCTACATCGCTGAGAAAGACCACCAAACAGCCATCAGCTACCTGGGGCACATCTCAAACCTGATCCGAGCAGTCTTGCAAGCCAGTTCCACCCAGTCCATTTCTCTGGAAGAAGAAGTTGCCATGCTGACGAGTTACATGGAGCTGGAGAATTACCGACTCGAACATCCCTTCCAATACGACATCATCGTGGACCCTCGACTCGACCCTGTCGATTGTCAAATCCCTCCCATGCTCATACAGCCACTGGTGGAAAATGCCATCATTCATGGCGTCTCCAAACTCAAAAAGGGAAAAGGCGTAATCTTGATCGAGTTTCAGTTGGTCAAAAAAGACCTGATCAGCGTCCGGGTTCGCGACAATGGAAATGGCATGAAAGAATCTTCTTCCAAAGCAGCCAATGGCGTACAAGGTGCCACCTCTCTGGGCATGTACATTACCCGACAGCGACTGGAAATGCAAAATCTACAAATGAAGCAGGGGTACTTGTTGCGGGTTCGAAACATGGAAAAGGAGACCGATGGGAGAAAGGGCGTGGAAGCAGAAGTTCTCGTGAAGTGCGTATGACGTCTTGGCGGTCTTTCCCCTCTCAAAATTCATTCAACAATCTCTCAATCGCTTCCTTTTTGTAGTCGGGGCGAATCTGCTGCAAGCTGCGAAGATTGCTGCGGCCCTCGTCCAGCTGCCCCAGCCGAATGTGTGCCAAAGCCCCATACCAATGCACCTCCGCTCGGTATTGTGTGTCGCTTTCTTTGAGGGCTTCGAAGAGTTCGCTCGCTTCCTCAAACCGCTCCAACTGCAGCAAAGTCAGCCCCTGGTAAAAGCCAAAATCCGGACGCGGATTGTCCTTGGCAATGCTCTCAAATTGCTGCAAAGCCTGCTCGTATCGACCATTTTCATAAAACAAAAAGGCCCGACTTTCCAAAGACCCATCAGAGCGATCGCGCGAAACGGGTTGGAGCGAGTTGGGGAATGGACTGTGGTATTGGGCATAGATTTTTTCTGGATTGCTGGGCTGGTTGCAAAGCCAATAGACAGAAAGGCACATCAGCAGCAGCAATCCGGCCAGCCCCAGCCAGCGTCCTCTCTGGGGTCGAGCGGGGGGCTGCTTTGCGTTGGTTTGCTGATCGAGTTCTTGCAATCGTTGTTTGAGCTGCTGGCGTTCGTGCGCGCGAGTCACGCGTTGGAGATTTTCGTGAAAAGCCACTTCCCGCTGAAAGTCTTCATCAGATGCCATCCAGTGGGCAAACTGCTGCTTTTCCGCTTCAGTGAGGCGGTTGCTCAGGTATTTTTCTATGAGGTTGTCCTTGCTCATCTCATTTCTTTGCGATGAATTCGGTCAGCCTTTTCAGGCATCGGGATTTGTGACTTTTTACGGTGTTTTCGTCCTTGTAATTTGTCAGCGCTACAATCTCCTTGATGCTCAGGCCGCGGTAGTAAAACAGCTTGAGCATGTCTTGGCAGCTCTTGCTCAGGGAGCCAAAATGCTTGAGCAACAAGCGTTGTTCTTCGGTCAGTGGGGACTCGTCGAGCGGCAGTGGCTCCTCCCTCTCAGGGGGCATCGAAGCAGGCCGAGGGCGCTTTTTGTCTTCGAGTTGCTTGAGCAGTAGGTTTTTGCCAATGCCGAATAGATATGTTTTGAGATTGCTCCGCTGCAACACGACTTGCTTGGACACAAACTGCTGGTGCATCGCAATGATGGCATCCTGGTACAGATCAAGTGCATCGCTTGTACCCAACTGATGCTTGCGCACATAAGCGATGAATGCATCCTTGTATTTCAGGTAAACGGTCTCCAATGCCTGCTTGTCGTCTTGGCGGAGCCGTTGTTCCAGTTGTTTGTCTTCATTCATTGAGTACAAAAAAAATCGCAGAGGTTAACACCAGCAACAAAAATATATTTTTTTGCTCGAAGCTGTTAACCTTTCCTTGGACATTCTCACCAAAAGAGCAGAACCCCAAACCAAAAATGATTTTCATCCATCAACAAACATCCAATCATGCGCCTTTTCATTCTTTTGTCTTTCCTCTTTGCCATGTCTTGCGGCGAATCCAACTCCACAGCCCCAACTGATTCTCAAACCCAAGCCAAGACAGTGGCCGAGCCCTCTTCTGGGGATGTACCGGAGAAAAAAGATGCCTGTGAGTTTTTTACCAACGAGCAAATGGCCGCACTGATGGACTGGCCCGTCGAGGTGGTGTCCAACGAACAGCTCATGTCCTTGGAAGACCGTGGCATCACCGTTTGTGGCTATTACGACACGGAGAGAAGCGAATCCATCCTGCTGCGACTCAAATGGCCAAGCGAAAAGGCGCGGGAAAATAAAATCCTGGAGCGAAGTTTCAAACGCTACCTGGAACAAGGGGAAGAAGAACTGCGCTATCAACCAGCAAAGACAAGCACAGGCACGGAAGCCATCTTTGGACACGGGCCTTCCCACCACGGCTTTACCCACTACTTGCTCCGTTGTCGCTATGGCAATGAAATAGATGTGGTCATCGAGTCGATGAGTAAAACCAATGATCCATCAGCTTTCGAAACCCGATTGCAAAAGATATTGAATGCACTTTGATTCTCGGCATTCTCATTCAAAAAAGAACACCCGTACAAGCATTTTCCTCATCTCATGGACGAGCAAGTTCCAACTGCCGTTCACAAATACGATTTACAATGAAACAGTTATTTTTCTCATTGAGCATCTGTCTTCTTTGGACAATCACCGCCTCGGCACAAAGCTGGGCGGGCGACTGGCAGACCAACTTTGGAAAGCTCCGGCTTCACCACAAAAGCAACAAGGTCTACGGAGACTACGATGACAAAGGCATCATCGATGGATTGCAAGTGTACCACAACCAAGTCAATGGGACCTTCACCAATGGCAAAAAGGAGGGTTGGTTCAAATTTACGCGATCTGGCAAAAAGTTTACGGGCAGTTGGGGCTGGAAAGACAAACCCAAAAGTGGTGACTGGACTGGTACCCAAACTTCCACCCAAAAACCACTGCTCAAATCGACCACCATACAAGGCAAGTGGGAAAGTCCATTTGGCGACATCAGCATCCGGCAGGAAGGCCTGACAGTCAACGGCTCATTCCAAAAAGGAGGGACGATGTCTGGGCGGCTGGATGTGACGACAGGCAAAGTAAATGGCAGCATGTACCGCCAGGGGAAAAACGCTCAGTTTTGGCTCATGCCCAAGGCCAGAACCGAGGGGCTGTGGATAGGGAAATGTACCAATCCAAATACGGGCAAACTGACCTATGCCTTTTACATCAAAAGTCCCAAGCAACTATCGGAAGCAGAATTCAAATCCATGACTGGTGCCAGCAACACGCAACTGCAGCAAAGCTCCACAACCACCAGCATGCGCAGCAGCGCCCTGTCAACCTCTTCGCCCAGTGGTACCGTGACATATCGGACCACAAAAAAGGAGACCAGAGAAGAAAGGATCAAACGAATCTCTGGCGTTTACCGGGTCACCGTCACCCGCATCCTGACCAGCTACAATGAGGGAGGAGACCTCTTCGATGACATCGACTTGTACGGCTCCATGATGGTCCGTGTATTTGGCCAAGTGCCATCCGGCAATGTACAGTTGCGGGCCATGTATGGCAAACCTCCGCGGATATGGGAAGCCAGCGGAGACAACCCCATCAGCATCGACGAATCCAGAATCGACGATACGGAGAGTGTTACCATCTCCTACGAATCCATGCAAATACAAGAGACCATCAAATGGTATGGAGAGTACGAGATTGACAAGATCCGGGAGTTTCGGGTGGAAGAGGAAATGGCAAATGACAAACTGCAGTTTGTACTGACCGCACAACTCAATCGCTCGAAGATCGGACCTGACAAAAAGTACAGATCCATCAATGGAAAAATCTCAGTTGATGACATGACATTGGGTAAGGAATATTTCATCAAAATTTATGGAACCAACAACGACTACTGTTATGTCGGTTTTGAAATCACAAAAAATCAATAGATCATGAGATACTTTTTTTGTTTGTGCATCGCGCTCCTTGGCAGTGCGTGGACCTTGTCGGCCCAGGACAAGGCTGGTTCAGAAGACCATCCCATTCTGACTCGCTACCCAGGCAGCAGCATCAAGTTTTACTACCAAAAGAGCTACAATGAATTGCAAATGGCAACGGCAGTGGCCAAGGGAGATGCAGCTGAATTCATTCAGGCCAACGGCAAGCATACATCCATTTTGTATCGGGGGCCAGACGGGCGCTCTTCGCTGGAGATTTTCCGCAACTACCAACAAGCCATCGAACAGGCTGGGGGCGAAATCCTGTTTGCCTGCAATGGCATCTATGCCCCCAATGGATGCGACGATTACAAAGCAACCTATGGATACAAATTTTTCACCAGCGTTTACCAAAAGCGTCGCAATGCAACCGATCAATACCTCTACATAGAAGGCGGAGATGATGACCAAGCCTATCTGGTGGGAAAGTTTGACCGGGGCAACACCATTACCTATGTGGAGATTGGAATCACAGGGAAGTTTCTCGGCCATCCCACCAGCATTCAATTGGAAGTGGTGGAGGTCTCCAAAATGGAAGGGGAGTTGATCACTGCGGAGAGCATCAAAAAGCAGTTGGATCAATATGGAAAGGTGCAAATCTACACCATCTTTTTTGCCACCAATAGCGCGGAGATCGAACAGGGATCAGACGCAACTTTGCAGGCGATTGCAGATTTCTTGGCTGCTCATCCCTCAGAGAAGTTGTACATCGTGGGGCATACTGACGATACGGGCAGTTTTGGTCGCAACCAGCAATTGTCGGAGCAGCGCGCCCAGGCTGTGGTGGCTCGCTTGCAAGGGCAGATGGGAGAGTTGTCGGACCGCTTGTCGCCCTTTGGGGTAGGGCCTTTGAGCCCGGAGGGAAGCAATGAAAACGAGGAGGGGCGGTCGGTCAATCGGCGGGTGGAATTGGTGCGACGATTGAAATGATGACCTGTGATTTTTTGATATATTTGCTTACATGAAACCACAGGCATTCTTCTCCATCCTGGCCCTGCTGTTGGTACTTCAACTGCAGGGCCAGCCCGCTGATTCTCTCGGGCTTGTCGACCTATCTGCCATCCAAAAGTTGGCCGAGACAGAGCCTACAGAAGCTGCTGCCTCGTTGCGCAAGCAGATAGAAGCCACAGCCGATCCCATTTACTTTGACCACTACCTTGCCGACTATTTGGAATTGGAAAAAGACACCAATCTCCGGGCCTCCTATTTGCGCCAGCGAATCACTTTTCAAAAAACAGCTCAGAAAATTGACACCCTTGCCTGGATAGAAAGTCTGGTAGATTATGCCAGAGAAATGGAGCGGTATTCGGACCGCCAGCAAGAGAGCATTG
Source organism: Bacteroidota bacterium (assembly GCA_039821145.1). GTDB lineage: Bacteria > Bacteroidota > Bacteroidia > Chitinophagales > Saprospiraceae > JBCCSZ01. The sequence goes on along the minus strand of JBCBOS010000020.1, from coordinate 157,161 downwards.
CCACTCACGACGAGGCCATCGGATTGTGGGAACAAGCATTTGACGAGCCCACCAATTTGTATGCTGCCATGCACTTCAATCGCGCCAATGCCTATCTCAGGCTGGGGCAGGAGGGAGTGGCATTTGAGGCACAAGAGAAGACCTCGCGAATCCTTGAATCTGTGACCGATCCAGATGTGCGCTACCTGCGCTCCCTCTATTCGTCGATGGCCACCGCCAACACCCGCTATGGCTTTTACGACAAGGCCGAAAATTTCATCAACAAGTCTGTCCGGCTGTACCAGGAAAATCAGGTTTTGTTTGACTCTGCCTATGCCGATCAACTGCACTACATTCCCATCAGTGCTTTCACTTCTTATTTGCGCTTGTACCGAAGCAGCGGGGAGGAAAAAAAGCTCTTGGAAACGGCTGGAAAACTGGAGCGTTATGTGAAGGGGAAACAACTGGATGCAGGCACGGCTTTTCAAGTGTCGCAAGCCTACACCAATCTGGGGCATTTTTATTTTGGCAAACGAGACCATCGGACCTCTCTTCGCTATTTCAAAAAAGCCCGCCCGGCTTTGGTCCCAGGCAGCCATCCCAACTACGAGGTCTACTACGACATGAATGTGGCAAAGGCAAGTATGGAACTCGGCCGCAATGACAAAGCATTTGCCATCGTCGATGATGTGATCGTCAACGAGCGGACAACAAACACCCAATTGTTGGGATTCATGCATGCCATGAGGGCCATCCTCCACGCGCGTGCCAAGCGCAAAGAGGAGGCCTTTTCGGATACCCAGCAGATGATGGAATTTTTTCACCAAGGAGACGATCCCATTGATGTGCGAACTGCTGAAACAGTGGATGGTTTCCGACCAAGCAAACGCCTCAACGATGCCAAGCTGATGCGCAACCACGCCAATGATTTGGCTTTGAGTTTTCCGCTCGATATGGACATGGTTGTGCTGACCAACAACCTATGCAAAATGGCATTGCGGCAGTTTGAAAATTGTTATTCCAAAAACGTCTACAATCCCACCTTGGAAAGCCTGTTTCGGACCTTGGTCCGCAGCGTGATGACCACCAATTTTTATCGCTACGGACACTGCGATTCGGATGGCACCTACGTATCCAAGATCAACAATTTTGAGGCCCGCTTCCTGTGGCACAATTTTTTGCTCAATCAACAACAAGAAGGTGTTCAACGCTCCGATTCCCTTTTTGCCCAACGGCAGCGTTGGCAACAGGAATTGACAGTGTTGGAACAACAACGGCAAGCCGCTGGGGCAGACAGCAGTGAGTTGGCGGCAAGCATTTTCGATCTGAGCCTGCGGTTGGAACGCCTGGGCGAAACCCTGGAATCAGAACACCGCGCCTATGCCCACTTCAGTGATTACAAATTTGAATTGTCCCAATTTCAACGCAAACTCCGTCCCGACCAACTCATCTTGCAGTACCAGCTGATGATGGGCCAGCTCTTTGTGTTCATCATCGACCGCGAGTCCATTTCGATTTACAACCTTTGCGACTTTCCCATCATCGAGCCAGAAGTAAAAACCTTTGTCCAGGCCCTCCGCCAGCCACAAACCGATTTGGACTCCTTGCAATCACAAGCTGCTCTGTTGTATGAAATCTTGCGAATGGAAGCGACGGAAGACTACGAAGACATCATCATTGTTCCCGATCGCATTTTGCATTATTTGCCCTTCGGCTTGTTGCGGCACGATGGGCAATATCTCTTGGAAGAAAAGCACATCCACTACGCGACTTCCTTGCCAATTTTGGATTTTGACTGGGCGGCGCGTTCTTCTGCAGCCAAAGGGCCAGGGACTTTTTTTGCACCCTCCTATGAGGAGTTTTTGCTGGACGATCAGCAATTGGTGGTCCGCGGTTCTGCTTATGACCTGGAGGGGGCGCAGGCGGAGGTGGGGGCCTTGTCGGCGCTCACCAAGGGGCGGGCCTTTGTGGGCAGGGAGGCCAGCAAAGCCAATTTTCTCCAACAAGCTCCCGGCAGTCGCATCCTCCACCTGTCCATGCATTCCTACCTCAATGACGAAAAGCCCGAGCTGAGCAGCATGGTATTTTCCGATCACGAATCGGATCACGAATTGTTCATTTCTGAACTCTATGGCTTGCGCCTTGGAGCGGAGCTGGCTGTGCTCAGTGCTTGCAATACGGGGGTGGGCAATCTTCGAAAAGGAGAGGGAGTGGTCTCCATGAGCCGAGCGTTTACCTATGCTGGTGTTCCTGCTACGGTCTCCAGTCTGTGGAGTGCGCCGGATCAGGCCACCAAATCGATCATGCTGTCTTTTTATGAAAACATGCAGTCAGGTCTGTCTGTCGGGCCCGCATTGCGACAAGCCAAATTGCAGTACCTGGAAACGGTGGAAGACGAGCGCTTTCAGCATCCGTATTATTGGGCTGGCTTTGTCTTGCACGGCCAGGATCGCTTCCTGTCCTTTGGCAGCCGGAATTACTCGGCTCTGCTCAATTGGATATTGGGGACTTTGCTGGTGTTGGGAGCTTGGTATGTCTTTGGGCGTAGCAGGCGCCCTAGGGAGAGCTGAACTGGAAACATCAATGCCCCAAATTGCCGATGAACAATGCCGCCTCATACAAGACATAGGTCAGGAAAAGGGAAAAGGCAGTTCCAAAAGTCAATATCAATACGCGCAAGGTCTTGTGAAATGTGTAGCCTTTGGAATAGTGGTGGATCAACAGCTCGACCATCCATCCAAAAGTGTAAAACAGATTTGCAGCGATTGTAAAATAAAGGGAGTCCCATATGGCATTTTCGATCCCATACCTTATGGTTCCTTCTGCATAGGAAACCATCATGCATACCTCCCATCCAATGAGAATCAAATTGTAGTACAGCCGTTTCTCTTCCCACCAGACGATTGCTTCGATGGGGTGGCGGCCATGGGTGGGCTGAAAGTCTTGATCCAGGATGGTGTTTTCGTCCATTTGATGTCGTATGTTCTGCCCATCTAAAATAACCAAAAATACATCACAATGCCCCTTTTGTTGTAAACATTGTGCGCTTTGCCTTGTTTCTGCAGTCGTACGGACTTCATTCTCCGTCTCCCTTCCACACAATCTAGCGCCAACCTTCTCTCATTTTTAGCAGAAAGAATCCAAGATCTACCATGCCTGATATTGCCATCGTCTTTCCCCACCAATTGTTTGAATCCCATCCAGCCGTCCAAGAGTGCAAAACAGTTGCCCTGATAGAGTCTCCGCTGTTTTTCGGGACAGATGCTCATCATCCCATCCCCATGCATTGGCAAAAATTGTTGCTCCACCGAGCCAGCATGAAGCAGTATGCCAAAGAACGCAAGGCGGAGGGAAAGAAGGTCTTGTACTTCGAAGCACACGCCTACACCTCCGACCGGGACATCCTCCGAGAGCTCGACAAGAAGTCCTACAAGAAATGGCATTTGGCCGATCCCGTCGATTACATGCTCAGCAAGCGAGTGGATGAGACGGCCCAGGCTTGTGGTGCTGCCGTGACCTATTACGATTCCCCCCTCTACATCAATACCCAAACCGATAACCACAACTTCTTCGACGGTCGCAAGCGTTGGTTCATGGCAGATTTTTATTCCCACCAGCGCAAGCGACTCGACATACTGGTGGATGAACACGGCCAGCCGGTGGGGGGCAAATGGAGCTACGACGAAGACAACCGCAAGAAAGTCCCCAAAAAGTTGCTTGCCGACATTCCCGATCTCCCATCCATTTCCGCCAATGCCCACACCAAAGCTGCCGCAGACTATGTGCGAGACCACTATCCCAACGTCATCGGTGTACAAAATGACCTGATGTATCCCTATTCCCGAGAGCAAGCCGAGGCTTGGTTGCAACAGTTTTTGGTGGAACGTTTTGACCTGTTTGGCGACTATGAAGATGCCATCGTGGCCGGAGAAAACAGCCTTTGGCACAGCTTGCTGACCCCCATGCTCAACATCGGACTGCTCAGCCCTCAATACGTGGTGGATATGGCCCTGGCATACGCCCTCGAAAAAGACGTTCCCCTCAACAGCCTGGAAGGCTTCATCCGGCAGATCATCGGGTGGCGGGAGTTCATGCGGGCCAGTTATGAAAGCCTCGGTGTACAGATGCGCAAGGGCAATCATTGGCAACAAAAAAACAAGCTGCCAGAAGGGTTTTGGGACGGCACCACTGGCATCCCACCCATAGACGATTGCATCCAACGCATTCTGAAAACAGGCTATTGCCACCACATCGAACGACTGATGGTGCTCGGTGGCTTCCTATTTTTGTGCGAAGTGCATCCCAAAGAAATTTACAAGTGGTTCTTGAGCATGTTTGTCGACAGCTACGACTGGGTCATGGTTCCCAATGCCTATGCCATGAGCCAAAACAGCGCTGGGGGCCTGATCACCACAAAACCCTACTTCAGTGGCTCTGCCTATGTGCGCAAAATGAGTCACTACAAAACCGGGGATTGGTGTATGGTATGGGATGGACTCTACTGGCGTTGGATTGAAAAGAACAGCGGCGACTTGCGATCCAACCCCCGTTGGGCCATGATGTGTGCCATGGCTGTGAGGAACCAGGAAAAAAATGCCCCCAAAGTACAGGCAGCAGAAGAATGGTTGGCACAAAATGTGAGCGTCCTGACAGGCTCGCTTGTGGAATGAGTCAATGAGCTGGTACCGCCAGCGTTCCACCCTTGTTCTGACAGATTTTCTCTCTCCACCAAGCCTGCCCATCTCCAGGCGGAAAACGATCCCGTGGTCACTCCAGATGTCCTTTGAGGTCGCTAGAGGCTTTAGTGACAAATCTCCATCAATTGGAATGGGGCTGACAAATTATTCAACAATTTGCTGTCGATTTTCTTGCTTTGGCACTTATTTTTGAGCTTCACAGTCAAACACCACAAATGACTAGGGGATAATACAATTTGATCGGTCTAAAGATCGGTCTGGGCTTCCAATAGCCCTCGTTTTTTACCACAAACAAACGAGATATGATACCAACCAGTAGACCCCTGGCATTTTTTCTGCTTTGCTGTATGGCAATGGGGTCCCTTTCGTCCTGCTCAGCCTCCAAAAAGGCGACACAAAACCATGCTTTTCTGATTGTCCTGAAAAAAGAACTCACCTCCGTTCACATCATCGAACAGTACAAAATCTACAATCCCTCGGCTGTCAAGCGCTCCAATCGAACCCTCAACCAGTACAGGGCCGTATTTACCTTGACAAGCAAAAAGAAACAGCAACTGCTGGAAAGAATGGCGGCAGACCCAAAGATTGTCGAGGTCGAAGAGATCAAACAGGGGGGAATCGACATCCAATCGGGCAGCAATCAAAAATCATCCAAAACTGGACCCATCAGAAAAAACTAATGTTATGATACACAGATTACTACTAGCAATACTCCTCATCGGCAGTCTCTGCTTTTCTGCTGAGGCACAGGTCAGCACCAAACGCCTGGACAAGGTAGAGGTATCTGCCAGCAGCGCCAAATTTCTGGGCAAATCGAAAGCCATCAGAGAATTGGTGCAAAAACAAGCCACTTCAAAAGAGAAAAAGAACGCTTCCAGACGTCTCAAGAAAAAACCCGACAACTTTGCCAATCGACGCATCGGCGGAAAGTCCATCCATCCACATCTCGAACACCAAGGACCAGACCCCATCCGACAAAAAGAGTTCGCCCTCAGGGGAGTCCTCAACACCATCGAACCCACCGTCAATGTGCAAGCCTTGGGCAATTTTGGCTCGCCGCATGATCCTTCCGGAGACGTCAGCGACGAATATTACGTACAAGCCATCAATGTGACCACCGTAGGTGTCTACGACCTGGACGGCAATCTGGTACAGTCATTTGCCATGAATACCCTTTGGGCAGAATTCAACGCCTCCTCAGAAGGAGATCCCATCGTTTTGTATGACGAAGTTGCTCAAAAGTGGTTTGTCACTGAATTCACCGATCCCGCCAATCTGCTCATCGCAGTGAGCGAAACCAAAGACCCCCTCGGAAGTTATTTCGCCTATTCTTTTGCCACGCCTCAGTTTCCGGACTATCCCAAATATGCCATCAGTCCGGATGCATTGATCGTAACGACCAACGAAGAGAGTGGGGGGACTTTGCACCAATACTTCCTCGACATCGAGGCACTTCGGGCAGGAGAAGACAATGTGCGCATGATCCGAGTAGGGATATTGGGCAATGACGATACCGAGGCTGGCTTTTATGTGAGTACGCCCGTCGACTGGAATGGCATCCGACTGCCCGTTGACAGACGACCCATCACCATGGCGATCAACGACAGCTCCTGGCCCGGTGGCCCGGCACAAGACCAAATTGAAATTTACGCCTTCAACCTGGACTTCGATACACCCGACAATACCACCGTAGACCAAACGTCCATCATCACGACTCCTTTCGACTCCTATCCATGCTCTGTCCCTACGGGCTTTGACTTCTCCTGCTTGCCACAACTCAACGGTGGTGGCTTGGATGCCATCCCGGAAGTCATCATGAACATCCCACATCTGCGCAACTTTGGAACGCATGAATCTCTGGTGTTCAACTTCGTGACGGATTACACCGATGGAGACAACAAGGCTGGCATCCGCTGGGTGGAACTGAGGCGCACCGCCACAACAGATTGGACATTGTACCAAGAAGGGACTTTTGCACCCAATGATGGACTGGACCGATTCATGGGCTCCATTGCCATGGACGATCGGGGAAACATCGGCTTGGCCTACAATGTGACCAGCGCAGATACCTATGTCGGCATCCGATTTACAGGGCGCTATGCCAATGATCCGTTGGGGCAGATGACAGTTGAGGAATACAATGTGATCGATGGTGCTTCGGCGATCAATTCAGGGGGGCGCTTTGGAGATTATTCACAACTGTCTGTCAGTCCAAGAGGAGACAATACGTTTTGGTTCACCACAGAATATGCCACCGACAATGATGCTGGCACCCGGCTTGTTGCCTTTCAGCTGGCCAAGGATACCTTTGACCTGTCCACCCGGGCCATCTTGGAACCGATGAATTCCGATGACTTGGGGGCAGGCGAACAGGTGACGGCCCAGTTTGCCAACTCCGGCCTGGAACCGATGGCCAACTACAGCCTTTCCCTGCTGGTATCCGGACAGCCAGTGGAGACTGTCATGATTGCTGATACCTTGACACCGGATTCTCTGTTTTCTTATCAATTTTCCACTCCCATAGACATGTCAGCGGTTGGATTCTACGGCATCGGTGCCATTATCTCGCATCCAAACGACAGAAATCCATTCAACGATACCTTGGAACAGATCGTTTTCCAGCTCGAAACCCTGGATGGCGCTCTCTTGGCAGAAATAGACGAAAGCAATTGCCAAAAGTCAACCCCTGTCAGCCTGACACTGGGCAATGAAGGCTTTGAAGTCATCAGTACCGCCGAGATTGGAGTACTGGTCAATGATGCTCCTGTCGATACCATTTTGTTTTCTGGTTCGCTCGATTTTGCGGCCTCTGTCGACATTGCGTACACATTGGAAGCCGATTTTCAGGAAGGAGACAATGCTGTGGAGTTCCGCATTCTATTGCTCAACGACCGACCAGACCCCGTCTCTCGCAACAATAATGTCAATGCAACTTTTAATCTGCAGGACCCAGAATCCTTCATCACCTTTGTCTTCAACACCGACGAATATCCCGACGAATCGACTTGGACCCTTTCTTATGCCAATTCCGGTCAGCAAGTTGCCAGTGGAAACTTTCCGTTTGCTGCGGTCAACACCACGTTCGAAGAGGTGATTTGTTTGGACAGCGACTCTTGTTACGTCCTGGTGGTGATGGATTCGGCAAGCGATGGAATTTGCTGTGATTTTGGAGAAGGAAGTTTTTCCGTCTTGGACAATGAAGGCAATGTGCTCATCAGCAATGGCGGAAATTTTGGTTCACAGGCTGTGGAAAACTTCTGCCTGACGAAAAACTGCAATTTGTCTGCCGAGATCGTGGTGGAAGATGCCTCTGGCAGCAATGTCGCCGATGGAAGCATCATGATCAGTGCGGCCGATGGGGTAGGGCCATACCAATACAGCATCGACGGTGGACAGACCTTGCAAAATGTGCCCTTGTTTGAAAATCTCTTGCCGGGGGCATACGATGTGTTTGTGGTGGGAACAGATACGAGCTGTACGTATACAGAGACGGTGGAGGTGAGCTTTGTGACGGGCTTGCAGTTGGTGGATGGGCAATTGGTCGAGGTGGAGTTACTGCCAAACCCAACACAGGGTCTTTTCAGACTTGTCATTTCCAACCTACCCATCAATGATCCACTGCTGACAGTGGAAGTCTTTGACCTCAATGGACGCTTGATCCAACACAGAACAATCGGAAAGTACAACGAAAAATACACGGGGACCTTGTCTCTGTACGACTATCCAGATGGCCATTACTTTTTGCGCATCCGACATGCAAAAGGGAGTCTGCTGGAACGAATTGTCAAAACGCAATAGTTCGCATTAAGAGAGCGACGGAGCGTCATCCCTTTCCAACGGGCTGGCGCTTTTTTTTTGTGTGGTAGTAGAAGGATGACCGCCCGCTTGCTTATATTTGGGCTGGACATCGGCTGTTGCAATGGCTCCCAGAAGTGAATAACACAGGCAAGTTTGGGATTAGCCGCCAATTATATCTATTTTTCGCCGATCAATCATCCAACAACAAAATGGAGAACAAGCCATCCAGCCATCAAAATGTCGAAACTGAATTAAGTCGCGATTTGGGACTGACCACTGCATTGGCCATTGGGGTGGGAACGATGATTGCAGCCGGGATTTTTACCCTCTCGGGCCTGGCCATTCGCAATGTGGGTTCCGCCGCGATTGTCGCTTTTTTGCTGGCCGCCGTCGTTGCCAGCTTCACGGCCTTGACTTATTGCGAGTTTGTCTCCATTTATCCACGCACCGGGGAAGGCTACCTGTACGCCCGCAAGACCTACCCAGGGCCGCTGGCCTATTTTGTGGGCTGGGCGCTCATCTTGGGCTACACCTCTTCTTGCGCTTTTTACATCGCCAGCTTGTCCAGTTATTTCAATGAATTCATCTGGCACAGCCCCATCGAGGCTTTGTCTGGCATCGTCTTTCTCATTGGGCTTACCCTGCTCAACATCAAAGGGACAGAGGAAAGTGGCAAGTTTCAAATTGTGGTGACGGCTGCCAAGGTGGCCCTGCTGATCTGGTTCATCTTTGGTGGTTTGCGCTTTGTAGACATGGAAGAGGTGGCCAATCGCTTCAGCACCGATGTGGTGCAGATTGGGTCTACTGCGGCATTGGTCTTCATTACCTTTTTTGGCTTTTCGGCCATTGCTGCTTCGGCGGGTGAGGTCAAAGACCCAGTGAAGAACATTCCAAGGGCCATTTTCATTTCCATGAGCCTGGTCACCGTGTTGTACGTAGCGGTGGTCTTGGTGGTCTTGTTTGCTGGGCTGACCGAGTACAACGAGGCATCCATGGGAGAGGCTGCGCAGAAGTTTTTGGGCCCCATTGGGGGCTATGTCATCATTGGGGGCGCCATCTTTTCGATGGTATCGGCTTCGAATGCCTCCATCATGGCGGGCTCGCGGGTGGTTTTGTCCATGAGTCAACTGGGGCACCTACCGCCTGAGATTGGCAGCATCAATGCACGGACCAAGACGCCCATCGTATCTGTATTCCTCATCGGAGGGGCCATCCTCATTTTTACCTTGATCTTGCCGCTGGAAGACTTGTCCTATTACGCCAATACGGTCTTGTTGCTGGCCCTGATTTTGGTCAACTTGGCCCTGATCATCCATCGGCGGAAGTATCCCGACATCGAACGCCCCTTCAGAGTGCCATTGGTGCCACTGCTGCCCATCTTGGGAATTTTGGCCAACCTTTATTTGATTGCCCAGATTTTCCAACATCCCATCCCACTGCTATTGGCCCTGGCCACGCTCTTGCTGGGGCTTTTGGGCTTTTTTGCCTGGAAGGGAAGTTTGCCTGCAGAAAGTGCCATCCCCGGCAAGGCATCCCATGTGGCGCACAGCCAGGGGCGCAGCCGTTTGGACAAGAACAAGTTTCGGATCTTGGTTCCCATTTCCAATCCACATACAAGCAATCGACTGATCCAGATTGCCGCCTCCATTGCCCGCGAGCGCGACGGAGAGCTGCTGCTGATCAAGGTGGTCAAACTGCCCAACCAATTGCCTCTGACCAGTTATGATGACAGCCTACTGGAAAAAGAACAATTGATGGTCAACAAGGCCCGACAATATGCCGAGACCCTCAACATCCCCACCCATACCCTCATTCGCATCGGCTACAACGTGGCTCGGGCGATCCTGGAAACTGCCAGTGAGAACCATTGCCGCCTCATCGTGTTGGGATGGAAAGGAAGTACGGGCAGTCAGGAGCGGATATTGGGCAACATCACCGATACCGTTGTGAGCTATGCCCAGACAGACATCATGTTGGTCAAATTGGTGGGCGATCAGCCCATTCGGCGCATTCTATTGCCAACTGCCGGCGGAGAACACGCCCAATGTGCCGAGCAATATGCCCATGATCTGGTCCATGCCGATGGAGGACATCTGACGGCTTGCCAGGTGGTAAAAACCAATGCCAGCCAGTCGGACATTCAGCAAAGTCAGGAGACCCTGGACCAGAGCTTGGTCCGCATTCAAGCCCGGGACAGCATTGCGCTCAACAAAGAACTCATCAAAAGCGATGATGTCGTCGGTGGGATCATCCAGGCTGCTGAGCAATACGATGCCGTGATGATTGGTGCTGCGGGCAAGAGCATGTATCCCAGAATCCTCTTTGGTAGTATCCCAGAGGAAATTGCACAAAAGACCAATAAGACGGTCATCGTGGTCAAGCACTACCACCGGGTCAAGGCGTTGTTGGGCAAAGTGATGAGCGATTGACCAAGAGGGTGCCAGCCGTCCTTTCTGGCGGAGATTTTTTAAAATTGACAGACAATGCAACAGACATATAGCATAGATGGCATGAGTTGTGGCCGCTGTGTGGCCAAAGTCAAAAAAGCCCTGGAACAAGTAGAAGGTGTTTCGGAGGCACACATTCAACTCGATTTGCCGCAAGCTAAGATACAACACGATTCTTCCGTGAATCTGCCCACTCTTCAGCAAGCATTGAAAGACCATCGCATTCTTGTGTGGTCCGAGGTGGAATCTAGCGAAGAGGCAACAATGGCCACGCCTTTCTTTTGGGCGACCTACAAGCCCTTGTTGATTTTGGTGGGTTTACTGTTGGGGCTTAGCTTGTTGGCTCAGTATCCGTTTGATGCTTTTTCCCCCAGTCGCTGGATGCGTCATTTCATGGCTGGCTTTTTCCTCTCCTTTGCCTTTTTCAAACTCATCAACCTGAATGGATTTGCCCAAAACTACCGCCAGTACGATCCCATTGCCGGGCGTTGGGCAGGCTGGGGCTTCGTCTATCCCTTTGTGGAGCTTGCCCTCGGGCTGGCGTATTGGGTCAATGCTGCTCCCCTGCTCACCAATGTAACGACTTTCCTCCTCCTGGGTGTTGGAACCATTGGCGTAGTTCGCGCCGTATTGGACAAACGCCGAATTCAATGTGCCTGCCTGGGCGATGTATTCGACTTGCCCATGTCCAGTCTCACCATCGTAGAAAATGGGGTGATGATGCTGATGTCGGGGGGCATGCTGTATTCCTTGCTGTCCTGAGCACATCCTTTGGTCCACTTCCAACCCTTTCCAGTAGAATTTGCACAAGCAAAGGAGGAGGCATGCGAACAAATGCCCCATCCATATTGTTAGTGCTTGTGTTGGTTAAATGTCTACTAAGTTAAATAATGGTTTAATTTGCTTTTTTGATAGTAAAACTATTATATTTGCTAAGCTGATCAAGGCTAGAAGCAGTTTTTTCCAATCACTTAGGCCACTTTCAGATCATTTCAACCAATCAATCTAAAGGCTTTCCTAGTAACCGTGCCGCAGGGCACTTCGTCAGCAGAAAAACAATAAACATTGTTCACACCCATAGAGATATGGGGAAAAGCTTAAGAAAAAATGAGTCCAAATCAGAAGTCAGGTTTCTTTTCGAACCTACAATACGACCTACCCGCTAGTATCGTCGTATTTCTCGTAGCAGTCCCACTTTGTTTGGGCATTGCTCTTGCATCGGGTGCGCCCCTCTTTTCGGGAATCATCGCCGGCATCGTCGGTGGTACCGTTGTGGCGCTTTTGAGTGGATCTCCACTCGGCGTAAGTGGACCCGCAGCCGGATTGGCAGTCATCGTACTGACCTCCATTCAAGAATTGGGTGCCTTTGACATTTTCCTTTTGGCCGTTGTCATTGCTGGTGTTTTCCAGTTGATTTTGGGCTTTTTGAAGGCTGGTGTCATTGGATATTACTTCCCATCTTCTGTCATCAAAGGGATGTTGTCGGGCATCGGTATCATCATTTTCTTGAAACAGATTCCACATGCCTTTGGCTACGACAGATCACCAGAGGGCGATTTTGCCTTCCAACAAGTCGACGGACAAAATACATTCAGCGAGTTGATGAACATGGTTGATTACATCAGCCCGGGTGCTTTGATCATCGCATCCATTTCACTCGCCATCCTCATTCTTTGGGAGCGTCCTTTTATGAAAAAGCTGCCGACTTCTCGCCTGATTCAGGGACCTTTGGTTGCTGTGGCGGCGGGCATCGGATTGAACATCGTTTTCCAAAACATGCCAAGCCTGGCTTTGAAGACAGATCAGCTGGTGAGCATTCCCGTACCGGATTCCTTCTCTGGATTCCTGGGGCAATTCACAACGCCTGACTTCTCTCATTGGGCCAACCCACAGGTTTACATCATTGCAATGACCATTGCCATCGTTGCCAGTTTGGAAACCTTGCTTTGTGTGGAGGCCACCGATAAGCTCGATCCACAAAAGCGCATCACGCCTACCAACCGAGAGTTGACGGCTCAGGGTATTGGAAACATCATTTCTGGTTTGATTGGTGGTTTGCCTCTGACACAGGTCATTGTCCGCAGTTCTGCCAACATTCAGTCTGGTGGTAAGACCAAAGCATCTGCTTTCTTTCACGGGGTATTGATCCTGGTTTGTGCAGCTGCCATCCCGACGGTACTCAACCTGATTCCACTGGCCAGTTTGGCCGCCATCCTCTTCGTGGTAGGATACAAATTGGCCAAGCCTTCTCTTTTCAAGTCCATGTACCAGGAAGGCCGCACTCAGTTCATCCCTTTCATCGTGACGATTTTGGGGATTGTATTCACCGACTTGCTGACGGGCATCGGAATGGGTATGGTGGTAGCAATTTTCCACATCCTTTGGAACAACTACAGAACGCCTTATCACTTCAGTCCCGAGGATTATGTCAAAGGGCAGCCTGTGAAGATTGAGCTTTCGGAAGATGTGAGCTTCCTCAACAAGGCCAGCATCCAGCGCACACTGGATCAGCTTCCCGATGGGGTAGAGGTCATCATCAATGGTGCCAAGGCGCGTTCCATCCATCCAGACATCATGGAGATCTTCTCTGACTTTGAGGCAACGGCCAAGAACAGAGACATCGACTTCAAACTGGTGGGGCTAGACGGAGCCAAAACCTATGATCCTGTCAACCAATTCAAGCAGATGGTACTGGTACCAGATATTCAGAAAAACGGAAAGAGTCCCAAGAACGGAATGCTCGTCAAGGGAGACTCCTAACGATAAAGACATTGCTGCCGTGAGTGTCGGCATTCACTGAGCAGTTGAAGAACTTTTTTCTTAATGCTGACAATGTTTTCTCGGTTCCTCAGCGAAAGCAGAGCGAACCGAGACTTTTTTTTATTCACTTCTTTCGCCCCATCCTTTGTGCTTTTCATCGGCGAAGCGATTACTTTTGTGATGTACCAATGCAAAAGGCAACATGCAAGATCCTTCGCTTCTTAGTCAACTGTTTGAAACCGAGCTTTTGTCGTTCTACGGCTGGTGGCAGTTGCTGAGTTGCTTTTTTGCCTTTGTGGCTTTGTTGGCCATCTGGTGGCACATTGGGCGCAAGCAAAAAGATTTTGGGCAGGTTTGGCTGGCACTCTCGGTCCTTTGCTGGAGCTTTTCGGGGGCAGTAGAAGTATATTTTGCCCAGCAATTTCGCTCTGCAGCACAGGAGTTGACCGTCTACCAATCGCTAGACCAACAGCTGAGATTCGGGGAGGTGGACCAGGCGGCTACCGCTGAGTTGTCCATTGGCATCAAGAAGTTGGTCGATGAGCGCAACGATCGCAAATTCATCATCGATGGCTGGCGCAGCATTTTGTCCCTACTCAATAGCCTGTTCATCTTACTGGCCCTGCCTTGTTTTCGCCATATTCCCGGCTCATTGGAGTTTTTGATCAAATCCCGGGCGTGGTTTCCCTTTGTCTTTTTGGCCTTCCTCATTTGTCTCCTCGCCATCATCAGCACCTTTGTCATGGGCAAAAGCTCCGATCTTGTGGTGGCGCTGGATGTCATCTACGCCATCGTACCCACCCTTCCTTTTTTGGGCTGGATCCTCTGGGAGTCTTTTGACAAAAGAGGTCTGCACAGTCTGGCTTGGCTGGCCGTATTGTGCATTGGTTTTACGACCATCACCCAGGCCTGCAAAATGATTGCTCCGGACGATCTACTGATGTTGTTATCGGCTGTATTCAAGGTGGCCCTCATCATGATCTTCTTTGCCCTTGCCTTGAGTTGGGTAAAAGAAATCTCCGAGCATGTCTCGCCCCTTCCCAATCCCAAACTGTCTCTCGCCTTTGACCGATACAAAACCAGCAGTGGCAAAATGGCCCATTACATCCAGCTCGGGGGGATACCTGGTCTGGAGGATGTGCGCATTGCCCTGACCAATGCCCGATTTGAGTTGTTGCACAAATTTGCCAGTCTGAAAAAAAGAGATGAAGAAGGCTGGTTGGAGATCAAACCCAAAAATGATTCCCGACCCAATAAAGTGTACGACATCCAAAGCCACAACCAACTCATTCGCCTCTTGGCCAGCATCGAAGAGCAGATCGACCAGCAACAGCCCATGGAGACTGACTCGGAAAAACTGGACCGAAAGCAGCTGAAAAATCTCCTCTTTGAAACTTCCACCGAAAGAGATCGCCTGATTCGCCTGCGCATCCCTTCCGAGCGGATTTCCCTCTTGGATGCCCAGACATAGCCCTCTGTCGGAAAGAATGTGCTACTGACAGCATTCTGTCGGAGCAAACATTTCCTCCCATTTCCGACCGATGCCATCCATCTTTCCGTCTCTCTTTGCCTCTTCGGTATTTCCAGCGGAAGTTTGAGCCAATCAAATTTCCAACGACATGCTTTTATCCATCTTCCTCTTTTTGGCTTCCGTGCAAACTGCCCTGGAATACACCCTCATGATCTGCCTGCTGGGCGCGGGCCTCTGGTTGACGTTTCGACTTGGCTTCCTTCAATTTCGGCGCTTGGGCCATGGGATCGCTGTGGTAAGCGGGCGCTATGACAAGCCGGGAGCTTCGGGCGACATGAGTCATTTTCAGGCCTTGACCACTGCATTGTCAGCTACGGTAGGGATTGGGAACATCGCCGGGGTGGCATTGGCCATTCATTGGGGCGGTCCGGGTGCCATTTTCTGGATGTGGGTAACGGCCGTGCTGGGCATGGCAACCAAATTTTCGGAGGTCACCTTGGCGCAGCGATTTCGCGTGCAGTTGCCCGCAGAGGATGGGCAGAAGGTGGGCACGGTGGCAGGTGGCCCCATGTACTACATCGAAAAGGGCTTGGGAAAGAAGTGGCGTCCGTTGGCTCTGTTTTTTGCCTTTGCACTGATGTTGGCAGCCTTTGTTTCGGGCAATGCCATTCAGGCCAACACCATTTCGGACTTGATGCGGACGGTATTTGGGGTGCCAACTTGGTTGACCGGATGCATTACGGCTGCTGTGGTGGGATTGGTCATCATTGGAGGCATCTCTCGGATTGGGCAAGTCACGGGCTTCTTGGCACCGGCCATGGCTGGGATTTATGTGCTTGGAGGGCTGGCTGTGATCATGGGCAATGCTGGAGAAATCATCCCCTCTTTGCGCCTGATCGTGGTGGAGGCCTTCGAGCCGACGGCGGGCGTAGCCGGAACTGGGGTCGGGGTATTTTTGCAAACCTTGCTTTGGGGGGTGCGTCGCGGTCTCTTTTCCAACGAAGCTGGGCAAGGCTCTGCTCCGATTGCCCACTCTGCGGCGCGGACCGATGAACCAGTTTCCGAGGGAGTTGTGGCCCTGTTGGAGCCTTTCATAGACACCATCCTCATCTGTAGCATCACGGCGCTGGCCATTTTGACGACGGGGGTGTGGAAGGATACAACTCCCACTGAGATTTGGCTTTCTTCAGGAGACATCAGTTTTGTGGATGCATCAGCGGAATGGCCGACGGCGCGCTCAGTTGTTTATCCATTGGAGTTGGAGGTCGTTCAGGGGGTGATTCCGAAGGCGGACGTCCAATTGGCGTGGCATGAGGTGGCGGTGGACAGTTTCTTCATTGACGAGGCACATCAGCAGGTGTTTTCGGGGAAGTTGCGCTTGTCGGGGCGGACGGGGGAGAACATCGCGCTTTCTGCTGATGGACAGGAATACAAGCGCTTGTTTGGCCGGGCGGTGGAAAATGGCGCTCCCTTGACCATGTGGGCCTATTCGGCGGTACTGGGACAATTTGGGGTCTATTTGGTTTTGTTCTGTGTCCTGCTCTTTGGCATTTCTACGGCCATTTCCTGGAGCTACTATGGCGACCGCTGTGCCATTTATCTATTTGGCACCCGGGCCATCCTTCCCTATCGAATTTTATTTGTGGGCATGCATTTTCTGGGGGCTGTCTTGTCCTTGCAGTTGGTGTGGGACTTGGGTGATTTGGCCATGTCTTTGGGCACCATCCCAAATGTGCTGGCCTTGGTATTGCTCTCTGGATTGGTCCGGCGGATGAGTCAGGACTATTTTGCCCGCATGCGAAAGGAATGATTAAGGAAGTCTTTCGATCTTGGCAATGCCTCCCCACTGCTCGTTGTGCGTGGGGAGGCTGCTTTTGGATTTGTTGGAGACTGATTAGAAGCAGATGATGCGTCCCAGGATGAAGTCTCTGCCAGCTTCTGTATCATTGGCATTCAACGCAAACAGCTCGGTTCCGTCTTTCAGGAAAGAGAGGAAGCCAAAGTTGAGTGGTGCACCGGATAGGCCGTTGGTGCTGACTGTGCCACTGCAGCCAGCGCTGCTGTTGCAGAGGTATTGAGTGGCCAGGACCAAGTCGAAGGTAGAGAGGGTGTTGCTGTTGTTCCAGTCACCAGAGGTGATCCAGTCAGAGCAAGGGTAGGTGGTTCTCAGCTGGGCAGCTCTCTCAGCATCTTCTTGTGTAAAGGGTTCGAGGCCATTGGCCACCATTTCTGCATTGATTTCTTCCAAGGTAGCGTACTCGACGGTCAGTTCTTGGCTTTGGTCTACAGACTGGCGCATGACTTCGAGGAAGTTGTCCTCTGTGATCTCAGTCACCTTTGGTGCAACTTCTGTCTCTTTGTTGCAAGCGGTAAATAGAAAACTGGATGCCAACAGGGTGGCGAACAAAAATTTGATGGTGGATTTCATGATGATAAAAATTTAAGCTTGAGGAAAATTGTGTGAGTCCTTGCTTTCGACTTTCCCATAAGGCATGACAATGATCCTTCACCAAACTTGTGACTTGGTGAAACCACTGCTTGAAGACAAAGCAAGCCTCAGAAGCCCATGAAGCCTCACGGGTGCAATTTGCCTGATCAAACAGTTGGTGCAGAACTACACAGGGTAGTGTCTACAGGACGATACTGTGGGCATCTTTCATTGTCAGATGCGATAATTAGAAATGTGTCGAAAGTAGGTGTGAAT
The DNA here is from genome assembly GCA_039821145.1 of Bacteroidota bacterium. GTDB lineage: Bacteria > Bacteroidota > Bacteroidia > Chitinophagales > Saprospiraceae > JBCCSZ01. Next base: position 139,305 of record JBCBOS010000020.1, on the reverse strand, counting down.
ACAAACCTGATGGTCGGCTCGTTCGTTTTGCCAAAAAAGAAATTGATTGATGTGAAAACGCGCTTTCTCGTCGACGAAGAACTGATTCAGTTGAAGACCAAATATATGTCCATTTCAGTGAGAGTGAGAATCTTTTGGGCCAAAATAAGTCGGAGTTTGACCAAGAGTAGCAAAAGGCCATTTAAAGAAGCTGGTTTTCTAAGTGAATAAGGAATAAAGCGGTTAACAGAATGTGCCAACTTCTGGTGCAGACGTAAGGGTTGGCCAGACAGAAAGGGAATGCCTTGGCGAAAGCAGTTGTTGTGATTTTTTTGTCAAGTCAAAAAAAGTAAAAAAACTTGGGAAACTACAGAACTTATAAACGTTTCCGTCGTTTTGTCATAGATGGAAGCAAGACAAAAAGTACTGACACAGGCCGAAACGATGTTCATGCGCTATGGGATCAAGAGTGTTACCATGGACGACATTGCCCGGGATTTGGGCATGTCCAAGAAAACGCTGTATCAATTTGTCAACAACAAAGCCGATCTGATCCAACAAATCTTCAAGCAGCACATCCAGGAAGAGAAAAGTGCGATGAGTTCCATTGTTTCCAATGCCGAAAACGCCATCGAAGAGATCATTGGCATCGCCAAGTACATCTTGCAACTGTTGCGCACCATGTCTCCTCGAACCATTTACGAGCTTCGAAAGTACTACCGAGACATTTGGGAGTTGATTGAAGGGATGCACCAAGAGCACATCTACAAAGTCATCAAAGGCAATCTGGATCGAGGCATCGGAGAGGGCTTGTATCGCGAAGACCTGAATGCAGACATTGTGAGCAAGCTCTATGTCGGAAAGAGTTCGCTGGTGGTCGATGAGGACTTGTTTCCCCTGGAAGACTACACCAAAGAGGCGCTTTTCATAGAATTCATTCGCTACCACATTCACGGGGTAGCCTCCCAACGAGGACTGACACTATTAGATAAGTATACGATCAAAAAGTAGTTATGAGAAAAATTACCTTGGCTCTTGGCCTCTTTTGCCTCTTACAGATGGGGCTGTCCGCCCAGGATGTGACTCGCATGAGCCTGGAAGAGGCCTTCGCCTATGCCCAAAAAAATGACCTGGGCCTGAAAAATGCGAAGATGAGCATCGATGATGCGGAAGAACGCATTGTGGAGAGCCGGGCCATCGGGCTGCCCAAAGTGGATGGCTTGATGAAGTTTCAACATTATTTCGAGGTGCCCACTGCTGTCCTTCCCGCCGCCTTCGACGAGATTGTCAAGGCCGGAAACAATGGGATGCTTCCCGAAGGCTACACCCGGCAGGCCCAATTTGCCTTGAGAAACAACCTGGATTTTGGGATAAATGCCAATTCTCTCATTCTCGACGGATCGTACCTAAAAGCTTTGAAGGCGGCTCGACTCTACCGCGACTATGTCGGGCAAGAGTTGATCGCAGAGGAGAAAAAATTGTATGACAAGGTGCGCGAGGCCTACCTTCCTCCCCTGATTTTGCACGAAAACATGAGCATCCTCGATAAAAACATTGCCAATCTGGAAAAGGTCCTGAAGGAGACGCAGGAAACCTACAAGGCGGGCTTTGTCGAACAGTTGGATGTGGATCGCTTGGAATTGTCCCTGGCCAACTTGCGGACCGAACGAGAAAATCTCAATCGGCAAAAGCAATTGGCATTGAACTTTTTGGAATACACCATTGGCTTTCCACAGGACGAGAAATTGGATGTGGCCGACAGCATAGAGTCTCTTCTCCAAGAGGCCAATGGGGAGGAATTGAGCGGAGATGTCAACTATTACAACCGGGCAGAATACAAGGTTGCCGACCTGGGCATCCAACTCAACGAGATCAATGTGGATGTGCTCAGAGCTGGTTATCTGCCGAGCCTCACGGGCTTTGCCTCCTACAGCTACTCCTATCAGGGCAATCAACTGTTTCACGAAGATGGCTTTTGGTTTCCCACTGCATTGGTTGGCGTACAACTGAATGTGCCCATCTTTGATGGCTTCTCGAAAAAGGCCAAGATTCAGCGGGCTCGCATTCAATTGGCCATGGCGCAAAACCAGCGGAAGATGCTCGAACAGGCCATCAATCTGGAGGTGAGCAATTCCCGCGAGAGCTACCTCAATGCCCGCGACCGTTTGCGCAGCCAAGACAAAAACGTACAACTGGCAGAAAAAATCTACCAAACCACTCAGATCAAATACCGAGAAGGGGTGGGGTCGAGCCTGGAAGTGACTCAAGCGGAGCAGAGCTTGTATCAGGCCCAGCAAAACCGCATCCAAGCACTGTACGATTTGCTCAACGCCAAAGCCAATCTCGACAAGGCATTGGGCAATTGATCTCATCGTCACAACATCATTCATCACCTAAACGCCATTCCGAAGTTAAACTTTATTCAAGCATGAGAAATCTGATCGCTTTTATCGCCATTCTATCCCTCTTGGGAGCTTGTACCCAGCCCGAACCAGAGGATCTGGCAGGCAAAAAACAATTGTTGCTAGAGAAGAAAAAGGCCCTGAGAGAACTGGAAACTCAGATCGAGACATTGCAAAAAGACATCGCCAAGCTGGATACGACTCGCAAAGAGGAGACCCGGCAGCTGATCACAGTGGCCAAGGTGGGCAAGAAAACCTTCAGCCGCTTTGTGGAAATTCAGTCCAACGTCGAGACCACCGATGCCGTCATGGCCAGCAGCGAGATGGGAGGTCGAATCCTCAGTCTGAATACCGACGAAGGTCGACAGGTGAAAAAAGGCCAACTGATCGCCAAATTGGATATGGAAACTGTCAACAAGCAAATCGATGAGGTGGAGAAATCCAAAGAGCTGGCCGTAGAATTGTACGAACGGCAAAAGCGATTGTGGGACCAAAACATCGGCAGTGAGGTACAATATCTACAGGCCAAAAACTCTGTGGAAAGGCTGGACAAGAGCTTGGAGAGCTTGCGCTTTCAATTGACCAAGGCCAATGTCTACGCTCCCATCTCTGGGGTGGTCAATACCGTATTTGCAGAAGGAGGAGAGATGGCAGGGCCTGGCACCCCCATCATCGAAATCATCAATACCCGTCAGGTCAAGGTGGTGGCAGACGTTCCCGAACGCTACTTGCGGGCTGTCCAGAAAGGGGAAAAAGTAAAGGTCCACTTTCCCGCACTTGAGTTGGAAAAAGAAGCTCGGGTCAGCCTATTGGGACGGACCATCGATCCGGCCAACCGGACCTTCGACGTAGAAGTGGAGCTGTCCAACCCCAAGGGCTTGCTCAAACCCAACTTGCTGGCCATCATGTACATCAATGATTTCAAGGAAGACGATGCCGTCACCATCCCACTGGAACTGGTTCAGCAGGACGTCAGCGGCCGCGATTTTGTCTACATTGCTGAAAAGGGAACCGCAGGGCTGTTTGCCAAAAAGGTATTCATCGAGACTGGAGAAAGTGCCGATGGAGAGATCATCATCAAGGAGGGCCTACAGGGGGGAGAAGACCTCATCGTGGATGGGGCAAGAGGGCTCTCGGATCGCGAACCTGTAAAAATTTAAGCTCCACCCCAGCACTTGTCCAATTCTAACGTCCAATCATCAAACATGAAGAAATACGTAGATTCCATCAGAGACAACCTCAGAGAATTCTCTCTCAGTACCTTGGCTGTCGACAATCGCACCAGTGTTTTTCTCCTGACATTTATGATTTTGCTCTTCGGGGTTTTGTCCTACATTTCCATGCCCAAGGAAAGCTATCCGGAGATTCCCTGGCCCAAAGTATACATCAATACGGTATACTTTGGAAACTCGGCAGAGGACATCGAAAACCTCATCACCCGTCCCTTGGAGAAGGAAATTGCCACCCTGTCGGAAGTCAAAAAGATCACCTCTTCTTCCCTACAGGATTACTCTCTCATTTCGGTAGAGTTCATCTCCGATGTAGACTTGGACGATGCCACCCGAAAGATCAAGGACGCCGTTGACAAGGCCAAGTCAGAGCTGCCCAACGACTTGACACAGGAACCGGAGGTGCTGGACATCAATCTTTCGGAATTGCCCATCATGACAGTCAATCTGTCGGGACCATTTACCAACGATGAGCTGGACCGTTATGCTGAATACCTCAAAGAAAAGATCAAAGACCTCAAGGAAATCTCAGATGTGGATGTCAAGGGAGTCATGGACAAGGAAATTGCCATAGAAGTAGACCTGCCCAAAATGGAGGCCATGGAGGTCTCTTTCACCGACATCGAAAATGCCATCCGTTCGGAGAACATCACCATGTCGGGAGGGGAAATTGTCACCAATGAATTCCGGCGCTCCATTCGCATTGTGGGAGAACTCAAGTCCGTCAAACAGTTTGAGGAATTGATTGTCAAAAGCATCAACCAACGCGCCATTCCCCTCAAAGAGATTGCCCGCATCAGCTTTGGTTTTCAGGATCCTACGAGCATTGCCCGGGCCGATCTCAGCCCTGTGGTCTCTTTGGACATCATCAAGAAAAGTGGAGAAAACCTCTTGGATGCCTCCGATAAAATCAAGATTGCTGTGGACGATGCCAAGGAAAAAGTCTTTCCAAAAGAATTGTCTGTCAGCCTGTTCAACGATCTGTCGGTCCAGACGCGCATGATGGTCTCCAACTTGCAAAACAGCATCATCTCCGGGGTGATTTTGGTGGTCTTGGTCCTGCTGTTCTTTCTGGGCATTCGCAACTCGCTCTTCGTAGGGCTGGCCATTCCGCTGTCGATGCTCATGGGGATTTTGATCCTCAACGTCATTGGCTACACCATGAATATGGTCTTGCTCTTTTCGCTCATATTGTCCCTGGGACTGCTTGTGGACAACGCCATTGTGATTGTGGAAAACATTTATCGATACATGCAAAATGGCTATTCGAGTCTGGAAGCGGCCAAATATGGTGCGGGCGAGGTGGCCATGCCCATCATCGCTTCCACTGCCACCACCTTGGCTGCCTTTTTGCCACTGGCTTTCTGGCCGGGTTTGATGGGGGAATTCATGAGGTACTTGCCGATCACACTCATCGTGGTGCTGACCTCTTCTCTCTTTGTGGCCTTGGTCATCAATCCGGTCTTTACCTCCGCTCTGATGCGGGTGGATGAAAAGGCGGAAAGCACCAATGTACGGGCTCGCAAAAGGCGCAACATCCTCCTGTTTTCTGGGGTATTGCTGGGGGGAGCGGCCCTGGCACACATTGCCGGCGTCGTTTGGATGCGCAACATCTTGTTGATTGTGGGAGGTGTTACCTTGGTCAACTTCTTTTTCCTGCGTTCGGCCTCTTTCTTTTTCCAAAACCGGGTATTGCCAGTCCTGGAAAGCATTTACAATCGCTTCATTCGCATTGCGTTGAACAAGTACAATCCGCTGCTGATCTTCGGAGGAACTTTTGCCTTGCTCATTGCGGCCATCATGCTATTGGGGGCCAACATGCCACAGGTGATCCTCTTTCCTTCCCCTGACCCGCTCTATGTCAACGCCTTTGTGGAACTGCCGATGGGCAAGGACATCACCGCCACTGATGATGTATTGAGGAAGGTGGAGAAAAAGGTGCTGAGTGTCGTGGACAAAAACAAGAGCATTGTAGAGGCTGTGTTGACACAGATTGGAGAGAACACCAGTGACCCCAACGCAGGCCCTGAATTTGGAGCCTCGCCCAATAAGGCTCGTTTGACGGTATCCTTTGTGCCCAGTGAAGACCGGATTGGCATTTCTACCTATGACATCATGGAAGAACTCCGGGAAGAATTGCGCGATGTGGCCCCTGGGGTCAAAATCGTCGTGGACAAAAACAATGACGGACCGCCACAGGAAAAGCCCATCAACATTGAACTGACGGGAGATGAAGTAAGCCAGCTGGCCGATTTGTCGGAGAAAATGATTACCTACATCGAGAGCAAGAACATTGGAGGGATTGAGGAGTTGAACAAAAACGTCAAAATTGGCAAGCCGGAAATGATTGTCCACATCGATCGGGAGGCCGCCCGCCGCTACGGGGTTTCCACTTTTGGCATTGCCGACGCCATTCGGACGGCTGTATTTGGGAAGGAAGTTTCCAAGTTCAAACAAGACGACGACGACTACCCGATCAATGTGCGATTGGCCAAAGACTACCGCTACGATCTCAGCAACATCATCAACCAAAAGATCACCTTCCGGGACCCCAGCAATGGCCAGATGAAGCAAGTGCCCATCGCATCGGTCGCCACGGTGAGCTATTCGTCTACCTACAGCTCCATTAATCGCAAAGACCAGGAGCGGACCATCACCATCTACAGCAATGTATTGGAAGATTACAATGCCAATGAGGTGGTGGCAGAGATCAAGGATGCCCTGGCAGATTTTGAGATGCCGGAAGATTACAAGTGGGAATTTACCGGAGGGCAGGAGCAACAGGCGGAAGAAGCGGCCTTTTTGGTCACTGCGTTGGGAATTGCCGTCTTTATGATCCTGATCATCATCGTTGCCCAGTTCAACTCTCTGACCTCGCCGCTGATCATCATGCTGTCAGTTCTCTTCAGTACCATTGGGGTCTTTTTGGGCTATGTCTTCACGGGGATGAACATTGAAATTGTCATGACGGGGGTCGGGGTCATTTCCCTGGCGGGGATCGTGGTCAACAATGCCATTGTATTGATCGATTACACCAATTTACTCATCAAGCGAAAACAGGCGGAAAAGGGCATAGAGCTCATGGAACAAATGACCTATGCCGAAGTCAAGGAGGCCATCGTAGAAGGAGGTGCCACCCGACTGCGTCCAGTACTGCTGACGGCCATTACCACTGTATTGGGACTCATCCCCTTGGCCATTGGATTCAACTTTGACTTTTTCACCCTCATCGCCGATAGCAATCCCAATTACTACATCGGAGGAGACAATGCCGCCTTTTGGGGAACGATGGCTTGGACGGTCATCTACGGTTTGATTTTCGCCACATTCCTCACGCTGATTGTCGTTCCGGTCATGTACTGGCTGGCCTTCCGCTTTCAGATGGCGACGAAAAAATTATTTGGGTCAACAGAGTCTCAGATTGCTTTGGAGCCAGCAGAGGAATAGTCGGCCCAAGTTGGTTTTCTGCCAGAAATTGATACAGGAAATGGTGTGAAATTCGCGATTTCAAGGCTGTCATAGGATTGTTAGTTGTCAAGTCTTGGGCCTTTGGTCTGTCACGTTTACCAGAAAGGGCTCAAGACTTAATTGGCAAGCAATTTGCTTATTTGGATAGCGTATTCAAACGGAAAAAATTCTATCGCGAATTGCTCAATGATCATCATCATTAAAAATATTGCCCGACAAACTTTTTTGCTGTCTCTCTGCTGCTTGATGAGCACGGGGGCATGGGCGAGTTGGACGGGCAACATTGCGGATGGAGATGACGATACCACCGGAGATGCACTTTCGGTTTACAAGCAAAACAAGTACCGCAAAGATGCCACTCGTTTGGCACTGCGTTTACTGGCCAAGAACAAAGCATATGATCAATTGGATGCCGAAGCCCCCGAAGAGGTGGTCGAGTCCATTTATCAAGCCTTGGTCGCCGTGCATCAGAGCAACCACCAGATGGCCAAGGAGGTCACAAAGAACCACAAGTTGCACACCTTCCCAGTTCCTTCCGTTGATCGCTTCTTCGTCGTATACAAAAGAGAGGCCGTATGGGCGACTCCTTTGCGACTGGGAGACAACACGACCAATAGCAATGAAATCAATACTTTATTGGAACAATATGGCTTGGTTATTGATAGACATGTAGAGTGGGATGAGGAGCACAACTCCTTCAACATCCGCGCAAAACAGTCCTTGAATATAGCCCCTATTGCCCAGACATTTTCAACCTTCAACGACATCGTCTTGGTGGACTTACTGAACCCAGATGGCGACGGAAATGACATCGACGTGAAGCGTTTGGACAATGGATGGGAACTCAGATACATGGTTAAGTTTGACTCTTGTATCACCGGCTGTCTGAAGAGACATGTCTGGAGCTTTGAGGTAGATAATTCGGGAAAAGTGACCTTCCTCGGAGAGAGTGGAGATGCACTGCCCGATTGGATGACAGACTAAGGTCAGCAAGTCGAAGCAGAAATTGCTGCCAATAGTGAAACACCAACTTGTACTTTGCGTTTCACAATAATAGAAGAGTAACATTCTGGCCGTTCGTGGTCAGTAAAGATATTTAGGGTGAGTGTTTGTTCATAGTTTTTGTTTTTTGTTTTGTCCCCCGAGATTTTGTCGGGGGAATTTTTTCTCCCCCTTGCATATGCTCCCCTGGTATTCATATCCCTCAATCATCAGCCTGGTATATTATTGAAAGTTTGATTCACTCAAATGCCCCTTATTCAAAACCTCCCGGTAGTGAATTATTACCGCGACACGGCCTCGGCCTTGCTGTCGCCAGGAGTTTCGAAAGGGTAGAGTGTTTTTTATATGTTTAATTAATCGATTCCTCCCGGCCTGGCCGGGGGGACTTTTCGAAGGACAATTGATCCGGCGCTCTTGCAGTGCCTCAAAGATAGTGTTTGTTCATAGTGTTTGTTTTTTGTTTTGTCCCTGTCAATGCCAGTTGACAGGGTTTTTTTTTACCTTTCGCATCGGACCGCCCGAACAATGTATTTTTCCGTCGGTTTATTGATTGTAACCTATAACCACTTGCTCATCATGCCCGAAAAAAAGATTGCCGACCTGCGCGAAGACTACCGCCTTCACACCCTGGACATCAGCGATGTCGCCGATGATCCCATCGAGCAGTTCAAGACTTGGTTCGAAGCTGCACAGGAGGCCAAGGTCCCCGAACCCAATGCCATGACTCTGGCCACTGCCACGGCTGATGGCATTCCCTCTGCGCGGATCGTACTCCTCAAGGGATTCTACGAGGATGGATTTGTTTTCTACACCAATTACGAAAGTGACAAGGGACGCGAGATGGATGCCAATCCCCACGCAGCCCTGGTGTTCTGTTGGTTGGGCTTGGAGCGACAGGTGCGCATCAGTGGAGCGGTCCAACGGCTGCCGGAAGACGAATCTCTTGCCTATTTCCAGAGTCGTCCCAAAGGAAGTCAAATCGGTGCCTGGGCGTCGCCACAAAGCCAAATCATCTCCGATCGCCAGATTTTGGAGGACAATGTACGGCGGCTACAGGAAGAATATGCCTCTGCTGACCAGCTGCCCAGACCTCCACATTGGGGAGGCTATGTGGTCAAGGCAGACCAAATCGAGTTTTGGCAGGGGAGGAGCAGTCGTCTTCACGATCGCATTCGCTACCAAAAAGAGGGAGGTGGCTGGAAAAAGGAGCGCCTGGCTCCTTAAAGAATTGCCTTTTGCAATTTTGGGAAAAGAAGTCTGATGGGCATTTGCTATATGATGCCCCCCTATAATGTATAAAAAAGAAGAGGCTTTGGGTCCTTCTCAGACTAAAGCCTTCCTGACCGCCGTTTTTGTCCTGTCTTTCATACGCATCGATGCCCTTTCGATGAACTTGACAAAAACGAAAATCCCGCGGTGTCATCCGCCGCGTTCAATACACACATTCACTTACCAAAAACCATTGACTATGTACACTGCGAAGTATGTGGTGCCAAGCCTCTTTTTGTCTCTTTTGAGCTTCATGGGCTTCCAAGGCATCCAAAACAACCAACCCAGCAGCAGCCGAGAATTTGTGGCTGAGATTACACAAGCCGAATTGATGGACTATTTTGCCAAAAGCATCGAATCCCTGGACAAGGTGGAGAAAATACAGCTCTACCAGACGGCGGATCAGTTGATCTACGAACTCAGCGGCCGCACGGCCAGTGGCGAAGTCCAAAGCCAGGAAGCAAAGGTTGACAAAACGCTTTTGAGCAAAGAATTTGATTACAATATGAATCCGCCTTGTGGCTGTGCCCATGTGGGAATGGCCTGGCAGAGTGGCGCCGTATACGAATGCGCCGGATCTTGCGAAGGAGAGAAAAAGTAATCGACATCCCTATGAGAATACTCCTCTCATCATAACAGAACCAATCAACTTTACACCAGTCCTCTCTCAACCCCTAAGACAGCCCAGCCCGGAACGAACTCTCCCCATTTCCCCAAACAGGGCGGGCTGTCTTTTCCCCTCCTTTATCCTTTGGCAGGATTGCCATCCAATGGTTGTTCTGAAGGATTTTCAGCTGCTGTTTCTCCATTGCTCACATCCTCATATGCTACATCCACGCGCAGCGCCCGCAAGCCAGAGGCTCCCTGTAGTTCTTCCAATTCCAAGTCCTCGATCACAGGCCCAATCTTGCCGATGGACTGCAAATACTCCAGATAGCGTCGATACTCAATGGCGTCTTTGTCCTGTGAATACACAATGGCAATCTTTCCCGGAATGGTCAATCGTTGGTTGGTCCCTTTGATGTGGGCCTTGTCAATGCGCTTTTTGATGATGGCGTAGCGGATGTTGTAGGCACCGTCTACGTCAAACTGTTTTTCGTCCATCCGAAAGCGAATGGCCAATGGGCTGCTGTGGACCAGGATCAGCGAGGCGATGTCCAAGGGAATGTTCATGCTCGGCTTGAGCTCGTACATCAATTGTTCGATCCCGCAAGTCACCAGCAATTGCCACAGTCGCAGGTTTTGCAAGTAGACCGGAGCAAATTCCTTGTTCTTGACCAATGCCTTGCCCACATAGATGTGGTGTTCGACCCCGTCGGTTTTGTACTTTTCAAAGTAATGGGGAAACATCTCCTGGGCCAATACTTGTTGCTCCTCCACATAGGAACCAATGCGCTCATTGATCAGACTGACGGTGTCTTCGTACTCCTTCCGTCGCTTGTAGAGGATGCCCAGTACAGGGTCGATGTTTTCTTTGTATTTTTGAACAGCCGCTGCCGTCACGTCAGTCAGGCTGCTGATGTGTTTGAAGACGGGGTAGATTTCTGCTTTCAAAAACTCCAGGATTCCCACTTCGTCTCCTGCTTTGAGTCCCACCTGGATTTCCTGGATGCAATTCTCGATCCGATACCTCAAATTGTCATAAATGGGCAAGGAGTGCTGGTCGTCAGCTACATTGAGGACATCCTTGGCCAATTCCAACTGCTCGATCAAGTCGCCCGAAATGGCCTTGTTGCGCTCGGTCGATGACCCCTTGATGTCGGCCTGTCCAAAGAGGGGATAGACATCTTCGAATGTGATCTCCTCTACGGTATCGCTGCGTTCGCGAAGGAAGGTTTCTGCGGCATCGTAGAAGCGCCAGGAAACCGACGGATGGATGGAGGTGAATCGCCTTTGAACGATGGCCTCCAATTTGTTTTGGTAATCGTCGAGGCTGCGCTTGATGGCAATGGTAAACATCGGCAGAAGGTCTTCCAAGGACTTGACCACAACCGAGTTGAGTTGCCCGGCCTCCGGTGCGCCCAATTCCAGGATGCCAATGGTTTCGTTGTTGTATTGAATGGGAGCGATGAGAAAACTTTGGATTCCCTGGTCCAGTAGGTCTTGCATGAAGGGATTGTCCGGGCGAGTCATCTTGGGGACATCCGGCGCAATCAGCGGGCCGTGGTTTGTGCAAATCATATTTTGCGATTCGCCACACATGATGTCCTTCATGATCACTTTTTCACTCCCCGACAAGAGCAGGCTACTGGAATTGTTGTAGCCCAAGGATCGGATGCTTTCTTCGTCCTTGTCCACAAAGGCAAAGCCAAATTTGAGACCTGGGACCTTCAAAATGACTTGCAAACGAGACTGGATGGCCCTGACCTTGACAGGGTCGATCAAGGCCTGCTTGTCCAACAGGTCCGATTTGAGCTGCGACAAAACCTGGTCGGAGGTGAGGTCAAAAATGGTGATGAGGCCAAAGCCGTTGAAGTCGAAGGTATTGGGGGGGATTTTTTCTTTCCACAGCTCAATGTTGTCGTAATTGTTGACCAAGAGTTCAACATCTTCATCGCTCAGGTGGAAGTCGGGATTCTTGAGGGTCATCTCCGAAAAATCGGCATTGAAGAAAACCCGGAAGTATTGCATCTGTCCCGTTTGCCGATTGGGGATTTCAAAGTAGATGGGCTTTTTGTATTGGACAGAGACTTGGTAGCGCACTTGCAGGATGAAGAGGCAAGCCATGATGTACATTTCGTCCTTGTCGGCATTGAGAAACTCCAATTCAAAGTCTTCTCCAGCTGTTTTCAAAATGTTGCTGAAGCGCCAAGAAGGATTGAACAGCACTGGCGTAAAAGGAATGCCAACTGCCTTGATCTCATTGGTCTTGAGAGCCGATGGAAAGATGGCGGACATCAGCAGCTCGATCTCCGATTCGTATTTGCTCAACAGATCATTGTCCAAAATGGGTTGGCGCAACTCACTGGCATGGGCCAACCGAGCCAGAACATCCCGCCCGTAGGCGGCCTCTCCCTCGTTTTCACTGTTGGCCAGCTCTTCCCAATGTTTGAAAAGGTTGTGAAAGCTCAGCTGCACCCGGAAGGGCAATTCCCGGTTTTCCAGGTTGTTTGCCTTTAGATTAATCGTAGCCATATTGAATTGAATTTACATGATACGCCCTACTAACAAATGAGGCCAGTCCAGAGTTCTTCGTTCTCAATGTCCACCTCCTCCTGCCACCGCTTGGGAGCTGCCGCTTTTTTGCTCTCGCACCAGCAACCACAAGGCCGCCGAAATCCCCAAAGAGATGGCACTGATGTAGAAAATGATGGTTTTGTCTGCCTGATGCTCTATGAAACCACCCAAGAAGGAAGCCACCAGTTGGGGCAAGACAACCGATAAGTTGAACAGTCCCATGTAGAATCCCATCCGGCTTTGGTCGATCGTCTCCGACATGATGGCAAAGGGCAAACTCACCACCGCTGCCCAGCCGATGCCCACAATTGCCATCAAGAAAAACAGACTCTTGACGGAGCCACCAAACAAAGCAATCAGCAGATAGCCGACTGCCATGATGGCAATGCAAATCATATGGGTGCGCACCCGGCCAATGCGCTCGGTAATGGGCTGCAAGACAAAAAAGGGCAGAATAAAGCCCACTGCATTTAGTATGGCAAAAGCCACACCAATGGTAAAACCAATTTCATTGTTGAGCTCTGCGCTGAGGTCTTCGGTCACACCATAGCCCATGACCACCGTTTTGATGTAGCCAAAGGTGTAGACAAACATCGTCTGAACGCCCAGCCAGGTAAAGGCATGGGCAAAGCAGATCTTGAGAAACTCCCCAAGGTCAGTCTCGGAATCTGTTGTCACTTCTTCCTCCTGGTTGTCTTTGCTGTGAAGCTCCCGGGGCTCCTCGATGAAGAAAGTTGGGATGACGGAAAAGACAAAGACGATGACTGCCCCCATGTAGATCAAGACATAGTTGTCGACAAAGGCGCCGATCAGATAGGCAGTTACACCGAAAAAGCCCGACACGGTTTGCATCACTGTGTAGCCCCTGGTGCGCAAATCGCCATTTGGGGTCACATCGGCAATGATGGAGCGAGTGGGGTTGAAGCTGATGTTGATGGCCAGGTCCAGGGTAAGGGCCACGGTGATGGCCACCCCGATGATGCTCCCAATGCCCAGGGTGTCGCTGATGACATCCAGAAAGGGCAGGGCAAGGATCATGAGGGCGGCAACGGTTCCACCCACGAGGATGAAGGGGCGTCGCCTTCCATTCCAGACCCAGATGTTGTCGCTGAGCAGTCCCACCAAGGGTTGGCCGAGGATGCCTGCGATGGGGCCTGCTGCCCATACGTAGCCGATTTTTTCCAGGTCGAAGCCGTATTTGGTGTTCAATATCCAACTGAGGGCCGCAATCTGGATGCAAAGTGCAAAGCCCATGGCTGTACAGGGCAGGCTCAGCAGGGCATAAAAGGAGTTGGTCAATCGTTTTTGAATCTCAAGCATGGTTGGTTTTTTTGTCCATTTGTATTTTGATGCGTCTTGGCTTACCAGCGTATGGTCTTATTCATCTTGGTAAAGGATCATGGCGCTGCTTGCAGGGACGCGGGCATTCTGGCGGTAGGTTTTCGAGGCATCGCCATTGTAGCCTTTGTCGTGGAAAGCCAGGGTCCAGTTGCCTCCTGGGAGCTTCATGTTTTGTGCCTTGGTGGCTCCGTTCAAGATGACGAGGATGTTTTTCCAATCGTCTCCTCCCGCATTATCAGACAAGGTATAGGCGACCATTTGTTGGGGGCTGTCCAGAAACTGCAGGTGTTGTTGGATCAGGGCATTGGTGGGCAGGCGGAAGGCCGGGTGCTCCTTGCGCAAGCGGATCAGGTCTTTGTAGTAGTTGAAAACTTGTGGATAATCCGTCTTTCTCGTCCAGATCAGTTGGTTGATGCTGTCGGGTGATTTGTAAGAATTTTCCTCCCCGCCCTTGGTCCGCAACATCTCCGCACCAGCGTGCAAGAATGGCACTCCCTGGGAAGTCAACACAATGGTATTGGCCAACAGGTGCATGCGGATGCGGGTGGCCTCGTCGGCATCCTTGACGGAGTTGATGAGGCGATCGTAGAGGGTGTGATTGTCGTGGCAGGAGACATAGTTGATGCACTGGCTCGGCTCCTTGGCCCAGGGCGCATCCGAATAGTTGACCTTGGCATAGTCCACTTGGGGGTGTTGCGTAGCTGCCACCACCCCAAATTTGATGCTTTCCTCCATGCCTTGCTTGCCACTGGCAAAGCCTCGGTCTTCGTGCTCAAAGACACTTCCCTTGGCGCCGTCGCGCAGGTCGTCGCTGAAAGCCGCCACTCGATCCAATCTATGGGTGTACTTCTTCAGGGCTTGTTGTTCTTCTGCCAGAGGGGTATCGCCTGCTGTCCATCCTTCTCCATAGACAAAGAGGCTGGGATCGATTTTTTGCAATTCGCGACTCACCTCATTCATGGTCTCTATGTCGTGTATGCCCATCAGATCGAAACGGAAACCGTCTACGTGAAACTCTTCCGCCCAGTATTTGACAGATTCGACGATGAACTTGCGCATCATGGGGCGGTCCGAAGCCGTTTCGTTGCCACAGCCCGAAGCATCCGAAAAGCTGCCATCTTCTCTTTGTCTGTAGTAATAACCAGGCACGAGCTGATTGAAATGCGAGTCTTCGGTCACCCCCGTGTGATTGTATACCACATCCATGATCACCCGCAGGCCATTGTCGTGCAAGGCTTTGACCATCTGTTTGAACTCCCGGATGCGAACGGCCCCATCAGAGGGATTGGTCGAGTAGCTGCCTTCGGGACAGTTGTAGTTTTGTGGATCATAGCCCCAGTTGAAGGCATTGTCCTGTAGGCGGGTTTCATCTACGGATAGGTAGTCGAAGGCTGGCAAAATGTGGACATGGGTGACGCCGAGTTCCTTGATGTGGTCCAGGCCTGTACTGGCTCCTGCTGGGCTGTGGGTGCCCAACTCAGCCAAGCCCAGGAATTTGCCCTTTTGCTGGATGCCGGAACTGGCATGGGTAGACAGGTCGCGCAGGTGCAATTCATAGAGAACAATGTCTGTGGTCTGTGCCAGGGGGGGCCTTGTGTCTTTGTCCCACCCATCGGGATGGGTTTGCTTTTGGTCGATGATCATCCCCCGCTTGCCGTTGGCCCCAACGGATTTGACATAAGGGTCGGGCACCTCTTTGGACCATTGGCCGTCGTTTTGGGTTTGGAAGGCGTAGTATTTCCCTTTCAGATCGTCGGCAACGCGCAAGTACCAAATGCCCTCCTCGCGTCGCTCCATGTCGTAACTGCGCAGTGGGGAGCCACCCAGGTCTTGGGCGTAGAGTTGAAGGCGCGCTGCTTGTGCATTGGGAGCCCAGAGCTTGAATGTGCTCGTTTGGGAGTTGTATTGCAAGCCTAGATCATCTCCCGAGTAGACGGGATAATCGTCATAGCTGTCATAAGAAATCGGCATGGGAGGTGTTTGGCAAGCGGTGGCCATCAGCAGTAGGAGGGCCAGGGCTCGGAATAAAGGATTTGACATAGATGCTTGTTGTCGTTTTCGATGCCTGAAAAGCTGTGCTCAGATGCTGGCATTTGTGTAGTCTCAGCACAGATTGATGAACTTCTTCGCCCTCTGTCCGAAGAGGGCAGCACTGCAAGTTTGGCGGTAGCGACGGGCATAATTTACAGAAATATTGTGGATTGTCGAGAAAAATGGCTGGCAATTGTGTGCGAGTGCTGGAATCCATCCTTTGAGAGAAGAGGATTTGGCATTAACCAAGTGGGGAAGCGCCAAGGCCCGCCCTGTCTGCATAAGTATTTGATGCACGTTGCAAAGATGGAGGGATAGAGGCTTAACCAGTCAAAATAAAATGTAAAAAAATGTTATATGATGGACTGTTTTGGAATGCTTTTGGTTAGAAGAAAAGTACATCCATCAAAGCTATCCATTTGTATTTTGGTCCGATCATCCAATGAGATTTGGCCCTAAGAGAAGCACGTTTATCACAATAGCTCTATTTGGTTTTCAACGAAACAGTTTTTGCAATGTGAATGGCCAGCGGTCTGCGATCGCGTGGCATGTACGCTGCCTGTATGCGTGGAATTGGCCAGTCGCCGATCTCCAAACCAGGGAGGCGTAGCTCAAATTGCCTAACAGTAGGTTCGACATATATACCATGGCTCATGATGCCTTCAAATACCTCCCAGGTCTTTGGAGGCTCTTTTTTTTGGGAATATTTTTCCGGCTTTCCAGGCCGACAACTTCGCGGCCTGCTTCTTTTTTCCTAATTTAACATTCATCTATAAACGATTGACAAAAAGCCGAGCTGCCGATTCGTGAACGCTAGACATCGGCACGACTTTGACAAAACGAACCAAATTTCATTGATTGTACCAAAACAAGTAGGAAATGAGAATACGCCTTACTCTTGCAGTTGTCGCATGTTGGGCCTCCCTTTGCATTGCTCAGGATACACTCACTGTGCAAACCTTCCAGTGGGAAGATGATTTTCGATCAGAAGTTTTTGATTTCCCAGATGAGGATGGGCAGACCTATGAAAAAATATGGATGCTCTACAACATGCGCTGTCACGACAACGCGGTCGGCAGTGGCAATGTCGGTTGCCGGGAATGGGATTACAGTTGCAATACCTTCCTAATCGACTCCTCCCGGGTAGACTCCCTCCAACGGACCCACCCCAATTACATCATCTCCAATTTTGATGGCTCCAATTTTGAATATTCCAGCCAACCGACCTACAGCTATTATCGCTACGAACAGCGAAATACCAGATACCTCAGCACCGAAGTGGAGCGATTGGCAGGCGTAGGGACGGGAAATGAAAAGCTGAACTTGTTTGACAGCCCCGGAGCCGGAAAGTCTCGTTTTCTCTACACAGCAGACGAATTGGGAGCTGCTGGTTTGGTTGCGGGCAACATCACAGGGCTGTGGCTGAATGTAAGTGAATTGGGCGGAGAGGCGCGTTTTCTCAGACTCCGCCTCAAAGCAACTGACAAAAGCGTGCTCGACCCTGCCAATCCCGAAATGGGCGAGTTTACGGAGGTCTATTTCAAAAACACAAACTTCAACAGCAGAGGAGAATTCGCCTTCAACTTTCACGAAGAATTCGATTGGAATGGAACGGACAACCTGATCTTGGAGGTGAGCTATTCCGCCTCTCCCTCTGCAGCCAACAACGTTTTCAGAGGACACGATGCCGGAATGGGCCGAGCCATCAAAGCCCAACCAGATGCCCATCAGGAATTCTCTGGAAGCCATGCCATAGAAGTTCCTCCCGCTGCTTTTGACAACATCTCAGATGAAATCACCTTGACCTTCTGGAACCGAGGCAATGCGGAAACACTGCCCGCCAATTCTACCATACTCGAAGGGCGGACTGCTGCCGGACAACGAACCATCAACATCCACCTGCCCTGGGGCAACAGCAATGTGTACTGGGATTGTGGCAATGAGGGAGGCTCCTACGATCGGATCAATCAACTGGCCGAGGAGGCCGATTTGGAAGGGCAGTGGAATCATTGGGCCTTTACCAAGAACAATACAACTGGCGAAATGAAGATCTACCTCAATGGCGATCTTTGGCTGTCGGGAGCGAATCGCACTCGAACCATAGATGTCCAGCAGTTTCGACTTGGAGGCTCTGGCAATGGCTCACTGGGGCACTACGGTTCTGTCGATGAGTTTTGCGTTTTTTCCAAAGAGTTGGACCAAAACAGCATCCGCGATTGGATGTTTCGGTCCATTGACAATACCCATCCCAATTACGATCAGCTGGAGTTGTACTACCCGATGAACGATGGCAGCGGAACAAGCGTGGGCGATGCTTCTGGCAAGCAGCAGGATGGTCAGCTCGACTTTGCCGCTGGTTGGCGCTCAGAGCGGGGGCGAAACTTGTTCAAATCCTTCGTTGCCGCTCCACATCGCCTCAACGCAACCTTTGTGCAGGGAGTGTACCAAAAAGAGACAGATGTCATCGAGGTATTGGACTCCGTGGTCAATGATCCTCATCGGGTCATTCAGTATGCAGTTGAAGGGACGGACTTGGTGG
This sequence comes from Bacteroidota bacterium, assembly GCA_039821145.1. GTDB lineage: Bacteria > Bacteroidota > Bacteroidia > Chitinophagales > Saprospiraceae > JBCCSZ01. Next base: position 120,868 of record JBCBOS010000020.1, on the reverse strand, counting down.
TGGTGGATACGTCCTTTTACTGGCAGGCGGGATTCCTACCTGTCTATGATGAATCGGGAGAGATTGTGGACGACATTCTGGTAGAAGGAGAAGATGCCCTTGACATCGACCAGATGGTTTACTTCGATAAATTCCCCGCCAAGTTTGAATTGCTTTCCTTGGTGACACCTTATGGAAATGGACTCAGCCTGGGCGAAGATGGCAAGACCTTCACCTTCGACGTGACGGATTATGCTCCGCTCCTCAAAGGCCGCAAGCGTTTGTCCATCGAATTGGGTGGGCAATTTCAAGAAGAACTCGACATCCGCTTTGTCTACATCAAGGGGACGCCTGCCCGCCAAGTCCTCAACGTCCAAAATATCTGGCCTTTCCGGAGAGGATGGTACGAAGCCATTCAGCAGGACCGGGTATTTGAAGCCCGCACCGTTCCACTGGCCGACAACGGCAAACATTTCAAGCTTCGCTCCACTGTAACGGGGCATGGCCAAAATGGAGAATTTGTTCCTCGCGAACACTACCTCAACTTGGACGGGGGCAGCCAGGACTTCACCTACCGAGTGTGGAAAGAATGTGGGCTCAATCCAATTTATCCACAAGGGGGAACCTGGACCTTTGACCGGGCAGGTTGGTGCCCGGGAATGGCGACAGATGTGCACGATTTTGACATCACGGATCGGGTCACGCCAGGTGGAACAGTCAGAATCGACTATGGTGTCAATGGCGCCACTTTGACCGAAGCCAATTATTTGGTCTCCACCCAGCTGTTCACTTACGGAGACATCGAGCGTTCCTTGGATGCTGCCATCGGTGCCATTGTTCGGCCCAGCAATCAAGTGGAGTACGAGCGCATCAATCCCGCTTGTGACAACCCGCTGATCCTGCTGGAAAACATGGGGACAACTCCCTTGACCAGTGCCAAAATCACCTACGGCCTTCAAGGCAGTGAGAGCCAGGAATACGAATGGACAGGCAACTTGGCCTTTGGACAAACAGAACAGGTGGCTCTTCCTTTGCTCGATCCGCAGATGTGGGAAAGCATGGACGAACAGCCTTTGTTCGAGGTGCAAATCAGTCAGATCAATGGGGGCGCGGATGAAAACAGCCGGAACAACCGGATGGAGTCTCGCTTCCGGAAGGCCGACGTATTTGACTACGATCGCCTGCAGTTGCACCTGCGCACCAATCGCCGTCCTTTGGAAAACAGTTATTCTATCAAAAACCACAGAGGAGAGACATTGCTGTCGCGCACCAATATGACCTCCAATACGGAATACATTGATGAGTTGGACTTCCCACCGGGTTGTTACACCCTGGAGTTCCGCGATAGCGAAGACGATGGCTTGTACTACTGGTATTGGGATGCCATCGGGCAGAGCCGCGGGCGAGGCAGTTTGGCGATCAAAGAATGGCGCAGCGAAAACATCCAGCGGACCCGCAAAACATTTGAACCAGAATTTGGCAGAAGCATCCGCTACGATTTTGTGATCCCTGGCTTGATCAACAGCACCAAGGTCGAGCGGCCGCGTCTTCTCAGCGTATATCCCAATCCGACCGATGCAGAATTTGTCGTGGAATTGGCGGGCTTCGATGGGCAAGAGTTTGAGATCAGCCTATTGGATGTCATGGGCCGTCGCCTGCAGGAGGTCAGCATTAGTCAGTTTCCCGAAGAGGGCTTGCGTCAGACCTTCCAGATCGGGGACTTGCCCGAAGGTGTCTATTTCGTGCGCATCGCCAATGGGGAACGCGTTTGGACCCGCCAGATTGTCAAGCAAAAGTGACGATCAGACCCTACCGATCCACAGACCGAGCTGGGATTTTGGAAATGCTGCGCTTGAATACACCGCAGTATTTCCATCCTTCCGAGGAAGAAGACTTGGTCGCCTATCTTCGCGATGAGGCAGAAAACTATTTTGTTGTGGAAGAGGATGGCCAGGTTCTTGGCTGTGGAGGGTTCAACCATTTTCGGACCGATGCCTTGGTTCGCATTGCATGGGACATTGTTCACCCCCATCACCACGGGAAAGGGATTGGCAAGCAGTTGACCCAGTTTCGCTTGGAGCAGATCAAAAAGGATCCCAGTGTTCGGCGGATTGTGGTCCGGACTTCTCAGTTGGTCTTTCCCTTTTACGAAAAAATGGGGTCCCAACTGGAAAAGGTCGACAAGGACTTTTGGGCTGAAGGTTTCGACCTTTACCAGATGGAAATGAGGGTGGGGGACTAGGTGATCACCAGCGTTTTTGTCCGCTGATCAGATAGTAGCTAAAGTGTGTTCTACACAGTCCCATCAGCATCCCCAGCAGCGGGGCTTTGACGTTGTTCCAGCGTTCGGCAGAGAGTCGCAGGCTGCCATTTTTTCGCCACTGTTGCCACAAAAACTTCAGGCTGACAATGGGGATGTGCAAAAAAGAGGGGGCGATGCGCCAGCTGACATCCTCCACGACAATTCGGTGGAAGCCCGCCTTTCGCAATCTGGTTTTCATAGCTTCAATGTCGGCCAAGTCCTTCAGTGCCCAGCAGCGCAAGTTGGCCCGGTAAATCTTCTCCAGCCAGCCCGGCAGCGGCCGACTGTGCTTGCGAAATCCATCCGCGATGACAAAACGCCCTCCCTTCCTCAGACAGCGAGCCATCTCCTGTACCAAAGGCGCCTTGTCGGCTCCTTCTGCATAGCAGGCACTTTCCACTGCATAGCAAGCATCGGCCATCTCATCGTCCACGGGCAATTCGCAAAAGTCAGCCTCTTCCAAAAATACCCGCTGCTCCAAACCACTGGCATGGTTGAGTTTTTGTCCTTGGGTGACCTGCCAGGGAGTGATGGTCAGGCCATGTACAAATGCCTTCGGGTGCCTGCGGGCCATGTAGCGCGCCGTGGCGCCCAACCCACAGCCAAGGTCCAAGGTCAGACTCTCCTCCTCAAGTGGCAGTTGCAGCCGCAGGCGGACCTCCTCGTTGAGCTGGTCGAGCAAAGACTCCCGCCGGAAGGGATTGAGCCCAGCCTTGTAGTAGCCAAAGTGCATGTTGAAATTGGGACTCCAGGCCCCGTAATCCATCCCCGCTTCTTCAAAGTATCGGATGATTTCTTCGTGGGTTTTGGGCGCATTGATGATGGGTTTCATATCATCGGTTGATTTGTTTGAGTTTCAATTTACAAATTAGATTTCATAACTTTCAATAATTATTGAAAGTTATGAAATCATTAACAAACCGACTTACTGGGGGGAAGGAAATTACATAGAGTAGCTGTCCTGGCGACCAATGACGACCTTGGTGCTCACTTCTTGCTCTGCTGTTGCTTCTTCGGCCTCGACAGGGGCAGCTTCTACCGGACTGGGGGAGTCCATTGCCACCGGGACTTCCATGGCGGGCGCTTCGGGGGGAGGAGCGGTAGCCGTCGTCCGAGGCACTTCCTTGGGCACAATGGGATGTTGGATGGCTTCTTGCTCGTCAAAATGTTGGATCAGAGTATTGAAATCCAATTGTTGTGGTTGCCACTCTCCCGAAAGGTACTTGCCCAATAATCCTCTTGCACCGAGTACTTCGGCACCAATGTATTGGCCCACTTGAAAATAGGACTCCCATTGGACTTCGTCAAAAAACTGATCGGAAGTGGGTTCATGAGGGAAGTTGGGGTGGTATACTTTGTACTTATAGGTCTTGTATTCCAAGCTGGTTTTGTCCTGGATGTTGAGCTTGCTTTCTGGGGCCGTGACGGAGGACTTGACGTAAACGAGTGTCCCAGTCTTGAGCTTGTTTTTGACTCGCTTGTCAATGCTGCGGATGATGGAGCGAAGGACGGCGCGCTGCCTTTCCGGGTCCTTGATCTTTTTGGGCAGTGTCTTGTCCAGGTACGTTTTGAGACCTTCGAAGATGTGGACCAGAGAGCGGAGGACATTGCGGATGTTTTCATTGGTATCGATGCTGGCAAAGGTGGCCTCCAGGCGTTCTTTGTTGGTGAGAATGTCCATGGCTTGATCGGTGTACTCTTGGACCTGCAATCCTTCCATGACTTCGACAAACCAATCGCCTTCGCGTTGGTCCAGCTGGGCCAACGCGATCCGGAAGTCTTTGTAGTTGATCAGTACTTCGATGGTTTTGTTCTTGTCGGAAAGGATGGGATTGTTTTGATCGTCGAGTGGGATGATCTCCTCCCAGAGTTGGATGATGTCTGCCAGGCAATAGCGACGTTGGGAATAGCCAATGGAGGGTTTGGGGCGGATGATTTGTTCTGGAATGTGACCGGGGCGAAACTGCAGTTCTACCCCCAGCTCGTTGCGGGCTCGGATGGTGAGGTTTTCCAAATCTGTGAATGCATAGGTCGGATCAGCACCGGCATCGATGGCGATGATGAGTCGACACTGGCGGCGCAGGAGTTCGTACACGCCAAGGTTTTCGATGTGCCCTCCGTCGGAGATGTTGAGTTTGCGATTGTCGGTGCCGATGAGGGAAAACAGCTCGTAGAAAAAGTAAAATGGCCACCAGACCAAGGAGCTGCTGCCTTTTTTCAGGGGGTTGTGGGTCCAAAAGCCGAGTCGGGCATTGAAGACAGTCATGAAAATGCTGAGGAGCTTATTGGAGTAGATGCCCATGCCTGGGTTGACGGCTGCGGCAGAAATGGTGGTTGCTGCCGGAAGGGTCATCTCTTTGTAGTCTTGGGCATAGGCCGTATCGACATAATTGGAAAGTTTGGCACCACAGTACAAGGGAGAGAGCAAAAAGTAGTCGTTGGTCTTGGTCCCAGAGTAACTTTTGTCTCGGGTCGATTGCAGATTCAGGCAGGTGTTGATCAGCGGATAGGGCGCCATGTAATCGTTGATGCGCTCGCTGTCTACCTTGAAGAGGTCTCTGAGTCGGATGTTTTTGTATTGCTTGGAAAAGTGGAGAAAGGCATCGGCCAGCTGGGTCCGATAAAATCGGTGGAAGCTGATGGCGTTGGGGTTGTTGACAAAGCCGAGCAAGACCAGCAAAACGGCGGCAAAAACGCTTTGAAAGGTGTTGGAGTCTCCGACAAAGGCCCGACCTTCCTTGAGGCCAAGGACAAACAACAGCACATACCACACCATGCCAAGGAGGACCAAAAAGGTTTCTGCATTGTTGAATTTTCGCGAAATCCCCAATCGGTATTCCATGATCAGGTTGAGGGCAAAGTGGACCAGGACCACGCTCCCTAGGACCAGCAAGCCATATTCCACAACGTTGATCTGTTCGAACATGGCCCGAACGGATTCGAAACTTTCAAAATTGAACAGTTGGCTGATCAGTCCATAGAGGATGTAAAAAAGGGCGATGAGAATGATGGGGCTGCTCCAACTCATGAGCAAGCTGACCAGAAATCCCACGATCAGCACCAAGGTATTCCAACGCTTGAGCCAGCCCATTCCCGGCAGCAGGTATTCGCCCCAAGAGCGCATGTGTACGAGGTGTTCTTTTTGGAAAAGAGAATCGTAGCTGCCCTCGGACTTGAGAGTCGCCTGGATGTAGGCTCCCGTATATCCTCCTCCGGATACAGTGGAGAGGTAATCGGCCCTCTTGAGCAGGCCAAATCGGTTGAGGGTTTTGAGAATTCCCAGGTTGATGGTTGCCGAGCGGATGCCACCGCCAGAGAGGGCAATGCCCATTTTGCTGTCTTCAAACTCTTCGAGACTGGTATTGTCATCAAACAATTTTTGTCGGCGCAGATGGAGCTTTTCTCGTTCGAGTCGCACCACATCTTCGTAATTGCTGAGTTTTTCCGGCTGTTTGGATCGCTTTGTCATTCGGCAAGCATTGGTTGTTTGTGTGGTAATATAGCGATTTGCTTTCATATAACAGCAAAAGCCCTTCTGGCTTGGCAGATTGGCGAGACCTCGCGCAGGAAAGAGGAGAGGGATCGGAAAAAATCAGAGATGAGAGGTAATCAACAACTCCAGGTCGGTGGATTTGATTTGGAAACGCTCTCCCAGATAGCCATTGGTCAGACAACCTTTGTAGGTGTAAATGCCATTGCGAATTCCTTGATCATTGTAGATCAGCCGTTCGATGCTGCCCACACTTCCCGCTTTGAGGAGGATGGGGGTCAGGATGTTGCTCACGGCAATGGAAGCGGTACGAGCAACTTTGGAAGAGATGTTGGGAACGCAGTAGTGAATCACCTCGTGCTTGACAAATGTGGGATTGTCGTGGGTGGTCACTTCGGAAGTGGCAAAGCAACCGCCTTGGTCGATGCTGACATCGATGATGACCGAGCCAGTTTTCATTTTGGCAACAGTTTCTTCGTTGACGATGATGGGAGTACGACCTGTTTCCGAGTGGACAGCCCCGATGGCAACGTCTGCTGTTCGAAGTTCCTTTTCGAGCTGAAGGGGGTTGAGCGAAGAGGTATTCAACTGTCGGCCTACTTGGTTTTGCAGGCGCATGAGTTTGTAGATGTTGTTGTCGAAAATGCGCACTTCCGCACCCAGTCCCAGGGCGACTCTGGTGGCAAATTCTGCAACCACACCCGCTCCGATGATGACGACCTTTGCGGAGGGCACACCGGAGATGCCTCCGAGCAATACGCCCTTTCCACCCCGTGCATTGGTGAGCAGTTCGGCAGCTGTGAGCATGGCGCTCAATCCGGCCATTTCACTCATGATCCGAACGACGGGAAAGGTGCCAATCTCGTCCTTGATGTACTCCATGGCCAGTGCAATGACACGTTTTTGGCGGAGTTTGTTGATGAAATCAGCGGTGATGATGGGCAAGTGAAGGGGAGAGAACAACACCTGGTTGGGACGCAGCAATTCGATTTCTGCCAGCGTGGGTGGAGCGACCTTGATGAGGACATCTGATTTGAAGACCTGCTCTTTGCTGTAGGCAATGTCTGCTCCCACTTCAGAATAGTCGTGATCGGAATAATTGGCTTTGCGACCGGCATCTGTTTCGACAACCACTCTGTGGCCGTGATTGATGAGGGTGGCAACGGAAGAAGGAACCAGGGCGACTCGGCTTTCCTGAAGGGTGGATTCCTTGGGAATACCGATGAACAGCCGATTGGGTTGCCGCTGTAATTGCAGCATTTCCGTTTGAGTTTGCAATCGACCTTCGGTAAAGACCTTTGGAACTGGAACTCGCTTCTTCTCACTCATGCAATTCAGTTTTTGCTAGTCTGCTTCCTCTGAAATGGCTACTGGCAGCAAGACAATCCTGGATGCCCAGGTGCTTAGGTGATGTGATCCGCCCATCGGCAAATGCCCGAAACTTGGCGGCTTGGGAATGCGCATTGCTTGTGCTTTCCCTACAGCCTACAAAAATAAAATTTTTCGGGATGAATTATCAAGTATTTCGATATTTATTTTAACAGTCTCCGGCAGCTCCAGGTCTTCGATCAGTTGAGGCCACTCCACAAAGCAATGAGACTGGCTGTAGAGGTACTCTTCGATGCCGATGTCGAGGGCTTCCTCCAATTGTTCGAGCCTGTACAGGTCGATGTGGTAGATCGCTTGGCCGTCTGGCTGTCGTTGGTATTCGTTGACAATGGAAAAGGTGGGGCTGGAGACCACATCCTCGACCCCTAGTTGTCGGCACAGTTCTTTGATGAGACTGGTCTTGCCTGCTCCGATTTCGCCGTAAAACAACCAGAGTTTGCGCGCACCAGCTGCTTCCAGCAATTGCGCGGCCGTTTTGTCCAACTGATCGAGACCGTCGAGTATGTATTCCATTCAGATCGTTTTGCTCCTCTTGTCGCAATATACTGCAGAATCGCCGATATTCTTGCCCAGGCAACTATTTTCCATTTGCTGCTGCCCCCAGCTTCCTATATGCAGAAAGTGTAAAAGTGCTGATTTTCAGAAAGATAGGGAAACTTTCTCTTCAAAATCTGCGTTTAAAAAGTGTTCACATCACCAATTACCCATCCTTCGACAAGTCTGTAGAAATCAGCCCTCGCGGCTGTGTAAAAAAACCACGAATTTTATGTAAATTTGCCGAATGAAAGAAGTAGAAGATAAGCAAGAATTAGAAACGCAAAACGGGGAGTACAACGCTAGTAATATTCAGGCACTGGAAGGGCTCGAAGCCGTCCGGAAACGCCCCGGGATGTACATTGGAAGTACCGATTCCAAAGGACTGCATCACCTGGTATGGGAAGTGGTGGACAACTCCATCGATGAACACCTTGCCGGGCATGCTTCCCACATCGAAACCATCATCCACAAAGACAACTCCATCTCCGTCAGAGATGACGGTCGCGGGATTCCCATCGGGATGCACGAGAAGCTGAAAAAGTCAGCCTTAGAGGTGGTGATGACGGTCCTCCACGCAGGGGGAAAGTTCGACAAGAGTACCTACAAAGTCTCTGGTGGTCTTCACGGGGTCGGGGTCTCTTGTGTCAACGCCTTGTCTGGTTATCTCAAAGCTGAGGTACACCGGGAAGGAAAAGTCTTTGTACAAGAGTACAGCAAAGGAAAACCGACATCTGGTGTCGATCAGGTTGGGACAGCCGAAGACACAGGTACCCAAATTACCTTCAAACCAGATGAAGGCATCTTCGAAACCACCGAATACAAATACGAAATCCTGGCCGCTCGCATGCGGGAACTTGCTTTCCTCAACAGTGGCCTGCGCCTCGTGTTGACTGATGAGCGGGTGGAAGAGGATGGCAATTTCAAGTCTGAAGAGTTCTTATCTGAGGGTGGACTGAGAGAATTCGTCGCCTTTCTCGACGAGTCCAAATCCAAGTTGATTGACAAGCCCATCTACGTCACTGGCCGAGAGGACAATGTGGAGGTAGAAATGGCCATGCAGTACAACACAACCTTCTCTGAGAACATTCACTCTTACGTCAACAACATCAATACCCGCGAAGGTGGTACCCACGTCAATGGATTCCGCCGCGCCGTCACAAGGGTCTTCAAGCAATATGGAGAGGATAACAACCTCTTCAAGAAAATAAAGGTCTCTGCAGAGGATTTCCGGGAAGGATTGACGGCCGTGATTTCTGTAAAGGTTCCCGAGCCTCAGTTTAAGGGGCAGACAAAAGGAGAGTTGGGCAATTCTGAGGTAACAGGCATCGTGTCTCGCAAAGTGGGGGAGGTGCTGAACTACTACCTGGAAGAGAATCCCAAGCTGGCCAAGCGCATCATCGAAAAGGTTGTCCTGGCGGCCACCGCTCGCCAAGCTGCCCGCAAGGCCCGCGAGATGGTCCAGCGCAAAAACGTACTCACAGGTACGGGACTGCCAGGAAAGCTGTCTGATTGCAGCTCCCGCGATCCAGGCGAATCGGAAATCTTCCTCGTCGAGGGGGATTCTGCAGGGGGTACAGCCAAGCAGGGCCGCGACCGAAACTTCCAGGCCATCCTACCACTCCGGGGAAAGATTCTCAACGTGGAGAAAGCCTTGGAACACAAGATTTACGAAAACGAAGAGATCAAAAATATGTTTACGGCCTTGGGGGTGAGCATAGAAGAAAAAGAAGGAGAGCGCATTCTCAACATGGAAAAACTGCGCTACCACAAAATCGTGATCATGTGTGATGCCGATGTCGATGGCAGCCACATTGTGACTCTGATCTTGACCTTCTTCTTCCGATACATGAAGCCGCTGATTGAAAGTGGCTACATCTACATTGCCGCCCCTCCTCTGTACCTGGTCAAAAAGGGCAAACAATTCCGCTATTGCTGGAATGAGGAAGAACGAGCCGAGGCTGTCGCCACTTATGGAAACAGCGAAAACGATACGTCTGTCAAAGTCCAGCGCTACAAGGGACTGGGTGAGATGAATGCCGATCAGTTGTGGGAAACCACCATGGACCCCGATACGCGGATTTTGCGTCGGGTGACCATCCAGGATGCCCTCGAAGCCGATCGCGTGTTCTCGATGCTGATGGGAGATGAAGTGCCACCTCGTCGGGCGTTCATCGAGGCCAATGCCAAGTACGCCAATGTCGATGTCTGATTTCTTTTGGTCATCTACTGTCGAGCGGGCCTTCTTCCAGTCGGGGAGAAGGCCCGTTTTCATTGGAGTCGACGGCCCTTCCACTGGTAGGTTCTGCGCAGATTGCTCAGACTTCCCACTACGGCAATGTACAAGATGTGTAACAATTGGGCAGGGACAAAGATGGCCATGAGATCGGAGCGATGGAAAAAGCGGGCCATCCGGCTGAGTAAGAAATAGTCGGCAATGGACTTGAAAAGGAGTTGAAACCCAAAGATGCCTACAGCCCACCACCCCAGCAAAGGAATGAGTAGTACGCTCAGTAAAATGTTGCAGCACAGCAAGAAAACAACTGCCAGCATGGCTGTGACTTGCCATTCGTGATAGTCTCCGGACTTGGACCCCCAACGCACTCTTTGCTGTACAAAAGACGACCAATCCGGTTGTGCCTTGGTTTGAACCTTGACGGCTGCCTGCTTGACAAAGCCAATTCGCCCCGGATATTTGGCAGCCACCTTTTGCATCAACAACATGTCATCGCCAGAGGCCAAGTGATCGATGCCCGCAAATCCACCCACCGCCTCGAAGGTTTGTCGCTCGTAGGCAAGGTTGGCCCCATTGCACATGTGCATGAATCGGCCCTGTATGCCCGCAGCCGTAATGCCCATCATGCCCAAAAAATCAAGAGATTGAAACTGTTCCAGTAGATTGCTTTCGCGGAAAAAATTGACGGGGGCAGCAATGAATTTGTGCCGGGTCGATTCGTAATAGGCGGTCAGGTATTGCAACCACCGCACGGGCACCTCGCAGTCGGCATCTGTACATACGATGAGTTGACCCTTGCTTTGCTGTATGCCCAGTTCAATTGCACGCTTCTTGTACGAGTGGACTTTCTCTCCCGCTGTCAGAAAATCCTGTAGACGAAGGACCCGGATTTGTGGGTGCTTCCGTGCCAATGCCTCTGCCTTTTGCAAGGTATCATCTGTCGAGTGGTCATCGATCAAGACGATTTCCAAGAGTTCAGGAGGGTAAGCCTGCCCTTTAATGCTCAGGAGGCAGGCCTCGACATTGGCCGATTCGTTGCGGGCCGGGACCAACACGCTGACGGAGGTTTGCGGTTGAAATTCTTTGGGCAGCTCAAAATCGGGTGCCTGTTGCCAATGATAGAGATAGCGGGCCATGACCCAAATGTAGGCCAGCGTGAGCAGCCCCGATGCGATGGCGTAAAAAGAAAGCAAAAAGGAAGAAGACAACAAAAGGGATCAGTTCTTTTCGCCGTCGAAAAACTGGTCGTACTGGTTGTCATTGCGAGCTTGTGGACGAGGAGGTCGCTCCAATTGAGGCAATTTCAGATTGATCTCCGAACCATCATCCACTTCTTCGTAGTCGACAAATTCTCCTTCGCGCTTCTGCTCGGCTTGGGCCTGCATCTGGTCTACTTTGCGATACAAGTAGGCTTTGACGGCCAGGAAACCTGCAATGACGGGAAATCCAATGACGGTCAGGGCAACGGCTCCCAGGCCCATTAAGATGTTCTTTTTCAGTAGGTTGAACAGCCATTTGCCATAATTGACCACGACTCGATAATTGAGGATCAATGCGATGATGAGCAAAACGGGAGCCAGGTACGACAGAATGGTAAAAATGCTCCGGGCAATGAAATACAAAACCACCAAGACCATGACCAGCACGAGAATGCTGCTGATGGAGTTGAAGGGGTTGACGTCTATTTTTTTATGCTGATTCATAATATGCTTTTTGAGAATTTCATGGCACTTACTTTGGGAGATGCCATAAGTTCATTCAAGTTACACAAAAGCTTTCGATCTGCGAAAAAGACTTCGACGATTTCAAATGATTGGCCGACGAGTTTGAGATGAAGACGGCAGATGGCTCTTTCTCATGGGTTTGACTGAACAAATTGCATTTCGTACAACTCCTTGTAATGGCCATCGGGAATTTTCAGCAGTTGCTCATGTGGCCCAAATTCCTGGATTTGCCCACTGTCCAAGACCAATATATTGTCTGCATGCCGAATGGTCGAAAGCCTGTGTGCGATGATGATGGAGGTCCTGCGGGCAATGAGTTTTTCAATGGCGTACTGAATGACAGCTTCGGACTCGGGATCAATGGAGGAAGTGGCCTCATCCAAAATCAAGATGTCTGGGTCAAATACCAGTGCCCGGACAAAAGAAATGAGCTGGCGCTGTCCCATCGACAGAGTAGCTCCGCGCTCCATGACCTCGTACTCATATCCACCGGGGAGGGCCATGATGAAGTCGTGGGCACCAATCATCTTAGCAGCCTCAATCACCTGTTCCCTGCTGATGCGATCGTCGCGCAAGGTGATGTTGTCGATCACAGAACCAGAAAACAGAAAGACGTCCTGCAGTACAATGGCCAGCCGCCTTCTCAGACTCAACAGTTCATACTCCCGAATGTCAACTCCATCGATTGTAATGCGCCCCTTTTGAATCTCATAGAAGCGGTTGAGAATGTTGATGATGGTGGATTTGCCAGAACCCGTACTACCGACAATGGCCAGGGTTTGGCCAGCTTCGATTTCAAAGCTCAGGTCTCGCAGAACATATTCTCTGGCATTGTAGGCAAAGCTCACCTTTTCAAAGGCAATGTCCCCCTGCAGTTTCGGCGCTTCGATTTTTCCTTTGTTGGGGATGAAACTCAACGTATCCAAGAGATTGAACACCCTCTCGGAAGCAACCAGGCCCATTTGAAGGGTATTGAACTTGTCAGCAATGGTGCGAATGGGGCGAAAGAGCATCGACAGGTAAATGGGAAAAGCAACCAATGCACCCGGTGTCACTCCCCCCTGAATGACGTCTCTGGCCCCCCACCAAACCATCAGCCCCAAAGAGGCAGCCGAGATGATTTCTACGGCCGGGTAAAAGATGGCGTAGTACAAAATGGAGTCCAGGTTGGCCTTGGTATATTCCCGATTGATTTGCCGAAACTTGTCCATTTCCTGCTTTTCGGCATTGAAGATTTGCACAATGTGCATGCCCGTGATCCGCTCCTGCAAAAAGGCATTCATCTTGGAGATCTGGGTGCGGACAATCTGGAAAGCTGTTTTGACTTTTTCCTTGAACACATAACTGGCAATGATCATGAAGGGCATGACCGTCAGACAGATCAAGGTCAGCTTCCAGCTGGTATAGAGCATGATGGCCAGTACAGCCACCAAGGTGAGCAAATCTGCAATGATGGTAATGACACCTTGGGAAAAGACCGTGTTGATGGTCTCGATGTCGTTGATGGTCCGAGTGGTCGAGGTACCGATGGGCGTCGTATCGAAATACTTGAGCCGCAGGCGAGTGATGTGCTTGAAGACATCCACCCGCAAGTCCCGGATGACGGATTGGCCAAGCCAGCTGGTCGAGTAGATGAAGGAGTAATTGAGAAAAGCCTCCACCACCAATATGCCGGCCAGGAGCATGGCAATTTGCGTCAGGCCAGCAATGTCGTACTTGAAGATGTAATCATCTACCATGACCTGTACCAAGTAGGGGCGCATGATGGCAAGAGGAGACAACACAACTGCCAGTACCCCTGCCAAAATGAAGATCTTCTTGTAAGGCAAAGCCAATGACAGAACTCTCTTCAGCAAGAAGAAGTCGATTTTGTTTTTGTCCATCGATTGACGGGCCTCTTTTTCTGCCATGGTTTTGTGTACTTGAAAGATGGTGCTTTTGCCTGCTGTGCCGACCAAGGGAGTCGCCCCAACATGTCACTAGAACAAAGCATCGCTCGCGAAGGTTCTGCAAACTGACGCAAAGCTATAAAATCGATCTCACATATTCACAGGCTCACAATAGACCTTCATCTGCGAAGCTGAAGTAGCCAGTAGAAGTGACAATGAGGTGATCGACCACATTGACGTCCAATTGCTTGCCTCCCTCCTTGAGTTTTCGGGTGATGTCGATGTCTGCCCGGCTGGGTTGCAAATTGCCGGATGGATGATTGTGGCAGAGGATGATGGAGCTGGCCAGCTGTGTGATGGCGTGCCGGAAAATCAACTTTCCATCCACCACCGTACCGGATACTCCGCCGATGCTGATGAGTTCTTTGCTGATGAGTCGGTGGGCCCTGTTGAGCAAGAGCACCCAAAACTCTTCATGGGGCAGGTCCATGATTTGTGGAGCGATCATTTTCCAGGCATCGGCACTGGAACCCACGCCCTTGATTTTGGTGTGAGAACTCATTTGTCTGCGCAAACCCAGCTCCAATGCCGCCGCTACCCGGACAGCCTTGGCCGTCCCGATGCCCTTGAATTGTTTCAGTTCGTCCAGTGGCATCCGACCAAGGCGGTGCAAATCGTTGTTGACTTGTTCCAGCAATCGGCGCGCCAGGGAAACGGCTGTTTCTTCTCGGTTGCCGGAGTTCAGCAGAATGGCGATGAGTTCTACATCCGTGAGGGACTGGCGTCCTTTGCGCATCATCCGCTCTCTGGGTTGATCTTCTACCGACCAGTTTTTGATTGCCAGCTTGTTGTAGGCTTTGACCATTTGTTGTCGATCGTTTGATTTGTTGAGCAAAAGTTTGAAGGACCCCGCCAATGTGACGGGGCCTTCGGTCTCTCCGCGACCACATTAACTTGCTGCTTTGTGGGTGAGTCCCAATTGTTTGATTCGTGCTCGTATGGCGCTCTCTTTTCGCTGAAAAAAGGCGGAGAGTTCTTTCATCCCCAGTTCTTCCCCCAGGTAAATCTCAAGGGCGAGATCCTCCTCCCGACTCCAAGAAGTTGAAGGCAGATTTGCCCTTTGCTCCGGGTCAGCATCTTCCGGAAGCGGGAGGGACAATTGCTGGTGATGTCTGTTTTGAAATTGGATCAAGCAGCTGAAGAAGGCACTTCCAAAAGCAACCATTTCTCGACTGTTGAGCAAAATTCGTTGTCGACTGAATTGGTCCATCGCATTCTTTTCCGATTGTGTGATCAGCAGATACGGTCGGCGGTCAGGGGCCTGTTTGAGATCAAAAAAGTAGGTCCGTTTTCCCAAGCGGATGGATTCTGAATGCAGTTCGTTTGTTTTTTGCATTGGAGATAAATTGTCAGGTGAGCAATGGAGGAAAGGGCTTATTGGACATCCAATTTCTTGATGCGGTAGCTGATGGCAGAGGGCTTGCGCAAAAAATGCTGGGCAATCACATCCACGCTCTCTCCTTGTTTGTACATGTCTAGAAGGGTTTGATCTTCCTCCGCGGTCCAGGGGATGAAGGCATTGGGATACTCCTTGCGAACGGCTGCGATTTCTTCTTCCGTCAGTCGCTTCTTCTTGTTTTTGCCTTCGAACTGCAGCATCATCTCCATCAGCATCCCCCCAAATTTTCGGAGTCCTTCCTCAAAGAGAATGATCTGCTGGCGCTCGTACTTGTCCTCTTCCACCTGCCGACGCTCGCTGATGAGCAAGTAATCCCGACCATTTTCCGATCTTTTCAGGTCGAAGTAGTAGGTGCGCTTGCCGGAGATGATCTTTTCTGTGTGCAATACATTCTGCTTTTCCATGTCGTGTCGTTTTGATTTTGAGTTTGAAAAAATTCGGTAATAGGACACGGCACCCCCTGAAATTCCATAAAATTTCGGCAACTTTTTTTTTGAGAAGAGAAAAGGTAGGCTTTTATTTTTCTTGTAAATAATTCGAAATCAATACTTAATACATTACAAATGATGAATAAAAAAATGTTTTAAAACGGGCTGCTTTGATATTTTTATTTTTATAAATTGATCCTTTTGTGGACTTTATCGTAAACAAAATCCATCTTATTTTGCTTTAACCTTTTGGAAGGTGTACTTTCACAACTTCTTGAAAGTTTCAGATACTTATCGTCAATAATGGAATTAGCAGAAGGAAAAGAAAAGTTTATCCATGCCTGGGGTACCCTCGGATCTAGCTGGGGAATCAACCGGACCATGGCACAGATACATGCTCTATTGCTGATGTCTTCACAGGCATTGAGTGCAGATGACATCATGACAGAACTCAACATCTCGCGCGGCAATGCCAACATGAACATACGGGCACTCATCGATTGGCGATTGGTACACAAGGTATTGAAACCAGGCGAACGCAAAGAATTTTTTGTCGCGGAAAAAGACATGTGGGAAGTCGTCCGCAACATCATTGCAGAGCGCAAGAAAAAAGAATTGGAACCGATGATTCGGGCGTTGAACGAGCTGTCTGCCGTCGAAGGGACCGATGAGGATTCCCGCGCATTCAGCGAAGTCGTCAAGGACATCAAATTGTTTTCTACCAAAGCAGATTCCGCCCTGGAACGGCTCATCCGCTCGGATTCTAGCTGGTTTGTTGGGACTTTCCTCAAGATGATCAAGTAACCCCCTTGCATTTGGATGTGGAATAGTTGCCTTCGGTCAAAAGATCGGTGGTAAATTCGGCTGTTTATCACTGGCGAATTGCTTATCTTGTCGCCCGATTGCAACCCTAGCCCTTAACCCAACCAACTGCCATGCGAATCAGGCCCTTTCAGGCGGTCTATCCCAATATGGATTACATCGCTTCTCCGGATTCCTTCTTCGATACAGTAAAGAGTGAATATCCAGAATACAAAAAGAGTGGCTTCTTTCACAAAGCACCGCAAGAAGCCCTTTACGTCTACCGAATCAAAACCAGCGAACGCACTTATACTGGCTTGATTGCCTGCGCAGACATACAGGATTATGTGGACGGACACATCAAAAAACACGAAAAGACCCTGGCCACCAAAGAACAGCAGCAAGTCCACCTACTGCTGAGTCGCAACGCGGTGGTCAAGCCCGTCTTGCTGACCTATCCGCGAACCAAGTCCATCGACAAGCTTCTCAGTGCTTACATTGAAGAGAACAAGTCTTTTTACAGCGTCCGCTTCTTTCAACGAGGCGATGAGCACACTTTCTGGGCCATATCGAGCGGGCCACTCATCCAAAAGATTCAGTCTCTTTTTGAAAACAAGGTCAAGACAACCTACATTGCCGATGGCCACCACCGAAGCTCTACCATGGCCTTGATGTACGATCGCACGCGGGACGAGCTGGAAAAAGTGCGTTTTGATCGTTTGCTCTGTGCCTTCTTTCCCACCACTGAGCTTGAGGTGTATGATTACAATCGGGTGGTGGATGGACTCAACGAATTGTCGCTGACCACCTTCATGGCCAAAATTTCTCAGATATTCGACATCGAGATTTTGGAGGAGCCGCAGCGTCCCAAGGGCAAGCACGAGTTGGTGATGTATGTCAACCGCGAATGGTTCAAATTGCGTTGGAAAGAGCATGTTCTGAAGGCGCAGCCCAAGAAAGAAGTCATCCTGGATGCCAATTTGCTCAATGAAAAAGTATTGCACGACATTTTGGGAATCGAGGATGTGCGGACGGACGAACGAATCAAATACGTAGAAGGTCCCAAAGGCTTGGAAGGCCTGCGCAGCAAAACCTTGAAGTCCGAAAGTCGGGTGGCTTTTTGCCTGCCTCCGGTCTCCCTTTCCGATCTGATGCTCTTGGCCGATCAAGACAAAACCTTGCCTCCCAAGTCGACTTGGTTCGAACCGAGGATCAAAAACGGATTGATCGTACAGGAAGTGTGAGAAAATCCGTGAGATGTCTCTTTTTGCTTCACTGCTCAATGCTACAATGACATGAGAAAAATCACTGCAGACAAAGTCTATCCCGTCACAGGCCCCGCCATTGAGCAGGGTGTCGTCATAGTGGGGACAGATGGAGAAGTTTTGGCCATTGACCAACGTTCGGCCCACGATCCGGCCAGCCTCGAACAGCACCAGGGAGTACTCATTCCCGGCCTGATCAACGCGCACTGCCATTTGGAGTTGTCGCACATGAAAGCCAAGGTCGCCACCGGAACAGGCCTGATCCCTTTCATCACCAATGTGGTCAAATTTCGGGAGGTACCCGAGCAAGACATCCTGGATTCCATCCAAGCTGCCGATCGGGAAATGTACGACAATGGCATTGTGGCTGTCGGAGACATTTCCAACAAACTCGATACGGCTGCCTGCAAAGACAAAAGCGACATCCGCTACTACACCTTCGTCGAGATGTTTGACTTCCTACAAGATGCAGCGGCAGAAGCAGAATTCACCAAATACTTCGAAACCTACAAGGGACAATCAGACCAAAACGGAAACAACAAATCCTGTGTCCCCCACGCTCCTTATTCTGTATCGGCCAGCCTGTTTCAAAAGATCAATCAAGTCAATGAGGGCAAGCAATTGACCGTCAGCATCCACAATCAAGAGACTCCGCCGGAGAACGAACTCTTTTTGTCCAAAACAGGTGATTTCATTGACTTTTATGGCGGGTTTGGCATTTCCTTAGACCAATTTCAGCCCACAGGCCAAGCATCGATCCACTACGCTTTGCAGCACATGGACCCTCGACATCGCAGCTTGTTTGTCCACAATACCCTGACCACCGTGGCCGACATCCAAGCAGCTCACGCCTGGAGTGATCAGGTGTACTGGGTGACCTGCCCCAACGCCAATCTCTATATAGAAAATCGCCTGCCCAACTACCAACACTTTCTCGACACAGATGCCCGGCTGACCATTGGTACCGACAGTCTGACCTCCAATTGGCAGTTGTCGATCCTGGAGGAGATGAAAAGCATTCAACGCTACCAGTCCTACGTCACCTTCGAGCAAATGCTGAGCTGGGCCTGCCTCAATGGCGCCAATGCCCTGGGCTATGGAGCGGAGTTGGGGAGCTTGGAAGTGGGCAAAAAACCGGGTGTGTTGCTTTTGAAAGGCCTGGAAGATGGGGTTTTACAAGCCCATGCGAGTGTGCAACGCCTAGCTTGAGAGCAGTCGCTGGCGAGCTTCTGAAAAGTCCAAAAAAGAATATTTTTCCTCCAACTGCTTGATGTTGTCCAGACTCTTCTGTATAAATTGGCGGTGCGCTTGACTGTCTGGGTGCAAGGGCCGATGCCTACTGGCCAATTCTACTTTTCGAATTTTTTGGGCCAACTCCCGGCTTTGGGGAGACCAAAATGCCTCTTGGAAATGTTGCCAAATGTAATCGATGGCCGTCTCAGAGGGGTGGATCATGTCGTTGGCATAGAAGCGATAATCCCGCAAGTCGTCCAACATCCATTCATAGGCGGGAAAGTAGTGCAGGTAGTCAAACTGTTCGCACAACTCACCGGCAGCCAAGATGAGGCTGGCTTTGCTTCGTTGGCTTTCGATCAATCCATCTCGGATGTGTCTGATTGGGCTCACTGTCAGGACCACTTGCAGTTTGGGGCACTGTTGGGCCAGTGACTTGAAAGCTTTGGCCAGGACAGAGACAATCTGGTTTACCGTCAATCGGTAGCGACGAAAATGGGTGGCGGGCAGCTTGTGGCAATTGGCGACGATCTGGCCGCTTTGTCGGAGCTCAAAGACCTGGGCAGTTCCCAGTGTCAACAACAGGACTTGTCCTTGACCCAATTGGGCGTGGGCTTCTTGCAGGCGTGCATTGATGTGGTGCAGGGATTGCTGAGGAGTGCTGTGGGAAAACTGCCCGTGGTGGTCCCAGCTGTGCCAAAGCCCCTGGTGCAAAAACAGCTCTGACTCTTCAAAAGTACTCGGTGTCAGAAGATGGTGGATGGCCTTGGCGATGGAGACGGGATTGTAGAGAATGCCGAGGGGATTGAGCTGTAGATTGAACTGAAGGTCTTGCAGTCGTTGGCCCATGTGTTGGGCAAAACAAGAGCCGATGGCCAGCAGGGGCGTCTGATGCCCGATGTCGAAGGGGTAGGAGGGGGTGGGCAGAGAGGTTCGGAATTGGCTCATTGTCAGAAGATCAAAAGTTTGGTAGAGTTTGGTAAAATTATAAAGCATTTCAGCCTTTCCAGCAAAAAATTGCTATTTTTCGATTTCAACCTTACAAGAGCAAGCGTGGAGCAATTTGCCGCTCTGCCACTTTTAATCCATCGGGTATGGGGATATTCAACCGGCTTTTCGGAAGTACCTCTTCCAAAGACTCACAGCCTCGCATTAGATTTGGCCGGTATACTGATTCCTATAAGGGAGATGAGCAGTACGATTTTTGGGATGCCTCTCTGGAGCATTTCGAGGAGGACAATTACCTGAAGGCATACGACTGTTTTCTCCGCTACCTCAGAGATGAAAAAGAGGACAATGTCCAATGGGAAGAACGCGATGGGGTCATTCACTTTGAGATTTACCAGGGATCCAAGAAGATCATTGGCACGGCCGATCACCTCAAGATCAGTGCAGAGGCCCGAATTGCGCATGTGGAGAATCCCGATACGGACTTCATGCGTCGCTTGCTGGAGCACAACTTTCGCTTGAAACACAGCCGTTTTGCCCTCGATGGCGACAACAACATCACCATTCGCTTCGATTCGTTTACCCTGGATGGCTCCCCTTACAAGTTGTACTTTGCCCTGAAGGAGTTGGCCACTAGTGCCGACAAGCAGGACGATTTGCTGCTGGATGAATTCAGGGGGCTGCAGGCGGTGGACACAGAGCATTTGCGGCCCTTGTCGGAATCGGAGAAGGCATTGAAGTTTGACTTTTTGACCCAACAGATTGGCCAAACCCTTTCCTTGCTGGACAGAAATGAGCCTCCAATGGCGCAGTATCCGGGGGGATATGCCTATTTGCTGCTCGATCTGATCTACAAACTGGACTACATCCTGCGTCCGGAGGGCTTTACCATGGAGACCCTGGAGCGCTCCCATCGCCAGTATTTTGCCAACGATCACGCACCCATTCGAGAAAAGATTGACCAGCTGCGACAGGAATTGCAGGCCTTGCTGGATCGCGACCGCAGCGACTTTTTTCGAGAGATGTACGAGGTGAAATCTACCTTTGGAATTACCAATCCAGTGGCGCACGATCGGGTGGTGAGTTTCATCGATGGAGAGTTGCACAACATGGACTGGTATGTCGAACACCAGTACTTTGACATTGCCGCTGCCATTCCCGGCTACATCGTGGGCTACTGTATGTTCAATTATGCAGTTCCTTGTCCGGACCGCGATCTGTTTCAGCTCTACTATCGGATTGTGGAGTCGGATTTTTTCAAGCGTCTGGGCTTTGGAAATGTGCTCTACAAAACCAATTCTGGAGGATTTGACAAGCGGGGGATCCGCCGGGAGATTCGACAGATTGCAGAAAAAAACCAGGCTCGATACCCGGATTTTCAACCGGATGTCGGCCTGCTCAAATACAATTCCCTGGTCGATTTTGCCCGCTCCTTCTTGTTGATGGTGCGCGAGTTGAATTTGATCAGACGTTGATTTTTGTCATATGAAACAATTGGTGGATTTGTACCGAAAAGTGGTGGTCCAACTCGCCACACCTTACAGCACTGGCACTGGCTTTTGCCTGCCAGGGCATCAGCTCATTGTCACCAGTGACCACATTGTACGGGACAATCGGGAGGTCATTGTCGAGGGCTTTTGCATCGATCGGCAGTTGATTCGGGTCTTGTACAGTGATCCAGCTTACGATTTGGCTTTTTTGGAGATGCCCACTCTGTCTGGAGAAATACCGGACGTTTCCCTTGGCCAAGCAGATGATTTTTCCCAAGGACTCCCCATGTTGGCCCTTGGTCATCCCTTTGGCAATCCCTACAGTGCAAAGGAGGGGGTACTGATTCAGTTTCCATATACCCAAGGCGACATTGACTACTTTCAGCACGATGCGGCGGCCGAAGCGGTCAACAACGGCGGTCCGGTGGTGAATGCGTCGGGCCAGATCATTGGGGTGAATACCTTTGCGAGCTGGGAGGAAGGCAAGAGCGGCTTGGCCATTCCGGTGCGCTATCTTCGGGAGGCCATTGCGTCGTACGAGTCTGGAAACGGGCAGATTGGGGGGCGTTGTTTCAACTGTGGGGGGGTGGTATTTGACCCGGATATGGACATTGTTGCTTGCCCACATTGCGGGGTGGCCATCGAGTTGCCGTCCAATGCGCCTGTGTACGAGCCCGAGGGTGTTTCCAAGTCCATTGAGACCCTTTTGGAAGAAAATGGCTATGCAGTGGCCCTGTCTCGCATTGGGCCCAACAACTGGGAAGTGCGGGAGGGAAGTGCCCGGATTGACATTTCCTATTACGAGAAAACTGGCTTGATTGTTGGGGACGCCTACTTGTGCAGTCTCCCTCCAGACCCATCCAAATCCCTCTATGAGTATTTATTGAAGCAAAACTATCAGACCCAAGGTTTGGCTTTCAGTGTCAAGGGACAGGACATCGTATTGTCCTTGTTGATTTACGACCGCTATTTGAATGCCGATACTGCTGCGCGCTTGTTTAAACACCTATTTGAGCGCGCCGACTATTACGACAACATTTTGGTCGAGCAGTATGGAGCCTATTGGAAGGCCGATGCAGGGCCTGCCAAGTGAACAGTACTTGCCAATAAAGATATTTGCCTGGCGGGGACAAAAATAAGCTGGCAAATTGCTTCGTTTAGCTTATATTCTTTCGTCTAGGTAGCTAAAACCTTAATTTTTAACATATTGGCCAACGGACTCGTTGAAAAAAGCCAATATATTTTTGCTATCTTTACTCTTTATCAAACAAACACCCTTTACATGAATTAACGCTTTGTTTACACAATACTTCAAATGTTTTATTAATGATGAGAAAGTTGAAACTACTATTAACTACCTGTGTTGCTTGCTTCGCGTTTAGTTTTCTCAGCGCTCAGGATATTCACTTCTCACAGTTTTATCTATCGCCCCTCAACTTGAACCCGGCGATGACAGGTGTGATGAACTGTAATATTCGTCTTGTGGCTAACTATCGCAATCAGTGGGCCAGCGTTCTGAAATCGAACGCTTACAACACATACTCCGTATCGTACGATCAGCGGGTCCCCGTGGGCCGCTACGACTACTTCGGCATCGGCGGAACCTTCTGGGGAGACCGGGCCGGCGAGCTCTCTTTCGAAACACTACAGGGCCGCCTCTCCTTGGCTTATTCCAAGAAGATGGGTGGATACCGCAGCCAGGCACACTACCTGGTACTCGGAGCCGATGTGGGGGTTTCGCAACGGAGCATCAATTTCCTGGCTGCCCGCTATGGCAATCAGCACGATCAGGAAGGCGGATTCGATCCGAATCTTCAGTCTTTCGAAAACTTCACTCGTGACAACTACCTGTTTGGAGACGTCTCTGCGGGCTTGTTGTGGTTCACCGTATTCGACGAAGACAACAACTTGTACTTCGGGGGTGCGTACAGCCACTTGAATGAAGCCAATCAATCTTTCGAACTGGGCGAGTTTGAGCCACTGTTCAGCAAGTTCACCGTCAATGCTGGTGGGGAATTTTTGTTGACCGACCGCTTTGGACTGGTTCCAGGCGTGGTAATGTTCAAGCAGGGGCCTTCCTTTGAGCTCAACGCTGGTACGAGTTTGAAATTCTTGTTGGGACAAAGTCGAAACAGCTACCAGGCCTTCCAGGTTGGTACATGGGTTCGTCTGGCCAATCACTTTGAGGATGCGCTCACTACCGATGCGATCATTCTCTCCACCCGCTTTGACTACGACCAGTTCACCATCGGCTTCAGCTACGATGTCAACGTCTCTTCACTGCGGACGGCCTCCAATGGAAATGGCGCTTTCGAATTTGCGCTGATTTACAAAATCTGCGGTCCTGAAGTCCGCAATGTTTACTGTCCAAACTTCTAACATATTGAGTATATTTACATAAGAAAACTATAAAAAAGTGCCCTGTTCGTATAAAATCATGCGGGCAGGGCATTTTTATTGCTATATTCGCCCGTCTTTTCGGCACGGCTCTTGTAGCTATTTAGGATTCCTCCTTAATTAGCAGATTTTATTATTCGCTATGAAATGAGTATCTTAGAGACGTATCCAATGCGATGATAACAGCTAATTATTCAACCTATTAAATCGTCAAACAAATGTTTGGTAATAACAAGAAGAAAGAAACTGTGGCAACAAAAAAGAATGGAATGGCTCCAGTCGCAAACCGCAATGCTCTCAATAGCTTGGTGCACGGCACCATCGTAGAAGGTACCATCAAATCGGACAATGACATTCGCGTAGATGGTGTCATCAAAGGCTCCCTGCACTGTACGTCCAAGGTCATCATTGGCCCAAGTGGTTTTGTCGAAGGAGAAATTCGCTGCGCCAATGCTGTCATCGAAGGCCGCTTCGAAGGCAATCTCAGTGTAGCCGAACTGCTCAACATCCGGGAAACTGCCAAAGTATCTGGTGATGTTAAGACCAACAAGCTCATCGTTCAGTCAGGTGCTGTCTTCAATGTATCCTGTGTGATGGGTACCAAGCAGGCGCCTGGCAAGTCTTCCGAAAATAGAAAAAGCGTAAAAGAGGTTGTCAAATCAGGAAACCAACAAAGCGCCGGAGTCTCGAAATAGAAAATCTGCTAAGAACTCCTATATGAAGTATTCCGGGATGGCCTTCCAAATGGGAGCCATCATCTTACTGGCCGCCCTGGCCGGCCAAAAACTCGATGCTTATTTCCAATTAGAAAAGCCTTTTATTACTGTTTTCCTCTCACTGTTGGCTATCTTTGGGGCTCTTTACACTACATTGAAAGACTTGACGTCATGAGCTGGAATCGCTTTTTGCTTGAATTAACTGCTCTGACAGCGGGCCTCCTCCTGCTGCTGTTCGTCATGCACCAAAACATCGTCCAACTACAAAGCGATGCCATCCTCTCCTGGATCGCCACTGCTGCCATGGCCAACCTGTGCCTGTTGTTGTTTGGCATCGGACGAGGGGCCGCCATGAGTGACAACAAGCATTCTTTTACCAATGTCATCGTTGGTTCTGTACTGGGGAAAATGGGCCTCTGTGTCATGCTGGTGCTGACCTACAGCAAATTGGCAGAGCCAACGAGCAAGTGGTTTCTGTTGCCATTCTTTCTCATCTATGTTGTGTACACCGCATATGAATGCTACTTTATGATCCGTTTGGGAAAAATGCAGACCTCCTAGCCAATGAAATCAAGAACTTACAAAGCCATCGTCAACGGTCAGCTTGAATTCGAATCCGATCAACTGAACCAAGCCATCGACCTGATCCCCTGCGGAGACGGGCAGTTTCACGTACTCGTCGGCCAACGCTCTTACCTGGCCCAGGTGCGCAAGACCGATCCCGAACGCAAACTCTTCCAAATCGACATCAACGGCGAGCTGTACGACATCAGCCTACAAGATCAGTACGACCAACTCATCAAGAAGCTGGGATTGTCGGTCGGAGGCAGTCGAAAAGCCAATGAGATCAAAGCGCCCATGCCCGGCTTGGTCCTGGAGGTTTCTGTGGCAGTTGGAGAGTCGGTGACGGCTGGTCAGGGGCTGATCATTTTGGAGGCCATGAAGATGGAAAACATCATCAAGGCAGGCGGAGATGGAGTGGTCAAGGCCATCCACGTAGGCAAAGGTGAGGCCGTCGACAAGGGAGCGATGTTGATTGAGATGGAGGATTGAGGGAAGCGGCAAGTACCCCATTGATCTGACCGATCTGGACGAAATGCTTGCCACTTTGCGTCAGTATTTATCTCTTGTGTTCCGGGCTATTGAAGCCAGCCTGACAGCCCGCTGCCCATTCATCGGGTTGGTTGCCGTAGGCGGGAATCCCCCCATTGTCTTTGAGCATTCTGGCCAAATGCAAGCAGTTCCACACCAAAAAAGTCGTATTCCTATTGGTAAAATCGTTTTCAGGTCCACCGGAGCCTGGGTCCATGTAAGAAGGGCCAGGACCCGCTTCGCCCATCCAACCGGCATCGGCCTGGGGCGGTACCGTGTAGCCAATGTGAGACAATGAAAACAAGATGTTCATAGCACAATGCTTCACCCCGTCTTCGTTGCCGGTGATGAGTGTAGCGCCCACCTTATCATAATCTCTGTATTGCCCTTTTTTGTTGAATTGATGGGTATATCCGTACATTCTTTCGAGGGTGCGGTTGCAGACAGAGGACTTCTCGCCCAGCCATACAGAGGTGCAAAGAATGAGGATGTCGCAATCGTCTACTTCTTTTTGTATGATGGGCCAATCGTCTTTGTCCCATTCGGGTGTCTGCGACATATCGAGTCCCAAGCCCGCTGGAATATCATAGTCTACTGGCCGGATGATCTTTGTAGAAGCCCCAACAGATTCAAAAATCATCTGAGCTTTTTTGATCAAGCCTTCGGTATGCGACAGCACGGGAGTTCTGTTCAGGGTACAGTTGAGAAACAGAACCTTTAGGTCGTCGTACTTGGCAGGTGGATTCTCGCAGTTTTTCTCGGTCATTTTTTTTAACTGATCACTCATGTCTCTTGGTTTTTATGAGGAGATTCAGACTTCTGTTGCAAATTCGCAGTGCAACAAGTTGAAATCAGCTCTTGATAAGTGCTTACTCTATCAGGTTTTCAGCGTCCCCTTTGGGTGTTGCTCAAAATAGTGAAATCTGGCCTATTGAGGATTGACAGCCTTTGCACCCATCTTCGATCTCTGGTGAATCAATCACTTCGAACCCTCCCTCCACCTTGATGTTTTTCACTGGCGGTGCATTGATGGTAAGGCCGTTGTTGATGAGTGCATGTCTCCAGGGTTGACAAAGCAATGGCATAAAGTTGCCCTTTCTGCGGGGGGCATTCGCTATAAAAAAGATGGAAAAGACTGTAAAAATGGGAAAGCGCTCCAAAGCACAATGGCCAGACAATTCTGCTGCGAATCATCTGGCCATTGTGGGGCTCGGCTGTCGATTGGTTTATCGGCCGTAGTTGTCCTCGAAGAAGGTGTCGTAGCCGTCTAGAGACTTGGACTTGAGGATTTGGCGGTAGTTGAACTGGGTGACCGGGTAGATGTCGTACTTGGCACCTACGGGCAGGAAGGACTGGCGATTTTTCACAATGCCATCATAGTAATCCATGGCCTTTTCCTTGGTCTTGAATCGGCGAATGACCAAAATGGGCGTCGCCGTATCGGAGCCCAGGTAGATGTTGGAAATCCGCAGGCGGTCCAGCTTGTGGTATTTGCGGTTGTAATCCGAGACAGCATTCTTGGCTGCACTCAGTTTCACACTCTTTTTCTTGAGCACGATGATGAAGTAGTGGACTGCCTTGTCCTCTGCCTTAAACTTGGCCCCCGAACCCGATTTGACCTTTCCATCGTCTTCTGCCTTGGTCGACAGCAGGCGAAGGATTTCCTTGGCGCGCTTTTGCTCGTCGGTGTTGGGATACTTGGCTGCTACGTCTTTCAAAGCATTGACATAGGCATCCTTGCCTTTGATGTTGCCCACGCACATGGCACTCAGCAGGGCAAACTTGGCTCGCATGGAGTTATTGGGACCAAACAGCTCACCCACCCGGGCCGTCCGTTCGATGACTTGCTTGTAGTCGCCCTTTTGGAACTCCTTGTAGGTATCGTCGTAATAGGCCACCAATTTGCGCTCCTCCTCCTTAGACGCTTCCAGGAAGTTGGGGTCTTGGAGTACCCTGGCATAGGTCGAGGAAGGGAAATCCTTGATGAGTTTGTCGTAATACTTCTGTGCATTGGCCTTTTGGCCCAAGTCTGTATAGGCCAAATAGAGGTAATAATAGGCATCCATGCGGTGCTTGGTATCGGGAAAACGCTCCAGCAGCTCTTCCAGGGTTTCGGCGGCTTTGTCGTTGTATTCCAATCGTTCGCGATACAGGCGACCCAGAGCAAAGAGTGCATCGGCAATTTTGAGCTGCGACACCTTGATTTGCTGGGGACTAGAGGGGATGTCTTTGAGGATCTTGTTGATGTCCTCTTCCGTCAGCTCTCGCGAGATCTGGTCCTCCGAACTGTCCAGGTCGGTAATGTCTGAAGCACCCCGGCGGCTGGATCGTCGCCAATTGTCTTCCAGTGGGCGTTTGTTCCATCGCCGGTCAAATTCCTTCTGTCCCTTTTTCAGTCCCTTGTCGTTGTAGGCAAAGAAGGTACTGGGCTCTGAGGGGCCTCTTCTCGGGCCACGGCTGCTGGCAGAGGTGGTGGTATTTCTGGCATCGTCAGTTACCTTTTTGAGTCGAGCCTCTTCTTCCTCCTTTTTGATCTTGTAGGCAAGTGCCTGCTTTTCTTTGTCGCTCAAATTGGCCAGGGTCAAGAGGCTGTCCTGCTCTTGGATGATGATGATGTTTTTGGCAATGTCCTCCAGGTTGTCTTTCTTTTTGCGGATGCCATCGTAGCGTTCGTCTGTCTTTTGCAAGGCCAAGAGTGTACTGTCGTAGTAGTTGCGGGCATTGACAAACTGTTGGCTTCCGAAGTAGAGATCGGCCAACTGCAGATAGGATTCTGCCTTTTGGGCGCGGTTGCTCGTGCTGTTGGCCAGAGAGGCTTTGAGGTAGTCGATGGCAGCCAGGCGGTCGTTTTCCTTCATGGCAATTTCGGCCATGACGTAGTACAACTGATCTTGGTACTCATCATTTTTGATGTCCTTGGTCATCTTCTTGAGCTTGGCAATGGTGGCATCGGGAGTTGTCCGTCCATTGAGCCAGTCGTTTTTGATCAGGTTGAGTTTGGAGCTGAACTCCATCTCGTAGTACGTACTGAATTTGAGCGCACTCTGGAAAGCGATTGCGGCATCTTGGCTGCGACCTTTCATCTGGTGAATCTGGCCGATGATGTAGTGAAAGCGAGCCTTTTCGTTGCGTTCGTTGGAGAGCTTGATGGCCGATTCCAAGTAGGGAATGACCCGTTCGTAACGCTGTTGCTTCATCTGGAAGTAAGCCTGCACCACTGGCAATTGTCTTTTGACAGGCTCGTGTATCTTGGGGTTGTTGCTGAGGCGGCTCAGCAGCAACTCTGCCTGGTAGTAATCTTCTCTTTCGATGTAGGTACGGGCCAGCCACAGCATTCCGTCCTGGAATACCGGCCGGTGTTTGAACAAACCATCGTCATTGTCCTCCTCTTTCTTTTTTTCTTCCTTCTTCTTTTTCTTGTCGTCTTTTTTGGAAACAGGAGCTTCGGCCTTTTTCTCGTTTTTGCGAGAGGCCGATGGGGTAGTGGGGCTGTCTGAATCCTTTTTGGAGGCAGGCTTCTTCTTTTTCTTTTTGCCCTTCTTCTTGTTCTTCTTTACCTGTTTGTTGTATTTCTTGCGCTCCTTTTCGCGGGCCTTCTTTGCCTTCTTTTTGCTTTTTGCCTTTTTCTTGGAGGCGGCAGACTTTTTGGGCGATCCCTTTCGGCTGCTGCGAGAGGTCTTCTTGCGGCGCTTCTTTTTCTTGGATTTGCGCAAATCAGCCGTTTCGGGGTCAAATTCTTCTTTGAAAAACTCGAAGGTCTCCTCGGCATCCTCGTAATTCTTCTTCAGGTACTGGGCCTGTCCCATGAGCAAGTAGCAATCGTCTGTCCAATGGCTGACCCTGTGCAGGCTCACTACGATGGACACCTTCTTGATGGCCTCGTCGAGGTCGTCGGCGACCGTCTTTGGATTGTCCACAGCTGCATAGGGATAAATGGGCAGGATTTGATTGTAATTGTCCTGATGTTGCTCGTTGAGCTTTGCAATGCTCTCTGTTAATAGTACATTTGCATTGAAGTAGCCGTTGAATTTGGCTGTTGTATTGTGGTAGAACTTGCCGAATTTGGAGACATCATCCCGGCTTTTTTGCGTCACACAAGCTGAGATGCATCCCAAAACAAACAATACGACAAAGACTTTGACTATGCGTTCCAAAACTAAAGGAGTATTAGGTTCGTTATAGAAAAATATTTGAAGGAGGCTGATATTGAGGGGGATTGAACCCTTTTACGTAGTTACGTATACTTAGGATCAGCTCATTTGGTTACGTAAGTCAGGCAGTACTGTATTTTAACAGTTTCATAACTGACAGTTTTATAACTACAAAGGCTGCAAATTTATTTTAAATTTTAAACTTTCGGAAGATGCCCGATGAAAATACAGAGGAACAGCGGTGGAGCGAACGCCTTAGGCATACTTACCGGCTGGTCGTCATGAACAATGACACCTTCGAAGAAATTGGCTCCTACAAGCTGAGTTTGCTCAATGTCTACATCCTTTTCAGCTCCATTGCGGTATTTGTTGCCCTGCTGGTGGCAGCCCTCATCATCTTTACCCCTGTCAAAAGATACATCCCTGGTTTTGGCGATGGCAAGCACAAGGAGATCATGGCCCTCAATCGCCAGGTACAGGAAATGGAGGCCGAATTGCAAGCACAGCGGGCCTACACCAACAACTTTCGGAAGATACTGGTAGGCGACGTAGCTTCTCTCTCCGAAAGCGACGTGGAAGCAACCGATGTCAGCGACAGCCTCATGGAGGTGGAGCGGATCAAGGAAGACGAATTGCTCCGCAAAGAAATTGAGCTGGAACAGCAAATACAAGAAAAGGCCCTGCTCTCCAAAACTGCCAACTTCAAGTCGCGCTATCTGTCCTTGGAAAAAATGTATTTCACCCCGCCCATCACTGGCATCGTCGGGGCTCGCTTTGACTTGGTCAAAAAACACAATGGGATCGATGTCATGGCGCCAAAAAATACCCCCATCAAAGCGGTCTTAGATGGCCACGTGGTCGTATCTGACTGGACCCTCGACACTGGCTACACCCTCGGCATCCAACACGCTGGCAATGTGGTCAGCTTTTACAAGCACAACTCTGCTTTGCTGAAAAAAGTGGGAGATTATGTCAAGGCGGGGGAAGCGGTCGCCATCATTGGCAATACGGGCACATTGACCAACGGGCCACACCTTCATTTCGAGCTTTGGCACGAGGGGCGCCCACTAGATCCTGCCTCCTTCATCATCTTCGAGTAGCTGGCCTTCGTTGTTTTGGAACTGTTCTTGCAACAGACAAGTCAACCAAATAATGGGTCAAAACCTACTGATTCCTTTAAATTAGTGTAATATTTACGTTAAGTTGGCGTCCAGGCTGGGAAAACTACCTACTTTTCCTGTCAATTGTCCGGCGCCATGAACTTTTTGTAACTATCTTTGTGTTTTATATTTATCACGAATTAGGTTAAAAGTGTAGAAATGGATACCAATCAGGAGAAACTCAATGCGGCATATAATGAGAAAGGGGAAACCGTCAGTCCCATTCTTCCCGAGAACATCAAGAACTTCTTGATCGATATAGACGGAACCATCTGCGATGACATCCCCAATGAGGAGCCGGAGCGCATGTCCACCTGCCTGCCTTATCCAGATGCGCTCAAAATGGTCAACAAATGGCATGAAGAAGGGCACATCATCACCTTTTTCACTTCCAGAACTGAGGAGCAACGCGAGATTACCGAGGCTTGGTTGCAAAAGCACAACTTCAAGTACCACGGCCTGCTCATGGACAAGCCCAGAGGTGGCAACTACCACTGGATCGACAATCACATCGTGAAGGCTACGCGTTTCAAAGGAAAGTTTACAGATTTGGTGGTGAAAACAAAAGACATCGAGGTTTTTGACCACTGATCCTCACGCTATATTTTTCTTTCCAACACGTCTTTGAGGGCTGGCTGAATGGCCGGAAATTGAAATTCAAATCCCGTACTTTCTATTTTGCGGGATGATACCCTCGTGCTGATCAAGACCACATCTGCCATTTCGCCCATGGCCAACCGAAGGGCAAAGCTGGGTGTGGAAAAGTACAGGGCTTTTTTGTCCATGGCGCGCCCCAGCTCATAGGTGAGTTGTTTGTTGCTGATGGGGTAGGGGCTGACGGCATTGTAAGTGCCATTCATTTGTTCTTTTTCCAGTCCTTGCAAAAACATTCGGCACAGATCATCGATGTGTATCCAAGAATAAAACTGCTGGCCATCTCCAAAATAAGGTCCCGTGCCGAAGCGCATGGGCAGGATCATTTTCTCCAAAGCCCCGCCCTGAGTAGACAAGACGATGCCAATGCGCAGGATGACGGTTCGCCAGTCGCTATCTGCCACGGCATGCAAGGCATTTTCCCAGGCGATGCAACTCTCCGGCAAAAAGCCTTTTCCGGGATCGCTCTTTTCATCCATCAATTCCTCGCCCCGGTCGCCATAGTATCCGATGGCACTTGCAGCAACATAGGCCTTGGGGACCTTGCCTGCTTGTTCGAATGCATTTTTGAGCAATAGATTGGAGCGCACCCGACTGTCGATGATGAGCTTTTTGCGGGCGGCTGACCAGCGTTGGTCGGCGATGCCTGCCCCGGCCAGACTCACCACATAATCGGCCCGCTGAATGGCTTCCGGGGCAATGAAGTTTTCCCGTAGGTCCCAACGAAAGGTTTGGTAGGTCGCATTGGGGCGGGCTTTCCGACTCAGGTGGATGACAGTGTATCCTTTGTCTGTCAACAATTGGCTGAGACGACTTCCAACCAGGCCGCTTCCGCCGGCAATCAGAACAGTGGGCATAAATTAGGATTCTATGGTCTGCAAAATCATTCCCTCAGATGGCACCATGGAAGAGGGCTTTTCCAGCACGGCTCATTTTGTACAAGCCAAAGCATATTCCCTCTTTTTAACACGCACATACAACAAAAACTGTAGGTGAATGTTTCATGCCTTTTGCTTTTTCCCTAAATTGAGCGGTGACCAAAGCGAAGAGCTTTGTCGTACACTCGGTACCTGGAACAACCCCCTGTTTGTGAGCAATCTATTTTGTTGTGATTGTCGCCTCCTTTTGTTTCTTTGGATCATTGGCTGCATCGCTTGTGGCAAGCCATCTTCCAAGGAAAACACACGGCCTGTACAAATTCGTTTGGCAGCCGAGCCAGACCGTTTGCATCCACTCTTGTCTCGTTCGTCCTACTCTGAACAAGTACACCAACATCTTTTTCTGTCTCTTTTGAGGGTCGCACCTGATGATTTGTCATTGCAGCCCTTGTTGGCAGCGCAGCGACCCCAGCAACAGCTCAATGAAGCCGGACAGTTGGAGTTTCGGTTTCGCCTGCATCCGGATGCTCGTTGGAGTGATGGACAAGCTGTGCTGGCCGAAGATGTGCTGTTTACCCTCAAGATGATCTTCCACCCCGAAGTTCCCGTCGGGCATTATCGGGCTTATTTGGATTTCATAGAGGATGTTCGTCTTGACGAAACAGATCGACGAGCGCTGACCTTCGTTTGCCGTCGGCCTTACATTCTGGCAGAGGCAGCCATTGGCCTGTTGCCCATTTTTCCCAGAAAAAAACTCGATCCCAATGATTTGCTGGCCGATCTCTCCTTTGCACAATGGATCGAAGCCGAGCAAACGGATCGCATGATTGGGCAGGACAGCAGCTTGCAGGCCCTGGCAGAGGAATTTGTGCGCCCTCGCGATGCAGAGGAATGGGGGAGCTTTCCGTTGTCTGGTCCGTATCGTTTGTCGGAATGGGCTGCGGGTCGGTTTCTGCGATTGGAAAAGCGGGCAGATTGGTGGGCAGAGGGGCAGCAGTCAGCGGTGAGGATGGCTCAGCCCTCGGAAATGGTATATCGATTTGTTCCCGACATCCAGGCGGCCATGAATCTTCTGCGGACAGGGGACCTAGATGTGCTTTCTGATGTACCCATCGCAGATGTCAAACGATGGCGAGAAGCAGAGGCACAGTCCCCACCCGTACAGTTGCATACGCCACTCAAGCTCTCTTACTATCAAATTGCGCTGCAAAATGACCATCCCATTTTGGGGGATCGCAATGTGCGAAAGGCCTTGGCCCACCTGCTCGATCTGGAAACTGCCGTTGAGTTGCTTTTCGGAGGAGCAGCAGAGCGGCTCGTTGGTCCCATCCATCCTTCCAAAGAATATTGCGATCGCTCTTTGGTCCCCATTCCCTTCGATCCGGAAAAAGCCAGGCAGCTGTTGGCTGAAAGTGGCTGGTTGGACCGGGATGGAGATGGCTTGCTGGACAAAAAGGTGGGAGGCAGAGATCAACCATTGCGATTGACTTACAAAGTAGATCCCCGCAATCAGATCGGAGTAGACATTGGGTTGATGCTGCAACAAAATGCACGCTCCATTGGATGTCAGATTGACATCGACAGCAGAGCCTTCAACACCCTTTTGCAAGAATATCGCCGGAGTGATTTTGAATTGTTTTACATCGCCAAAGGACAGCTGCCCTTTCCAGACGACTTGAAGCAATCCTGGCACAGCGAGAGCCTGGGAAGCGGGGGAAGCAACCGAATTGGCTTTGGAAATGCCGAGCTGGATGCCATAATTGATGGGATTCGTCGACAAATGGACCCAATCCTCCGAAAACCTTTGTATATTAAGGCGCAGAAGATGATTTATGAGCAACAGCCATGCATCTTTCTGTTCTCTCCGAGAGAAAGGATTGCCATCCACCGTAGATTCAATGCCAAAAGTTCCGTATTGCGCCCAGGATATTTTCCGCAGGAATTCAGCCTAGCAGGAAAAGACTGACGCTTGGCGGGACTTGGGGAAACGTTGAATCAAACTACCGTTAAAATTTAAATGTTCAAACCATGAAACAATCTTTGCTATTCTTGGGATTTCTCTTCTTTTGTCTCTTGATCCAACCCGCTTGCGTATCGGACTCTCCCTCCGGTGGAACGGATGCGACTGGCTCTGACAAAATCTCTGTACACACGCGCATTCAGGCAGAACCCGATTACTTGAACCCCATCATGGGAACCCGTTCTTGGACGACGCGCGTGATGAACCAGATTTTTCAAACCCTTGTGGATTACGACCCCTTTACTCTGAAATTGAGCCCTGTCTTGGCCAAATCGCTGCCCGACGAAATCATCGTCGAGGAGGGGCCCTACAAAGGGAAGACAGCTTTTGTCTTTGAAATCCACGATGAGGCAGTCTGGGACAATGGCATGCCCATCGTAGCAACAGATTATCTCTTTACCCTCAAGGCCCTCTTCAATCCGCGGATTACCATCGGGGCTCCGCTCTATCGGGCACACCTGGGGACCATTCAGGATGTAATCCTCGATCCGGAAAATCCCAAGAAGATGACGGTCGTCACCAGAGAGCCTTACATTCGGTCCTCTTATGTGACGGGCTTTTACGTATACCCAGAACATGTTTACGACCCAGATGGCTTGCTCAAGGACATTGCCTTGGCCGACCTCACGGATGCAGACAAGTCGAGCAAATTGGCAGAAGAAGAACCGAAGATCGACGCCTTTGCCAAACAATTTACCTCTACCAGATACACAAAAGAAAAGGAAGTCATCACCGGAAGTGGACCCTACCAGTTGAGTGAGTGGATTGCCGGGGATCGACTGATTCTCAAGAAAAAAGAAAATTGGTGGGGCGACCAACTGGCAGACCGCTATCCGATGTTGACTGCCATTCCCGATGAGATCGTCTACCATCCTGTGCGGGATGCAACGGCTGCCCTGAACCTATTGAGAAACAAAGAAGTTGATTTTGTGGGCCGCATTCCGGGCGAGCCTTTCAGCCAATTGCAGGGAGACAAGAAATTTCAGGAAGAATTTGACCTTCATACGCCCAACACGACCATTTACAATTACATCGGCATCAATACCCAAAATCCGAAGCTGAGCGACAAGCGGGTTCGCAAGGCATTGGCCTACTGTATTGATACGGACGAGATAGTTAACACCATCAAGCTGGGAGGGGCGCAGAAGATTACCAGCCCGATTCCTCCGCAGTTGGATTATTACCACAAGGGATTGGAGCCCTACTCTCTGAACGTCGAAAAGGCCAAGGCACTCCTCGAAGAGGCAGGCTGGAAGGACACAGATGGCAATGGCATTGTGGACAAGGTCATCGACGGAGAAAAGACGGATTTGACATTGGAATATCTATTGACCCCGCAGAACATCGACAGTCGGAAGATTGCAGTGCTGTTCAAAGAAGGGGCGCGCAAGGCTGGCATCGACATCGTGCCGACTCCCACGGAGGCCAATCTGCTGATTCGCAACCGGGGAACTGGTGATTTCGAACTGCTGATACTCGGTGCAGGTGTCGATCTGGGAATGTACGATCCCAAGCAGTATTGGCACACCAGCAGCGGGGGCAACTACTTTGGCTTTGGCAATGCCGATTCGGATGCGCTGATCGATGAGATTCGCCAGGAGTTGGACCCGGTAAAGCGCAAGAAGTTGTACATGGAGTTTCAGGAATTGCTCTATGATGAGATGCCTGTGATTTTCCTTTACAACACCCGCGACAGAATTGCCATCAGCAATCGCTTCAAAAATTTCAAGGCTTCCATGAAGAGTCCAGCCATCTTTGAAAACTACCTGGGGTTGGATGCGCAAGCCAATACAGATTGAGCTTGGACCTAGCCAGTAGTCACTATGTTTTTGTACATCGCAAAACGGATTGTACTTTTTGTACCCACCTTTTTAATGGTCTCCCTGGTAGCATTTGGTCTGAGCCAGTGCTCCCCGGGAGACCCGGTCGATCGTTTGCTCATCAACTCGGAGAATGACATCAATTGGGAAAACAAAAAACAATACGAACGAGATTACCGCTACAAGGCCCGTGATTTGGGGGTTGATCGTCCCCCTTTCTATCTCAGCTTGCTGCCGCGAGCCTATCCCGATACCCTCCAACAAATCGTACCGCCCGATCGGCGCAGAGCCATGCGCAAGCTCTTGGACCAATATGGCAATTGGGATGCCGTCCATCAATACATGGAAACCTACGATGGATTCATGGCCCACTTCAGCCAACTGCCCGACAGCTTGGGCAAGGATGATCTGATCAATTTGCAACGCCATTTCCTGCACTTGGAGCATATCTACAAGGTTGCTGCCATCCAGTATGAATGGGAGGAAATTGGCAAGGACTTGGAAAAGAACCCGGAGCTGGAGCAGCAGATCGCCACAGAGTTGTTGGAGCTGAAGGCGGCCTATGCCAACTTGCAAAGCACGGCCCGCCCCTCTGATCTGATGATCCCATCCATTCGGGTGAATGGTCTTGACAATCAATACCACAACTGGCTGGTGGCTTTTCTGAAGGGAGATTTTGGGGTATCGCTGCAAAATGGACAGCCCGCCGGGCAAAAAATAAAAGATGCTCTTTGGTGGACGGTGGTCCTGAGTCTGCTCTCCATGTTTTTTACCTTTTTGATCGCCATTCCCTTGGGGGTCTACTCTGCCAACCG
Source organism: Bacteroidota bacterium (assembly GCA_039821145.1). Classification (GTDB taxonomy): domain Bacteria; phylum Bacteroidota; class Bacteroidia; order Chitinophagales; family Saprospiraceae; genus JBCCSZ01. Next base: position 83,998 of record JBCBOS010000020.1, on the reverse strand, counting down.
CTATGGTCAGTGGTTCGATCGCATCACCAGTGCTGGCCTGTTCATGCTGTATTCCCTGCCGACTTTTTGGATTGCGACGATGTTGGTCATGTTTTTTACCACCTCTCAATTCGGGGAGTGGGCCAATATTTTTCCTTCTGTTGGATTGGGCAACATGACGGCCTCCGATCCATTTTGGCCCAGGTTTTGGCAACGTCTGACACATTTGATATTGCCTGTTTTTTGCTTGACCTATGGTGGCCTGGCCTTTATGGCGCGGCAGATGCGTGGCAGTACGTTGGATGTCAAACGGCAGGACTTCATTCGAACAGCTTGGGCCAAAGGCTTGTCGCCACATCAGGTTCACTGGCGGCACAATTTCCGAAATGCAGTTTTTCCGCTCATTACCATGATGGCGGGCATCCTTCCCGCGGCCATTACCGGATCGGTTGTCATTGAGCTGATTTTCAACATTCCGGGCATGGGTTTGTTGGTCTTGGATTCCATTCTTGCCAAGGACTGGCCAGTGGTATACATCATCCTGATGCTCACGGCTGTGATGACCATATTGGGCAATTTGATGGCAGACATTCTCTATACCTGGGCAGACCCCCGGGTGAAGTTTGATTTGTAATTTTGTACCTTCAGAGTTCTATGCTTTTTCGCAAACAAAAACGGGAACAGCGCCTGCAGCAGCAAATGGACGAACGTCCTAAGTCACCTGATTACTGGAAGCAGGTCTGGAGGCAGTATCGGAAAAATCGCGTTGCCATCTGGGCTTTGCGCATTCTGAGCTTTTTGGCTGTCATCGCCTTGTTTGCAGACTTTTTGGCCAATGACAAACCCATTTATTGTCAGTTGGAGGGGCAGGCACATTGGCCGGTATTCCGCAACTATTTGGTGGATGCTGGCGTGGGCAAATGGCCCGAGGGAATGTCCAATTTTGACTGGAAGGAGGCCCAATACGAATCGGTGGTGTGGCCGCTGATTCCGTATGCCGACAACAATCTCGACATGGGCAATAGCTACAAGAGTCCCTTTGATCCTCAGAAAGTCAAAGCGCCGCGCTTTCGGCATCGACTGGGAACAGACAGTTTGGGCAGAGATGTAGCTGCCGGGATGATTCGCGGGACGCGGGTGGCCTTGGTGATCGGGCTGTTGTCCATGGCGGTGGCTGCCTTCATTGGCATCCTGCTGGGGGCCTTGGCCGGGTACTATGGCGATCGGCATTTGCAGGTGTCGCGCGTCCGTGTATTGCTCAATCTATTGGCATTGCCATTGGCGTATTTTTATGCAGTGGAGGTCCGGTCATATGTTTTGGAGGAAAGCAGCAATTTTTACACACAACTGCTCATCAGCCTCGGATGGGCAATGGGCATCCTTTTGCTGGCCAATTTGTTGGCAACCCTTCTGAAACGACTTCCTTGGTTGGGACGAAAGTGGACCATGCCGGTGGACATTTTGGTGATGCGACTGATAGAAGTGATGAATTCCATTCCGGGTCTGATGTTGTTGTTGGCCATTTTGGTGATCATTCCCCGGCCCAATGTCTTCAGTGTGATGGTCATCATTGGCTTGATCAGTTGGACGGGGATTGCCCGTTTCATTCGAGGGGAGATTCTTCGCATTCGAGCCTTGGAATACATAGAGGCGGCCCGCGCGATGGGCTACAACAACTGGCGGATCATTTGGCGCCACGTCATTCCCAATGCATTGGGCCCGGTGCTGATTACCTTGGCCTTTGGCATTGCAGGAGCCATCTTATTGGAAGCTTTTTTGTCCTTTTTGGGACAAGGGGCAGGCAGTGCTCAGGTGACCTGGGGGCGCTTGCTCAGTTTGGCGCGCAACAGTCCAGGGGCTTGGTGGTTGGCTGTATTTCCGGGCTTGGCCATCTTTGTGACTGTCTCCATCTTCAACTTCATTGGAGAGGGATTGACCGATGCGATTGACCCTCGAAGGGGTTGACACCTTTTCCCACCCATTTTTACTCACCTTGACCGATGATGTGCAAGAGCTGTCTAGCGTCCCTTGCGGCGGCGCATGTTTTTGGGGAATAGATTGGATTTTCCGCGTTTTTTGGAGGAAAATTGACTGTTTTTGCCGGGCTTGACATGGGCATTTTCATTGACCGGGCAACCGGTTTTTCGACTGCAGGAGCTGCTGGTGGTGGCGATGAGACTGAAAAGGGCGCAGAAAAACAAGAGAGAAAGAAAACGCTTCATGTATAAAAAATTTAAATATTTTGAATCCCGACTGCTATTTGAACGTAAATTTTAGTGTTTTATGGCCTAAAATACGTCAGAACGGCCGAGCTATGGGATAAAGTTACGGCAAAATCAGCCCATTCTGAAGTCGTGCGCTTTACCAATTGGTCAGAGGAGACATTTTTGTGCCAAATTTGTACATATCAAAAATCAGTCAAATGAACAAAGGAGATTTAATCAACAGAATGGCAGAAGAAGCCAACCTGTCCAAGACACAAGCATCTGAGGCGCTGAACGCTGTTATCAACTGCATTGGTGAATCCCTCAAAGATGGCAACAAAGTGAGCCTGGTCGGATTTGGTACTTTCACTGTTACTACTCGCAATGCCCGCCCGGGCCGCAATCCAAAGACTGGCGAGTCCATCATGATTCCCAGCAAGAACGTCGTGAAGTTCAAGCCCGGCAAAGAATTGGTTACCAACATGAACTAAGTCACCCCATTGCAGGATCATTCCCATCCGCGGGAACGAACTCTTGCAATTTACCGAAGAAACGCAGGACGGGCAGGTCTTTACAGATCGGCCCGTTTGTCGTTTGCGGGCCCAATCCGTCTCTTGGGGAGGGTCATTTTGTTAAAATATGGGTAAGATCAGCTGAAAAACGGCCGATTCTTCATGCAAAGACAGAAAAGGCGACTCCGCTTAGCAGACTTTTCTTAAATTTAGGGCGTTTTTGGAAACTACCCCCTTCAGCAAATGGACTTGAAGTCGCAAATCAATCAAAATAAGCTGCCCCGACACATCGCGCTCATCATGGATGGCAATGGCCGATGGGCCAAGGAAAAAGGGCAACCCAGGGTGTTTGGACATCGAAGTGGGGTCAAATCGGTGCGTGAAGTCACCGAGGCAGCGGCAGAGTTGGGGGTAGAGTATTTGACCCTCTACGCTTTTTCCACCGAAAATTGGAGCCGCCCTCGATTTGAAGTCAATGCCCTGATGACCTTGTTGGTGGACACACTGACCAAGGAGGTAGCAACCCTGAACAAGAACAACATCCGCCTCAAAGCCATCGGCAACCTGAATCGCTTGCCCGATCGGACCCACAAGGCGCTCTTGGACGGCATCGAAGATACAGCCAACAACGACCGGATGACCCTGGTATTGGCACTCAACTACAGCGCCAAATGGGAAATCGTGGAAGCAGCCCGCAAACTGGCCATTGAGGCAGCAAGCGGACAGCTCGACCCCAACACCATCGATGAAAAGCGATTCAGCGATGCCCTGGCGACCCGGGAAATGCCCGACCCGGAGCTGTTGATTCGCACCAGTGGCGAGACGCGCATCAGCAATTTTTTGCTGTGGCAAATTGCCTATGCCGAATTGTATTTTACAGAAGTTTACTGGCCAGAATTCCGCAAGGATCATTTGTATCAGGCCATACTCGATTATCAAAACCGGGAGCGGCGATTCGGGAAAACCAGCGAACAACTGGCTTGACAACTGTCGTTTTGGGACTTTATCGCTTCTTTTTGTTAAGGTTAATTGAAGACAAGCAACACCCAGACACAACCAACGTTCTCCTTTCGGGCACTTTGTATTGTTGTCTGTCGGCCCCTTGACTCCTTCAAGTACCACAAATGGCCTATTTTGGCCTGGCGAAATGAAAATCAATGGATTTCGCCCAATTATTAGAGTGTGATAGAAAAACATTAGAATGAAACATAGTGTAGTTGCGATTTTTGGCTTTTTTCTCCTAATCATCTTCCAGGCCCCCCTGCAGGCCCAATTCACCGACTCCATTCCCGTCATAGAATATTCCGAGCCCAAAGAGTACGAAATCGGTGGGATCAAAGTTGTGGGAGCTGAGTTCAGCGACGACAATGCCCTCATTGCCATCGCCGGATTTAAGGTAGGAGACAAGCTGCGCATCCCAGGCCCCGAAATTACCCGGGCCATGAAAGCTCTTTGGAAGCTGCGCCTCTTTACAGATGTGCAAATTTTCAAGGAAAAGACCATTGGCGATGTCATCTTCCTCGAAATCCTTGTGAAGGAACGTCCCCGATTGGCCCGCCACTCTTTCAAGGGCGTCAAAAAGTCGTACCACGACGATATGAACGACGATCTGGAACCCATCCTGCTCAAGGGAGCCATCGTCACCGACAACATCAAGACCAACGCCGCCAATGCCATCCTGGAGTTTTTCAGAGGCAAGGGCTTTTTGGATGCCAAGGTCAATGTGCGCGAGATTCCAGATGAAAAGTTGGTCAACGCTGTTCGCTTGGTCTTCGACATTGACAAGGGCGAAAAGGTCAAGATCAAGGACATTGTCTTTGTGGGCAATACCGTCAAGTCAAAGAAGCTGCGCAAGAAGATGGAAAATACCAAGCGCAAGCGCAAGCTGTTTTCCGGCTCCAAACTCATCGAAGAAGATTATGAGGCGGACAAGAAAAGCATTGTCGCCTACTACAATACCATCGGTTTCCGGGACGCCCGGGTGACCAAGGACAGTGTGTGGCGCAATCCAAGTGGCGATTTGATGCTCAAATTGTACATCGAGGAAGGTGGCCGCTACTATTTCCGCAACATCAGTTGGAAGGGCCAATCCATTTACGACGAAAAGACCCTCGCTTCTGTTTTGGGCATCCAAAAGGGCGATGTCTACAATCAGGAAATGCTGGAAACCCGCTTGAGTTTCAGTCAGGACGGCCGGGACGTCAGTACCCTATACATGGACAATGGCTATTTGTTCTTCCGGGTCGATCCCATCGAAACGTCCATTGTGGAGGATTCCATCGATTTGGAAATCCGCATCTTTGAAGGGCCGCAGGCGACCATTGACAAGGTGGTGATCCGCGGCAACGATCGCACGCACGAGCACGTCATCCGTCGGGAATTGCGCACCTTTCCGGGGCAAAAGTTCAGTCGGTCGGACATCATTCGGTCCCAGCGCCAGATCATGAACCTGGGGTATTTCAACCCGGAGGCATTTGAGATGAATACACCTGTGAACCCTCAGCGAGGGACGGTAGACATTGAGTACAAGGTGGAGGAGCGTCCTTCGGATCAGTTGGAATTGTCGGCCGGATGGGCCGGTGGTGGCCGAGGGGTGATCGGTACCTTGGGTGTCTCGTTCAACAACTTCTCCTTGCGAAACATCTTCAACAAGGAAGCTTGGAGTCCGCTTCCGCAGGGGGATGGCCAGCGCCTGTCTTTGCGCGCGCAGACCAACGGTAGATTCTTCCAATCTTACAATATCTCGTTTACGGAGCCTTGGTTGGGTGGCAAGAAGCCAAATTCCTTCACAGTGGCTGCGTTTTACAACCGCTTTGCTTTTGGAACCCGCGAAACATCGAGCTTCCAAAAGTTTGTGATCACGGGATTGTCCGTTGGCTTGGGGAGTCGCCTCAAGTGGCCGGATGACAACTTTGTATCCAATACGACTTTGTCGCTCCAAAACCTTTCTTTGGTCAATTGGGGATCGGGTCGCGGTCTTTTCATCACGGATGAAGGCACCCGGGTATCCGACGGCAACTTCTACAACTTCAGCATCAACCAGACCATTACGCGGACGACCATCAACGATCCGATCTTCCCCAAGAGTGGATCGCGCATTTCCTTGTCCGTTCAGTTTACTCCACCATACTCTCTTTTCAACAACCGCAACTACTCTGACCTAGACGTATCGGAGCGCTTCAAGTTCATCGAATACCACAAGTGGCGTTTTGATGCGGAATGGTATACGCAGGTGTTCGGCAAGTTTGTCCTCAGAACCCAGGCCAAGATCGGGATTTTGGGCAGCTACAACGACGACATCGGGGTCTCTCCCTTTGAGCGCTTCCAGTTGGGTGGCGATGGATTCTCCAGCCAGCAATTTGGCGGTGGCTACACGGGGGTGGACTTGATTTCCTTGCGGGGGTATGACGAATTGGATTTGGAGGCCAACACCCAGCCAGGTGTGACGGGCATCGTGGCCACTCCGGTCTACGACAAGTTTACGATGGAACTCCGCTATCCGGTTTCCCTCAATCCGAGTTCGACCATCTTCCTGACGGCCTTTGTGCAGGGTGGAAACGCCTGGCGCAGCATCCGCGAGTTCAACCCCTTCGACCTGCGGCGTTCGGCCGGTATGGGTTTGCGGGTCTTCCTACCGATGTTTGGTACCCTTGGATTTGACTACGGTCTTGGATTTGACAAGGACGATCCTGGTACTGGCTCGATCTTCCGTCGATTTGGACGCTTCAACATCATCTTAGGATTTGAGCCGGAATAGGGTTGTGGGGGCTTATGAAAGTAGGTACATCCTGTCTGTCGTTTGTGGACCATGGGATACAAGGTTTTGTTATTGTGAGAGTTGACTAATTCGGCAACTTCTGTGATACTTGTATTTCCCAAATAACTAGCAGGATATGAAAGGATTGAGAAGTATTCCCAAGGTATTGAAGATCAATGGATTGGAGGGGTATGAGTTGTCTTGTTTGTTCAACAATGGAGAATCCAGAATCATCGATTTTGCAGCTTACTTCCAAAACATCAAGGGCTTTTCGGAAAGGCATCCAGCATATGAGTTGTCGAAGAGTTTGGAAGCATTTGCTCAGGTAGAGCTGATGGGCAGTACCATCGGATGGAAAAATGTGGGCATTTACAGCAAAAAAATTGATGGAGAAGAGGTGTTTTATCCTTATCAGATTGACCCCATTGTTTTATTTGAGAATGGTAAATTGGACGAGAGTCGAACGATTCAGCTTGGTCATTTGATTCGACCGGCCAGAAAAGAAGCTGGTTTGACGCAGCAGGAGTTGGCAGAGAGGAGTGGAACGAGCAAGCACTACATTTCGAGACTGGAAAATGACAAGTCTGATATTGAGTTGTTGACCTTGAAAAAGATCATAGAAGCGGGCCTGGGCAAAACCTTGAAAATTCAGATTTGTGGGTGATGAAGGGGGAGTTATCAAAAGGTAGATAAATTTCTCTTGTTTGGCCAGAGCTGGTTTGTCAATGGCTAGTCTTTTGCTTCCCTGATGGGTTTGAATCTAATTGTGACACTGTATTTATCATTCGTTTTTCTGACACTGATTGAGACTTCTTTATTGTTCTCCACAAAATCATATGTGTATCCCTTTATGTGGACATCTTGTCCGCCAATATGGTAAGATTTGTCCCTGTACCCATCCGGTGGACCAAAGTAGAGAAAGTATTCATCGTAAATTCGTGGACTCACTGCTTCGAAATCAAACCTCAGATAGTCACCTTCCTTGTAGCTTCCACTGATGAGAACCTCCTTGAAGTGCAACTCTTCTGTCAAGGGGAAATCAAGAATGGCCACCACTTCAGGATAGGCAGGCATGGTATTGTAGGTTGTATCCTTCAATACTAGATTGATGTTTCCGGACAGAATGACTGAGTAGAGCAAGGCATTGGCCTTGAGGAGTTTGAGGAACAGCATTTCCATAAGAACTTGTTGAAAGTGAAAATGACAGCCGGGCCGTGCCGTTGCACAGTCGGCTGTCTATTAAGTGGTAGATAAATTTCTCTTTTTTGGACGGATTGGGTTTGTCAATGGCTAGTCCTCTTCTTCCCTGATGGGCTTGAACTTAATGGAGACACTGTAACTGTCATTTGCTTTGCGGACGCCAATGGATATTTTTTTATCATCTTCTACAAACCTATATGTATACCCCTTTATGTGGACATCGTGTCCTCCCATATTGTATGATTTATCTCTGTATCCATCCGGTGGACCAAAGTAGAGAAAGTATTCATCGTAAATCTGTGATTTTTTGGTTCTGAAATTGAAAGCGATGTACTTATTTTCATCGTAGCTTCCACTGATCAGGACTTCCTCAAAGATCAACTCTTCTGTTAAAGGGAAGTCGAGTATGGCCACCACTTCCGGGTAAGCGGGCATGGTATTATAGGTCGTATCCTTCAAAACTAGATTGATATTTCCGGACAGGATGACTGAATAGAGCAAAGCATTGGCCTTGAGGAGCTTGAAAAACAGCATTTCCATAAAAACTTGTTGAAGGTGAAAATGACAGCCGGGCCATGCCGTTGCACAGTCGGCTGTCTATTAAGTGGTAGATAAATTTCTCTTTTTTGGACAGAGCTGGTTTGTCAATGGCTAGTCTTTTCTGCCCTGATGGGTTTGAACTCGACAGAGACACTGTAGTTGTCATTTGCCTTTCGAACCCTTATGGTAATTTCTGTATCATTTTCGGATAGATAATATGTATACTTATGAATGTTAGTGGTATACCCTCCTATGTCATAAGATTTACTCCTTGTGCGATCCGGGGGACCAAAATAAATCAGGTACTCGTCATAGATTCTCGATTCTGTGGTCTCGAAGTCTAATCGTAAATAATCATTTTCTTTGTAACTCCCACTGATGAGAACCTCTTTGAAGTGCAATTCTTCTGTCAAGGGGAAATCTAGTATGGCGACTACTTCCGGGTAAGCAGGCATGGTATTGTAAGTCGTATCTGCTAGCACTAGATTGATATTTCCGGACAAGATGACTGAGTAGAGCAAGGCATTGGCCTTGAGGAGCTTAAAAAATAGCATTTCCATAAGAACTTGTTGAAAGTGAAAATGACAGCCGGGTCATGCCGTTGCAAAGTCGGCTGTCTATCAAATGGTAGATAAATTTCTTTTTTGGACGGATTGGATTTGTCAATAGCTAGTCTTTTTCTTCCCTGATGGGTTTGAACTCAATGGAGACACTGTAACTGTCATTTGCCTTGCGGACACCGATGGATATCTCTCTTCCATCCTCTATAAAATCATATGTATAGCCTTTGATGTGGGTCACATATCCACCGATATTGTAAGACTTATCTCTGTATCCGTCTGGTGGTCCAAAATAGAGGAAGTACTCGTCATAAATCCGTGAGTTCTTGGTTTGAAAGTCAAATGCCATAAAATCATCCTCCTTGTAGCTCCCACTGATTAGAAGTTCTTCAAAAATTAACTCTTCCGTCAACGGAAAGTTGAGTATGGCGACTACCTCGGGGTAAGCGGGCATGGTATTGTAAGTTGTATCTGCCAGCACTAGATTGATGTTTCCGGACAAGATGACTGAGTAGAGCAAGGCATTGGCCTTGAGGAGTTTGAAAAACAGCATTTCCATAAAAACTTGTTGAAAGTGAAAATGACAGCCGGGCCATGCCGTTGCACAGTCGGCTGTCTATTAAAAGGTAGATAAATTGTTTACTCTTTTCTAATCGGTCTAAACTTTATGTGGACTTTGTAGATGTCATTAACTTTTCGGATTCCAACAGATACTTCCTTGTCATCTTCTATAAAATCGTATGTATATCCCTTTATGTGGACATCTTGTCCGCCAATATGGTAAGACTTGTCTCTGTATCCATCTGGTGGACCAAAATAGAGGAAGTATTCATCGTAAATTCGTGAGTCTTCCGCTTTAAAGTCCATGGCCATGTAATCGTCCTCTTCATAACTTCCGCTGATGAGAACCTCTTTGAAATGCAGTTCTTCCGTTAAAGAGAAATCAAGAATGGCCACTACTTCTGGATAAGCGGGCATGGTATTGTAGGTCGTATCCTCCAATACCAGATTGATGTTTCCGGACAAGATGACTGAATAGAGCAAGGCATTGGCCTTGAGGAGCTTGAAAAACAGCATTTCCATAATCGTAATTTTACTATGCCAGAAATAAAACATGACCGGATTCAAATATAACGAATCCGGTCATGTAAATCAAATGTTACTAATTGCAATTTCCATTGCCAAATGCATTCCATTCATAGGGACGCACAGGAACATTTCCATAATTGTTCGTACGACTAACTCTTCCTCCAATAGATCTTAATTCACTTCTAAGAGTTTCAATGAATTCGTTCTCGATGAGGGTTTCTAAGGAGGGAGGTTCCTGATTTCGGTATTTTTTTTCCAATTCTTTCTCTGCTTTATCAACCGCTTCAGCACAAATCATCCCCGCTTCTCCCGGACTCAACACCGTCCCATCAAACCGAATGTGCGGCATCTCAAAATACAAGGTATTGAAGACCAAATGTCGGTACTCCACTCGCCACTCATCGCCATTGTAGTAGCTGGAAATAAAATTGACCCAGATGCCAATCACACCACAAGATTGGTAATTGCTGTTGGTGGTGACGCGGAAGTCGAAAGAATGGCAGTCTGTACCATCCTCCTCAGATTCCAAAGAGGCAATGCGTTCCAACTCACCTTCCTGGTCCAGTAGTTCGGCCAGTTCCTCGCAGCTCAGGTCGGAGATGCCTTTCAGGATGGTTTTGACCAAGGCCCGATTTGTGTGCAGGTGTACAAGGAGGTCGAGATTGCCTTCCAGGCATCCGATGAGTTCGTCTTCCAGGTCGGGGATGTCTTCTTTGATGTCGCAGATGAAGCTTGCTTGGAGGCAGTCGGCAAAGTTGACCGACTCGTCGAAGCAATCGGCACGGGCGATGTGGAAGATGTCTTGGGGGATGGATGCCAGGCTGCCATCTGCGACCATGTCAGTGAGCAGTTCGAGCATGCGACCGATTTCCTCAAAGCCCAATTCTTCCTTGGGCTTGTGGCAAAACTGATCGTACTTGCTGCCACCACCTCCCGTATTGCGCTCGTCATCGGGAATATTGGAGTTGCCCCCTCCCAGCAGATAGAGCCAGTCGGTAGATGAAGTGATGACTGTCGTTTGAGACCTGCCGCCCGATGGGCCATTGCCGCCACCGCCAAAGAGGTCTGCAAACCACTTCTTGAAGCGACTCTTGCCCCCGGCTGCGCTTGGACACTTCACCCGATCCCAAGGCCAGGTGCAATCTCCTCTGGACGAGGCCCGGCGCTGTTCGGGGAAAAACCATTCACTGTAGGAATTGCTCAAGGCATGCAAGTTGGGAAGCAGGGGGCGAAGGTCTTCTTCCAATTGGTTGGTGTCCTGGAAGGCCACAATGTCTTCCTGGCGGACCAAAAGAAAGTCAGTGGCTTGGCCTGTCAGTTGGATGAAAAACAAAAGGCCCGTCAATTGACTGGCATCATCATTGACCAGAGGCAGAGATGCCAACTGCAGGTCCTCATTGCTGGGGTCATCGTCCAGTTCCAAGCGGGCGAGGGCTTCCCAAACAGGGCGGCCGATTCCGCTCTCCACCAGTTCCAGTCCCCCTGGGTGCAAGCTCTCATAGCTTTGCAGGGATTGTTTGCTTTGTTGGACCAGTTGTGGGTCTTGTTCCAGCCAGTCGTGGTCGATGCTTGCCCAGCCATCTGGCCATTGGTGGTTCAAGAAAGAATGTGGGGAATTGTCTCCTCTCTGGGCAGAGGCATTTTGTTGTGTGGACGAGGCGTCCAAAGAAGAGTTGACAAGGGCATCGTCTTTTTGACAAGCCCCCATGTACAACAGCAGGCACAGCAAGAGCAGACCTGCATACGGATGCTTATTCGACATATTGAATTGATTTGGTGAAAAAATACATGCCAGCAAAAGCCACCTGCCCTCCCTGGGGAAGGCAGGCGAGGCAAGCAAGCGCAATAGAAACATTGTCTAGCGGGCTCTTGGAGCTGTGTCATTACTCGCTCTAAGGCGACTCACCTGCCGAGTGAAAATTCTTTTGTGTAAATGTATATATGGACCTATGCCGATGCAGTGAGCGCTTGTGTGTGAACACTTGCTGGACTCACATCCTTGGGCATATGCCGCCGGAGAGTTGTGGCGCTTTACAGAAATTGATTGGCCATTAGGCGGGATACGTGCAATTCGCCGATCGGTTGTCGGTCGGCTACGCGCTGCCAGGCCCTGCACGTGGTGCAAGCACCTGGCAACTGCGCAAACATTTATCTACCGAAAGCGTGTTAATGCCATCGAGTTAAATGGGCAGCTGCTGATTTTTGAAATCTTGTGTATTTTGATTTGCTGCCTTCTAACTCTATATTCATTGTGTCGAATGTAAAGCTAATACTATTTGAATAATAAAACAAACATTTAGACTAATTTTTTAGTCTAAATGAATTATTATTGCATATTATTTGACTACTGATAATATTACTGTGGACGAAAGAAATAACTTTAAACAGCGAAAAACTGGAAGCGAAGACATTGGTCGGCGACTAGATGAGCTTCGAAGACATCTAGAGTTGTCCAAAGCTGCCCTGGCAGACTTACTTGGGTTCAAACATGTCAATTCCATTTCACATCTACTCAATGGAACGAGAAATCTTACCATCCATCACCTGCACCTCTTACTTGAAGCCTGCCCAGAATTAAATTTAGCATGGCTCCTATCGGGAGATGAAAATATGTTAATGGACACCAATGCATTGCGAAAGCGCATTGAGGAGTTGACAGTAGAAAATGCTTCTCTCCACAAGCAAGTTGGTGGCTTAGACAGAGAGCGAAAAATTTTGTTTGGGATGACAGAGGCCCTAACAAGGCGGTATATCCTTGGCGAAAATCCCGCTGACATACTCAACGATTTATCCCTAGGTGACGACTCACCAGTTCCTTAATCTTTTCGAGCAGGCGTTCCCTTTCCTTTGATGTTCTTTCATTTCGAAGAACTCTGTATTCCTGTATTGTGCGGAGCAATTCCTCTTTAGTTTTCATAATCTAATGTAGGATTTATCAATTCGTATGGATAACAGCATCTAATCTATACTTTCCCATTTGAAAGTATCTAAAAATCTTTTGCTAAGAAAGTTTGTTTCAAGTAAATTTAGTGCCTGATAAGGAGAAAAAATCCGTTCTATCTTGAAATGAAAAAATAATTGTATCTTTTTATAAAATGTTGATAAACAGTCTATTGTTTCAGTATGAAGTACCTCTTGGAATTTATGAAAAGCATGGAAGTTGACCTGTCCAGTGAGTTGGAGGGGAAAAGCTTGCAGTTATACAGGCTTGTGAAAGAGGGAAGAATTGTATCTGAAAAGGATGCAAAGGAGATGCTTTTTGATAGTAGAAGGTGTAAGAAAGAGTTCTCCGAATTAAAAATGAAGCTCATCCGTCATGTTACAAAAATTATTCTGTTCCACCCTTGGGTTTATAGAAACCCACTTCAAGAAGCCATCTCAGAGTGCTGGAAATCTCTGACAGCTATCAAGATACTTATTGCTAATAATAACAGGACAAAAGCTGTTGACATCATGCTTTCTACCTTACAAAAGTCTAGAAAATATGATTTACATAGAGTTTGTGCAGAGGTAGCAATTGATTTGTATTACTATTTCATGGTAATTGAAAATAACGAAAGGAAAGGGAATTATTATAAGAAGATACTACTCAAGCAGAAGGTAAAAGCGGATGCTGAAGACCGTGTGAAAATCATTTGTTCAGCTATTTTTCATGAGCACAACATGAATCGCTCTTACACCCCTCAATTTCAAAGGAACTTGTCAGGAACGATCAATGAGCTTTCTCCTTTTTTTGAGCAAGATTCAGCAAGCATTAATGTTTATTTGTGGAATTTACAAATACTCCAATCGTACCTCAAACATGACTACTCTTCTGTAATTTCAATTTGTCAGCATGCATTAGAATATCTTGAAGGAAGAAAAATTAATAGAGACATAAGCATCCGTTATAAGCTAGTTCCTGCCCAACTTCTCCTTCGCCAGTACGATGAAGCCCGTGAAAACATCCGCTTGGCCATTTCTCGTGTCAAACAAAGCCAATACAGCTGGAGTATCTTCACCTACTACCGCCTCCTCATCGAACTCCACGCCGGCGAATACGAACAAGCCTACCTCCTCTACCTAGCCGCCAGCAAAGTCCCCCAAATGAGCCGGGCACTGGACGAACAATGGCGCATCGTCAAAGCCTACATCGCCTTCCTCATCCGCTCCGGCCACATCCGCAAGGAGACCAGCGGGACTCCCCACTTCCGCAAAATCATCGGAGAGATGCCCATCTTCTCTCAGGACAAACAGGGCAACAACATCAACATCATCATCCTGCAACTGCTGCTCAACCTGGGGCACAACAACGACGTGCTCATCGACCGGGCAGAGGCCATTCGCAAGTACATGCAGCGGCACATGAAAAGTCGGCAGTTGATCCGAGCCCGTACCTTCATCGAGATGCTGTTGATGATTCCGCGCTACCGCTTTCACTACCAAGCTGTGCTGCGCCACTCGGCCCTCAAACGCAAAAAGTTGGAATCCCGGCCACTGCAGATGACCCAAAACCAGGACATCGAGATCATTCCCTACACAGAGTTGTGGAAAATGACCCTCAGCGTGCTGCAAAAATACCACGAAGGCCGCCGCAGTCGGACCTACCGCCGTTGATCCATTTGTTACCATCTTCCTAAGATGAGTCAGTGGACCAACCTTTGGGCGGGATCATCCCTCTTTACAACAGATTACCAAAATTTCATCCTGGCATCGAGCCCATCGCCCTTCTCGGCGCGAACAGCTCATCTCGGACTGTAGCCTTTCGACAGCTGCAGCATTGCCACCCTTGTACATTGTCACAACCCAAGAATATGAAAGTACTCTTTCTACTGCCATCCCTATGTCTATTGGCAAGCCTCTCCCTGATGGCCCAGCCTTCATCTGGTCCCGACCCCTCGCCCCGCAGCCAATGGACCATCGCCAACATCACCGTAGAAGGGGCCCAAGCCACCGACCCACAGGCCATCATTGCTCTGAGTGGTCTACAGGTCGGTGAGTCAATCGTCCTGCCCAGCTTGCAAACTGCCCAAGCCATCGATGCCCTGTGGAGATTGCAGCGATTCAGCAATGTGACACTCTACGAAAGCCATCGACAAAACGACAGCATCCACTTGATCATTTCCGTTGAGGAGGCCCCCATCATCGGAGGCTACAAGCTCACCGGACTGCGCAAAAACTGGCGGGACCAACTGTTGGAGTCCTTGGAAAAAACGGCACCCCTGGGAACAGCCTACACCCGCTCCGTTGACAGCCACCTACAGACGATGCTCACCGACCATTGTGCCGAAAAGGGCTACCCCTCGGCCGTGGTCCAACGGCAATGGGTCGACAACCCAGAGGGGATCGGTCAGATTTTGCACCTGCACATTGTCAAGGGAGATGTGATGAAAATTGAGCAAATCAGTTTTTCGGGCAATGAGCAGATCAAGGCGGGCAAGCTGCGCAAATTGATGCAACACAGCAAACGGCGGATTCACCTTTGGTCAAAGTCGCGCTTTGTGGAGGAAAAGTATCGGGAGGACTTGGAGGCCATCCGTCAGCACTACCGATCGAAAGGCTACCTGGATGCCGCCATCGGCCGGGACAGCAGTTGGGTGGATGCCTCGGGTGATCTTCACTTGCACATTCACATCGAGGAAGGGCAGCAGTACCACATCCGCTCCCTTCGCTGGCAGGGCAATGATTTGTACGATGAAGAATTGCTCAACAGGATACTGGGATTTGGGCCGGGAGATGTGTATCGGCCAGAGGAGTTGGAAAGTCGGTTGCACTTTCATCCGGAAGGGCGCGATGTGGCCAGCCTGTACATGGACCGGGGGCATTTGTTCTTTCGGGCAGAATTGGTGGAGAAGGCCATCGAAGGGGATTCGCTCGACTTGGAAATTCGACTGACAGAAGGGCCGCTGGCTGTCATCGGTCGGGTGGAGATCAGTGGCAATGAAACGACCAAGGACTATGTCATCCGCAGAGAGTTGGAAACCCGTCCTGGGCAGTACTTCAGTCGGGCAGCCATCATGCGTTCCCAGCGTCGATTGATGAACATGGGATTTTTTGACCCCAACAACTTTGACATTCGCACCCAGATACATCCAGAGAAAGGGACGGTGGACATCGAATATGTCTTGCAGGAGAAGAGCGGAGACAAATTTGAGCTGGCCGGTGGTTGGGACCCCGCCTCCAAGAGCGTCTTCGGAACCTTGGGCGTGGCATTTCAAAATTTTTCCATGCGCGATCTGTTCAAAAAAGGGAGTTGGACTCCTTACCCACAAGGCGACGGCCAGCAATTGTCTTTTCGGGTGCAGAGCAGTGGGCGGGATTTTCAGTCCTACAACTTTTCGTTCAGCGAACCCTGGTTCAGAGGAAAGCCCCGCCAGTTGACCGTTGCTGGTTTTCTGACCCGTCGCAATCAAGAGCTGGAGGAGGGCTTGACGGCCCGCTACAGCGTCATCGGTGGCTTGGCAGAGCACGGGGCCCGATTTCGCTTTTTGGACGACTACATCGTCTCTGGCAGCAGCGTTCAATTTCAGCAAATCAGATTACAGGACTGGGAGCTGCAGGATTTTGTGCTGGAAGATGGAACGCCTCTGGCCAATGGCACCTTCAACAACCTGTTTTTCCGCCAGGAATTTACCTACACCAACCTCAACCATCCTTTCTTTCCCACCAAGGGCCGCTTCCTGTCTTTGTCGGTTCAGTTTACCCCGCCGTACTCCCTCTTTGGCAGTGGCAACTCCTCCGAGCACGATTGGCTGGAATACCACAAGTGGCGCCTGGAAGCCACCCAGCACATTCCTCTAGGCAACAAATTGACCTTGCGGGCGTCGGCCAAGGCAGGCTATTTGGGCTCTTATGGTGGAGACATTTCCCCCTTCGAGCGATTTCGACTGGGCGGAGATGGCCTCAATCGGCTCAATGGCTACACAGGCGTGGATGTGATCGCCCTGCGAGGCTATGATGAAGAGGTCGACTTTGCGGTCAACCAAAAGGGAGGGGCCACTCTGTTCAACAAATACACCTTGGAGCTGCGCTATTTGCTGCTCGATCAGCCAGCCAGCTCGGCCTATGTCCACGCCTTTGCAGAGGCGGGCAATGCCTGGCAGGGCTTCGATGGCTACAACCCCTTTGACCTCAAGCGATCCGTGGGGGTGGGCTTCCGAGTGAAGATTCCCATGCTGGGCCTGGTCGGGATGGACTATGGCATTGGCTTTGACAAGACGGGCAGTAGGTCAGGCAGTTACCTGTCTCGTTTTGGAAAAGTCAGTCTGGTGATCGGGATAGAGCCCGATTGAGTCAGTGAATGGCGTTTTCGGGGACATATGCCTCGTAGCCTTCAAACCAGCGAAGGGCTGTTTCTTCCCCAAAGTAGGCCACCACTAGGCCAATCATTTCTTCGACCATGATTTCATCGGCAGCTTCTTCGCCCAGCTTCTCTTTGTTGCGGTAATATTTGTAGAGCTTGGGAGGGTGGTGGACAAAACGCCCCAGATAGTCTTCGCAAAACTGTTGGTAGTGTTCGGTGTAGAGAATGAAACAATGCCAAATTTCATCCAGAATCAACATGTAGCCGGAGATGAGCACGTCGGGTGCCTCCGGATCCGTTTTCCGCTGTTCTTCCACGGTGGCATAGAGCCACAAAAAACGCTTGAGATCGTCGAAGAACATGGCCGCTTGTTCTTTCCACTGCGGATGGTAAAACCCAAAACGATGCAATACATCTCGGCTCTGGTATTGCAGTACTTCTTCCAGTGACTTAATCATGGCAGGACTGTTTAAATGTTACTCTTGAATAATGGATGTCACCACCGTTTCTCATGGGCAAGACAAAACTGTACCAATGAGAAGACAGGCGCTGAGGAAGTCAGTGCTTTGGGACTTTGCAAATGGGGATATAGGTGAAAACCATGCAGAAGAAAAGGTACGCTCTTACCCTCCGCTTCTTCTTATCAATATACAAAATAGTTGGTATTTGACGAGCATGGGCGCTGGACAAACTTTTGTTGTACCAGGGTTTTCACCGATTGATGAGCTTGGGGAGCGGCCAAAATAGGAAATATTCCGCACTTATTTTCAAAAAGACACTAAGCGCCGAGAACTGCCCGTGCATTTGTTTTGAAAAATGCGTATTTTCGCTGCGTTTTGGAAAAAATCGGAAAAGTTGTTAAATAAAGCAATCTCCGTAAGAAAACAAACCATATTATGATCAATCTGATTCTATTTGGCCCTCCTGGCTCTGGCAAAGGCACCCAAGCCGCCAAACTCTTGGAAAAGTACGAACTGCTGCACATCTCTACCGGAGACCTCTTCCGCTACGAAATGGGCAATGACACACCACTGGGACTCAAGGCCAAAGAGTACATCGCCAAAGGAGAACTGGTGCCCGACGAGGTGACCATCGGCATGCTCAAAAACAAGGTCGATGCCAACCCGGATGTCAAGGGGTACATTTTCGATGGCTTCCCCCGCACCATCAACCAAGCCGAGGCTTTGGTGACATACCTCGAAGAAAAAGGACAGTCCATTTCTGCCCTGCTCGAACTGACTGTAGATGATGAAGAACTCGTCAAACGATTGCTCAACAGAGGAAAGACCTCCGGCCGGGCTGACGACAATGACGAAGGCATCATTCGCAATCGCCTCGATGTATACAAAAGCGAAACCAAGCCAGTATACGACTACTACGCTCAGTTTGACCTGTCTCACAGCGTAGAAGGGGTTGGCACAATTGAGGAAGTGTTCCAACGTCTTTGCCAGAAAATCGACTCACTCTAGGGCTTGCCGTTTTACTTGCTGGCTACGTAGACGCCGGTCAGGATGGTTGTCATGCCCACCAAATGCAGAAGGGTAATGGGTTCTCCGTCCACGGCCCCCCACATCAAGGCGATGATGGGAATGAGGTAGCTGACTGTGGAGGCAAACAGAGCACTGGTCATCTGCACCAACTGGTAAAAGAGGATGGAAGCGATCACCGTGCCCAGCAGTGACAAAATGGTGATGTAGCCCAGAGAGGACCAGCCGTGCTCATGGGTGGTCAGTACCTCTACAAAGTCTGTGGAGAACAGGTAGATGGCACCGGGCGTTCCGATGAAGGCAAAGGAGGCCACGCTGATGAGGATGGCATCCATGTCCTGTAAATAGTACTTGGCTGTATTCACGCTCATCGAATACATCAGGGTGGCCAGGATGACGAGACCGCCATACCACAGATTGCCTTCCAGACCAGCCTTTTTGCCAAATAAAATCAAAAAGACTGCGCCGCCCAGGCCCAGCAAGACCCCCAATATCTTGGTCCAGCGAGAAGGAACCTGAAAAAAGAAAATGCCGATCAACAGGGTAAACAGCGGGGTGAGCGAACTGAGAACGCCCGTGGTGGAGCTGTTGAGTTCGGTTTGGGCAAAGGCAAAGAGAAAGGCGGGGACAAAGTTTCCGGTAATGCCTACCACGAGTAAGTAGGGCCATTTGGACCAGTCAATTTTGCGAAAGCGCCACAGCAGTACGGGCAGTAGTGCCAAGGCCGAGATGGATACCCGCAGGCCCGCCAGTTGCTCGGCCCGAAAAGCCACCAATCCTTTTTTGATCAATATGTAGGAACTGCCCCAAACGAGGGCCAGCAGCAGCAAAAGCAGCCAGCCGGATACGGTAGGGTCGGAATCTGTCGGTCGTGTTCTTTTCAATCTTGCTGGGTCTTCAGGACAGCCTGCCAATATCGGCGCCTCCCATCAAATGGGCTGCAAATATAGTCAATTTCAGTATCCCAGGAATGGAATGTTTGGAAGGGAAGAGGAGGTGATCTGCAACTGTATTTTTTTGGAAAAATGCCCCTCTAGTTTCTCCCAGCACTGTTTTCGTATCTGGAATGCCCCTATATTTGCCGCCATGATCGAGGCATTCAAAGAAAATCCCATCTTGTTGCTCTTTTTGGTAGCTGCCGTCGGCTATGGAATCGGCAGTGTGCGCTTCCGCGGGAGCAGCCTGGGAGTGGCAGCCGTGTTGTTTGTCGGACTGGGCTTTGGTGCCCTGGACCCTGGCTTGCACATACCTGATATGGTGGTCTTTTTGGGACTGGCCATCTTTGTCTACACCATCGGCTTGCAAAGTGGACCGGGCTTTTTTTCCAATCTCAAACGGCGGGGCTTGCGCGACGTCACCTTTGTGATGTTTATGTTGATCCTATCGGCCAGCATCACCCTGGGACTGCACTTTCTGCTGGGACTGGATGCCGCCACCACAGCGGGGCTTTTTGCGGGGGTGAGCACCAATACGCCCGCCCTGGCCGGCCTGCTCGATGCCATCAACAATTCCGTATCCCCCGAGCTGATCAAGCCCCTGAGTGAAAAAGGAGTGGTGGGCTATTCGCTGAGCTATCCCATGGGTGTCATTGGGGTGATGATGGCCATTCAGTTGATGAGTCGCCTGCTCAAGATCGACTTCAAGGAGGAGGAGGAACAATTGCGCGATGAATATCCTGTCAACCAGTCCATCCAAGGAGAGACGGTGGAAGTGGTGGAAGGCGCCTTTGCCCAGATTCCCATTCGCGATCTGTTGCGGCAGCAAAAGTGGAAGATCGTCTTTGGACGCATGTTGCGCGACGATCAAGTGGTATTGCCCAATTGGGACACCCAACTGCGAGTGGGAGACATTGTGCGCATTGTGGGCAATGAGCAGGAGGTCAAGCGAGTGGCCAAGGAAATGGGCCGCACCCACAGCAACATTTTTCCAGCCGATGATCCCGAATACGAAGTGCGCGGCATTTATGTGTCCAATCCGGCCGTGGCGGGCCAAAAGCTGGCAGCCCTCAACTTGGCAGAAAAAATGCCGACCTTGCCCATCCGCATCCGTCGGGGCGATGTCGACCTGCTGGCCAATGGCGGGAGCATACTGGAGTTGGGAGACCGCATTTTGTTTGTCACCCGTAAAAAAGATGTGCCCTACCTGGTCAAACTCTTTGGCGACTCTTTCGAAGCCTTGAGCCACATCAATTTGCTGTCTTTTGGGCTGGGCATGGCATTGGGACTGTTGCTGGGGATGGTAACCTTTGAATTTCCGGGAGGTTTTCAGTTCCAATTGGGATTTGCAGGCGGGCCCTTGATTGTTGCCCTGTTGCTCGGCACACTGAGGCGTACCGGCCCTGTGGTGTGGACCCTTCCGCACAGCGCCAACCTCACCCTGCGCCAGATCGGTCTGATCTTTTTGCTGGCAGGGATTGGGATCAATTCAGGCCATACCTTTCTCAATACCTTGGTCAGCACCAGTGGTTTATCCATCTTCTTGGCAGGGGCCGTGATCAGTCTGACCGGAGCACTGACAACCTTATTGGTGGGCTACAAGTTCTTCAAAATACCTTTTAGCTTCCTGTTGGGAATGGTGTCCAATCAGCCTGCCGTGCTGGATTTTGCCTTGGACAAGAGTGGAAACAAACTGCCGACCATTGGCTTTACCACCATGCTACCAGTGGCATTGATTACCAAAATCTTATTTGTACAGTTGCTATTTGCTTTCTTGAGCTGAGGGTTTTTTTACCACATTCTAGGATCCGTGGCCAGATAGGAATTGGCCATGAAAACGTACTGGTCATAGGTAAATCCACAGGCACAAGAGTTGGGATAGTGCGACATGTAGTTTCCGACATCGGGTTCGTAGAACTCTCCGTTGGCATCGCGGTCGTTGGAAATAAAGCGGCAGCCTTCCTCTTCGCTGACATAAGCAGTCACAGGGCGTGGGTGCTCGTAGGGGTCGGCTGGTGTATCGCAGATGAGGTCTCCCACCGTTTCGCAATTGGTACCATCGACAAGCTCGGCTCCTTCTTCTTCAAAGGTGTGGAGCAAGCCAAAGTAGTGACCCATTTCGTGGGGCATGGCCCGGCGTTGGCCGACGCATTCTTTTAGGATGACGATGCCGCCACTGTCGAGAATGCCGATGCCGTTTTGGGTGGCTTGGCCGCAGAGGGCGAGGGGATCATCTGTAGAATTGACAAAATACATATTGATTCGATTCTGCACGTTGTATTGGTTCTGCAGCTCGTCGAATTCGTTGTTGGTCAGGGTATCGTATTGGAAGTTTTCGATGATGCGGAATTCGCAAACTTCGAAGGATACACAGATGGGCTCGAAGGCGAGGTTGAGCGAATCGACATCGGTGAGGATGTCGGCTTGCTGTGCTCCCAAATTGCCCAGACTATCGCGGACGATGTGGGCCACGATGGTGAATTTCTTATTCAGGCAGGGGAGTGGAGCCTGGCGAGTATGGAGATTTTGTCCTGAAACCTCCAAACCAGTGGTTAAAAAGAGAACTAATATGGAAAAATAGCTTAAAGTTTTCATATTTGTACTAGGTATAATTGCAAACATACACCTTTGGGGCTATGTTTGCAACTCGACACATTCTTAATTTCCAAAATCTGTCTTAATAACGGCAAGTTATGAAAACCTTTTGGTTGTTATCTACTTTCTTCTTTTTTGCCTGTACGGTGAACATTCTGAACGCCCAAACGGCATCTGTAACCGAAGGCTGCGTCCCTCTGACGGTCAACTTTACCGCTCCATCTGGGTCCAGCTCCTTTTTCTGGGAATTCGGCGACGGAGAGACCTCTACTTTGGGTAGTCCAGATAAAATCTACACCAACCCAGGCACCTTTACCGTCAATTTCCGGGAATCGGCTGGCGGTCCGGTTGTGGGTTCGCTCACCATTTCGGTCTATCCCGATCCTGTTGTCAGCTTTCAGGTAGATACAACTTCTGGTTGTGTGCCCTTGACCGTTGCCTTTACAGACAATTCGACCATCAACAGCAACATCCCCGTCAGCTACGTCTGGGTATCTGGTGATGGAAGTTCCCAGACGACCACGAATGGGACTGCCAATTATACTTATGGTGTTCCAGGTACCTATACACCCTCCCTGCAGGTTGTTTCTACCTTGCCGGGCTGTACCACGCCGGCTGTCTTTTTGGACGAGTCCATCTCTATATCAGAGCCGCCAGTCATCGGATTTACCACCGACCCAAATCCGCCCTTATCTTGTGAGCCACCTTTGCTGGTGAACTTCACCAATGTCACTCCCGACCCTTCCAACTTGATTTTCGAGTGGAACTTTGGAAATGGAAATGTCTTTTTGGGAGAAGATCCTCCCTCGCAGACCTACACCACCAACGGCAACTTCCAGGTGACCCTGCGAGCGACGGATGCCAATGGATGTGTCAATGAATTTACCCGAACCGTATCAGTGGGCAATCCAATTGCCAATTTTGCAGTGCCAGATACGGTTTGTTTGAACGAAGGCGTCTTGTTTCAAAACTTGTCTTCTGCCGGAACCTACAGCTGGAACTTCGGTCCAAACGCGACCCCTGCCACCTCTGATTCGATCAGCCCCTTGGTTGTCTTCGACCAGCCTGGTACCTACAACATCAGCTTGGATGTAGTGGCAACAGATGGAGGTTGTATGGGAGACACCACCATTACCATTGTCGTGGACGATGTGGATGCTTCCTTCTCCTTTGGGCCAAACTACAGCTGCAGCGCCCCCTTCGATGTGAGCTTTACCCCCAATACAACGGTGAACGGAGCGACCTTTGAATGGTTTTTCGGTGACGACTCTACTTCCACAGAATCCAATCCTACACATACTTATATGGATACCGACCCGCGGCGTTTTGCGCTCAACGGTCCGGACACATTCACCGTGCGTTTGGTGGTGACCAACCCCTCGGGTTGTACAGCTGCCACCGAGCAAGAGGTTGTCTTGTACCAACCAGAGGCCTACTTCATTCCAGATCGCGTCAATGGCTGTGCCCCTTTGGAGGTCGTATTTGCAGACTCCAGTGAGTCCAACGAAATGATAACCAACTGGATGTGGTTTTATGGAGATGGTGACTCCGATACTTTTACCAGCTCCATGGACCCCCGCCATACCTATCAATCGCCTGGAACTTATGAGGCCATCTTGGTGATCACAAATTCTGCAGGCTGTATGGACACATCGTATGTGGTGACCATAGAGGTGGGAGAACCTGTTGACATTGACTTTACTGCTGATGAAACGACTGTCTGTCCTGGTGACTCCGTCCGATTCGTCGGCATCAACAACTCGGCAGGGATTGACATTGATGGTTGGCATTTCGAAACCGATGACAGCCGCTCTTTCCATTGCTTCCAAGACAGTGCTTTCGACTATGCTTACTTCACAGAGACAGGACCACAGGATGTGACCTTATATGCGGAGTACAATGGCTGTATCAGTTCTGTGACGAAACAGAATGTCGTTACGGTCAACGGACCAATTGCGCGCATTGATTATGAGGTGTTGTGCGAAACGCCTTTTGACTATGTATTCAGTGATTCCAGCTCAGATGCCACTTCTGTGGTTTGGGACTTTGGAGATGGCTCCATGCCAGGCAGCATGTCCACTGAAATGCATACCTATGCCGACACGGGCGACTATCTGGTCACCTTGGTTGCTTCCAACCCTGGCACAGGCTGTCCAGATTCTCGGGACTCTGTCATGGTGTTTGTGCGCGATGTGCAGGCCAGCTTCGAATTGGACACCATTTTGTGTCAAGGGCAAGAATACATGTTTGATGCCACGGAAACACAGGGATCTGTTGCAGATTGCTGGAGGGGATATACCTGGAAATTTGAACCAGAGCTGAATCGCCCCATCACCACCCAGGATTCCATGATTCCGTTCATCTTCATGGATACAGGGCGTTACACCATTACTTTGATTGCCTTGGACATCAATGGCTGTCGCGATACCTCTGACTTGCGCGTCAAGGTGTTCCGTTCAGAACCGCTCTTTACCGTCGACCCGGAAACCATCTGTTTGCCGGCAACGGTCAACTTTACCAACCTGAGTACAGCAGATACCACCATTACCAAGTACGAATGGGACTTCGGTGACGGTACGACCTTCGAAGGAGAAAATCCTCCCCCCAAGACCTATCCAGTGGGTGCCACGATGGACTCAGTCATCACGGTGACCCTCCGGATCACGGATGCGGCAGGCTGTGGTGGTACTTATAGTGTGGACATCAACGTCTACCAACCCGAAAGTGAAATCATTCCCTCCGATCCGGGGATTTGCGTTGGAGACAGCATTCGATTTACGGCCACGGACTTTACAGACTTTGGGTCAAACCTGAGTTACAATTGGGACTTTGGCAACAGCCAGACGAGTACCCAACAGACCTTCACGGCCACTTATCCCAACCCTGGCAACTTCACCGTTACCTTGAATTTTGAAGAAATTGCGACAGGCTGCCGGGGCGTCACCACGACCAACGTCAACGTACAAGAGTTTCCGGATGCTGATTTTGTGGATGATCGAACGGATGATTGTGCTCCTCAAAACATCACTTTTACCGACAACAGTACGTCTTCTTCACCGATTACGGATTACTTCTGGACAGTCGGAACGACTGTGGATACCAGGCCTTCTCCCACCTTTACCTTGGAGAAAGGAACTTCCAGTGTCTTCTTGTTGGTGAGCACCAGCAACCAATGTACCGATACCATTACCAAATTCATTACCCTAACGGGCCCAGAAGGGAACATCGCAAATGCCAACCCAGTCATTTGCAGCAGCGGCGGTACTGTGACCCTGAGTGCAGAAAACCTTGTGGATGTGGGCAGCTTCAGCTGGGACATGGGCGATGGGACTGTGATCAGAGATCAGGCGACCATTACCCATACCTATAGTGCAGAGGATGCGGCAGGCAGAGACAACTTTACGGTGACGCTGATCTTGTTGGATGGCAATGGCATCTGTTCGTTTGAAGATTTCCTTACGATCCCCATCAATCGCATCAGTGCAAACTTCGCGGTTGAGCCCACGGGATGTACCGGAGATCCCATCCAGTTCACCTATACGGGAGGCAATACCAATGTCGACTTCGACTGGAGCTTTGGCGACGAAAATACCTCAACGGAAGGCAGTCCGACCAATACCTACACTGCTGCCAATGACTATACGGTACAACTGATTGTAAGCGACGGCATTTGTGCCGACACAGTGAGCCAAAGCATTACCATTGGCACTTCTCCGAATCCGAGCATCGATGGGACTTCGTCTTGCAACGGTGATCCTGTTACCTTGAGTGTGGCCAATCGCACCGAAGGCAGTACCTTGGAATGGCAACCCTCGTCTTCCATAGAAGGCAGCAATGCAGGGGCAACAGTGACCACTACCAGGCTGACTGGCTCTACCGTTTTCCGACTCTTGGAGACAACCACAGAAGGTTGTGCTGATTCCGCCTTCTTCACTGTGGAAGTCACAGACGGCATCATTGACCTGCCAGATACCACTTTCTCCGTTTGTCCGGGGATGAACCAGGTCGTGTATGGACAACC
The DNA here is from genome assembly GCA_039821145.1 of Bacteroidota bacterium. GTDB lineage: Bacteria > Bacteroidota > Bacteroidia > Chitinophagales > Saprospiraceae > JBCCSZ01. Next base: position 57,837 of record JBCBOS010000020.1, on the reverse strand, counting down.
ATTGCCTGGCTTCAGTTACAGCTTCTCGCCAACAGATGGAGCTGATACTTCCAACCTGAGCATCATGGTCGATTTCATGGTAGACGATCCAGCAGTGACTTATACCCTGACGGCAACGCCCCTGGGTTCGAATTGTCCATCGACCAGTGCCAACATCACCATAGAAGTGAAAGATACGCCAGTGGAAATGCCCAACGCCTTTACGCCCAACGGCGATGAGGTCAACGACTTTTTCAACTACGTCATCACCGATGAAAACTTTGTAGGAGATGTCAACGTCAATCGCTTCCAGATTTTCAATCGCTGGGGCAAATTGGTCTATGACAATGACGATCCCCTCAAGGGCTGGAGTGGTTTTGTCAATGGAGAGTTGTCTCCTTCCGACGTCTACATCTATCTGATCGAGGTGGCCATTGAGGGCTGTCCGACTGGACTGATGAAGGGAGACCTTACCCTGATCCGCTAAAAGCCCCGTCTTTCGGATCGCGAATCCCGTTCTTCTTCAGCAGAGGGACGGGATTTGTTTTTTCTGTTGACTGTTGTGATTAGGCTTTATTAAAATTTTGAGTACTGAAAACCCAAGACAAATGGAAAAAAAATTTACACATCTGGATGCTGCTGGAAAGCCCTCCATGGTAGATGTCGGCCAAAAGCAGGCGACTCAAAGGCGCGCCCGTGCCCAAGCCATCATTTTGCTGGGCGAGGAGGTCATTGCACAATTTGAGAGTGGGGAGTTGCAAACGCCCAAAGGCCCGGTTTTTCAGACTGCCATCATCGCAGGCGTTATGGCTGCTAAGAACACAGGTTCCCTCATTCCCTTGTGCCACCCCATTGGCATGGACAATTGCCAGGTGGACATTCACATCAATGAAGCAAAAGAAGTGGTGGTCGACTGCACGGCCAGCGTGTATGCTAAGACAGGGATCGAAATGGAGGCCTTGACGGGAGCGACTGTGGCGGCCTTGACCATTTACGACATGTGCAAAGCATTTTCGCACGACATTCAGATCAAGCAGATTCAGTTGATGGAAAAAACAGGAGGCAAGAGAGACTTCAAAAGAGAAACAACATGAGCACAGCCCGCCCACATCGGAAGCATGCCAAGCTGAGCCGTCCGGCCCTTGGGGAGTTTGGTCGTTTTGAATGGTCCATATTGGGAACGCCTTGTGGCGAAATCCAGCGCTTGGCCAGAGAACTGTGTGGTCTCCTGCAGTCCACCTACCGCATGGCTTATGTAGATGCGGACCACAAAAATGCCGATGAGGCTGCTGCCAGCGAGGGTTTGCCAGAAACCGCATTGGGCAGGGGAGCCAGCATGGGGTACACCGATAAGATCAACTTTCATCGTTTTGACAGCAAATCGACTTTTGACAGTTACCAATTTCGGCAGTGGTTCAATGGGGAGGATTTGATTTTGGTCAATGGCAATCACTTCCAGGCAGCTCGACAGATTGTGGTCATAGACCCTCGAAAGGAACAGTCGTTGCAGCGCAAACTGGATCGGCTGACTGATGTGGAGTTGTTATTGTTGGCGGAGGAAGGGTTGGAGGTGCCAGAATTTCTCAAAGAAGCTTTGCCAGATTGGGCGTCTTTGCCTTGTCATGTAATGAAGGATGTGGAGGCCATCTCGGGTTTCTTGCGGGGCCGCATGGCGCAGTTGCGTCCGGCGCTGGCGGGTTTGGTATTGGCCGGGGGGCGTTCGCAGCGCATGGGCCAGGACAAGGGCTTGTTGGACTACCACGGCAAGCCGCAGCGGGTGCATTTGTTGGAATTGCTGGACCAATATTGCGAGTTGGTTCATTTGTCGGTGCGGCCTGGACAAGTTGTAGCTATTGACATGGCGACCTTGGAGGACAGCTTTTGTGACCTGGGGCCATATGGGGCAATTTTGTCTGCCTTTCGCCAACAACCCGATTACGCTTGGTTGGTGGTGGCGGTTGATCTGCCCTTGTTGGGACCACATGCACTGGAGCAGTTACTGGCAGCCCGCAATCCCTCCAAAGTGGCCACTGCATTTTACAATCCAGAGACAGACTTTCCAGAACCATTGATCACCATATGGGAGCCTCGGGCTTATCCCATTTTGCTGCAGTTTTTGGCCCAGGGCCATTCTTGCCCCCGGAAGGTATTGATCAATTCAGACATTGAGCTGGTGACATTGGAGGATCCGGCGGTACTGATGAATGCCAATCGACCGGAAGATGTTGTCTTGGCCAAAGAGAAATTGCAGCGGAAATGACATCAAGGGTGGGCTGCCACCCAAACTTCTCCATCTTCAAAAATTTCCTTTTTCCAGATTGGGACCGTTTCCTTGAGGGTATCGATGGCGTATTGGCATGCCTCGAATGCTGCTTTGCGGTGGGGAGTGGCAACGGCAATGAGGACGGCGGTTTCTCCAATGTCGAGACTGCCTGTACGGTGGTGGATGCAGATTTTCAGAGCCGACCAGCGCTGGGCAATCTGGCTGGCAATCTTTTTCATTTCTGACACGGCCATGGGGGCATAGGCCTCGAATTCGAGTCGGACGACTGCTTTGCCTTTGGTGTTGTTGCGGACGGTGCCGATGAAGACAGTGGTGCCACCGGACTGGGCATCGTTGACAAAGTCGATGCAGGCTTGGGTATCAATGGGGGAGGAGAGGAGTTGGATGTCGATCATGGCATTGGATTAGCCACCGCTGACGGGTGGGATGAGGACAATTTCGTCTGTAGGATCGATGGCCTGCTCATCATTTGCATATTCGTTGTTGACTGCAATGGCCAGGGAGCTGAGTTTTTCGAATTTGGGGTATTGGGCGAGGATGTAGGCTTTGAGCTGTCCGACGGTGGTGATGCCATCGGTTGGCAGATCGATCTGACTGCTTCCGAGAATGTCTCTGGCGATGCCGAATGCTAGTATGGTATATTGTAGGTCTCTCATGTTGGGAGGTAAGTTGTCAAAAAAAATCAATTTCTCGAAGTGTTTTGGCATGTTTCTTGGCGAGATGGTGATTGTAAGTTTTGGTTAAGAATGTAAGATTCGTTTTCAAATTGGCCCGTTCGGGGCCTTTTTTTTTGCCCTGATTCCAAGTGCATTTTCTGGAGATTGTTTTTTTCGACTTGTCGGTTGGTTTGCGCTAGATTGGCATACAATTCGCTATGTATAAGGTGTAAGTTTTGGTTAAAAATGTAAGATTCGTTTTCAAATTGGCCCGTTCGGGGCCTTTTTTTTTGCCCTGATTCCAAGTGCATTTTCTGGAGATTGTTTTTTTCGACTTGTCGGTTGGTTTGCGCTAGATTGGCACGCAATTCGCTGTGTATAAGGTGTAAGTTTTGGTTAAAAATGTAAGATTCGTTTTCAAATTGGCCCATTTGGGGCCTTTTTTTTTGCCCACATCTCAGCTGTGGCATTTGTATCTTTCCAGAACCTTTGGACCAATTGAACAAGGATGAGAGAAGAAGTAATTGATGGATTTAGATTGATCGGTATTCACGCAGGGATGCTGTTTGGTTTTATCATCCTGACAGTTTCTGGAATGGACTACCTGGTGGAGGGAGAAAACAATTTATTGAGTGCAACCACTGGCCTTCTGCCCATCATTTGTTGGGTTGCTTCCATGATCTTTGTAGAAACGACTCAGTTGATCAAGTTTCTTTTTGCACTCCTCCTGCTTCCCTTTCAACTGCTCGGCATCGGACGCAAGAAAGAAAAAGTGAAAGAGGCGCAAGAAGAAAGAGCATATCCTCGGAGCTATGGATCTTCGTCCATCGTCATTTGCGTAGCGCTGTATGCCATGGCGGCAAAGTTTCTCATCGATGCCAGAAACATCGATTTTCCTTTTTGGGTCTACTGCTTCATCGGACTATGTTGGGGCTTGCTGCTCTATGGCAGTTTTCAGAGAGGCACATTCGATGATCCAGAGTAGCCCAAGGCCCCTTTGACGCCCTTCCATTCAAGCCCCTCTTGCTGCATCTACTCAAATTTTGATGACCTTTTCCACAAAGAAAGAATCTCCGATTTTGATCTCAAAAAAGTACACGCCCGTTTCCAAAGCTTGGATGTCGATCCTGTGATCCTGCTGTGCGCGTTGCTCTTGGCGGATGATCCTGGAGTGAATGTCTCGGATGGTCAGCTCAAAACGTTGATCTGTTTCGATGTAGACATGAGTCTGTGTAGGATTGGGATAGAGTTGGGGGCGAAGGCGATTGGCCTCGTCCGAAGTAGAAGTGGTTTTTTCACAAAGTCGGGAATCGGCGAGATTGTCCGAATTGATGGGTGTCAGGTCTCTGTTTTGAAATCCTTCGAAATCGAGGGGGTAACTGTGCGCTTTGAAGACATCACTTCTAGAGGATTTCATTTGAAGTTCCCAAGTGACAAATTTTTGATCGTTGATTTGAAAGATTCTTCCTCTATTTCCTTCATTGATCAAAAAACCATTTTTCAGTTTTTCTGCATTGGACAAGAATTGAGACCGAAGGGGTTGGGTTTGCGGATTTTCTCCATAGACAATGATCTGGTCTTCGAGCAGGTAGGTAGAATCGACGTCAAGGACATACTGTCCTTCTTCATCGATCATCGGTTTGATCATTTCCACTGTTGAGCGGTCACCTCCTCCTCCCTGTCGTTCATCGCCATTGTTGAAAAATAAGATGTAGTCCCTGAAGCCCGACAGACTGTCGAGCCACACCAAGCCATGGGAACCATACATTTTCAATTTGCCAATGTCTCCTCTGCCGTAAGCCTCTGGATTGCCCCAGCGAAATAGGAGTTGGCCTCCCTTTTCAGACAGCCCGCCGCTGTCAGATGCTGCCTCCTCCGTGCTGGTGCTGTGGTCAATGATCCACACTTCGCTGTTGTCTCTGGTGTTGACCATGATCTCGTCTCTTTCCTCGTTGTACTCGATGGAGTTGACATGCCAGCGGTGCCGTCTGTTGTAGGAGGCCGGACCGATGTAGTTGACATCGATTTTGCCCAGGTGGTCTTTGACAGAAGCTCTGTAGTTGGGTAGGTTGGGGTTTTTGTCTTGGATGAGATGGTTTTCCATTTTCCATTCCCAGACCAATTCAAAACTGTCTGTCCCGATGGGCTTGACCTCTCGAATGAATTCCAGCCAGAGGAAAGGCTGAATGTCCTCCACGCCAAGTGCCAACTGTTCTTCTTCGTCGATGGCTTCCCACCCCAGGTAGGCAACGTTCCCGTTGGGCAAGAAGGTAAAATCGTGGTGCTGAGTTTCGGATGGACTTGCCACCAAATGCTGCCAAATGACAGCGTTGTCCCAGTCCAGCATCTGAATTAATCCGCCACTACTTACTTGCTCACAACAGCTTCCACGGATGTATTCTGCACGCAGCAGATGACCATTTTTCAGAAGGCGGGCAGACAATCCCGGTGGGTTTTCGTGTTCCCAAAGATTGATGATCTCTCCACATCTATTGATCAGGTAGGTGTTTTTAAGGGATAGGTCTGAGTACAAAATCAATCCCTTAGAGGATTGGCCTAAGATGCGTGTGATTTCAAATTGTGCATGGAGGGGAAGGCCAAAAAGGAGAGCAAATGAAAAGCTCGCCAGCAGATGGAGGAATTTTTTCATCTTGTTCTTTACATTTTTCGTTGAAGTGAGGTGGACCTATGACACTACCGAAGGCCAATGAACTTGTTGGGAGCCCCTGTCACTTGTTCTGTTTTCAAATAAAATCGATCTCCTTCAGGGCCTATGATCAAGCCGGCATATCCGATGGACTGGCACTTGGCAAATGCCGTTTCAAAGTCCAGCATTTTGCCATCGTTTTGGTCGTAGGAGATGATGTAGCAGAGGTCTTTGTTGGACAGCCCGAGTCTTGCCTTGACCTCCTTCATCACGTCCTGGTCCGATTTGGATTCAATTTTTTGTAGGTATTTTTCCAGCAGCAGCTCTGTCCACGAATGGTTCATTTTGTCCAATAGATAGGTTCTTTTCTGTGGTTTTTTGCTTCGCAATGTCGAGAGGGCTCGTTCCCGCCTTTCTTTGCGAACAAAATTTCGGACAAAACTTTCTTCAATTTTTTGAATGCTCATAGCTTCGACAATTGGTCACGCACTACAAGTTTCTGTAGGATGATCGCCTAAGACTAAAATAGAACATTCCAGTGGAGAATCCAATCCCTCAGCCATATTTTTGCTCCTCCCTCAACCGCTGTTGACAGATAAGATTTTGACTTCGACCCGCTGGTTTCGCCGTCGACCACTGACTGTTTTGTTGCTGGCAATGGGTTTGCGCTTGCCATAGCCTTTGAAGTTGAGGCGGTTGGAATCCACACCATTTGCTTGTAGGTACTCCACAACGGATTTGGCGCGGGCAGTGGAAAGGCGGTCGCAGTATTCTGTTTCGGGAATGTTGTTGGTGTGTCCGCCTACTTCTATGGTGATGCTGGTATTGGCGCGCAAGAATCGACTCAATTCGTTGAGCATGGGAGTGGATTCGGGTTTGATGCGGCTGCTGTCGGCATCGAAGTACAGTTTTTCCAGTCGGATGATTTGGCCCGAGCTGATGGAGCGGATGTCGAGTTCGGGAATCTGCCGGACGGTGACGTTGACCTCTGCATTGGCTTTGCAATTGTTGGCGTCCAAGACTGTAACGCTGTGTTCTCCTGCGGTAAGTTTGACCGCTGTTTGCTTGCTCTCTCCATTGTCCCAAATGTAGGTGTACTCTCCACTGCCACCACTGACCTTGACCAAGGCCCGCCCATCGCGGCTGACATCGCGCGAAGCTGGCTGCGCCTCATAAGCTTTCAATGTCAACGGAGAGGGGCCTTCCACGGTGACAGAGCTTTCCACACTATTGCCCAGGGCGTCGGTGACTGTCAGGCTGTAGGTATCGGCAGCCAGTTTGGCGACTTTGGGGCCGTTCAAGTCCTTTTGACTCCACTGGTATTTGTAGGGCGTCATGCCGCCTGTGACTTCTGCACTGAGCGACACTGCCTGATCATCTGCACAGCGATTGCTACCTGTAGAATTCACTTTCAGGACGAGTTCTTCCACCTTGGGAGCCTCCTTGGCAGTGATGTCGATGACGGTGGTTTTCTCACAGCCGTTGGCATCGGTGACAGTGACCTTGTGCTGCCCCACTGTGAGCTCCACAGCCCGGGCAGAGGTTTCTCCATTGTCCCACCGAAAGCCGTAATCTGGTCGTCCTCCTTCGGCCACTGCTTGTGCTGCCCCATCGTTGAGGTTTTTACCACTGGCCTGCTTCAAGATGGTGGCATCGATCTTTAGGTCCACATCATCGACCCGGGCGCTGACGACTTTTTGGCGGTCTTCGCTATCCGTCACAGTCACTGTGTACAAGCCTGCGCCAAGTCCTTCAGGGGCATCCCCTTGCAGCCCATTGGTCCAGCGGTATTTGTAAGGAGGCAATCCTCCGATGATTTTGACTTTCAGTGCCGCATCCCGCTGCCGACCCTCACAGCTCAATTTGCGACTCACCTCGCAGCTCACTGTCATGGCCGATTCCTTTTCGATGAGGAACAAGCCTTTGTCTGCCGTTCCGACCCAAAGCGCATTTTCCCGATCCACTGTGATGTAGCGAACCTCCCGGCTGCTGAAGCCCTCGGCTCGCCCAAATCGCTCGGCTTTGTCCTCTACCACATCGTAGCGGGTGATGATGTCGGAGGCACTCCACAATCGGCCATCGCTGTCGAAGCGGATGCTTTTGATGCTGCCATTGGCGACCGACAGGTCAAAATCACCGGGAATCCATCGGTTTCGGGGGTCGGCCATGAAGAGGACATCCTCGCTCATGATCCAGACATCCGGGCCAATTTCGGTGATGGCTTGTATGTTGGAGCCCTTTTCGTAGAGCCGCCATTTTTTCTCGTTGCCAACCAGCACCCCCGAGGTGGTACCGATCCACTGCTTGCCGTATTGGTCGACAAATATGGTATTGATGCGATTGGATTTGAGGCGCGAATTGTCGCTGTCGAACTGCTCGACAAACTCCACCCCGCTGTTGCCTCGGGTTGCAAAGCGATAGACGCCCCTCTCGGTAGTGCCGATCCAAAGGTCCTTGCTCTCGTCGTCGAAATAGGCAGCGCTCACTTGATTGCTTCCGTCCAATAGTACCTTGTTTTCCACAGAGTCGGCGGTGGTAAACAGGTCGCTGTGGTTGAAGATGAGGTGTTTGTTGCCGCCGGGTTGCTGCAGGAGCGACCAAAGCTGGTCGGTGAGAGGCACCTTGCTGGCATTGTCGGCCGAGTGGATGCGGTACAATCCCTGGCTGGTGCCAGCCCACTTGTTGTTCTCTTCGTCGACATAAAAGTTGAAGACTTCCGCCTGCTGGCTGATGGCGGTGCAATGGACGACCCGCATTTCTTGTGCGTGCAGACAATGGCAGAGAAAGACCAGCAGGAAGGGGAGGATTCGATTCATTGGTTCAAAAGTTGAAAACGACTCAAGATACGGCTTTGTGGGGATTATCATACTACGCTCTTTAACGTTGGGATGACAGGAGCTTATTTTCTCACCAGATGACTTGTTGGGGCAGAACCTTCCCTTTGGCCAGAAATCTTTTGGTCTTTCTCCCACCGGGGGCCTATTCTTTGCTCGCCTGCTTGAGCAGATTGCCAGCATGGGTGAGAAGGACCCGCCGGACCTGCAGCAATGCCTTTTCGACCTCCTCTTCTCCGTCGCTGCTGATGTTTTTGAAAATGGCAATGCCCATGTTTCCTGCTGTGGTCATGAGTACGTAGGTGCCCACACCTGGATCGGCCCCATCGGCGGCTATGTTGTCTTCGTCGCTGTTGACCCGCCACATCATGCCTCTGGATCGTTCGAACGTTGCGTTGGGAAAAAACTCGGGGATGAGTTGGTTGCGCATCATTTCCTTGTAGCTACTTTGTTTGAGCAGTTGACTTTCGCCATTGATGCCTTTGAGCATTTCGACGAGGTACAAGCTGAAATCGGCCACATTGGTAAACAGCCCGCCATCTGGGTAGGTGATCAGTTCGTAATGTGGAATGGGCAATTGGTTGGACAGGTAGAGGCTGGCGAGTTTGTCTTGGGGGATGTCATCGAGCCTCCAATGGCTGTCTGACATCTTCAATGGGTCTAGGAGAATCTTTTTGGTGTAGTCGGCAAATTTGTGTCCCGAGACTTCCTCTATGATGTAGGCCAAGAGAGTGGCCCCCATGTTGGAGTACCAATAGACAGTACCCGGTGCTTCGGGCCGGAAATTGCTCTCGTCGTACCAACGCCCGTCTTTGCAATAGGTATCGCGCAGAAAGCGAGCCATGGTCGTGGGTTCATTTTCTCGGTAGATTTCAAAATAGGGATGGTAGCCCTCGGGCAATTCCTCTTCGCTGAAGTCAATGGCTCCCCGAAACAAGTAGGAATTTTCGATCAGCATGTCGTCAGCTCCATCGCAGAGGCTGGAGGTATGGGTGGCCAATTGTCGGAGGGTAATGGCTTGGTCGGGGAAGTCGGGATGGTGAATCTCAAAGGGGAGGTATTGATTGATGGAATCGTCGAGCTGTAGTTTTTCTTCCTCCACCAACTTCATCAGTGCAAAGGCAATGAGGGTTTTGGTAGACGAGCCAATGTTGTGGGTGCTTTGGGGCGTATAAGGGGTCTTTTTCGCCAGATCTGCATAGCCGAAGCCCGCTTGGTAGAGTACTTTTTTGTTGGTAAAAAGGGAAACGGCAAATCCGGGCAATGTACCTTGCTCGGCAATTTGTTGCAGTTGGATGCTGATGCTGTCCCGGTAGTTTTGGCCTTGTGTCAGGATGGGAAAGACGAGGCAGAGGGCGATTAGTTTTACTGTTAGCTTCATGTCAAATTGTTTTGTGAGTAGGAGAATGAGTCTTTTTCACAGGAGCGATAAAAATATTGGATTTTGTGCTAGTCATCGCAATTTCTGCCTTCTTTTTTCTTGTTGGAGACATTTCCCTCTTCGTGCGCAACCATTGGGTGAGCCCCATTGTTTGGATAACAAAAAGGAGAGTTTTATGGAAAAGTACAACGATCTCACGCCCGAAGAAGAACGCATCCTGCTTCACAAGGGAACGGAACGACCCTTTACAGGAGAGTACAACAAGCACTACGCCAGTGGCATCTACATTTGCCGTCGATGTGATGCCCCCCTGTATCGCTCTGAAGATAAGTTTGACTCTGGCTGTGGTTGGCCCAGCTTCGACGACGAAATTCCCGGTGCCATCAAGCGCGAAACAGATGCCGACGGTCGGCGCACCGAAATCTTGTGCAACAATTGCGGGGGCCACCTCGGGCATGTTTTCAGAGGCGAGAGATTGACGGCCAAGAATACCCGCCACTGTGTCAATTCTCTTTCTATGCGCTTTGTCCCAAAGGAGTGATCCTTCTTCTGCCCAATGAGGTGTCGAGTCCATCCACCATTAAATTTCGCAAAAAAGCATGTGCACTGTAAGCTATTTACCTCAGTCGGAAGGAGGCTTTTTGCTGACCTCCAACCGGGATGAATCCCCTTCTCGTGCCACCCATGCCTTGGTGCGGCAATCCTCTCTGTTGGGCAATGCCTTGCTCTTTCCCCAGGACCCGCGTTCGGGAGGCACTTGGATTTGCATGGCCGACAGTGGTCGATTGATTTGCTTGCTCAATGGCGCTTTCGAAAAACACCAGCATCGGCCGCCCTATCACCGCAGCCGGGGGCTTGTGGTCCTCGACGCATTTGACCATGTGCAAATTGGCGATTTCTTCGAGCGTTATTCTTTGGAAGGCATCGAGCCATTTACCATGGTGGTGATTGAAGGGGCGGACTTGTACGAGTTTCGCTGGGATGGGCAACAAGGCCATTTGCAGCAGTTGGATCGGAGAAAGCCGTATATTTGGTCGTCGATCACGCTTTATGATGCCACTTATAGAGCAAGTCGCGAAGCCTTGTTTGAGGATTGGCTGAGGAGGCAGTCGGTTTATGTGCAGGACGAAATCCTGAAGTTCCACTCGGGAGAAAGTGGTGGGACAGGTGATCCGGACAACGACTTTGTCATGAATCGCCGGAATGTGGTGCGAACAGTGAGCATCAGCAGTGTGGAGAAAAAGGACAAGGCATTTTACCTCTTGCACAAAGACCTATTGGGTGGCACAGCCATTCGGCAGAAACTAGCATTTTGCGATGCAGAAATTCCTACGACAACTTAAACGTTCTTCTTTCTACATCAAATTGATGAATTGGGAGTATTGGCCGATCTACATTGTCAACATTCCCGTGATTTTCTTTTGGTTGTACTACGCCCTGCGCGCCCGCTCGCTGTTTTTTTTCAGTGCAGCCAACCCCGCCATCGAGACAGGAGGCGTATTGGGAGAGTCGAAGATCAACATTTTGCGCCGCATTCCGCAAAGAGCCATTCCCATCACGGTTTTCATCCCTTCAGGTACTCCCTATGAAACAGCGCACGAGCAGATGACTTCAGCTGGGCTGGACTTTCCCATCATTGCCAAGCCCAATGTAGGAGAACGAGGGTTCCTGGTTGCCAAACTACAGACAGCCGATGAGCTAAAGGCCTATGTCGAGGCGCACCAATTGGACTTTCTGTTGCAGGAGTTTGTCGCGTGGCCCGAAGAGGTCAGCATCATGTACCATCGCTTTCCGGAGGCAGACAAGGGGCAGATCACATCTGTTTGTGTCAAAGAAATGCTCAAAGTCTGTGGCGATGGCCGCTCCTCTGTCCGGGAATTGATGGCGGCGAAAGACCGGGCTCGCTTGCAAGTGGAACGCTTCACATCCGAAAACCACCCATTGCTGTCCAAGGTGCCTGCTGTGGGGGAGTGGGTCGAGTTGGAACCCATCGGCAATCACAGCCGGGGAACGATGTTTCTCAATGGCAATCACCACATCGACGAAGCCCTTCGCGCGGTGATCGATCAGATGGGGCAGGGGATGGAGGACATTTTCTACGGGCGTTTTGACATGAAATGTGAGAGCATCGAAGCACTCAAGCAAGGACGTCACTTCAAAGTATTGGAATTCAATGGCATTGCCAGCGAACCCGCCCACATCTACGATCCGTCTTATCCGATTTGGAAAAAATACCGAGACATTTTTCAACATTGGGGCATCATCTATCGCATCAGCCAAGTACAGCGCCAGCGAGGAGTCTATGGCATGAGTTGGAAAGAGGCCTTCGTGAGCGTGCGCAACTACTTTGGCTACATGAAAACAGCGGGATGACATGCTTTTTTTGATGCACATATTGGCTGGTTTCTTCCTCAGTTTTGTGGGCTCTCTTCCGCTGGGCATGATCAACATGACGGTGGCCGATGCGACCATTCGCAAGGGCTTGCGGGCAGGGCTCTGGGTGGCCTTGGGTGCTTCGTTGGTGGAAATGGTACAGGCCTTTGCATCGCTTGAGTTCAGTAGTTTGTGGATGGCTGGGGGAGGGGCCGATTACTGGATTCGGATTCTTACCCTCGTGTTGTTTTTTATGCTGGGTTTGTATTTTTTGTTGAAAAAGCCGACAGAAACTTCCCTAGAGGAAAAGTCAGAAGGCAAGCAGCGAAGCCGTCATTTTTTCAAAGGCGTATTGATCAGCTCCCTCAATGTGTTGGCCTTCCCCTATTGGGTATTTTATGGAACTTACCTCCGTGCCGAGGGCTGGCTTGGCAATCTTTCCCATGTATTGGTATTCTCCCTGGGAGTTATGCTGGGAACCTTTGCCCTGTTGCTGGGATACGCCCGCATGAGCTTGTACATCGTCGAGCACAGTCGACAGCTGGCCCTTTGGGCTGACCGATTCATCGGCATTGTATTTTTGCTCTTGGGAATTATCCAATTGGCTCGACTGCTGTAGGCAGCCCGTCAGAACATTTCGCGAATGGCATTTTTGACCCTTGGCATTTCCGTCCAAAGGATGAAGTGATTGCCCCCTTCTACAATGTCTATTGTCACCGTTTGGCTGTTGGTGAGCATTCGTTGTGCAAAATCTGCATTGCCTTTGGGGACGAGTTTGTCCTTGCTTCCCTGGATGACAGTGGCGGGCGCTGTGATCTTGGCCCAGAGCGGCATCATTCGTTCCAATTCGCCCTTCAGCGGGAGGATTTCTTGGTTGCACACCCTCAGCGAGGAGGGGATCATCCAGCGAATGCCCCACCAGTCGACGATTTTGCGCCACCAGATGGGCGGTTCCAATTCGGGGTCAATGGAAGGGGCGACCATGACGAGGCCGCCAATCCGATCCGGAAAATCCATGGCCATGCGCGCTGCCAGGGGACCGCCATAGGAATGTCCGACCAAAATGATTTTGCGTGTGGCAAAGCTGTCGAGTATCGGCTCCATCAGCAGGGATTGTTTTTCGAGAGAGCGTTCGGTTTTGCCAAAATCAGAATAACCAAATCCAGGTCGGTCGACAGAAAGGAGGACGGCTTCTTGGCTCAGGCTGGTATCGGCCAGGTAGTCCAGATAGGCTTCTGAAGAACCGGGAGAGCCGTGTATGAAAAGGACAACCGGCCGTTCATCCTCTTCCTTTCCACCCACTTGGGTGTATTGCATGTTGCGCCCTTCCATTTCATAACGAGGAAAGACAGGCATCTCCTGCTGTCGTTCCATGAGGTAGTCGCACTGCTTTTCATCACTTTGGCGAAAGCTGAAGCAGCCAGATTGCTGGACGCCGATGTAGAGAAAGACCAAGAGCAGAAGCAGGTATCTCTTTTTGAATGTGGAGCGGAGGTTTTTTGTCTTCATGTGTTGTGCAAAGCTGGATTTGTAAGGTAAACACGTGAGTGGGCGAGCAGTTTCCCAATGCTGTCTGTTGATGAATTTTCATCCCTAGCGCAATAGGCTGACATCTCCAGCATACCACTGGGTAAAGCCATCCAAAAACTCCACTTCCACCGCATAAATGTAGACCCCCGCCTCCGCCGATTGGCCGCGGTAGGTGCCATCCCAGCCGTGGAACATGTCGTTGACCTCAAAATCACTGTCTTGAAAGACCAGGTCCCCTTTGCGGTTGTAGATCATGAATCGGCGCACATAGGCCAGCCCTTTTCCCTGTACGAACAACACCTCATTGAGCCCATCCAGGTTGGGGCTGAAAGCATTGGGAATGTAGACTTCCCTGCTTTTGGACACTTCCACAAAAATGGAATCTTTCAGTTGGCATCCCCGACTGCTTTGGACCGTGAGGGTATACATGACATCTGACAGGGGGATGGCCGTAGGGCTAGGGCAATCGGTACAATCCAGGGATTCGCCCAATGGATCATCCCAGTGGTAGCTCAGGTCATTGCGGATGGTGTAGGTGGTGGGGGAGAGAACGATGCTTTCTCCCAGTTCCAGGAATTGGCGCTCGTCCATGTCGATGAATAGTGGGTCGAGGAAGACATAAGTACTGTCTGTGGCCGTTTCGCAGCCGTTGGAAACCTCCAAGCTGTACCAGCCGCTTTTTTCAATGGGGCAATTGGGGCCAGTGGTGCCGTTCATCCACTTGTATTGAAGATCGGGATGGTCGAAGGCTTGTAGGGGGGCGGGGCGCTTTTGGCAAAAAAATGAGGTATCCTGACCCAGGTCTATGTGAAGAGGGTGTACGAGCAACTGAATGGGGCTGCCGACAGATGTGTTGGCGGTTTGGATGGAGCCTGCTTTTGATTCGGTGAACAGGATGCTGCGATCAATATAATATCCTTTGGCTTTGGGACCGACGGCCAATTGTACCACCAGGCTGTCTGTACCGGGCTGGAGGGTCATTTGCCGAATGTCGAGCAGGCGGCTGTCAACGCCCGACTGAACTTGGCCTCCCAGGCTGGAAGAAGAGAGGCTGGTGATGCGAAAATCCGACGGCCATTTGTTTTGGAAACTGATGCGTTGTGTTTGGGGGCTGGGGTTGTAGAAGTAAAAGTGGTAGCGCACCTGGGTACAAGGGAAGATTTTGGCGGGGGAGATTTGTTTGTTCCATTGTACAGAGGCGGCGGCTGTTTCTGACTGCGGATGAGGCGTTTGCTGGGCGCAGAGGATGGGCTGCAGGGCCATTGCAGTGAGTAGAAATAGGAGGAGCCTCAACTTTGTCATACCCTGAAATATACAAATAAATGCTGCGCAGGGCCATAAAACCTCCCAGAGGTTGGGCAGATGTGAAATTTTGATGCTTCAAATGAGTCTTACGCTTCCTCTTAATCAAAAAAAGTAGTATCTTTGCCCTCCAAATGAGGAAAAAGGCCGCAATAGAGCCTTTTCTTGATGAAAAGAAAAATGTTTTTCAGATGAAAAAAGACATCCATCCAAATAACTATCGCATGGTCGTTTTCCGCGACCTATCTTGCGATGAATCCTTCCTGACTCGTTCTTGTGCTCCTTCGAAGGAGACAGTCACTTGGGAAGACGGTAAGGAATATCCTTTGATCAAGCTTGAAATATCGAGCAAGTCTCATCCGTTCTTTACTGGAAAAATGAAATTCGTCGATACTGCCGGACGAATCGACAAGTTCAATAAGAAGTTTGCCAAGACTAAGTTTGCCAAGTCGGATAAGGAATAAAGAGAAACTGCCACGAGTTTTTGTCGATATTTTATTGAACACCAAAAAAAGTCCCGGTTTGGATCGGGACTTTTTTTGTTTAGAATATCCCAAAGACCTCCTTTGCACAATTAAAAACGACTATGAACAACGTCATCCTTTTCGACGATGGCTCCCGCGACCACCTTTTGCCACTCACCTATGTCCGACCGGTTTGTGAACTGCGGGTAGGCATCCTGAAAATTCGCCAAAAATGGGAACGCTGGCTCAACGCCAAATCCTCTTTCATCACCCAGGACTACCTCACTGCCAAATACCCCATCCGGGTAGAGAAAAACAATTATGTCATCAACGGCTCTGTCCTTCCATCTGACCGCCTCTGTCGACTGGTGGAACAATTGGATACCAACGAGGCCTTGATGCAGAATGGGGAGCTGATCGCGGCTCATCTCAACGACAAGCAGTTTGAGCACCTGATGAAGGAAGAGGAAATCGAAGAACTGCAAGGCTTCGAGCTGGAGGATGATACCCCTTTCCTCAAAATCAACCGTTTGCACGATCTGTTTCACTTCAACGACCAGGCCATCCGGGAAGATTTTGAATTGCTGACCAAAGATCGAACCTCTCAAAGGCTGTCTTCCTCCAATCGCTTGATCGGATCTGCCGACGACTTGTTCATAGAAGAGGGAGCGACAGTGGAATGTGCCGTTCTCAACACCACGACTGGACCCATTTACATTGGCAAAGATGCCCTGGTTATGGAAGGAGCATTGATTCGCGGGCCCTTTGCCATGAATGAAAAGGCCATTGTCAAGATGGGCGCCAAGGTATATGGAGCCACGACATTGGGAAGGTCTTGCAAACTGGGAGGAGAGATCAACAACTCCATTTTGATGGATTGTTCGAGCAAAGGTCATGAAGGCTACCTGGGCAATTCTGTTTTGGGGCAGTGGTGCAACCTGGGGGCTGATACCAACAACTCCAACCTCAAAAACAATTATGCAGAGGTCAAGCTGTGGGATTATGCCTTGGGACGTTTTGCTCCCACCGGGTTACAGTTTTGTGGCCTGATCATGGGCGATCATTCCAAGTGTGGCATCAATACCATGTTCAACACAGGAACTGTGGTTGGGGTTGCTGCCAACATCTTTGGGGCGGGCTATCCCCGCAATTTCATTCCCTCTTTTGCCTGGGGGGGAACCAATGGATACACCACGCACAAGCTGACGGCCATGATGGAGACAGCCGAGCGGGTGATGGAGCGCCGCCAACGGGTGCTGGAAGAAGAAGATCGGGGAATTCTGCGCACGGTTTTTGAACAAACGGCCGGATTTCGCTCCTGGGAGAAAGTATTGCTTCAATGAAGCAGCCACGCTGGAAACGCTGGTTGAGCCACTTGACCGAATTGCACATAGAAAGTGCGCCCAGTCCACACAATCCACATCTTTACGTCAGCCTGCGCAAAGGGCGTTACCAGCTTTCCACGGCTCATGCCATCTATTCACACGAAGATTTGTACGACAATTTCTCGGGTGCCTTTGAGCAATTGCAGCTCGATCGCCTACCGGGAAAAGAAGTCCTGTTGCTGGGCTTTGGCTTGGGGAGCATCCCCATCATTTTGGAGAAAATGGGCCATCAGTTTCAGTACACAGCTGTAGAAATCGACGAATCGGTCATCTACTTGGCCTCCAAATACGCCTTGCCACAAATCAGCTCCCCTGTCCAGTTGATCTGTGCAGATGCGGAAGTCTTTGTGGCCCAGTGTGCCCGCCAATTCGACCTGATTGCAGTCGATGTTTTTTTGGACGACCTCATCCCCGCTCCCTTCGAAGCCAATGGTTTTTTGGAGCAGCTGCGCGATTTGTTGTCGCCCGGCGGCCTGTTGCTGTACAATCGGCTGGCCTACACCCCCCAAGATGTGGACAGTGCCCGCAACTTTTACCAACAGTCCTTTGTCTCTGTCTTTCCCGAGGGGCGCTATCTCGATATTCGGGGCAATTGGGTGCTGCTCAACGACGGCCGATACCAATAGTCCTCTACTTGCCAAACTCCCGCATTCTTTTTATCTTCCCCAATAGACAGCCAATCCAACGGCACAACAACATCAGCCCACAAATCTTTGAATTTCTTTGCCATGTTTTATCTGCGCGTGCGATCTTATCTGATTTTGATCTTCCTCATCATGGGCATTGTGTTGCACATAGAAACGGGCCTGAAAGGTGCTTGGTACCTCTATGCTGCCAGTGCCATCTTGTTGGTGACGCACATCCTTTTTGGCAGTGTATGGGTGGCTTTCCGAAATCTGCAAAAGGGCAAGTTGGACGAGGCAGAAGTCTTGCTCAACGGCATCCGGCGCCCCCAATGGCTGGCCAAAAGTCCAAGGGCTTATTACCACTTCACCAAGGGGATGATCGCCTTGCAAAAAAAGGAATTGGACGAGGGAGCCAAGCATTTGGAGCAGGCCATGGAGACGGGTTTGCGCACGGGCAATGACAGTGCGTTGGCAGCCTTGAATCTGGCGCACATTTGCTATGTGGAGAAACGGGTGGATGAGTCCAAGGGGTTCCTGAAAAAAGCCAAGTCTTTTGACAGCAACGATTTGATGATCCGCCAAAACATCGAAAAGCTGGAAAAGGCCCTGGCCCAGAGTTTTAATTGAGAGGAACTAAAAAAGCCACCCTCCCGCTCTTACGCGAAGGTGGCTTTCAAGGGTAGCCGACTTTTTGTTCAATCGACTCGCTGAGTCTTGGTTACAGGGATAAATATTGCAGTTCGTGAATCCTGCCTCGAAAAATACCTTTGACATCAAAGAGTATTCCTTTGTCTGTACAGACCGAACGGTAAAAGTCCTCGTCCAGTTGACAGTATTCTTGATGGCTGACAGCAACCACGACCACATCGTAGCTTTTGCCCACCGAAGGTTTCATGTTGATGTTGTACTCCTGCCGCACTTCTCTGGGATCGGCCTGCGGATCGACCACGTCTACTTGCTCGCAATATTGCATCAGTTCCTTGGCGAGTTCTGCCGCCTTGGAGTTGCGAACGTCCGACACATTTTCTTTGAACGTCACCCCTTGTACCAGCACCTTTGCCTCGCGTGGTTTGACCCCTTTGTCTCTCAGTTTTTCCATGATCCAACTGGCAATTCGCACGGGCATGCCATCGTTGACCGTCCGACTGGCAGAGATCAGAATGGGATTGTGGCCCAGGCGAATGGAACGCTGAATGAGGTAATACGGATCCACTCCGATGCAATGACCTCCTACCAAACCAGGGTAGAAGTTGAGGAAGTTCCACTTGGTACCAGCTGCCTGTAGGACATCGTAGGTGTTGATGCCCGCCTTGTCAAAAATCATGGACAACTCATTCATCAGTGCAATGTTGATGTCTCTTTGGGTGTTCTCCACGATCTTGGCAGCCTCGGCCACTTTGATGGTTGGCGCCTTGTGAATGCCTGCCCGGATGATGAGTCCGTAGACCTCGGCAATCATCTCCAATGACTGAGGGCAAGAGCCGGAAACGATCTTGACAATCTTGTCAATCGTGTTGACCTTGTCGCCGGGATTGATCCGTTCGGGCGAATAGCCGACCTTAAAATCTTCGTTGAAGCTAAGGCCGGATATTTGCTCCAAAATGGGAACGCATACTTCTTCGGTACACCCTGGATAGACAGTAGATTCGAAAACGACATAATCGCCGGGGCGCAGTGATTTGGCCACCATGCGGGTTGCGCTTTTCAAGGCCCGCAAATCGGGCTGGTTGTACTCGTCGATCGGAGTGGGAACCGCTACGATGTAGAAGCGGGCATCGGCCAGCGATTCGGGCTGGCTGTAGAATTGGATGTGTTTATTTTTGAACATCTTCTCCTCCATCTCTTCAGAAGGATCGATGCCTCTTTTCATCATTTGTATTTTTTCCTCGTTGACATCAAAACCGATGACAGAGAAATACTTGGCAAATTCCAGTGCTATGGGTAAGCCTACATACCCCAAGCCCACGACAGCGATTTTGGCCTTTTTGGCCAACAGTTGTTCAAAAATATTTTCTTGAGACAGTGATTCTTCTTGTTGCTGGGGAGTGGCAGATCGTTGGGTTTTAGTAGTTATCGCATTCATGGACTGTAAATTTATTTGAATAATCTATCATGCACTTCAGGTCGCCTCTCTTGAGTTGGGCGATGAAGCTATTTGGTTGTCTTGTTGCTGAAATGGTGACTGTCAGGGGAGGGGGAATAGCGAGTTGTTCGGTCTTGCGCTCGTCAATATGTGTTTATTGTTTGCAAAAAGAGTTCCATTTTTTTCTGGCCAAAAGCCTGTGACAAAAGTGATTTCTAACATGCATTTGCTTGTGAAAGTGTAAAGAGCTGACCTTCAGTACATTTTTTGTCGGTGCAATGAGGGGCTGCTAAAATTTTTTGTTTTTGTGTGTTCGCAAATTGATCAGCATTGCGTACATTGGAATTCCTCAATCGATTTGACTCCAATGAAAATAGCTCTGATTTCACACGACGGCAAAAAGCCGGATATGGTCGCCTTTGTTCTCAAAAACAAGCAGGTTTTAGAAAAAGCGACCATCTATGCGACAGGTACGACAGGCGGGCACATTGAAAGTGCTGGCTTTGATGTGGAGGTTCTTCTGTCCGGGCCTCTGGGTGGGGATGCCCAAATTGCAGCCCTTGCCGCCACCAGCAAACTGGATGCCGTCATCTTTTTCCGCGACCCTCTCGACAAGCACCCACACGAACCCGATGTGCAAATGCTGATGCGTCTGTGCGATGTCCACAACATCCCCTTGGCCACCAATCCGGCAACGGCTTATTTGGTCCTCAAGGGGTTGCTGCTGTCGGCCTCTTTGTAGATTGGTCTGGCCGGTGCTTGCGCGTTGTCAATGAATGGGGCAGGTGGTGAAATGCCATCATGTTATGGAAATAAAAATATTTGTGCAAAATAATTTATTTTTCCTAATTTGACTTGCAAGGGGTTGTAAGTCAGTTAGTTGTAAGTGGATTTGAAATGATGAAAAAATAAATGTTTTGAAAGTTTATGGAATTTGTGGGGTGTCCGTGTCCTATTATGGACAATATCTAACTTCCCGGGCTGCGCAGTCGGGGAGAATGAACAACAATTGCATCCATTTTGGGCATATTGGCCCAGGTTTGGGTTGGCGGAGTCGTGCTTAGGGGCGATTCCAAAAAGGGGCGAGCTTTTGTGGTCGCCTAGAGGGTGGGCCCACCCAACCAAGCCCCAATCCATCCCCACCCCAAATCACCTCTCCCAAACCCCCAGCGCCAAAACAGAACAAATACAACTCCCTGTCCTCCAACGTCTCCTCAATAAGACCGCCGAATCTCCCGCAAGATTTTTTCCATCTCCAACTTGTGCCGCCGGGAAGAACCCGGAAAGTTGTTGTGCATAAAACTAAAAATGAGCAAGCGCCCTGAGAACGTTCGAAGGTACCCACTCAGACAATGCTGATTGCTCAGTGTGCCCGTCTTGGCAAACACATAGGGTGGACTGGCAGCATACCACTGCTGGATGGTGCCCGACTGGCCACCAGCTGGAAAATAGGACAAGAGTGTTTCTTCCGGAAGCAGCCGATGCAGGCGATGCAAAACTTCTACCATTGAACGAGGGCTGACCAAATTGTATCTCGACAGCCCGGAACCATCGACCCAAATCACGGGATCGGGAAGGTCCAAAAAATGCGTTGATTGCATGTGCTCAATGACGCTTCGCGAATTGATGGTGTCTCCCAATTGCAGAGCGCAGCACAGGAGCAATTGCTCCGCCAAAAAATTGTCGCTTTGGTACATCATGCGGCGATACAGGCTGTCCACTTCGGTCTGGTAGAGCGTTTGGGCAGTTGGCCCCAGCGGCTGGTTCAGCAATTGAACTGGTTGGCCGCTCCAATCGGAAAGCAAGCGGACTTGCAGACTGTCTGAGCTTCGAAAAGGACGATAAACCGGGTCAGACAAGTTTCCGTTGCCCGTTACGTCAAACCAATTGTGGAAGCGATGTCGGCGAATGCGGGTCCGGCCTTCCTTAGGGGACTGCCGGTGGATGAAGTCTTGAAAATAGGAGGGAGTTGCCTGGATGTCATCGTGGGTACTGTCCTGTTCAAAACGACATAGATTGCCATAGATGGGAAAGGCAGAACGCTCACCTTGGAAAGAATAAGGATAATCGTCCCAAGCCCAGCCGGGACCAAACGGAGGAGATTGGAAGTGTTGGCTACTGTAAAACAACTGGCCAGGTGCATGGCGCAAAAATTCTTGCAGAATGCTGTCTGGAGGCAAATGGGGGTGGAGAAATCCAGGATAGGCGGTGCCCCAAAGCAAAAGAGAATCTCCTCTGTGTTCATAGCGCAGACTGGGAATGGAATCGCCCAACAATTGGAGGAGGGTGTAGAGGGTCAGGATTTTGGTATTGGAGGCCGGGGTGAAATGGCGGTGGGATTGGTGTTCGAAGAGAAGCTTGTTTTGCTGTGGGTCGAAGAGGGCAAAGCCTGTGAACCCCTGTCGGAAAACCTCCGACCGCAAAATTTGTTGTTGGTACAAGGGCTGTTTGGAAAGTCGACGGCCTGTACTACAAGCTGTTAGGCACCCGATCAGTAGTACGAATACGAGGAGTTTGCTATTTTTGAAGAGGTTCGGGCGCATGGACGGTTTTTGACGAAATGTACTAAAATCCCAACACATTGCCTGGCATTCAATTCACAATCAAAGATTCATGAAAAAAATCACCTCTCTGCTGGCTTGTCTACTTGCCTTTGCTGGACTACAAGCACAAATCAACATCACCTGTACCAATGCTACCGCCGAGCAAGTCTTGCTTGGCAATTACGATCCAGCTGATTATGTGGCTCCCGAACTGATTCGCGACCCCAACCGAATTACCAGCCTGATCCAGGAGGGGATGTCCACAGACACACTGCTGAGCTACCTGCAACGCTTGAGTGGTTTCAGAAACCGCAATACCGCTTCGGATACCACCTCTGCTACAGAAGGCATTGGGGCCGCTCGCCGATGGGTCTACTCTAAATTTGAAGAGATCAGTGCCGACAATGGCAATCGATTGCTGCCGTCTTATCTTCAGTTTACCCAAACCATTTGCACCGCCACCCAACACCGAAACGTCTTTGCGGTGCTACCAGGCCGGGATACCAGCGACCTGGGCTACATCATCATCCAAGGACACCTCGACAGCCGATGTGAAGATCCGTGCGACATCGACTGTCTGGCACAGGGCGCAGAAGACAATGCTTCCGGAACTGCCCTGGTCATCGAATTGGCCCGCATCATGAGCCAATACAGTTTTGACCGGACCATCGTATTCATGGCCACCACCGGAGAGGAGCAAGGCCTGTTTGGCGCCAATGCCTTTGCCCGATATGCCGATCGCAACGACATGGCCATCAAAGCAGTGCTCAACAACGACACCGTTGGTGGGATCATTTGTGGCGAAACCTCTTCGGAACCCTCTTGCCCAGGACTCAATCACATCGACAGCACACAGGTTCGTCTTTTCTCCGGAGGATCCAATCTTTCCCCCAACAAAAGCTTGGCCCGTTACATCAAACTGCAGTACCAAGATCAGTTGCTGCCCATCAGTCAGGTCCCCATGATGTTGACCATCATGTCGGCAGAAGATCGGATGGGGAGGGGAGGAGATCACATTCCCTTTCGGCAGCGAGGCTACCCTGCCATGCGATTCACTGCAGCCAATGAACACGGCAACGCCGATCCCAGCTCTGGGAATTATCGAGACCGCCAGCATTCTGTTCGCGACATTTTGGGCGTGGATACAGACGGGGACAACATCATCGACAGTTTTTTTGTAGATCTGAACTATTTGGCCCGCAATGCCGCCATCAATGGGGTGGCAGCTGCCATGATTTCCAATAGTCCGGAAACGCCTTCCTTTGAGTTGACCGAAGAGGGAGGAGTCGTCATGATCGACATTGCTGATCCACTCAACTACGGACGTTACGCCTTGGGCGTGCGCACCAATCAGACTGATTTTGATACCTTGATTTATTCTGATGAACCTTCGATCACCTTCATCCCAAGGGAGACCGGACGCTATTATTTTGCGGTGGCTGCGGTAGACAGCTTTGGCGTGGAGAGTTGTTTCAGCCAAGAAATCCTCGAACGAATCGGGGTATTGGATACCTCAGAACCGGAAAGCATCACCAGTGTCAAATCTGTTGAGTTGCTTCCTAATCGTCCCAATCCATTCGACGATGCCACTTACCTCGGATACTGGGTATCAGAGGGGGTACAGTACAAAGACGCGTACATTTTGGTGACCGACCTGGCGGGCAAAGAGTTGCGACGTCTGCCAGTGGATTTGCGCCAGGGCATCAATGAAGTGCTGTACCGCCATGGCTACAACGTCCTTGGAACCTTCGTTTATAGCATGGTGATCGATGGAAAGATCATAGATTCCCGACAGATGATTTTTGCCAACTGATTCGATTCAATGCGCACTGCCAAAAAACTCGAAACGACTTAGGTCTGTCTGTTCGTTTTTGGAGCGTTGCAATTCGTGTTGGTAAATGGCTTCCCCCAATCGGGCGAAGAAGGGCATTCCTATGGTCTCATATTGGTAGTTGTTGTCGTTGAAGATTTGGTTGTCGTTGACATGGATGCTGGCGGCGAGCATGAACTCTACGTCATTTTTGGAGTCCACGATGTAGGCCACATCTGTCAAATATCCATACGCCCAGCCTACCTTGTTGTAGATGCGAATGTGCTCTGGCATGTCCTCTTCCTGTGCTCCAAATAAAAAGAACTTGACATAGGAGTCTGCCTTGTCATAGGTCGGACTTTTGGACTCGCGAGGGCGCATGCCCATGCAGCGGTACAAAAACTGGTAGTCCTCTTCGGTCAGCTGAAAGCGTTGCTCGGAAGGGACACTTTCTGGGAATAGGACGGACTTGAGCATTTCGTTGAGATCGTTGAGGGCAACAAAGTTTTTGTGTTGAAAATCAAACGGCTGCTCCACCAATTTGCCGTTGCGAAAAAAGCCCTTGCCCTTTTGTTCTCCCCGCAACTCCAATTGCTGCGGTGCCTGGCTGTTGACTTCCCCCTGGTGGTAGACCAAGCCGTCGCCATTGTAAAAGCTGACTGGATTGGTCGACTGATTTTCTTCCGGCCCGAAAGGAGCACCCTGTGCCCCCAAGCGATGGATGATGCGACTGTTGGCATATCCTTTTTTGATCAACTGCTGGTTGATGTATTCCTGTCCCAAAAACTCGTACAATCGATTGTAGGCCTCATTGTCGCTCACCAGAAAAATCTTGCGGATGTACTGGGCAATGCTCGGCAGGCCATCAGGGCTCGTGGTATCCTGCCGGGCTGCGGTCTGTGGAGGATGGCCCATGCCGTGGATCATGGCGCTGTGTTTGGTCAAGTCGGAAATGTGGAGCTGATTGAGCTTTTCCAACGCGAGAAAAGCAGCGGGCATCTTAACGGTACTTGCTGGGTAAAAGTAACGGTGTGGGTCGACCCGAAAGTGGTAGGGCGTAAACACCTTTTGGGTGCCTCTTTGGTCGATTTGGGTGTAAATGATTTGCAATTCGTACTTCTCGGGATGAGACAGCAGTTCGTGGAAATCATCGCCTTGTTGGCGCATCAATTGGGCGAGAAAGGTGGTATCCGCTGGCTGGGCAGCCAATTGCAAGGCCAACCATACGAATAGGGGTAGACATACAGATCTCATGTAGAAGTGTTTGGACGGACAGACCGTCTGTTGTTCGGTATCAGTATCAGTACTTGGAATTCGGTAGTGGTCGTGGGAACAAACGGTTTTGCAAAAGGGAGGGTGGAAGATACGTAGACTATTCCAGCTACAAAAATGAATGCCGTTTTTTTCTATATATTTTTTGTAGAATAAGTTCTTGTATGCCAGGATCACCAATTGACCTCCACACAGGTCCCGTATTTGCCCGGCGGCAGAAAGTTGCCCTCCGGAGTGATGCGCACTCCCGTGGCGAGGTCTTCCCGAAGAAACAAAGGCCCATCCATGTCGACAAAGTCCAACTGGGGAAGCAACTGAGCAATGGCCGAAATGCCGATGGTCGATTCTGTCATGCAGCCCACCATGACCATCAGATTGTGCGACTTGGCCTGCTGGATCATTCTCAACGCAGGCGTCAATCCTCCACATTTCATCAACTTGATGTTGATCCCGTGAAAGCATTGCGCACAGCGCGACACATCGGCCAGGCTTCGGCAACTTTCATCGGCTACGAGGGGCAAAACAGATGCTTGGAACACCTGTTGCATTCCCTCCCAATCATTGGCCGCCAAGGGTTGTTCGATGAATTCGACCCCCAATGATTTCAGGGCTTTTGCATTGGCAATGGTCTCCTCTGCTGTCCAGGCAGCGTTGGCATCGACGCAAAAGCGCGCCTGACTGTGTTGGCGAAGATGGCGCACCAAGCCAATGTCATCCTCCGTCCCCAGCTTGATTTTGTACAAAGGCCAGGGGCGCTCCTGCATGCGCTTGACCAAGGTGTCGGGAGAGGCGATGCTCAAGGTGTAGCAACTGCTGGGTTGGCCATCATGGCTTGTATTCCAAATTTGGTACAACGGCTTTTGTCGCAACTTGCCATGTAAATCCCAGAGCGCAACATCCAAGGCACAATGGGCAAATGGGCAATCCTGTAGGCTGGGGCGCCAGCGGTCCCAACAATCCCTGGGGTCATCTGCAGAAGCCGCCTCGATTTGAGGGCGCAAGGATTCGAGTACAGATTGCATGTGGGCAACTTCGGTATTGGGATAATAGGGGTTGACAGTTGCCTCGCCATAGCCAGAAACCCCATCCTGTTCCAATTCTACAATGAAGGTCTGCTGGTGGTCAAAGGAGCGCCTCGAAATGGCAAAGGTGTGCCAGAGGGGCAGGTTGAAGCTGTGCAGATGTAAATTCATAAGGGGCGAATGTGGGTTGCGATCCAAGATACAAATAGGAGGTAGAATTCCCAGGATAAGCATGGATTTTGCTAACTTGTCCTAAGGATGCAATTTGTATTTGCGTTGGCTGTTGGCCTTTGTATGGAAACAGCCGGCACAGATTGAGAAAATAAACACGAGTATTATGAATCGCATATGGGGGATTTACCTGATCATGATCATTGCCTTGTCTGCCTGCCAGTCGCCTTTGTTCAGCAAAAAAGAAAGCAGTGACGGACCGAAGAAGCCAGATGCCACAGCCATGGGCCAGAATTCGGGCCAGGGGACGGAAGAGGATGGAAAAATTGGTCGAAGTGATCCCCTAACAATGTCCGTGGAAGAACGCTTGATGGTCGATGAGATCAATCTGGTGCGCACCAACCCACAGGCCTACATCCCCAAAATCAAAGATTACATCCAGTCGATCCGCAAAGATCCTTCTTTGAGTGAGTCCTACAAACACGAAGAGGCTTCTACTGCCCGCGAACTGATTTTCGAACTCAGCCGTCTGTCGCCATTGGAGGCACTCAAGCCCCACGAGGGATTGTACCAGTGCGGAATTGCCCATGCCAGGGACGTGCGCCAGTTGGCATCCATGACCCACATTGGAGTGGATGGCTCGTATCCTTGGGATCGAATCAGTGACATGACCGATTTGCCCGACGGCAACGAAAACTTGGTCGGTGGAGGAAAGACGATTCGCGAATCTGTCATCATTCTCTTGGTGGATTCTGATGTGCCAGGCCGTGGCCATCGACTCAATTTGCTCAACCCCAAATGGCAATACGTAGGTGTACACAAAGTGGGAATCGTTGGAAGTGCAGAGAACACTTGGATTCAGTTGTTTGGGGTAGAACCTCTGGAGGAAGAGGCAACGCCTGCGGTCCAAAGCTCCCAGCCCGTCGCCCGCCCGCAAGACACTGCTGCGCCTCCATCACCCAATCCAAGCCCTGCCGCTGTTCCCAAAGAAAGCCAAAAGCCACCATCGCCGTCCTCACCATCCTCACAGACCAATCAGCCAGCAACATCGGCTGCCGATTATGCCTTCATGACGTCCGAAGAGCGAGCCATGATCGAGGAAATCAACCTCCTGCGCTCCAATCCGACTGCTTACGTTCGCTATGTCAATGAGTATCTCGAAGAGTACAAGAAAGCCGGATGGGACCAAGCAACCACCGATGAGGAGGTTCAAACGGGGCGTGAGCTGATCGCAGAATTGGAAAAATTGTCTCCTCTCTCCGTCCTGAAACCCAACAAAAAATTGCACCAAGTAGCTCGCATCCATGGCAAAGACATGCAAAAGAATGGATTGATCGCCCATGTGGGAAGTGATGGACAACATCCCTACCAGCGCATCCGCAAGGGGACGGGCCTGCCCGATGGCAACGAGAATTTGGTCGGAGGGGCCTCTTCGGTCCGAGAATCAGTCATTATGTTGTTGGTGGATTCAGGCATTCCCAACCGAGGACATCGCAAGGCCCTGCTGGAGCCCAAGTGGCGCTATGTCGCCTGTGTCAAAGTAGGCGAGGTAGGCGCAATGCCCAACACCTGGGTACAAAATTTTGCATCTGAATAGAAAGGGACCGACCGCCAGCCGATTTGGCTCCGATTGCTACCACATTTATGGTATTTATGGGTCTGGATGATGAATCCAATCCCCTAAAAGTTGTTTTTTATCCCCAAAACGGACATAATTGTACACAGAGTCATCACATATGACGATTTTTTGTTACTTTCATCTCCTGTATAAAACTGCATAGTAGAATTAGTTTGAGTAGAATTTCACATTCTACAGAATCTCTAGACCCTTTGTCTCCCTTTTTCCGTCCTAAATAGTTGAAGCACTATACCGCCCACACTGTAGTAACAACAGAATAGAATGCTATCTGCATCTGCTTTCTTTCAAGCAGCTCTGCGATGGCCCCATCTTCATTTTTCGTGATTTAAACTATGAATGTTTTGAAAACACTACTTTACACAACACTACTGGCATTGGGATTTCTACTGGCCCTTCCCGCCAACCTGCTGGCACAGGATATTCATCATTCGCAGTTCTACAACACGCCTCACTCTCTCAGCCCAGCCCTTACGGGCATTTTTGAGGGGGACATGCGCTTTGTGGGCAACTTTCGCTCTCAGTGGTACACCGATGTTGTACCGTATCGAACGGGTTATGGCGCTTTCGATGCCAAGCTGATCTCAAAGGAAAGGCGCTTGCAGAACATATTTGACAACAAAAAAACATCCAACTTTTTCAGCTTGGGTGGTTTGTTGGCTTTTGACCGTGCGGGTGATTCCGAATTGGGGACTACTCAACTGGCCCTGAATGCCTCTTACACTCACCAAGTTGCCAAGCGCCAATTCCTCAGCGCAGGGGTTCAAGTGGCAGGCTACCAACGTTCGTTTGACGATGCCAATTTGCGCTTTGATGAGCAATTTGACTCCAAGCAGTACGACAGCACTTTGCCAACTGGTGAAAACTTTGAAAACAAAAATGTCTTCTACGGCGACTTTTCCATCGGCCTAAACTGGCACTACAACCGAGGTCGCAACCGGACCCGCATCGATGTGGGAGGCGGATTGTACCACATCAATGAGCCCAACAGAAACTTCAACGACGAAGAAGACATCGTACATCCTCGCAAATGGACCATTTATGGACTGGGTGTTTTCCCTGTTGCTGAAAAATTTGATGTCGTCCTCAACGCCCATGGAATGTACCAAGGCCCCTACACCAAGCATGTGCTCTTTGGTGGTGGTCGCATCCACCTGGATACCAGAACCACTCGCGAAAAGGCCCTTCAGTTGGGACTTGGCTATCGCTTCAATGGAGAAGGCATCGGGACAGGAGATGCATTTTATCCAGCTGCCCAATTGCATTTGAAGAACTGGATCTTTGGCTTGAGCTATGACATCAACGTCTCCGACTTCAATGTAGCGACTGGAAACGCAGGTGGCCCCGAGCTGTCCGTCATTTACATGTTCCGATCTGTACCAGCAGTCGAGTTTTGCCCCACATGCCCCACCTATTTGTAAAGTAGAAAATCATATTCCAAGGCATATCCCTATAAAACACACAACATGCTTTTTAGAAACACAACGATCTTCCTCCTATGTATCTTCATGAGCCTGGGTGCGCAGGCGCAATCTTTGAAAGCCTACCAGGAACGGGCCGAAGAGGCGGTAGCTGCCAAAAATTACTCGGCAGCCATGGGATACTACAAAATCATCATAGAAGATGCGGAAAATAACGACATTGTCAATCTGTACAATGCCGCTCAAACGGCCCGCCGCTTTCGGGTCTACGAAAAATCAGAAAATTACTACAAGCGGGTGTTGGACAAAGAAAACAAAACCCGCTATCCGCTCACCTCTTACTGGCTGGGCGTGGTGCAAAAGCGCCAGGGAAAATACGACGAGGCCATCGCCTCTTTCAAAACCTACCTGTCCAACGAAGCAGGCATCGATGCGGAGTATCAGGACAAAGCCCAAAAGCACATCGTCGACTGCAAATGGGCCAAGGATCAACTTGCCAACGCTTCTGATCTCAATATTCAGCATCTCAACGCAAACGTCAATACCACTGATACAGAAATTGGTGCGGTACAATTGGGAGACGAATTGTACTACTCTTCTTTTGGGGAGAGAAATGTCGATCCAGATGCCGAGCCCAATGTCCACAGCCGCCTTTGGGTAGCCGATGCCGACAATGATTACGAATATGCCAATGCCCGTCTGTTGGAAGATTTCCAAATCGAGGACCAACATGTTGCCAATCCGGCCTTCAGCAAAGACGGCAACCGGATGTACTTCAACGTTTGCAAAAGCTTGAATGCTTCGGAAGTGCGCTGCAAAATCTACTACCGCGATCGGGATGCCAATGACAATTGGGGCGAAGCCATTGCCATGCCGGACTTCATCAATTTAGATGGTTACACGGCCAGTCAGCCGACCATTGGTGTGAGTGAATTGGGGAAAACCCTTTTGTTCTTTTCCAGTGACCGCCCAGACGGAGCTGGCGAGATGGACATCTGGTGCAGTGTCTTCGACGATCGCAAAAATGAATTTACCGAGCCTTTCAACGTCAGCGAAATGAACACCGCTGGCGACGATGTGACACCTTATTATCACGATGCCAGCCAGACGATGTACTTCAGCACCAATGGAAGAAAAACCATGGGAGGCCTGGATGTCTATCGCTCTCGCAAAAAAGGAAGCACCTGGGAGTTGCCCGAGCACATGGGCACGCCTGTCAACACCAGCTACGACGAGGTCTACTACTCGGTGAGTTCCGACAATCGCATGCGCTGCTTTTCTTCCAATCGTCCGGGTGCTCTTTGTGGCGATACCACTTTGGAGTGTACCATTTGCAATGACCTGTATGCCTACGAAGCGCTCAAAATCGAATTGTTGGCCCTTACCTTCAACGACATCAGTCGCTTGGCCCTGATGGGCTGTACAGTGACCTTGGTGGACGAAACCACAGGAGTGGAAGTGCCGCAAATATCTGGTGCTGGCAACGAATTCCGTTACCTTCTGGAGGTAGATCGCGAATACAAATTGGTGGCCACCAAAAATGAATATTCATCAGACCTGGCCACTTTCAACACCTTGGGAGTGACAGAATCTACTTTTATCGAAAAGCGTCTTTATCTACGTCCTGTCATCAAGCTCATCGTCTTGACCTACGAATTGCCAGATTCCAACATCTTGAATGGATGTACAGTCGACTTGTTCAACATCACGATGAACAACACAGACACGACAGAGACCAAGGCCTACAATCATCGCTACGATTATCTTCTGGAGCCCGACATGATCTACAGCATCAAAGGGGAAAAGGCAGGTTTGGGGTCAGCTACGGCGGAGGCCTCTACCAAAGGGATTTCCGAGCCAACCACGATCACTCGTAAGCTGTACCTGCAAGCAGCCCCGGATTTTGCGCTGCTGCCCTTGTATTTCGACAATGACCGGCCAGGTCCCAAGACCTTGGACACAGTTACCAACAAGTCATATGGGGAGGCATACAGAGCCTACATGAGCCGCAGGAAGTTCTTCGTTGCGCGCAATTCCTATTCAGAGGAGAGAAAGAAAAGCATCGAAGACTTTTTCGACAATCACGTGACCGAAGGATGGGAGCGTTTGAAGGTGTATACCGAGACAATCCTGGAAGATTTGAGAAATGGCAACAATATTGAAATAATAGTGTATGGGCATGCCAGTCCCATCGCACCGTCGACCTACAATTACAATCTGACACAGCGTCGGGTGGTATCGCTGATGAATCACTTCCGGGAGCATTCCGAGGAGATGAGACGGTACCTGGACGTGACAAAACAGTTAACGTTCAAACAAGAGCCAAAAGGGGAGGATACAGAAGGGGAGATAGATGACAATCCCAAGAATCCCAAAGGGTCCATCTACAGCTTGGAGGCATCCAAGGCTCGCCGGGTTGAGCTCAAGATTCAGCCAGCTCAGTTCAGCCTGTTGTTATTCAATACCCTTGAACAGAACTAATTGCACACTATGAAGACATTTTCACAACAATCCCTGTTTACTAATATATACACAATGTACTTTTCTACCAATACATATTTCAGGCTGCCTCTTCTCCTAAGTTTGATGCTCGGCCTGTCTTTCTCCAACAGCTGGGCAAGTACAAGCGCCGATCTCAACCTGAGTGTCAGAATAACGAAGGCCGATGCTACCTGCGTTGGTGTCTCCGATGGCATCGTTGTCGCAACACCCGATGGGGGAGCGCCTCCCTACAGCTACCTCTGGAGCAACGGGGCCACAACCGCCACCGTCAGAGATCTGGCTCCGGGGACATATACCGTTACGGTCACAGACAACGTGAGCAATACCGCTACGGCTACGGCCACAGTAGAAGCAGCGCCAGGCTTTCAAATTTCCTTGGCGCCAACATATGAAACCTGTACGGGAAGCTCAGATGCCAAAGTCGACATTGTTTTCGACCAAGCTGGTGTGCCTCCTTATACCTATTTGTGGAGTACGGGCGATACGGGCTTTCAACTGACAGGTGTTGGGATCGGAGACTATTCTGTTACGGTAACCGACTCAAGGGGATGCACAGCAGAGTCAACAACAACGGTCGAATTGTCTCCAGAAGGCATTTGGCTCAAAGTCACCGCCACCGATGCAAGCTGTGGACAGGACAATGGAACGGCCAATGTCAACATCATGACAGGTGTGCCTCCTTTTAACATCCTGTGGAGCAATGGAGGAACCACAACAGATATTACAGGCTTGACCGCCGGATTGTATACCGTCACCGTAACGGATGTCAATGGATGTTCGAATGTAGACAGCGCCCGAGTCAACCAGATTGGCAGCAATTTGCAAATCTCTTTGGTCCCTTCCTTCGAAACTTGTACGGGAAGCTCGGATGCCAAAGTCGACATTGTATTTGATCAAGCAGGTACCACTCCCTATACGTATTTGTGGAGCACGGGAGACACTGACTTTCAGTTGACGGGCGTCGGCGTTGGCAATTATTCCGTGACGGTCACCGATGCAGATGGCTGTACCGCAACGGCCAGCACAACAGTCGAACTGTCACCGGAGGGAATCTGGGTCAAGACAACTGCCACCGATACCGAATGTGGGCTGGCCACTGGAACGGCCAATGTCAACATCATGACGGGTACGGCTCCCTTCAACATCAACTGGAGCAACGGGGGGACCACAGCAGACATCGTCAACTTGGCCGCTGGTCAATACTTCGTCACAGTGACCGATGTCAATGGCTGCTCCGCAGTGGACAGCGTCATTGTCAATACCTCCAACCCACCAGATGCAGGCATCATCTTTACAGGTGACACCCTGCGCTTCTGCATTGACGATGGCAATCCCGACATCGTACGGGTGACCTCCACTGGCAACACTGGCACCAACTTTAGATATGTCATCACCGACAGCAATGGCAACATATTGAATGTGACAACCAACAATGAGTTTGACTTCGAGGGAACAGGAGTGGGTGTCTGTCGCATTTACGGATTGGCCTACGAAGGAACGATCAATGGGGCAACTGTCGGCCAAAATATTTCTGGCATCACTGGCTGCTTTGACTTGGCGGGGCCCATCGAAGTGACACGCATTTCCTGCCCGCCACCGCCTTCTTGCGATGCCAATGCAGGTACATTGAGCACCAACAATGCCAGGGTTTGTTTGGAAAATGGAAGCGCAGACATTGCTGCCGTTCCCAATGGAGATGCCGTCGTTCCCATCGGATTCAATACGCTCTATGTCTTGACCACCGGAAGCGACCAAACCATCGTACAGACATCCAACAGCCCTGCCTTCACCGTGACAGATACGGGAACCTACACCATCCATACCTTGGTCTACGATCCCAACACACTGGACTTGAGCATCGTGGTTTTGGGAACAACGACAGCGGCCCAGGTCAATGCCTTGTTGATCCAAGGAGGGGGGACCATTTGTGCCTCTCTTGATTTGACGGGTGTGGATGTCCTTGTGGAAGATTGTGGAGTGCCTTGTGCGCCACCGGTGTTGTTGAATGTCGTGGTGATAGAAGCCAGTTGTGATATGAGCGATGGCCGTGCCACCCTCATCGTAGCAGGCGATCCAGCCGCTTTCTCCTACCACTGGAGTCCCAACGTCAGCAATACCTTCGAGGCCAACAACATCCCCGTAGGTACCTACAGCGTGACCATCACCGACAACAGAGATTCTGCCAACTGTAGTTTGGTAGAGGTATTCACCGTGGGAGCCAAGAATGGACCTGATGTAGAAATTGTACAGCAAACGCCAGCCACTTGCAAAGAAGCCAATGGCACAGCGACACTTTCTCCCATCAACTTGGTCTATCTATGGTGCAATGGTGCAACGGGCAACAATGTCACCAACCTCCCTGCCGGAGAGTGTCAAGTCATTGCCATCGATCCGGCAACCCAGTGTACCACTGTGGTCGAGCTGGTGATAGAGGAATTCAATCCACTCATGGCAACAGTCCAGATCGACGAGCTGCCAGATTGTAATATGTCAAACGGAGCGGTTACCATCGTACCGAGCGGTGGCAGTACCAG
Organism: Bacteroidota bacterium; assembly: GCA_039821145.1. Classification (GTDB taxonomy): domain Bacteria; phylum Bacteroidota; class Bacteroidia; order Chitinophagales; family Saprospiraceae; genus JBCCSZ01. The sequence continues at coordinate 23,382 of JBCBOS010000020.1, read as the reverse complement.
CTATCAGTTTGATTGGAGCGATGGAGGAAGCGGCGCGTCTCGAACGGACCTGGCTTCTGGCATATACAATGTAACCGTTACCGATCTTGGCGCAACTGGCTGCGAAAGGGTTGTCACCTTTACGCTGGTGGATGATGTTCCAGGGGCAGAAGTAGAAGTGGAAGCCATCGCATTCATTTCTTGTCCAAGGGCCGACGATGGAGAAGCCATTTTCACCGTCACACCTTCTGCAGGCTTTGCAGGCCCTGCGGTTGTCACCATTGAAGATGCGGCGGGCAACCAATATGTCAATGGGAAATTGCCTCCGGGCAACTATTGCATCATCGTGAGAGATGCCAATGGCTGTTTGGCTGGCAGTGGCTGTTTTGAGGTACAGGAACCCAGCCAGATCGATGTGGATGTCGCCATTTTTAACAAGGACTGTTTGAACGATGGATCCATCACCCTTGACATCAGTGGCGGGACAGCACCTTACACCATAGACTGGGATGACCTGACTGGCAACAACGATCCGGAAGATCGCCTTTCCCTGCTGCCAGGTACCTATGCCTTCACTGTGACCGATGCCAACGGCTGTACAGCCAGTGCGAGCGGACTGGTATTGGAGGATGAGTGCGATTGTGAGCGTCCGGAGATTGAAAGCATCGTGGTCCAGGAGGCCAACTGTGGCGAGCAAGACGGATCTGCCATCATCAATTTGGTGGGCAGCCCGGGTGCGTATTCTTTTGACTGGTCACCATCTGTCAGCAGCGACAATTCCGCTTTCAACATTGCCGCAGGAACATATACTGTTACGATTCGAGATACAGCAGATAGAGATTGTGCCATAGAAGAGACCTTTACGGTAGGCCACATTGGTGGACCGGATGTGACGGTTTCTACAACGGACGCCGGTTGTGGACTGGCGGATGGAACCGCTACTTTGTCGCCTTCCACACTGACCTATGAGTGGAGCGATGGTGGCATGGGCGCTTCTCGGACGGACTTGGCGGAAGGTCGCTATTTCGTCACTGCTACGGATGCCACCCAGCCTGACTGTCCTGAATATTTGACAGTTGTCATTGGGACGGCAAATCGTTTGCGGGGAACTGCTACCGTGGATGTCAAGCCTCAGTGCAACAGTGCAGATGGCAGTGTGACCTTGACTGCATCGGGTGGCAGTTCTGATTATTCCTTCTCTTGGACAGATGGTTTCCGCGGAGCTGTTCGCACTGGATTGGCTTCTGGCATCTACCAAGTAACGATTGTAGACAATGTGAACAATGGCTGCAGCACGGTACTGACATTTTCCTTGACAGATGATGTCCCCGTTGCAGAGGTCAACATCACTTCAGTGGGTGTCCAGACCAGCTGCATCGGAACAGATGACGGCCGGGTTGAGTTTTCGCCAATCTACAGCGGTGGGTTTGTACAACCAGCAAGCATCACCATTGTAGATGCAGATGGCAACGAATATACCAACGGCGATCTGGGAGAAGGTACCTATTGCATCATCATTCGCGATGGCAATGACTGCCTGGCTGGCTCCAGTTGCTTCGAGGTGAGCAAGCCCGATCAGATTGACTTGGATTTTGAAATATTGGATGGAGGTTGTGATTCACTGGGAAGCATCACTGTGACGGACTTGACGGGAGGCAATGGAGGCTTTGTGTTTGATTGGTCGGATCTCAATCTCGCCAATGAACCACGTGATCGCTTTGATCTTCCGGCGGGCAATTACAGTTGTACTGTGACCGATGCCAAAGGTTGTTCTGTCGCTTCTGTCTTGCAGGTGGAAGGACCGGAAGAATTGATTTCTGTGGATGCAACAGCAGAGGCTGTCTCTTGCGATCCGACAGAGCAAGTTCAGGCCCTCAGCAACACAGCCGTTTCCTATACTTGGTTCAACGAAAGCGGAACGAGGGTTGGATCTGGCCGCGATACCACGGTCGACATCACCAATGGCGGGTTGTTCTACGTCATTGCCACAGATGCCTTTGGCTGTACGGCCAGCGATACCTTGATGATCATGGACGGTGCCCTCGACATCGAACTGAATGGGCCTGCCTTGGCCTGCGAGGGAAGTACAACGCAGTTGGAAGTCATCAACAACAAACCGACTGATACCTTGACATACCAGTGGAGTCCCGCCAACTTGATTGAGGCAGGGGGAATGACAGCGACTCCCGTCATCAATACCGATTCTCTTGGACCTGCGACTTACACAGTTGTTGTGACCAATCAATTTGGTTGCTCAGATACCAAGAGCATTTCGGTGGGCATTGTGGACACCACGGCCAATGCCGATTTGATTTCCTTTAGCCAATGCAAGCCAGACACCATCGACTTTATGGTCAATGGTCTGGATACGAGATACTACATTTGGAACTTTGGTGATTTGACCACAGACAGTGATACTGCCTCTGGCTCGATGGTCTCCTATGTCTATCCAGGACCTGGCAGTTACTTGGTGACACTCGCTCTGCCAAATGGAACGGGTTGTCCCATCGATACGATCAGCAAGTTGATTGATGTGGTGGAGCCACCGCTGGCAGAGCTTGCCTTCGACTGGGAGTACACTTCCTGTGCAGACACTGCCGTCATTCAGTTGACCGATCAGTCGATCCATGCAACGGGAGACATCGAGGACTGGCAATGGGTGGTCAATGGCATGGACACCTTGCGAGTCCAAAATCCTTCCCTGACCATCCGACAAAGCGAATCGCTCATCGTGGATTTGCAAATCATCACAGAGGATGGTTGTATAGAAAATATGCAAGATACCATCGACATCGACTTGCTGGAGGTCAATCTCAACGATCGCGAGGTCTGTCCTATGGATACGGTCAACCTCAATCCAGATGGAAATTCGAGCTACAGTTATCTGTGGTCCCCTGGTGAAGTGTTGGACAATCCAACTGCTGTTGATCCAAAATACATCGCTGCATCCGCTCAAACTTTTGATGTGATCGTTTCCGATTCTATGGGCAATTGCCAGATCACTCGCTCGATGAGTGTGATGCCTCGAACGGATTTGTCCAACTTTTCGGCAAGCGAAGACTCGACCAATACCTGTGACCAAAACGACATCACATTGACGGCTGATGGAACAGGAGTGGCGAGCTTCCAGTGGATGGATGAAGCGGGAGCTGTCATCAGTAGGGAAGCCAGTGCGACAGTGACACCTGGTGAGCCTGGAATTTCTGAGTCTTACTTCGTCATGGCCAGCGATCAATATGGTTGTATGGGAATGGATACGACAGTGGTGACCAACAGAGAGGTGCGCTTCTCTTTCCCGGAACCCATTGTTCCTGCCTGTGTCAACAGCGACAAAGAAGTGCTCATTCTCATCGATCAGGCATCGGGGCCGGATGTGAGCATCGAGTGGAGCCCAGAGGGCATCATCAAGGACCAGACGGATCCTCTTGCGCCCATCATCAACGCCCAAGAAGATGGCTTCCTCGTGGCATTGGTCAGCAATCCATTTGGTTGCAGCAAAAAAGACAGTGTCGAAATCGATGTGATCGACTTGGATGATGAATTGAACATCAGTGTCAGTCCGGATACCATTTGCGAGCAAGGCCAACAAATCCAACTGTTTGTGACCGATGACATGAATTACACTTACAATTGGTCCGACGATGGCACCATCAGCGATACCAGCATCCCCGATCCGATGGCCAGCCCAGGAACGGGTGTCAACCCTGGCAATCAGGACCTTGTCACCTACTCTGTGACTGTGACCGATGAGAATGGTTGTACCGGAACCCGCAGCATCGACATCACTGTGATCATCCCCGATTGTGGAGAGCCTTGGATTTTCTTCCCCAATGCTTTTACGCCCAATGATGATGGCAGAAACGATCGCCTGCGCCCACGTGGCTTCAACATCGACCAAGTGTACTGGATCATTTACAACCGTTGGGGAGAGAAGATTTACGAGGCCAACAACATCGAACAATCCTGGGATGGCACCTTCAATGGAGAAAAGCTCAGCCCGGATGTCTACGGCTTCTACTTGCGAGTAACTTGTACAGGTGGGCAAACCTTTACCAAGAAAGGCAATGTGACCCTCCTGCGATGATGAAACTGCTTCTGCAAAAAAGGCATTCTACCCGGAATGCCTTTTTTGTTGTAGTATTGTAGATACAAAGATGTAAACAGAGAATCCCATGAAAGCGAAACAGGCCCTTCTTCTGTGCCTGATGCTGTGCCTGACCCGTTGGCTGGATGCACAAATCATTTTTGTCAAAGAAAATGGCAACGGCAATGGTCAGACGTGGCTCGAAGCCAGTGGCAACCTACAACAAGCATTGGCCAACGCCTCCGCTGGCACCCAAGTATGGGTCGCACAAGGCACCTATTATCCCACCTCTTGTACTGATTGCAACGACCAAGACAGATACCAATCCTTCGTCATCCCCAATGGCGTACAGGTATACGGTGGCTTCAATGGCAGCGAGACACAGTTGTCTGAAAGAAATTGGGAATTGAATCCCTGCATCTTGAGCGGTGACATCGACCAGGATGGGGAGTTGTCGGGCAATGCTTATCATGTGGTATATACCCGTCATGTCGGGCCTGAGACTCGCTTGGATGGCTTCGTGATTCGAGCCGGGCATGCAGCTGACTCCATGGCCACTTCGGGAGGAGTGGGCAACAGTGGCGCAGCTTGGATCAATTTGGGCTCACTGCAGGGCAATCGCTCCAACCCAAGCATCGTCAATTGTACCTTTGAAAACAACAAAGCCATTGACTTTGGGGGCGCTGTGTACAGCATTGGTGACTTTTTGGGAGAGGCCTCTCCTCGTTTTACCAATTGCCGTTTTGTCAACAATGTGGCAGGAGAAGGGGGAGGCGCTGTGTACAACAACGGCAGCCTGACGGGCAACAGCCAGCCTGTTTTCATCCACTGTTTGTTTGAAAACAATCAGACGGACAATTCCGGAGCGGCCATCTACAACAACGGATTGAGCGGACAAGCTTCGCCAGTTTTGATCAATTGTACCTTCAAAAACAACAGGAGTCGATTCTATGGCGGCGGCATGTACAATTTGGGAAAATCTGGGGTTTCCAGCCCGGTGCTGACCAACTGCATCTTTCTTCGCAATGAGGGGGAAGCAGCTGGTGGGATCTACAACCTCGGCTCAGAGTCGGGGAACAGCAGTCCGGTGGTGACCAATTGTACCTTCTACGGCAATGTGGCCAATGTCGGGGCCTGCATTTACAACCAGGCCGGAGATTCTACCGGGACCTGTGATGCCAAGATCAGCAACAGCATTTTTTGGGGAAATGTGGCGGGCTTTGGAGAGGTATTTCAAAACAGTTACTCCCATGCTCAGATCAGTCATTCCTTGGTGCAAGTCAGCAGTTGCAGCGAGCTGAATACTGGACTCAGCGGGATGGTCGATTGTGGCGAAGGGCTGGTATTTGGGCGCGATCCGGTTTTTGCCAATCCAAGCACAGACGATCTTCACTTGGAGGAAAGCTCACCGGGAATTGACATCGGGAGCAATGCGGCGATTCGTTTGACCGGAGTGGAAGTCGACCAAGACAGCCTGCTTCGCATTTGGAATGGAACCGTTGATTTGGGGGCTTACGAATACAATTCGGATGGCTACCTTCCCCCGGTGGTTGTCGACCAGCCGCAGAACAAGCGTTTGTGTGAGCATGAGCATACCAGCTTTGAGATCAATGCCTTTGGGACTCGTCCACTGGCTTTTCAATGGTACAAAGAGGGCCAGCCCATTGTGGGTGCCACGGCCCAACGATTGCAACTCGACTCGGTCCAATCCTCGATGTCGGGTGGATACCAATGTCGGGTCATCAGCATATTGGCGGATACTGTTTGGAGTGAACAGGCCAATCTGGAAGTGGTGGCAATACAGATGGCAAGCGTCGATGTGGTGGCTTCTAGGGAGGACATTTGTTTCGGAGAGGCCGTCCTGTTTGCTGCTCAGCCTCAAAATCCTGGCAGTGATCCCGTCTATACTTGGCTGATCAATGAGGAGGCAAAGGCAGTGGGGGCATCTGCTGAGTTTGAAACCATTGCCTTGCAAGACGGGGATGAGGTCCACTGTTTGCTGCGATCCTCGGAGGAATGTCTTTTGGCTGAAGAGGTGTCGTCCGATTCCATAGAAATGAGTGTCCGGCCACAGCTTTTGCCCGAGGTCGAGTTGCGCCTTTCCAAGGATCAGATTTGTGAGGGGGAAGCATTGGAAGCCCGTGTAGAGACGATTCATGGGGGAGAGCAGCCTTCTTTCATTTGGACGATCAACGACCAACTGTTTCCATCGGATCGAGCAGAGCATTTGTACGAAGACCTAGCGGATGGCGATCAATTGCGTTGTTTGCTCATCTCCAGCGAGGACTGTGCTTCCTATGACACGGTTTGGTCAGACATTCAGACCATTGTGGTAGACAGTTTGCTGCAGCCTTCGATTGCCATATCAGCAGCATCCATCTATTGTCCGGGCGATACCTTGTCTTTCCAGGCAAGCACTGTATTGGGCAATGGGATTCCCCAATATGAATGGCTGAAAAATGGGGGACAAGTTGGGAGTGATGCCAATCGCTATGTGACGGCTGAATTGGAAGAGGGAGACCTCATTGAGTGCCGCTTGCGGGTAAGTGGAGAAGTTTGTTTGGCAGAAGATGAGGTTCTGTCATCTCCTTACGAAATCATTGTTGATGCCTCTTGTGAATTGACCTCCAGTCATGCCATTGAGCAGGATGCTGTTCGCCTTTATCCAAATCCTACCGAGCAATTTGCGGTGTTGGACAATGTTCCAACTGAGGCAGTTCTATCTGTTTGGAATGCCAGAGGGCAGCGGGTAAACATCCAGTCGGCGGGGCGTTTGGCAAATGGCTGGCAGTTGGATTTGGCGGGCCAGCCTTCGGGTTTGTATGTCTTGCAGTTATCTGTCAATGGGCGTCTGACTACCTTCCAACTGCTTCTTTTGTAGGATACTTTCAGCAGTCCAATTGCTGTTCTTTCCGAGGGCCTTCCTGGCTCATTCTGATCCATATTCGCGATGTCTGTGACGTCCTAAATTTTCTCTTTTGTAAGGCTGCAAAATGTTGTTGAGAGGCAATGATGACTCTCCCACCATCTTGGCAGGGGGACAATCCTACGTAAAAGCTTTGCTATTAACAATATGCATTCTCCTCTTTTTTGGATAAATACATATTTGTATCAGATAATATCACTTTGTTCATCGCGTCACAAATTTGGATTTTTTGCATCGTGGGCCAAGAATTTTAGGAGTACATTGTGGAATATTATCGCTTTGTGACAAGCAAATTTGACAGTTTACCTACCCATTTCATCCACATTACTATACAACTGATTCCCCTTTTTATCCCTGTAAGCTATTGCAAGCTGGAGCGGGTTTTTGGTTTTATTCTAGAAATAATTATTTGTTTTGGTTTGAAAAACAGCATTTAACGAATAATTTATATTTCTATGTAAATTATTTTTAATGCATTTGCTCAATATTGGCAAAACCTCCCTTTTAGGCATAGGAATTGCACCGTAAGCGTGTCTAATCAACCCTCGAAGCAATTGAGCGAGGCCCTGTTCTACAGGTTGATATTTTACCCCGATTCTGGTTACCCCGATTTGTTGAGGCAAAGAGAAAAGTAACTTTATTAATCAGGAACGAATGCTGAAGCAGCTGTATAGAATCATTTTTTGTGTATTGGTAATCCCGTTGATCTATCAGAGTCAAGTTGTTGCACAGTCAGGCGCCTGCGATCCCCAGACGCCTTTCGAACAAGCCAATTTGGCCTCCGATCCCGACTCTACGTGGATCTCCTCCTCCATCAACAGGAGTGGGACGTGCTGTGGCAACCTCGGAATCCCACCCGTTCGTTGTGTGGAGTTTCAGGTGAGTTTGCATCCTGGTGCCGTTGGGTTGATATTCGACATCGCTTCTGGCACCATCCCCAGTGGTACCAATACCTATCAGGTTAATTGTGGTACTGATGTTGTCTTGGGGGATACAGTTTGCCTGACTGGGACAGGCCCTTTCATTGTCACATTCTGCAAAGCTGGAAATTCCATCAATACTTTTTCCATTCAATCCATCACCACGGAGGTATCTGTTACAGATGTGGATGTCCGGGCAGGCTGTGAGGCCCAACTGACAGCGATGGGTTTTGTGGAGACAACCGTTTTCTGGTCTGACATCACTTCGGGGGTCGGCACGTATGATGCTTACTTGGATTGTACATCGGGTTGCTTGACAACCACTGTTACGCCCGACGATGCTGCTCCTTCTTTCATCGACTACCAAATTTGTGGTTTGGTGGAATCCAATTCTTGTTCGGGGGTTGTGACTTTTATGTGTGATACAGCCCGTGTGAACATCAGCCCATCTTTTGAAATTACCAATACCGAATCAAATGTTTATTTCTGCTCTACGGATGATCCCAAACTGATTGAGGTCGAAACAAGTCAGTCTTCTTACACCTATCAGTACGAGTGGAATGGTGCGCCACCGACCTACGACAATTCCTTGGCCATCAGCACACCTGGCAATTACACTGTCATCGTGATGGATGAAAACTGGCCGGACTGCTCTCGCGACACGATGACTTTTGTGGTGCAGTTCAGCGATCCGGTTGCAGAAATCAATGCCACTTCCACGAGCTGTCCGGATGAGACCGTTGAATTTGTGGCATCAGATGCAGGTGACGACGATGCCGTTTACAGCTGGAATTTTGGTCCTGGTTCGACACCTTACACCGCCATTGGCCAAGGGCCGCATGATGTGGATTATGCCGACTGCTCGGATCGTACCATCTTGTTGGAAGTATTTGTGGATGGTTGTGTGACCAGGGACACCCTACAGATGATGCGACCCGATACCGTTCCACCCACTTTGACCAATGTACCAGACGATGTGGTGATCGAATGTCAGGATTGCATCCAGGCTTTCCTCAATGGCGACATGGAAAACGTTGCTCCCTTTTCAGGTGAGTGGACCTATATGAATGACTCATTTATTGATGGCTGGGAAACAACGGCCTCTGACAACATCATTGAAATCTGGCGCGATGGCTTTAGTGGTGTTCCTGCATTTGACGGAGAGTTCTTCGCCGAGCTGAACGGAACGCAGGCCTCGGATTTCTTCCAAGAGTTTTGTACCGTTCCTACGACTACCTTACAGATCAGCTTTGCCCACCGCAAGCGGGTCGATTCGAACAATACGACAGATGACATCCTTGGGGTCTACATCGGACCAGACATGGCCAACCTGACAAGGGTAGGAAGTGCCGTGGCCACCAATACATCTGGCTGGACTGTGCATACGGTGAGTTATTTGGTTCCTGCCGGACAAACGTCTACCGTTTTCTTATTCCGCGCTGACCAGGGAGCACCTGGCAACTTGACATTTGGAAACCTCATTGATGCAGTCAATGTTGTGACCCTATTTGATGTGGTGGTGGTTCCCGACGCAACCGACGATTGCGATACCGATGTGGAATTGGAATTGGCAGAAAGAAGAATTGATGGAGGATGTGGAGAAAACTATCGTTTGGTCCGTTCCTGGACAGCCCGCGATGATTGTGGAAATGTCGCCAGAGATTCTCAGGTATTGGTAGTAGGAGATTTGGATGCACCGGAATTTGTCAACCCACCAGCCGACACAGCAGTAGAGTGCTACAACATTCCACTCTCTCCCATCACCTTGGTGACAGACAATTGCGCTGCCGACATAGATACCAATCTAAATATTACCATTACGCCAATTACTGATTGCAACTACATTGTCACTCGCACTTGGACGGCCACGGATAGTTGTGGCAACAGTGCTACGCATACCCAACGCATTACAGTCAACGATACCAGTCCACCTGAGTTGTTGAATGTCCCTGCTGATCAAACGGTGGAATGCAGTGCCATCCCAACGGGCCTTGGCGTGACGGCCACAGATGCTTGCAACTCGGTCGTGGACCTGAACATGATGGAAATGATCGACAGCCTTGACGGCTGTTGGGTACGGATCACCCGGGTGTGGTCTGCCGAAGACAATTGTGGAAATGACACCACTGCGACCCAGGTCATTACAGTGGAAGACAATACGGCACCTATTTTTGACAACCTTCCGGCCAATACTACCATCAGCTGTGGCTCATCGGTCCCATCGGGACTTGGGGTGACGGCAACCGACAATTGTGACCGAAGTGTTGATGTGACCATGGTGGAGACCACCTGTGAGGATTACTATCCTTATTATGCAGATGATGGGTCGGGCAACATTACCTATCTATTTGAAGCCGAAGATCCCAATGTGACGAGTTATCCGGTAACGGTCGACAACCTCAACGTAACGGCTGTTTGCTCGCCTGATCCTTCTGTGGTGAAGCGTTGGGAAATCAACAACCCCAACGGCATTGCTGTGTACGTGAGTTGGGAGTTGATTGGAACGACACAAGAGGGCGGTTACTGGGCACCTCCAGGACTGTCTTACTTTTTCTCTGAGACAGATGCGGGAAGCAATTCTGTTATTGTGAGGTGGACCAGACACAATGGCGCTGCCAGAAGCAGAAACAGAACAGCAAACAATACACAATGCAATTTGAACAATGAATTGAGTTGCATCTGCCGAATTGTCCGCGATTACACAGCACAAGACGATTGTGGAAACATCACCACAGGCACACAGCAACTTTTGCAGATCAACAGCGGCACACCCACTTTTGTCAACTTACCGAGTGACGTAACAGTACTGTCTTGCGATCTGATCCCAGACACACCTTCTGTCAGCTTGTCCAATGCCTGCCCAGGAACGGTATTGAGTTTTGTGGAAACGCAGTTGGGATCTGGTTGTACGTACTCCATCACCAGAAGCTGGATTGCCACGGACGACTGTGGAAACCAATACATCGAAGAACAGCTCATCATCATTGATGACCAGACACCTCCAACATTTAGTGGTGTACCTGCCGATGCCACCATTGGATGTGGAACTTCCTGGCCGACTTTGACCAGTACGCCCACTGCCGCAGATTGCAATGGGGTACAGTCGTTGACATTTCAAGAAACCGAAGTAGATGATCCGTGTTACTCTCGCTTGGAACGAGTGTGGACGGCAACCGATAATTGTGGCAACATTTCGACCACCCAACAAATCATTTATCAAGAGGATACCGAGGGACCTGTATTTACACTGACGGATACAGCCTCCATCAATCAGGCCATTCGGGATTCCATCTTACTGGCTGCAAGTGATACGCTGACCAGTCTGGATACTTGCAGTTGCTATTCTGAAAACAACTATCTACATCGGGAGTACTGGTTGGACATCACCGGGTCCAACATTTCTGATCTGACCGGCAATGCCAATTATCCCAACAATCCTTCTGGCATCAGTCAGCTGACATCCTTTACCACGGCCTTCAATTTTGGCGACAATTATGGGACGCGCGTGCGGGGCTTCATTGTCCCTGATGTCAGTGGGGTCTATGAATTCAATGTGATGGGTGACAACCAGACCTATCTGTACTTGAGTCCGACTTGCGATCCGGATAGCATGAGCCTGATCGCACAGGTCCAAGACTTTACCTACACGCCTGACAAGTATCCCGAAATGACCTCCAGTCCGATCAGCTTGGAAGCTGGGAGGCCTTACTATGTAGAGCTTTTGCACAAAGAGGGCGACAGTGGAGATTATTTTACGGTTTCCTGGCGCAATACTTCTGTGGGGGCAACGGCCTGGGACGTCATTGGCAGCAGCAACTTGCGGGCTTTGGACTGCATCTCAAATCCACCAAGTGATCTGAGGTATTGCATTGGGACGAATGGCGAACTGAGACGCGAGGTATGGACGGGCATCAGCAGTTCCAATTTGACCAACTTGGTTAGTTTTTCCGACTATCCGAATAACCCCAATACGGTAGATGTCATCAACTCTTTTCAGGGCCCCAGAAACATTGGAGAAAGTTATGGTACCCGTGTCCGTGGATTCATTCAGGCACCAACCACTGGAAAATACATCTTCAACATCACGGGTGACGATGATGTGCAGCTGTTTTTGAGTGGGGGCAGGGATACGGCAAGTTTGTCCATGATTGCCGAGATTGACGGTTGGACAAGAACCACAGAGCACACCAAGTATACCAGCCAGACATCGGACAGCATTTTCCTACAGGCAGGGCAGTACTACTTTGTAGAATTGTTGCACAAAGAAGGTGGGGGAGGAGACCACTACACGGTACATTGGCGGACACCGACTGCGACCACCAGCGATTGGGTCGTCATCGGAAGCTCTTTCATCTACAATTACCAACTGTGTGATACGAGCAATCTGGTTCCCATCAACCCGTTGGATACCCTTAACATCCCGGAATGTTTGGAGCCGCCTGCTATGCCAGTGGTGACCGTGACGGACAATTGCACCCCTGATTCTGCACTCAACATCATCTTTACCGAGACAGAAGTGGGAGACAGCTGCGATTACACCATCAGTCGGATTTGGTCTGTGACCGATGACTGTGGCAACATTACCACCGCTTCGCAGATCACGAGAATCCGAGATTCTTTGCCACCTGTCATCATTGGTGTACCAGCAGATATCACGGTCTATTGTTTGGACATTCCACCACCACCGGACATCTCAGGCATTCTGGCTTTTGACAACTGCGACACCAACATCATGGTGACCTACGCGGAGGTCTCCAATCAAACATCCAACAACACTTGTTCGGATCTCAATTATACCGTCGAGCGTTCTTGGACAGCCGAAGACAACTGCGGCAACGTGCGGGTGGAAAGACAGACCGTTTACATGTTTTGCGAGTGCTGTGGCAATGGCATAGACGATGATGAAGATGGTTTGATCGATGGCAATGATCCGGAATGTCCTTGTGTGACCAGCAGCGCCAACATTGAATGTGATACATTGGTGGAATATTATGTGCCTCCCATTTGGCAGACGGGAAGAAACTCGACCAGTACGCCCAGTGAGCTGATCCTTTCAACGTCTTTCCCAACGGCGAGCGTCAGAGTTTACACAATCGATGGCTCTTTTGACAACACCTACACTGTCGTAGGAGGAACCCCAACGGTGATTCCTTTGACGGTGGATCAGTTGCAGACGCCCAATGCCAACACCGTAGAATCCAATCGCGGTTTCATCATCGAATCGAATCGTCTCTTGCAGGTATTGTATCGATTGGATGCCCAGTACAGTAAAATGTTGATGACAGTGAAGGGGGGACAGGCTTTGGGAGAAACCTTCTATGCGGGTAGCCAGACGAATGTCTGTACGGGACAGTATTCTTCTGGAGAGAACCACTTTATTTCTGTGATGGCTGTCGAGGATAGTACGGCTGTCAATTTCGAGTTTGACATAGACATGTTTGGGATTACCGGATCGAGGCACAATGTGTTGCTCAATGCGGGAGAGACCTATCTGATCAGAGACAATGACAACAACCAAACGGTATCTGGTTCGCTGATTCATGCCGACAAGCCGATTGCGGTCGTGAGTGGATCGCAGCACAACGCTGTTTGTGGGGTTGGTGGGCGCGATGCGGGTGTCGATCAATTGGTGCCGACTTGTTTGTTGGGTTCCGATTACGGATTGGTGCGTGGCTTTGGTCCGGCCTATCAGAACTACGCCATTGTAGTAGCAGTGGAAAACGATACAGAGGTTTACCTCAACGGAAATCCAACTCCGGTGGCATCCAGTTTGTTTGCTGGAGATTTCATAGAAGTGCCACTGCCAGGTGGGGAAGGCGATCCCAACTTCATCAGAGGTAGCAAGCCCATTTATGTCTATCACGTATCTGGTATTTCGCAAACCAATAGTGAAGTGGGGATGGCCATTGCGGCGCCAGTGGGAAATTGTCGGGGGGATACTTATGTAGAATTTTCTCGATTCAACAATGGTCGACATGGAGCTTACGTCATCATTCCCAATAGCGGATTGACATCCTTGACCCTGAATGGAAATCCTTACACAGATTACGGCAGTGCGATCAGTGTACCTGGACTGTCGGGCTACTCTTCGGTACACTTTGTGGATTCTGTGGTTCAAACCAACAACGTCTTGCGCTCGGATGATTTCTTCCAAGCGGGTATTTTGGTGGGAATCAATGGCGCGTCTGGAACCCATGGTTATTTGACCAGTTTCAAAGACAAGATCAACTTCATCGATCCGGATTTGAATATTCCGACAGCTTCCTATTTTGTCGATACCATCTGCGAGACCAACTCCTTGATCCACTGTTTGGAGGTAGAGTCTTGTGCCAACTTCCACCAGATCACGGACATCATCCCGGGAGATCATACTGGATCGGTTCGGCAAACCAGTGATTTGTGTTTTGAGTATACTGCTACAACAGATTACAGTGGTCCGGATAGAATCACGGTGATTGTGCAAAGTGAGTTTGGATTGGAGCAGGCCGTGTGTTTGGATCTCTATGTGTGCAGTGGCGAACCGGTCTTCACCTTTACGCCCAATGATACGCTGATTGATGCTTGTAGCCTGTTTTCGCCAGATACCATCTATCCCATTGCGACTCATGATTGTGGGGTGCAAATTGATTTTGAGGTAAATGAAAACTTGCAACAGGTGGGGTGTCCTGGCAGATTGGAACTCATCCGTACTTTTACGGCTTCTGACCGCTGCGGAAATATGACGACCACTTCTCAGTTGATCATCATTCAGGATGATTCGGCTCCTGTGATTACTGGGGTTTCTGCAGATGTCACGGTGGCTTGCGGGGCGATTCCACCATTTACAAATCCGACCATTGTAGACAACTGTGATGATGATCCGCGGGTTACCTTGGACTCTACAGTAATAGACCTTGCCTGTGGCTATCTCATCACGCGTACTTGGCACATTGTAGATACTTGTGGAAACGATACAACCTTCATGCAGCGGGTGACGGTGAGAGATACCTTGCCTGCCATCGTGGATTACCTGCCACCAAATGATACGGTATTTTGTCCCGCCGTCATCCCGGCCATTGACTCCATTCGGATCAGTCCGATTTGTAGCAACATTCCGACTTTGAGTCTTCGCGAGGAAATCGTTGACAGCACTTGCAGCAGCAACTTTACTTTGAACCGAATTTGGACTGTCAGCGATCTTTGTGGCAATTCAGATGAATACACCCAGTCGATTGTATTCCGAGATACGACTCCGCCTACTGTGAGCAACATGCCCGCGGATGTAACGATCTCTTGTACCTCACCGATTCCTACTGTTGTTGATCCGACCTTTTTGGATGATTGTGGCAATGCCTCGATCTTGGCCTATCGGGAGACGACGGCAGATAGTACTTGTGCAAGCAGTTATACGATTTACCGCATCTGGACCATTGGAGATGACTGTGGCAACGCAGCCGACTTTACGCAGTCTGTTGTCTTGGAAGACAATACCGGGCCTACCTTTGACAGTGCGCCAACTGCCATGGGGGACATTGCCTGTGGGGCAACATTCCCGACCCAAGAAACCTTGACAGCATCGGATTGTTCCGGAGCGGTTAGCGTGGTGCCATCCATCGATTCTTATTCAGCAGATCAGTGTGCGGGCTACACGGTCACCTATCGTTGGACAGCCACAGATGACTGTGGCAATCGCTCTGAGGTAACCGCCAGCTTTGATGTTTTGCCAGATGCAGGTTTGCCAGTATTTGATGCAACGCCTGATCCCATCAGCAATGTCAGTTGCGATGATCCGCTTCCAACCATTCAGGTGTTGACAGCCAGTGACGATTGCGGAACAGCGACAGTGGTCAGTTCCATAGATACATACACAGAAGATGTTTGCAACGGTTATACGATTACCTATCGTTGGACGGCAACAGATGCATGTGGCAACAGCAGGGAAGTCAGCACGAGCTTTGATGTTTTGCCAAATGCCAACAGTCCTGTACTGAACTCTGGTCCTTCGGATGTAACAGTCGCTTGTACAGAAAGCCTGCCATCCATCGTGGCCCCTAGCTTCAGCAGTGGTTGTGATACGGCACGAGTCATTGACTATGCCGAGACAATCAGCGACAGCACTTGTGGTGGAAATTATGTGGTCAATCGAGTTTGGACGGTGAGCGACAATTGTAGCAATACCAGTCAATATACCCAACGGGTCACCCTCATTGATACAGTACCACCTACGGCCAGTACAATGCCAGCCGACATTACCATATCTTGTACAGACCCCATCCCTGCGGTGGTCGATCCGGTCCTGACAGATGCTTGTGGCAGTGGCGGTGCGATCAGTGCATACCGGGAAGAAACGGCAGCGGGAAGTTGTCCCAATGCGTCGACCATCAGTCGGATTTGGACAGTGTCAGATGATTGTGGAAACAGTCAGACCCTTGTACAAGTTGTGACAATAGAAGATGCAACCCCACCTGTCTTTGACAGTACACCTTCAGATAGTACCATCAATTGCAACACCTTGCCCCCTGCGGCTACCCTCACAGCAAGCGATGTCTGTGGTGGTGCTGTGGCAGTAACCCATCGGACAGATACCATTTTGGGTGGAGGCATAGACAATTATTCGTCTGGTGTACTCAACGAGCGACTGAGCAATGGAACTGTAGAAACTTTCGACATTGTACTCAGTGGATATGACAACCTGACTGCCGACAATTTACAAGACATTACACTGGATTTTCGCACCAGAAATGGAAAGGGGCGGGTCGAGTTTATTTTGATTGCACCGAGTGGAGATGCCATCCTGTTGGTTGGTCCCCATTGCATAGGTGGAGATTGCAGTGACCCGGATAATGGTTTTGAGAATTACGAACCAACCTTCTCCCGCTGTGGCTCTAGCAACAACCAATGGGACAATGCTGTCTTCATTGCTGAGGGAGCCGGAAACTTTGAGCCGAATGGAGGAACTTCTCCAAGCTTTGGGGCTCTGAACTTTGTCAGCTGCTTGGACGATCTCACCGGCCCAATGAACGGAACATGGACCGTGGCAGGTCTGCGAGTAGGATCTGGACAAGTGCGACTCAATAATTTTGAGTTCAACGTAGATACCAGTCCTTGCACGGACATCAGTCGGATTGTGCGCACCTATACCGCCACCGATGCCTGTGGCAATACCGCTGTCCATACCCAGACGTTGGTTGTTGTTGACAACACGGCTCCGACATTGACGGGGATTCCATCTGATGCAACCATCAACTGTGACGATGCCCTTCCGACAATTGCCAGTCCGGTGGCTTCAGACAATTGTGATTCTTCGCCAAGCATTTCGTACCGAGAGGAGGTGGCAGACAGTACTTGTGGAGGCAATTACCGCTTGCGCAGAATTTGGACGGTGGAGGATGCCTGTGGCAACAGTCAGGATTACGAACAGTCGATTACCATCATTGATACCATTGCGCCTACTTTGTCAAATTTCCCTGCAGATGTGACCATCAGTTGTGCAGCCTCTTTGCCAGCTGTTGCTACGCCATCGGAGTCTGACAATTGTGGCAATGCGAGCATCAGTGGGTATCGCGAGGAAGTGACCGACAGCACTTGCGGAGGCAGTTATCGCCTGCGCAGGATTTGGACGGTCGCTGACGATTGTGGCAACAGTGAGGACTATGAACAAGTGATTACCGTAATCGATACAGTCCCACCAGCAATGGATCGTTTTCCATCGGATGTGACGGTGAGTTGTACAGCGAGCTTACCTGTGGTGGCCAATCCCACCTTTGTAGATGATTGCGGTGGTGGAGCGAGCATCAGTGGGTATCGCGAGGAGGTGACCGACAGCACTTGCGGTGGCAGTTACCGCTTGCGCAGAATTTGGACGGTGGCCGACGACTGTGGCAATAGCCAGGATTATGAGCAATCGATCACAGTGATAGATACGGTTCCGCCCGTCATGGACAATTTCCCATCGGATGTCACTCTGAGCTGTGCGTTGAGTTTGCCTGCGGCGGCCAATCCCACCTTCGTAGATGATTGTGGTGTAGGGGCGAGCATCAGTGGCTACCGCGAGGAAGTAACCGATAGCATTTGCGAAGGCAATTACCGCTTGCGCAGAATTTGGACAGTGGCTGACGATTGCGGCAACAGCCAAGATTATGAGCAAGTGATTACGGTGATTGATACAGTCCCACCTGTGATAGACAACTTCCCATCGGATGTGACGTTGAGCTGTATGGCAAGTTTGCCAGCAGTTGCCAGTCCGACCTTCATAGACGACTGCAGCAGCAATGCGAGCATCAGTGGTTACCGCGAAGAAGTAACAGACAGTACTTGTGGTGGCAATTATACATTGCGCAGAATTTGGACAGTGGATGATGGTTGTGGCAACAGCGAAGATTATGAGCAATTGATCACAGTGATTGATACGGTTCCGCCTATAATGGACAACTTCCCATCGGATGTGACGTTGAGCTGTGCGGCAAGTTTGCCAGCAGTAGCCAGTCCGACTTTTGTAGATGACTGTGGCAGTGGAGCGAGCATCAGTGGGTATCGCGAGGAGGTGAGTGATAGCACTTGTGGTGGCAATTATCGTTTGCGCAGAATTTGGACAGTGGCTGATGATTGTGGCAACAGCCAAGATTACGAGCAATCGATTACAGTAATTGATACGGTCCCACCTGTCATGGACAACTTCCCGGCAGATGTGACGTTGAGTTGTGCCGCGAGTTTGCCAGCAGTAGCCAGTCCGACTTTTATAGATGACTGTGGTAGTGGAGCAAGCATCAGCGGCTACCGCGAAGAAGTGAGTGACAGCACTTGTAGTGGCAATTACCGCTTGCGTAGAATCTGGACGGTGGCTGATGTTTGTGGCAACAGCGAGGATTATGAGCAATCGATTACAGTGATGGATACGGTCCCACCTATCATGGACAATTTCCCAGCTGATGTGACGTTGAGTTGTGCCGCGAGTTTGCCAGCGGTTGCTAGTCCGACTTTTGTGGATGACTGTGGCAGTGGAGCGAGCATCAGTGGCTACCGCGAAGAAGTGGCTGACAGCACTTGTGGTGGTAATTACCGCTTGCGCAGAATTTGGACGGTTGCTGATGATTGTGGCAACAGTCGAGATTATGAGCAATCGATTACAGTGATGGATACGGTTCCGCCTATAATGGACAACTTCCCATCGGATGTGACGTTGAGCTGTGCCGCGAGTTTGCCAGCAGTTGCGAGTCCAACTTTTACAGATGATTGCGGCAGTGGCGCGAGCATCAGTGGGTATCGCGAAGAAGTGGCTGACAGCACTTGTGGTGGCAACTACCGCCTGCGTAGAATCTGGACGGTTGCTGATGATTGTGGCAACAGCCGGGATTATGAGCAATCGATTACCGTGATCGATACTGTTCCGCCTGTATTGGACAACTTCCCAGCAGATGTGACGTTGAGCTGTGCGGTAAGTTTGCCAGCGGTAGCCAATCCAACTTTTGTAGACGACTGTGGCAGTGGCGCGAGCATCAGTGGGTACAGAGAAGAAGTGAGTGACAGCACTTGTGATGGCAATTACCGCCTGCGCAGAATTTGGACGGTTGCTGATGATTGTGGCAACAGCCGAGATTATGAGCAATCGATTACAGTGATGGATACGATTCCACCTATACTAGACAACTTTCCAGTAGATGTGACGTTGAGCTGTGCGGTAAGTTTGCCAGCGGTTGCTAGTCCAACTTTTGTAGATGACTGTGGCAGTGGCGCGAGCATCAGTGGGTACAGAGAAGAAGTAGCGGACAGCACTTGTGGTGGCAGTTACCGTTTGCGTAGAATTTGGACAGTTGCTGATGATTGTGGCAACAGCCAGGATTATGAGCAATCGATTACCGTGATAGATACGGTCCCACCTGTATTAGACAACTTCCCAGCAGATGTGACGTTGAGCTGTGCGGTAAGTTTGCCAGCGGTTGCTAGTCCGACTTTTGTAGACGACTGTGGCAGTGGCGCGAGCATCAGTGGGTACAGAGAAGAAGTGGCGGACAGCACTTGTGGAGGTAGCTACCGTTTGCGTAGAATTTGGACTGTAGATGATGGTTGTGGCAACAGTCAAGATTATGAGCAATCGATTACCGTGATCGATACGATTCCACCTATACTAGACAACTTTCCAGCAGATGTGACGTTGAGTTGTGCGGTAAGTTTGCCAGCGGTTGCTAGTCCAACTTTTGTAGACGACTGTGGCAGTGGTGCTGGCATCAATGGTTACCGCGAGGAAGTGACTGATAGCACTTGTGGTGGCAATTACATCTTGCGCAGAATCTGGACGGTGGCTGATGGTTGTGGCAATGGTCGGGATTATGAGCAGTTGATTACAGTCATTGATACGATTGCACCAGTATTGCTGGGCGTTCCAAATGATGCCACCGTTAGTTGTAGCAACATTCCACCATCTGCCAGTCCGACCTTTGATGGGGCAGAGTGTGGAGCACCCACCTTGGCATTCAGAGAAGAAATTGCAGACAGTACATGTGCAGGAAATTATTCCCTCCGTCGGATTTGGACGGCAACAGATGACTGTGGCAATAGTCGAGAATACCTACAGGTCATTACCGTTACCGACAATGCACCACCAGTATTTGCAGGCATTGTCAGTGACATGACCGTAGAATGTGGATCGGTCCCTGCAGTGGCCAACCCAACGGTGGTCGACGATTGTGGCAATGCATACGATTTGACCTACACTTCTACAGAGACGACAGATTCTTGCGTTGGTACCCGCGAGTTGGTGCGCAAGTGGCTCGCAGTAGATGGTTGCGGCAACGCAGATTCATTGATCCAAAGAATTACCGTGACAGGCTGTGCGCCAGATCCTGTTGTCAGCGTATCCCCCAGCAACACCATCTGTGAGGGCGGGGAAGTCACTTTCAGCACCTCCTTAGATACAGCATATACCAACCCATTCTACCAATGGCAATTTTACGATACCTTGACCAACAACTGGCAAGACATCGCAGGTGCCAACGGGATGGATTATACCATTGCGGCGGTGGATAGCAGTCATGCAGGAAGGTATCGCGTAAGAGTATCCAACACCGCATCGGGTTTGGCCGATCCACTCTGTTACGACACATCGGATGATGTACAACTGTTCATCATCCTACAATCTGTCGAGCAAAACATCTTGGAAGTAGACATCTGCTTTGGAGATTCCATCATCATCGGCAGTTCGGTCTACACAGCTACAGGCAATTACCAAGATACTTTGACGGCTATCAGTGGCTGTGACAGTGCCATTGTGCTATTGGATCTTACGGTGAATCCAGTCTTTTCCTTTGCCCAATCAGATACCATCTGTTATGGTGATTCCCTCTGGGTAGGCAGCAGTTTTTACAACCAAACGGGAACTTACATCAACACCTTGCCCACAACCAATGGCTGCGACAGTGTCATTACCCTTGATCTGACCGTTCGGGATGAGATCAGTCGTACAATTGCGGCAACGATTTGTGCAGAGGATGATTATACAATTGGTACGAGCACCTACAATACCACTGGCATTTATACCCAAGTGGTAACAGCGGCAAATGGTTGCGATAGTACAATCACTTTGGACTTGACGGTCAACGATGCGATCGACAGCACGATCGTAGCAGTGATCTGCGCAGAGGATGACTTTATGGTTGGTACGAGTACGTACAATGCGACAGGCATCTACACGGAAGTGGTAACAGCGACAAATGGCTGTGATAGTACAATCACCTTGGACTTGACGGTGAATGATGCGATTGACAGCACGATTGTAGCGGTGATTTGTGCCGAAGATGACTTCACGGTTGGTACGAGCACTTATAATACGACTGGTATTTATACTGAAGTGGTGATGGCAGTGAATGGCTGTGATAGCACGATTACGTTAGACTTGACGGTCAATGATGCGATAGACAGCACGATCGTAGCGGTGATTTGTGCCGAAGATGACTTCACGGTTGGCACGAGTACGTACAATACGACTGGCATCTACACGGAAGTAGTGACGTCGGTGAATGGTTGTGATAGCATAATTACATTGAACTTGACAGTCAATGATGCGATAGACAGTACGATTGTAGCAGTGATCTGCGCTGAAGATGACTTCACCGTTGGTACGAGTACATACAATGCGACAGGTATTTACACGGAAGTGGTGACATCAGTAAACGGTTGTGATAGCACAATTACATTGAACTTGACAGTCAATGATGCAATAGACAGCACCATTGTAGCGACGATTTGTGCCGAAGATGACTTCACGGTTGGTACGAGTACGTACAATACGACGGGTATCTATACGGAAGTGGTAACAGCGACAAATGGCTGTGATAGTACAATCACTTTGGACTTGACAGTCAATGATGCGATCGACAGCACGATCGTAGCGGTGATCTGTTCGGAGGATGACTTCACAGTCGGTACGAGTACCTACAATACCACTGGTATTTATACAGAAGTGGTGACAGCGTTGAATGGCTGTGATAGTACGATTACCTTGGACTTGACGGTGAATGATGCGATCGACAGTACGATCGTAGCGGTGATCTGCGCTGAAGATGATTTCACTGTTGGCACGAGTACGTACAATATGACAGGCATCTACACGGAAGTGGTGACGGCGGTGAATGGCTGTGATAGCACAATCACCTTGGATTTGACGGTCAATGATGCGATCGACAACACGATAGTAGCAGTGATCTGCGCTGAAGATGACTTCACGATTGGTACGAGTACGTACAATGCGACAGGCATCTATACGGAAGTGGTAACAGCGATGAATGGCTGTGATAGTACAATCACTTTGGACTTGACGGTCAACGATGCGATTGACAGCACGATCGTAGCGATGATTTGTTCGGAAGATGACTTCACGGTTGGTACGAGTACGTACAATGCGACAGGTATTTACACGGAAGTGGTGACAGCGGCAAATGGTTGTGATAGTACGATTACCTTGGACTTGACGGTCAATGATGCGATAGACAGCACGATAGTAGCAGTGATCTGCGCTGAAGATGACTTCACAGTTGGTACGAGTACGTACAATATGACTGGTACTTATACGGAAGTAGTGACGGCGTTGAATGGCTGTGATAGTACAATTACGTTGGACTTGACGGTCAATGATGCGATCGACAGCATGATTGTAGCGGTGATTTGTGCCGAAGATGATTTCACAGTCGGTACGAGCACCTACAATACCACAGGCATCTATACGGAAGTGGTGACATCGACAAATGGCTGTGATAGTACAATCACTTTGGACTTGACAGTCAACGATGCGATTGACAGCACGATCATAGCGACAATTTGTTCGGAGGATAATTTCACCGTTGGTACGAGTACGTACAATGCGACTGGCATCTATACAGAAGTGGTAACAGCGTTGAATGGTTGTGATAGTACAATTACCTTGGACTTGACGGTCAACGATGCGATTGACAGCACGATCGTAGCGATGATTTGTTCGGTGAAATCATCTTCCGAACAAATCA
>JBCBOS010000019.1:0-168305 GCA_039821145.1 Bacteroidota bacterium | reverse complement strand
TCACTCCCATGTCAACATTTTCTAATATAAGACCTAAATCTGAACTCGATTCTGTCGAAAAATGGGGTACACCTCAGTAAAGCTCTAAAGGGTCTTGAGATCAGTTTGGTAAGTCTGATAGATATCAGTAGCCGCAAAGCCTGGGCTTTGAATGTGGTACAAACACCTTCAGGTCTGAGTCAAAAAGAAAATGATCAAACTCGCACACGGATTGACTTCTACATGGATCAAATCCGTAATTGTCAGGATAAGTTGTTAAAAATCAAATACTTTGTCGGTGACGGTTTCTATGCAAAAACTAAAGTCTTTGAAACGATGAGTGAACTAAACAAGCACTTTATCACCAAACTACGACCGGATGCGAATTTGCGCTATCTGTTTGAAGGCAAGCACCCAAAAAGACTTGGGCGAAAAAATATTTATGCAGGAAAAGTAGATTTCTACCAACTCCAACCCTGGACGCATGTCACTGACCTAAAGCCTCATGTAGAGGTCTACACAGTCATTGCTAATAGCCCCAAATTTAAAAGGAATCTCAAAATTGTGATGCTTTTGAACACGAAGACCGATAAGCACATTTTGCTAGCCTGTACCGATTTAAAACTACAAGCCTCAAAGATCATCGATTACTATCGGCTCAGATTTCAAATCGAATTTCTTTTCAGAGATGCTAAACAATTTACTGGATTAAATCATTGTCAGGCCCGATCAAAAGAAAAATTGCACTTTCATTTTAACCTCAGTCTTGCAGCCATTAATATGGCGCAACTCAAAATGAAAGACAATCCAACCATCATGTCAATGAACACTTTGAAGCGAATGGCTTACAATACCCGATTCGCTACTTTTTTATTAAAGCAACTTAGACCTTTAGCTAAGATTGATATTAATTCACCTATTGTGCAGCAGTCGATTCATTTTGGCCGTATGTGGACCCTAAATGAATCGAAAGTTGCATGAACCATTGACTACCTAATAATTATAAAATTCTATTTCTCTCAATAAAAACAACTCTTTTTTTGCAATTTTCCAAAAAAGTAATATCTTTGAATAGATGACGCTACAAATCTGTAAGGCAATAAGCTAAAACACATTTTCATTCCTTTCCAATTGCTTTACTCAACCGAGAAAAGAATCGTTCCGTAAAAATTCACCGAGACTAGTAATGACATTCATCCGTCGATTGGACTACTTTGTAGTTGTTGACTTTCATTGCTTTCGCATTTTGATGCAAAGGTAAAGTACTCGTTTACAGCTGCTTGTGAATAAAAATTCCAGTTTTCTATCGCGTGATGAATCAATCCATTGTCAACTTTTTGTGAGGTCCATGACCTGATAAGGATGACTTGGCTGTGCACAGATGTTCGTCTGATGTATGTTCCATCAAGATGTTCATATCGATGCAACAGGCTTGTGTGCCCTTGCTGCATCCTCGTCCGTCCATAGCTCTTTTGATCAGTTGTGATCAGGAGAGGTGACAATATAATACCTCTAAAAATCTAGTCAATATGAAGTGGATTCATGTAACTTTATTGATCACATTATCCGTCTTTTTTAGCTTTTCGATTCCTGATCGACAGGCTGATTTGCCAAGGTCAGAACATTCAGTAGTGGTCGTAGATTCCATCGTTGCCTTTGTGTATCGGGCTGAAACTACCAACCTTGGATTTTACTGCTCCACCGAGTCTACAGGGGTGCCTGTCGAAGGACTAAAAATCAGTTTGCGCAATGCCGATACCGGACAGCTGATCGATGACGATGTCACGGATGTCAATGGGCGTTTTGCACTGGTCGCTCCTCCCGTAGGCACCTACATCAGCTTGGAGCCCTGCCTAAAGGATTATCCCCCAATCATCAATCCGGCCTATGAGGGATTGACAGCTCTGGATGCTGCCATCATACAATCTCACATCACAAAGAGCTACAATTTGAGCTGCCCACTGTTGCGAATCGCGGCTGACTTCCAATTTGATGGCCGACTGGACTTCCAAGATGTCGCCTATGTGCAAGATTTTGTCAGTGGAAACAATGCGCAGGATTATCCATACAATCCATGGCGGCTGGTTCCCAATATTTACACCTTTCCCACTTCCATTCATCCAGATGCCAATTTCACTTCTGACTACTGGGATGTCGCTTATCCTGATGTTACTGAAAATGCCTCATACTATCCATTCGATGCAAAGCTCAACTTGCTAGGGGAGGAGTTGGGCTATCGGACCAGCAACCACTGGCGGGACACGGTGAAACGATGGCAGTATACACCCTCTAACAACAATTGTGGAGAGGCAGATTATGGTTTCTGGCTGGTCAAGGCTGGAGATATGGATGGAAGTGCTCCACTGAATTTGAATCAGCAGTGCATTGGAGGATCTCAGAGTTTTGACTTCTTCACCAACGAACCAAACGAGGAGGAAGGACAAGGTAGAATGCATGTGAATGATGATGATGCTCCTCCCAGTAGTCTGTCTACAATAGGTGCACAATCCCTGCTCGCTGGCAGATCTTATCGACTTCAAATCAAACTCAATACACAACGATCCATCAATGCCTACCAACTCGGCCTAACAATCGATCCGTCCTACCTGGAAATTGAGCAAATAGAGCCTGTGGTTTCCCTCGCACAAAATGTCAAAAAGGAATTCAATACCAAAGCGTCAGAACTGGCCAAGGGCAACATCCGAATGCTTTGGCTCGACCGCCAAAACACCAACTTCATAAAGGCTTCCCAGTGGACCGACATCACTCAAATCAGAGTCAAAGCAAAAAATGATGTCTCACTCGCTGGAGATTTGAAAAATCTCATCAGGTTCAATGACAATCTGTTGCCCAGCATCTTCGTATCGGGAACAACAGCCGTTTCCAATGATCAGGTTGACATCAAATTTGAATTTGAAGCCCTTTAGGCTTTGCCACCAAGCAATCTTTCCAATGACGTTGAAACGAATCCTTCACAAATTCTTATTGGTCCTTACAATGTTGCCATGTGCAATGGTGTCGGGGCAGTCTGAGGAACGGTCAACCGTGGCCCCTGAACAACTGCACCAATTGTTGGAAGCCGATATGGATAGCTCACTTCTTCAGTTCATTGTCGACGAAAATTTGTTGGCTGATGTCAAAAGGAAAGAAATCATTCCATCTGAAAGTTGGAACTCCCTCTTTGATCCAAATCAGAAAAAGAAACCCTTCCAATTGATTCCACCGCAAGTGGCAATGGGAGCTTTCTATGGCAACATCCCTCAAATTGATTCCACCACTTCCAATGATCTTGTTTTCTTCCAACACCTCATGATGGATGCTGGAGTACAAGTCAAAGGGATGCCAATTCATCTCAATGGACGACTGGTTTTCAATCATTCCCAATGGCAAAAAAAGATGTCCAGCTTTTCCATTGCCTTCGACCACCAAGCATTTCTTCATCGCTTTGGTCAGGATTTGTACCCAGAATGGTCCGTTGGTGCAGATTTGCCCTCCTTGGATGCATTACAGATGACAGAAAGAGAGTCGGCACGGCAGGCCACTCAGAAAGCAGATCGGCAAATCATTCAGCAGGAGATTCGATTTCTCGTCTACCAAAAAATCATCACTCATCACAAATTCATCAAAATGCTGGAGAGCAAAGACAGCTTGCAAAGTACCTCCATGAACCAGCAAGTAGATGTACCAAAGAATCAGAACCAGCAAGCACAAAAGCTACTCAACAAGTACAGAGACAGCTGGGAAAACCGCAAGACTTACTACGGAGACAGCCTTCGACAAGTCAAACACAGAATTGACCAACACCACAATAGATTAAATGCCATCCAAAATCAAAACGTATTGAGAAAAAAAATTCTTCAAACACAACAACTCAAACTCATCGAAAAATTGCTACTGGTTTCAAAGAAAATCAAACTTGGACGATCTGTCATTCAAGACTCGTGGTACACAGCTGAAAACTTACCCATCAATGGATTTCAGTATGGCTTTGATACTGGAAAATGGGAGGGAGAATTTGCCATCGGAAGGCAGGTCTTCAACAATCATTTTTCCCCGGCTTGGGGATCCAATTTGTTCAACCAAATCAATGGTGGCCAAGTCCTTTTTGCAAAGGCTACCTACAAGCTAACAGAACAAACCGAATTGAGCTATTCAGTTCTTCGCCTCAAAGAAACAGGACGTTTCTCAACGCCTTACGTCATTGCACCACAGAACAATCTTGTCTTCTCCATCGGTGCAAGAAGTAAGCTGAGCGACATCCTGGGCATTCGTTCTGAATGGAGTTTTTCCAGAAGTGTTTGGGGACAACCAGACGTATCCATAGACAATCAGATCGGGAGAAGAAACATTGCAGGAGAAGCCACTGTCACAGGTCAATGGAGCAAGAACAAATTGGAAACGGAATTGGGGTATTTCTACGTCGGCCCCGACTTCATCTCAGCCGGTAATCCATTCATGCAAAACAATCAACAAGGAATGATTGCCAAAGCACGCGGACAATTGGGACGACGAATCAAAATGGAAGGGGAGGTCAGACTAGGCCAAAGCATCGATCAACGCTCCATTGCCGGAGGCAAACAAAATGACTGGCAAATAATCGGATCCATCCATTGGCAACTACTGCAAAATCTCATCGTGAGCGCACAAGCATCGCCCAATTATTTCCGACAGTTTGGAACCTCAGAAGTAACGATCAGTCACCAGAACATGTTGTATCATCTGTTTGCACAAAGTCAACACAAGATCAGAAATCGGCTGCTGACACAAACAATGGGCATGAGCAACTTTCATTCAAATCTACACCTTACAGATAGCAGCTGGAACAATGCCACCCGACAAGTCTACTGGCAGTCTTCCTTGCTCCTTTCTGCCAGGCGATCCCTCTCGGTACTTAGTCTATGGGGAATCAACCAAGGACAAACAAGCAGTTCAAATAAGCAGCATACTTTCTTCACAGAATTGGGCTATGGGTGGGAAGGAGATCGACTGAACATTAAGGCGGCCAGCCAATTGGTCAAGGACGCAACACTCAATACTTGGTTTGTGGGAATGACGCAGTCGATTCAATTCCAAGTCTTCAAAAATACTCAATTCACAGCAGATGTATCATATCAACTACCAACCCAGACAGACGAGCGACAAGGCAAGCATCGGTACTGGGGGCGGCTGGAAATAATTCAAACATTTTAATGATGTCAAATTGTATAAGATGAAGTCTTTTCAGAAATTCTATTTGCTCTTTTCATTGATCGCCTTTCTCGCGACTCCTTCTTGGTCACAGGTCGTCATCCGGCCCGTATCCACCAACAGTCCCATTTTCAACTTCGATCAATTGCTGCAATTTCAATTGGTCAACACCGGGACGAGTCCTGTCAAGGGAATAGTACAGATTCAGGTCGAAGACAATTATTCCAATGGCATCTTACAGATCAACTCCCTTCCAATCAGTGTAGCCGTTGGAGCCAGCATGGATCAGCAACAAGTGCAGTGGGAGGGAGGCATCAAACTGGGCGAAAATCAATTTGCCCGATGGCTCGCCCAAAGCGGCGGACTGCCAAGAGGACAGTACATCTACTGCTATCGATTCCTCGAAGCCCAAAGTGGTCGAACACTCGGAAATTTCTGTCAGGAAAATAGCTCTACCTATTTTCGGTTGCCCGAACTGGTCTATCCCTTCCACGAGGCCACTTTGCAAAATCGCTTTCCTGTATTGAGCTGGAGACCACCAGTTCCCCTACAAGGAAACAACCTCCGATATAATCTCAAGCTGGTTGAACTGCTGAGAGGGCAATCACCCCTAGAGGCCATTCATACAAATATCCCCTTGTTGGAAAAATACCATTTGTCTACCCTGAGCCTACCATATCCACCAACAGGCATCCCCCTGGAAAAAGACCAACAGTACGCTTGGCAAGTAACTGCCTTTTGGAACGAGATCGAAATTGGGAAAACCAACATCTGGACTTTCTCCATTGAAGAAGAAGAGATCGAAAAAGAAGAACCTCAAATCGAGTCGTACCGCTTGGTGAAACAACGCCAAAAAGGGAGTCCTTACGTCTTCACCGATGCCCTGTATTTCGCCTACGACAATCGGGCGTTCGAATCGGAACTCACCTACAGCATACATGCCAAGAATGCCAGCAGAGAAGCCATGACCAACTTGCCAAGCATTGCACTGACCCCTGGGATGAATGAAATAAAACTGGACATCGATAAGCATGCCGACATGGAAGCCGGACAGCATTACGTACTAACCATATGGGATCGCTACCAAGTCCCTTATTACCTGGAATTCAAATACCTGGCTGATGAAGAACACTAATCCATTTCTATTGCCAATGACGATGATGCTGTTGGTGCTTTTGTCCTGCCAGCAAAACGACGGGCCACTCACGCCAAGGGAATACCGCCTCTTTGTGGAGAGCCAAGACAATGGATTGGTCCAGTCCCAACAAGTGGGAGAACTGGTCTACCACTGTCGCTATTTGCCTGCTTCGTATCAGGCTTTACAGGAAATGAATTTTGCCCCGAAAGACTCTGTCGCCTTTGCCCAAGTACGGAAGAACTACGAAGGTCACCACTATCTACTTTTGCAAATCCGGGCTTCTCAAAGAGGCAAAAGTTTACAAGCGATTTATGAAAAAAATCCAGAGAGTACTTCGTGGACAGAAGTTAGCAACCACTTGAATTTTCAAGCCCGAAAACACTTTCAGTTGCAAAATGAAAATCGTGCATTGAGCTGTAGTCTGTACCAAGCATTCCCAGGCATCAGTCCCAGCGACGGACTGTCGTTCATACTCATTTTCAAAGACGACGCAAAAGCAACGAATGCAAAAGAAAGGGAAGAGATGCGCTTGACCTTCCAAGATGATCACCTGTCCAAGCAACTCATCTCATTCACATTTGCCAAAGAACATCTATCAAATATTCCTCCTCTCAAATCATTGGATTCAATATGAAGACTAGACGAAAAATATTCAAAAAATTTGCCTGGGTACTCCTGGGCATCATGATCCTGGAAACGGTGCTGCCTGCCTACGCCATGGCCTTGACCAGCGGTCCAGTACAGCCAGAATTCCAAGGATTCCAACAAGCTGGCACCTCCGACATGGTCGACTTGTTCACTGGCAATTTCAGCTACAACATTCCCATCATGGATGTGGGCGGCTATCCGATCAACTTGTCGTACAGTTCCGATCCTGGAATGGATGACGAAGCCAGCTGGGTCGGACTGGGCTGGTCTCTCAATCCCGGTGCCATCAATCGCACGATGCGAGGACTGCCGGATGATTTCCGAGGAGACAAAATCCAACGGGAAATGAACCTCTCCGATGATGTCACCGTGGGCGTCAAACCAAGTGCCAATCTCGAAATATTTGGAAAGGGAAGATTGGGTATCGGAACAGGATTGATCTACAACAACAAGAGAGGATTTGAGATAAATTTTGGCCTGAACATCGGTATGGCCCCCGCCAGAGGAACGAAGGGAACCACTGCTGGCCTTGGCTTTGGATTTTCTCCTTCTTCTGGTCTGGACCTCAATGCCAACATTGGATTTTCTGCCAGTCTTTCTGAAAAAGTCAATGGACAACTCGGACTTTCCAACGGGATCAATTCCAGAATGGGCCTACAAGCATTGACTTTTCAAGCGAGTACAGATGTAGGCTTTAGTCAAAAGCTGGGGACAAACATTGGAACATCTTCTCCACTCACTTTTGGCCCATTCAGCTACACGCCGACTTCCTTGCTTCCCATGCAGAATACCAATGTAATGCTCAATGTCAAACTCGGAGGGGAATTCGTCGGCGCACATCCCAATGCAAGCATCAACGGATTTCTCACCATCCAAAAACTGGCCTACCAAAAAGAGACGCAAAATACATATGGCTACTGCTATCTGGATGCCACCGAAAGTGAAAACGATCTGCAAGACTACAATTCGGAGCTCAATGGCAAATTCCAGCAAAACGCACCATTTCTGCCACTGAGTTATGGGACCTATGATCTGTTCAACATCAGCGGACAAGGAGTCGGGGGGCAATTCCGTGCCGTGCGAAACGACATGGGCATTTTCCGACCAGCCAAAGAAGTCAACAGAGGTACTGGGATCAGTATCGGGGCAGAACTAGGAGGAGGAAATGCTTTTCACGGAGGAGCCGACGTCACAGCCACCGATACAAACAACGAAAAAGGAATCTGGCCAGCGACAAGCAATGGCATGAAAGCGCGAATGAAATTCACCTCCCGAGAAGGCAAAGTAGAACCATTTTATTTCAAAACCTCCGGAGAGATTGTCCCCAATTCCAATCAAATCCTCTCAGCTGTCGGTCAGTTCAAACCCGTGCGAACAGACAATAAATTGGATGACCTCAGACTTGGCAACAAATTCATCGAAGAAAGCAGCAGTGGGTCATCCCGCACTTTTACCCCCATTGGTGGATTGATCAAAAATGACGAACGCGTCAAACGCAACCAAGTGATCAGTTACCTGACAGCAGAGGAAGCCGCCCATGTCGGGCTGGAAAAAAACAGACTGAGCTACGAACATAACACCATTGCTTTTGGAGACTGTGGCACCAATCAAATCAGCAGCTACAGCAGAAAACAATCAGAAAGTCCACATCACTTTTCAGAGATGACCGTCACGCAAACAGATGGGTCACGCTATGTGTATGGCCTGCCAGTATACAACAACCTACAGAAAGAGGTCAGCTTCAGCATCAACAGTTCGAACATACTTCCCGGTACCCTCGACCAAAACGACAATTCCTATGGCTTGGTATCCTACAACCCAGGCACTGACAACAGCATCGACAACGACAAGGGAGATGAACATTTCTTCGACAGCAAATCCATCCCTGCCTATGCCCATAGCTTTCTTCTCACGGGTGTGCTATCGGCAGATTATGTCGACCGGACAGGCGATGGCATCACAGATGACGATCTCGGAAATGCCATCCGATTCAACTACACCAGAAAGCACGGAAATTACAAATGGCGCATTCCCGTTCAGGCAAATCGAGCAAGATACCACGAAGGCCTAAAGGCCAGCAGCAATGACGACAAAGCCAGCTACCTATACGGAGAAAAAGAAATCTGGTACGTCCATTCCATTGAATCGCGGACCATGTTGGCTCAGTTTTATACTTCTCCCCGTCAGGATGCTTTGGGAGTAGAGAACGAGGATGGTGGCATTGGCACGGGTATGGAGCAAATGCGCTTGGACAGCATCAAATTGTACACAAAGGCCAACCTGCGCGATGGCGCAACCAATGCCACACCCATCAAAACTGCCATCTTCGAATATGGCTATGATCTTTGTCAAGGAGTGCCCAACGGCCAAAGTGGAAAACTGACGCTCAAAAAAGTCTTGTTCACCTACGGAAAAAGTCAACGGGGCAAACTCAATGCCTACCAGTTCGACTACAAAAAGGCTGGCTTCGATTACAACATTGGACTGTACGACAGATGGGGATTTTACAAAAAGAATCCCAATCGATATCCACCAACCCATGAATACCCCTACGTCCTGCAAGGCGACCAACAAGCCGTGACGCAACAAAACGCAGGTGCCTGGAATTTGAATGAAATCACCTTGCCCTCTGGTGGAAAAATTGAAGTCACATACGAAGCGGACGACTACGCCTATGTCCAAAATGTGCGGGCAGGCCAAATGATTGGCATCAGAGGATTTTCAAATGGTGTTGGTTCTCTCAGCGATGACCTATACGATGGCGATCGAAAGCCCTTCCGCTATGTGTCTGTCAACATTCCAGATAGCATTGCCACAGTTGAGGAGGCAAGCGAAAGATACCTCAATCAGATCGACCAAGTATACTACAATTGCCTCGTCCAACTGAAGGGAAGTTCACACGAAAGAGTGAGCGGCTATTTTGAAATCGACAAATCATCTGGCATCCTGTTGGATACAAATGTACCTGGCGATGTCCATCGCTTGTTGATTCCCATCAAGTTTGTTCGAGACAAGCGGAAAAACAACATTTCACCCATCACCTTTACGGCGGTTCAAAAAATGCGTTTGGAATTGCCCGAGTTGTTCTATCCCGGTTTCAATGCAAACAATCCGGTTACTGCTGTCATCAAGTCCATGGTGGGATTGGTCAACGAAATCAAAAATCTCTCTAAGGGTGTCGTTTACAATTCCATGCGCAAAGGCTGGTGCAATAGTGTAGATACCAGCAGTACAGCATCCTGGATCAGACTCTGCAATCCCAACTTCAAAAAGCTGGGGGGAGGAAGTCGCGTCAAAAAAATCAAGCTGACGGATGAGTGGCAGGCCTTTACCGGAGAGAGTGGTGCAGAGTATGGTCAGACCTACGATTACCGAACTCTGCAAAAGACACATGCAAATGTCGAGGAATACATCAGCAGCGGCGTGGCTTCTTACGAACCGGGCATTGGAGGAGAGGAAAATCTGATGAAGGAAGGCATGCCTTTTACCGACCCCAAAGTCTTCCTCGCACCAAAGAGCATTTACTATGGCGAAGGCCCCATCGGAGAATCCCTCTTTCCCTCTCCTGTCGTCGGCTACAGCAAAGTCACCGTCACAGATTTGGCCAACGAAACCCTCAATCTCTTTCGAAACCAATCGGGACAAACCATCCATGAGTTTTACACGGCCCGCGATTTTCCCACCATCGTCAAAAGTACGGCGCTGAACAAGGAAAGAATCCGAAACAAGGCATTGGCGCGGCTGTTCAAGCTCAAGGGCAAAGACAGGCTGTCGGCGAGCCAAGGACATACCGTGGAAATCAACGACATGCATGGCAAGCAAAAATCACAACGCATTTTCGACAAAGATAAGGCCCTCATTTCATCGGTTGTCTACAAATACAAAGTCGAAAACGAAAATGCCGAAGCAAAACGTCTCTTCAATGAAGTGGATGCCATCAACACGAGGGGAGAGGTAGCAAAGGCCACTCAAGGAATCGAGGTGGACGTTTGGCAAGAAATGATGCAGGAAGAAAACCGGATGAATACAGCTGGGGTAGGGGCCAACGGCGATGGATTCATCCTGGCCATTTTCCCTGGTTTTGTCCCCAGCGTCCATGCACAACTCCAACGGGAACTCACCCAATTCCGCGCCTCTGTGACCACCAAACTCATCAAGCGAAATGGCATCCTCGACCATGTCATTGCAGAAGAAAATGGATCCAGCGTGACCACCACCAATGTCCTTCGGGATTCAGAGACCGGACAAGTTCTCCTCACCCGTACCACCAACGAATTTGACGATCCCATCTTCAACTTCACCTACCCGGCGCATTGGGCCTACGAGGGCATGGGACAAGCCTATCAAAATATTGGAATGGAGTTTTCGGATGTGAACATCACAGATGGAATCATCACCAGTTTTGATCCGAGTTTGTTCTTCGAGAAAGGAGACGAAGTATTTCTCTCTCCCAACAACCTCAAGCTCTATGTCACCGATCTCGATGGGACGCTCTTTTTGCTCGACCGATCCGGAACAGCACCCAGTGGCAGCATCAGCAATGCCAAACTGAAGGTCATCCGCTCTGGTCTCAGAAACCAAGCAAGCGTGGCCATCGGACAGGTCAGCACCAGAGAAAATCCAATCAATGGCAACCAAGAACTGGACCTGGGAACAGGACAAAAAATCCTAGATGCCAGTGCCGTCACTTTCTCAGAAGACTGGCAGGTAAGCTGCGAGTTGAGTTCTTCCAACCCACCCAGTTTTACCAATACAGCCTTGAATCCCTACACCCGAGGCATGCGAGGACAATGGCGGCCAAATGCAACCTACGCACATTACACCAATCGCGTACCCGTGGCATTTTCTGCCAATACCTCCATGCACGTTCGGGACAATGGGCAGACCGCCGACTTTACTCCATTTTGGACCAACAGCGGTACTGACCAATGGTCGCCATCAGGCATTGGTTCCCCCAAGTGGCCCCTCAGCAATCTCGTCACCATCTACGACGACAAAGGCAATGAATTGGAAAACGAAGATGCACTGGGCATTCCCTCCGCTGCTTATTTTGGATACAACAAATCGCTCCCCATTGCAGTGGCCAACAACTGTCGATACCGCGAAATCTTGTTCGACGGACTGGAAGATTATGTCTTCGATAACGACTGCAACACCGATGACGAATACCAACGAAACCTGATCCTCTATGACCCCTCTTGGGGCATCCCCATCTTGAAAGAAGACATCTCCCACAGCGGACGATTCTCCATTCAATTTCCAGCAGGAACGCATCGGGATTTTTACGTCAATATAAATAACAGCTGCCTGGCCCTTGCACGGACAACGAGCGAGCAGCGAGTCGGGCAAGGAGAAACCTCTGCTGGTTCCGACAGCAATCCTCCAGAAGCGAGACAGCAAGAACTGCTTCGCCAATCGCCTCCGGACAACTGCTTCAATTACTTCTACAGCCCTGGCTCCTCTCCACCCGTAACGGTGGAGAACAAATGCTGTGCATGTCTGCCCATTCTGCAACCCAACCAGTACGACGACTTTTACTTCTCGACATGGGTCGCATCGGACAGCTCTCTGCTCTGTGGCTTGCCACCCTTGGCTGGATACACCAAAATTGAATTCATCAGCTCCATCAATCCTGCTCTGACATTCAAACCAGAAGGGCCAGTCATCGACGGATGGCAAAGAATAGAAGGCAGGATCAGCATCCCCGGACATACCTCCGGCCTACGCATCCAACTGGGCAACGACACCCTCAACACCAGCCAACAGTACTACTTCGATGACATCCGCTTCCACCCCTGGCGCTCCAACATGCAGGCCTATGTATACGATCCCTACAGCCTGCGACTCATGGCCACATTGGATCAAAACAACTACGCAAGTTTCTACGAGTACGATGACGAAGGTTTGTTGATCCGCACCAAGAGAGAAACGGAAAACGGCATCGTCACCCTGCAAGAAGGAAGAACAGTTTTAAAAGAAAACAACACAGAATAACAATGAGAACGAATCCACTACCTACCATCCTTGCTTGCCTCCTTTGGCTCAGCTTCCATGCGACAGCTCAAGGGCAAGAACCTGCATTGGAAACATACGACCAGATCATTCAAGCTTTCCATCAGGACAAATCCCTGGCCATGACAGCAGACATGACGCTCTACGATGGTCTTCAAAAGACGGAGAAGTTCGAAAAGATGCAACTCGACTATCGCAAAAAAGGAGACCAAACCTACATCGGTCACCAAGAATTCGAAGTCCTGCAAGACAGAAAAGACTACCTCTACATGGACCACGACAACCAAGCCGTATACCAACTACCAATGACCCAAAAGGAATTCATCAGCAGTGGTTTTGCCATGGACCAACTCCGGGGAATCATCAAAGACCTGCATCTGAAAGGGGAGGCCTTTCATGTCGAAGAGGGGATTGACGGCATCCGCTTTTCTGCCCCAGAATTTTCGCGTACCAAAATCGAAATACAATACCAAATAGAAAACCTACAGATGGTGAAAGCCATGATGGCCTTGGATCTGTCGGGCCTGGAGGATGTCTCACACGAGATGGATGGCAAGCGGTTGGAAATTCACTATCAACAACAGGAAGATGAGAACATTTCTTTTCCCGTTCGAAAAAGACAACTGCTCGCTGCTGATGAAAACGGAAAACTCAAAGGTGGCCCTTGCAAAGGCTACCGACTTGTCCGGTTGCCAGCCGAGTAATGCAAAAAACTACCACAGGTCATGTGGCCAATATTCAATTTACAACATCAAAAATCTTCATACATGAAAAATCTACTCTTTCTCCTCCTGACAATCGGTCTTGTCAATGTCCTGCAAGCCCAAACCAATCGCCTGGAACCAACTGGAAATGTCGGTGTTGGCACCACTTCTCCCAATACACCATTGGATGTCAGAGGCACAGTGACCATGGGGGGAAATTCCATTCAGTATCCCTTCAAATTCTGGCCAGGAGGAAGCGGTTCTTCCAATCAATTGCGGATCGGAACAGACATTGGCCATACCGGAGATGCTGTGGTCGAATTGTACCAAGACTACTCTGGCGGAAGTGAACAAAAACCCGGAAGAATGGCTGTCAACGGAAGATTGGGAGTGGGGACAAACAGTCCCATCTCAGAACTAGATGTCAGAGGAACCCTTACGGTCAAAGACCCAAGTGGGCAACACCCTTTCAGGATATGGGCTGGGGGAAGCGGAAGCTCCAACCACATGCGCATTGGAACCGACTTTGGACACTATGGCGATGCCGTCGTCGAGCTGTACCAAAGCTATCGAGGAGGAACCGAACAGCTCCCTGGCAAGATGATCGTCAACGGAAATCTGGGAATTGGCACACTCAACAATGACGGTTGGCGATTGGCAGTGGGTGGAAACATCCGAGCCAAAGAAATCAAAGTGGAAACAGGCTGGTCTGACTTTGTCTTCTTCGACGACTACGACCTCCCCACACTGGAAGAGGTAGAAAACCACATCAAAGAAAAAGGCCATTTGCAAGACATCCCAAGTGCAGCAGAGGTAGAAGAAAACGGCATTTTCTTGGGTCAAATGGATGCCAAACTTCTGCAAAAAATCGAGGAATTGACTTTGTACACCATCCAACAGGAAAAGGCCATCAACGAACAGGCAAAGCAAATACAAGAACTGACCTTACTCGTCAAACAATTACAGCAAAAGTAAGAGCTTGTTCAGAATTTGGAATTATTTGCGAAAATGAAAGATTTTGGCATCAGATAAGTGACATTTTGAAAGGCATAGCCGCGCTACGGCTTGAAAAATTCACGCGATATGATGACAAAAGGCCTGCCTGCCGAATAGGCAGGATCATTTGCAGCCTCAAAATTTTAAATCTGAACAAGCTCTAATCTCTGCAATTCATTTTGCAAACAAGCAAATCGCATTTCCACAACTTCAGAAATAAACTCTCCTTATGAAGGTGCTAAGCAACAAAAAATACCTGTGCGTCCTACTCCTTTTTTGCCTCTTTTTTTCTTCCAGCAAAATCCTTCAAGCACAGCCCGTCAATTCGGTTTCCATCTCCGTTGCACCTGGCGGCAGCTTTGGTCCCATCTCTGTGCAGGACGACTGGTTCGGCAACAGTTCCTGGAACTCCATCGAAAGCATTCAGTTGGTTCAAAACCTCGTCTTATTTGAAATCAATGAGGATGCATTGGATACTCCTGATGAAACTTGTACATACGAAGCCCACATCAGCGTCAAACGGTGGGCAGCAGGCACGAACCCCAATAACATACAGGATGCGACTGATACCATGCTTACCCTTCAGATCACGCACGATCCCAATCCTGCCAAGGTGGCTCCCCATCGGGTATTTGCGCTGTTTCGTGGCGCACACAAACTAGAGGTAACCGTCAACCAAGTATTGAAAATCGGAAGTTGTACAGGCAGCACCGTGCCAGCCATGCGGGTACGGGCAGAGATCAAAGTCAAGCGAAAAGCCATCTTTGATTGCAGCGAAAGACTCAGCTTTCAATACCTGCCTCCCGTCGATGTGGACCTGGTCGATTTTTACCTCATCGACTGGAATGGCACAACTGCTGCGGAAGAATACGATCTCGAATGGGTCTTCTACGACCTGGAAAGCCAAATTGGTCAGCAAGTTCTCAATGGCACGGGCGATACCTACACCGACTTTGACTTTTTGTTTCAATACAATGCCACGCGCATCACTCTTGGACAAACCGATCACAAAATCCCCTTGCTCTATCCCGAAGGCTATGTCTTTTTCCGGGTCCGTCCGGCCAGAATTCATCCAGATGGATGGCGAGAGTTTGGGGCTTGGTCCTCTGTGAAAAATGTCCCCACCAGTCTGAGAACTTTTTCAGATAAAATCAAAGTTGCTTGGCACCAAAACAACCTCAATTGGCAAGCCAGTACCATCTTTGCAGAAGAGGGCAAAAACATTCCCAGCATCAGCTTTTACGATGGCAGCCTTCGCGCACGGCAGCAAGTCACCCTTTCCAATGCCATTGACAAGCGCATCGTCGGCCAGACTTTGTACGACCACCATGGACGCCCCGCTGTCAACATCATCCCGACACCCACCGAAGACAATCACCTGCGCTATTCTGCCTCTTTTGCCAACAAGCAGGATGGAACAAAATTTACCAAGGAAGACTTTGACCTGGGAGGTTGTTCTCCCGTACCTGTCCCTCTCGATACCACCCAAGGAGCAGGCAGATATTTTTCCACCCTCAATCCCAATGCCGCCAACGACTTCCACCAGTTCATTCCCCATGCCGAAGGGTTTCCCTACAGCATGACGGAGTACACGCCTGATCTGACCGGACGCATTCGCAAACAGGGTGGGGTAGGGAAAGAGTTTCAAATCAAAGGAGGGACCGATCAAAGACACACCCGTTACCTCTACGGCAAACCCACGCAAGAGGAAATCGATCGCTTGTTTGGCAATGACGTTGGAGACAACAGTCACTACCTCAAAAATGCAGTCATCGATGCCAATGGGCAGGCCAGTGTATCCTATGTCGATGCACACGGACGCACGATTGCGACCGCCTTGGCTGGAACACGCCCCACCAACGTGGAACAGATCGATGAGGGATTCTCGGCTGTCAATGCCATCACATCCAATTTGCTGAATAACACAAGAGAAGGAAACAGTTTGGTCACCACCCACAAGCTCATTGTCATTGCTCCTGGAGACCATGTCTTTCAATACACCATCGGGGAGCAAGAGTTTCGCAAAGACTGCCTGCCTGCCAATGTCTGTTATGATTGTCTGTACGATTTGGAAATCCGCATCTCCGACAATGATTGCAACGAGTTCAATGGTGGCATGCCCTACACGGCAAGCAAACAGAATTACCAATTCTCGCAAGGACTTGATACGCTCTGCGGGGGGAGTCTGTCCGGAGGAGCGATTGACCACAACTTTACCCTGAATTTACCCATTGGAGAATACACCATCACCAAGGTCCTTTCCGTCAGTGAGGCCTCTCTCGATTATTACACAGAACATTTTCTGACCCAGTCCACTTGCCTGCCCAATTTGGAAGACATCATCCAAAATTTCGTCGACCAAATCGACCCCTTTGGCTGTGGCATGACCTGTGAGGAATGCGTCAGTTCGATGGGAGGGGAGAGCACATTCGTTGCCAATCTGCAAGCAGAATTTTTGGAGGTCGGGGAAAGCATCAGTGTGGAAGATGCCAGGGAAATCTATCAGCAAAGAGTGGCGGCTTGTGAAGAACTCTGCGAAAATCCTTCGCTCTGCGACATCATCTGGCAAAGCATGTTGACAGACTTTTCTCCTGGTGGGCAATATGCCACTTTCACTACAAACTCAGATGGAGACGCCCTCCTTCCTGGCGATGATCTGTCCATCTTCAAAACCGATGGCATCTACTCTTATCAAGACAACAGCATCCTCTATACCAATGCAGATGGTCAGCCAGACTATGTTCTGAACGGACAAGGTCAGTTGGTTCCTCCCAATCAATTGTCGTCTACTGAATTTTACAAAAATTGGAAAGACAGCTGGGCGGTCAATCTCGTCAAAAAATACCATCCCGAGTATTGCCTGTACGAAGCCGAATGCCTCAACAAGGGGCTCGATGTACTCGACTTTTGCAGCGATTTGGAAGACATCCAGACTTGGCAGCAAGCCTTGGACAGTGGCTATGTCGATACGACGGGCATCATCTTCGATCCTTACTTCGAACCCGGCGCTCCCGGTTACGACTGCATCGCTTTGCGCGACTCCATGCTCGACACTCTGATGGTCTCTGAGTCTGTGGTCAAATTCGTCGTCCGACAAGTCTATGGCGACAATGACTGCCACTGCTATTTGGGCGGTGGGACAGCTGCACAAAACGACAAGGCATGGGACATGTACAAGACGCTCTACTGCAGCATGGTCCAACAGATCAGGCAGCGCAAACAGGATACGACACTTTGTGGAATGAATTCGGTTCTCTACTGCATTGAAGAACCTTCTGTGACCATTTGTGGCAACTTCACGGATAATCCTTATGCCAACAAGGTGAGGCGATTTGTTCAGATGGATTTGTCCAGATATACCACCGATGACATTTTACACATCGCCGATTCCATCCGCATGGACATGGCAGATTCCTGCTTCCAAACGTGCCAAGACAATGTCGACTTGTGGCTGATACAATTGGAGGGATGTGGCCTTGGCAGTCTAAGTACTGCCCAGCTCCAGGAGTTGAAAGACCGACTCGTCGCCGTTTGCCAAATGGGCTGTGACAAAGACCATCCTTTCGGTGCCAGCACAACGCCTCCCGGATTGACAACCACCTTTGGAGATGCCTCCTTCGAACAGATTGTGAATCACTTTTTCAGCCAAGCTGGCTCCTGCAATCTGGACTGCTCCCACCTCAACATCAGCAGCCTTTCCCCCTATGAAACACCAACCTACCAAGGGGGAGAGATTCGATCCAGCATCAGCAATACCTGCATTTGTGAAAAGCTCGATGACTACAAAGACTGCTACGACAACAGCATCCCTGCAGACACCTATGTCTCCTTTGCCCAATACCTCAGTCAATTTGCCGAGACCAGATTGACGGGCAACCAAATAGATACACTCCTCAAATACTGCCACCAAAACATCCTATCAACACTACCAGAGTACATGGCCATTCCCCCTTACCTGGAATGCAATGTTTGCAAGGATTGTGCAGAAATGACGGCGCTGAAAAACAACTTTGACACAAACATCTGCACCCCTGATCCCAACCAACCCATTTTGTATGAAGACCGCTTGACCCGCTATCTAAACCACGAGCTTGGCTTTGCGCGCGACTGGTACGACTACCGATCCTTTTTCGACTCCTGTAGCATGGCCACCCAATGCGTTGATCTATTGGTCCTTTGTCCAAGGGCAGGGGAGTTGGCCGATTCTTCTGAGATCAATCAGTGCTACAACAGCCTTCGAATGCAGGCCGAAATCAACGCCTACATCGCCTGGGAAGAACTCATCGACAGCATCCGACAGGACTTTCGGACCAGCTACATTGCGCACTGTCTAGAAGGCAATCCCACAGAGGTTTTTCAAGCCGATCTGACATTGCATGAATACCATTATACGCTGTATTATTACGATCAGGCTGGCAATTTGGTCCAGACGGTCCC
Organism: Bacteroidota bacterium; assembly: GCA_039821145.1. Classification (GTDB taxonomy): domain Bacteria; phylum Bacteroidota; class Bacteroidia; order Chitinophagales; family Saprospiraceae; genus JBCCSZ01. The sequence continues at coordinate 149,204 of JBCBOS010000019.1, read as the reverse complement.
ACCCAATGGTGTCGCTCCCATCACCAGCAATTCTGTGTTGGATGCCATAGAAGCACATCGAACAAATGCAGGCAGCAATCCGATTTATCCCAACCACAGTTTCTTCACCAAGTACTTGTACAATTCTCTGGGGCAAGTCGTAAAGCAAATCAGTCCCGACACCGAAGAAACCGACTTTTGGTATGATCCCATTGGGCGTTTGGTTTTGTCGCAGGACGGCCGACAACGACCGCAGGATTTGTACAGCTACACTTTGTACGACGACCTTGGCCGGATCATCGAAGTGGGCGAAAAAGAGTTTGTCGGCACCATTTCCTCCAGCACCATTGACAATCCACAGAATCTGGAGGCATGGCTGCGAGCAGGAATCGCTCCTGTCCAAATTACCCGCACCTTTTACGATGAATCCGTCTTCCAAATCGACGCCTTCGACAACGGGCAACAAAACCTTAGAACCAGAGTCGCCAGCATCATCTTCGAAAATGTCTACGATGGCGATGATGCCACTTATGACTACGGCTCTCATTATTCCTATGACGCCAGTGGAAATGTCAACACCCTCGTTCAGGAAATCAGTGACCTCCAAAAGTACGGCCAGGGATACAAACGACTGGATTACGAATACGACTACATCAGCGGAAATGTCCACGCCGTTTACTACCAAAAAGGAAAACCCGACCAGTTTACCCACCGATACATCTACGATGCCAACAACCGACTGACCCAGGTCTACAGCAGCTTGGTCGAAACAACAGAAGACGGCGCCCTCTGGGATCGAGAAGCATCCTATGCCTATTACGACCACGGCCCGCTGGCTCGATCCGTCTGTGGCCACCAAGGCGTACAAGGCATGGACTATGCCTACACCCTCCAAGGATGGATCAAAGGCGTCAATAGCAGTGGCCTCGTCCCCGAACGAGACATGGGCAAAGACGGCTCGACCAGCAGTGGGGCCAACACCTACATCGCCAGAGATGCCATGGGCTACACCCTCGGCTATTTCGATAAGGAATACAAATCCATTGGTGGCCAATCCTTCGAAATGACTGCCAATGCCACTTCCGACTTGAACAGCAGTGCCAATGACCTTTTCAACGGCAACATCCGCTACATGTCCATCCACAACAAGGGCTTGGGCGACCCCATGGCCTTCAGTTATTCCTACGACCAACTCCACCGCATCAAGAGCATGCAATCCCATGCCAATGCCAACCTCAACACTTTCAGCTGGGGAAGCGGGGGAAGCAGCACCTATGGAATGACTGCCACCTATGACGGCAATGGCAACATCCAGGCTCTCACTAGAGATGGTCTCATCCCAGGCACGCAATTGCCCAAGCAAATCAACAACCTGGACTACGACTATCAAGACGGAACCAACAAACTCATCGGCACCACCAACACCCCAGCTTCCTGTCGAGAAAATCTTTCCATCGACAATCCCATCTCACAAAGTCTGGAACTCTACGCCTCCCAAAACATTTACGCCAGCAGCGAAATTGACGGTGAGCAGGTGGTTCTCCTCCAGGCCAACGAGTCGGTAGAACTCCAGCCCGGCTTCAGCTTCCGAGCAGAGAATGGAGGCAGTTTGGAGGTCAAGATTGGCCCTTGTCCCGTCACTCCTCCTGTGGATGCCTTGTACAAATACGATGGCAAAGGAAACATTGTCAAGACGACAGAGGCCGACAGTCTTCTGTGGAGTCCCTACGGCAAAGTCCTCGAAGTCTGGAAAGCCAATTCCGACCGAAAGACCTTCTTTGGCTACGATCCGGCCCAAAACCGAGCCATGAAAGTACTGGTGGACCCAAGCACCACCGACAGCACCTTCACCTACTACTTCCGAGATGCCTCCAACAACATCCTGGCCGTCTACCAACGCCGATCCGACAGCATCACCTGGAAAGAACAATACCTCTATGGCAGCAGCCGACTGGGCAGCCTGCAACCCGATGTGGAATGGACCACCGTTGACCCCTTCGCAGAAATCCCGTATTTTGTAGAACGGTCTGCCCTAAAAGTAGGGTGGAAGCAGTTCTCATTGACCAATCACCTCGGCAACGTCCTGGCCACCGTCTCCGACCGCAAAATCCGAGTCGATGATTCTGGCGATGGCGTCGTAGACTTTTTCGAGCCGGTGATCATCAGCGCATCGGATTACTATCCATTTGGGTTGGAAATGCCGGGCCGGGTGATGAGTGCGGGCAAGTATCGCTTTGGATTTAATGGAAAGGAGATTGATCGGGGAGAAGAGTGGGGAGGATCGGAGCATTATGATTATGGTTTTAGAATTTATAATCCTAACATCGCTAAGTTCTTGTCTGTTGATCCGTTGACTGCTGACTATCCAGAATTGACACCTTATCAATTTGCAAGCAATAGTCCCATTCGATTTATTGATATTGATGGATTAGAAAGCGGTGATAATAGTGCGAATGCAAATGCCAAAGAACCATCGCCAGTTATTGAAGGGGAGAGAGCTTCAGATACAAGTAAAAAGCCTAAGGCTTCTCAAAGTAAGCCAAAAACAACTACAAAAGCTCCAAAAGCCTCCTCAATTCCTAAGATCAGTGCTCCAATATCTGCCTTAGGGATAGTGTTTTACTCAATGCAAAAAAGCATTGACAGACAGAAATCTAGGGTAAAAGAACTTGATGAGGAAATAGCCAGGACAAGAGCAGCTATTAAGGAATTAAAGGAAAGAGGTGTTGATACTCAATCAGAGGAAGAAGACGATAATAAAAAAACTGTATCTCTTTACAGAGCAATGAGTAGAAAAGAATATGAATCAACTGGTGGTTATCTTCATGACAGAAATTCATCAGGAGAAGGACCTCATATTAGAAAAGATATAGAATATTTGACAAATGCTAAATTTATTAAGAAAGGTAATTATGATTTAATTGTCGAATATACTTTATCGGAAGCAGATGCAGCCAAACTAGATGGAACACCGTTCCAATTTACCACATTGGAACCTGGCCCCAAGCCTCAAATAAACAAAGCTAGAGATGTAGGCCTTTGGTATAAAAAGTATGAAGGTAATAAGGGGCCTTCTTACGGATTCCCAGGGACCTCAACAGATCTTTTTAACAGTTCAGTAATTGGAAAGCCTAAGGTTATAAAGGAAAAACGAAATGGAGAATTCACGAATTCAAGCAATCAGTAGTTTTGAATCAAGTTACGAGTTGTATACTGATTCATATAATAAATTAATTTCTTGCTCTTGGGAAGAAAAAAACTACTGGCATGAGCAGTTTGAAAGAAATACTAATTTATCAATAAAAAATTATCTCTACCTAATTCAAGAATTGAACCTTGATTACACTTCAGCCATAAAGATGGAGATTGATACTTTGATTAATGGAGATAGTATCCCAGAAATTGAATTTGATGAAAAATTCAAATATATCTATAAAAATGACACTCCAAAATACTTTTTCTTAATGTTTCTGATACTTAAAAAAAATCCTGAAATAGATATTTCCTATGAGTTATTAGGACTTAGTGAATATATTTTCAAGAGAGATGATTGGCAAAGTAAGATAAAATATATCATCGAAAGTTTAGGAATATATGGAAACCCAGATGGATTATTTGTGGTTGAAAAGCTACTACAAAGGTTAAAGGAAGAAAAAGAAGTTTATGATGAAGAAATAGGAAATCATCTTCTTGTATACTTACTTGAACTACCGTCTAGTATTTCAAAACAATTTCTAGAAAAGTATGAAGATTACCCGATTAAAGCCATTAGCAAACACTTTAGGTTTTTGAAAGATAAAATTGACTAAGCTGATCAAATCTTGTGGCCTCTATCTGAAATACTATAGAGTTAAGATTTCTTTCTAGGAAAATGTCATAAATTTACAGCACGACCAATGACATTGCTCACAACACAAACAGACTTTACAAACACATCCAATGACAAGTCTCCATGATGGGAAAGAATTTGCGAAAACATACATTGCAGAAGTCTATGGAGACAAGTACTCACTGGACTCCGCATTCCACAAAGTCTTTGCCGACGCATTCATTCTCAGGTTCAATGCCAAGGAGTACATAGAACAGGGAACCGAAGCTGCAAAAATATTGCTGGGCCCCCTGATTGTTGATTGAGAAAGTGGAGAAGTAAGCGCTTACGATACCAACTACATTCCTCATTCGCCATTGGAAAGTTTCTTGCTTTCCAAAGCCAACTTCAAAGAACCCTGGAAGAATGCTCCAGGTATTGTTTGGGAAGAAGAATACGAACTCATCATTGAGGAAACATTCAATGGTGACCTATTGTACCAGTACTTGTATGTGGCAGGAACTTTTTTCCTACATCCTACACCAAACAAAAGTGACAAGACGTTTTTTTTACGAGGCATATGCCAATCAAGAAGAATTGCTGGGGGAAAAAATCGAGAAACTGCCCATAAAATTTCCATACATTGATACCAAGAAGCTGATAAACTTCCTCAGATTCAATGAAATGTACAATTTTTGCACCTGCCACGTAAAACACAAAAAGAATAAAATCAACTGGAACCAAATCATCACATAACATGAATCACTGGATCAACTCCATAAAATGGGCCGTCATCTTCTGCATCATGATCCTGGTCTACGTGCTGATGATGATGATGGGCTTCTACGATAAGTTTGACAACAAAACCAATTTTTGGCTGGTCGCATTGGGTGCCTTTCTCTTCCTTGTATCTGCAGCAGTATTGAGCGAGATGTATGGGGAGGAAGAATAGTATTCATATTGCAAATTTTTAAATCTTCATAATTAAGTTTATGTTAAATAGAACAAGCTAGGAAGCTGTTTCCCCTCAAAACCCAAAGCCCCCAGAGTCCGTAAACCTGGGAAGAAGACCAAAATGAGTCTCCCCCATATTTATTTCCATTTTTCCGTATTTTGTCCTCCCTCAATACAGAGAACATTCTAAAACCGCCGAATCTGGCGGTTTTAGCCCGGCAACGCACAGCAAACACTTGAAACACGACGCACAGCATGGCAAAAAAAGTAGAAATTCAAGGCTTCGACATACGGATCAACAGCCGAAATTACATCAACATCACCGACATTGCCCGCTCCGGTGGTGGAGACATCAGCGATACCATCCGCAACTACTTCCGCCCTCGTGTCAACATCGAATTTCTGGGGGAATGGGAACAATTGCACAACCCGGACTTTAAAACCGCCGAATTAGGCGGAATTAAACAGACCGTCGGCATGCCCAACTACTCCATGTCCGTCAAACGATGGATCGAACAGACCGCAGCCATCGGCATGGAAGCCCGAGCAGGTCGATATGGAGGTACCTATGCCCACAAAGACATCGCCATTCACTTCGCCGCCTGGTTCAGCCCCTCCTTCTGCCTGTGGATGATCAAAGAATTTGACCGACTCAAAACCGAGGAAGGCCAACGGTTGGGACAAGCTTGGAATGTCAAACGGGAATTGTCCAAAGCCAATCACTTCCTGCAAACCGATGCCATTCGCAGCAAACTGATCCCCGGCAAAATGATCGGGACCAAACAGGAAGGCCTGTACTTTGCCAGCGAAGCCGACCTGCTCAACGTCGTCGTATTCGGCCAAACGGCCAAAGAATGGAAAACCGCCCATCCCAAAAAGAAGGGCAACCAACGAGACCACGCCTCCGTACTCGAACTGGCCGTACTCGCCAACCTGGAAGCCCTCAACTCCAAACTCATCGAATGGGATTGCGAACAAGAACAACGCTACCAACTCCTCAGCGAAGAAGCCAAGCGCCAAAGAAACATCTTGTCCCAAAGCGCCGCCATCAAACGACTGAATCAGTGACCGAAACCCTCCCCTAAGGCCACAAAAAGCCACAAAGTCACTATCTTCGCAGCCGGGCCGTTCTCCCGCGGAACAAATCGCCCATCGCCAACGTATCAATGATCAATTTTGCACCCAAAACGACGCACAATGAATACTTATGTAGCCATCATGGCCGGAGGCATCGGCAGCCGATTCTGGCCAGCCAGCCGCACCGCCCGCCCCAAACAATTCCTCGACATCATGAGGGTCGGCAAATCACTGATTCGACTCACCTTTGAGCGGTTCCTCAAGCTCTGCCCAGCCGAAAACATCTTCATCGTCACCAATGGCCTCTACAAGGAGCTCGTCAAAGAACACCTTCCTGAACTGACCGACAACCAAATTCTCTGCGAACCCTCGCGCAACAATACAGGCCCATGCGTCGCCTACACCGCCTTTAAGCTGCACCAACTCAACCCAGATGCCAATTTCATCATCGCTCCCTCCGACCACATCGTCCTCAAAGAAGACGTCTTCGTCCAAGCCCTCCAAAAAGCACTGGCCTTCACCGCCCAAAACGATGCCCTGCTGACCCTCGGCATCCGCCCCTCCCGCCCCGATACGGGCTACGGATACATCAACTACGAGCAACAAACCATAGAAGCACCCCACCAAAACGACAACATCGGTGGCGTCCACAAAGTGATCCAATTCACCGAAAAACCCAACATCGACAAGGCCCGGACCTTCCTCGCCAGCGGTGACTTCCTCTGGAATGCAGGCATTTTCATCTGGCGCAGCCAAAACATCCTCAAGGCCTTCCAGCAACACGCCACCGAGATCTACGACATCCTCCAACAAGGCCACGAGCTATACAATACCCCCCAAGAACAGGCATTCATCGACCAACACTACCCCACTACCCCCAGCATCTCGGTCGACTACGCCATCATGGAACAGGCCGACAACATCTTTACCATCCCCACAGACTTTGGCTGGTCAGACCTGGGTACCTGGGCCTCCCTCCACGCCGAAAGCCCCAAAGATGAAGCAGGCAACGTCGTCATCGCCCAAAGCATGCTCAAGGATGTGACCAACTGCCTGGTCCGTGCCCCCAAAGACAAGCTGGTCGTCTTGCGAGATCTGGACAATTTCATCATCGTAGACGAAGAGGATGTGCTGATGATCTACCCCAAGTCCAAAGAACAAGAGATCAAAAAACTGACAGCCGACATTCGCAGCCAATCTGGAGAGCAATTCCTCTGAGCCATCCTGGCAAAATGCACGGAAAATCGCTGAACATTAAAACAAAATTTAATGTTATATTCGCTGAAAATCTGGTCTTTTGGACCGGAGCGCACCATAAAGAAGGGATTTCAGCTACTGAAATTTGCTTTTGAAGCCATAAAATTTTAAATCCCACGACTGGCTTAGTAATATTGCAAGCACCTGGGGCGAACTGCTTCCAGAGCGGACCGAAGATGCATTATGACTGTAACTTGATATTTCTGATACATGAACACAGCCAAGAAGATCGCCTTTGTGGCCAATTCTACATGGAACATCTACAATTTTCGACTGAATCTCATCCATGCACTGGTCAAGGAAGACATCGAAGTAATGGTCATCGCCCCCGTTGATGAGTACATCCACTACCTCGACAAGCTGGCAGGTGTCACACACATCCCCCTCAAACGCCTGTCTCGCAACAGCACCAACCCCTTCAAAGATGTTCAGTTGTTTCGCGAACTGCGCAAAATATACCAACAGCAACGCCCCGATCTGATCATTCACTACACCGTCAAACCCAATATCTTCGGCAACCTGGCAGCCCGATCTTGCGGCATCCCCTCCCTTTGTGTGGTGACCGGACTGGGCTACACCTTCTTACACCAAGGAATGGTCAAGCGGATCACCCTCATGCTCTACAAACTCTCCTTTCGATTTGCCAATTGGGTGGCTTTTGAAAATCCGGATGATCGGCAGTTGTTCACCTCCAGGCACATCGTCTCTGCCCAAAAATGCACCGCAGTGGATGGCTGTGGGGTCGACACCAACTTTTTTCGGATTCGAGAAAAAGACCGCCAAGAATCACAAGTCATCTTTACCTTCATTGGCCGATTGCTCTACGACAAAGGCATTGTGGAGTTTGTCAAAGCAGCCGAACAAGTCCGCAAAAGCATCCCCAATGCAGCTTTCTGGGTCATTGGAGAAATTGACGAGGGCAACCCGTCCTTCATTTCCAAACACCAGTTGGTCAAATGGATCGAAGACCAGACCATTCGCTATTTTGGAACCACCAGAGACGTGCGCAACTTCATCCAGCAATCGGACTGCATCGTCTTGCCCTCCTACCGGGAAGGCCTCCCCAAAGTCATTCTGGAAGCACTTTCCATGGGCCGCCCCGTCATCACCACCGATACAGCGGGCTGTAGACAGACCGTCGCCCAAGCACAAAACGGCTTCATCGTCCCTGTCAAAGACGCCCAGGCCCTCTCCCTGGCCATGGAGGCATTCTGCAGCCTCCCCCAAGCTGAGCGACAAGAGATGGGCAAAAAGAGCCGAGAAAGAGCAGTCAGAAAATTCGATGATGCCATCGTGGTCAAACAGTATTTTGACATCATCGGACGCATCCTCCAAAACAATTTGCTCGATCGACAAACAGACAAGCAATTGGTCGATCCCATCCACAGCAACAAGCACAACCCCTAAGTCCCATCAGTCGGGTCCTCTACATAGCTGGCTATGGTTGGAGCGGCTCTACGCTTCTGGAACGCCTGCTGGCTGCCCATCCAGCCATTATGGCCTGCGGTGAAATACACAACTTCCGAAAAGACTTTGCCATCCGAGAGCAGTGTTCCTGTGGAAAAATCGTCGATGCCTGCCCTCTCTGGGGCTCCGCCTACCGCGCAGGCAAAAACCTCACCGACGTCCAATTGATCAAACACCTACAAGCAGCTGCCCCTCCAGGAACCCACTACCTGACAGATGCCTCAAAAACCACCTACGGCACAGCCACCCGCCCCTGGCGCCTCCGATCCACCTTCGACCTATTTCTTCTGCACCTGGTCCGCAATGGAGAGCATTGCCTCAACTCCAACCTCCACCGAAAGTACGCCAACGCTTCTCCCTGGAAACGCCGCTGGAAGGCAAGTCTGCAAGGATTGCACTGGACAATGGCGCACCTGTCCGCCCTTCGATTTGGCAAACAACATCCCCATCGATACCACAAAATTCACTATGAACACTTGATGGAAAATCCGAAGGCTGCTTTGCAATCCGTCCTTCAATGGCTGGAATTGGAGCCGACGCCACTGCTGGACATCTTGGAGAAAAATGCCAACATCCCACTCGGACACCAATTGTCTGGCAATGCCATTCGCTTTCAGGAAAACTTACAGATCGACCCTTCCATCCGACGGCCCATCCGGCTACGAGAGGCCGAAGTCCGCACTTTCCGATTCACCGCCGGTCCCATGATGCGTTACCTCGGTTATGGGGAAGATCGCAACCATTGAACGAAAGGCTGCAACTGTTGATGCCAACTGAGGCGCTCCTTGGCATAGGCCCGCATATTCTGCGAAGCATCTGGAGGGAGTTTTTGGAAAAAATCGATCAAAGGAGGGATGTCTATCGATGCATCTGAATCTTCTACATAACAAGTGTACGGCCAATTGGGGGGAAAATCCGTGTCCTGGCGCGACAACACAAAGGCCAAGCCTCGGGCACAGTATTCCCGGTGCTTCAGCGAGGAGTCAATCTCCACCCCCTTTCTGTGCATGCCCAAGGTCCCGATCCCCAAATCAGCCGTCGCAAAGTACTGGTCGAGGGTTCTGCCTCTGGCAGCGGGGACAAAGCGGACCCATTGTTCCAGACCAAGTCTTTTGGTCAAAGCGCGATAACTGCGTTGTTCTGGTCCACCACCCACCACTTGCAATTGTACCCTCACAGCCACTGGTCCCTCTCGATAATATTTTGCCAGGCCGTGCAAGAGTCGATCCAAGCCATGCCAATAACTCCAGTTGGCCACGGCAATCAGTCGGAGAGAATCCGATATGGGGGTTCTGGGAAAAAAGGGAATCTGGTCAATCTCCACCCCATTGCGAAGGGAGATGGTGGGAACGCCGTAAATGTGCGACTCCATGCCATAGTGAAGAATCCGGTCAACCACCTCTTTCAAACCAGAGCGATACAAACGATCCATTTGCAAGCTCATCCGGTGGGGCAATCGCTTGGGTTCCTTGTCGTAGGGCCAAGTCGGAATTTCCAAAGCGATCCGCAAGCCAGCACGGCGGGCTCTTCGGAGAAAACGCATCAGCAAGGGATGCATCATGGGATAGCGCAAGTACAGAAAGTCATATGTTGTCAAATCCACTTTTTGCTGTACAATGGCAGGCCATCGAAAGAGGTAAAACAGGTAAGTTGACAAGGCATTTCCCAAGACAGAGGACCGAAATGGATGGAGCAATTCATCGTTGAGGTAAATTCCTGCATCCCCCAAACACACCAAATCTACTGTCAAGCCACTGGCTCGAAGGGCTGCCACCTGGGCCTCCATCTTGCGGACCACCCCCGCATTGTTGGGATCGTCCCGATTGACTCTATAGTATGCCAGCCCCTTCATTCAGTAGGTAGTTGCAATGATTGATACAAGCCTTGTAAGTCGATGCCGTGAATCCAAGCATCGTCAAAACGGCAGTTGTGAAAATTGAACGTGAGCATGCTCTGATGGGAATGCTGCGACAAAAAGGAATGCCAGATTTCCACGAGCTGGCTGACATCATATCCACTTTGGCGAAACAAAGAAACATCCATCAACGACATGGGCACTTCCCGAAAACGATAAGGACGTTCTTCCCGAAAGTTGTACAGATGATAGGGAAATGCCGTTCCACAGCGAAAGCCAATTCGATGGGCAAAGCCAAGGGAAGAATCCTCCTCAATGCCCGCTGCCTCCAAGATGTCTGGCGTCTCCGGCCAGCCGAATCGCAAATAGTGCTGTCGACTGTAGGTGACTGTTTTTCCCAGCCACTCCTCCAAGTGCGTTTTTTCCGCCGCCAACAAGGACGCATCAACCGCCGCCTCATAACTGGGATGCACCCCAATGATGTACGCCCTTTCTCTACACAACTGCCGAATGCGTTGCACTTGTGGATGGTCCAAAGAGTAGGGAGAATCAAACTTGTGTTGGCCTCCCACATGCAGGTACAGCACCTTTTGAAAATCCTCCTCCTGCTTCAACATCCACCCATAGGTATCGTAGGGGTCTCTTACCCCATCGCCCCGACTCCGCCAGTACGACTGCCACAAGCGAATCATCTTGGCCGGAGATTGGCGCCGCCAGATCATTCCAAGGCTCGAACGCCAAATGCGCCACCAAGCCTCGAACTTCACCAACTCGTCAATGTCGTGACTCATCCGAAAAACCGAGGCTCGCTTCGGCAACGGTTTTTCCAGAATGGTTTCCAAAAACGCTCCCAGCAATTGATCGACCACAGGGTGAAAGCACAAATCGTGTTTGACCAAATATTGCTCCCCCTCCTTCATCCGACCGTGCTCGTCCATCTGGGCCTCCGATGCCTGCCATTCCTCATATCGGCTGATGTGAAAAAACAAGCTCTCAAATACATCAAAACCAAAACACCCATCCGCCAACAGTTGCCCCCTTCTAGTCTTGTCCACCAGCCCATAGACCGATCGGCGACCATGGAGAAACTGCCCCAAGGCCCATTCTCGTTTCACAGAGGTCTCCCCTGCCAAAGAATAAGGATCAGCAGGGACATAGAGTCCATCTCCATCTGGCTTCCGACTTCCACCATATTGAATGTCCGCATTCCCCTCCCCGATGACAAACCGCTGCCCCAGCCATTGGGTATAGGGATGCCCGTTGAGGAAATCCAACAGGTAGTCGAAGCGTGCGCGTCGAATGCCTTGGGTATGTATGGAAATGCGTATTGTGTTCATTTTGAAAATTCCTTATCGCATGGCATGCAACAATTTCCAAAAGCGATTGCCATAGCGATACAAGCGATGATAGCCGACCCGGCGTCCTCCAAATCCTCGAAACATCGTCTCGACAGAGGGCAACATGCTTCCCTCAAAGTCGAAGGCCAAGCCCAGTTCAGATGCCAGTTGAATGGCCTTCCACAGCAACAACTGTACGGCTCCGCCTGCCCTCAACTGGGTATCGGCACCAAGCATCAAATTGTACATCTTCTGCCGATCCCACACCAGAAAGACGCCCGCGTGTACCTGTTCCTGAGCATTTTTGACAATCAAGAATCGGCATTGCCCCCGTTGGCGAGCCGCCCGGTCGAGCCGCTGCAACAAATCCAGCGACAGTGGCGACCGAAGATTTTGCCGCTCAAAAGTTTGGGTCAACAATTGGTGCAACAAAGCGATGTCTTCGTGTTCACAAACTGTCAATTGCTCGCGCGCGCGACGGATGTAATTTCGAACATTGCTGGCAAAGCCTGAAAATACAACATTCAAATCGGATGCATCTTCCAACACATAGGTGTAAGCCCGTTGTTGTTCAAAGCCAGCCCGATGGAAGGCCATCCAGTCCTGCCCGCCTGGGATCAACGGCAATTCGCAATAGACCATGCCGGGCAATTGGTCCAGCAAAGAGGCAATGGCCAGGTCTCGCTTGCTGTATTGTTTGTGTAGCTTTAGATGGGACAGGTCTTCCCGAAAGATCGGCCCGACGCAAGGAGTCAGGGGTGGTTGTACGATGGCCGGAAGCTTCCACCTCCGATGGATGAAATAAGGCAATGCTGCTTCCAACTTTCCTTCCGCATCCCGGCAAATGGCCACCTGCCAACGTCCTGCTGCACAGACCTCATCCAACCACCAATCCTGCAAAAAGATGGGCAGTTGTTCTTGCTCGCGGCAAAATTGGCGATAGGCAGCAATCTTGTCTTTCTCACTCATCGACCCGACAGTATTTTGAAGGCCTGCCAATACTTGTTTTTCTCCTTGTACAAGCGAAAGTAAGGCTGGCGCTGAGCACCAAATTCTCGAAAGGCCGCCTCCACTGCCGGGAGCATACTGCCTTCGAAATTGAATGTTCGACCTGCCTCAAATGATTGGCGAATGCCCTGCCACAGGAGGTACTGCACCGCCCCACTGCTTCGCAAATCTGTGTTGGCTCCCAGTACGAGATTGTAGGTCATGCGATTGTCCCACAGCAAATACATGGCAGCGTGGACACGCTTTTGCTCATCGCGCACGAGGAGGATTTTTCGTTGTTGCCTCCTCTTGAGGGCATCATCCAAGCGCTGAAGATAAGCCAGCGAATAAGGGATTGGCAGGGATTGGCGCGTGAAACTCTGCTGACTGAGGTCATAGAGAATCTCCACTTCTTCACTCTCTTCCCATTCCAGATGGCGCTCTGCTTTCCGGATTTTGTTGCGAACACTCGACTTGAGTTGTGCAAAACATTTTTCGACACTCTCCGATGGCTCTAACAAATAGGTGTAGGCTTCGGTTTGGCGAAAGCCCGCTTTGTGGAAGGCCATCCAGTTGTGCATGTGTGGATGGCAGTAAATGCTACTGGCGTGCGCATCGGGCAATTGCTCAATGATCTCCCTGCTACAACGATCTTGGAAGCCATATCGTTTGTGGTTTTTGGGAGAGTGTTCCCAATGAGGGGACCAAATCCCAAGAAATGGGGTCAGTGGTGGTTTGCCGACAAAGGAAAATCCCATTCGCTGCCGCAGGTGGTAGGGCAAGACCGCCTGGATGTTTCCCCCCTTGTCGCGACTCAGACAAACGTCCCACTCTCCCTCTACAGAGGCGGCATCCAACCACCAGTCTTGTAAAAAAACAGGCATTTCCGGATGCTGAAGACAAAAATTCCGGTAAAGCTCTTTATTTTGCCGCACCATAGGCCCAAAGATACACTTACGCCATGATTGCCAAAGTCTTGGAGAATTTTTTTCGCAAGCTCCTCCCCCTGGAGCGATACGCCTTTGGCAAGATCTGTCGGAGCAGCGGCCTGCAACTCGATTATCGACTCAATCGGGAGGGCATCAACATTCTCAACGAAGTCTTTGTCCAAAAAGTCTATGCCGCTTATTTTCCCCTTTACGAAAAGGCCTGCATTGTGGATGTGGGCGCTCACTTTGGCTACTTCTCTTTTTTTGCTGCCCTCAATACTCAGCCAGACAGCCGCATTTTTGCCCTCGAACCCTTTCCCGATAACTTCGATCTGCTGAGACAAAATCTGGCAGCCCATTCCTTTTCGAACATTACGCCTCTGGCCATTGGATTGGGAGGCAAAAGCGAAGAGCGGGGCATCAGTGGCCACAAGTCGTTCAACCAATCGATTTTCGGAAGCAAGACAGGAGAAGGAACGAGTGCATCCCTGCTGAGCCTGGCCGATTTTTGTGACCAACAAGGCCTGGAACAAATCGACTTTCTCAAATTGGACTGCGAAGGAGCGGAGTATCCCATTTTGCTGGACAGCACGGCAGACAGCATTCGGCGGGCCAAGGTCATTTCCATGGAATTTCACGATCTCCGGGAGGAGGGATACCGTCCGTTGCAGTTGGTAAATTGCCTGGAATCGGCGGGCTTTGACATTCGCTTGTTTCAATTCAGCCCCAATTACGGGGGCCAATCCCGAAATTTTGGAAAAATCATCGGGTTGCGGAAGGACTAGCCAGAGAGGCCAACAGCTGTTTCATTTTTTGCTGCATGTTTTCCAGGGAACGGGCTTCCAAAGCGGGGCGACTTGCCAACCGAATGCGCTCAAAAGCACGGCTTTCTATCCATTCCAAGAGCAACTCAGCCAATTCCTCTGCGCTGCCAAAACGACCGACCAATGACTCCAAGTCTGCTGGCAGGGGATAAAAGTCGCTCAACAAGCAAGGGATGCCAAAGCGGATCATGTCATTTTCTCCGCCCGTGATTTTGGTCTTGCCCAATTCTTCCATGATGGCGCCCACTCGATCTTGTCGGTACAAAGGCAGGATCATAAAATCGGCGACTTGCAACATCTTGTCATAAAGGATTTGGGGGACTTTTTGGTCAAAAAAGGTCAACTGCAATTGTTCACTCTCCAACGAACGCCAACGCAGCTTTTGTCTCTGCCCAAAGCCCGGCCGGGCTTCTCCCAAAAAAGTCAACCGCACCACCCCCTCATAGCGCCCCACCAACTGCTCGAATGCCCGAAACAACAGATCGTAATCCCTTACCTGTGCCTTCAACGTCCCTGGAACGATGATGTCGATCTCGACTTTTGCCTGCTCCCCTCCCCTGCCCTCGAAAAATTGCCAGGGCAAAGGCGGCAGCACAGCAACAGAGTCAAGTGCAGAAGCGTAATTCCGACACATGAATTCGTCAATGGCTACATTCGGAAAACTGATGGCATCCATTTGAGAGAGTACCGAGCGCACAGCCCTCCCCTCCCCTCGCACCCACCAGCGCACAGCTCGCAAGACATTGGCCAGCCGATCCTGCCCGCTGTGCCAAAGCGCCCACCGGCCCGACCCGCCAAAAAAGCGGTGGCCATTGTGGACCAGCAAAAGTTTGGGTGCCGATACGTTCCCCAAAGCTTCCAATCCCACTCCTTCCAAAAGCGTAATGAACACCAGAACATCCATCCCCATCAAAGCAGGCTGAATTGCTTTCCAATCAACGGCATGCCCTTCCCCAGTCAATTCCTGCCAATGCACCCTCTCCCCCTCCACGTCAAAGCAGTCCTCCCGCACCGAAGGCCTCGCCCATATCCACAGCTCGCAGGCCCCCGCCTGAAGCAGTTTGCCGAAAGTGCGCAGGACTTCGCTGTGTCCATAGGCTTCAATAAGGGCAATTTTTTGCATATCTTACTGGCATTCTACAGCCCAAATGTAGTGCTAATGCCTTTATTTTCCATCATCATCCCCACCCACAATCGAGTCGACCTCCTGCCCAGGGCCATCGACAGCTTGCTCGAACAGAACTGGATCGACTGGGAGCTAATCGTCGTGGATGATGGCTCCAGCGATGGGACGGCGCAACACATGGCAAGCTACTGCGACGATCGCATCCACTATGTCTACCAATCGCATGGCGAACGGAGCAGGGCCCGCAACCGAGGGATTGCACAGGCTCGCGGGCAATACATCTGCTTTTTGGACGATGATGACTACTTCGTCCCCAATCATTTGAAATGCCTGCAGCTTGTGATTGAAATGGAAGAACAGGCAGTGGCTGTATTCCGAACGGGCATGATCATTGAGTCCGGGCCGCGGCAGCAACTCTCCCCGCTCTACAGGGACGAGGAACACGAACATCCCGCCGCTTTCTTCCTCCAACACATGGTGGGCATCCATACCCTTTGCTTCCACCGCTCCATTTTGGAGAAACATTCCTTCGATGAGCGATGGTGGCATTTTCAAGACACCCACCTTCTTGTCCGGGCCTTGTTGGAGTACCCATTGCACCAACTCCCCATTTACAGCTGTGTCTATGTCCGACACCAGGGCATGGGATCAGTCTTGGCTTTTCAGCAAAGCGATTCACGGGCGCGGACCGAAAACAATGTCGCAGCCATCCGAGATTTGTTCCAAAAAGGTGGGAGTCGGCTTCAGGAGCTTGTACCTGAGCACTTGGAGGATTATTTGGTCAGTGAAAAATACCTAGGGCATGCGCTGGCCAATCTGCGGGCGGGCAACCGGAAGTTGGCCTGGCAGTTGTTTCGGCAATCCTTTCGCGAAGCTCAACCCCAGTGGTTTTGGAAGCGGCGCCTGTTGTTCCTTTGGAAGTATGTCTCTTCCCTAGCACAATAGAAGGATCAGACGGGGATGGCGAAGCAAAAGCCAAAAAGCGTAGAGATACTTCAACATTCGAGAGAAAAAAGGGTATTGTTGCCATCGGTCGAAGAGAGGGCGAAACCCAATGTATTTTTGCAAAATGAGTCGATTCACCCTGGCATTCCAGCGATTGTCCAACATCCGAAAAAACCATTTTTCATAAAACAAAACCTTGGAAGCCCGGCGGCTGGCGGCATCAAAAATCCGATTGGCCCCATGGACCCCCCGCATGGCAACCGCCTCCCAAATCGATCCGGGATGGAGCTGCCCTTGGAGACTCAGCCGAAGAATGTAATCCGTGTCCTGCCCTTGCCGCAACTCCTCGTCAAAGCGTCCCGTGGCTTCGATCAATTCCTTTTTCACCACCAAGCCATCCAAACTGAACCAACCCTTGTCACCTCTGAGCAAGGTCTCAAAAAGTGCATCGGGAGGAACTTCTTCGCTTAGACTTGTCAAGTGATGAGGACCAAATTGTTGTTCAAACAATGCCTTTTGCTGTGGCTCGTAATAATGGACCCCGATGGCTTCGTACACGCCATCAGCCTTGGGATGCTGGGCCAGGACGAGGGCGGCTTGCTGGAAACGGTGGGCCAAATAGAAGTCATCGGCATCCAAAAAGGCGATGTAGTCACAGCTGGCATGGTCCAATCCCAAGTTTCGGCTGGCTCCAGCTCCGCGATTCTGGCCGCTGGGATGTCGAAGCAGCCGGACTTTCTCGTGGCGCTCAGCAAGGGATTGGCAACGGGCAAGAGAATCATCTGTCGATCCATCCTCGATCAACAACACCTCCTGGGTCTGCGGCTGGGCAAGGGCAGATTGCACCGCTTTGTCGACAAAAGCGGCCGCATTGAAGACGGGAATGACAACCGAGACGTCCAAATTTTTTCACTTAGTGATTTATCAATACTTTTGGGGAAACACCCGCTGTGGCAGGGGCATCGATGTCCCAGGCGGTGTAATAGTACAAAAAATGTCAAAGACCATCATCGAGGCGGGCGGACCGGGCTTTCAGATGCGCTGGAAGGAGTTGTGGCAATACAGGGAGTTGCTGTGGATGCTGGCCTGGCGCGATTTCCGGGTCAAGTACGCCCAAACCTTCCTGGGGCTGAGCTGGGCCATTCTCAACCCTTTGTTGACTTTGCTCATCCTCACCTTTGTCTTCGGGACCGTGGTGGGCGTAGATACCGGGGACATTCCACATCCGGTATATACATTGGCAGGCATGTGTGGCTGGACCTACTTTTCGGCCCTGACTGCCAGTGCTGGGGGATCGATCATCTCCTATCAGCAGATTGTCAAGAAAATTTACTTTCCCCGCCTGCTCATTCCGCTGTCCAAAGCCATCACTTGTTTCATCGACTTTGCGGTGATTCTCCTGTGCCTGGCCCTGTTGATGCTATTATATGGTGTGTCTCCCAGCGGGAATCTGCTCTACTTGCCTCTTTTCATCTTGATGGCCCTGCTGGCTGGGCTCAGTGCTGGCATTTGGATGAGTGCGCTGACCATTCGCTTTCGCGATTTCCAACACATCACCCCTTTACTTTTGCGACTGGGGCTGTATGCCACGCCCATAGCCTACCCCGCCAGTGCCGTACCAGAGGCTTACCAAATGATCTTTTTTCTCAACCCACTGGCAGGCATTGTCGAGGGGATGCGATGGAGTTTGTTGGGAGGAGATGCCCTGCCGAGTCATACCTACTTGTCTTTTGCGGTGGTTTTGCTCTTGTTTGTGAGCAGTATCTTTTACTTTCACAAGGTCGAAAGAAGCATGGCCGATATATTGTAGACCTATGTCATCACATTCCATCCAGGTATCCCAATTGTCCAAACGCTACTACCTCCAACAGAAGGTGGGCAGCCTGCGCGGCAGTTTGCAAAGCAAGTGGCGGCGATGGACCGGGCGGGAAGATGGCTCATCCAAGCCATTTTGGGCCTTGCGGGACTTGGACTTTGCCATTGACAGGGGCGACATCCTGGGGGTGATTGGAAGAAACGGGGCGGGGAAAAGTACTTTGCTCAAGATTCTGTCCCGGATCACAGAACCCACTTCTGGTCGGGTCGAGCTGAATGGTCGGGTGGCTTCCTTGTTGGAGGTTGGGACGGGCTTTCATCCGGAGTTGACGGGGCGGGAGAATGTCTATCTCAATGGCATGTTGTTGGGCATGAGTCGGGCAGAGGTCAAGGCACAATTCGACGCCATTGTGGATTTCTCGGGCATCGAGCCTTTTTTGGATACAGCTGTCAAACACTATTCGTCGGGCATGTATGTGCGACTGGCTTTTGCAGTGGCTGCTCATCTGGAATCAGAGATTTTGCTCATCGATGAAGTCCTGGCCGTGGGAGATGTGGCTTTTCAGAAGAAGTGCTTGGAGCGGGTGGATCGGATTGCCGACCGGGGGCGGACCATTTTGTTTGTCAGTCACAACATGAGTGCCGTCAATCGACTTTGTCCCAACTCCTTGCTCATCGACCAAGGCCAATTGCAATTCCTGGGGCCAACCCATGAGTGCATTCAACAGTATTTGCAACAACAAAGCAGTGACCAAGCTGCCCTCAATTTCCAAAATCGGAGGGGAAAGGGGCAAGTACAAGTGGAAGACCTCCAGCTCTTGGACGAGGCCCGGCAGCCCATCATCAGCATACAAAGTGGCGGTGCCTTGCTCATCCAGTTGCACTACCGATCCGATCTGACCCGATTGCAACGCATGATTTTTCGGCTGGAATTCATCAATGTGCAAAATGAGCTTTTGTTCTCCTGTGGCAGTCGGGTGAGCAATCACGAGTATGTCGACATTGCCGGACAAGGGCAAGCCATTTGCCACATCCCCCGTCTCCCCCTCAATGCCGGGCGCTACAAGCTGAACGTACTCATCCGACGAGAAACCCAAATCGAAGACCGCATCGATGGCATTGTAGAGTTGGAAGTCGAAAAAGGACCCTTTTACCCGACAGGGGTTCTTCCCGACCGAAGCCAGCATTTTCTCACCGACTACAATTGGCGCCTCGAATGAAGATCGTACAACAGCTCAAAGGAATTTACAGGAAGGTACGCGGCATTCAGCCTGTTCAGAAATTGAACATGGATGCAGAGGGGCGTTTTGTCTTCATTCACATTCCCAAAAATGCCGGGACCTCCATCAGTAAAAGCTTGGGCTTCGACAAGACCTATCATACCAAAATCTCTCAGGTACAACAAATGCTGCCCAAGAAACAGTATGATGCCTTGTTCAAATTTGGCATCGTTCGCCACCCCTACGACCGTTTTTTGTCTCTGTACCACTACGCCACAGCCAACGAAAGTTTCTACCACTCGGCCCTTCAGCCAGACCAAGCCCGCCATGGCAAGCATCCCAACTACGAAGGGCTGAAAGAAAAGTCTTTGCAAGATTGTGCCCGCATGCTGATCGCAGACCAACTCATCATCCCAAACGCCTATTACATCTGGGCCCCTCAAAGCGAATGGTTGCTCGATGAAGATGGAAAAATGGGCCTCGATTTCATGGGGCGCTTCGAGCAATTGTCTGACGACTTTCAGCACATTCTACAAAAACTGCAACGCCCTCCCATCCAACTGCCCAACTACAACGCCTCCTCCAATCGCGGAGAGCACCGACAACTGGATGCCACCACCAAGTCCATCCTCCAGGAATACTATCGCACCGACTTCGATTTGCTGGACTACACCCCTTGATGTATGCAGATGCGACAATTGGCCATCATCATTCCCTTTTTCCAAGGCGACTCTTTCATAGAGGAGTGCCTACAGTCCATCGTGGACTCCCCCCCTACCCTGGTCACTAGCTTTCGCATTTATTTGGTCGACAACAATTCCGAGCCATCCAGGCACCAAGCCCTTTTTGCTTCCATTGAGGAACTGCAACAAGTGCCGACCAAAGCTGCCATTGGTTTTGGGCGGGCCTGCAACATCGGGGCTTACAAAGCGATGGAAGAGGGGGCGGATGTTTTGCTTTTTCTGAATCAGGACACTCGCTTGCAGGCTGACATGCTGGATCAATTGCTGGCCTGCGCCGGGAAGGAACAGGGCCTGCAAGTCTTCAGTCCCATGATCTTGGAGTACGACTCGGAGCGTGCCATGGAGATGGTGGTACAATCGTATTTGTCAGCCCATCCCAACTTGCAGGAAGATTTGAAAACGGGGGACTTACAAGAGCGATATGCCCTACCGACCATCGGAGCTGCCTGCATCCTCCTACATCAATCCGTCATCCAACAAATTGGTCTGTTTGATCCTGTCTTTTACCTGTATGCGGAAGACTATGATTTCTTTCGGCGGCTTGCCGAGGCCGAGGGACAATTGTTTTTGGTGCCAACCGCAAAGTTGCACCACATGGCAGGCCTTCACCGGAGCGAGGAAGAATTTGCCAAAAAACGATACTTACACTATTTGAAAGCCCAAGTCATCAAGAGCCTGCGCTACGAAGGCCGGAAGCAGGCCATGCGAAAGAGTCTCCGGTGGACCTATGGGGTCTTTCGCCGACAAGGACTGGGAGCCTCCTTTGGCTTGCTCCGCCATGCCCTTCGAAGTCTGTTGTGGAACCGAAGCAGCATCGAAGCAAAAGACACCAGTAGCTTGCAAAGGCGAATCTCAGACCAACTGCAACAAGACCTCCTAGCGTAAGATCACCAACTTGCCAAAGCCATTTTTGAAAAAGCGGTCGGCACTGGTGGTGAACTGTTCGTAGGGCTGCCCATCTGCATCCTTGGCCACGATGCGGTAGAGATACACGCCATTGGCCAGCCGATTGCCAAAGTCATCCCGACCATCCCAGGCATAGTCCGTCCGATGGGTTCCGATCTTCAGCATGCCGATCTCGTCTTGGGTGATTTCCTTGACGATCCGACCACCCACCGTAAAGATTTGAATCTTGAAGTAGTCCGGTACCTCATCTCCTGTCAGGGTATACACAAACTGGGTCGAGGTAGAAAAGGGGTTGGGATAATTCAAGACATTGGACAGCGAACGCCTGTTGACCACTTCAAAGGACACCTTGTAATCCAGGTCTCCCGACTGGTTGCCAGTGGCATCCTCCGCTTGTACCAGTAGTTCATAGCGGCCGTCCAGTTCCAAGGTGGGGTTGAACTCGATGGTTGCCTTGTTGTCCGCACCACTTGCCGCCAGGAAATTGATGTTTGGCTGATTGAAAGTGACCCTTTGGGTACTGCCATCCGGGAGGTTGAGGAAGATGCGGAACAAAGAGGTGTCTCCCAATTCCAGGAAGGGGTTTTCGTCCTTGAGACTGATGAATATATCGGGTTGAGGAGAAACCACATCGCCATCCAGGATGTGTATGCCATCAAAGGTGACATCCAGGATGGGATTTTCTATGTCTTGCTCGATCTTGAAATTCGAGATGATGAAGTTGTTCAGATAGGTATTCTCTGTCGGGTTTCTGTCGGGATTGACCGCGATGGTCAATTGCTGGGTGCCGCGCAGCTGGCGGGTATCCAGACTGATGCCTGTTTCGGTGGTCGCCCATTTGGCCAGGGGCGCTATTTTTCGTTCGAAGCGCAATACATTGTTGGCATCATCCTGCAGTTGGTAGCGGATGAGCAAGCTGTCCAAATCGTATTGGCTCACATTTTCCAATGCAAAGTTCAAATCGAATTGGTCTCCTTGCTGGATCGAATCACCACTGGTCACAAAGAGGGCATTGGGATTGACTGCTGCGTCGGGCAGGCCGTCGTAGAGCACCCTCCAATGGTTGAGTCCTGGCGAAGTGCGATCTATGTCATCCTTGGCGTTGAACACCAGTCGCAAGTTGGGATAGATGTTGGCATCGACCTGATCGAGATCAAAGCTGGCGTCTGTAACGCCGCTGAACAACAAGGTATCCAAACCCGTGCTTTCGTCCACACCATATATGTGTATGCTGGCCGTATCGGCTTGTGGATTGGGTTGATCGGTCAACTGCCATTGGAGGCTGGTCCATTTGGAAGCTGGGCCAACGAGGGTGGAATTGATCTGACCTTCAAACAAAGAGCTCGGCAAACCAATGTCAACGGAAACGATGTCTTCGATGCTTTCCCCGATGCGCTCGGCAAGTACTCCCTCCCCTTTTTTGTAGATCAAAACATAGGGAACTGATCCGAGGTCTTTCATGCGTCGAACCTGTGTCGCCCCTTGTTCTTCCAACAAAGAGAAAATGTTCTTGCCATAGGAAGTCGAATCCTGGGCCCACAGCTCCGGCGAAAAGTCTGAGGCAGTACTTCTCAAAACGGTATACAAAATGACATAATCTCCATCTGGAATGACATCCTCCAAGAGAGTCATCAAGTCCGCTCTCTCATCTTCTGTATTGGTATGGTAAGGAAAGGGAACGATTTGCCCTTTTCCATTGATGCTGCCGTAAAGACCTTCTCTTGTATTGAGCCAATACCGCAAGGTTCGGTCCCTTCGCACCATAACTTGGACTCCCTCGTTGATGGTCCAACTGAAGGGTGAGCGCCAAGGGCTGTTGTCGTTGAAATATTGAGGCGGATTGTCCGGGTCCCATACCTTATTGATCATGCGAACGTCTTTGATGTCATCGCCAAAGGTAAACGCCCGGCTGGCCGAATCCAGTGTCATGTTGTCAAATCGGCTGTCGAGGTATTGGAAGTAATGGGATTGGTTCCAGCCATCCCCCGCCCCTGAGAGGTAGAGGAAAGAACTGTTTTCCCAAACAAAGCCAATTTGGGCATTGGTGCTATCGGGGCTGACCCGCCAGTAGTAGACCGTTTCGTCGGTCCAATTCATCTGGGGTTTCCATCGGATGATGCCTCCCTCTTGGGTGATTTCCTCTGACCGTTTCAAAGGACTGTTGAACAAGGCCGTCGTATCGATCTCGATGAAGAATTTCTGAGATGGCGACAGCGCATTCAAGGTGGAAGACAGAAGGCTGATGTCCGAGTCTCCCACAATGGCATATTCCTTCGGATACAATTGCAATACCCCATTGTCGATCACAAAAAAGGGAATTCCCTTGCCCGTAGTGGTCACCAACTCATTGTTGCTCTCGGCCGAAAAAGCTGGCACCTCTTCCACTTCATTGGTGGCATCCACGGTGATGAAGAGCTTATTTTGTCCCACGGAGTTTCTTCCGTATACCGGAATGCTCAGGGTCAGGTCTGTTTTGAAGGCAGGCGCTGCAATTTTTTGAAGAACCGGAACGACGGTGCTGCCATCCGGGAATTGCTGTTCGATGCGAATGACGATGGAGTCTTCTATGGCCCGACCGATGTTCATGACGGTAAAAGACAAATCAAATTCGTCCAGTTGGGCATTGATCAAGCCAGGTTCGAATTTGACACTTTCGGGATCGACCACATAATCGGGACCTGGCGCAGGATTCATTCGGATGGCCGGGTCAGCGTGAAAGGTAAATTGCTGCAGCAGTTCGAGCATGCCATTGCCAGCCGAGGGAAACAGTCGACGGACAGTTTCTTTTTGGATGTCCCCAATGCTTGCCCCATACATTTCTCCGCCCAACAGATCGTAAAAGCTGCGGGAAAAGCGATTGAGGGCGAAAATGAAGCCCAAGCTAGAAGAAGCACCAAAGCCAATGGCCCCAGCATCTTCATCGAATGTAAAACGCTCGCTGACCCCTTGGAAATGGGTGTGAATGTTTCCGATGTGGCAACCCAAGCTGAACATGAGGGGATACTTATCCTTGTTTCGGTAGTTGTCCGGATTGTCGATGTTGAAGTCGAATGTATTGGCCCCACTGTGGCCAAAGAAAGTGATCATGCTCACACCTCCATTGATGAGATTGAAAATCTGTTCACTGGTGGAGATTTGTACTGGGTCAGAGCTATTTTTGTAAAAGCCTGTCACCTCCCCGCCAAATAGATTGGTCTCGATGATGTTTTCCATGCCCTCCAGGTTGTTGCGAATGAGGGCTTGCTCCTGGGTTCCTCCCCCTCCTAGGTGAATGATGCGCTTCATCCAGGCGCGGTCTTCAATGGTCTGTGGGAGATTGACATTGGCCTCGAAGGCCTTGACTTTTTTGAGGTATAGGTTGACTTCCTGGCCATTGTTGGCTGCCAATCGGCCGACGGGAATGCGGGAAATCGGTGACCGCCCGTCACTGAACAACATCGCATCAGAGCCCGGTATGCCATAGGTCGGGACCAGCAAGGGCAGGTCTTCTTCTCCCACCTTGTCTTCTTCCCGGCGAATCTCGCTGTACTCGCGCCCTTTGCCAATGATGAATGCATAGCGGGGAGCAGGCATGATGCTGTCTATGAAGTGTCCAAAATTTCGGATGGACAATGGATGTGTTTCTACGCCATAGGCAAACTGATCATACAATTGTCCAATCTCGACAATCATGACTTTGAAATCTCCACCTATTTGGCTGGCCCGGTAGTCTGCATATTGCTGGACATAATTGTTTCCCCGGCCGTCGTCGAAAAGGCTTTTGTGAGTAATGATGAAGTAGTCTGCTTCTGGCTGCTTGCTGTAGTCGATGAACTCCACCCGTTGGGGAGTCCGCTCTTGCAGGTCCTTTCCTACATTCATCAAGACCAATTGGCGGTCTTCAGAGGAAGGTGGCAACACCACTTTGACCACATCACCATCCACCACAGCTTGCAGGCGGAAGTTGTTGGTCAAATCGTAGAGGAGGACATTGCCTCCATCAGACAGATCAAATTTTTTGATTTCCAGGTACTTCTCGGTATTGGCTGCAGCGATCTCAAATTGAAAGGTAGAGTTGTTATCAAAATTGAAAAAGCGTGGGTAGGTCAGACGAATGCTGGCGATGGATAGACGGTCTACACTGCTGTCGATGCCACGCAATTGAACGCGGGCCGTAGAAGTGATGTCGCTGGTATTGATGTCAAAGGTATGATCCTGAACCGTAAAATTGGTGAAGGTCTCGTCGAACAACAGGTCGCCATTGAGGCTCACCGTTTGGCGGTGCAGCAAATTGTCGGAGGCAAAGCGCACCCTCATGCTGCTGGCATTGTCGGCACCATATACATGACGAGGTGCAATGATGACCGTGTGCCCGGTCGCAAATTCTGATCCGAAGCCCTCTGCCACATCGAAATAAGAAAAGGCACCACCATCGCCATTGATGGTTCGCTTAACGTGAAAGCTCTTATTGTCTTGGCCACTGATCGTGAAAAGCTCCAAATGGGTATAGCTAAAGTGGGTCTCTTTGGCAGGTGGATTGCTGATGTCATTGGCCTGATCCTGAACGCGCAGGCCCCCGGCGGCATCTTCCCACGTAAGGTAATAAGCTGACTGGTCCGTAAACATGCTGTAATCCGGGTTGAGCAATTCTTCATCCGGATTTTCAAACAAGACCCGATCAAACTCCGAGCGATTCTTTCGACCGTAGAACTCTATGAAATCACCCGATCCAAAGATGCCATTGGTTGTGGTGTAGATGGGCACTTCCTCTCCCAGCCAAATCAGGCGAAACTGCTCTCCCCGCACGCTGGCCACAGGAATGCCTGCACTTTCCAAAGCGGAGCGATTGATGCGGTAGATCCCATCTTCCGACAAAGTGACTTTGAAGTAAGAGCGGTCGAAGTCGATCCATTCATTGCCATACAGCCCATTGGTCATTTGGGCCGACAAAGAGTAGGACAACATCAAGCAAAGGGAGATGCCGAGGGTGACAAGACGTGTTGTTGTGGTCTGCTTCATTGCCAAAGCTTTTTCTCTAATTAAACCTTAGAAGTTATTTTGTAGCAATCACTCATCGAGCTTTGTGACGAAGAACATCTTTGACAGTGACAAATTCGCGTCGCAAAGGATTCAGGTATAGATTGTAGGAATTTTTCAACAGTGCGCTGGGTCAATCGCTTGGCACTTAAATAGAGTAGAAGAATGTACTTCCAAATATACGGCGATTTGGTCCAACGAAGGCATGAATCACCAGATATGGAGCGTACTTGTCAAGATCGTGAATGGTTTTGCCGAGAAATCTGAGGACCCATTGATTGTCCTTGTTTCCGGGCAGTTCCAGTTGTTGTCAAAAAGCGATGTATTTCTACGCTTTTAAGTGTTGTTCGATGAACCCATTGAAAAACAATGGATGAAAATGTTATTCCAAATGCTAAAATATCAAAAACTAAACCGAAAAAATGTCCGGAATTGTATATAAATCCAGACGATTTGCCTCTAGGATTGTCCGGCAGAGGATTGGGCAGACAACCATGCCTGGCATTCGTAGTACACCTTGTCTTCGATGGCCTTTCGGTATTTGTCGGGCTGGAAGGTCTCCCCTACTTGCTCAAAAGTGCGCTCATACTCTGCTTTGATGCGCTGGAGCACCGATTGGTATTGAGCTGGGTGACTGGCTTTGAAATCCTCAATGTCGAATGCGCGGAAGCGCCCCCAGGTGTTTTTGCTCTGTTTTTTGCGGGGCTGTTGCTTCTCCTGTTTCAGTTTGGGAAATGGAATTTCCGGGCTCATGACCCCTTCCCGAATAAGCTCCCTGCGACTTCTTTCGTCTTCGCTCATGGCCTTTTTGCGGCGAATCACCAATTCCAGCATGTGCGCGTGCAAGCCATCTTCTGTCAGGCGGCCTTTTTTCCACCAACTGACAAATGCCCCGGCCCGCTTGTCCTTGTCAGAAGTGGTCTTGTCTGAAAAGAACTTCCAAATGGCTTTCACGTAGATGTCTTCGTATGCTTGCAATGGCAGGTACTTCACCTTGGGATGGTCGAGAATTTGGTCCAGGATGATGCTCTGATTGACTCCCTTGTTTTTCAAATAGTGAAGGGCAGCGAGTTGGGTCTGTGTCAGATGCCTCAGGCGATCAGCCCCCTTGGAGGAGCCCGAAATGCTGATGGATGCATTGTCGCTGATTTGGCCATCCAGTTTTTGGAGCAATTGGATCGTATCTGGAGAATAGGTCGGTTGGTTTTCGTAGATGTGGAAGCGAAGGCTGATGATGCGCTTTCGCTCTTTTTTGGCTGGCACAAAGTCAAAGCGTATGTCTGTGTACTTTTCGATTTCACTTTGAGAGGGCAACAATACCCAGCGCTTGAACTCGTAGAACTTGCTGTAGCGATCCTCTATGCCGAGGTAGAATTTGATCTTCTCCACTGTCAGTTCGCACTCTCCCAGGTATTGAAACCGCTTGAGCACTTCGTACAGACGAACGGCATTGGCATTGAGGTATACAATGTTGCTAATATTGTAGCGAGTGAAGTGTTCTTTGAGTTGCAGAAGATATTCTCGAAGCTTTTGCGATAGGCTGAAGGTAAACATATCGGTCTCGGTATCGTGCTCCATGTGTTGAAGCCACACACTTTTTCCGATCACACTGCCGCGCTCGTAGATGATGGGCTCGCTGTTGAGCTTGTCCATGAGGTTGAACACCTCGCGTTTGTTGGCAATGCGGCGCTTTCCATCGAAGTTGATGATCCGCTCGATTTCGGAATAGTGCATCTTGTATTCCTTGAGTCGACTTTCGCCCTGAGAAATCTGTGAGATGAGGTACAGGACAAAGAATTGTTCCCGGCTGCTCAGCTTGTAGGACGCATCGATGAGCTTATTGTGCTTAATGATCGGCATAGGTCACATCAGTTTTTTCTTACAAAGACAAAATTACGGGTAAAAGCGTAAAAGAGCATCTTATTGATTACGCTTTTTATCCACAATCGTACGTCCTCAGCAGCTGATGTATTTCTACGGTTTTTTGATGCAATCCTACGCTTTTGCTGATGTGCCTCTACTGTTTTTGATGTAATCCTACGGTTTATCGATGTGTCCCTACGTTTTTTGATGCATTTCTACGCAATGAGGGCTGGCTCTCACCCTAAAAAGGCTGGCATATTGATGCATTTCTACGTTATACATGATGTAACTCTACTGTTTTTGATGTAATCCTACGCAATTTGATGTGTCTCTACGCAATTGAATGCAATCCTACGCTTTTCCGATGCATCCCTACGCTTTCAACTGATGTGTTTCTACGCTCTTGCGACAGTATTTCTACGCTTTGTTGATGTAGTTCTACCTTTTACTGATGCATCTCTACGCTTATACACTTAATAATTCATTGACAATCAACAAGTTAACAGCAGCTTAAAATAGAAAGTATTAAAGAATAAGATAAATAGAATAAGAAATGGCTTAAAGGAAAGTGTTTTTATTTTTTTTGTGCAAACACCGATGTATTTCTACGCAATTGAAAAGCGCAGACTGCAAAACTGCAAAACTGATTCGGCTAGATTACAGCAAGCGATCTTTCAGGTCGAGCTGAGCCAATTCGAGAAAGTATTTTTTCATGCTGGTATCCATATCGAATACCCTTACCTTGATCTTTTTGTGGAGACTGACTGGAATGTCGAGGGTGACGCGGCGAGTGCGTTCTGGGGCAGTGGATTCTGGAGCGGCCGTGGAGGCAGTGGGAATGCTCTCCGATGCATGAATCTTACGGACGGCATCTTCTACATCCGGAGGGCTGGGTTTTTTGATGGATTTTTTGGGACCGAGTTCAAGCTTTGACAAATCTATTTTCTTAGCCATTTCCGATTTTTTTTGGAGTGAAAAGATAGGGAAAGTTCACAAAACTGCAAAACTGCAAAACTGATGTACTGCAATTAAGCCAATAATTGGTGTTTTTGAGCGAGGGCCATCACTTCTTTGGTAAAGGCCACCGATTCGACTTTGGCTTTGGCGTCGCTGTGTTCGAATACCCCTTTGCCCTCGACAGCTGTCTCGACATAGGCCACCCGCTCGCGGAAGCTGCTTTCCATCAGCTCTATTTCAAATTGTGCTGGCAGGAGTTCGCGGATGCTGTTGTGGATGCGGACTTGGGGCGAATAGCGATTGAGGAAAAAATAAGCCGGGATGTTGGGGCGGAATTCCAAGGCTTGTTCGTAGCGTTCGAAAAACTGCTGCATGGCGCGCACATCGTGGGCACTGGGCAAGATGGGAATGATCAACAAGTCTGAAGCCAATATGACCCGGGTGGTGATCTCAGAAAGCGAGGGAGTTCCATCGATGATGACCACTTCGTTGTCCTTGTGGAGTTGGTCCACTGTTTTGTTGATGGCAGTGGCATCGGTGGCTCCCACCACGAGTATGGGCGGGAGATTTTCGTCTCTGGCCCCACTCCAAGCCATGGAATTTTGGTTGCGGTCCGTATCGACGATGCAAACTTTGTAGCCCATGTGGGCCAAGCACACGGCGAGGTTTTGTGAGATGGTTGTCTTGCCGACACCTCCTTTGAGGTTGCTGATGCCGATCTTCATAGTGTGTCAGTTGTAGGGATGTTGTAATGTTTCATATCGGCCGCAAGATATACGATTACTGCAAAACTGCAAAACTGGATGACGGATTGCAGTTTCCCCTTTGTTTGCTTTTGTTTGAAATAAGCGGCTTTGAGCGTTTTTTTGTTTGAACTGGACAAACTGGCCACAAACTGGACAAAAATCTCTCAAATCGCCGGAAAATGGCCTTTTCGAGACTCTTTTGCAGTTGGTATCACATTAGCGATGAAAAAAATATTTGTTGAAGTGAAACTGCAAGACTGCGAGACTGCAAAACTGATTGCATGTGAATGGCTGCGTGGACAATGATTGGGCAGCTGGCTTGGCTTGAATGGCGGTGGGAATGGTTTGGATTCTTCTGCTTTGAAAAGAGTCTGAGTGCCTTTTCCCAATGGATTCCTGCGAAGGTCGGTTCTACGAGGTGATTGGGTTGTGCCATCGATCTTTGTGAGACTCCCCTCTTCCCTTTGGCTTTCGTTTGAGTTGCAGTGTTTCTACGCTTTGTCAACTGTGGTCAACAATTTTGAGACTGCAAAACTGATTGCAGTTTGTACCATAGCAGCGGTGAAAGAACACTTGCCTGAGAGAAAATGGCAAGACAATGAAACTTGAATGCATGCCGATGACTCTGAAGGTGACAATCGAGAAGAGGATTTGGCCTTTGTGAAAGTGAGTGCGACCTGGATTCTTCTGCTCTCAAGAGGAGTTTGTGGGCCTTTTTCCTGATGAATTCTTGCCTAGGTCATTTCCATGAGGTGATTGGGCTGGGTTGTTGGCCTTTGTGGTGAAAAGGAGCCAGAATGCCTGGGCGTTTTATGAGACTCCCCTCTTTTGCTTGACTTTCACTTAAGCTGCATTGTTTCTACGCTTTGTCAACTGTGTCCAACAATTTAAGACTGCAAAACTGATTGCAGTTTGTAAAGATTAATCGATGGAATCTGCTTTTACCAAGGAAGATGGGCTTGCTCATCAGCAATTGACTAAGCTTTATACTTTAGCATGACCAAGCGAGACTTTGGAAATGAGCTGCTTTGTGGCAATCACCAGCGTCTTGTGTATAAGAAGGTGGAGCGTCTCATGGGTGGATGATTGATGAAGAGGAGAACTTACTCCAGCAATAAGATTCTCTGCCGCTAGATGATCTTTATCCTGTTATTGTAATCAATTGTTGTTTTAGTAGACTGCAAAACTGATTGCAGTTTAAGACATGTCTACAGTGCAATGATTGTCCGAGTCCCCTCACCTGTACTTTTCAAGAAGTTTTATTTCCAATGGAGTAGCTTTGAATTGGCTAAGATCAGAAGACCGATTGCTCATTTAGCCTCTTTGCTTGCTCTTTTTTGAACACACTATTTCTACGCTTTGTCAACTGTGGCCAATAATTTTTGAGACTGCAAAACTGTTTGCAGTTTAGACTGCATCTGTGATGCAATCATTGCTCAAGTCTACCTACTTGTATCTTTTTAGGAGTCTCCATTTTTTGTGGAGTGGTTTTGCATTGGCCAAAATCAGGGGGCGGATTACCTTATCAACCCTTTCACTCGGTCCTTTTCCATGCAGTGTTTCTACGCTTTACCAAATTCAGTAGACATATCTCTTAAACTGCAAAACTGATTGCAGTCCCTTCACTTCTATTTGTACGAGTGACCCTGTAACTTCGTGTACAGTTTTCACTGATCGAACCTTTAGTAGATTTTATTTGCCTTTCATGAAAAAGATGGGGAAGAAGAAAAGCCATCTTAGATCGTCGAATGGGATTTGGACTTGTTTGCTGGTGTGAGGTGTTTTGTACCATTCCAGATTGAGTCATAGTTGCCTGGACTGCAAAACTGACTGCAGTCTAAGAGCCTAGCTGCACATGATGAATAGACGTCAGTTTGTCTGCAACATCGTTACTGATTGAATATGCGGCAAAGCTTTCCTTGTCTTTTTTAGGGGTTAGGTGGGGAAGAAGTGCAGTTGCCTCTGCTCACTAAATCGGATTTACACCAGCTTGTTTGCCCACAGCATTTCTACGCTTTGTCAAATTCAGGAGGCACTTTTGAAACTGCAAAACTGTTTGCAGCCATGTCTACAATTCCATAGAGGCTATCCACTGCTTTGATGGCCCCATCTCGTTGTTGCATACTCAGCTGTCGGCTTTGCTTGGAAAGGGAAAGAATCCAACTGGGCTCATCAATGGCCAATATTCATTTTCCTGCGACTGCAAAACTGATTGCAGTCAATACTGCAAAATAGGGGAGACCCTTGTGGACCTAAGACTTGTCGTACGCCATTTTGAGCCATTGGATGATTTCTTCATCCGGAGAGTCATCAGCTGACAATTTGATTTGATGAGAGCACATGGCATTTTTGCTGGTGATTTCTTCCAATCGACCTGAGGCTGTTTCGCCTTTCAGATTCAGACCAATTTCAAATCTCGATTTGGTGGCGGGTTTGAGAATGGCAAACTGTTTTTTGCGGCGCAAGCTGACATAGGCTTTCTTAGGGGCGACCTCCACATCTTCTCCAAACTGAGCAATTTGGGACAGCAATGCATCGTACAATGGCCGGAAGTGTTCCTTTCCCTTGTATTGCTGATCGATCAGTTGATCTGTATCACTGGCAGAGCCCGCATCAGATTGGCGTGCCTTGTGGGCGACCAAGTTGGCAAAGCCGTGGGTGAAGCCGTGCTTCTCCTTGAGAAATTTGATCATCTGGCCATGTTTCTCCAAAGACTCTGCTCGCACAATGTCAATCCATTGGGCCAGACTTTTTCCCGTATTGGCTTCCAGGTTTTGGATCATTTTGTTTTGCATCTCACTCATGTTTATTGGCTTAATCGGTGGTGTAATGGAATGGGCGGTTCAGCGAAAATAACAAACTTGTACAGCATTTCAGCAGTGATCAGTGATGGAGTTGGCTGTGTTTGACAACAGATGCACTTTCCTACTGCAAGACGGATTGCAGTTTTGCAGTCTTTTAAAGAAAAGAATGGACGCTTTCCAAAAATTTTCTATCTTACTGCCTACGAAAATCTTAGGAAAGTCACTACATGATCCCCCAGGCAGACAAAGACTGGTTGAAGCTTTTTGAGCAGGACAGCGAACGGGCCATCGATTTGCTGTTTCGACAGTATTACAAATTTCTTTGTCGGGTCATCTACCGACTATTGCCCGACACGGGAACAGCAGAAGACTTGGCCCAAGAGGTTTTCTTTGACTTGTGGCGCAGAAAGGATCGACTCAACATCAATTCGTCCCTCAAGGCGTATCTGAGGCGGTCTGCCATCAACAAAAGCCTGAATTACATTCGGGATCAGAAGATGAAGTTTGAGGAGGAAGGAGCCCATCCCGAGATGCGAAGTCGACAGTTGGATGGCCAGCAGCAATTGGAAGCCAGCGAATTGGAACAGCGAATCCACCGGGCCATCGAAGGCCTGCCCGAACGCTGCCGATTGATCTTCATGCTGAGTCGATTTGAGGACATGTCGTACCGGGAAATCGCCACCCAATTGGACATTTCGATGAAAACTGTCGAGAACCAGATTTCCAAAGCATTGAAGATTTTACAGGCCGCTGTGGGGAGTCGACTGCCCAAAATCATTGCACTTTTGACAGTGAGCGACTTTTTTTCTCATTTTTTCAGTTGATAGGGTAGGGGGGAGGCGCCAATTTTGTGTCTCTAGTTTTAGAAAAGCATTTATTAGCATCCATAAGAATGATGAAAGAGAAAAATTTTATAAGCCTGCTGCATAAGCAATTGACCGATCGCTTGGAAGAAGACGAGCGGGCCAACCTCACGGATTGGCGCGACAATTCTTCTGACAATGAGCAATTGGCTGCACGGGTGGAGAAGGCATGGAAGCTTAGCGAATCATACGACCCTTCTTTTGATCCATCTGTGGAAAAAGGTTTGAGCCGTCTCAAGCAACGAATCGCAGAGGCCAAAGAGGTGGAGGCTGTCCCCAAACCAGGACGCGTTGTTCCCCTACAGCGCAGATTTTTTCTACGCATCGCCGCGGCTGCCGTTTTGGCGGTCGGCTTATTTGGCATCTGGCAGGTGCTCAATCCTTCTGTCCAAAGCAATTCCATGGTGACTTTGGAAGAGATTCGATCCGTGGAGCTTTCTGATGGTACGCAGGTGACTGCCAACGCCAACAGTCAACTGATCTATCCAGAGAGTTTTCCTTCTTCAGAGAGGCGTGTCCAACTGAAGGGAGAAGCATACTTCGATGTTGCCGAGAATCCCGAGAAGCCTTTCATCATTGACATGGATGGTGCATCGGTTCAAGTACTTGGTACTTCTTTCAACATCCGCGAGACAGACACTGAGATTGAATTGACAGTTCGCTCCGGAAAGGTGCGCTTCGAAGCCCTGGG
The DNA here is from genome assembly GCA_039821145.1 of Bacteroidota bacterium. Lineage (GTDB taxonomy): Bacteria > Bacteroidota > Bacteroidia > Chitinophagales > Saprospiraceae > JBCCSZ01. Next base: position 115,035 of record JBCBOS010000019.1, on the reverse strand, counting down.
CGAAACTTTGGACTTGACAGCAGGCCAACGTTTGCTGTACACCATTGGAAAGGGAGCCGGACGGTTGGGCAAGGATGAGCAACTCAATGCCTTGGCCTGGAAAAGCAAACAACTGGTATTCAAAGATACTCCGATGTCAGATGTGGTTCGCTACATGGAAAATTACTACGGAGTTGACATACAGATGGAGAATGCACAACTGCAAGACTGCAGATTCAACGCCAATTACGATGACACTTCCCTGGATGATGCCTTGGAAGTCCTCACCATCACCTATGGCGTAGACATTCGCAATACCCAACCCAATACATACATCCTTTCCGGAGGTAACTGCAAATAACAAACCGGACATTTCACAAAATGTGTCAGGTAAACTACCTGCCTTGAACCTTACTCCGATGAAAGAGTAAGGTTTTTGGTATCTTCCTGTTTTGTAATGATGCAAAGCGTCAAATGGACCCAATGACATCAATCTACATTCGGATGATCACCGTCTTGCTGCTATTGCATGGGCTTTCCTCCTCGGGCTGGGCCCAAACGCAAAGAGTCATTGATGGAGAAGATGCTCCCAAGGGGGCTTATCCCTGGATGGCAGGCCTGTTGTCGAACCCATCCCTCTCCCCATCTGATGCCTATTTTTGTGGTGCCATCCTGATTGACTCTCGTTGGGCATTGACTGCTGCGCATTGCTTGGATGATTTTGATTCCTCTGCCCTGTCCAATGTCGAGTTGTTTGTCGGTTCCAATGATTTGTCTGCCAATGCATCCGATTACCTTCGCCTGCCCATCGCTCAGGTCATCCGCCATCCCGATTACAGTCTTTCTACTGGCTTCGAACACGATCTAGCCCTCTTGCGCTTGGACCAAGATCTGGCGCAAGATCCCATTCGGCTTCCAACGGCAGCAGAGAGCTTTCTGGCCGATCCCGGAATCCCGTGCATGGTTTTGGGTTGGGGCATCCAAGACACCAATTTTTTGTTGGGACCACTGTTGCAGCAAGCAGATGTGGAGCTCATCGCAACGGATGAATGCAATCGGATGGATCGCTACAACGGTCGAGTGACAGCCAATATGCTCTGTGCTGGAAAGCCCAACAGCTTGCGGGGATCGGCCAAGGGCGACAGCGGCGGGCCTCTGATGGTGTTTTACGACAATCAGTGGTATGGAGTGGGCTTGGTCAGTTGGGGGCAACTGGAATGGTCGGACGATGCCTATCCTGGAGTCTATCAAAATCTGAGCCGGTACGAAGACTGGATTCGGCGGACGATTGCCCAAACAACATCGACAAATTCGCCTTCACAAGCACCAAATACACAAATTGACATTCGCATTTTCAATGGAAAGCTGTGGATTGAAAACAAGAATGTCAATGCGCCGTTTAATAGCTACAGGTTAACCGTTGCCGATCTGCTGGGACGCACCTTGTTGGATCAAAACATTCAGCTGGATGTCCCTTTCGAAATGGGCGTGCATGGGTTGCCTGACTGTCCTTTCATCGTCAGCTTGTGGATGAAAGGACAGATTGTCAGCAGGATTTTTGTAAAAAGTTGAAAGATGAAAAGGCTGTTTCTTCTATCGACATTCGTCTGCCTTTCTCTGTCTTTGCTCGCGCAAGGACCTCTAGAGCGGCGGGTGGACTTCGAGGTGAAAAACAGTTCCATTGCAGATGCCCTTGAACAGCTCAGCGAATTGGCATCGGTCCGCATCGCATTCAGCAGTGACATTTTTCCAGCCGAAAAGCGCATCAGCTTCAGAATGAGGGATGCGATGGTCAAAAATGTCTTGTCAAAGATTTTGAAAAACACGGGCGTGCAGTACCGACTGGTGGGCCGCCAAATTGTCCTCTATTTCAAACCGCCCCCCCCCAAAGAATACACCATCAGCGGATACATTCGGGATGCCATCTCAGGAGAAAAACTCATCGCCGCCAATGTGTATGAATCTCAGAGTCGGCGAGGGACCAGTTCCAATGCCTATGGCTTTTACAGTCTGACGCTCCAAAAAGGCATCCGTCAGATCCGATTTTCTTATCTGGGCTATCAAATGCAACTGGAAGAAATCAACATCAATTCTGACCTCAAGCTCAACATTGACCTCAAACCGGCCATTACCCTCTCTGAAGTTGTGGTGACAGCCCGGCCAGGAGGCGAAGAAGCGGCTACCATCAATACCTACGACATTGTCCCGGAACGATACGAGACCCTGCCAACATTGGGGGGAGAAGTGGATGTCATTCGCCTGGCACATTTGCTGCCCGGTGTGCAGACGGGAGCGGATGGAGTAGGGGGCATTCACATTCGGGGAGGAAATGCAGATCAGAATTTGGTCTTGCTGGATGGCGTACCAGTGTACAATCCGGCTCACATGGCAGGCATCTTTTCGGTCTTCAATTCCAAGGCCATCCGAAGTGCCCGCCTGACCAAGGGCAGTTTCCCCGCCCGATATGGTGGTCGTTTGTCCTCCGTACTGGATGTGCGGACCAAAGAAGGAAACAAAAAGAGTTTTCGCAAGGAGATCAACCTCGGCTTGACGTCTGCCAAGTTTACCATCGAAGGGCCATTGAAAAAAGATACAAGCTCCATTTTTCTATCTGCCAGACGGTCCTTCCTGGATTTTTTCGTGCGTCCGATTTCAGAGAGAATCAAAGAGGATCGAGGAGAAAGTGGCTTTAGCTCCTACAACTTTTATGATGTCAATGCCAAAATCAACTTCTCCGCGGGTGATCGAAATGAATTCTTCGCCAGTTTTTACAAAGGGGGAGACAATTTTCACAACGAAACACGCATCGATTTTCAAAGTCCCAGTGGCAATTTTAGTTTCCGACAACTGGACTCTCAAGACCTCGAATGGGGCAATACCGTGGCATCCCTGCGCTGGAACCACATCTTTGGCAACAAGCTCTTCAGCAATGCCAGCATCAACTACAGCCGCTACCAGTTTGAGTCGAGTGATGTATTCAGCTACGAGGATTTGCTGCGATTGGATTCTTCCAGCTTGCGGGAGTTCAACCTGGGCCGGTTCAGTTCACTCATCCAAGATGTCAGTGCCAAGTTGGACATCGAATACGTCCCTTCTGTCAAACACTACTGGCGCATGGGAGCAGAGTTGACCAGGCACTACTTCCGACCAGGTGTGGCAGCCCTCAATGACAACATTGCCTTGTCCTTTCCAGACATTGCCTTCATCTTCTCCTCCTTGGATTCCATCGACAATCCGTCCATCGCCACCCTGGAAGCAGCTTTATATGCCGAGGACGAGTGGCAGATCAGCGACCGGCTGCACGCCAACATCGGCCTGCGCGCCTCCATGTGGCAAATCGGGAGCAGAATCTATTACAATGTACGACCTCGCTTGGCATTCAGCTACGATCTGAAGCGAGACCTTCGACTGAAAGCCTCCTACAGCTCCATCAGTCAATACCTCCACCTGTTGACCACCACTGGCATCGGCCTGCCCAATGATTTGTGGGTCCCTTCCACCGAGCGGGTTGCCCCGCAGGACTCCTGGCAGGTAGTGGTCGGAGTGGATTACCGCCGAAAGAATGACTTTGACCTTTCCGTAGAAGGTTATTTCAAGAAACTCAACAACGTCATTGCCTATCAGGAAGGCAGTTCGATTTCTTTCATCAATGCCGATAATTGGGAAAACAATGTCACCACTGGGCAGGGCTGGACCTATGGGATGGAACTGTTTTTGGACAAAAGCATTGGCAACACCACGGGTTGGCTCAGCTATACCCTGTCCTGGTCCCTGCGCCAGTTCAATCGCGTCAACCTCGGAGAGACTTTTCCCTTTCGCTACGATCGGCGCCACAATTTGAAGCTCGTCTTGATCCACAAGTTGGGAGAAAAATGGGAGCTGTCGGGCAACTGGGTCTATGGAACGGGCTTGGCGACCACGCTTCCCATCAGTGAATACCAGGCCTCTATTCCCGACTTTCCCGGTCGGCCAGAGTTGGCGGTCAATTTTGGGGACAAAAACAGCTTTCGCCTGCCCAATTACCACCGTTTGGATGTGGGGGCCAATTATTCTTTTGGGCGAAATGTGCAGAATCACACCCTCAGTTTTGGGTTTTACAATGTCTACAATCGCCGAAATCCATTGTATTATCGCCTCAGTCGGGGGACCAGCAATCCTGTCGATCCTCGGGGAAGACAATACATCGAGGTTAGTTTATTGCCCGTAACTCCTTATTTTAGCTACAGCATAGAATTTTGAGAACGACTCGACTGACATATCGCATCTTGGCCTTTTTTCTTTGTGCTTGTCTGGCAAGCCAGAGCTGTGAGCGAGTGGTAGACCTGGGCATCGAGGAGGAGCAGTCTAGACTGGTGGTTTTGTGCAATTTTGAGCCAGACAGTCTGTTCAAGCTGAGTGTATCCCGCAGTCGTTCGGCCTTGTCTGGCGATCCATTGGAATACATCGACAATGCAGCCGTTGGCATTTACGACGGAGAGCAATTGTTGGAGGAGCTTGTATTGGTCGAAGATCCCCTGCTGGGGCGCAATATATACACCACCCAACAGCTCCGACCCAAGGAAGGCCAAAACTACACGGTACAGGTCAAAGCATTGGGACTTACAGATGTCAGTGCCACGGATGTGGTACCAGCAGCGGTGCCAGTTACCTCCTTTGAGATCATCGGCAATCCAGTTCCTCGCCCCATTACCCCTGATCAGCAGACTTTTCAGGTAACCTTTCGGATGCGGGTCAGCTTTCGGGATGTCCCCGGAGAGCGCAATTTTTACCATCTCAACTTTTTCTACAAAGACATCGACTTTACCATCGACGGGGAGGATACGCTGCGGCAGGAGACAGGCCTTGTCATCCCACTGATCTTGGACAATACCCCCAACAGCTTGCCTTATTTGAGTCATTTCAGCAAGGGCATTTTGGTCGACGATGAGCGTTCGGATGGCCAGTTGATGACCTTTGAGTTCGAGGGCGTGACCCGTCCGGTGGGGGTCGATGAGATATTTGACTTTCTGTTTGTCGAATTGAGGTCTGGCTCGGAGGCCTATTACAATTACCACAGCTCTTTGACCCTCCAGTCGCAAAACACAGATACCGTCTTCTCAGAGCCGATCATCCTTTTCAACAACATCAGCGAGGGCTATGGCATTTTTGCAGGCTACAATACGGCCATTGACTCTGTGAAATCCTTTGATTGAGTTCATTCCTTTCTGCCTAGAGCATACATCAAGTCCGTTTGTCCATCAATTCCAAAGAAAGCTCAACATCTCAGCAGCTTTTCCGTAAGAGAAGACTGCAAGGAGTCAAATGCTGTACATTGGACATTTTGTATGTCTGATAGCTAACAAAATTCGATATATTCGCGCATAGTTTGAAAAGTCACATATGACAGCTGTCAAATCCTGCGTTTTTTGCCGTACATGGACAGATCAACAACGCATCCGCAAGATGATGGAGGCTGTCGATGACGAAAAGTTGAACAACGAAAAAAGTCTTTTATCATGAATGCGAAACAGCAATTAGTCAATCTAATCAGCTGGGTGGCAGATGTGCCCTCAAGCCACATTTGCCTGACAACCAATATCTATGAAGATCTAGAAATGGATACCATCGACTATCTGACCCTGATTCTGCGACTGGAGCGCCTCTTCAAAATTGAATTGCGAAAAGAAGAAGTAGAAGGGTTGGAGACAGTCAAAGAGATATTGGATTGCTTCCAGCTACACATGCACAGCAAAGCAGAAGCCTGCTGATACCGAACCACCCATTCATTCCCCCTTACTTTTACATCTAAACTGTCTGACGGATGGATCAATGATTTTCTCCGTCACCTACTATCACTGAACCAAAGTACCTTACATGATCAGACCGATACAATTGTAAACAAACCAAATTTGTATCGTTATGACCCAATCATCATTCATCGGCAAGGCTGTCGTTTGCAGCCTATTGTCCATCCTTTTGCTGGCCGCCTGCCAGAAAAACCAAAGCATTGTTGAGACAGAATCCCCACAGCTAGAGGACGAAGGCCGTTTTCCCAACGTAGACACCCGCCTGTGGCCTTACTTCCAACGCTACGAAGAGGAAGGCCTCGCCCGCGGTTTTCGGATCGATCTGGCCGCCAAAGGCATTACAGGTGTCATTGCCGATTTGGAAGGAGAGCATGTCGCGGGTCAGTGCAACTACAACTTTCGCTCCCCCAATCACGTCACAGTAGATCTCGACTTTTGGAACCGAAGCAGTGACCGATTCAAAGAATTCATCATTTTTCACGAGTTGGGGCATTGCCACCTGTTGAGAGACCACAGGGAGGACAGCCATTCCAATGGCCGTTGTGTGAGCCTGATGCGCAGTGGACTGGGGGAGTGCTGGGATGCCTACAATACCCAGACCCGCCAAGCCTACATCGATGAGCTATTTGAGCCAGACAATACCAACCCCCTATAAAGAAAAAGAAGATTTTGTAAAAAAAACTGCATTTGGATAGGGGGGGCAGGTCAAATCCGTGTCTATAATTTTGTAAGACGAAACGAAAGCCAATGGATTTGCTCATCAAAATGAAGTGTGATATGGATCTGACCGCAAAATTAACCTTCCTGGAACAACTGCCTCTTTTCGATGTACTGACCTCCGATGAAAAAAGACAATTGGCATCAATGATCGAGATTCGGAAAAAAGCCAAGCACAGCTACTTTTACCAGTCTGGCGACCATTCTGATTCCATCTATTTTCTGGCCAAAGGCGTCATCAAAATCGGTACACACTCCAACGATGGCAAAGAGGTGATCAAAGCGATTCTTCATCCACTCGCCATGTTTGGCGAACTCTGTCTGGTGGGAGAAAGAACGCGGCCCGACTTTGCAAAGGCAATGAACCAGGAAGTGACTTGCTATGTGATCCGCGCTTCTCAATTCAGAAGATTGATGCAGTCCAACTACCAGTTGTCCACCCGCATTCTCCACCGATTGGGAGAGCGCCTGCGCCGGACAGAGCGTCGCCTGGAGGCATTGATTTTCAAAGATGCTCGCACCCGCATCATCGATTTCATCAAGGAATCGGCTGACAAAAGAGGTTTGCGCATCGGAATTGATGAGACCTTGGTGAAGCACACGCTGACTCAGCAAGACATCGCCAACATCACAGGGACTTCTCGCCAAACGGTGACATCGGTCCTCAATGAACTCAAAAAACTCAACCTCATACACTTCAACCGCCGCAGCATTTTGATTCGCAACTTGGCGGGTTTGACATAAAATCAACCATTCCATGAGAGCTGGATGGCTTCCAACCCATTCAGCAATGACAAAATGATCCAAGAGATGTAATCACCAGTCACCTGGATGTATCCGAAAAATGACAGGGATCCCGAATTTTCCGTTTGTGAAGATTCGGGATTTCCCTTTGTGGCATCTTCTGGTCTCCATTTTTCCAGCCTTACTGCTTATCTTGCGGCCAATCACCAAAACAAGCGATACATGCGCCTTTCATCCTGGCTTCTGTTGTGCTTCCTTCCCTTTTGCCTGTGGAGCCAAAATACAGGAGTTCCACTCGAAAATCCTGCCTACCAGATTTTGGAACGATTGGAAATCAAGTCTGCTTCAGAGCCGCTTTTTCATTCTGCCTTGAAATACTACGCCAGGGGAGATGTGGCCCGCTATGCCATCAATTTGGACACCACCGAAACGAGCCTGAGTGCGCTGGATCGCCGAGACCTCCAGTACATTTTCAACGACAACAATGAGTGGTTGCAGCAATCCCAATGGCCAGCAACTTTGGCCGGGGAGCGCCAGTTGGCCCCAGTCCGTCAATACGTCGACAGCAGCCAGACATTCTATACCCAATCGAGTCAGCCCCTGGCCAGCCAATCCAGCTCCCGTTATGTACAGCGGCAAAAGCCCATATTTGGCCTCTTGTATAAAACCCCGGCCAATTTCTTTGAGCTGGATCAGGAGTATTTTCACCTCCGTGTCAACCCCATTCTCAACTTCCGCCTCGGACGAACCACCAACTCCGACGGCTGGGTCTTTCTCAATCAGCGAGGGGTCACCGTTCGGGGAGGAGTAGATGGCAGGGTGTATTTCTTCTCGCGCATATTGGAAAACCAGGCCCGCTATCCAGCCTATGTCCGGCGGTTTCGGCGAGAGTACCAGGCCCTTCCTGGCTCCGGACTGGTCAAGAATTACAAGAGTACAGTCTTTGACATTGACGAGGGAAACGACTTTCTGAACGCCCAGGGCTACTTGGGTTTCAACATCAGCAAGCATGTCGGCCTGCAATTGGGACATGGGCGCAACTTCATCGGCCACGGCTTCCGCTCGCTCTTGCTGTCCGATTTTTCCAACAACTACTTTTACCTCAAGCTCAATACCCGCATTTGGAAATTCCATTACCAAAACATCTTTGCAGAGCTGGACGCCATCAGTCCCAATGCCAATCAGGATCGACTCATCCCCAAAAAGTACGTGGCGGCTCATTACCTGAGCTTCCGGCCCAACCCTCGTTGGAGCATCGGACTGTTTGAGGCAGTGGTGTACCATCGGGAAAATCAATTTGAACTGCAATACCTCAATCCGGTAGTGCTCTACAGGACCATCGAACAGGGCTTGGACAGTCCGGACAACATCTTGATCGGCCTCAACATGCATTGGGATGTCTTTCGACGCATTCGATTGTACGGCCAGTTGGTCTTGGATGAGTTCAAATTCGACGAGCTTTTGATCGAGCGAAGGGGCTGGTGGGCCAACAAATTGGGCTTTCAGTTGGGCGGGAAATACATCGATGCCTTTGGAGTGGATCACCTCGATCTGGGGGCGGAGTTGAATGTGGTGCGGCCTTACACCTTTGTCCACAAGGACAGCTCGGCCAATTACACCCACCAGAGTCAATCCCTGGCCCATCCACTGGGAGCCAATTTCAGAGAGTGGTCTGCCAACATCCGTTACCAACCCCTGCCCAGATTGCTGGCCGAGCTGCGACTGATCCGGGCAACTGTCGGCCGCGATACCAATGGCGAAAATTGGGGAAGCAGCCTTTTGCTGTCCTACAACAGCCGAGAGCAAAACTTTGGCAATGAAATCGGACAGGGCATAGAGACACAGATCAGCCTTGTGGGGCTCAACATCAGTTATGAGCTATTCCACAATGGCTACATTGATCTGTATTACCAATATCGAAGAGAGGATAGTGCCCAAGATGATCTGGACGAAAACTCGGGCTACTTCGGATTGGGCTTTCGGATGAACATCGCCACCAGGGAAATGTTCTTCTGATCACATCAAATGATCATCCCTGCGGCCACCGTTTCATTGGTGCTTTCATCCACTAGGATGATGCTGCCCGTGATGCGATTGCGGCGATAGGAATCGTAAAACAGCGGCTTGGTGGTGCGCAATACGATCCGGGAGATGTCATTCATTTTGATCTCTTTGTCCTCCAAATCCCGGTGCAGGCTGTTGATGTCCAGTTTGTATCGGATTTCCTTGATGATGCAGCGAACTTCCTGGGAGGTGTGTAAAAGTGCATACTTACCCCGGACTTGAAGTGGGCGCTCGTTGAACCAGCACAGCATTACCTCCAAATCTTGTGAAACCTCCGGGCTGTTGTTTTCTCGCACGATCATGTCGCCGCGGCTGAGGTCCAAGTCGTTTTCGAGCAAAATGGTGACCGACATCGGAGGATGTGCCTCCTGAAGTTCTCCGTCGTAGGTATCGATCTTTTTGATGCTGGAAGTAAATCCACTTGGAAGCAGCATGACGCGATCTCCCTTTTTGAAAACCCCTCCGGCAATGCGCCCGCTGTAGCCTCGGTAATCGTGGTGCTCATCCGTATTGGGGCGAGTCACCAACTGCACGGGGAAACGGCAATCGATCAGGTTGTGGTCGTTTCCGATGTGGACATTTTCCAGGTAGTAGAGCAGGGTTGTTCCTTTGTACCAGTCCATGGCCAAGGATTGATCTACGACATTGTCGCCTTTGAGGGCTGAGATGGGAATGAAGTGGATGTCCCGCACTTCCAATTTAGAGGCCCAATTGGTGAAATCGTCTTTGATCTTTTCGTAGACTTCCTCCTGGTAATCGACCAAGTCCATCTTGTTGACGCAGATGACCAAGTGTGGGATTTGCAGCAAGGAAGCGATGATGGCGTGGCGACGGGTTTGCTCCACCACACCATTTCGGGCATCGATGAGGATGAGTGCAACGTTGGCGGTGGAAGCACCTGTGACCATGTTGCGGGTGTACTGGATGTGGCCAGGCGTGTCGGCAATGATGAATTTGCGCTTGGGGGTGCTGAAGTAGCGATAAGCCACGTCAATGGTAATGCCCTGTTCGCGTTCCGACTTGAGTCCATCGGTCAGCAGGGCCAGGTTGACTTCTGACTCTCCGCGGCGAAGGCTGCTTGCCTCCACAGCTTCCAATTGGTCTTGAAAGATGGATTTGCTGTCGTATAAAAGTCGTCCGATCAGTGTACTTTTTCCATCGTCTACACTGCCAGCCGTGGTGAATCTCAGGAGTTCTGTGTTGCTCATGCTTTTACTTTTATCTTGGAGGGACCAGAGTCCCGCTTTTGGGTTTGATGGTTAATGAAGAGATGAGGAGTGGTACAAAGGGCTAGAAGTAGCCTTGTTTTTTGCGGTCTTCCATGCTGGTTTCGGAGCGTTTGTCATCCGCACGGCCTCCTCTTTCGGTCATCCGGGTCGTTGCTACCTCATCGATGATCTTCTCTATGGTATCGGCATTGGATGGCCAGACGCCGGTACAGGTCATGTCGCCGATGGTGCGGCAGCGAACCGTCATTTCCTTGACAACCTCTGTTGGCTTTTTGGGAATGATGGGCGTATCGGCCAGCAGGATGCCATCTCTTTCGAATACGTCGCGGCGGTGGGCGAAATACAAATTGGGCAGCTCTACCTCTTCCATGGCCAGGTACTGCCACACGTCCAGTTCGGTCCAGTTGCTGATGGGGAATACCCGGAAGTGCTCTCCAAAGTGCTTTTTGCCGTTGAAGATGTTCCACAGTTCAGGTCGCTGGTTTTTGGGATCCCATTGGCTGAATTCATCGCGGTGGGAGAAGAAGCGTTCTTTGGCGCGGGCCTTTTCTTCATCGCGTCTGGCACCACCCATGGCTGCATCGAATTTTCCCTTTTCGAGAGAGTCGAGCAAAACAGCAGTTTGCAGGCCGTTGCGGCTGGCGCTGTATCCCTTTTCCTCGGTAACCATTCCCTTGGCAATGGCCTCTTCTACGGAACCCACGATCAGTGTGGCACCGAGTTTCTCGACCAGTCGATCGCGGAAGGCGATGGTTTCGGGAAAGTTGTGCCCCGTATCGATGTGCAGCAGGGGAAAAGGAATGCGAGCAGGGTAGAAGGCCTTCATGGCCAGGTGAATCATCAGAATGGAATCCTTCCCGCCGGAAAACATCAGTACGGGCTTTTCAAATTGTGCTGCTACCTCCCGGATGATGAAGATAGATTCCGATTCGAGTTCTTTCAGGTGACTTAATTGATAACTCATAAGGTGAACTTGGTGGTTGTCTGTAATGCGTAGTCCGATGGCTACTTTTTGGAATATTGGATCATTGGTTCGATGTATTCGAATATCCGATCCACCGCTTGGTCAATATTTAGTTGGTCTGTTCTGATTTCAAGTGCTGCCTCCGAAGGGGCTTCGTAGGGGGAGTCGATGCCAGTAAAGCCTTTGATCTCTCCCTTTCGCGCCTTTTGGTAGAGGCCCTTTACATCCCGTTGTTCGCACACTTCCAGTGGCGCATTGATGTAGATTTCCACAAAGTCATCGGCCCCGACAATGGAGCGAGCAAAGTCGCGGATTTCTCGCGTGGGACTGATGAATGAATTGAGGGTAATGATGCCCGAGTGGAGGTACAATCTGGCGACCTCGGCGATCCGACGAATGTTCTCGCGTCGGTCTTCCATGGAAAATCCCAGGTTGTTGTTGATGCCGCTGCGGATGTTGTCGCCATCGAGGACCTGGGCAAAATAGCCTGCGTTGTGCAGCCGTCGCTCCAGGTGCTGTGCGATGGTACTTTTGCCAGAGCCAGACAGCCCCGTCAGCCACAAGACTTTGGACTGTTGCTGAAGCCTCAACTCTCGATCGTTCCGCTGGAGCAATCGGTCGAAGATCGGATGGATGTGTAAATCAGTAGACAAGGCGGTTATTTTTTTGAAAATATTTTTCGAACACTACCTTTGGGGGCCATTTGCCAGGCTCGCTCATGGAAGTAATATATAACAATTTTTATAGATGCTTCCAAAGCGGCTACAATGGTGGACTTTTCGAGCACATCCTCGCAGTTGCTATTGCTGAAGATGAAGTACGCCAGCAAAAAAGTCGTACTTGTCGCCAGGAATCGCCAGGAAATGGCTTTTAGGATGCTTCTAGTGTGAGACTCTTTCGTCATTTTCGTAATTTTAAACGGCAAAGGTCAGGCTTTCAAAGGGCATTTTCAAGTGTTTTTCACAAGAAGATGTCTTAAATTTGCATTGCAACTATATGCCATGACAGCTTGTTAATATTTTTATCTGTAATTATCTACTAATGTGTTTGTTAGTTAAAATCTAAGAACGTACATATGAACATTAATGTTACTATTCATGAGATAATAGCTGAACGCATTCTCGTCATCGACGGGGCTATGGGAACGATGATCCAGCAATACCAGCTGCAGGAAAAAGACTATCGGGGAGAACGGTTTGCGGATTATCACATGGACATCAAGGGAAACAATGAATTGCTTTCTATCACCCAGCCATCCATCATCGAGGCCATTCACAAGGCCTACCTGGAGGCAGGGGCAGACATCATAGAGACCAATACTTTTGGCGCGACCACCATTGCTCAGGCCGACTACGACATGCAGGACCTGGCCTACGAGATGAATCTTGAATCAGCCCGCATTGCCCGCAAGGCTACCGACGAGTTTACAGCAAAACAGCCCGACAGACCGCGATTTGTCGCTGGTGCCATGGGGCCCACCAACAGAACAGCTTCCATCTCGCCAGATGTCAACAATCCCGGTTTTCGGGGGGTTACCTTCGACGAGCTAGAGGCAGCTTATTACGAGCAGGCTAGAGGACTGGTAGACGGAGGTTCCCACATCCTATTGGTGGAAACCATCTTCGATACCCTCAACGCCAAAGCAGCTCTTTTTGCCATCGATCGACTCTTTGCGGAGCGCCAAATCAAATTGCCCATCATGGTATCTGGCACCATCACCGATGCCAGTGGCCGAACCCTTTCTGGGCAAACCGTCGAGGCCTTTTGGATTTCGCTCAGTCACATCGAGATTTTCAGCGTGGGATTGAACTGTGCTTTGGGGGCAGAGGAAATGCGTCCCTACGTACAAGCTCTTTCCAAAGTAGCCGACTCTTACGTGAGTGCCTACCCCAATGCCGGCCTTCCCAACGAGTTTGGGGAGTACGATCAAACGGCAGAGGAAATGGAGCAGTACATCAGAGATTTTGCATCCAGTGGTTTTGTCAACATCATCGGAGGTTGCTGTGGGACGACACCGGACCACATTCACGCCATGGCCAAAGGGGTAGCGGACATCCCGCCGCGCAAGATTCCGACCGTGGAACCACTGACCAGCCTCAGCGGCATGGAACCACTCGTCATCCGGCCAGAAACCAATTTCGTCAACATTGGAGAGCGAACCAACGTGACGGGTTCTCGAAAGTTTGCTCGATTGATCAAATCCGGAGATTACATAGAGGCCCTTTCCGTGGCCCAACACCAAGTAGATGGCGGTGCCCAAATCATCGATGTCAATATGGATGAAGGGCTTCTCGATTCGGAAAAGGCCATGGTGGATTTTCTCAACTTGATGATGTCCGAACCAGACATTGCCAAGCTGCCCATCATGATCGATTCCTCCAAGTTCAACGTCATCGAAGCAGGACTCAAATGCGTCCAAGGCAAATGTGTGGTCAATTCCATTTCGCTCAAAGAAGGAGAGGAAGAATTCATCCGGCAGGCCACCCTGGTCCGCCGCTACGGAGCTGCCGCCATCGTGATGGCTTTCGACGAAAATGGGCAAGCTGATTCAACACTGCGAAAGGTGGAGATTTGCGAGCGGGCGTATCACATCCTGATCGATAGGGTTGGCTTCCGACCACATGACATCATCTTCGACCCCAACATCTTTGCAGTTGCCACGGGCATTGAAGAACACAACGAATATGCCATCCACTTCATCGAAGCCACCCGTCAGATCAAGGAAAGATGTCCGGGCGCCAAGGTGAGTGGAGGGGTGAGCAACATTTCTTTCTCCTTCCGAGGCAACAATGTGGTGAGAGAGGCCATGCACTCCGCTTTCTTGTATCACGCCATTCGGGCGGGTATGGACATGGGCATTGTCAATGCGGGCATGATAGAAGTCTACGAAGACATCCCTAAGGAATTGCTCGAAAGGGTGGAGGACGTGCTGTTCAATCGACGCGACGATGCCACCGAGCGACTGACGGAGTTTGCCGAAAACCTCAAAGGAAGTGGTGGCCGAACCTTGCAAAAGGACTTGAGCTGGCGCGAAGGAACGCTGCAGGAACGCATCACCCACTCCCTGGTCAGAGGAATCACCGACTTCATCGAGGAGGATACCGAGGAGGCCCGTTCCGAGGCCAGTGCTCCCCTGCATGTCATCGAAGGACCATTGATGAACGGGATGAATGTGGTGGGAGATTTATTTGGCTCCGGCAAGATGTTTTTGCCACAGGTGGTCAAATCAGCTCGGGTCATGAAACGGGCCGTGGCCTATCTGACACCCTACATCGAGGCAGAAAAGTCGAAGGGAGGTCGGACTTCCAAGGGAAAAATCCTGATGGCGACGGTCAAGGGAGATGTACACGACATTGGCAAGAACATCGTAGGGGTTGTCCTGGGATGCAACAATTTTGAGATCATTGACCTGGGGGTCATGGTGGCCTGTGACAAAATCCTCAAAGCAGCCCGCGAACACGAAGTCGACATCATTGGCTTGAGTGGATTGATTACCCCTTCGCTGGACGAGATGGTCTTCGTCGCCAAAGAAATGGAACGCCTTGGATTTACCATTCCGCTTATGATCGGGGGGGCAACCACCTCCAAGACACATACTGCCGTCAAGGTAGAGCCTCAGTATTCGGGGACGACCATTCACGTATTGGATGCCTCCCGCTCGGTCTCTGTGGCCAGCTCCTTGTTGTCCAACGACGAAAACACCCGCTCGAATTTCATCATCAATGTCAAGCAGGAATACGAGCGCGTTCGCAAATTGCGCGGCAATCGGAAATCCAATAAAAAATACCTCACCCTCAAAAAGGCCCGCCAAAGCCAACTCCAATTGGATTGGGAAGGATACCAACCACCCAAACCGAGCTTCACAGGAATCAAAGTATTTGACGAGCTGGACATAGAGGTTCTTACTGCTTACATCGATTGGACGCCCTTCTTTCAATCCTGGCAATTGCGGGGAGAAAAATTCCCACTTATTCTCAAAGATGAAATAGTGGGGGAGGAGGCCCAAAAATTGTACAATGATGCTCGTTCTTTGCTCCGCCGGATCATCGACGAAAAATGGTTGCAAGCAAAGGCGGTGGTCGGATTCTTTCCCGCCAACAAAGTAAACGACGATGACTTGGCCCTCTATGTGGATGAGGAACGAGAGGAAGTTCAGATGGTGCTGTGTCACTTGCGCCAGCAACGCCAAAAAGCACCGGGGCAGTTCAATTACTGTTTGTCAGACTATGTAGCCCCTCGGGAAAGTGGCCTGGCAGATTACGTCGGAGCGTTTGCCGTTACGTCGGGCATTGGCATTGAAGAACACGTCAAAAGATACGAAGAGGACCACGATGATTACAACGCCATTTTGCTCAAGGCCTTGGCCGACCGATTGGCGGAGGCATCGGCAGAATACATGCACGAGTGCGTGCGAAAGGAACTTTGGGGCTACCAGCCGGAGGAGTCACTCAACAATGACGCATTGATCGCTGAAAAGTATCAAGGGATTCGGCCAGCGCCTGGTTATGCGGCCTGTCCAGAACACACCGAGAAGCGCAAGCTATTTGAACTCTTGGATGTGGAGGCAAAGATTGGAATGCAACTGACAGAGAGCTGCGCCATGTATCCGGCGGCTTCTGTGAGCGGATGGTATTTTGCCCACCCGGCATCCCGCTACTTCGGTCTCGGCCAAATCTCCAAGGATCAGGTAGAAGACTACGCCCAACGCAAAGAGATGGGGCTGGAAGAAGCGGAACGCTGGTTGGCGCCCAGTCTGAACTACGATGTCTAAGGCATCAACCAGACTGGAAAAATATTGAATCAGTCGATTTTCTGAATCAGTTGTTGGAAGCTGCTGCCTTGCTCATCCAGTTGTACCTTGAGCAAATACAGGCCAGTGCTGAGTCCGTCGGTGTTCACAAATGTCATTTCGCGGAAGCTGTTTTCCTGAAGCAGCTTGCCGTCGAGGGTGTAAAGCGAGTAACGAGCTTCCCACTTGCCATCCAGGCCATCGATGCGGATGGAACCCTGCGTAGGATTGGGAAATACCCGCAAGCTGGCCAGCTCCACTTCCTTGTTGTTGACGAGTAGGGTGCTGAAGAAGTAGAACGCCTCGGCCTTATTGGAAGGATTCTGCAGGTCAGAAACAGTCATCTTGATGGCCGCATTGCTCCCTGCTACGCCATCTGGATAGAGGTGAACGTCCATGCGACCAGACTCGGCTGGCCCGAGGGTAAAGGTCATGGAATCCACACCAGGAGCATAGCAAGTATTTTTATCGCAAATCGCCCAGGCCCATCCCTGAGACAATTCCATTTCTGTGGCCTTCCAGCCATAATTTTTTACCTGTGGAGCAAGATTGTTGACAAAGCCATAGCCAACAACATCATCCTTGTCAATGTCTACAGAGGTACTGACCGTATCGGCTGTGAAACTGATCTGTGCCCGGCAAAATCCAACAGCCATGACGGCGACCAATAGGAGTACAAGTTTTTTCATGAGTAGATGATTTTAAAAGTTTACCTCTGATCTTGGCGCCACGCAAATGGACCAAGCATCAGAGGTAAGCGATAATGACTATAGGATAATTATTATCTGTTGATAATCAAACGTTGGGTGGACAGCTGCTGGCCGTCCTGGAGGCTGACAAAGTACAGACCGTCGGCTAGGTCTCCGAGTGGAATGTCCAACTGGTTGTCTCCTGCTGGGAAGCTGCGTCCTTGGGCCAAAGAGATTTTTTGTCCAAGTGCATTGGTCAGGTGGATGTCCAGCTCGCGGCTTTGATCCAGACTGAACTGCAGAGTCGTCATTTCACTGGCTGGGTTGGGTTGCAATTGGATGCTGCTGAGTCCTTCTACTGTCGGGAGACTGTTGACAAGTTCGTTGACCTCGAAAGGAGGCTCCAATTCTGCAAATCCTCCAACAACTTCTATCAGCGTATTGCTTTCGACATCGTTCAATCGGACGTAGGATCCGAGTTCCAATCCATCGGCATAATCGTCTACCACCAACAAGCTGTAGCAGCCATTGGCTGGCACTTGGATGGTTTCGGTGATGGTTGAGCTGGAGGCATAAGCACCGGGGTCTGATCCGGTAGCAACGCGATTTCCTGCGCCATCTGGTCCGACATTGGTATTGCCACCGCTGGCAATGGCCTCTCCATTTTCGTCCTCGATCTGCCAATAGAGTTCGTATCCATATCGATCGGTTCGAATTTCGAGCGATAGGTCTCTGTACTCGCTTTCGACTGCGCGCTCAATGGTGATGTCGTAAGAATTTTTGAAATCAAAGGCATCTTCTGCACCATTGATCTCGGTAATCTCAAAGGTGTAGGTATTGGTCTGGTCGATGACAACGGGATCTAGGGCAACGGCAGCAATGGAACCTGTGGCAACATCTCCGGTCCAGTCAAAGACCTGCAGTTCTGTTCCACTTTCATCCTTCATGGTGATTTTGGCACTGGTCATCGGCATGGCACCTACATTTTGCAGGACCACAGTAGGTTGGTAGTCCAATTCTTGACAGAAGCTGCCCGTCAGACCTTGGTAAGAGATGATGGTGGCATTGTTGTCGATGCTTGGCGTGCCATCCAAGTTGAAAGGAATGGTTTCGGAAGCGGTTTCAAACGCACCGCCTGTTCCCAAAATGTCGCCTGCTTCGTTTTTGATGACGTAGCCACCTTCTCCGTAGGTACAGCAGATGCCATCAGAGTAGAAATCGTACAAAACAAAGTCGTAGCAACCAGAAGTTGGCAACGGAATTTGATGTGTGTAGGTGGTGACGATGGAAGTGTAAGCACCTTCTGCCAAACTGCCAGTAAAGATGCCTGGATTTCCACCTGTGTACAAAGCTGTCCCGTTTTCATCCAGCAATTCCCAGTAGGTCTCTGCGGGGAAGGAATCCGTTGTGAGTTCCAGGGTAATGTAAGCAGATTCAGAAGTCTCTGACAGCTGTGTACCAACTTGCAGACTGTTGTTGTCTGCGTTGTCATCTGCAACGCCATTGACAGACAAGATGTCGAAATCGAGTTGAGAATTTTCTGTCAAGGAAACCTGGTCAAAAGCGATGTCGCTGATTTGGAAGGTGTTGATGGAGCCATCCCAATCGATGGTTTGGACGCTGTTGCCATTGATCTTCAGTTCGACACTGGCAGAGGTGATGGTTTCTGATCCCAGGTTTTGGAATTTGAAAGTAGGTTCAAAGGCGATCTCACGGCAGAATGCTCCCTGGAAGCCATCGTAGGAGATGATGCCTGCGTTGTTGGCGCCTGCTGCCTGCGGGCATCCTCGGTGAGCGCCGATGTATTCTTCGATGGATACTCTCTCGATGTCAGTCACCAGACGGCTGGGACAGATGTGGAAGATGGTTGGGAATCCAGTCACATCGTACAAGTCTGTGATGCTCCCGTCGTCGATGATGGGATAAGTCGTACCGGCAACCCAGTCGCCGAGGGTGTTGTCTCCTGTGCCTTGTAGGTCGGCCAGGGTCGTATTTTCGTCTCCTTCGACAAATAGGACGACCAGCTCGTCTGTTCCATTGGGACCGTATTGTTCGTAGAGGTTTTCGAGTGTTTTTGTCTGGTGAAAACTCCAGCAAGGGCCACACCAGGTAGCAGAGACATCCATGATGACCGATTTGCCTTGATCCAGCACATCGTAGAGTGTCCATGTATTGCCTTCTATGTCAGTAGCAGTAAAGTTTGGCGCGATTTCCACCTGCGCCTGCAAGTTTGTGTGTGTGTAAAATAACGAGATAAAAAAGAGTAGGGTAAATGCTTTTTTCATGCGTGCCAGTTTTAGATTAGAAGAAGGTAAAATTTAATTCTGGGGTTTTATTATATCTAAGATAAATGTATGGCAAAGCACGAACAAAGAAAAAATATGTATTTTGAGGAATCTAAATTTTTGCCATATTTGCATTTTATTAAGAAAAAACCACAAGGAACACAGAGTATATTCTATTTTAGAATGATTTTTTCTGTAAAATGAGGATTTTAAATGAATGATTTTTTACACAAATTTGTCGGATCACTCAGCGCTCGGGAGAAGGCTGCCTTTCGAAAATATGCTTCTATGCACAGTGGAGGGGAGCAAAAAAACTATGTTCGCCTGTACGATGGTCTGGAAAGCAACCCTGACTCGGGACTCCATCAGATACGGGAGCAGTTTCGGGGAGAGTCGATCGACAAGTACTGGAGTTCGGAGTGCAATTACCTCTTTCAGCAGCTGATGGGAAGCTTGTCCAATTTTCACCGGAGCACAAGTCCCTATCGTCGACTCAATCAAATGGTGGTCTTTGTAGACATCTTGCTGGAGAAAGGCTTCCGCAACAAGGCGGGAAAGATATTGCGGCAAGCCAAGAAGCTGGCCTATGAATTTGAAGAGTTCTCCATCATCCTTCGACTCATCGAGCTGGAAGAGGATGTCTTGTTTCGGGAGGGAATCATCGGTTTTGCGGAGCAGCTCAACAAACACGGCCAGGAGCGTCAACGGATTGTGGACCAGATACAGAACCTCAATGAACTGCGTCTGCTGCGCGAGCAAGTCCGATCGCTGCAGTTTACCGAATCTTTTGTCACGAACGCCAGCCGGTTTCCCAACATCTTCGACAACCCATTGCTGGAAGATCCCAACTTGGCATTGAGCATCAAGGCAAAGGAGAACTGGTATTACATTCGGAGCATCCGCGAGTTCATCCTCCGTCGCTTTGACCAAGCCCACATTCGCCAAAAAGATTACCTGGCTTTTTTTGAACGACACGAACACTTCTTCAAAAAGTCTCGCAAGCTCCCCATCCTCAGCAATTCCCTCTACATTGCCACCCTCAACAAAGACCTCCGCTACTTCGAAAACACCTTGGTCAAACTGGAAATCCTGGAAAAAGACCCCTCCCAGGACAGCATCTACATCCGCTACATCAAATACGCCCGTTTGTTGGACTTTTACTCCATTACTAAGTCTTGGGACAAAATCCGCAAGGTGCTGGCCAAAACAGGGGAGTACCTGCACGACTATCACCAGCAAATGGGGGAGGCCCAAGTGGGGTATTTGGTGGAATTGGTGGTGCGCTCCTACATATTGCTCGATCAATACAGCCAGGGGATGGAATGGGTGCGCTTTTGGTACCAGGTCCCTCAACTGGAGGTCAACGCCAGCATTCGACGGATTTTCACCCTCATCATTTACGAAGAATTGGAATTGCAACAACTCCTGGGATCGGAATTGGACTCAGCCTACCGGGAACTCAAAAAAATAGATCGATTGGGGCCATTGGAAACAGCCTTTATTCAGTATTGTCGCCTCTGCTTTCGCCATCCAGGACAGAAAAGGAAACACCTGCAAGAGTTGTCCCGAGAATTGGAGACCATCAGTTGCGACCCGGCAGCCAACAAAGACTTTGTGTATTTTGATTTCCATGCATGGAGTTGCCGAAGGGTCGAACAACTCAAATCGTAAAGGAACCAGCTGGGACGAATTGTAAGGAAATGGGGGCGTTCGCCAAAAAATTGACTATTTTGGCCACTACTCAACAACAGGCAATTGCTTGCACACAAAAAACATCAATGACAATGACAACAGTAAACAAGACAAGAAACACCATCGGCATGGTCATCAGCGGTATTGTCGTCTTGGCCATGCTGGCCAGCACCGGCAACAAATTGATCGGTGGAGAAGGCGTGACTGCTTTTTTGACAGAGAGGGGCTTGGGCGGCAAAGTACTGATCATCGGCATCATCGAGCTGCTCTG
The DNA here is from genome assembly GCA_039821145.1 of Bacteroidota bacterium. Lineage (GTDB taxonomy): Bacteria > Bacteroidota > Bacteroidia > Chitinophagales > Saprospiraceae > JBCCSZ01. The sequence goes on along the minus strand of JBCBOS010000019.1, from coordinate 93,826 downwards.
CGTCATCGCCTTTGTCATTCCCAAGACCAACAACATCGGGTTCTTTCTGCTGACCAGTTACCTGGGAGGAGCCATCGTCACAGAACTGTCCGCTGGCGAAATGCCCGTGCCGGGTGTTGCCCTGAATACCTTGTTATGGGTGGGTACCTACCTGCGAAAGCCCGAGATATTTGGCTTGGACTGACAACCGAGCCCACTGACCTGATCAGCCAACCGAGACCTTGGCATTCTTGGCGCGCTTGCGCTCGTGCTCCTTCAGTAGGACCTTTCGCAGTCGAATGGAATCGGGTGTCACCTCTACATACTCATCTGCCTGAATGTATTCCAGTGCTTCTTCCAAGGTAAAGATGATGGGAGGAACCAATTTGACCTTTGCATCGGCTCCGGCAGAGCGCATATTGGTCAGTTTCTTGGTCTTGGTCAGGTTGACCACCAAATCGCCCGGACGACTGTTTTCTCCCACGACCTGTCCTTCGTAGATGTCCACATTTGGGCTGATGAAAAACTTGCCTCGTTCCTGAAGGTTGTTGATGCTGAAGGGGATGGACTTTCCGGTTTCCATGGAAATCAGTGAGCCGTTTTGGCGGCCTGGAATGTCCCCTTTGTGCTCTTGAAATTGTTTGAAGCGATGCGACATGATGGCTTCACCTGCCGTTGCGGTCAGCATTTGACTGCGCAGTCCGATGATGCCCCGGGAGGGAATCTCAAATGCCAGCAGCATCCGGTCGCCCTTGGGTTCCATAGAGAGCATCAGGCCCTTGCGGCGGGTGACCATCTCGATCACCTTGCCAGAAAATTCTTCTGTCACATCGATGTTCAACTCTTCGATGGGTTCGTGCTTCTTGCCGTCCACTTGTTTCAGGATGACTTGTGGTTGGCCGATCTGCAGCTCATAGCCTTCCCGTCGCATGGTCTCTATGAGGACCGAGAGGTGCAAGACCCCGCGTCCGAATACCCGGAAGGAATCAGCGGAGTTGGTTTGCTCGACGCGCAAGGCCAGGTTTTTTTCCAGTTCTTTTTCCAGTCGTTCGTTGATGTGGCGAGAGGTGACGAATTTGCCCTCTTTGCCAAAAAATGGAGAGTCGTTGATGGTGAACAGCATGCTCATCGTCGGTTCGTCGATGGCAATGGTTGGCAGTGCCTGCGGGTTTTCTGTATCGGCAATGGTGTCACCGATTTCAAAACCATCTATTCCCATGATGGCACAGATGTCTCCGGCCCCTACCTTGTCGACCTTCACCTTGCCCAGCCCGTCAAAGAGATAAAGTCCTTTGATGTTGTGCTGCTTGGCAGATCCATCCCGCTTGATGAGGGCGATGCGTTGCCCAGATTTGATCTCGCCTCTCTGCAGGCGCCCGATGGCAATTCGGCCGATGTAAGAGGAGTAATCCAGAGAGGTCACCAACATTTGCAAGGTCCCTTCTTCCACCTTGGGTGGGGGAATGTGTTCCAAAATGGCCTCCAGCAGGGGAGTGATGTCCTCGCCAGGTGTTTGCCATTCGGTTCCCATCCAGCCGTTTTTGGCAGAGCCGAAGATGGTGGGGAAATCCAACTGTTCCTCGGTGGCATCCAGGTTGAACATCAGGTCGAAAACCGCCTCTTGGACCTCATCCGGAGTACAGTTTTCCTTGTCGACCTTGTTGACCACTACGATGGGCTTGAGTCCCAGTTCCAGGGCCTTTTGCAGGACGAAACGGGTCTGAGGCATGGGGCCTTCAAAGGCATCGACCAGCAAGAGCACTCCGTCTGCCATGTTCAATACCCGCTCGACTTCTCCTCCAAAATCGCTGTGACCAGGGGTGTCTATGATGTTGATTTTGACACCTTTGTAGGTCATGGACGCATTCTTTGCCAGGATGGTGATGCCTCTTTCTCTTTCCAGATCGTTGTTGTCCATGATCAACTCACCGGGCTTTTCGTGGTCTTTGAAAAGCTTGCCCGCCAGTAGCATTTTATCTACCAGGGTGGTTTTTCCGTGATCGACGTGCGCGATGATGGCAATATTTCGGATGCTTTGCATGAGTTTTATTTTTATGCTGTGTAGACCCGCCTGTGGGCCAACCGTAGTGAAACGCGTCCCGGAGGAGCTTCGTTGCCTTTTTTGGATGAAGAAATCGCTAATTTTCTTCTTTAAGGCCGCAAAATTAGGTAGAATTGAGTACAAAAGATAGGGAAGAAGAAAAAATAGCCTGTATTTATGAAAAAACTTTATCTGAAACCCAAGAAGGCGCAGTCGGTTCGTCGATTTCACCCCTGGATTTTCTCCGGGGCCATCGGTCGGATGGCAGATCGGCCTGTGGACGGAGAGCTGGTGGAGGTCTTGGATCACAATGGTCGCTACCTCGCCAAGGGGCATTACCAGGATGGGAGCATTGCCGTGCGGGTCATCAGTTTTGTGGAAGAGCCGGTGGACGCGGCCTTTTGGGAACAAAAACTCTTCAATGCCTTCCACTTGCGGGAGCGTTTGGGGATTGTGCAGGATGGACAAACCAATTGCTACAGGCTTGTTCACGGGGAGGGAGATGGTCTGCCGGGACTCATCATCGATGTGTATGGAAAGACGGCCGTTGTTCAATGCCACGACATCGGCATGCACCAGTCGTTGGATCAGATTGCTGCCGCTTTGGCCAAGGTGATGAAAGGACAGCTAGAGGCCATTTATGATAAAAGCCACGAAAGCCTCCCGGCCCGCTATGCTGCTGGCGTACAAAATGCCTACCGACTGGGGGAGGGGCAAGTGGGTGAGGTCGTAGAGAACGGTCATCGCTTTTGGGTGGATTGGGAACGGGGGCAAAAGACTGGATTCTTCCTCGATCAGCGAGACAACCGACAATTGCTTTCTCAATATGCCGCCGGAAAGAGTGTCCTCAATACCTTTTGTTATTCGGGTGGATTTTCCATCTATGCCCTGGCTGCGGGAGCCCGAGAGGTGGCCTCAGTGGATGCGTCGAAAAAGGCCATTGAATGGACCGAGAAAAACGCTGCGCTCAACGATGGGGATGATGGACGGCACCAGGCACATGCAGAGGATGTGCTGCGCTTTTTGAAAGAGATGGGAGAAAAGCAGTACGAGATCATGGTGGTGGACCCTCCGGCTTATGCCAAAACGGTGAAAAAGCGACATGCGGCCGTACAGGGATACAAGCGACTCAATGTAGAGGCCCTCAAACGCACGGCGAAGGGAGGCTTGCTCTTCACTTTTTCCTGCTCCCAAGTGGTTGATTTTCCACTATTTTACAATACCATCGTCGCTGCTGCCATCGAGGCGGGCCGGGGCATACGGGTGCTGCACCGATTGTCGCAACCGCCCGATCATCCGGTCAATATTTTTCACGCGGAAGGTTCCTATCTCAAGGGACTAGTGCTGTCGGTGGATTGATGTATCGGGGCTTTATCGGAAGCCATTCATAGAAATGTGTTGTTCCTTCCGTTTTTTGTGTTAGCAATCGTTGGCGTTTTGCTCCACATTGAAAGAAAAAGCAAATGGCTGAAAAATTCATCCACTACGAATCCATCACCCAATTGAGCAAGGCCATGGGCTTTGGGGAGCCCAAGCATCCGCTGATCACGATTTTTGACACCTCCAAATTGACCTATGGAGAGGAAGTCGTGGGTGTGAAGATCACCTCGGATTTGTACTGCATCGCTCTCAAGGACGCCAGCTGTGGGATGGATTATGGAAGAAATCACTACGATTTTGAAGGTGGAGTCATGATATTCACGTCTCCCAAACAGGTGGTCAAACTCAACAAGCCACAGCGATTGAACGAGATACAAGGCTGGATGCTGTACTTCCACCCAGACTTGATTCGGAATACCCCCCTGGGCACCCGGATGAAGGAGTACTCCTTTTTCTCTTACGACGTATACGAAGCATTGCACATGTCTGAGCAGGAGCAGGCAACGGTCCATCATTGTATTTCCATGATAGAGGCAGAGATGGGGGAGCGCATCGATCGGCACAGCCAAAGCGTATTGGTGTCCAACATTGAATTGCTGCTCAACTACTGCATGCGGTATTACGAGCGCCAATTCCATACCCGCGCCGCCCACCACCAGGACTTGGTTGCCAAGGTAGAGTCTTTGTTGGATCAATATTATGAGGCCGATGCCTTGCTGCAGTCGGGAACGCCCAGTGTCCAATACTTGGCCAAGCAATGCCATTTGTCTCCCAATTATCTGAGCGACCTTCTCAAAAAGGAGACCGGACGAACAGCCAAGGACCACATCAATGATTTTTTGGTGGAAAAGGCCAAGAATTTGTTGCTCTCTTCCAATGACTCCATCAGTGGCATTGCGTACACTCTTGGGTTCAACTACCCCCATTACTTCAGCCGATTGTTCAAAAACAAGACTGGTCTGACCCCGCAGCAGTACCGCAGCAATTGAGTGGGCCTACACCCATCTGAGAAAAGTGTTTTCCTTCCTTTGAAATGTGTTACAGACTTCTTTGCAATGAATAGACATTTGTTGTGACATCATTGCTAACAATAAAATCCGATATAGAAATGGCAAAAACAATTTTGATTACAGGCGCCAGCAGTGGCATCGGCAAATCTGCTGCCCGTTTGTTTCAGCAAAAAGGGTGGAACGTGATCGCCACCATGCGCAGCCCCGACAAAGAAACGGAATTGATTGATTTGGAAAATGTGTTGGTCACCCGTTTGGATGTGTTGGACATCGCGTCCATCGAGCAGGCCGTAGAAGAAGGGCAGAAGCAGTTCGGGCAGATTGATGCGCTCTTGAACAACGCAGGCTATGGTGCCTATGGACCTTTGGAGGTCTTTGACCGAGCGAGTATTCAGCGCCAGTTTCAGACCAATGTCTTAGGGTTGTTGGATGTGACCAGAACGGTCATTCCTCACTTTCGCGCGCAGCAGTCGGGCGTGATCATCAACATCTCTTCCATGGGCGGTCGCATTACCTTCCCATTGGGGTCATTGTACCACGGAACCAAGTTTGCCGTGGAGGGAATATCGGAGGCTCTCAGTTTTGAGATGGCACAGGCTGGCGTCCGGGTAAAGGTGGTAGAACCGGGGCTGACGGCCACAGATTTCGGCGGCCGTTCTTTTGACTTCCAAAACGACGAAACCCTCCAGGCCTACCAGCCCCTGATCAAAGCCTTGTTTGAGGGATTTGAAAAAATGAGTGGCCTTGCCTCTACGCCAGAACTGGTGGCCGAGGTCATTTACGAGGCCGCAACGGATGAGAGCCCCAGACTCCGCTATCGCGTCGGACCCGATACCGAACAGTTGCTCAGCGACAGAGACAAACTGGGTGAGGAGGCATTTCTTGCACAGCAAAAAGCTTTGTATGGTCTTTAGGACCTGCACATTCTGATGAAGTGATTGGGCACCCTTGGGAATGATTCCAAGGGTGCTTTTGTATGCCTGTTTTCCCTTTATTCCAGAAGCAAGCCCTTGAAATCTGTGATTTCGGAAGTTTCCCGCACCGCCGCCTTCAGCTCGTCCTCCATAGGCTTGAGGGCGTGGCGAGTCACCGCTACTTTTCCTTGTCCATCCAAAATTGTCTGGTAGTTGAGCAATTGGTCCTTGCTCAGTTCGGGATGGTCACTTCTTTGATGTGCTCCTCGACTTTCCCGGCGGGCCTGGGCCGAAAGGATGGTGGCTTGGGCCGACATGATGGACCCTTCCAAATCGAACGCCAACATCAAATCCTCAAATCCCTCCGAGTCGGGGCGGACGTCCAGGTGGGGCAAAACGTTTTCAATCTCCGTCAACTTGTCGATGCCTTCCTTCATCCTCTTCTCATCTCTCACCACCCCACAACTTTCCCACATGATGTTGCGAAGCGCCCGTTGCATGGGTCGCACCACCTCAGAGCCGCTTCTGATGAAGGAATCTATTTTGTCGTGGGCCGCTTGGATCTTTTCCTTTGATCTCAGATGCGCATTCAGGCTCTCCGAGTGCATCACGGCTGCCTCTCCGGCTCGCTTGCCGAAGATGAGGATTTCCGCCAGAGAATTTCCGCCCAATCGATTGGCACCGTGCAAGCCACCTGTGACTTCTCCCGCAGCATACAAACCTTCAATGCCCGTCCAGTGGGTATCCGGATCAACCACGACACCCCCCATCGAATAGTGTGCAGTGGGAGCCACCTCCATGGGACTTTTGGAGATGTCGATCATCAGCGTGTCCAAAAACTGGCGGTACATGCGAGGCAGCTTTTCGATGATGAAGTCCTTGTCTTTGTGGCTGATGTCGAGGAATACCCCACCATTGGGCGTGGCCCGGCCCTCGACAATCTCGGTGTAGTTGGCCATCGCGACCCGGTCTCTTGTCGACAACTCCATCCGCTCCGGATCGTATTTGCCCATGAAACGCTCGCCCTTTCCATTGATCAGCAGGCCACCTTCGCCGCGCACCGCTTCGGTGACGAGTGTCCCCGCAATTTGCTCGGGGATGACCATGCCAGTTGGATGAAATTGGACCATTTCCATATCTGTCAGGCTGCATCCTGCCTTCAAGCCCAAGTAGAAGCCATCGCCCGTATTTTCATTTCGACGGGAAGAACTCTTTCGCCAGATGCGGGTGTGCCCACCAGCGGCCAGTATGACGGCATCGGCCAAGAAGACAGTCCGTTCCCCGTTTTTGATGTTGAAGGTCATCACCCCAAAGCAGGTTTGGTCGTGTACCAATAATTCGGTTACGTATTGAGAATCGTAGATGGGGATTTTGAGAGATTCTGCTTTTCGCAGCAATGCAAAGAGGATGGATCGCCCCGTGTAGTCGCCATAGTAGCAGGTGCGTCGGTAGGTATGTGCGCCAAAAAATCGCTGGTCCAGTTTTCCATTGTCCAGTTTGGCAAAATTGGCTCCCCACTCATCGATTTCCCGCACTCTTTCGGGGGCTTCCTTGGCCATGAGTTCTACCATCCTTGGCTCTGATAGGTGGTATCCCTCTATCATGGTGTCGGCAAAATGTTGCATCCAACTGTCCTGTGGGTCTACATTGCCAAAGGATGCATTGATCCCACCTGCTGCCAGGACGGTGTGGACATCTTCTTTGGCTCTCTTGCCCAAAACAGTAACTTCTGCGCCAGCCATTTTGGCTTCGATGGCGGCGCGCAATCCAGATCCTCCACTGCCGATGACAAGGACGTTGGAGATGTGCGTGTTGTGCTTTGCCTTTTTCATTGGTTGTTCTTTTTAGGTAATAAAATAGCAGGGCCAGGGGGGCGCTCCACAAAGCGACTTGGCCGAAAGACCTTGTCAATGCCCCATCGTCGGGGGCTGCAAAAGTTGATTGATATAGAGAAAAGTAGCAGCGCAAGAGTGCGCTCGATTGGACAAACGCAATGGGGTTGTCCTGTCAATAAAAAAACAAGCTCAAAATGAGATTTGTTTGATTTTTCGGTGAAAACTGTTGTTGCAAATTGTCCTTCATCGTCGAAGATTTTCCCTTTCAAAACAGGGGAGATGACGGCTCACCTCCCCTTGTGCAAATAAACTCTCGGTAGCTGTTACTTGTAGGTTACGATGCGGCCCCAGACGTCGTTGGTTCCCCAGATGCCTTGGCGGGTGCATTCCAATTGGACAATTTGGCTGTGGTCGACAAAAAGGTTGACCTCCGAGCCATAATTCTTGATGTACCACTTGAACACCTGTGGATCGGCCGCCTCGAACATGAGGTTTTCCAGGCCGACCTCATTGATGAAAGTGGCGGGGACGTCTACTCGCCAGGGGTTGGCATTCTCTGTGATGCCTTCCGACTCGATCATGATGAGGTAGGCGCCGGCATCCAAAAACCTCTTGGCTTGTTTGACAGCGTAGCCCACATCCTGTACGCCCTCATTGGCCAGTTCTGCGGCGACGGTATCGCCACCCGCTCCAAATTGAATGCCGATTTCGGGCTTGGCCTTCAGGCCGGCCTTTTGGACATCCTCGATCACCCGAAGCCAGTCATCGGTGGGGATGGAGATGAAACCCGTGGAGATTTCGATGATGTCGAAGCCCAACTCCTTGCACTCTGAGATGTACCTTTTTACGGCATCTTTGCCCTTGGTCAGCACGTATTCGATGAAGCCGCCCGTGGACACCAGGGTGCCGTATTCGTGGGCGAGGTCGTTGATCTCCCGAATCTTTTGGGGGTTCATGAAGGTGAAGGAGCCACCTGCAAATTTGATGCTGTCGACATAGTTGCCAGAGGTTTCCAGAATGTCTCTGAAGTAGTTGGGACCGAAGTTGGAGTAGTAGGCAGCCCGTATTTCGGTCAGTCCGGTTTTTCTTGGCTTGGGGCTGCGGTCGTTGCGCTGCAACCAATCGAAGGAAATGGGATTGGTAATGAATGCAGCTTTTTTGAGTGTATCAGGCATATTCAATGTTTTTGGTGGATACGGAATTGACTCTAGCAAGCGCGTTCATCAGGTCGCTCACTTTGTAGTCTTCAAAATGTTTGACGATGTGGATGATGTCATGGCGGAGGCCTTCGTCGATGAACGGACGGGCCAGGTTGTTGAATTTTTCAATGATGAATCCCCAGGAAGCCGGGCGGGTATGGAAGCCTTCGTAGTCCTTTTTTTCTTTGGTCAAAACGGTTCCATCCTTGAAGTGAATGCTGATGTCACAGGCTTCTTCTTGTGGGAAGCGGTCGGAGTATTCTTTCTTTTCAAATATCTCCACCTTTTTCAGCAGGCTTTGAATGTCGTCGCGCAAAATCCGGTCTTGCTGGTACTGGGCTGGCAGGACATTGCCATCCAGAATCGCCGCCGCCATCAGGTAAGGCAGACTGTGATCGGCCTCCTCTTTCACACGGATGTTTTTCTTGCCTCCTTCTTCGCCACCGCCGATGATGTGGAAGGCAACGTCGAAGGTGTTCAGCACAATTTTGTCAATGTCTTTGGGGTCGAATTGGTGCTCATTGCGCAGCTCAATCAATCCCTCCAAAGTGGCCTGGGAATGAATCTCGGCATTGTACTTTTTGATGATGGTGTGCCGGACTCTTTCCAGGTCTTCCTTCGACCAGTCGATCTCAAATTCCCCTGCGATGCTGTCCTTGAAGCCCTTGTTGCCTTCGAAGACTTCTTCGGGACCAGTGATGCCGCGCATGGCGAGGAAGGCCGAGTGCGTGGAAGTCCATCCAGTAGAGGGAAAAGCCAGGCCCTTCCAATTGGATAGGTTTCCGGTGCGGGTCACTCTGAGTGCATTGTAGGCTGTGGCTGCAATGGAGATGGCATGGGCAGTTTTTTGTTTGTTTAAGCCGAGGGCATGAGACACACCAGCAGCGCAAGCGTAGGCACCTTGGACTGTGTGGTCAAACCCCTTGTGGCGAACCGGGGCTACATCGCTGAGGCGGCAATGGACTTGGTAGGCAATGCCAAGGGCAGTGAGGAAGGTTTTGCCGTCAATGTTGTTGTATTCTCCTGCTGCGAGGATGGAGCCGATGTTGTCAGAGGGATGGCAGGTCTCTCGCTTGGCCAGGTAGCTGTCGTTGTAATCGAGGTAGCGCACCAGGGCGGAGTTGTAGAAGGCGGCGCGGTCTGGGGCCGTTTGCATGCCGCCAATCAGGGAGGCAAGGGGTCGACCGCCAAAGTCTTCGATTTGGTTTTTGATGTTGCGAATGGGAGGGCCTTCCAGCGCGCCGATGGCACATCCCAGGGCATCCAGCAAGCGAATTTTGAGTTCGCGAACTGCTTCTTGACTCAGATCAGCATAGGTGTGGGATGAGGCAAAGGCTGCCAATTTTTGTACTTCTGTCATAAGCATATTTTTTGGTTTTCTTTGTCACAAAATTAGCCTCAGCAGCCTCACTTCTACAATCGCTCTTGGCGATGAGTCTGATCGCTGTTTGCGATTGGGATGGATGCAAATGCGATCAATGATCTCCCCTCGCATTGCTGGAATGCATTGGAGGAAAGCAGTCTTAGGTGCTGGAAATCAGATTGTTATGAGCTTGGAATGCTTAGATCAATTTTTCTTTGGGAACGATGCGCAGGATCTCTTCTGTCAAGCGTTTGATGATGCGATTTTTTTCAAAACCTCGTGCAGAGATGAGGCTGACGTCCAGTTCGGGTTGACTGTCCAGAAATGAATAAATGCGCTGGCGTTGATTGTCGGGAAAGTAAGGAATGGCGATTTTGGGCAGGAGCATGGAGCCGCCATTGTGGTTGACGATGTTGCGGAGGGTTTCCAGGTTTCCCTTCAGGTACTTGATTTTTCTGCCAGGGCTGGGAGAGAGTTTGTTCAACTCGCTGTTCAGTTGTCGTTGGAGAATGTCTTTTAGGTCTTCGTGGATGAGAACTTCTTTGAGGTCGATGCTGCTCAGGTTGATTTTGCCATCGGTGTGATCGGGGATTTCCTGGGTGCTGTACAAGAGGATTTCTTCTTTGTAAATTTTGGATTCGTAGTATTCGTGGGTCAGGGAAGGGGAGATCATGATGGCGGCATCGATTTCTTCTTCGATGAGCAAATCCTCGATCCTGCGGTCGCTCAATTCCAGAATGTTGAGTTCCAGATCGGGGTACTTTTGGGCCAGGGAGTAGATGAATTTGGGGGTGATGTAGGGGGCGAGGATTTCCGTGATGGCCAGATTCATGTTGCCAGTGATCTCATTGTCGCGTTTGTGGGCAATGCGGATGAATTCTTTTTGGTGGGCCAGGATGTCTTTGGCCTTGCGGAGAAGGTCGAGTCCTTTGAGGGTGGGGACAACGGGGTGGCGGGTCCGGTCAAAAATGATGATCTGGTATTCCTGCTCCAATCGCTGGATTTCGCGACTCAAGGTAGATTGTGCCACCTCACAGGCAATGGCTGCCCGGTGGAAGTTCTGGTGCTTTTCGACGGCGAGGATGTAGTTGAGTTGCTGAAAATTCATGGGTGCATCGGATTTGGTCTTTTTCAGACCGGGACAAATGGAGATTTTTCATGGCAAAAGCAAAAATACTGCTTACATTTGAAAGAACGCATTTGGTCCACCATTTTGCTTTTTGCAACAATCAAAATGTATGAACTATGAAAGAACCCATCGATGGTGAGCTGGTCAATGAACAGGACAATACCTATGAATTTTACAGGAATTTCATGAACGTAGAAGAAGCAGAAAATTTTGCCCAACTCTTGGACAAGCACGACATCTCCTACCGAATGGAATCAACGGGAACCGTCATCGACTCGGCCATTGTCGGCAGGGGATTGGTGCCCAAGGCTATCTTGAAAGTCCTGCGCGGAGATTTCAAAAAGGTCAATCAACTCCTCGCCCAGCAAGTGCAGGACGTCACCTACGAAGAGATCGGTGACCACTATTTGACCCAGTTGGATACGGAGGAATTGAAGGACATTTTCAACAAGCAAGACGAATGGTCGGCAGAGGATGTCGCCATTGCGCGGATCATATTGAACAAAAGAGGAGTGAGCATCAGTCCGGACGAGAGTGAGCGGCTGCGAAAGGAGCGATTCGAGGAGATTCGCAAGGGCAAGGAGGCGAGCAATAGTTGGGTGATCCTGTATTCCCTAGGGATCATTTTTGGCTTGTTTACCTCCTGGATATTCGTGGTGGCAGGGGTTGGGATGGGCTATTACTACGCCTATGGCAAGAGCACCGATCCGGATGGCAATCGCTATTTTGTCTTCCGGGAGCGAACCCGTCTGATTGGCACGGTCATGTTGTATGGAGGCATCACTCTTCTTCTCATCCAAATCTTCTTCTTCGGAGGCTTTCTATTTGGGCCCGTTATTGAGCCGTATTGACATTGCGCGAGTTTCGTGAACGATTTTTCTGCTTGTTCAGTTCTATTCCCGGTACGCAAGTGCAAGCCCATCCACATTCACCAAAGACAACAAAGAAATGTTCAACTTTTTCAAAAAGTCCGAAAGCAAAGACTCTGCTGCCAAAGAGTCACATGAAAACGCCACAGCCAAATACGAAGCCTCAGAATATTCTGCCGCCTTGGGCATCTTGGTCGATGGTTTTAGAAAAGACATCGAATACAAGCCTCTCTACCAATTGGCAGGCGACTGTTTGTCCAAGATGGGAGCTCCCGAAGAGAGCAAACTGTTTTACCAAGCCAGCAAATCTCCAAATGCTGCTTCCTTCCAGGAATTGGGATACCACTTTTACAACTCGGGCCATTACCCACTGGCAAAAATATTCCTCAGCGAAGTATTCAAAACGAAAAAAGAATTGGACATTGCCAATACCCTGTCCATCGCATATGCCAGACGATTTGAGACCCAGAAGGCGCAAGAGACCTTGGAGGAGGTCAAAGACGATTTTGACTTTTGGGGATTCTGGTTTTTTGTCAAATTGAAAATCCTCAATAACGATCGGACGGACCTGGAACCACTGATCCAGGAATTGGAGCGAATCATCGATGCCAGAAGGGGAGACGAAGGCTGGGAACTGCCCACACAAAAGGTGATTGAGGTACGAGAATCCTACGACCGCTTGTTGTCCGTAGAGACCCCAGAGGCCATCATCCGCGATTGGCACTACATCCAATATGGCTCCCTGATCCTCGACTTCTTTTTCGACGATTCCCAATACGTAGCCGGCGGCAGGCATGTGGCCAGTTGGGGCAACAAAGAATCCATCAAAATCATCCTGCTTCAACTCATCCACTTGTTGGAATCCAAAGCCATCGACAAGATCGTTTATGCCAACGATCGGGATTCAGAAATCATTGGCCTGACACTTTCTCTCCTGATGGACAAACCAGCCTCTGCCTACGATCCATCGGTCAAGTATTCCGATGCCCTCCTGGTGGCTGCGGAGTCTTCCACTTTCAACCACTTTGAAGGAGTGGAATTCATCGACAGCAACATTGCCTTTTCTTTCTGCCAAAACTGGCTGGAGTCAACCTACATTTGTCCGGACATTGTTGGACTGATGGCCCAGACGTATGTCTTTCCGTGGGGCGAAGGAAACTTCAAGTTCAACGAAGATGGGTCCAGTTCCCGACAAGGTGCGGACGAACGAGAGGCCCTGGCCATCGCCCGTGAAATAGCCCAACAGGAAGTAGAAAAGGAAGGGAGCATTGATCCTTTTTACAATTGGGTATCAGATCACCTGAAGATGAATCAAAACAGTGGCCACAGGTACAACTTCATGACAGAGAGTCCTGTTCCCGGTTCTTACTTTGGCCAATAGCCTTGCGCGAGGAGGAAGCAGACCGCTACATGCTGACGGTATTGTCGTATACTTGTACTTTTTCCCACAAGTCCTTGTACTTCTCGATGAAGTCTAGGTGGATGGGATCGACCTGATAGCTGTCGTGGTCTTCCTTGCTTTCGAAGTGGCACACCCATGCGTAGTCGTAGCTGTTGTCCACCACTTCGCGATCTGTCATGGCAGGGGGGCCGGAATACACCTTATATAGTGTTGGGACTTTGGCCAGTGCAGCCATTCCTTCTTCGAAAGCTTTCTTTTGTTCGTCGTTGACCCCTTCCTTCATCCAAAAAAAGACCGTGTGGATGAAAGTGACTTCGTCATTGGAAGCTTTTTGGAGAGCCTGTTCGGTCTCTTGGAGTTGCATCTTGAGTTGTTGGAGTTCGTTTTGCACTTCGGTATCCACTTGTTGGCAGGCCAGAAGGGAGAGGAAGCAAAGGCATAGAAGAAGTCTCATGTAAAGTGATTTTTTGTTTGCTTAAAGCTACTAAATTTTTTGTATTTGGCGTCAGAGGGCGGTCGTTCTCTCTGAGGTTCTCCAACTGCAAAAGTGGCTTGGAGAAATGACCAAACCACTTTCGTTTACAGAAAAATATACGAAAATCAGGTGCTTATGCTTTTTTGTGCCTAGATCGCAGTGGGAACGCTGGCATTCCAGATGCCAGACTGTGCTGCTTTTTCAGCAAAACTTTCAAAGTCAGTCGCCTGTCGTCCCAAAACGCGTTCGACATCATGTGAGATGACTTGGTTGTCTGGATTGCCCAATACCTCTTGGAACAGGTAGCCGAACAGCCAAACATAAGAATCTGGAAGCCCTGCCTGGCGCATCCCCTCTTTGAAGTCTTCGATGGAAATGGGGATGTACTGTAGGTCGCGTCCTGTGGCCTTGGACATGATGTCCACAAGTTCTTTGAACGTCTTCTTTTGGGGGCCGGTGACGGTGACGGTTTGGCTGTTGAAGGAGTCGTCCAGCAATACCTTGGTCACCACGTCGGCAATGTCTTGGACATCCACAAAGGGGATTTCTGCTTCGGGCATGGGAAGTGCGATGACTCCGTCTGTGACAAATTCCAAAAATGCCCCTTCGCTGAAGTTTTGGTTGAACCAAGAGGCCCTTACCAGTGTGTAGTTGAGGCCAGAATTGGCGACGATTTCCTCACAGGCTTCGGCCTCCGTTTCTCCTTTGCCAGACAGCAGCACCACCTTGTCCAGGCCTGCGGCCAGGGCCGCTTCAGTCAGTTTGGCAATCGCTTCTCTGGCGCCAGGTACGGCCAGGTCGGGGTAGTAGACGATGTAGGCGCGGTCTATGTCCTTCAATACAGGGGTGTAGGTTTCGGGCTTGTCCCAATCAAAGGCTGGCGTTGTGTTCCGACCTGCGATTCTGACGTTGTGGCCCAATTGGTGAAGTTGTTCTGCGACTCGGCGACCGGTCTTACCAGTTCCTCCGATGACTAAAATGTTCTCTGTCATAATGGTATTTTTTTGGAAAAATGAATGAGGTGATTATGTTGATGCTTGATTGGATTGAAGCTGCTTTCGTTTCATCTTTCGGATGCTTCCTTTGATGAGGTTGATGAACCAAGGCACGCCGTATCCGCTTTTGTGCAAATGGTCGGCACCAAATTGGTAAATGGCTGGATTGCCTTTGATGCCATGTCCGTCCAGCAGGCGATTGTAAAAATTGAATAGGCAAGCGATCAAGATCACATCCTGGAGGTCTTCCTCTCGCCAACCCGCCTCAAAGACTTTTTGGGCATCTTCTTGGACCAATTTGCTGGGATGGAGTGTGAGTTTTTTGAGGTATTGAAACAGGGGCTTTTCTTTGGGATCGATGGGAGCTTGGTCGATGTCTGCAATCAAAGCTTCAATGATCTTGGGCGATGCCCCAAAATTTTTGGCAACCGCCACATGCGCACCGTAGCAAAAGGCACAGGCATTGAGCCCCGATACATAGGCTGCAAAAATTTCTCTTTGGGCAGAGCTGAAATTGGATTTGCCGCGCATGATTTCCTGGGCAGCTTTGTCGAGTGGCCCCAGTCGCTTTCTGTCATTCCAGGTGATGTCTGTGATGTCAGATAGATCGTCTAAGTGCTTGAAAAAAGGCATGGTGAATTGTTTTAGGAATTGTTTTTCAAAGTGGGATCAATTTGTCAATAGCGAGCATACATCGATTCATCCATTGTAGACCAGACCGATGAGCAAGAGGACAAAGGAAACGAAAGAACTGATGGTCCGTCCCATGTGCCAGGCATTCCAGGGGCCCTCAAACTGCTTTCTCAATTTTCTGAGTTCTTTGACGGAAAGACTTTCCAAAACGGAGTTCTCCAGGATGTCGTTGAGAGGGACATTTTTGAAAATGGTGATCAGCCCGACACCCAGTGCAAAGAGAACTGCTGCTGCCAAAAATGCAACAAATGTGGTGCGATTGGCACTCCTGTGTAGAAAAGCGTTCAAGAACAGCAACAATGCTGGCGAGAAGAAAACGACGAAAAAGCTTTGGTTGAGAATGGCTTGGTTCATTGCTTGGAACGACTTGAGAAAGGTCAGGTCATCCAGTTGTCCAATGCCAGGTGTCACAGCGTTGGACCAGGTAAAGCACAATCCTGCTGTCAAGCCAGTGCATAAAATTCCGAGTAGTAGTACGATGAGTTGCATGTTGGTTTCCATTGATTTGATCATTGTAATAGGGTGGTTTGTTTGCGATTGATGATACAAAGATGGGGGGATGTCGATGGGAATTCTTGACCATAACGGTCAATGATTTGACACTTTGCGCCAATGGAGGCTGCGAATGGATTTTCGAGACCTTTGGGGTGGGAGAGGGGCTTTGTCGTGGCGTTTGTCAATGGGCTGGTAAGGAATTTTAAATATTATTCTCTACAATTTTACTTATTTAAAATTTTCTTGTGAGAAAAAAATAACTAATCGAAATGTTTGACCAATAATATAAAGCACACTATGAGAAATAATTCTCCCGTTTTAGTAGTTTTCCTCCCTAGTAAGTACAAGCAATCACAATTAAACTTAAACCACAGAACGCATGAGTAAGAAAAACCTCAGCGGGGAAGAAGCCCTCGCGCGCCTCAAGGAAGGTAACAAACGCTTTGTCAAGGACCAGCTCACTGGTGAGATGCAAGATGCTGTTCGCAGGGATGCCCTTACTGGCGGACAAGCTCCCTATGCGATCATCTTGAGTTGTGCCGATAGCCGAGTGGTACCAGAGATGGCATTTGACACAGGCCTGGGAGAGATTTTCGTCATCCGCGTAGCTGGCAATGTTGCCAATACTTCTTCCATTGCCAGCATTGAGTATGCGGTGGCTCACTTGGGTGTCAACCTGATCGTCGTGCTGGGCCACGAGAGCTGTGGGGCAGTTACGGCAGCCCTCGCCGGTGGCAACAATGGCTACAATCTCAACCACTTGCTTGCGCACATCACTCCAGCAGTCAGTGCCTCCCGCAACAAGGCAGTCAATTCGGTTGTGAAAAAGAATGCCAAGATGACCGCGACAGAATTGGTACACCGTTCAGACATCATTGAAAAGGCCACTACCAAAGGCCTGAAAATCGTTTCTGCCTATTACAACCTGAAATCTGGAAAGATCAACTTCCTCTAACTTTCCCATACCCAAAAAAAGTCCCCGCCAAAGCATGCTGGCGGGGACGAATGTAAGGTCTACAACGTACGTGTTCTTATTCTGTTTCTATGGCTAGGAGCATTTGTTCTTGTAGTTTGCATACCTTTTCCCCCAACCCAATCAACTGAGCGATGTTGACGGTAAAAGAAGCCTGGTAGAGGATGACGGTAGCAATTTCCAGGATTGCCACAGGGACACTCTTGGTATTTTTGTTTATCGACGGCAAAGACATGAAACGAGCCAATTGTGCAGGAACCATCAATAGAATATCGCGAGAGAAAGTAACCGGATCTTGCAATTCAGATGGTGTTTTGCCGTAGTGAACACTGGACATGATGACGTGGGCAGCCCCCCATGCTGACAGAATGACTTCTGGCCAAAACGGCCCCGACGAAAACTTGCAAAGTACGAGGCCACGCGTCGGGCCAAACACAAGCTGGCAAATCCAAATATTAATCGCAAAACCCGGTGTTCCCGCAGGACAATTGGGTTTCCCCAATGCAGGGTTCATGACCCAAGGCGCAGTGAAGACACTGGTCAAATAGCGCAAGCCAATGGATACCATGGCAACCCTAAACTTCACCTTTTTCTCATCTGCATCACTAGCATTGAGTGCAATCATCCCAACAATGACAGCATCGACAGGGGTACGAACAAAAGTATTGGCTGCATTCAATGCCAAAAACACCGTTTTCCAAACTTGCTCACTTTCTGCAGACCACGTCAACACAGCATCACTTTTGGCCTTGTAAGTACTGATCCCAGCCTTATTGGCCAGCCAAGCTGTATTAAATTCGGCTTTGAACAATTCCAAAGATGCATCATTGGGAAAGGGAGCAGCATTTGTAGCCAACTTGTAAGTCAGCGTACCTGGAATCGCAACCATGTAGGAAATCAAGTCCATGACCGAGAAAGTCAGAGATTTTCCAGTTACAAACTTGTATATCTGTGACACCACAGGAATTTGCCACTGCTCATTGAGCGAGTCTATGAACAATTGAATCAGGTCCGAAATGGCATCAAACATGGTGAGTATTACTCCTTCTGCCAAATCAATGGAAAACAGTGCAAGAGCCTCCCCTGTTTTGATGACGCCACTGATAACCA
This sequence comes from Bacteroidota bacterium, assembly GCA_039821145.1. GTDB lineage: Bacteria > Bacteroidota > Bacteroidia > Chitinophagales > Saprospiraceae > JBCCSZ01. The sequence goes on along the minus strand of JBCBOS010000019.1, from coordinate 75,964 downwards.
AATTGACGACATCCCCAGGCTTTTGACCTGCCTCATAGAAGAAATTCAATGCCTCTTCTATCGCTTGGGCTCCATCTCCAAATTGGAAATTGTCTCCATAACGAATCAGAGTATCATATACTTCCGTGAGTGAGGCGGACATCTTTTTACCTGTATCCAGTAAAAAATCCATGTCCTCGATCGTATCGTTTTCTACACTTTGATTGTAGGCATTGTTGAAAGGGTTGTGATCTCCCGACTGCAGATTGTCCGGATCCTCCTCCTCATACTCCTCCCCGTAATTGCCCAAGGCCGGCTGCCCATTGAGCTGTGAGATGAAGTCGTTGACGCCTTCACTGATGCTGTCTTTGAAGGATTCTATGCCATTGTATACCTCGTTTCGATAGTAGCCAACAAACACACCCATAAACTCTAGTATTGTGTTGAAACTATGCGAAACAGCCCCTGCCGTACGCTCGATGTCCTTCCAGTTGAAAAAGAAGGCCAGCCATTCGTATAGTTGCTCCAACTTCACCTTGATCCAATTCCAAACCCCTTCTATAAAGTCAAATGCCTGCTGGACAAATTCAAGAACCGTTTCGAATACCTGAGTGACGCCATCCACCAGCAGCTGAAAATACACCTGCACCTTTTCGACCAAACCCGTAATCGGATCAATGACTTTTTCTACTACGATCTTTTTCAAGGTATCAAAAATGGCTTCGGCTCCCGTCTTGATGGCATTCCAGAACTTGCCCCAGGTAGAACTCAGGAAACTCTCCGATCCATAGGCAGCATTCATCATCTGGCGTTGCTCCCCCTTCCAACTGCTCACCTGACTGGACGACAAGCTGCTGTAGCTGGGAAAACCCGAGCTGAAGTCGATCTCCCACCCCTCTGTATCGGCGCTGATGGCTGAATAGTTGACCCTTGGATTCCATCCCTGCTTCAGTCGCGATTGGTACTTGTACAGCACCGGGCGAGCCTGCTCATCACCTTGCCCCAATTCCATAGACTGCTGGGTAATGCTGGCAATGCTCTGTGCATTGGAATCGGTCCGATAGTCTCCAGACAGCAAGTAATCGCCATTGGCATCGGTGGCATTCATGATGTCATCGGCACTCATGCCACTCAATTTGTATTGCAATTGTGCATTGGGCTCCAGCTGCAAGGGAGATCCATCTTGTACATAAGGTGTTGTCAAATAGATGGTGGCTGCTGCTAGGCTGTTGGCTCGCTGCAAGATGACCAATTTCCCAGCAGCATCGGTTGTGACGGTGGCCGTATCGACCGCACTGGTCTGATAGGAAAGGCCATTGATGCTGAGGTTGGCCAGAAAGGAAGAGGAGATCGTCACCTCTACATTACTGGCAGGGGAACCCTCATCATCGAGTACTATCACTTCCAAAGAGTGCGTGGGCACGGTGGCAATGTCCTCCTTGTTGGGTTCCTCTATTTCCAATTCTTGAGAAAACCACTGGGTGGTCTGCGGCGACTGCCAAAAGCGCATCAAGCGATCGTCGTGGGTCACCGTGTAGACTTCCGAATAGCCACTGCCATTTTGCACCACTCCAAAGATGGAATTTCCCACTTCATTGCCCAACTCAAACATGTCGTCCCAGTACACAACCGCACTATTGCCGGAGCCTTCTTGTACCTGGTGGATGTGGTACAGACGACCATCTTGCCCAATGCCAAAGACCTCCAGCAAATTGTCATAACGCTGCGTCGCATAGATCCGGCCCAAGGGAATGGTGGCATCCAGGCGTTCCCAATCGTCAAAGTCAATTTTGTAATTGGTGGAGTATTTCTTTTCGCGCTTGCGCCACAGATGCCCCGTGTCTCTTTCGACAGCAAAAATGTTGATGCGATCTTCCGAGTCTTTCACGATGGACAAATGGCTGACATACAAATAGCCCAAGTCGCGCATGGAGCTGAAAAAGTAGTTGTCCTCACAAAACCAAACCCGATCATTGCTGCCGATGGCAAATAGACCGGACTGAACCAAGCTGTTGCTCACCATCGCAATGCTTTTGACCACGGCATCATCGCCATCCGGTCCGGTGATGCTTACCCAATCGTCTGACTGCCATTCTTCCGTGACGGGATCGAAATAGCTATTGGCCAGCAGACCTCCAGAGAGGATCACATTGACATACATCTTGCCTGTGGCACTTTTGATGGCCAAAATTTCCTCGATGGTTTTGGACGCATTCTGAGGCTGGAATTCCTTTTGCAAATACTTCCCAATGTTTTGATTGTAGGTAGCAAGCGTCACATTTCCTTCCGAATTCAAGCCGATGATGGAGGGCTCTCCAATGGGGTCGGTACCCGTGCGAAAAAGGGAGAGTTGGCGGGCTTGGACGCCAGTGGCTTCGGAGGTATAAGGAGCATAGACATCATTGTTGGGCCGAAGGCGAAAGACATCATCATCTGTGCCGACGGAGTACAGGTCGAGCAGGCCATATTCATTCAAATAAGCGTGTATGTCCGATCCGCCCGATACGGGTACGACCATGCGATAGTCTTCCATATATTTGGTGCTCACTCTGGCGAGGGGCACTTCTTGTGGCGCTTGTGCGCGCATTTTTTTTACCATTACCATGATAGGTTGTCATTTTTGGTGTGTTGAAAAAATTTTCGGACCTTCTGGAGGATGGGGGCATACCACAATGGCCGCCCATGATCATTGCAACAGATCGGTCGAGTGGGGGACCATTGGTTTTGCCGATCAGTCTGCGCCCATCCCCAACTTGTCATTCTCGCCACGAGCTCATTGAGTTCATCTGCACCTGCAGCCACTGCCCGTTTCATCGCATAGAGCAACTCCAGAGGATGTGCGTAATAAGGAGCGACCTGTCGCCAACGAAGTGCCGGGTCACCCCAGTGGCGAAGCAAGCAACGAAGGCTTTCCGTTGCCGACAAATACAATGGCGAATCTCTCAGTCCCATGGCCGCATACAGAGCGGCGACATTGGCATTGACACAGGCATCCACCGGATTTTGATGGCTGCGACCATTGATCCACGTCATCGCCGCTCCAGGGGCAATCCAGGATGGATCTTTTTCACTGACCCAGTGCTTGCAATGTCTTTCAAAGACAGTCGGCAAGACAGCTCGAATGTCCTCTTTGCTTCGACGGCCTCCAAGCCACAAAACCAAGAGCGCCAGTGAAGAGTCATCCAAGTCATTGTGGAGTGGAATGTCCAAGCTTGGGCTGTCTATTGTGTAGGGATAGTAGCGAAAGGCACCTTCCATTTCCGGATCTTCGCAGGCCGCTACAAAATCGAGGGCTTTACAAACACACTCCTCGTAGGCAGGTGTATGCCACTCCGTTCCCCACTGCAGCAAATGCCACAGAACCAAGCTGGTGACAAAACAATTTTCATCTCTCAGCTCTCCATCAGACACGGTGACCAAGGAAGGAAAAGCCCCAAAGCTGGACTGTTGACGATAGATGGAAGCAGCCGAATACAGCTCGATCATTTCGAAGGGATTGGCGTCCAACCAATGGTAAATTGCACCGGCCCTTTTCGCGCCGCCACCAAGCCGAGCATGCCATGCCAGGAATCCCTGAGATGCACCCCCTTGGCCAAGGGTTTGGTTGCCTCGTCGTATAGACTCATGTCCCAATCCATTCTCCGGCCCAGACGAAGCACCGCTTCTCGGATGGCAGAATCACCTCCCAGCAGAGAGTCCGCAACCGAATAGCAAGTAAAAGTCTGCGCCTCCTCAGAAGCATCAAAGCTGATGCTGTAACCGAGATTGCTCGACGGAATTTCAAAGCGAATGTGCCGCTGGCTGACCGCTTGCAACAAGTCGATGAATTCCCGACTGCGATCCGGAAAGCCATAGCGCATCATCAGAGGTTGCAGCCCTCGCAGGTTGAGCCGATCGATTCTGTAGTAATATTCCACTTCGCCACTCAATGGGTCCATGCCCACCATCACCAGACGGGCACCATTGGGAGGAGCTTGGCCAATCCGCTGTCGTTTCTCTTCCTGCCATGGAGCACCAGGAGGTACCTCGACATATAATTTATAAGACATCTTTCCCTCTTTGGACCGGGCTCCCAGCCAAGCACCATATTTTCCGGCATGCCGGTAGTGCCAGCCACAAAGTCGGTCAAACAAGGACTCCTGGATGGGGTGGACGCTGCCACCAACTGCCTCCAGACTGCGCTGCATACGAGTGGCCAAATCTCCTCCCGGCAACAGATCCACCGTAAACCGAAAGCTGTTGGATGGCCATACATAGGCCAACTCCAAGGGATAGCCCCGGCAGGTCAAGCGGCTGTAGGGTTTGATGGTCTGTAGCAACCGTCGATTCAGTTGACGCCCCAGATTCAGCAAGGCATCTCCCAGTTGCACGCCATCGGCTACGCGGTGCTTGCGCAGCAGCGCGGGAAGCTCCCGACAAGCTTGTTGAAAAAAGTGGCCATTGACGAGCTGCCCATTTCCAGGCGGCGCAATAAGCGATTGGAACTGCATAATTGATTGTTGAGTCGGACTTGAGAATGACAATTTGCTGGGGTTCATCCAATCCCCACATCGAGAGCACATCAGTTCACTCCCGATGGAGGATTGGAATCCGTGCAGCTTTACTACTTAGCAACTGCCTTTTTCTTGCGGCCTTTCTTCTTGTCGCGGCGGCTCTTTGTATGAGCAGTCGGCTTTTCGATCTCCACATGGTGAATCATCGGACTGGAATTGGCAGGGCCATTGTCCGGCAATACGATGACCGATCTATTGGTGACTTCAATGTCACCACTGTCACGAGCAGCACTGCCGTCTTTTTGGACGTAGGTGGCATTGTAGAAGAAGGTGACATTTGCATCGTCCTTGGCCTTCCAGGCGGCATAGCAACGGTCTACATCCTCTACTCCCTCTGCTGGTTGAATGAAGGAAACGGTGTTGTCGATGTTGTAAATGCCAGCACCGAGATTGGCAATTTCAGAGCGGTCGCGCTGTTCGAGTATGTCTGATGCCTCGGTGAAGGAGAAGGTGTTTTCGTCGGAAGACTGCTGGAAAATGGACAGGTACACCTGGGAGACGACACTCCAGTCGATGTTGGCCGGGCTGATTTTGATGCCGTAGTAGGCATAGCCGGGGTCGATGCTGAATTTGGTAGACTTGGCCTGCTGTACCACCTGTTGGATGTCGATGGTATCCCAGTCGGAATCCGAATAGTCGCCATTGAATTCGTAATTGGCACCAGTCCCGTTGTTGATGGCGGGGAACTTCCAGGTCTGGGAGGCTGTGGGGCGGCTGGAACCACTCCAGTCCACCTCCCAGTCGAAAGTATGCGTCAGACGCTCGTTGTTTTGCTGGTCTTCGTAGATCACGTCGAGGTATACATAATCGACTGAGTAGTCGGGGTTTTTCTGCCTCTTTACCTGGAGGGTAAATATCTGCTCTTTGATCAAAGCTTGAACCATGAAGAGGTTGCTATTGGGTTTGCCAAAGTCAGAGATGGTGTTCATGACCCGGACAGTGCCGTCGTTGAGTTCGTAGATGAATCGGTAGGAGTAAGAATTTTCGATGGCTACATTGAAGTAACTTTCGAAGATGGCCCCATCTCCGCCATTGGCGGTCAATTCGGCCAACTGAGTGACATTTTCCTCTCCGTTTGGCCGTTCGAAGAAGAAGTCGATCCGGACTTTTTTGACTTGAGAAGGCTCTGTCCCAAAAGGAATGTTGGAACCGACAAAGCGTATCTTCTTGGCACCCAGTTGGTTGGGGATGATGTTGACCTCTGTTTCTGTGGTCGTTGTCCAGGGAGAAACGTAGGTATCGGTATCAGAATAGTAGACGGTGTACTGGTATTCGTATTCTGGATTGTAGGAGCCGCCACTGGTATCGCCCTCTGCTTCGTAGGTGTGCAGGGTACGTCCTTCTTCGGTGGGGTGGAGCGTAAAGGTGTTGTCTGTGGTTCTGGTGGGGTACTTTACCGTCACTTTTACCTCTTGGCAAACCGGCAGGCCTTCGTCGTTGACCAATTCGCCTTTTAAGGCAAAGTTGACGACCAGCTCGCGATTGTCGACCTCGCGGTAGATGTTGTTCCACTGGTCTGCCGTAAAGCCTGCCAAGGGACTGGAGGAGACAATGTTCCATTCTACGACAGAATTTTCTGTGTAGGTCTGTTCAAAAGAATCCAATGACTCAATGGGGTCTTCACTTGTCGCGGCAGCCTGGGCCACTTCGATGGCGTCGGTCACTGCTTTTTCCAGAGTTGTCCATGCCCATTCGTTGACCCTTGCCTCAAATTCGGGACTCGGATTGGTGGTGCCCCAGGTGATTTCTACATCCCCTGCCTTGCTCACCTGCAGGTTTTTCTTGACTCCTGCGGCCACCTCTTTGGTGTTCCCCCAAGTGTCCTTTTGCTTTTCGTATAGGGTTTCAAACTCGATGGCAATGGCAGCGTCGAAGGAAACGGTGGCCGTCACATCGTTGAGCATGGTGAGGGTGGTCATGTCGTATTCCATCTGAAAAGAGGATACAGGCTGGTCTTTGAAGGAACCAATGACTGCATTGAGATCAGCTTCGGAGGCCAATTGCAACTGGAAGTTGGCTCTGTTGGTGCCGTAGAGAGAAGGCTGTCCTTGGACCATGCTTCCGTCTGGTTCTGAGGGGAGGACGAAAGAAAGAAAACACTCGGTGGCCAGCCACTGGAATTGCCCCCAGGATTTGTCTGGATAGGCTGTTTCTGCGGCCTCCCGAGCGGCGGTGGGAACTTCTACTTCTACATCCATATTGAGATAGCCATAAGAACCCTCGTTGGTCGTTTGGTACTTGGTGACACTCATGCTGGGATTTCCATTTGCATCCATTGCGATGCGAGGTACAGGCACGGCATACATGATGCTGTCGTCGGCAAAGTCGAAATAAACTGTCATAAAATTCGCCCCACCGTTGTAGGGGATTCTCACAGCATTCTGAATGTTGATCATAAGAAAAAGTGGTTTTTTAGGTGAAAGAATAAGATGCCCTTCCGATTGGCCAGCAGCCGGACCGATCGATGAGAAACAGAAAATATGTGTTGTAATTATTTGGCGTCTAATCAACCAATTGATTGATCATTCCATGCATACAATTCCCATGGCAGACTTTGCCCATACAAGGCAAAATAAGCAGATCGCATCAATCAATGCATCCCGAAGAATCTCATTGATCGACAATGAAAGATTGCCTGCCCTTTTCGCTGATGTGACAGACCGACTCTACGCCAGACAGAGAATGCCATCTGGCTTGTTGTTAACTGTGAAATTGTATGATTAGACCTTCATGCGAGAGTAACAAGAGCTTGCCGAGATTCTGTTTTTTGGAAAAAACGACTACTTCCCAACAAGTCTTAGAAGTAACTGCTATTATCAACGATCTGAAAAAGCAAAAAATTATGTCGCCTTATCAAACGCGTTTCATTTTTAAAAGTGAGAATTTATCCAATACAAAATGACTTGCGAATAGTAGCTGATTTGTAGTCTTTAGGCTTCTTGTAGAGGAAATTAGAATTGCAGTGGTTCGATCGATGCTTAAAAAGTGAAGGAAATACATCGTACCGATTGTCCAACAAATATAATGCGATCTAGGGAAAAAATCCAATGGAATATTCCTAGTTTTTTTGAAATACGTATTTTCCCCTGTTCGATAATTCCATTTTGGAATAAGTCCAAACTCATACTGGTGACTCACTCGACGGTTCCTTGGCCCTACTGGCATACCAAAGCCCAATGCCTCCCAAAACAATCATGGGAATGCTCAACAACTGGCCTGTATTGAGCAGCCATTCGCCATCGACAGCAGCTTGGTCTACTTTGAAGAATTCGACAAAAAACCGTTGGGCAAAGACGAGGAACAAGCCAAGACTGAAAAGCCATCCAGGGCGAGAACGATAGGTCGGTTTGCGCCACAGATAAAACAACAGAGCAAATGCCCCCAAGTAAAAAATGGCCTCGTACAATTGTGCGGGATGGCGTGGCAGATCATCGACCCGACTGAAGACAAAGGCCCAGGGAACAGAGGTGGGGTGGCCAATGATTTCTGAATTCATCAAATTGCCCAGTCGGATGAAGGCGGCAAGAGGAGTGGCGGCCACGGTCAGTCGATCCAACAAGAACCAATAGCCCTCCTTGTACTTTCGATTGAACAGATACAGTCCCAGCAAGGCACCGATCACACCACCATGACTGGCCAGTCCCAAAAAACCTGTGAACTGAAAGCTGGGTTCCAAGCGAATCGGTAAAATCTCAATGGGGTGTTCCGAGAAGTAGGCAAAATCGTAAAACAAGACGTGGACCAACCTCGCTCCAATGATGATTCCCACCAATAGATAGATGGCCAGCGGGTCCAGCAATTCCACATTTCGGTCCTCCTTTTGAAAGATGTACCGCATGATGCCATAGGCCACAAAGATGCCAAGGGTCCAGCACAGGCCATACCAACGCAAAAATTCAAAAGAGGGGAGTACAAAGGGATCGATGTCCCAATGGATGGGGGTGAATGTCAGTAGGCTCATCATCCTCCTTGGCAGCTGATGAGCAAGAACAAGAACAAGAAGGTCTGCAACAGCAGAGAGGAGGAATACAGGACAGGAGCATGCCCTTCGCTTGCCTCGATCATTGCCAATACGTCCTCGGCGCCAGGCCCTTCGAGGGCTTGCTGGGCCTTGTAGTGCTTCCAGGCGGGGCGGAGTTTATCTAGATTCATAACTCAGATTTATGTATTGTTTTTTCAAAGTTGTCTTGATTCTGTTGAGTTTGGTGCTGACATTGGTCGGACTCATGGCCAACATCTCAGCAATTTCTCTGTTCTTGTATCCCTCCAGATACAGGATGACAACTGCCTTGTCCTGAGGGCGCAATGACTGGATGATCTGGTGGAGCAGTTGAAGATCGTCATCTGCCTGGGGGATCGCCATCCAATTGGCCTCATCTGTCGACTCCAAAGATTCGCTTGGCAAACAACGCTTTTCCTTCCGTATTTTGGCCAACAGGGTGTTCAATGCCACTCGGTAGACCCAGGTGCTGACCGCCGACTCTTGCCGAAAAGAAGGGTAGGAGCGCCAAAGTTGCAAAATGATGTCTTGCCGCGCATCTTCCCGATCTTCCACCCGTCGATAGTACAGCTGGCACAAGCTGTTGATGATCCCCCTGTTTTGGTGAATCATCTGAACGAACTGTGTTTTGTGTACTTCCATCATGTTGTTGATCTATTCTATTACATTAGTAGCCCAAAGAAGTCAAAAGGTCACAAGCCTTGGTCATTTTTTTCCAGAAGCGTTGCGCATCGTCAGGCAGCGTTGCGTTTTCCAGCCCCGCATTTGTTGTGGCTTCCCGCCTTCTTCTGGGCAATTTATGGCTTACTGGGCATTTATGAGAGATTATGTAAAAGTTAATTTTTCCTTTTTTGTTGAAAATCCGAACAATAAATAATATGTTTATCCTCAATTTGTAGTCAAAATCTGCAAAACAATACATGCGCTCACTCTCTGCCATAATGCTCACGCTTCTGATCAGCTGCCAACTGCTCTTCTCGGGCATGGCATTGATGCATTATGTCTGTCATCACAGCCATGTGTTTTGTGCGACAGAGCATCATTTGGATGCCGACCACTTGGCACAGCACAATACTTGCCAAGGACACTGTAGCATGGAAAAGATCTTGGAGCAAGAACGGGATGACACCCACAGCTCTGCCACCATTGATTGGCATGGAGAAACGCTCCTATTCGTATGTGAAACCACTTTCCTGTCGGAAATCAATGACTCTTCCATCAATCCTCCTGGGCGATCCTCTCTTTCCGTCCATCCCAGGGATTTCATTTACTCAGTTCTTCAACCACCAGAGCAAATCTCGTAACGACTTCGTCTTTCATCTTCTAGTCAGCCCTAGCATGTAAAATGTTATGGACAGCGTCTAGTATATATTCTATTGATGATTTGGGCGACAGCGTTGCATTTCCCAACATGTATTTGCCAGGATGCTTCCAAAGAAGTACCCTCAGTTAAATCATAAATGACTGTTATGATCTAACTGAGAATATAAAATGTTGGTTGAATGTTTAATTGTGTTTTGAATTGTTGTCGGACTGACCACATCTGTGCCGGCAACATTTTTTTTGTGCCCAATGGTCGGCAGGGCAACCATGTATAATACATAAAATTGCCCGGACAATCAACAACTGATGGTCCGGGTCCCAAAATGATTCTGATGTATACAAACGGTTGTTCTTACTTGTCAAGTCAACCAAAAGAATGATTCATACTCTTATCTGAGATTGAAAAAGACACCCACACTGTAGGAGGGATTGGCGAAAATGATTCTCCCCTTCAAGGCAGTTCCGACAGATGCAGATACGCCCCACTTGTTGTTGATGTTGTAGGCCAGTTCTGGAGAAAAGGTCAGGTGTTCGCTGTTGTTGGCAAAGATGCTGGTGCTGTTGATACCTTCGTTGAGATCGCCATTTTGCAAAGACTCAATTCCAAACAAACGCCCAATCACCCACAATCTCTTGTTGAATACCTGTACACCAGCCTCCACGCCGTAGCGGAATTCATCCGAAAATCCATTGGTCCGATTGTTCAAGCCCGCATATATGTTGGCATAGCCTGCAATTTTGCCCAACTCAAAACCCGAGCCCGCATCGATGGTCAACATCTGGTTGAACTCTCCGTCGCCTGTTTGCAAGGTTCCCGTGCTGCCACCGCTCTCGTTGCCCAGTGGCAGGCCCAGGGTCAAGGTAGCACTGACAGCCACTGGACCATTGGTGATCAATCCGTATTTGATGCCCAAGTCCACATCTCCAATCGAATTGATGGACTCACCCGGCATGAGGGTTTCCCCCGTCGTGCCAGAGATGGTATTGTTGAAATAGGCGCGGCTGAAAAGTGGGAAATTGACGATGCCCGTGATCCGATTGGTAAAGCCATATTCTGCATACAGGCTGGTGTTGAAAACGCCACTGGTCACATTTGGATCGATTCGGCCTGCATCTGTGAAGTGTTGATCGGCAATGACCCACCATTGGTAGAGCTTAAAATATCCGTAGCCCTTTGGTTGTGGCCAGCCTCCGGCCAAGGTCGATTGTATGCCGACGAACAAAAATATCGCGATGAGAAAGAAATTGCGTTGCATGATTTGAATATTAAAGTGGTGATTCGGATTGTTTATTCATTGAAGGCGCCATCGCCTACTTTTACATTGAAAGGCTTGCAGAAGTACAGTACATGGGTGTACTGATCGACTGCCACCTCGCTGCCAGGTATGGTGTAGGTGTGCGCTCCTGAAAAATTGGTCGTCCTGCCAACCTCATAAGCGCCACTGGTCGTATTGGGATTGTTGGTCAGGTAGACATACAAACCAGGCAGGCTGGAAGAAGCCCGATAGTTGCTGCCCAAGGACAAGACCAGATCGTCTCCGTCCTTTTTGAGGGTGAAGGAGCCTTCCAATACATAGCTACTCGTGGTGCGCAGCTCGCCATCGCGTATTTCTGGCCCTGCTACGACTGTGCGATTTGCCACTGCCAAGTCAAATACATCGCTGACTGTGCCCGCACCATCGGCCAAGTCAACCGAGGCCGTCACACTTGCCATGCCCATTGCCACACCCGTAGCCAGGCCTTGGTCATCTACTTGAAGGATGTCGCTGTTGGAACTGGTCCATTGAACGTTGGTGTCTTCTTCCTGCCCAACATTGTTGGTGAAGATGGCCTCAAACTGATAGGTGTCTCCCACACCGAGGGTGTCGATGGAAACGGAAATGCGGAGGTTCTCAGGTACTGTATCCGCGATGATGTCATCACCGATGCAACTGGCAAACAACAAGCTGATGGTGACTGCTGTGAAAAGCTGGAAAAGTTTCATCTTGATCATATTTTGATTTTTCGAAGGAATGTTTCTCCATGAGAATTGCTTGAAGAACAGCATGATTCGTGCAGAAGTTGGCTGACAAGCGTCTTGGCCAAGACATCTAAACCAAAAAGCGTCGACACAGCCCCTCAAATTGGAGCCGTGCCGACGCTTTTGACGCGATGTGATCTTCTTCTAAGGCTTGATCACACCCTTTTTCTTTGCCTTCTGCATGGGATTGAGTCCAGGCTCTGTTTTGTGCTTTTTGTATACCTGAAAGCGGGTTGGAACCTGGCGGATGGGCCAGTTGTCATTGTTCTGGTCGATGTCCGCCGTTTCTTTGTAAGGGTCCAATCGAATGCTCTTGACCACCTTGTCCTTGACGAATACCTTGCTGAAGCGGTCCTCATTGAGGCGCCAGATTTCAACCGGAATGCGTTCGATCTCCGTGCTCCCATCCTCAAATGTCCACTCAATGATCACGGGCATCACCAATCCACCCTTGTTGCTGAAGTAGAGCTGATAGTAGTTGTTTTTCCCATAACGCTCTTCCTTTTCCTTCTTGCTGAAGGTCTCGTCATACAAGATGAAGGTTCTCTGCGAGACGGAATCCTCTGTCTCCCAAGGCTTGTAATCTGTATAGAAATCGCGCAATTCCTTGTCTTGCTCCACGGCAAACTTGATTCCCGCTTCCCGATTGCGCTTTTGAGACAAGTGATCCACTGGTTTCTTCGCTGTGACAGGCCAAGTCTTTTCTTCTCGCTCTGGGTTGTTTTCCAAATCGACCTTGTACCACTTGATGCTGTCCAGAGCAATGTCTACTGCATCGATGCCATAGAACCATCCCCGCCAAAACCAGTCGAGGTCAACGCCACTGGCATCTTCCATGGTGCGGAAAAAGTCAGCAGGGGTGGGGTGTTTGAAGGCCCAACGGCGGCAATATTCTTTGAAAGCAAAGTCAAACAGTTCGCGTCCCATGACGGTTTCCCGAAGAATATTTAAGGCAGTGGCAGGCTTGTCGTAGGCGTTGGGGAAATACTTGACGATGTTTTCGCTATTGGTCATAATGGGTTCCAGCTGATCTTTGGGCAACTTCATGTAGTTGACAATCAGCTCTGGAATGCCCTCCCCGGATTTGTAATTGTTGTCGAATTCCTGCTCCGTCAAAAACTGGACAAAGGTGTTGATGCCTTCGTCAAACCAAGCCCATTGGCGCTCATCGCTGTTGACGATCATGGGGAAATAGTTGTGCCCCACCTCATGGATGATAACTGTGATAGCTGATTTTTTGGCAGCCTCCGTGTAGGTCCCATCTTCCTTGGCCCGGCCTGGGTTGAAGCAGATCATCGGGTATTCCATGCCATTGGCAGCCTCCACCGAGATGGCCACTGGGTAAGGGTAGGGGATGGTGTACTTGGAGTAGACATCCAAGGTATGCGCTACTGTTTTGGTGGAGTAGCGGCGATAAATCGGGTAAGACTCCTTTGGGTAATAGCTCATGCACATGACTGTGCGGCCATCTTCTGTTTTGTGCGGCATGGCATCCCAGATGAACTTGCGGCTGGCAGTCCAGGCAAAGTCCCGAACATTTTCAGCCTTGAAAATCCAGGTTTTCATGTCCTTGGACCGCTTTTTCTTTTCCAGTTTCTTGGCTTCTGCCAGGGTGACAATCTCAATGGGCTCCGAAGCGTTTTGGGCCTTTTGGTAGCGCTCCATTTGGGTAGAGCTGAGCACTGTCTGGTAGTTGAGACATTCTCCTGTGGACCCCACCATGTAGTCTGAAGGCAAGGTCATCTTCACCACATAGTTGCCAAAGTTCAAGGCAAACTCTCCTCTTCCGGTGAACTGCTTGTTCTGCCATCCCTCAAAGTCGCTGTAGACACACAGGCGTGGAAACCACTGAACGATGGTGAAGATGTAGTTCTTGTCATCCGAAAAATATTCATATCCGCCCCGTCCCCAACTGGTAGAGTTCATGCGGTCGATCAGATAGTAGTGCCAATCGATGCGGAAGGAAAACTCCTCTCCTGGCTGCAGTGGCTCTGGCAGGTCTACCCGCATCATGGTGCGGTTGATGGTGTATTGGAGGGGGGCACCTTTGTCGTCAGTGACCTTTTGAATTTTGTGGCCGTACTTTTCCAATTCCCGCCATGGCTCCAAGCCTCGAAGTGCTCGCTCGCTCATGGTCTCTCTCATGCTGCTGGCATTGAAGCGATGGTTGTCTGCACTGGCGGCGTGCTGATTTTCATCCAATTGCAGCCACAAATAGCGCAAAGGCTGAGGAGACTGATTGTAATAGGTGATCAATTCTGTGCCATCCAATCGCTGTTGTTCCACATCGAGGGTACACTCGATGTCGTAGTCTGCTCTTTGCTGCCAATATTCCGGTCCCGGAGCGCCATCGATCCCCCGATAGTCATTGGGAGAGGGCAACATGGGCCCCAGTTGCTCGAATTTATTGGCGTGATTGGAGGTGTTTTGTCCATACAAACCACAAGTCGTGCCCAGTAGCAAGGCCAAAAAAAGGTGTTTGAGGACAGAGGGAAGTAAAAAGTTTTGTGCCATGTGTCGTCCAACTATTTGATCATGTTTCTGCTTGGTTTTCAGCTGCGATGAAAGACATCCTTCGTAGCAACAGGGTTCCTTTCAAACATGACCTTAGGTTCAAAAATCGCAATATAGTTGAATTCTATATGATTCGCGGGGATAAATTTGATTAACACGACCATAAATACAGGACTTCGCAAGTTTTGTTACCCCCATTTCACTTTTGTGGGCAATAAAAAAGTGATCGGGACAAACTCGAAAGCCCCGATCACTTGGGTATTTTCCTCATCCATTGTCAAAGCACACAGCCCAAACAATGTTCTGTTGGTACCAGACCGATCACTTGACTCGTTTGGCCTCTGCCTCCATGCCTGTTTTGCGCTTGCGAGATTTTTTGACCTGGTCATTGCCCAGCAAATAGGAGAAGTTGACCCTCAACCGACGACTTTCCCAGCCACCAGTAGCCTCTACGTAGAAGCCTGCAAACTCCTGGACTCCTCGCCAGGGAGCTGACAAAAATACATCTGTCAATGCCACTCTCAAACGGCCACGTCCATCAAACAATTCCTTTTGTACCCCCACATCGATGCTGAAATTGGCGTCACTGTCATACACTGCCCCCCAAATGGATCGCGAACTGTACCAGCCCGATACCTGAAAGCCAAAACCTTTGGGCAGAAGGAAAGTCGATTGGTGGTAGAGACTTCCCGTGGTCAATTTGATGTCGACCACCCGTCCTTCTCCGCCCAACTGGCCCCGATTGTGCTTGCGTTGGACCGAGAGGTTGGTATAGGTATTCCACCAGGGACGAATGCTGAAGGGCACACTGAGATTGAGATTCAACACTTTTTGGAAGTCGAGATTGACAGTCTCCAGAAAAGAGCGGATTTGTTCGGTAGAATCGGAGATGCTGGCATAAAAATCCCTGGTGTGGCTGTACGTCAAGCTGGTGGTCACACTGTAGCGATAGGTGTGAGAGATGGAGATGCTGTTGGTGTACTGGGGCTGCAAAAAGGGATTGCCACGGGAATAACTCAACTCGCTGAGCTTGAATTCAAAGGGATTGAGCGCCTGATAGCTGGGCCGATCGATGCGGCGACCATAGTTGATGCGCAACTGATTCATCTGATTGAGTTGGTAGCTAACGCCTAGAGAAGGAAACAGGTCCAGGTATTGGCGATTGACTTTGCGATTGTTGGTGGGCTTGAAGGCAGTCAACTCTCCGGTGGAATTGGTCTGCTCAGCCCGCAACCCCAGCTGTACATTGATTTTTTTCATCTGGCGCTTGAAGCTCATGTAGGCAGCATTGATGTTTTCGTCATAGACAAACTGATTGCTGCGGTCGATGTCCAGAATGGATTCTGAATTCTCCAGGCTGTAAAAGTCGTAGACATTGTCCGTATTGACATAAGAGAACTTGAGGCCTGCTTCCAATTTCCCTCCGAGCACAGCGCGTTCGTGATCGGCCCGAAAGCTGTAAATGCGAATGTCCGTGGGCGCTTCGCTGGTGTAGATCAGTTCCTGTTGGAGTTGTTCTTTCCGGGGTGTCAGGTATCGATTGGGCTGGTAGGTGTCAACGTTGTTGTTGTAGGTTGCCCAATCGGCATCTAAGTTCCAGCTGTTGCCTTTGTGGTCGGTGAGCGAATAGTTGACATTGGCGAGAAGATTTTTCCGCAGGCCATCATTGACGGAAAGGGCTTCCAGTATGGAGTGTTGCGTTTGGCTCTTTAGATCGGTGATGGGGGTGCGGCTGCTGGTGGTCCAGTCGCCATCGCTGTGATTGCCCCTCAGCATGATCCCCAGGGTACTTCTTTTGTTGAGAAAAACATCTGCTCCAAGTCTCATGTTGTTGTAGACCGTTTCGCGCAATGTGCTGCCTTCCTGATCGTACAAGACATCCCCTTGGATGCGGTACAAATCCATCCAGCTTTCCGAACGGCCATTGCTGTAGCCGTAGGTGCCATAGAGATTGACCTTTCGGTTGCGATAGTTGAAGCTGGTGTTGCCATTGTACTTGTTGTTGATGCCTTGGGCGTATCCCAGGTCGATGTTTGCATTGGCTCCCAGGCGCTTGTCCTTTTTCAGCCGGATGTTGATGATGCCTGCATTGCCTTCGGCATCGTAGCGGGCAGAGGGGTTGGTGATGATTTCGATGGCTTCGATCTCCGAGGCTTGCATGACCCGCAGCTGGGCAGTCAGATCAGCACTTCCCAATCGGCTTGGCTTGCCATCAAAGTAGACCTGTACGCCATCCTTGCCACTGAGTTGGATGTTGTTGGCATTGTCGACCACCACACCGGGAGACTTGCGCAGTAGGTCCAAGGCATTGTTGCCCGCCGAGTTGATGCTCCCTTCTACATTGAAGACTGTTTTGTCGGGTTGCACCTCTATCATGGCCCTTTTGGCTTTGACCTGGACCTCTTCCAATTCATTGGCGGCACTGGCCAGCTGGATGGTCGTCAAATTGAGGCTCTGCCCAGCTTGCAGACGGAATGCTTCAGAATCGTAGGTTTCGTAGCCCACAAATGAAATTTGCACCCAGTAAGTGGCAGGCGGAATGGCCAACAGGCGAAAAGCCCCTTGCTCTGTGGTGTATTCCCCTTTGACAAAGCTGCTGTCAGCCACCTTGTACAGCAAGACATTGGCGAAGGCCACAGCCTGGCCGTTTGCATCAAATACTTTTCCGACGACTTGTCCATTCTCTGAGGCCTGTGCGTGTACTTGTCCAAAGCTGCACAAGGCGGCGAGCAAAAAGAGCATAATTGTTTTCATGACTGTTTCCGTTTTGACAATTGAAAAATGAGTTTCTTGTTTGTAGTTGTAAAAAGCAGATGATCAAAACTACCGTCAAAACAGCTCCCCTTCCATCGATTTCCGATGAATGACCATATAGGCAGCCCAATGCAGAGGATGTCCATTCGTCGGTCTATATTGCCGTTCGTCGGATGCTCAAGCCAAAATCCCTGGCAGAATTTGTATTTTGCTGGAAATTGCAACAGATGGACACAAGTGGTTTTTGGGAAAAACGCTTTCTCGGCATTCGCACGAGAGAACTTGTCTTTCTCTTTTTGTTTTACTCCTTTTTTGGCCTTGCCTACAACATGGCCATCTACACCACCTCGGGCGGGCGGTCCAATTTTGTTCCCAACATCTTTTTGGATTATGGCCTCAAGGCACTCTATGCCATCCCGGTTTGGTGGCTGATGTTTCGCAGGCTGCCGACCTGGAGTGTTTGGCAAAAGCTCTCTTTGCACCTCGTCATTCTACCGATTTACGTCATTCTCTGGCAACAAACTTATTACCTGCTATGTGATTCTTTGGACATCTGGCACCTGGGCTGGCCTGGGGCGTGGTGGGACATTTACATTCCGGGCCTGTTCTACGGTTTGCAATTCGGTGCCTTTCACATTTACGACTTTTACGTAGAGCTGCAAAAGCAACGCGAGCTGGAGGCCAAATTGCGCGAAGCAACTCTGCAGGCCGAATTGACAGCACTCAAGGCACAGCTCAACCCACATTTCCTCTACAACACCTTCAATACCATCAGCGCCTCCGTTCCGCCCGGCCAAGAAAAGACCAGGGAATTGATCGCCACCTTGTCCGATATGTTCCGATATGTCCTGCGAAGTTCGAAAGAGGAGGTGGTTCCCATCAAAGACGAGCTGGAATTCATCCGCCAATACCTGGCCATTGAAAAGGCGCGCTTCGAGAGTCGGTTGCGCTACCAGTTGGACGTCGACCCCGAATTGGAAAACATTGCCATTCCTCCCATGATTTTACAACCCATTGTAGAAAATGCGGTCAAACACGGCATTGCCCCCAAAATAGAGGGCGGCCACATAGAGGTCATCATCCAACGCGAAGGCCCCGAGGTCCAATTCATCGTCAGCGATACGGGCAAGGGACTGACGGACAAGTGGCAGGAGAGTAGGGGGGTAGGGTTGAAAAATACGCGGCTCCGGCTGGAGAAGATGTACCAGCGCCAATTGCAACTCAACGACAAGGAAAGCGGTGGGGTTCGGGTAGAATTCCGCATCCCCATGGACAAAAAAACAGCATGAAAAAAGTAGCGATCATAGACGACGAATCTCCGGCCCGCTCTCTGCTGCGAGAATACCTATCCGATTATCCCAGCCTCATCATCATCGGGGAGGCCAACAATGGTGTGGATGCTGTTCAGCTCATCAGGGAATTTCAGCCAGACATCGTCTTTTTGGACATTCAAATGCCAGGAATGACGGGCTTCGACGTGTTGCAACGACTCACAGAAATGCCACAAATCATCTTTTCCACTGCTTTCGACCAATACGCCCTGAAAGCTTTTGAGATCAATGCCGTCGACTACCTGCTCAAGCCCTACACCAAGGAGCGATTTGCCAAGGCCATTGATCGGCTGCTGTCGGCTGGAGATGAAAACTTGCTGAAGCTCAAGTCGCTGGCAGAGAGTTTGCTGGCCGAGAACAACCGCCATGCCAATTTCCCCGCAAAGATCCTGGTCCACAGCAAAAACAAGTTGCGCATCCTGGATGTGGCCGACATCATCTGGATCGATGCCCAAAAGGACTATTCCCGACTGGTGACAGCCCGACAGAGCTTTTTGAGCAATTACGGCATCGGACAGGTGGCCGAAAAACTCGATCCACAGCTTTTCATCCGGGTACACCGCTCCTCGATCATCAACATCCACTACATCCAGGAAATCTTCAAATACCCGTCGAGCTATGATGTCAAGATGACCAATGGAGATGTCGTGCGGGTGAGTCGCTCTTATCTGGACAACATCCGCAAGCTCACCTTTTGACCCGAGGAGAGGTCCACGAGAAGCAGTGGTCTCTTAGAAATCATTCACACAAAATCCCAGAAGTTTACACCGACTTATCCTTCTCCTAAAGAAGGCTTAGCATGGCTTGTCTATCTTTGGGCGGAGCCCGACGGCTTGCTCTCAACGACAACAGTTTACCAAATATATGATGGACAGCACATTCTTTCCCCTGTGCTGTCCCTCTTTTTAGGAGTCTAACTGAAAAGGGGGATGATCTAGATTGTCGATGTTTCTGTAAATGTCTTTCATCTTGATGTGGGCATCGATGGAATGTAAATAAATGGACGCGTCCAGACCGATGGTGGTGACCATTTTCCAGTAGCTGTTGTCTACTCTGAATAGGGTGTCAACCACTGGCTTGTACTGGTTGATCAATACGTATTCGCAAAAAGAGTCCAGCGAACAATATTTGTGGAATTTGTCTCCTCTGTCGCAGCGCTCCGTCGATTTCGAAAGGACTTCGATGAGCAGGGTTGGATTGATCACGGAGTGCTCGTCTTGTTCGGAAGTTTCTATGCCACCACAGACCACCATGCCATCGGGGTAGACGAAGGAAGCGGCCTTTTCTATGTATACTTTCACGTCTCCGTTGATGGAAATGCAGCTCGAATCCCTGTTTTTGAGCAGGTTGTTGATTTCAGAGTTGATGTTGTTGCCAATGATGCCGTGATGGAGGCTTGCATCCACTGGGACCAAAACATTGCCATCTTCAAACTCATTTCTCAGATCAGATTTACAATCATAGTTCAAGTATTCAGCGATTGTATATCTATGGAATCCATCTCTTTTCATAAAAATCTATTGCTTTTACCTACAACCATCTATTGGCCTTATTTCTTACAGCTCATAGGAGAGCTTTCAGTCCCATCCCGCCAAAATCGGACAAATCACATTAAATTTAGATTAAATCGACAACAATGATTCCTCCCTTGTTGTCTAAAATGTATATTTGTTGAGCTGTGACGCATGATTTGTACATTTGGAAGATGCATCATTTTCCACTCAAATCAGCAAACGTCATGATCCTACGGTATCTCTTATTTGGCTTTCTACTCTGTAGCCTTGGAAGTTGTTCCATCTCCAAACGCCTACAGTCACACCAACAGCTCCTTAAGCAAACTGCCGAAAGCGATGCCCCTGCTCCCGAGAAGCTGGACGTACTGGCCAGCAGCTTGGTGCAAATGATGGACGAAGGACTCTCCTTCATCAATCCAAAAAAGGGGAAGCGATTTGTCGAACGCTACGGACAAACCAACAGGGAAAGCATCTTCAAAATATTGGAAGAGTCCATCGAATGGCAAAAGCAATTGACTACCGTTGAAAAAATCGGATACGGTGCCAGCCTCCTAACCAAGCCTTACACCCGCGACCTAATCCAGTTGGCGCCCAAATTCAAGCGGAAATACGACCAAATTGTATTTGTAGCAGAACTCAACCGAAAGCTCCAAAAGGGCTTGTCGGGCATTGGTCTAGGTAAAAATTAACACAACATGACTTCTACCATTGTTTCTCCAAAGCTCTACAGAGAGCTTCAAGACAACATTCAAAAACTCACGGCAAATTCCCGAAAAATCAGCTCGGAAAGAAAGTTGCTGCTCAACCGACTGGGCGACTACATCGCTCGCTGCACCCGAGAAAAGCAACTCGTCCGCCTCACCGTGATCTGCACTCACAATTCCCGCCGCAGCCACCTCGGCCAGGCATGGCTGTTGGCCGCCGCCGATCATTTTGGCCTGCAAGGCATCCAGACTTTTTCAGGCGGCACAGAGGCGACAGCTTTTCATCCCAACGCCATCGCTGCCCTCCAACGAGCTGGCTTCCACATCAACACAGAAGAAGCTGGCAGCGACAATCCCACCTATCAATTGTCTACCGGGCCAGATCGGGAAGTGGAGTACCTGTTTTCCAAAAAGTTTGACCATCCCCTCAATCCCGTCAGTTCTTTTGCTGCCATCATGGTGTGCTCCGATGCCGATGAGGCTTGCCCCTTCGTCCCCGGTGCCGATGCCCGCTTTGCCATTCGCTATGAGGATCCAAAAGCAGCCGATGGCACCGAGGAAGCAGCCGATGTCTACGACGCACGTTGCATGCAGATCGGGCGGGAAATGCTCTATGCGATGAAGCGAGCGAAAAAGAATTTGGATCGAAAATAGACTTGGAATGGGCAAATCGACCTTTTGGCGGCAATAAGGAACTGCCCCGAAGACGTTTGTGTTATAAGTTCAAAGCATTACAATTCGAAAGCCTTCCTTTTTCAGAAGGCAATTTGTGAAATAGAGCGTAAATAAAATGAATAACAACGGAATTGACCCAAAAGTCATGGACTTTTTGTGTCGCACAGGGCAGTATGACCTATTTCGGGAATCGTCTCCGAATATGCGTCAAGAAATCGTAGAGGGATGTGAATTCATTTTGTGCAAGTTCGGTGGTCATGTCGAATCAGCCATCGGATGGATTGAAGCTTCCAAAGCCAAAATACTCGGAAGTTCGACCCAAAGAAAATCACCTTTCGCCCCGTAACTTTACATGCGATTTCAATGAAAAAGGGCTGCCCGACGGGCAGCCCTTTTTTTGTTGTACAAACGCGAAGCTGCTCCTCCTTTTTGCATTACGGACCCAAATCCGACACATAACCAATGATGCTCCGGCACCACATACCCGTTCCCACCGGATCGGAGTACATGGAAAACAAGAACACCATCAGCACAATGGCAACAAGGCCCTCAAAAGCTTTGAAAAGCCCTGATAAAAACGAAATGCCAACGCGAACAATTGATGTAAATACAATCAGGGAAACCGCGACCAAAAAAATGGTGAAGGTCATGATCATTTTCTTTTGGATGGAAAAATTCAACTATCATTTCCAATACGACAGACCTACCGCTATTCTCTCTTTTTTGGGATGAAAAAAAATTTGAAAAAAAAGCGATGACAAGTACGAAGAAACAAAAGGCCAGGACGTATTTATTGCAGTTGAAACAACAAGGAACTCGTTTTCGAAAACCAAATTAAACAAAACCCATTTTCCAACCACACGCTACAACCAACAGCATTAAAGACTAACAAAATGAAAAGTTGCAAAAAATTCTCGGATTACTTAAAAATCTTTTTGTTCTATGAATTATTCAGATCAGAACCGCAATCATTTAGTCAGTAAGTATTTCCCAGTTACGCTGACGCGGTTTGCCTACTGTGCCAGAAGTGCTCCCTGGGTCGATGTAGGCGAACTCAATCAGGATTTTTGGTATCACAAAATCCTGCTCACCGATGAAAAAGTAGAGCACATCACCGAAATTCTCTCCACAAAAGACGGCAAATGGTACTTACTCAGAATGGTCGACAACCACTTTACAGATCACATGAGAAGGGAAAAGAGACAACGACCCTACAATGCCGAATTAAGCGATGCAGTTGCCCAAATGGCCGATGCATCTGACCGCGAGTATGAAGCAAGCAACGCATACAACGAATGCGAAAGAGACATCGAAGGAATCATGAGAAGACTGTCCCGTTCAGAAACCAACCAAGAGGTGTTTCGCCTGATGCTTACCAAAGCAAAAAACGATGACATCGCCGATGAGTTGGACATCCCGAAAGAATCTGTCGAACGCCGAAAACACAAAATACGAAAAATCGCAAAGGCTTATTTCAAAAACAAATGACCCGGTCCAAGGCCTATTTGACAACGACACATCCTGTTATTCAAAACAAAAAACCCAAAAAGAAAATGACAGACGTGCCATTTGTAATCCCATGCATATCACCCTTTTCGCAGCATACAAAACCCAGTTCCAGTGACTTGATCTAGGTTTTCAACATGTAATTCTTCATTTATCAATAACCGTAAAACAGTACTTATTATGAAAAACTCATCTTTGGATATGTTCTCCATCACCGACACAAAAGACATATCCGAAATCCATGGAACTCACAAAAAAAATGCTACCAAAGCTGAATCTAAAGAGATCGCACAAATCATCGAATTCCTCATGGACCGGACCATGAGTCAGAGAGAAATGCAAAAAGTACAAAAACTGGTCGAAGGCCTGTTCCTAGAGGATGCCCGTGAGGAAAGCCTCAAAGAAGACATCCTGAAACTGACCAGCGCCGAGGTATGCGAACACCTCGAAGGACTGGCCATGTACCTCGAAAGAAGCGGCGTTCAAATTCGATCTCTGGCAGACTTGGACGACATCCTGGAGGCCGACAAACTACAGACGATTGTGAAAGCCCGAGAATGCCAAGTACTCGAAACCTTCAAACCAGATTATGCAAAAGAAGGATGAGGCTCTGCAAGCCATCAATTGCAGGGCCTTTTACAAATCACCGATGGAAGGGGGACCCTTCTTTTTACCAATGACCAACTACGCAACTTAGACGACTTACTTCCATCCCAAAAACTACCCACCAATCACCACATCAATGAGCAGTACTCATCCGTTGCCCTCACGTAATTGATGAGATCTTGCAAAACGTGATGCACCATTTTACTTACTATCTGACTTGCGTAAACCGCACGCAGTAGCCCTGTCTACTGCCCTGATCACTGAATGCCCATTTGGCCAATGCCAAGCGCAGCAATCTCGGAGCTTGTTCAAAGACAAACTCTGCATCTGTTTTGAAGTCAAGCGCTCGATATCAAATGATGTAACTGGCCAAATGGAAGGGCAGGTTTTGCCCAAAGACTCAGGCGTAGCCGTACACATCGGGGGATTGCCCCGGTGTGCTACGCCTGAGGGACCGAATTGTCAGGAACTCAATTGCCTTTCCTTCTTCTTCTCCACCACCTTTGCGTCTTTTTTGCTCAGACTGATGATCAAAATCCCGCCGATCACCAAGAACGTTCCCAATGCCTGCAAATACCCAAATCGCTCGTCCAAAAACAGGTAGGCCATCACAATGGTGGAAATGGGGCCCACACTGCCGATGATGGACGCATTGGAAGAGCCGATGATCCGAATGCCTTCCATGATGAGAAAAGAGGGCAAAACCGTTGCAATGATGGCCATGAGCAAGGCCAGGCGATAGATGTCCCACGAAAAGTCGAACAAATCCCACTGCGCACTGATGCCATGGTGAATCAGCACTGCAATGCAAGCGGCCGACATCGCCAGAGAGGTGTACCGCATCGTCCCAATTCGCGCCACCATGCTCCCACTCCCCACTAGATAAGCGGCATAGGCAAAGGCCGCTCCAAAGACCAACAAACTGCCCTTCCAAATCTCCTCATTGTCCGTGAAAGTATATGGATCAATGAAGGTGACCAGTATCCCGCCATATGTCAGCACCAAGGCAAGCAACTGCTTAGAGGTGACCGACTTGCCCAAAAACAAGGCCGACAGAAAGAGGACCAGAGTAGGGTAGACAAAGAGAATGAGGCGCTCCAGGCCCGCTGTGATGTAGCGAAGCCCCATGAAATCGAGCAGGCTGGCCATGTAGTACCCCATCGCCCCAAACAGAGCAATGTAGCCATAGTCTTTTCGACTGACCTTGGCCGCATGGCGTCGATCCGAAAAATAGGCCACCAACAAGTAAATGGGCAGGGCAAACAACATGCGAAGGGCCAGCAGAGAAATGGTGTCGATCTCCTCGCGATAGGCCAGCTTGACCAACACGGCTTTGGTGGAAAACAAAACGGCGCCGACAAATATCAAACAGGCCGCCCAGATTCTGTTGCGATTCAATGTCTGTAGAGAGGTGGATGAAAACATGGCCCAAAGATATGCCGCCAAAAAAAATCCCCGACATCATTGATTCAATAAAGTCCGACGTCCAAACGTTAACGAGCCATAGGCCCCCCACTCAGATGCCCAGCTTGTCAACGGTCGTCTGGGAATTGTGGGGTAAAAAAATTACTTTTGCCCACGATACTCCACGCGAAAAGATGCCTCATCCGGCAACTATTTCAGCCCAAGTGAGTATGCACTTTTGAACACTTTATGAAATCCGTAAAACGATGGTCAAAGAAAAGATACAAATGGTGGACCTCAAGGGTCAATACCGCAAGATCAAAGAGGAGGTCAATCAGTCCATCCAAGAAGTTCTCGACACCGCCTGGTTCATCGGTGGTCCCAAAGTAAAGGCCTTTCAGGAACACCTGGCCAGCTATCTGGACGTAGGCCACGTCATTCCCTGCGCCAATGGCACCGATGCCCTCCAAATTGCCATGATGGCACTGGATCTCCAAGAGGGTGATGAAGTCATTGTACCTACGTTTACTTATGTAGCCACTGCCGAAGTCATCGGTTTGCTGAATCTCAAACCTGTCATGGTAGATGTGGATCCCAATACCTTCAACATCACCGCAGACATCCTCGAAGCAGCCATTACGCCTCGTACCAAGGCCGTCGTCCCCGTCCACCTCTTTGGACAAAGCTCCGACATGGCCCCCATCATGGAAGTGGCCAACAAACACGGCATTTATGTAGTGGAAGACAATGCCCAAGCCATCGGCTCCTATTACACCCTGCCCGATGGAAGCCGCCAACGCGCCGGAACCATCGGACACATTGGTTGTACTTCTTTCTTCCCCTCCAAAAACCTGGGATGCTACGGCGATGGAGGTGCCATGTACTCCAACGACGATGACCTGGCCCAGCGCCTGCGCATGATCGCCAATCACGGCCAACGCAAAAAGTACCACCACTCCATGATCGGCTGCAACTCTCGCCTCGATGCACTGCAAGCCGCCGTACTCGACATCAAACTCAAATACCTCGACCAATACTCGGCAGCCCGTCAGCAGGTGGCCGCACATTACGACCAGGCTTTTGCCAGTGTAGATGCCCTCCAAACACCAACGCGGCAGGCCAATGCCACCCACGTCTTCCACCAGTACACCTTGAAGGTCAAAGACGGGCGACGGGACCAGCTCAAGGCATTTTTGCTGGAAAAAGGCATTCCATCCATGATCTACTATCCAATTCCTTTGTACAGACAGGATGCATTCAAGGAATATGTCGACGAAGGCTTCGAGCTGCCAGTGACAGAACGACTCTGTCAGCAGGTCATTTCCTTGCCCATTCACACAGAAATGGACGAAGACCTGATGCAATTCATCAGCCACAGCGTTCGGGAATTCTTTCAATAAACAAGAGCATGGCCAATTACTTTGCACATGAAACAGCCGTGATCGATGAAGGCTGTCAAATCGGAGAGGGGACCAAAATCTGGCACTTCAGCCACATCATGCCCAATTGCCAAATCGGTCCCAACTGCAACATCGGCCAAAACGTCGTCGTTTCCCCTCAAGTTGTGCTGGGCCGCAATGTGAAGGTGCAAAACAATGTGTCGATCTACACCGGTGTGGTCTGCGAAGATGATGTCTTTCTGGGGCCATCCATGGTATTTACCAACGTGACCAATCCCCGGAGTGCTGTCAACCGCCGGGGCCAATACGCCCGCACCCACGTAGGCAAAGGGGCCACCATCGGCGCCAATGCCACTGTCGTCTGTGGCCACGACATTGGGGCCTATGCCTTCATTGGAGCAGGAGCCGTCGTTACCAAACAGGTCCCTGCCTATGCCCTCCTGGTGGGCAATCCGGCCCGACAAATTGGCTGGATGAGCGAATACGGCCACCGGCTGGAATTTGACGAAGAGGGAACGGCCACTTGCCCGGAAAGCGGCCAACGCTACCTTCTTGAAAACAATACCGTAAAAAAAGCCATAGAATGAAGAACTTCGCCTTGATAGGGGCTGCCGGATACATCGCACCCCGCCACATGAAAGCCATCAAGGACACCGGAAACAATTTGGTGGCAGCTTTGGACCCCTTCGACTCGGTGGGCATCATCGACAGCCACTTTCCGGAGGCCCATTTCTTCACGGAGTTTGAGCGATTTGATCGCCATCTGGAAAAACTTCGCCGCAAAGGGACTCCCATCGACTATGTGGCCATTTGCTCGCCCAACTACCTGCACGATGCCCACATCCGCTTTGGACTGCGCATCGGTGCCCACGTCATTTGTGAAAAGCCCGTGGTGCTCAACCCCTGGAATGTCAGTGCATTGGAGGAGTTGGAAAAGGAATATCCCGGCAACATCTACAATGTTCTCCAACTGAGATTGCATCCCAATGTCATCGAACTGAAGAAAAAGATCGAGGCAGGGCCGGAAGATGCCGTTTACGACATCGATCTGCAATACTACACCTCCCGGGGCAAGTGGTACCACATCAGCTGGAAAGGCGACATTTCCAAGTCCGGCGGCATTGCCACCAATATCGGGGTACATTTTTACGACATGCTTTTGTGGATCTTTGGCGATGTGCAAGAAAATGTGGTCTATGAGCATGGCAAAACACAGGCGCGCGGATTTCTACGCATGAAAAAGGCCAGGGTCAATTGGGTGTTGAGCGTAGACTACGACAACATTCCCGAGAACATCCGGGCCACTGGCGCGCGCACCTATCGCTCCCTGCGAATCGGAGAGGAGGAATTCGAATTCAGCGGAGGCTTTACAGAGTTGCACACCCGCAGCTATGAAGGCATCCTGGAAGGAAAGGGGTTTCGGATTGGCGAGACCCTAAAGGCCATCCAATTGGTCCACGACATTCGCAACGCAAACATCACCCCTCAACCCATCAAATAGGCGGATCCATTGAAAAAAATCATAGCGGTCATCGGGGCCAGACCCCAATTCATCAAGCACGCAGCAGTGGATCTTCGGTCCAAAGGCCACATCCAACTCCTGACCATCCACACCGGACAGCACTACGACCACAACATGAGCGCCGTCTTCTTCGACCAGCTCAACATGAGCCAACCCCATTACCTCTTGGAGACTGGAGGGTTGGGACATGGACAGCAAACCGGGCGGATGATGGCCGAAATTGAAACCATCGTCTTGGACGAAAAACCAGATGGCCTGCTGGTCTATGGCGATACCAATTCCACACTTGCCGGGGCATTGGTGGCTGCCAAGCTGCACATCCCACTCGTACACGTAGAAGCCGGACTGCGCAGCTACAACAAGAAAATGCCCGAAGAAATCAACCGGGTACTGACAGATCATTGCTCTGATCACCTGCTGACCACCTCCGACGTGGCCATCGCCAATTTGCAACGGGAGGGAATCACCGAGGGAGTCACCCATGTGGGAGATGTCATGCTGGACATGATCCGCATCTCCGAACAATACATCCGGCCTGCCCAAGGAGAGGACTATTATTACTGCACCCTGCATCGACCCTACAATGTGGACGAAGGCCAACGCTTGGCGTACATCCTGGAACAACTCAACGGGCTTGACAAAAAGGTGCGTTTTCCCATGCATCCCCGCACCCGCCACAAAGCTACCGCTGCCGGGCTGGATCTCAACACCTACGAAAACATCGACTGCATTGAGCCCGCCTCTTACTTTGACAACATCGGACATCTGGCCCATTCCTCAGGGCTCATCACCGACTCCGGAGGCATGCAAAAGGAAGCATATTGGCTCAAAAAACGCTGCATCACCATCAGAAGCGAGACCGAGTGGACCGAAACGGTAGACCATGGCTGGAACACACTCTTGTTTGAAGACCTCAGCCAAATCGAAGCAGAAATGCACAACATTCCACAAGAACAGCCCCCCCTTTACGGAGATGGCAAAGCCGCCGAACGCATCGTTCATCTGCTCAAAGAACTGTAAAAAAGAGGTGATTTTACTGCCTGTCGAAAAGCGCCACCCCAGTCTTCCTACTGGGCGTGCATGAGATGAGAAAGTGCTCCTCCATTGTCATTCACATATAGAAAACTTTGATGTGGGCCTGTTTTCCCGTTAATAAACAGGCAATCATGCATAAAGGTTAATCAATATATTAAATACTGTCTCCAAAGCAACTATTTGCCAAAAACTATTTACTTTTGCCCGACTGTACAAAAAATGCCCAAGACAAGGACACTTTATGAATAGAATATTTGCTGTGTTGATCCTGCTGTTTGTCAGCGTTGGGATCGCAGTTGCACAAAACCTACCCATCTCGGAGGCCCAGGCCAGAGAAGAGTTGCGAAAAAGAGGATTGACAGAGGACCAAGTGCGGAAGAAATTGGAGGAAAAAGGGATCGACATCGATAACCTGAGCCCCGCTGAACTTCCCAGGTTGGAATCTGCCCTGGAAGAAGCCGTGCGCGAACTAGAAGCCGAACAACAAGGAACCCAAGGGGCCTCTCCCAGCGCGCCAACAATAGATGCCAACCCTGCAGAATTGAAGGAAAAGCTGGAATCCGACATCCGAGACGTCAGAAAGGAAGAATTGGAAGACATACAAGATGCCGTTCAAGAGGGCAAGCCCTTGGACCAGGCCATTGCCGAGGAGTTGGTCGACAACAAGCAAGAGAAGTTGCCACAATCGACCATCTACGGCCAGCAGCTCTTTCGCGACAAACGCATCAGCGTCTTCAGCCAGTCCCAGGACATCAATCCTGCCGACAGCTACATCCTGGGGCCCGGAGACCGGGTCAATGTCTCTATTTGGGGCGAATCACAGGAAGATGTCAACTTCGAGATCAACAAGGCCGGATACATCAAGCCCAGCGAGATGCCCCGCATCAACTTGAAAGGCATCACCTTCGGACAGGCAAAAGCCCTTTTGCGCCGCCGCTTTGGCCAGTACTACAGATTCCGTCCCGAAGAATTTGAACTGACCATCACCTTTGCCCGGACCATCACCATCAGCATCTACGGCGAGGTCTTCAATCCCGGTGGATTTACCCTGCCTGCCACCAATACCGCTTTCAATGCCCTGGTAGCGGCAGGAGGCCCTTCCGACATTGGTAGTGTGCGCAACATCCGATTGATTCGGGCCAATGCGACGCAGACCATCGATGTGTACGAATTCATGAACGATCCCACCGTCAGGGAAAAATACTATTTGCAAGACAACGACATCATACACGTGGGCATCGCCCGCCGCACTGTGCGCATCAACGGCTCCGTTCGACGCCCCTTCCTCTATGAACTCAAGGAACAAGAGAACCTTCGAAAACTCATCGAATATGCAGGTGGGTTGCGCGACAATGCCTACCGATCCATCATTCGCATCAAGAGATTTGAGAATGATGCAGAGCGAATCATCGATGTGGAATGGGCCAAACTGCAAGAACAAAACGGGGACTTTCCTCTGGAAGCAGGCGATCAGGTCGTCGTCAGTGCCATTCCAACTCCTTACAAAAACTTTGTGGAAGTCACAGGGGCGGTAGAGATTGCCAAACGCTTTGAATTGACCAATGGCATGCGCATTCGCGACTTGGTCGAAAAGGGCATCCTTCAGGAAGGGGCCCGCCGGGACATTGCCTACTTGCTGCGCACCAATCCCGACGGACGGGTCTCCTACGAGCGAATTGACCTGCAAAAAGTTCTCAGCGCCCCCTCAGATGTCGCCAACCTATCGCTGCTGCCCAAGGACCGCCTCCTGATCCTGTCCCAACAGGCCTATGCCGACAAAGCAACCATTACGGTGGCAGGAGCTGTGCGGAACCCAAGTGACTATCCCTTTGATGCCAATGGGGTCGTGCGAATTTCCGACCTGGTCATTTTGGCGGGCGGGCTGCGTCCTGAGGCGACCTCCTTTGCCTACATCACCCGCACCAATTTGGAAAATCCCGAGAAAAAGGAATTCATTCGCATCAACATACAGGATGCCGTCAGCAATCCATCCTCGGCAGACAATCAGGTCCTTCGTCCGTTTGATGTTGTGAGGGTATATGCCACGACCACCTATACAGATGAATTTTCCATCCGGGTCAGTGGGGCCGTGCGCTTGCCGGGAGATTACCGCTGGGAGGAGAGTTTGAAGCTCAAAGATGTGTTGACCATGGCGGGTGGCCTGCGCTTGGAGGCAGCCTCTAGTCGAATTGACATCTCTCGCCTTGTGATCACCGACAACGAGCCGACCAAGACCATTGTCGCCACCGTGGAAGTAGACGATGCCATGAATCTGATCAGCAATGAGACGACTTTGCAACTGGAGCCATTTGACCAGATATATGTACGCCGCGTCCCAGAATTTGAACTCCAACAAAACGTACAAATCGATGGAGAGGTCAAGTTTCCCGGCCCATATCCTCTCTTGGACAACAACGAAAAACTGAGCAGCATCATCGCCCGCGCTGGTGGACTCACAAGTGAAGCCTTTTTGGAAGGAGCCACCTTGCTGCGCAAAGAAGAGGGCATCGGTTTCATCATCATGGACCTGGAAGAAGCCCTTTCCAATACATCCTCTCGCTACAACTTCATCTTGAAGGAAGGAGACGTCATCGACATCCCCAAGCGAAAAGACCTTGTCTCGATCAGCATCACCAATACAAAAGCAGCTGATTTGTACCCCGACAAACTCACGGGAAGTGGCCAACTGAATGTGGCGTACCACTCTGGCAAAAACGCCCGTTTTTATGTCAACAAGTACGCAGCAGGATTGGGAGAGAAGGGGAGAGGCAGCTTGATTTCAGTGGAACACCCCAACGGAGAAATCAAACGAACCAAGAATTTCGGCTTGTTCAAGATCTATCCCAAGGTGCGCAAGGGGTCGGTCGTCAAGGTGGGACAGAAGAAGCCGAAGGCGAAAAAGGAAAAAGATGCTCCCGGCAGCAGAGAAGGCGAAGGCGTGGACTGGGGCCAAACCATATCGGATACCTTGGCCCAGGTGACCGCCGTTTTGTCATTGATCCTGTTAATCCAACAAGTGAATAGATAATGAGTCAGATGCAGCAGGCTCCCCAAAAAATGGAACAAGACGAGCTGTCGTTTAAGGAGTTGGTCCTCAAAGTACAAGAGTACATTCAGGAACTGCTCCGCAGCTGGAAAGTCATCGGACTGATCACCATGGCCATCACGGCTCTCATCGTTTTCAATACCCTCCGTACGCCACCAGTATACGCAGCCAAACTCACCTTCATGGTCAACGAGGACGATGGAGGGGGCATCAGCGGCTTGTCTGCCATTCTCGGGCAGTTTGGTCTCGGGGGAGGCAGTCGAGGGAAGTACAATTTGGACAAAATCCTAGAGCTGTCCAAGTCCAGAAAAATCCTGCAATCGGCCCTGTTTGAAACGGTTGAGATCAAGGGAAACAAGGATTATCTGGCCAATTATGTCCTCACCACCTACGATTTTCACGAAAAATGGGAGGAAGACACCACCGGATTGAAAGACTTTCTGTTCGATGAAAAGTCCATGCTCCTCCAGAACAAACACGAGCGCAAGGCATTCCGATCTGTCTACAAAAAGATCATTGGCAGCGTGGACGAAGACGGGCTCATCACCAGTCGGTATTCCAAAGAATCGGGCATCATGAACCTGCGAGCAGAGACCGAATCGGAGGGTTTGTCCATCAACCTGGTCAATGTGCTCTATGACAAACTGAGCAACTACTACATCCAAAAGACCACCGAGAAGCAGAAGAGAACCCTAGAGGTGGTCAGCCAAAAAGCCGATTCCATCTTCAACAAGTTGGAAAGCACAGAATACCAATTGGCGCAATTCAAGGATGGCAACAAAGGCCTCATCTCGGAGCGCGCCAGGCTGAAAGAATCCCGACTCCAACGCGATCTGCAAATCTATGCTGCCATGTTGAGCGAAGCGGTGAAGAACCGCGAAATTGCCGATTTCTCCTACAAAAACAGCACGCCCTTTGTCCAGCTGATCGACGCCCCCTTTTCTCCCATCAAGCCCCAAAAAGGCTCTTTGATCATCGCCCTGCTATTGGGGGGCATCTTGGGTGGGGGATTGGCCGTCGGCTTTGTCCTGGCCCGAAAGATATACCGCGACCTGATGGCGAGCTGACACCCCCTTTCTCTTTTCCAATCGACAAAAAACCGAGCAAAAATTTTACTCATTCACTGTTTTTGAGTAATTTTGCTACTCATATAAGAAATATGATTGAGACGTTAATTTCCTCTAAGACAAGAATAAAGCTATTGCTGAAGTTTTTCCTAAACAGTAAAACGACTGCATACCTTAGGGGGCTTGAGAGTGAGTTTGGTGAATCGACAAACGCCATCCGCCTGGAACTCAATCGCTTAGAGAAGGCCGGCATGCTGACATCACGGGCCAATGGAAACAAAAAGGTGTTTCAGGCCAACATCCAGCATCCCCTGTTTAGCGAAATTCACAACATTTTGCTCAAGCACATCGGCCTGGACCGGATTATTGAAAATGTGATCGAACGCCTGGGAGATGTGGACAAAGTGTACTTGGCGGGCGAATTTTCTCGTGGAATCGACAGCCAGATCATCGATTTGGTCTTTATAGGAGACATTGACAAGAAGTATCTCGTCAACCTGATTGACAAAGCAGAAGGCATTGTCAAGAGAAAAATCCGGTATCTGATATACAATCAACACGAATACGATCGTATAGATTGGAACAAAGTAGACCCAGAGCCCCTGCTCGTATGGTCGAAAGATTAATTGGTAAACTTTGATGTTATTATAATAGGTGCAGGAATTGCCCCCGACACTCTGTGTCGGGGCAATCTCTTTACAACCTAACGGATACTACTCAAAAAGAAACACCTGATGGCCGACAAGCCTGCGTATGAAAATCACCTTCATCCAACGAAAGCACGATGGTTTGCCATTTACACTCCTTACAAACGCGAAAAGAGGGTCTTACAGCTCCTTCGCAAAAAGCGCATCACCGCTTATCTTCCTTTACAAAAACTAGCCAGGCACTACACACGCAAAGTGAAATGGGTGGAACTCCCCCTGATCAATTGTTATGTGTTCGTCAAAATCACAAAAGATGAATACATCAAGGTCTTAGAGACCAATCACGTCAGCCATTTCATTCAATTTCAGAAAAATTTGGTGTCCATTCCCGAACATGAGATTGATTTGCTGCAACGAATCTTGGGGGAAGGCGTAAACGTAGTAGCTGAACGCCAGTTTTTTCACCAGGGAGATGAAGTTGAAATTGTATCTGGAAGTTTGACCGGAATAGAAGGAACTCTGGTGGAGACAAAGGGAAAGTCCAAGGTCTTGGTAGACCTGCAGTTTTTGGGCTATACCCTCCAGATGCACATCGACCCTGTACTGCTGCGCAAAAAGCAGCACGCAGGTGTTCTTCTATAGCGAAACCAGACCGCCGAAGGTTTGGTTAGCGATGTCTCAACAGGCCGGTAAGCTGCGACTTATCGTCGGCGAAGCCTTGCCTAATTTTTAAAATGAACGATTTTGTTTGTATGCACAATCCTGAACTAGACCTTCAAACGGCAGACAATCCTGCCCACGCACAAATGGATGAAATTACCATGAACCTCCGCAAGGAAGTCAAAGGAATCGCCATGATCGGCCTCGGCTATGTCGGCCTGCCACTGGCAGTAGAATTTGGCAAGCGATACCCCACCTTGGGATTCGACATCAACCCCGAAAGAGTGGCTGAATTGGCCAGCGGGAAAGACCATACCCTTGAGGTGGAAAACAGCGCACTCGAAAAAGTGATCACCAAAGAATTTGGAGACCAAGACGGCCTGTTTGTCACCACAGACAGCAGCCTGCTCGACGCTTGCAACATCTTCATCGTCACAGTCCCAACTCCTACCGATCGCAACAATCGCCCCGTCATCGTTCCACTCCAAAAGGCAAGTGAAACAGTGGGCAAGGCCCTCAAAAAGGGCGATTATGTCATCTACGAATCAACTGTCTATCCCGGCCTCACCGAAGAGGAATGCATTCCCATCTTGGAAAGCGTATCGGGCCTGACCTTCAACGAGGATTTCTTCGTCGGCTACTCTCCAGAGCGGATCAACCCCGGCGACAAAGAGCACACCGTAACCAAAATCCTCAAGGTGACCTCCGGCTCTACGCCCGAAGCGGCCGAGTTCATCGACCAACTCTACAAATCTGTCATAGAAGCGGGGACCTTCAAGGCCAGCAGCATCAAGGTGGCAGAGTCGGCCAAAGTAATTGAAAACAGCCAGCGCGACATCAACATCGCCTTTGTCAACGAACTGTCCAAAATCTTCAGCCGCCTGGGCATCGATACCCTCGAAGTGCTGGAGGCCGCTGGTACCAAATGGAATTTTCTGCCCTTCCGCCCCGGCTTGGTCGGAGGACACTGCATCGGAGTAGACCCATACTACCTTGCACAAAAAGCACAGGAAGCCGGTTATCATCCGGAAATCATCCTCGC
The DNA here is from genome assembly GCA_039821145.1 of Bacteroidota bacterium. GTDB lineage: Bacteria > Bacteroidota > Bacteroidia > Chitinophagales > Saprospiraceae > JBCCSZ01. Next base: position 40,662 of record JBCBOS010000019.1, on the reverse strand, counting down.
AGGCAGAAGACTCAACGATACCATGGGCCATTACGTGGCCAGCGAAGTGGTCAAACTCATGATCCAAAAAGACCTCAAAGTCAAAGGAGCCAAAGTATTGATGTTGGGAATCACCTTCAAGGAAAACTGCCCTGACATTCGCAATACCAAGGCCATTGATGTATATACAGAATTGCAGACCTATGGCGTCGCAGTGGACCTGTTCGATCCTTGGGCCGATGCCGAAGAAGTCACCCACGAATATGGCATCAGCATGTTCGGCAAGGTGGAAGACCTGCGCAACGACTACGAGGCTGTTGTTCTGACGGTCGCTCACAAAGAATTCTTAAACATGGACCTGACAGCTTTCATGAAGCCGACTGCCGTTTTGTACGATGTCAAAAGCATCCTGTCCAAAGACGAGGTAGACGGTAGATTGTAAAGAGCTGTTTCCATCGACACAACCATCGCTTTACATACCAAAATCATTCAAGGTGAAAAAGAAAAATGTTCTGGTAACAGGAGGGGCCGGATTCATTGGGTCCAATATTGTTCAGGCACTCATGGCCGACGAGCGGGTCGGAATCGTGAGGGTACTCGACAATCTCGCAACCGGTAATCACAACAACATTGAGCCCTACATGAAGCGGCCAGGTTTCGAATTCATCTGGGGAGACATTCGCGAATACACCACCTGTATTGATGTGTGCAAGGACATCGACATGGTCTGCCACCAAGCAGCCCTCGGTTCTGTGCCCCGATCCATCAAGCATCCGGTGACGACCAATAATGTCAACATCACGGGAACCCTCAACATCTTCACGGCTGCCAAGGAGTCGGGGATCAAACGGGTGGTGTATGCCGCCTCTTCCTCCACTTATGGCGACAGCAAAGAATTGCCCAAGCGGGAAGATCGCATCGGGTCTCCCATCTCTCCCTACGCCGTTACCAAACTGGTCAACGAACTCTACGCCAAGGTCTATGGCCAGCTGTACAACATGGAGTTTGTCGGTCTTCGGTATTTCAACATCTTTGGCCCTCACCAGGATCCGAATGGCGCTTATGCAGCAGTGATTCCACTGTTCATCAATGCCTTGCTCTACGACCGTCCCCCCCGCATCAATGGAGATGGTGAGCAAAGCCGGGATTTCACTTATGTCGACAATGCCGTCCAGGCCAATCTCAAAGCCTTGTTCACCGACAATCCGGAGGCTGTCAATCAGGTATACAACATCGCCTGTGGAGAACGCATCACGATCAATGAATTGTTCCACTTTCTCCGCGAAACGGCTCACTCGGAAATCACTCCAGACTATGGTCCGGCCCGGCCTGGCGATGTCAAACACAGCTTGGCAGACATTTCCAAAGCCCAAGGCCTACTCGGCTACGAACCAACAGTCAGCGTCAGAGAAGGCTTGAAGATGGTTTACGGCTGGTACTCAGAACAGTTTTTTCACGGCAGAAACCTCCGGGTCAAGGTATAAGAGCTTGTTCAAATCTTCAGCCTCCTCGGGGACATCCTGCCAATCGCTTTATTTACAATTCGATCTATGTTCAGACAAGACCCAATCATCATCACAGGAGTCGGGCACTCTGGCACCAGGGGATTGGTACAAGTATTGACTGCCTCTAGTGACATTTACTTTGGAGACATTTCCAATCCCAAAAGGGAGTGGGAGTTTTACCGCGTTTTGGCCGCCAAAGTAAACGGCCGCTTGCTGGGCATTCCGGAAAGGCACAACCACAACATCATTGCCCCCGATATTTACCAGCATTTCCAGCCGACAGCACAACAGATCACAGACAGCGTTGCCTACATTCGTTCGGAAATCGAGCAGAATGTGGCGTTGAGCATGCCTCCCAACGAGGAGATCGTATGGGTCATCAAAACGCCCAGAACCATGCTTTGCCTCGACATCTGGTACCAAGTATTTCCACAAGCGACCTTCATCAATTTGGTCAGAGATGGCCGGGATGTTGCCTTCAGCCTGCCAGAAGACTGCGGGACTTTGGAGCGGCGGTTTGAGCTTTGGCGCAAGCGGCTGCACCGCATCTGGCGCTATCGGCAAGCGGGCATTCCCGTGTACGACTTTCGCTACGAGGACTTGGTGGATGCCGAAAAGACACGCCAATTTCTCCTGCAACTTGGAATCACCTACCAAGCAGAAATGGCCGATGAACTCCGGCTCAGTCAGGGCAAGGGGATCAAAGCGTTTGAAGGGCGTTTCGTAGAACATTTTGAGCTGTTCAAATACGGCTACCTTCCCGATGTTTACTCCACTTCCCGATTGGAAAAACTCAAACGACTCGTCAGTTTATGAAGCAAAAAGTTGCCTTACTCACCTTCACATTGCGGCTGGCCGGAACACCAAAGCACCTGGCAGAGATGGTCCCGGAATTGATCGACAGAGGCATGGAAGTAGATCTCTTGACCACCAGTGGGTACGAACACTATTACTACCTGCTTCAAGAGAAACAAGTGAAAATACGAGTTCTCAAGCGCCCCGTGTTGGACCTGCTGAGGTATTTTCTTCGGGAGCGCCCACAAGTTGTCCATACATTTTTGTTTGCCGATTCGCTTTACGAAGTTCTCTTTGCCAAACTCATTGGTGCCCACGTCATTCGCAGCAATCGAAATGCTGGGCACTGGCGCAGAAACCAATGGTTGCAAAACCTCCGCATCGCCATCCGCCGCCGATTGGTGGATCACTTCATTGTCAACAGCGACCTGGCCAAAAAATACCTGCTGACTGGAGAAGGAGTTCCGGAAGAGAAAATCACCGTCATTCCAAATGGCATAGAAGACAAGCACGACAAATGGCCCTACACCAGTCGGGAACACATAGGTGTAGCGGAAGATGACTTTGTGCTCATCGCCGTAGAGCGTTTGCAAAAGCACAAAAAAACGGAGTACCTCATCAACGGACTCAAAGAGCTGGTCCAGGCGGGCCGAAAGGTCAAATTGGTCATCGTGGGCTATGGCACCCGCAAAGCACAACTGCAGCAATTGGCAAAAGACAATGGCGTGGCCGATCACTGTATTTTTGTGGGGTACAACATTTATCCCCACTCCTTCATGCGCATCAGCGATGTCTTCGTGTCGGCCTCTTGCAGCGAGGGGATGTCCAATTCCATGTTGGAAGCCGTCATGATGGGCCTGCCCTGTGTGATCTCCAATCAGAACAATGCTGGTGCCGTGGTAGACGGACAAAATGGATTCTTTTTTGACCCCACCGACGAGCAGTCTCACAAGGGTTTCACCGGGGCCATCACCCGCTTGTACGAAGACCGAGAACTCCTGGACCAATTCAGAACTGCCTCTCGCCAGATGTATCTTCGGCACTATACTTTGAAAAAGCAAGTAGACATCTACGAACAATTTTACCAGTCAGAAATCTCATGCAGTCCACCCTCATCCGAAATCGGATCATCGATAGTGTAAAGATCAACTTTATACGAATCCCTGCCCTGAGGGTCATCTCGCTGATTTCATCGGTTGTCACGGCCCGCGTTTTGGGGCCTGAACTGCTCGGCATTCTCAAACTCATCACCGCCCATGGCAAGATGTTGAGCAGTTTATCTGACCTGGGAATTACCAAAACCCTGCAGCGCATTCTTTCGGAATTGTCGGTCCAATTCGGCAATCAAACCGCTCTGCAATCCATCCGGCTGGTGGTCACGGCCAAAGTCTTGCTGTCTGCTCTGGCCTTTGGCATTTACCTGGCGGTGATTCAGTACCGGGACAGTGACTATGGCTTTTTGGGACACCCACATGTTTTGTTCGTCGCCCTGGTCCTGGTCAATTTGCTGTACAGCGGCCTGCTCGACATCCGCAAACAAGAATGGACGGCCTCTTTCCGGAATAAGGAACTGGCCAATCTGGAAATCATTGCCGCCATCGCTACGCCGTTGCTGATCATCGGCACAGTGATGCTGAGCACCAATCCATTCCTCGTATTTGCCGCCTCCATCACACCCAATGTGTTGCTGTTGGTCTGGCTGAGCATCCAAAAGGGATTCGACTTGGACCAACAGGATGCGGAAGGGGTCTCTTCGCAGGCAGTGCGGGCCTCCATCAAGGACTTGCTCAAGCGATACTGGCGCCACGCTCTGTCCACTTATGTCATTTTCGTCCTCAACAAGTTTGTCTATGCCGTTGGATTTACGGTCATCTTTCTGGAATTCATGGGCTATTCGACAGCCATTCTGGGAAAGGCCGCCATCGGGGCATCGGTCATTCAACTGGGTTGGGACGTCGCCAATATTCCCCTGGCCAATTTACGGGTGCCTCTGCTGGCCCGGCTGTCCGCTTTGGACGATCAAGAAAAATTTGTCCTGACCCACCAGCTCATGGTCATCATACTGGTGATGGCATCGGCAGCGGTGTGCATCGGGCTGGCATCCTTCGGGGGCATAGCACTGGAGGCCTTGTACGGCTCTGATTATGCCGCCTCGATCCGCGAGGGAGTGGTCATCACGACCCTGGCCTTGTCCTTCAACATCTTTTCCCTTGGCAATGCCGTCACCCGCCAGATCAACAAGTATTGGATCGTATGGGTGGGGGCCATTTGCTCGGTGCTCTTTATGATCGGCTTTCTGTATACCTACGGGCGAACAGCGGCAGAGTCGGATGTCATTTTTGTCGTGTTGATCAATTTTGTTTTGGGCAGGGGAGTGTTTTGGATGATTACCGATGTAGGGGCGGATGTGAGCAGAAAAGTTTGGCAGGTCATCGGGGTAAAACTCATCGCTTTCGCACTCGTTTTGGGATATGCCTACCTCATCTATCGCCACTATCCTTCCCACTTGTTGGATGGATGCTTGCTGGGATTGGCAGGCCTTGTTTTGCTGGGCTTGCTGGTGGGACTGCTGGCGCAACTTTCTGAAAGCAGAACTTGGATTGCACAAAATGGATCGACTTTCCTGAAAAACCGCAAGAAAAAAGGATGATCAGAGCTTACATTTCACAACTGGCCCAACTCCGACGCGCCCCGTCCACGCTCTTGCTGTACCATTCTGTCTCGAATGCAGAAGATGCCTTGTTTCAATCGCATTTGCATCGGGTGGATGTAGAGGTATTTGAAAACCAGCTTCGCAAATTGCAGAACAGGCTCAGCTTTTTGTCTGTGGCCGATTATGCCAAGGCCAAGCGGGCAGGGGAGAAAAACATCGCGGCGGTCACCTTCGACGATGGATACAAGGACAACCTGACCAAGGCCTTGCCTGTATTGGAACGCCTCGGAATTCCCGCGACGCTGTATGTGAATTTCAAGTTGGTCCTGGAACGCAGTTTTTGGCGGGACAAGGTGCGTTTTCTTCTTTCGGAGCAATTGGTCGAAGATTTTTTGGTCGAGTTCAAAGGCCAGTATCCCCTGATCGAGGCCGTACAGCACATCCGGGCCGACAATTTTTACAGCGCCAGCAAAAAAGCCGGCGGGGTTTCCTCCCAGTTGATCGAAGCAGCCATCGATGCCTTCATCAGCCAACGCCAACTCCACTGTCGAGCCAATGACCTCTATGTCCAAGCAGCCGACCTTCAGGGGGTTGAGTCTGACTATTTGTCTTTTGGCAATCATTCTTACAGCCACTATGTGCTGTCGACCCTGACTGCCGAGGAACAATGGGAAGACATCCAGCGCAATCACCAATTGCTCGAAGAATACCAACTGCCCATTTGCCCGTACTTTTCTGTACCCTTTGGAGGCGTGAAGACGTTGAACGAAGAGACGGTAGCCACTGTGAAGAAATTGGGCTACGAAGGCATCCTGCTGTCCAATGCCCCCATTGATCAGGCGGGACTGGACCGATTGGAAGCCCAACACGGACTGCCATTTTTGATTCGATACATGCCCCTAAACTACAAACTCCCATTTTGAAGATGTTAGACTTTGTCAAAAGAAAAAAAGCCCCGGAAGCTGTCTTCCCTCATCAGCAGTCCTTTCCCGAAACTGCCGACGGCCTTTCGCTCAAGCGACCTGTACTGATGACTGGTGTCGGACGAAGTGGCACCCACTTTCTGGCCAAGATATTCAACCAAACCAAGGAAGTCACTGCCCTGCACCTGGACGACATTGGCAACGATGTGGGTGATAGTTTTTACATGTATTGCAAGTGGAATGGCATCCCGGTCGACCTGGAAGGTTTGTTTTCCAGTCGCCGCTATCTGATGCAAAAGTATGGAAAGGACCAACAGGTCTTCATGGAGTCCAATCCCTACATGGCATTTCTGGCCCACGACTTTTACGAGCAGCTCAACAGCCGCATTCTCTTTGTCCACCGCGATCCCTACAAGGTGGTGCGCTCCCACTATTTCAAGGGCTGGTACAAGGAAGATTTGTATTACGGGAACAGCGAGCAAAATCTGGGTTTTCAATACCACTACGCCCGGCCCAATCACTTTTTCGGCCGGATCACGCCCAAGGGAAGCGAGTACGATTCCTGGCAACACTTGAGCAGGGTGGGGAAGATCGCCTGGATGTGGGCCACCATCAACCAAAGCATGATCGACCAACTGAAGCACATTCCCTCGAATGCATACAAGATCATCCGCATAGAGGATTTTGACCACGATCAATATGTAGAGACTTGCCAGGCCTTTGGATTGCAGGAGCAGATCTCTCGTTCTGCCTTCGACAAAATTGTGCAGTCCAAACCGGGCAAAGGGCGATTCAATGCCGACGAATTTCGGATGACTGCTGAGGAAAGAGCAGAATTTGATCGGATCACAGGTCCCGTCGTCGAACAATTCAGCAACCATAATTCTTTATTGTGAACGTATTTTATACCGCCGGCTCCCGCATCCCTTCCGAAACGGCCAACAGCGTGCATGTCATGAAGATGTCGGAAGCCTTTGCCGCCAACGGAGTCTCCACCACCTTGTTGGTTCCCAATTATCCCAACGTCTTTCAAATTCCCGAAAGTCCGCTGGATTTTTATGGCATCGAGCATCCTTTTGAGCTGCAGAAAATCACGCGCATCAAGAGTACCAGCCACATTTTCAACTGGTTGTTTGCCTACTTCTGCACCCTCAAAATCCGGAAGTCCAACAAGAATGTTTTGATGACCCGCCATCCGATGAGTGCAGGCATTTGCATCCTCTTGGGCATTCCCACCATTTTGGAATTGCACAACCGACTGATGGGAATGGACAACCGCTTTTTTCGGACTTTGGGACTGTTTCGCAAGCGCTCTTTGCTGAGAGTGGTGGTGATCTCACAGAAGCTCAAAAGCATCATTCAGGAAGAATATGGTCTGGACGAACACCAGCTGTTGGTCTTGCCCGATGGGGTGACGATGGCGCCCTTTGAAAAGGCTGTCAAAAAACCTTTGTTCGACAAAGACAGATTGCAAGTGACCTACATCGGCAGCTTGTACAAGGGCCGGGGCATCGAGTTGATCATAGAAATGGCCAAGCAGGACCGGGACAATGACTACCACATCTATGGGGGCCGAGAGCGCGAGATCGAAGATTGGCGCAAGTATGTGTTGGAAAATAACTTGGACAATGTCGTCTTTCACGGCTTCATTCCCAACAAGGACGTTCCACAGATTCTTTGCCAGGCGGATGTTCTCCTGATGCCGTACCAAAAAAAGGTCACCATTGCCAATGCGGGCGACTCTTCCACTTGGATGTCTCCCATGAAGATGTTTGAATACATGGCCAGCGGTCGTTTGGTGATGTCATCCGACATGCCTGTTTTGCGCGAAGTCCTGACAGATGACAACTCCATCCTCCTTCCGTCGGACCAACCCGAGCAATGGGTAAAAGCCATTCGCAGGATCAGTCAAGAAAAAGAACACCACCGGGCCATGGCCCAGCGTGCCTATGACGATGTGCAACAATACACCTGGAAGAAGCGGGCGGAAAAGTTGCTTTCTCAATTTCAGCAATCCTCTTTAAATTAATCGCATTTGGCCGTTCAATACTATGGCTTTTTCATTTGTTTGCTGATCACGCTCTTGGCCTGGGGGACGATGCGCAAGGCGCACATCATGGTGAAGATTCCCATGTTCATCACCCTGTTTTGGTACATGATCGATGCGGGAATTTCACCCGTCACCACCATGTGGAATGGAACTCCTCTGAACGATGCGGCCTTCAACATGCGCGAGCCTGTCGACTCAGACATCGACAGAATGTATGGCTTTCTCGGCTTGACGGCGCACTATGGCATCATATTGCTGTGCATCATCATCTTCAATTTTAAGTATCGAGGCAAGCAGTTCGTTCGTCTCACGAGCCACATCAATCACCTGGCCGAGCGAAAGAAAATCTTTCCCATTGGCGTCATCATTTCCATCATTGGTTTTGCAGCCTGGAGCATCATCCTCTTGTTTTTGGTGCGCGAGGTGGGATTGCTTGGGATTGCCAGACACCGCTCTTTGTATACCAGTACTGCCACGGCCAGCGCTCTGTACAATTACGCCTTTTCCTTCACGCCATTTTTGATGTTGGGCATTTGGATATTGATCAGCAGTGCCAGCAGTCGGCTCAAGTACACCATTACGGCAGCTGCCTTTTTCTTTCAGATCGTCATCCTGGTATTGATGGGAGGGCGAACCCAGTTGTTGACCTATTTTATTTTTACGGCCATGGTCTACCACTTTACGCTTCGGCCCATCAAATTTCAGCAAGTGTTCTATCTGGGGATTGCGGGATTTGTGGTATTGGCCTCTACGACCATCATTCGATTCAGCAGCAGTCAGGAGGGTGCATTGGGGGCATTGATCTACGGGACCTTCGACGCCTTTTTGTTTGAAAGGCGCCTTTTGCAAACAGCCATGGCGGTGCGAGATTTCCCACAGCTGTTTCCCTACTTTTTGGGACTGACCCTGTTGATGGGGTTCAACCAGTTGGTGCCGGGGCTCAAGATTCCGGGGGCGACCAATGTCTTTAAGGAATTGATGACCATTTTGTCGACCGGGCAGCAAAACAGTGGCTATGGGGGGTCCAACTATGCCAACGCAGCCGAGTCTTTCATGAACTTTGGCTGGACTGGAGTGATTGCGGTTGCACTGGCCTATGGCTTGGTTTTCAGTTTGGCGTTTCGATGGCTCATCAAAAAAGACCGATCCTTGCTGACCATTGTGTTGTACATCGGCACAGTGATGTTTTTCTTCAACGGCATGGATGCGAAAGCTAGCTTCAACATCGCCCGATTTTTCTCACAGGCCATTTTTCCCATTGGCATGGCCGGAGTGTTTTTGTTGATCAACAATAAAAAATTGGGCTTCCGGGCCTTATTGTTTTTGCTGATGATTGCGCTGTCCTTTTCCGCTTTTCTGGTCAACCGATTTTTGCAGGCGGATTCTGTGAGGTTGGCACAAACACTGTTTTTCTTTCTTTCTTATTTCATCGCCATACGCTGCATCAATGTTTATTACAAAAGATATTTTGCCTGACCTCTCACTGCTGTTTTGTCTGCTGCTGGGCGGGCTGCTGGTCATCGGCTGTCGACACAAGAGCGTGCCGAAGACCCCATCCACTGACCAGGTACAGGCTGCAGAAAGACGCTCTCAGGCCCGCAAGGGGTTGAATGATGCTCCCGTCAATGTCAAAGACTTTGGCGCCAAGGGCAATGGACGGACAGATGATACGGAGGCCATCCGAATTGCCCTGAGTTTTGCCCAACAGAACAACCGATATGTGGTCTTCTTTCCCGAAGGCAGGTACATGGTCAAGGGCAACAATGTACGCATCAGCAAACGGGTGTTGACCAATGCATTTGAAATTGGAAGTCACCCCATCGAACTGCGGGGAGAGGGGCCGGAAAAGTCGGTGATAAAAGTCAATTCCAAAAACCCCGTTCGACTCTTCAAGAGCAATGCCATCGTCAAACACTTTTCCTGTAGCAAGATGGGCTTCATTGGCAATGAGGCAGCGGACTTTCAAGGAGGGGTTGCGTTTGCTTTTGAACGCTTCAAAGGGGTACACATCCACGACTGCCATTTTTACAACTTCAGCGGCATGGCTTTTTTGGGTGGAAATTCTCCGGAGTTCATCAGCCGCGATTTTGTCTTTCAAAACAACAAGGTCGATGGACGGAACCTCATCACAGCCGCGGGCATTCACCTCTACAACGCCCACGACATCAAGGTAAACAACAATACCTTCATCCGGGTAGCCCGCCCCTTTGACTTGGAGGTGGATGGCAATCGGGAAATCAGAAATGCAGAATTCGTTGAAAACACCGTCCGCGATGGAGATCGAGCCACCAGGGCCAAAGGCGAAAGTTACACCGGTGTTCACATCGAACTGGAAGACCAGTCTTCTGTCCACAACATCCGCATTCTTCGCAATCAGTTCAAAAACAATTGCGACGACTGTACACCGGGCAGCAAGCTGGGAGGCGGAGACATCTTCATCGACAACAACGGCTATGGTGTCATCGACAGCATTTTCATCGAGGGCAACAAGATCGAGGGGCCCAAAACCCAAAATTCATCCGCTGCCGCCATTTTGATCGAAAACGTCAAGTATGCAAAAGTGACCAACAACATCCTCGTCAATCCCAAGTCTCCACAGCGGGGCATAGAGATCGATGCGTTGCAAAGTGGCGTAGTGGAAAACAACGAGATTGACAAGCGTTTCACACAACGCATCTATGAGATCAATTGCAACAAAAAGAAAATCACCGTCCGCAACAACAGGTCGATTGAATAACCCAACAGAATAATTTGCCATGATCGCAAGAATCAAACGAATCCTCACCTTTTGGTACTACCGCTACTGGAGCAGAGACAGCGTTGGGTATGCCCGGCATCTTGGCATGACAATCGGTCGGGATTGCAGGCTCATCACCTACTCCTTTGGCAGCGAACCGTTCCTGATTGAAATCGGGGATCGGGTGACCATCACCGCAGGGGTTCGATTGCTGACCCACGATGGGGCGACCTGGCTCATCCGCGACGACAAAGGACGGCGCTTTTATTACAATCGGGTCAAAATCGGAAGCGATGTTTTTGTTGGGATTGATTCCATCGTCATGCCAGGCGTGGTCATTGGCGATCGCGTGATTGTGGCAGCCGGATCAGTGGTGACCAAATCCATTCCGTCGGGTGTCATCGTCGGCGGCAATCCAGCCAAGATCATTGGATCCTACGACGATTACGAAAAAAAGCGGCTGGAAGAATTTGTCTCTGAAAAAGACCTCGACTACAGTCTGCCTTATCCAGATCGCATCCGACAAGTGTGCGATACTGCGACAAAGGGACCGCTTTCCACCACAAAGAAAATCAATGAGCGAGCAGAAGCTTAGAGTCATTTCCATCATCTACTCCGAGAGTGGGTACAGCGATCGCATGAGGATGATCCTGTCCCTGGGCAGCTCCTTGGACAGACACATCATCTTGTCTTCTTCTTCCTTGGAGGAACGGGAAGATTGTGAGATCATCTCGCCAAGTGGTCCCATGAGGGCACACCAATTTTGGTCTTGGGCGGCCCAGCAGGCTGCGGGCATCATCGAGGCGAGCGAGGGCAGGTGGATTGTCCACGAATACATCACGGGCATCACCAGTTATCTGCTGAAGCGCAAGTTTGGCCAACGCGTCTATGCCATCACCTCTGCTTACAGCATTGAAATTGCTTTTTTGCGGGAGCGCGGCTGGCGAAGAGATCCCTACTCGCGCCAATTCATTTCCTGGAAACAAACCGCACAGTGGCTGCGCATCTCTCTGAAGTGCGCCTTGGTACGATGGGCAGGTGGACGGGGGAATGATTTGTTCCTGGGAAACTCAACTGCCGTGGCGCAGGACATCCAGCGCCTTTTCCCCAAAAAGAAAACGGCTGTGATCAAAACTGCCATTGACACCAATGTTTTTCGCCCCACTCTCAAAAAAGAGCAGGCCAATTCATCGGGTACGTTCCAGCTGCTGTACGCCGGGCGCATCAACCCTCCCAAGGGAATCGGTTTGCTGTTTCACTGCCTGCAGCAACTGCACAAAGAAGGGGTGGACTTTCGCCTGAAGATCATCGGACAATACTGGCCATTTGAAAAAGAGTGGTTTGAGAATATGTCTGCCCATTACGAGGCCGACCAATACACGGATTACATTCCCCGCCTGCCACGTGAGGAGTTGATCCCCGAACTTTCTTCTGCCGACTTATTGGTCTTGCCATCCTTGTACGAAGGATCGCCCCGCATCGTGAAGGAGGCCCTGGCCTGTGGCACTCAAGTGCTTTGTACTGATATTCCCGGTACGCACGTTCTCGATCCCAAGGGAGACATTCTGCATTTCTTCCAGGAAAACAATGCCTCGGACTTTTTGGAGAAGTTGAGAGCACTGATGGCCCAAAAAGGCTCCGAAGAGTGGAACCAGCGCATTCGTTCGGGCGTAGAATGGGTACGATCCTACAGCCATCAGCAAGTCAGTCAGCAACTCATCGACTTATACGAACAAATCCTACAAATACGCAAGCATGAATCCATCCACTGACAAGCTTAGGTTTCTCGTCAACCTGATCCCCATCAAGAAAGGGGGAGGGCAACAAGTGGCTTTGAATTTTGTGGAAAACCTGGAAATTCTTCGGTCGGACCATCCCCAAATCGAATGGTATGCTACGGTCACGGAAGGAACCTACATTCATCGGCATTTGGAGAAGCAGTCTACCTTTGTCAAACTCTTCCAATTTCCCTCCAATCCAGTTCGTCGTTTGCTCCAGGAAAACCGCCGGCTGTCCCAAATCGTTGACGAGCATGGGATTGATTTGGTTTACACCATGTTTGGCCCCAGTGTGCCCCCGCTCGGCATTCCCACCATCACGGGCTGTGCCTATTCCAATCTCTTTTTTCCGGAGATTGACTTTTGGGGAAAACACAGTTGGAAAAATCGGACAAAGGCCAAGTTGATTGATAAGTTTCGTCTGTCTCGCACATTGGCGGCGGATGCCATTGTCTTTGAAAACGAATCCATGCTGGAACGGGCCGTCAGCCTTTTCAACTATCCGAGAGAAAAGACCATTTACATTCCCCCTTCGATCAGTTTGGACAAGGGCAAGGACGATGATTCCTTCGACTATGGTCCCATCCGACAAAGATGTCAGGCCATCCAAGGAAGCGACAATTTGCTCATGCTGACAGGCTGGCACAAGAACAAAAACATCGAACTCAGTCCCGCCATTCTACAGGCATTGGTAGCCGAGGATTCCGATGCCAATATCGTCATCACCATTCCACCCGATCATCCGGGCGCCATCCGCTTGATGCAGGAGGCTGCGCAACTGGGCGTGGAAAAGCGGCTGATCTTTTTCGGCTCCGTCGCCCCACAAGAAGTCAAGATATTGTTCCAGTCCATTCGGGCTGTTCTCTTGCTGAGTCTATTGGAAAGTTTCAGCAACAACATCATAGAATCCTGGGTATACGAGCGCCCCCTGATCATCTCTGACGAAGCTTGGTCGAGAGCCCTTTGTGGCGACTCTGTGGTGTATGTGGAGCGCAACAATCCGGTGGACATTGCGCGAAAAGCGGTTGCGCTTTTGCGGGATGAGAAGCTCTACGGAGAGATTGTCAAAAAAGGCAATGAAAAACGACAGGAGTATCCATCGCCAAGTGAAAAAGTTCGTCGGCAAATTCTATTTTTGCTGGATATTGTTCACGCTGAAAAAATGGTCTTATCATCCGAAAAGTTATAAAATACTCGCTGGTCAGCACCTACGAATTTCTCGCCTCCCTCGTCTTTGCCCTTCCACGCCATCGCCTCTTTGGCTGGCTGAAAAGTTTGTACCTGAGTCTGCAGGGAGCAAAGGTGGGCAAGCAGGTGACCTTTTATCCCGGCATCAAGATCAACCCCGGCTTCAACATCCGTTTGGGTGATCATGTAGACCTTGCCTGGGGGGTCCTGATTACGACGGGGGGAGGAGTGGAAATCGGCGATCGCACCCTGGTGGGTTACGGGACACACATCCTGTCTGCCAATCATGTGATTCCACCGCGTCCGGGTCGGATCTTCGATTCGGGACACGAGAAGAAAAAGGTCTCCATTGGAAAGGACGTATGGATTGGTGCCCAGTGCGTGATATTGCCAGGGGTTCGCATCGGCGAAGGAGCCGTGGTAGCCGCTGGAAGTGTTGTCACCAAAGACGTCGAAGCATTTGCCATTGTCGCCGGAGTCCCGGCAAAAAAAATAAAAGACAGAAAATGAAAATTTTGAACATTGTTGGTGCCCGCCCCAACTTTATGAAGATTGCCCCTCTCCATCGGGCCTTCCAAAAACATGCGGACATCGAGTCTAAGATCGTGCATACCGGACAGCACTACGACGAACGAATGAGCGACATCTTCTTCAATCAATTGGAGTTGCCCAAGCCAGATTATTACCTGGGCGTTGGCACTGGTACCCATACGCAGGTAACGGCCAAGGTCATGCTCGCTTTTGAGGAAGTCGTCAATACAGAAAAACCCGATCTGATACTGGTCGTGGGCGATGTCAATTCCACCGTGGCCTGCACCCTTGTGGCCATCAAGATGAAGATTCCTTTGGCCCATGTGGAGGCGGGACTCCGAAGTGGCGACAGAGGCATGCCCGAAGAGGTCAACCGCATTCTGACAGACAGTGTGTCCGACTTTCTATTTGTGACCGAGCAAAGTGGAATGATCAATCTGGCCAAGGAAGGCGTGGCAGACGAGAAGGTGTTTTTTGTGGGCAATGTGATGATCGATTCACTCTGTTACTATCGGGAAAAGGCCAAGAGCGTCGGCATTCTGGACCAAATCGGCCTGAAACCTAAGGAATACATCCTCACCACCATGCATCGGCCCTCCAATGTGGACAATGTAGAGAGTCTACAAGACATTCTGCAAATTATTCGCAACGCAAGCAGGGAACTTCCCGTTGTATTTCCTATACACCCTCGCACATCAAACAATATGAAGAAGCTGGGGTTGTATAAAGAGTTGGAGAAAATTGAAGGGCTGTATCTATTGGAACCACAGGGCTACTTACAATTCCTCAGCCTGATGGACAATGCAAAGATGCTGATCACTGACTCGGGTGGCATACAAGAAGAAACCACATATTTGCAGGTACCCTGCCTGACCTTCCGAAGCTCAACGGAACGCCCTGTAACGGTAGATTTGGGTACCAACCAACTATTGCAAGACCTCAATCCTACAACGGTCCAGGAGAAGATGATGGAGATTCTCAATGGCCAATCAAAAAGCGGCATCATTCCTCCCTTGTGGGACGGCCATGCTGCCGAGCGCATCGCAGTACTTTTAGACCAGCATTTGCGGAAAAACGCCTCTGATGCTGCCTTCATTTCAAAATCTATTCACTAATCCTTATGAAGCAAATCATCCAAAATCTCAAAAACGGTGCTACACTGTTGGAAGAAATTCCTGCTCCACAAGTCAAGAGCGGTCAAGTACTGATTCAGACCACCCGAAGCCTCGTCTCTTTGGGTACCGAACGAATGCTGGTTGAATTTGGCAAGGCCAACTTGATCCAGAAAGCTCGCCAGCAACCTGATAAGGTGAAGATGGTGTTGGACAAAATCAAAGCCGAGGGATTGATCCCCACGCTGGAAAATGTATTCAACCGCTTGGAGCAACCAATGCCGCTGGGCTACTGCAATGTTGGCCGGGTCATCGGTGTTGGCAAAGGAGTGAATGGATTCAAAGTAGGCGACCGGGTTTCCTCCAATGGATCGCATGCTGAGTTTGTCTCTGTCCCCCAAAACCTGGTGGCTCAAATTCCACCGGATGTAACGGACGAGGAGGCTGTGTTCACTGTCATTGGCGCCATTGGCCTGCAGGGCATGCGCTTGATTGAGCCCACCTTTGGAGAGACCATCGTCGTCACGGGGCTCGGCCTGATCGGATTGATCACCGCCCAATTGCTGCGTGCCAACGGTTGTGAAGTCATCGGCATCGACTTGGACGAAGAAAAGCTGGGGATTGCAGAAGAGATGGGCATTCGCACCTTCAATCCTTTCAAGGGAGGCGATCCTGTCAAATTTGTCCAAAGCCAAACCAATGGCGTAGGAGCGGATGGCGTCATCATCACTGCCTCTGCCAAGTCCGACGACCTCATCGCACAGGCGGCGCGCATGAGCCGAAAGCGGGGCCGGATCGTATTGGTGGGCGTCATTGGATTGGACCTCAACCGGGCAGATTTTTACGAAAAAGAATTGACCTTCCAGGTATCCTGTTCTTATGGACCAGGACGCTATGACGATGACTACGAGCAAAAAGGACAGGACTATCCCTTGCCATTTGTTCGCTGGACAGAGAAGCGCAACTTCGAGACGGTGCTGAATGCCTTGGCACAGCGACGCCTCAATGTCAAGCCTTTGATCACAGAAGTCGTAGACTTGCACGACTACCTCACGATATACGGACAAATTGGCCAGTCCAAGTCCATTGCCTCCATCCTGTCTTATCCGAGCGACAGCCGTCCGACTGCCAGTGTAGACATCACGAGCAATCGCTTCGAAGGCTCTGAGGGTCGCTTGGGCATCATCGGTGCGGGCAATTTCACCAAGATGACGATGCTGCCTGCCCTGAGAAAAACAGATGCCAGGATCGAGTACATCTGTAGCTCTGGTGGGGTCAGTGGAACGGCCCTGGCCAAGAAGTATGGCATTTCCAAAAGCACCACAGATTACGCGGCCATGCTCCGCGATCCCAATTTGGATACGGTCATCATCACGACTCGTCACAATCTGCATGCCCAGATGACGATCGACGCGCTCAAGGAAGGAAAGAACGTATTTGTGGAGAAGCCTTTGGCACTGAATGAAAAAGAGCTTGCCGCCATCGTACAGGCGCAGAAAGCATCCGGCAAGACGGTTACGGTAGGCTTCAATCGCCGCTTTTCGCCCCACATTCGCAAGATCAAAGAACTGATCTCCGAGCAGAGTCCCAAAAACTTCATTGCCACGATGAATGCCGGGTTCATTCCACCGGATGTTTGGGTTCACGATCTCGAAGAGGGAGGCGGTCGCATCATAGGGGAGGCCTGTCACTACATCGATCTGTTGGTGTATCTGAGTGGCAGCAAGGTCAAACAAGTGTGCATGTCGGCCATGGGTCAACACCCCAGAGAAGATACAGACAATGCGTCCATTCTCTTGAAGTTTGAGAATGGAGACCACGGCGTCATCAACTACTTTGCCAACGGCCATCGTTCGTACTCCAAGGAGCGATTGGAAGTTTTCTCCGAGGAGCAAGTTTTGATCATGGACAACTTCCGGAGTCTGAGAGGCTTTGGTGTTCAAGGATTTTCCAAGCTCAAGACAAAGCTCGACAAGGGCCACCAGACGCAATTCCAACAATTGGTCGAGCGCGTCAACAATGGAGGAGAGCCATTGATTCCTTTTGACGAGATTGTCAATGTGACCCGCGCTTCCTTTGCCGCCATCGAAAGCATGAAGAACAGTGGATGGGTGGAAGTGCAGCAGGTATACGAGCAAGAACCAGCCGTACTCGCCGACGCATAAGTGCTGCGTGTGTATGACATGAACTAGGCAACAGAAAAAGTTGCCAGGCCAAAAGCCGATGCTTCTCAGGAGCATCGGCTTTTTTCGTTGAGTGATTTTAGTGGCCAAAAAGACTCCATTTTTTCAAGAGAAAAAACTCAACTTTTCTTTGCAATTATGCAGAAAAGCAATATCTTTGAAGTGTTCAAAGCGTGTTATATCAACAAAAAAAAAGCTGTAGAGCAATAAGCTAAAACGTCCCCTTTACCTTCTCAATTGCTTTACTCAACTTCAGAGAGAATTGTTCCAAGAGAACGATTCAGCCTTTACCGAAAGACAACCTCACTCATCTACCGATTGGACAGTTGCTATCCACTGCCAATGGTTTCCTGCATTGTTGCTCCATGCTGCAATGACCAGATCTATGTCTCGTAATCTGTTGATAAACAACGGACTGTATTTTACATAGCTGGATAATCCCATGAGATGAATGAATCCATTCACAACACTTTTGTAAGAAAAAACATCTTCCAAAGGCTGCCTTAGTAGTCTCCTGTTGCACAGCTGATGTCTTTGCAACTCATGTATCAATCTTGACGCGAGAGGGTTACATACCCTTGGCGCGTCCCCATTAATCTATTGCTTTTTTGATCAATTGCGATCGGAAAAGGTAGCTATATGATGCTTCAAAAAAACCTAGTCAATATGAAATGGAATTGTGCAATTTTCGTTGCGATTCTTTCGATCTTTTTTAGCTTTTCGATTCCGCCTGAAAAAGGCAGTCTTTCCACTGCTGCGCATACACAAACAGTTGCCGACTCCATCGTCGCCTATGTATACAGAGCTGGAACCAACAACATTGGATTTTACTGCTCTACCAAGTCTACAGGGGTGCCAGTGGGAGGACTGAAAATCAGTTTGCGCAATGCAGATACGGGGCAGTTGATCGACGATGCCATCACGAATGCCAGTGGGCGATTTGCGTTGGTGGCGCCGACAGTGGGGACGTACATCAGCTTGGAGCCTTGTCTGAAGAACGACTACGACATCGTCGACCCGGCATACAATGGCTTGTCTGCCATAGACATCGGAATCATCAGAAACCACATCAACAAGGACAATGATACCACCTTGTATTGCCCACTGCTGCGAATTTCGGCCGACTTCCAATACGATGGCAAGCTGGACAACCAGGACCTGGCCTACATCCAAGAGTTTGTCACTGGAAGCAATGCACAAGATTATCCGCACAATCCTTGGCGGCTGATTCCCAACATCCATACCTTTCCCACATCCATCCACCCAGATGCCAATTTCACTTCTAGCTACTGGACGCTAGCCTATCCTGATACAAGCGAGAATGGCTCGTACTACCCATTCGATGCGAGGCTGTTGTTGCCTGGCAAAAAATTGAGGTACCGAGGCAGCAATCACTGGCAAGACACAGTCAAGCGTTGGCAGTACACACCCTCAATCCACGACTGTGGGGAAGCTGATTATGGCTTTTGGGTGATCAAAGCCGGAGATGTAGATGGAAGTGCGAGCTTGACACTGAATGACAATTGTTTTGGCGGTTCCTTGAGTGGTTTGGACCCATTGCCTTCCACGACAAGTACAGAAGAAGAGCAGAGAATACAAAACAAGCAAAAGGGACCAGAAGCCAGTCTATCACCAGCAGGGCTGCAATCCCTCTCGACGGGAGAATCCTACCGACTTCATGTAAAACTCAATGCACAGCAGCCCACCGATGTGTACCAAATGGGGCTGAAAATTGATACCTCCTGGCTGGAAATCGAGCAGATAGAACCCGTTGTTTCTTTGGCACAAGATATTGACAGGGAGTTCAATATCCAAGCAGAAGAACTCGCTGAGGGCAACATCCGAATGCTGTGGTTTGACCATCAGAATGTCATCTCTGTTGGGGCCTTGCAATGGCTCGACATTGCCCAGATCAGGGTCAAAGCCAAAAGAACCATTCAGTCCTCTTCCGACTTGGAGGGAGCCGTCAGTCTCGACTCTGATCTGTTGCCCAGCATCTTCGTCTCCGGGATCAAACCCATTCCCAGCAATCAGCTGGAAATCAAATTTGAGTTCGAAGCTTTGTAGGCTTCCTCATCACGCAACCGACCAAGACATCTTGAGACCATACCTACACATATTTTTCCTGCTCGTGCTGATCGCAGCATCTGCAGAAGTCCAAGGACAGCCTGCCAATGAACAATTGGTGGCTCCCGAACGACTTCAAGAGTTGCTCGGATCAGATATGGATAGTTCCTTGCTGCAATTCGTCGCAGAGCAAAAGCTGTTGGAGGACATTGAACTGCAGCAAATCATCCCTGCCGAGAGTTGGAAATCCTTGTTTGCGACTGAGCAGAAAGAGGAAAACAAATTCTTTCAGCTGATTCCGCCGAGCGCTTCCGTGGGGGCATTCTATGCCAATGTCCCACAGACCGATTCCACCGTCGACAATGGCCCGACTTTTTTCAAGCAGCTCGCGGTGGATGGTGGATGTCAGATTGCTGGTGTCCCCATCCAATTGAATGGCCGGGCGGTCTTCAACCAATTCAACTGGCAAAAAAAGATGTCCTCTGTTTCCATTTCCTTCCAACACCAAGCCTTCCTGGACCGCTTCAGCAGGGAGCTGTATCCCGATTGGTCCATTGACGCTGATTTGCCCTCTGTCGATGCACCGGAGATGCCTGGGAAAGACTTGAAAACAATGGAACAGCCCTCTCTCAAGGCAGCAGACCGACAAATCATTCAACAAGAAGTTCGATTTCTGCTTTACCAAAAAATCATTGCGCATCCCAAATTCATCAAGATGTTGGAAGGCAGGGACAGCATCCAAAGCACCCCCATCATTGATCCGGCAGATGCCGCAGAAGAAAAACAATCTCAAGCCCAAGACCTTCTCAACAAATACAGACAAAGCTGGGAACAGCGCAAGACCTACTATGGCGACAGCTTGCAGCAAGTCAAACAAAAAATCGATCGGCACTACAAGAGGTTGGATGCCTTTCAAAATCCCGACCTCTTGCGAAAGGAAATCCTCCGCACCCAAAAACTCAAACCTCTCCAAAAATTACTCCTCTTCTCAAAGGACATCAAGATTGGACGATCCGTTGTTCAGGACTCTTGGTACACTGCAGAGAATTTGCCCATCAATGGGTTTCAGTACGGTTTTGCGGCTGGGAAGTGGGAAGGACAAATTGCCATTGGGAGGCAGGTCTTCAACAATCACTTTTCACCTGCTTGGGGATCCAATCTCTTCCACCAGATCGATGGGGGACAGGTGCTCTTCGCAAAGGCTACTTACGAACTGACAAAACAAACAGAACTAACATATTCCTTTCTTCGACTCAAGGAAAAGGGTCGCTTCTCCACCCCTTATGTCATCGCTCCACAAAACAATGTGGTCTTTTCTGTCGGGGGACAAGCGGACTTGCATCGCGGCATTGGCATCCGGTCGGAGTGGAGCTTTTCCCGAAGTGTTTGGGGGCAGCCAGATGTGGCTGTTGACAATCGCATCAGTCGGAGAAATATCGCAGGAGAAATCACCATGACAGGGCAATGGAACAAAAACAATTTGGAGACCGAGATCGGATACTTTTACATCGGGCCTGATTTCATCTCTGCTGGCAATCCATTTATGCAAAACAACCGACAGGGGACAGTCGGCAAAGCCCGGGGACAAATGGGCAAGCGGATTCAGGTAGAGGCGGAGATGAGGCTCGGCAAGAGCATCGATCAGCGCGCTGTGGCCGGAGGGAGGCAACGCGATTGGCAGATGATTGGGTCTGTCCACTGCAAGCTCCTCAAGGATGTCATCCTCAGCGCGCAGGTTTCTCCCAATTACTTTCGACAGTTTGGCACAGGGGAGGTTGCCATCAGTCATCACAACATGTTGTACCAACTCTTTGTCCAAAGCCAGCACAGCATGGGAGACCGATTGTTGACACAAGCTGTCGGCATGAGCAACTTTCACTCAAACCTCCATTTGACAGACAGCAGCTCGACCAATCTCAGCAGGCAAGTCTACTGGCAATCTTCTTTGGCTCTTTCTCCCAGTCGATCACTTTCTGTGCTCAGCTTGTGGGGAATTCACCAGGGACAAAAGCCGACCGCCGGCAAGCAGCACGCTTTCTTTACAGAAGTGGGCTATGGGTGGCAAGGGGACAAATTGCACATCCGATCTGCAGGCCAGTTGGTCAAGGATGCTTCTTTGGACAGCTGGTACATCGGTACAACCCAATCCATTCAATTCCAACTGTCTAAAAACACTCAATTCGCAGTGGATTTTTCCTACCAACTACCCACCCAGGCCAAGGGGACAACGGCCAGGCCACGGTATTGGGGCAGCATCGAATTGATTCAACAATTTTACTGATTTCAAATCGCACAAAATGAAGTCTTTTCAGCAATGTTTTTTGCTTTTTTCTTTGATCGCATCTTTGGCGATGCCCTCCTGGTCACAGGTCGTCATTCGGCCCGTCTCCATGAACAGTCCAGTGTTCAACTTTGACCAATTGCTGCAATTTCAGCTGGTCAATAGCGGGGCCACCCCTGTCAAGGGAATTGTACAAATTCAGGTCGAGGACAATCATTCCAACGGCATCCTACAGATCAATTCTCTGCCGATCAATCTTCCGGTTGGCGTCAGCATGGACCAACAGCAAGTCCAGTGGGAGGGAGGCATTCAATTGGGAGAAAACCAATTTGCCCGATGGCTTGCGCAAAGTGGTGGACTGCCAAGAGGTCAGTACATTTATTGCTATCGATTTCTCGAAGCACAAAGCGGTCGAACACTGGGAAATTTTTGCCAAGAGAACAGCTCCACTCATTTTCGTTTGCCCGAGCTGGTTTACCCATTTCATGCGGCTGTACTCTCGAACCCATTTCCCGTGTTGAGCTGGCGACCACCAGTTCCACTGCAGGGCAGCAGCCTTCGATACAACCTCAAACTGGTTGAACTTTTGGACGGGCAATCCCCCTTGGAAGCCATCAACAGCAATTTGCCTTTGCTGGAAAAGTATCGCTTGTCAACCCTCAGCTTGCCCTATCCAGCAACGGGCATTCCACTCAAAGAAGACCACCAGTATGCCTGGCAAGTCGTTGCCTTTTGGAACGAAGTTGAGATTGGGAAAACCAACATTTGGACCTTCTCCATTGAGCAGGAAGAGATCGAAGAAAAAACATCCCAGACAGAATCTTATCGACTTGTCAAACAGCGACAGAAGGGAAGCCCGTACATCTTCACAAAGGCCCTGTATTTCGCCTATGACAACCGCACCTTTGAATCGGAGCTCAACTACAGCATACAGGCCAAAGATGCCAGTGCAAAGGTCTCGACCCAGCTCCCAGCCATCGCGCTGACTCCTGGAATCAATGAGATCCAACTGGACATTGACAAGCACATGAACATGGAAGACGGACAACACTATGTCCTCACCATCTGGGATCGCTATCAGGTCCCTTATTACCTAGAATTCAAATACCTGGCTGATGAAGAAAACTAATTCATTCCTTTTTCCACTCGCGCTGGTGCTATTGGGACTGCTGTCTTGCCAGCAAAATGATGGTCCACTCACACCAAAGGAATACCGCCTTTTTGTGGAGAACCAAGACAATAGATTGATCCAGTCCCAACAAGTGGGAGAGCTGATCTACCACAGTCGATATTTACCTGCTTCCTATCAAGCATTGCGGGAATTGAATTTCGCACCAAGGGATTCGTTTGCCTTTGCCAAGGTGCTGGAAAACTACGAGGGCCATCACTATTTGCTCCTGCAAGTTCAACCAGCCCAAAGGGGAACCTCCTTGCAGAAGATTTTTGAAGAATCCTCGGAAGGGACTTCCTGGACAGAGGTCAACAATCATCTGAATTTTCAAGCTCAGAAGCACTTTCAGTTGCAAGATGGGAAGCGGGCGTTGAGCTGCAGTTTATACCAAGCATTTCCGGGCATCAGCCCCAGCGATGGACTGTCGTTTATGCTCATTTTCAAGGACGATGCAAAGGATAAAAAAGCACAGGGAGATGGCAACCTTCGATTGACATTTCAAGACGACCATCTGTCCAAGCAGCTCATCTCATTCACATTTGCCAAAGAACATTTATCAAATATTCCTTCTCTCAAATCATTGGATTCAATATGAAGACTAGACGAAAAAAAGCAGAAAAATTTGCCTGGGTGCTCCTGGTCATTATGATCCTGGAGACGGTGATGCCTGCCTATGCCATGGCCTTGACCAGCGGCCCGGTACAGCCAGAATTCCAGGGATTTCAACAAGCCGGGACCTCCGAAATGGTGGATCTCTTTACCGGAAATTTCAGCTACAACATCCCCATCATGGATGTGGGTGGCTATCCACTGAACTTGTCCTACAGCTCTGACCCCAGAATGGATGATGAAGCCAGTTGGGTCGGCCTGGGCTGGTCCTTAAACCCTGGGGCCATCAATCGAACGATGCGGGGGATACCGGATGATTTTAAGGGGGATGAGATCGTGCGGGAGATGAATTTGTCGGATGATGTGACGATTGGGATCAAACCGGGAGTAGGATTGGAAATATTTGGGAAAGGCAATCTAGGAGTTGGCGCAGGATTGGTCTATAATAATAAGAGGGGATTTGAAGTAAATACAGGTCTGAATATCAGTATGGCTCCTGCTAAAGACACAAAGGGAGCGACTGCGGGACTAGGCTTTGGATTTTCACCTTCCTCCGGTCTGGACATTGATGCAAACATTGGGCTTTCCACGGGCCTCTCAAAAGAATTAGGTGGACAAATTGGATTCTCCAATGGTATGAATTCTCGTAAGGGTCTCAAGGCGTTGACCTTTCAAATAGATAAAATGGCGGGCATGGGGGAAAATCTGGGGGTATCTATCGGTACTTCTTCTCCACTTACTTTTGGCCCCTTTTCCTACACACCATCTTCTCTACTTCCAATGCGAAATAGAAATGTGATATACAATGTAAAAATTGGAGGAGAGATGACTGGTGCACACCCAAGTACAACCATCAATGCCTTTTTTGCCATTCAAGAACTGGCTTATAAAGAAGAAACGCAAAATACATATGGCTATTGCTATTTGGATGCTTCGGAAAGTGAAAATGATTTACAAGACTACAATTCAGAACTGAATGGAAAATTTCAACAAAATGCTCCATTTCTCCCTCTGAGCTATGGAACTTATGACCTATTCAACATCAGTGGACAAGGGGTTGGAGGGCAGTTCCGTGCTGTGCGAAATGACATGGGGATTTTCCGCCCAGCGAAAGAAGTCAATAGGGGAGCTGGAATTAGCCTCGGCGCAGAGCTTGGAGGAGGAAATGCTTTTCATGGAGGGGGTGATCAAACTGGCACCAAGACAGAAAATGAAAAAGGTATCTGGCCAGCTGCAAGCAATGGCATGAATGCTCGAATGAAATTTACCTCCAGAGAGGGCAAAGTAGAACCATTCTATTTCAAAACCTCTGGAGAGATTGTCCCCAATTCCGACCAAATCCTCTCAACCGTTGGCCAACTCAAACCTGTGCGGACGGACAATAAACTAGATGATCTCCGACTTGGGAATAAATTCGTTGAAGAAGCAAGAAGTGGATCCTCCCAATCGCTCACTCCCGCTGGTGGATTGATCCAAAACGACGAGCGCGTCAAACGCAACCAAGTGGTCAGCTATCTGACAGCAGAAGAAGCCGCCGAGGTCGGATTGCAAAAAACCAGACTGAGCTACGAACACAATACCATTGCTTTTGGGGACTGTGGTAGCAATCAAATCAGTAGCTACAGCAGAAAACAATCAGAAAGTCCACACCACTTCTCTGAGATGACTGTCACCCAAACAGATGGCTCACGCTATGTGTATGGCCTCCCCGTATTCAACAACCTACAAAAGGAAGTCAGCTTCAGCATAGACAACTCCAACCTACTTCCCGGAACCCTCAATCAAAACAACGACTCTTACGGTCTTGTATCCTACACCGCTGGCATTCACAACAGCATCAACAACGACAAAGGGAGAGATCATTTCTTCGACAGCAAATCCATCCCTTCCTATGCCCACAGTTTCCTTCTCACTGGCGTACTATCTGCTGACTATGTCGACCGGACGGGAGATGGCATTACGGATGATGACCTTGGCAATGCCATCCGATTCAACTACACCAAGGAACATGAAAATTACAGGTGGCGCATTCCCGTTCAGAAAGACAGAGCGAGATACCACGAAGGGCTCAAGGCATCCAATCAAGACGACAAAGCCAGCTACCTATACGGGGAAAAAGAGATTTGGTATGTCCACTCCATTGAATCGCGTACCATGCTGGCTCAGTTTTACACATCTCCTCGCGAAGATGCAATGGGCGTGAAAGATGAAAATGGCGGTGTAGACAGTGATAGCATGAAGCTGATGCGATTGGACAGCATCAAACTTTTTGCAAAGGCTGATTTGTCACACAACGGCATCAATGGAGCCACTCCCATCAAAACTGCCATTTTCGAGTATGGATACAGTTTGTGCGAGGGAATTCCCAACGGCCAAAGTGGCAAGTTGACCCTCAAAAAAGTATTTTTCACCTATGGCAAAAGTCAAAGAGGAAAGCTCAATGCTTATCAATTTCAGTACAAAAGATCGGGCTTCAACTACAACTTGGGACTGTATGACAGATGGGGCTTTTACAAAAAAAATCCAGCTGGATATCCTCCTACACATGAATATCCCTATGTGCTGCAAGGAGACCAAAGTACCCTCACACAGCAGAATGCCGGTGCCTGGAACTTGGATGAAATCACGCTGCCGTCTGGTGGAAAAATTGACGTCACCTATGAGTCCGACGACTACGCCTATGTTCAAAATGTGCGCGCAGGCCAAATGATTGCTGTCGAAGGATTTGCCAATGGCATTGATCCCCCCAGCAACAACTTATACGATGACGATCAGAAACCCTTCCGATACGTAGCGGTCAAAGTTCCCAGCAACATCAATACTGTGGAGAGAGCCAAAAAAGGATACTATGAACACCTCGACCAAGTATACTACGACTGCCTAGTTGCTTTGAAGGGCAACAGTTTTGAGAGGGTAAGTGGATATTTTGAGATTGCCAAGAGTTCCCCATTTTTGCTCGATACCAATACAGGAGGAAGTTCCAATCGATTGTTCATTCCCATCGAGTTTGTTGAAGACAAACGCAAGAGAGATGTATCCCCCATCACGTTCACCGCTGTCCAAAAAATGCGATTGGAATTGCCTGAATTGTTCTATCCAGGATTTGAAGCCAATAACCCAGGTACTGCTGTCATCAAGTCCATGGCTGGGTTGTTCAATGAAATCAAAAATCTGTTCAAGGGGGTTGTTTACAACTCCATGCGCAAGGGTTGGTGCAGGCAGGTTGATACCAGTGCTGGGGCTTCTTGGATCAGGCTCTACAATCCCGATTACAAGAAGTTGGGAGGAGGCAGCCGCGTCCAAAAAATTGAGCTGTCTGACAATTGGAATGCTGCTACTGGCGAAAGTGAGTCAACTTATGGGCAAGTGTATGACTACACAACAAAGGGCGCTCGCTTTGACGGAGTCGAGCCAATCATCAGCAGTGGTGTCGCTTCTTATGAACCTGGCATTGGCGGAGAAGAGAATATGATGAAAGAGGGCATGCCTTTTACCGACCCCAAAATCTTTCTGGCTCCAAAGAACATTCACTACAACGAAGGCCCCATCGGAGAATCCCTCTTTCCCGCTCCTGTAGTTGGCTACAGCAAAGTCACTGTTAGAGACTTGGCCAACGAAACCATCGGCCTCAATCGAAACAAGTCCGGACAGACCATCCATGAGTTTTACACCGCTCGTGATTTTCCCACCATTGTCAAAAGTACGTCCTTACATAAGGAGAGAATTCGAAATGGAACATTAGGAAGATTCTTCAAGTTCAAGGGCAAGGACAGGCTATCGGCCAGTCAGGGACATACCGTTGAGATCAATGACATGCACGGCAAACAAAAATCCCAGCGCATTTTTGACAAAGACAATTCTCTCATTTCTTCCGTTGCATACAAATACAAAGTGGAAAATGAATACGCAGTAGCAAAACGACTGGTCAATGAGGTAGATGCCATCAATACCAGAGGAGAAGTGTCAAAAGCTATCCAGGGAGTGGAAGTAGATGTTTGGCAGGAGATGCTGCAAGAGGAAAACAAGATGAATACAGCAGGATTTGGAGGTAATGTAGATGGGTTTATGGTAGGAATAGTGCCAGCATTTGTCCCAAGTGCTCACGGACAACTCCAACGAGAACTCACCCAATTCCGCGCCTCTGTCACGACCAAACTCATCCGCCGAAATGGTATTCTCGACCATGTCATTGCGGAGGAAAATGGGTCCAGTGTAACGACCACGAATGTCCTTCGGGATTCAGAGACCGGGCAAGTCCTTCTCACTCGTACCACCAATGAATTTGACGATCCCATTTTCAATTTTACCTATCCGGCTCACTGGGCCTATGAAGGCATGGGACAGGCATATCAGAACATTGGGATGGAGTTTTCGAATGTGGATATTGTGAATGGAAGAATCACCAGCTTTGATCCAACTTTATTTTTCAAAGCAGGAGATGAAGTACTCATCTCTCCCAACGGCCTGAAGCTCTATGTCACCGATCTCAATGGCAACTTATTTTTATTGGATAGGTTTGGAACAGCACCAAGCTCAAACATCAGTGGAGCCAAGCTGAAAGTCATCCGTTCTGGGCTGAGAAATCAGGCAAGCATTGCCATCGGACAAGTCAGCACCAGAGAAGATCCCATCAATTCGAGCAGTCAGCAATTGGACTTGGGGACAAGCAAAAAAATTCTGGATGCCAGTGTGGTCACTTTCTCAGAAAACTGGCAGGTCACTTGTGAACTCAATGACCAAAACCCACCCAAATTTACCAATACAGCTCTGAATCCTTACACCCGAGGCATGAGAGGGCAATGGCGGCCAAACGCAAGTTATGTGCATTACACAGACAGAGAACCACGATTATTTTACAACAATGCTTCTCTACACATTCGAGACAATGGACAAGCCATTGATTTCACCCCCTTTTGGACAAGTACTGGCACTGGCAAATGGATACCATCAGCCATGGGTTCACCCAAATGGCCCCTCAGCAATCTCATCACCATTTATGATGACAGAGGAAATGAATTGGAGAATGAAGATGCGCTGGGCATCCCTTCTGCTGCCTACTTTGGATACAATAAATCGCTCCCTATCGCTGTTGCCAACAACTGCCGATACCGAGAGATTTTATTCGATGGACTGGAAGATTATGTTTTCGACAATGACTGTGATCCCTCTGATCAATTTCAGCGAAACCTCAAACTTTATGATCCCAGCTGGAGCGTCCCCATACTGAAGGAAGACATTTCACATACTGGCCGTTTCTCCATCCAGTTTCCACCAAATACACATCAGGATTATTATGTCAATGCGAATGCTAGCTGCCCATTTCAAAGACAAAAAGGAACACAAGAGCAACAGCAAACAGCACAAGGAGAAATCTCTATGGACTCTGACGAAAGTCTTCCAAGTCAATCACAACAAAGGCAAATCAGTCAATTACCTTCGAGTAACTGTCTCAACTACTCCTACAGTCCCGGCTCTTCACCACCTGTGACAGTGGAGAACGAATGCTGCGCATGTTTGCCCATTCTACAACCCAATCAATACAATGATTTTTACTTCTCGACATGGGTGGCATCCGATAGCTCGCTGCTGTGTGGTCAACCACCCTTGGATGGCTATACCAATATTGAGTTCATCAGTTCGGCAGCCCCTTCCTTGACATTCAGACCAGCAGGACCAGTGATTGATGGCTGGCAACGAATAGAAGGGAAAATCAGTATTCCAGGGCATACTTCTGGACTTCGCATACAATTGGGCAATGACAACAGCAACCAAAACTTCTACTTCGACGACATCCGATTCCACCCCTGGCGATCCAACATGCAAGCCTACGTATACGACCCATACAGCCTGCGACTCATGGCCACACTGGACCAAAACAACTACGCCAGTTTTTACGAGTACGATGACGAAGGGCTGCTGATCCGAACCAAGCGAGAAACCGAGAACGGCATTGTCACCCTGCAAGAAGGAAGAACAATTTTGAAAGAAAACAACAATTGACAAAGATGAAAACAATCACAATACATCAACTCATTGGCTGCCTTTTGTTGCTCAGTTACAGCACGACAGCCTGGGGACAAGATTCTGCCCTGGAAAAATACGAACAGGTCATCCATTCTTTCTACCAAACGGAGACCATGGCTTTCCAATCAAATATGATCTTGTACGAAAGCTTGCATCCAGAAAAGAAGTTTGATCAGATGCGATTGGAGTACCGAAAAAAGGGAGATCGAATTTACATGAGACATGAAGAATTTGAAATCCTGCAAGATGATCAGGACTATCTGTACATGGACCACGAGGACCGAATTGTCTATCAAATGCCAATGTCTGAAGAGCTGCTCGTCACCAGTGGTTTTGCCATTGATCAGTTCAAAGGAATCATCCAACTCATGCATCTGAAAGGGGAGACCTTTTCCGTGCGAGACGGAGTGGACGGCATTCGTTTTTCTGCCCCTGAGTTTTCGCAAACAAAGATCGAAATTCACTACAAAGTAGAAAATCAACAGATGGTAAAGGCCATGATGGCACTAGACCTGTCGGGCATAGAAGATGTCTCACATGAGCTGGACGGCAAGCGCCTGGAAATTTATTACCAGGAGTATGAAAACGAGGGGGTTTCCTTTCCCTTTCGAAAAAAACAATTGTTGGCAGCAGATGAAAATGGCCAACTCAAAAGTGGTCCTTACAAAGGCTACCAATTCATCAATACAGCTGCTGAAAAATAACGACAAACGATGCAATCAATGAGTGGCCATCCACGAGAGATACTGGCTGATCTACTGACTCAGGCCAAGATGGACGTCACTTGTTTTTACAAAAAATTAAAGATTACTGACATGAAAATTTTCTTTCCATATTTTGTCAAGACGATGCTGCTGGCATGCATTTTATTGACGGCTCACAATGTGCAGGCACAATTTCCGCACAATGGTCCCATGAGTACGTTTCAGGGGACGGGGATACAGATTTTTACTATCGATCTCATTAATGCAGGAACGGATAACTACCTAGAGATTGTGACCAATTTCCCATATGAAAATGCAACTGGACTTACATCCCTATATATTGATTATTCAGGATATGATCTAGGATGGCGAATTAATGTTGGCTGGTATATTCACAATGGAAACTATTTTAGACCATCCGCCAGTATAGAAGGAATCTATATCCATGACCACATCAAATTGGCCAATAAAAATAACAAAGTTACCATTTACATACCAAAGACTGCTTTCACTGCAGGGGGCAGACTCACAGTCAATAGCCTAACACATGGAAATAATCTACCTTCCAATTGGATGCATGGCTGGCTCGGTGATAAGGATGCAGTTCCTGTGGCAGCTAATCAGGTGACACTATCATTTGATAACCAAATTTCTTCAAACAACAATGTGGGCATCGGCACCCACGACATTCCCGCCGGCTACAAGTTGGCTGTCAATGGAAACATCATCTGCGAAAAAGTCCGCGTGCGCCAAATGGTAAACTGGCCAGACTATGTCTTCGAACCAGACTACGACATCATGCCACTGGAAGAGCTGGCAGAGTATTTATCCACTCACAAACACCTACCAGAAGTCCCCAGTGCCCAAGAGGTGGAAAAAGACGGTTTTTTCCTCGAAGAGATGGATGGCATTCTACTCAAAAAAGTAGAAGAACTGACGCTCCACCTCCTCCAAAAAGACAGCGAACTGAAAGCCATTCGGAAAGAAATGGCCGACTTGAAAAAAACACTCCAACAATTATCTGACAACCAGAAATAAATTTTCGCTATGAAGGTGCTCAGCAACAAAAAATACCTTTGCCTTTTTCTTCTTTTTTGCTTCCTTTTTTCCTCCGGTAAACTCCTTCAGGCACAGCCTGTCAACGCAGTTTCCATCTCTGTGGCGCCCGGTGGTACCTACAGTCCTGTTTCTGTGAAAGACGACTGGTTTGGCAACAGTTCTTGGAACTCCATAGAGAGCATTCAATTGGTCCAGAACATCGTTTTGTTCGAAATCAATGAGGATGCTTTGAATACACCCAGTGAGGCTTGTACCTATGAGGCCCACATCAGTGTCAAGCGATGGGCAGCGGGCACGGATCCCAACAACATCCAGGATGCCACCGATACCATGCTTACCCTTCAGATCACCCATGATCCCAATCCCGCCAAAGTGGCTTCTCACCGGGCATTTACACTTTTTCACGGAGCACACAAGCTGCAGGTGACCGTCAATCAAGTCTTGAAAATTGGCAGTTGCTCTGGTGGCACCGTACCTGCCATGCGAGTCCGAGCGGAGATCAAGGTCAAGCGGAAGGCCATTTTCGATTGCAACCAAAGACTGAGCTTTCAATACCTACCTCCTGTCAATGTGGACTTGTATGATTTTTATCTGATCGACTGGAACGGGACGACGGCTGCAGAGGAGTACGATCTCGAATGGGTTTTCTACGATCTGGAAAGCCAAATCGGTCAGCAAGTTCTCAATGGTACTGGCGGTACCTATACCGACTTCGACTTTTTGTTTCAATACAATGCCACGCGCATTACGGTTGGACAAACCGATCACAAACTCTCCTTGCTCTATCCGGAAGGCTACGTCTTTTTCCGGGTCCGCCCAGCCAGAATTCATCCAGACGGATGGCGGGAGTTTGGGGCTTGGTCTTCTGTCAAAAGCAGCCCTGTCAACTTGAGGACTTTTTCGGATAAAATCAAAGTTGCCTGGCACCAAAACAATCTCAACTGGCAGGCCAATACTGTCTTTGCAGAAGAAGGGAAAAACATTCCAAGCATCAGTTTTTACGATGGTAGTCTTCGCGCACGGCAGCAAGTCACTCTTTCCAATGCCATTGACAAACGCATTGTTGGCCAGACCTTGTACGACCACCACGGACGGCCCGCTGTCAACATCATCCCAACGCCAACAGATGCAAACGATCTGCGCTATTCTCCTTCCTTTGCCAACAAGCAAAACGGGAACAAATTCACGAAGGAGGACTTTGACTTGGGAGATTGTAGTGTCTCTGCTGTCCCCCTCGATACCACACAAGGAGCAGGCCGTTATTTCTCTACCCTCAATTCCAACGCTTCGAATGACTTTCACCAATTCATTCCCCATGCAGAAGGATTTCCGTACAGCACGACAGAGTACACACCAGATTTGACTGGACGCATTCGCAAACAAGGTGGGGTAGGAAAAGAGTTTCAAATCAAGGCTGGTTCCAATCAAAGGCACACGCGCTACCTCTATGGCAAACCTACACAAGAAGAAATCGACCGCTTATTTGGCAACGATGCTGGCGACAACAGTCACTATCTCAAAAATGCAGTCATCGATGCCAACGGACAGGCCAGTGTATCCTATGTCGATGCACATGGGCGCACGGTAGCCACTGCCCTGGCTGGAACGAAGCCTTCGAATGTAGAGCAAATCGACAGCGGCTTTTCGACAGCCAGTAATCTAACGTCCAGTTTGTTGAACAATGAAAGAGACGGCAACAGCTTGGTCTCTACCCACAAACTCATTGTCCTCGCACCGGGGAATCAAGCTTTCCAGTACAGCATTCCAGCGCAAGAATTCCGCAAGGATTGTCTGCCTGCCAATGTCTGCTATGACTGTCTGTACGATTTGGAAATTCGCATTTCGGACAACGATTGCAATGAATTCAACAGTGGTACGCCTTATGTCGCGACAAAAGAAAACTACCAATTTTCCCAAGAACTCGATACCCTCTGTGGCGGAAGTCTGTCCGGAGGCATGATCGACAGCAGCTTCATCCTGACCCTGCCAGTTGGTGAATATACCATTACCAAAATCCTTTCCGTCAGTGAATCCTCGCTAGATTATTACACAGAGCATTTTATGACTCAATCTACTTGCCTACCCAAGTTGGAGGACATCATCCAGAACTTTGTCGATCAAATTGACACCTTGGGCTGTGGCATGACTTGCGAAGAATGTGTCAGTTCAATGGGAGGGGAAGCAACTTTCATTGCCAATCTACAAATGGAATTTTTGGAAGTGGAAGAAACCATCAGTTACGAAGATGCCAGAGAAATTTATCGACAAAGAGTAGCAGCTTGCAAAGAGCTTTGTGAGAATCCCTCTCATTGTGACATCATCTGGCAAAGCATGTTGAACGACTTTTCTCCTGGTGGGCAATACGCCACTTTCAAATTGCATTCATCGGGCAAACTTTTGATTCACAAAGACGACTTGTCCATCTTCAAAACCGACGGCATCTATTCTTATCAAGACAACAGCGTCCTTTACACGGATGAGGCAGGAGGACTTGATTCTGTTCAAAATGGACAAGGGCAATTGGTACCACCCAATCAGCTTTCATCTGCTGAGTTTTACAAAAATTGGAAAGACAGTTGGGCTGTCAACCTCGTCGAGAAATACCATCCCGAGTATTGTCTCTACCAAGCCGAATGCCTCAACAAGGGGCTGGATACGCTCGACTTTTGCAGGGACTTGGAAGACATCCTGACCTGGCAGCAAGCCGTGGACAGTGGCTATGTTGATTCTACGGGCATCATCTTCGACCCTTACTTTCAGCCCGGTGCACCCGGCTACGATTGCATTGCACTGCGAGACTCGATGTTGGACAGTTTGCTCGTCTCCACTTCCCTGACCAAATTTGTCGTACAACAAACGTATGGAGACAATGACTGTCACTGCTATTTGGGAGGTGGGACAACTGCTCAGAACGATCAAGCGTGGGAGATGTACAAGACGCTTTACTGCAGCATGGTCCAACAGATCATTCAGCAAAAACAAGATACAAGCCTTTGTGGCAACAATTCTGTCATTTACTGTATTCAGAACCCCTTGGTAAAATTTTGTGGAACCTTGGGCTCCAATCCATATGCGAGTAAAAAGAGACGTTTTGTCGAATTGGATCTAACGGATTATACCACAGAAGAAATCCTATACATTGCCGATTCCATCCGCATGGATATGGTGGATTCCTGCTTTCAAAATTGCGAAGACAATGTCGATACTTGGTTGATGCAATTGGATGGATGTGGACCTGATGGTTTGAGCAATGGTCAGCGTCAAGAACTAAAAGACCGCCTCATTGCCGTTTGCCAAATGGGCTGTGACAAAGACCATCCTTTCGGTGCCAGTACAACGCCTGCTGGGCAGACGACAAGCTATGGTGATTCTTCTTTTGAACAAATTGTCAATCACTTTTTCAGTCAAGCTGGCTTGTGCAATCTGGACTGCTCCCATCTGAGCATCAACAGCATTTCACCCTATGAAGCACCTGCTTATCAAGGGGGACAAATCCGGTCCAGCATCAGCAATACTTGTATTTGTGAAAAACTCGACGAGTACCAAAACTGCTACAACGACAGCATTCCCAGCGGCACCTATGTCTCCTTTGCCCAATACCTTAGTCAATTTGCAGAAACCAGATTGACAGACAACCAGATCGATACCCTTCTCCGGTATTGCTCTGAAAACATCATGACAACACTGCCAGAGTACATGACCATCCCTGCTTATTTGGAATGTGATGTTTGCAAGGATTGTGAAGAAATGACGGCATTGAAAAACCACTTTGACACAAACATCTGCACCCCTGATCCCAATCAACCCATTTTGTACGAAGACCGCCTGACTCGCTATCTGAATCACGAGCTTGGCTTTGCGCGCGACTGGTACGACTACCAATCCTTCTTCGACTCCTGCAACATGGCTGTCGAATGCATCAGTGCCTTGGTCCTTTGTCCAAGGGGAGGAGAATTGGTTGATTCTGCTGACATCAATCAGTGCTACAACAGCCTTCGAATGCAGGCCGAGGTCAATGCCTACATTGCTTGGGAGGAACTCATCGACAGCATCCGACAGGACTTTCGAACGTCCTACATCAGTCATTGCCTCGGAGACAATTCCATGGAGGTATTTGAAGCCGACTTGACCTTGCATGAGTATCATTATACGCTGTATTACTACGACCAGGCAGGCAATTTGGTCCAGACGGTTCCGCCCAATGGTGTTACTCCCATTACCAGCAATTCTATGTTGGCTGACGTGAAAGCTCATCGAGCAAATCCGAGCAGCAATCCGATTTACCCCAGCCACAGTTTCTTTACAAAGTATCTATACAATTCCCTTGGACAAGTCGTAAAACAAATCAGTCCTGACACCGAAGAAACTGACTTTTGGTACGACCCCATCGGACGATTGGTGCTCTCTCAAGACGGACGACAACGACCACAGAACTTTTACAGCTACACTTTGTACGACGACCTTGGCCGGATCATCGAAGTGGGGGAGAAAGAATTTGTTGGGACCATTTCCTCCAGCACCATTGCCGATCCACAAAGTCTAGAAATATGGCTGCGAGCAGGTACACTGCCTGTCCAAGTCACCCGTACTTTCTACGATGAATCTGCCTATCAAATTGACGCCTTTGACAACGGACAGCAAAACCTGCGAACCAGAGTC
This sequence comes from Bacteroidota bacterium, assembly GCA_039821145.1. Taxonomy (GTDB): domain Bacteria; phylum Bacteroidota; class Bacteroidia; order Chitinophagales; family Saprospiraceae; genus JBCCSZ01. Next base: position 4,654 of record JBCBOS010000019.1, on the reverse strand, counting down.
GCCAGCATCATTTTTGAAAATGTCTACGATGGTGTTGACAGCACCTATGACTATGCCTCCCATTATTCCTATGATGCCAGCGGAAATGTCAATACACTCGTTCAAGAAATCAGCGACTTGCACAGTTACGGCCAGGGATACAAACGACTGGATTATGAATACGACTACATCAGCGGAAATGTCCATGCCGTTTACTACCAAAAAGGAAAAGCAGACCAATTCACCCATCGATACATTTACGATGCCAACAACCGACTGACCCAAGTCTACAGCAGCTTGGTAGAAACAACAGAAGACGGTGCCCTCTGGGATCGAGAAGCATCCTATGCCTATTACGACCACGGCCCATTGGCTCGATCCGTTTGTGGCCACCAAGGCGTACAAGGCATGGACTACGCCTATACCCTACAAGGCTGGATCAAGGGTGTCAACAGCAGCGGCCTGGTCCCCGAACGAGACATGGGCAAAGACGGCTCGACCAGCAGTGGGTCCAATACCTACATCGCCAGAGATGCCATCGGCTATACCCTTGGCTACTTCGACAAAGAATACAAAGCCATCGGTGGCCAATCCTTCGAAATGACTGCCGATGCCAATTCCGACTTGAGCAGCAATGCCAATGACCTCTTCAACGGAAACATCCGCTACATGTCCATCCACAACAAGGGTCTGGGCGAGCCCATGGCATTCAGCTATTCCTACGACCAGCTCCACCGCATCAAAAGCATGCAATCCCATGCCAATGCCGATCTCAACACCTTCAGTTGGGGCAGCGGAGGAAGCAGCACCTATGGAATGGCCGCCACTTACGATGGCAATGGCAACATCCAAGCCCTCACAAGAGATGGCCTCATCCCAGGCACCCAGCTATCCAAGCAAGTCAACAACCTCACCTACAACTACCAAAGCGGAACCAACAAACTCATCGGCACCACAGACGATCCAGAGTCCTGCCGAGAAAACCTCTACGTCGACCAGCCCATTCTGGAAAGTCTGGAGCTCCACGCCTCCGAGCACCTCTATGCCAGCAGTGATGTCGACAGCAGCCAAGTCGTCCTTCTACAAGCCGACAGTTGCGTAGAACTCCTGCCCGGATTCACCTTCGAAGCAGGAGACGGAGGCACCTTGGATGTACAATTGGGCCCCTGTCCTCCCAGCACCCCAGTCAATGCCTCCTACCAGTACGACGGCAAAGGAAACATCGTCAAAACAACAGAGGCCGACAGCCTCATTTGGAGTCCTTATGGCAAGGTCCTCGAAGTCCGACAAGCCAACACCAATCGCAAAACCCTCTTCGGCTACGACCCAGCTCAAAACCGAGCCATGAAAGCATTGGTCGACCCAGGCACCACCGACACCACCTTCACCTACTACTTCCGAGACGCCTCCAACAACATCCTAGCCGTCTACCAACGCCGATCCGACAGCATCAGCTGGAAAGAACAATACCTCTATGGCAGCAGCCGTCTGGGCAGCCTACAGCCCGATGTAGAGTGGACAGCCCTTGCTCCCTTCCAAGAAATACCGTATTTTGTGGAACAGTCCGCCCTAAAAGTAGGGTGGAAGCAGTTCTCATTGACCAACCACCTCGGCAACGTCTTGGCCACTGTCTCTGACCGCAAGATCAGAATTGACAGCTCAGGCAACGGCATGGTAGACTTTTTCGAGCCATTCATCGTCAGTGCGTCGGATTACTATCCATTTGGATTGGAGATGCCTGGGCGGGTGATGAGTGCGGGGAAGTATCGATTTGGGTTTAATGGGAAGGAGATTGATCGTGGAGGTGAGTGGGGAGGATCGGAGCATTATGATTATGGTTTTAGAATTTATAATCCGAGTATTGCTAAGTTCTTGTCCGTTGATCCGTTGACGAAAGAGTATGCTGCACTATCTCCCTATCAATTCGCTGCAAATAGCCCAATCGCTAATATTGATCTTGATGGACTAGAACCTTATTTGGCTGCCGCAAGAAGTGGAGCGTTTGGAGAAGATGTAAAAGTGGCGGTAGAAGGAGCAGATGATATCTTTGAAGCTGCGGTATTAGAACCAGCGAAAGCTATTTTTAACTTGATGGGAGGAGCTGGAAGTGGCTTCATATATGCGTTTGGTACTAAGTTACCACAAGCACTTGGCTTTGATGTAGAAGATGATGGGCCTGGCAGAGCCTTATCAACTAAAGGTTTGGTTGATTTTGGTGGTGTACAGCATCAACAATTGATGAAGGAAACTGCTCATACCATACGTGATGAAGCTTATGGTGCAGCATTAGGAGGAACAGCAGGGGCTATAGCAAAGCCTATCGTCAAAGGTGGAAAAGCCTTTATTAAGGGGCGAGTTGCTAAAACCATTGATGATATTACCAAAACAAATCCTATAGCTCAAACAGCAGAAGAGTTTTCGGTTATTAAAGGAAAAGGTTTAGCTATAGGTGCTGATGGGCTCCCACAAAAGACACCTGAATTTATCTACAGGAAAGCTCGAAATAATGATTCTCTTATTAAAGATCTAACTAGAAGACCTGGCGAAGAACACTTATCCGCAAGCGAAGCATTAAGCTCTGATTTAAATCTCAAAGGAACAGGGGCAAATGTATTCAATAATAAAAAAGGAGCTCCCTTCATAAAAATTGATGTCTCAAAGCTTCCAAATGGTGCTGACGATTTAATATTAGATGGAGGAACAAAGGGATTTCCTGCCGGTCATATATCTATTAGAGGGTCTGTTACCCCAGAACAAATTAGGGAGGCAATTATCGATTTTGGAAAAGTACCCAAAGTAAAAAAATAATCATATGAAATTCCAGAGTATTACCAATCCAAAATTTATTAAGGCCGGAAACAGGATAGTTGAAGAAAATGGAGAAATACTTGTGCTTTTAAGGTACCCTGGAGGAAATAGAAATTTCATACTGTTCCCGTCTAAAGAGAAATTCAATAATTTTCTAAAGCAAAGAAAGAAAAAAGAATCTATAACTATATTCAAGTCTACTGAAATAATCCAAAGAGGCTTAGTTAATGAAACTTTTTTGTCAAATATATTTGAAAAAGCATATGGACTTTCAAAAATTAAATGGCTCAGTATAGGGAAGCAATCTTCTGAAGAAGATTATGATAATTGGTGTTTCATTGCAGATATTCTAGAGTTGACAGAAGAAATAGAAGATTCTAAAGGAAGCTACATCACAGTGATTAAAGAACCCGACTGGTTTGATGAAAATAGAATCTATCATGGTTATGCACCAGATGAAGACGGAATTATAAGGCCAACGAGCTATTAACTGCAATATGATTTAGGGGAATACGAGAACATCTAGCAATAGGTTAGACCTACTTAACTACCAACATCTCCCTCATAGTAACTAAAGACCCAATCGGTAAAGTACATACCCTCCCATTGTCTAATCGCATTAACACGCTACCAACCGACAATGGGAGTTTTCTTTGCCCCACACCCCGAGGGAAAAAACTCAGCTATTGAACGGGGCGAAACAGCCTGGCCTTTGTGGGCGTGCGTTTTGTCACGGGCAATGGCATAGCCAGCCGGCGATTGAGGCACGGTCGAGGGGGCAGGCGCGGGCAATACCAGGAGTTCCCTTATGCCTTCTCGATTCGATACCCCCTACGGCGGGCAACGCAGGCGCCCCCAAGGGCGGGCAGTGGGAGCAACGCGTAGCTGCCAGTCGCGCGAAGCGACTAGGACATACCATTATTTTAAGTAGGTCCAGAAAAGTACAGAGTCGAAAATTTTGAAGCTCATATCAAAAAATAAATAGATAAAATGAAATCAATAACAAGGAGGCTTCTCTTCGTCATATTACGTTTATCACTAATCGTCGTTTGCCCTTTGGCAATACTTTACTGCGGAAATGGTAATTCTTCTTCAGATAAGGAGGGAAATCTGATAGATGACTCTTATGTTGAAAATGATTCCATTGTATTATCTAAGCTGATCCCAGTACTAAACAGAATGCAATATCTACCCGAAAATGGAGCATGGCTGTTTAAAAAGCTATCTACAAAAGAAATATCAAAAACCACAAATGGGGATACGGTAACTCTCAAAGTACTAAAGAACATTTACAAAATCCATCTGGTAAACGGTGAGAATAGGGTTATTCTTGAAGAGTGGGTTTTCAATCCTGCATGGTATAGCCCAGAAGGCAAAGATGCAATAGATTTCATGTATTCAGCCACGGGTGAGGGAGACCTTTTAGATGATTATGAGCATCTATTTAATCATGACAATAGTATGATCAATGTCTTGAATCCAAATGCAGGAAAAGAACTCAATCAAGAGACTAAGCTACTGAGGGATAAAATTCAATTCTATTTAGACACTGGACTAGAACGTGAAGTTGAATGATTGATCACATTCTCGTAAATATCTGAGGACTGAAATGTGATCAACTGCCTCTAAAGGCGACACGCTAATTTTTATGAGAATTATATTTCAATCGATTTTACAATTGTATCCATTCATACTGATGTATCAATAAACAATCAATAATTCAGATACAGTCATTGAATATTATAGCTACTACCAATAGTTCGTGCAGGAAATACACCCCAATTAGGTTAAAAATAAAAAAGGTCGTAATGTTGAGTTACCACACAAAACCTTACGACCAGATGAGCACTACAAGAGCACTCGAACA
>JBCBOS010000018.1:0-170243 GCA_039821145.1 Bacteroidota bacterium | reverse complement strand
TGTTGGGTCGAATTGCCACAGGCATCCGTTACCGTCCAAGTCCGGGTCAAAGTTCTTTCTTGTGGGCAGGTGCCCGCAGGAGTCTCTGTCTCGGTGAACATCACCACTGGGTCAGTAGATGGCGCATTCGTTGGGCAGCCCGTGAAGGTCTGACCAGCGTTGATCGTACCAGGGCTTTCAGCGACAGGGCCTGTCCAGGTGAAGTCGCCAGACGCACAGCCCGTACCGATCAATTGGATGGACTCTCCAATCGCGCCAGGTTCTGATACCCCAATGTCTGTTGAGGTCAGTCCCATCGCTGGGCCGTCAACCGCAGTGATCGTTCCTTCGTAGCTCAAAAATTCTATCACAGCACCACCACATACCAAGGCAACTCCATCTGGAGCACCATTCTGGATGCCGTTGGCTGGATAGGTAAAGGATACCGCACCAATGCCTGCTCCCTCATCGTCGATCGTACCATTCAGTAGCATCGTATTGTACACCAAGCTGGTGGAGCCATTGTACAACACCAACTCACATGTACTCAAATCATAACCTGCCGTACCGACCACTTCGATGAACTCACCGACATCAGTACCGTCATTGTCATAGTGAAGTTCGTTGATGAAAATGAAAGGAATTGGGGTCGGCATGGAAGCCTGTGGGCAGTTGTCCATCGCAGTCAAAACAGCCGCCATTGGAACAGCATCACAGTTCACCGTCGTATCCATCGGCAATGCTTCGTTAAACATTGGTGGGATCGTATCGAAAGTGAAGGTGAAGGTTTGATCGCAAGTCGCTGTGTTGCCTGCTTCGTCAGTCGCAGTATAAGTGCGAGTAATGGTTCGGGTACAGTCCAGATCAGACATTGCATCACTGGAAGACAATGCAATGGTACCACAACCTCCATCCACCGTTGGCAGCGCTGGGTCTGGGTTCATCATGCCGGCTATGTTGAAAGTCGTTGCTGCGGCTGGCACCGTGGGATTGCAACCCATGGGCAAGCCAAAGTCGTCGGCGGGGCATGCAAGAGTTGGAGGAATGTTGTTGACAATGACCACCTTTTGCACGGTCTGAATGCAACCTGGGGAAGCTGGCGTTGTGCCTCCATCCGGAGAAATGCCGCTGTTTCCATCATCCGCTCCGTCGAAGGTCATGACGACTGTGTAGTTGCCTGGGGCCAATCCAGCAGGATCGAAGGAAGTTGCTGCCATTCCATCTATGGTAAAACTGATGGCATCACTGCCATTGCCATTGGTATCTGTTCCTCCAAGGAGGATGGCTGGATCAGTGGTACAGATGACATCGGGCAAAACTGGGTCAAAGACCGGATTGGGGTATTGACAGCTGTTGCCAATTGTAATTGTAGAGTTGACAGGACTTCCCAGTGGGAAAGGACCGACTACGGAAATGCTGTAGCCTTGACCATCCACATGGACAAATGGCAATTCATAAGTACCTGTAGTCATGTTATAAGTCAAGGTAACAGACCCATCTGTTGCCACCGGAACGCCTGCGCTTTGCATGCCCACAGCGGGAATGTTGTTGGCATCGAAGGCACCTGTGGCGGCTGTCACGGTCCAAGTCTGGCCCGCTGGCAGCATGCCTCCTTGGTTGTCCACCACAGAAATGATTTCTGAAAACTGTCCATCCTCTCCTCCAGTCACATTGTCAAGGTCAATGACCGTCGCATTGTTCAAACAGCTGCAAGGATCAGTAATGCTGACGGCACAGTCGATGATGTCAATGTCGCTGGTAGCTGTGTTGCTACAACCATTGGCGTCCGTAAAGGTATAGGTGATGGTAATGACTCCCGGGCCGCCGGCGGTTGGATCGAGATTGTAGGACATGCCATTGCCCAAATCAGTTACACCAGGACCACTGTATACCCCTCCTAAAGGCATACCTCCGGTGAGTTCAACAGAGGCAATGGGCGCATCCAAGCAATAGGCTGCAGCCGTTGACAAGCTCACGGTCGGAAGGTCAAACACCTCTACATCATCCATCGCAGTGCCACAGGTATTTCCTGGAACTTCGTAAGTAATGCTTGTTGTACCAACGCCAGCAAGGGCGGGATCAAAGCTGTAGGTCATGCCATTGCCATCATCCGTCACGCCTGTGCCACTGTAGACACCACCCGTCGGCACACCACCACCGAGGCCAATTTGAACACCATCATTGACGCAAAGATCAGCAAGGGCTGTGAAAGTGGGTATGGCAAAGACCTCTATATCGTCAGAGGTAAAGTTTGTGCATCCATTGGCATCAGTAAAAGTGTACGTAATAGTATGTACACCTACCCCGGCTGTTGAAGGATCGAAGACAAAACTCGTCCCACCTGCAATATCAGTCACACCGGGGCCACTATATATACCACCAGCACCACTGGGCATCCCTAGGAAAGTATTGAGAAATGGTGCAGCATTGATGCAAACATCTGCGGGGGCTGTAAAGGTGACAGTCGGCAAAGCAAATACCTCTATAAAATTTGTATCTGATTCACTTCCTTGTGTATAAATTACTGTAGTCGTACCGATTCCGGCAGTGGCAGGATCGAAGCTAAATGTCATGCCGTTGCCATCATCCGTTACTCCTGTGCCGCTGTATACACCGCCTGTGGGCGTTCCACCACTTAGCCCTGTTTGAAGACCACCATCTATACAGAAATCTTCCAACAAATTCAAAGTAACAGATGGCGCTACGCTGATTCCACAAACTGCCAGTCCTGCCTGAACACCATCCTGACAACTGAATAGCGGACCGCTGTTGACAACAAAAATCAGGCACAAATCAGCTCCACCTCCATCGACCACATTGCCAGCCACATTCCCTGTTTGAGGTCCAAAAACAATGGTACCAGAAGTGCCGGAACCCGTTGGCCCTCTGTAAACAGTCAGGTTGTCATCTGCTCCGAATAAACCTGCAGCAATGGTCGCTTGGGCTGCCATTCCAGCGGTTGGACACACCTCAAAGGCCACAGAGTTGGTTTCGTTATTTCCAAAGCAGTAAAAAAAGTTTGTCTGCCCAGCAGGACAACCACAAGCTGCCAATACTTCAATGTCGTCTGTCACGACAGTGGAGCATGGTGCGGGCCCAGTGTATGTTATCGTATGTACGCCCAAGCCAGCAGCACCTGGGTTGAAATCGTAGGTTCCATTGGCATTGTTGGTCACGCCAGGGCCGCTGTACACCCCACCCGTTGGCATGCCACCACCGAGTCCAGTTTGGATGCCTGCGTCAATGCAAAGGTCTGCAGGAGCGGTGAAAGAGGCTGTTGGACTGAACACCTCAATGTCATCAGAGTCTGAATTGCTCCCCAGGGTATACGTCAACATGGACAAGCCCACCCCAGCAGCAGCGGGGTCAAAACTGTAGGTCATGCCATTGCCATCATCGGTTACGCCAGGACCGCTGTACACCCCACCCGTAGGTGTCCCCCCGCTGAGACCTGTTTGCACCCCTGCATTCTCACACAGATCGGCAGGAGCCAGGAAGGTCACCGTCGTGGCCGGAAGACTTTGGCTGCACACATCCAGGGCCGTTTGAAAGCCATCCGCACAAGTGGTGGTGACAAAGAATGTGTTGCTGTTGGAGACAAAGGTCAGGCAAAGATCAGGGGCAGAAGCAGTGATTTCCGTCCCTGTCAAATCTCCATCGATGGGTCCCAAGAGGATGGTTCCTCCAATGCCAGAACCAGAAGCCCCCTCGTAGATCGTCAAGCCCTCAATGTTGGGAGGGAGAATGGAGCTGTAAGAACCAGCATTGATGGTTGAGCGGGCAATTGTTCCTGCAGATGGACAAAACTCAAAGGCAATGACATTGACCTCATTTTGCCCATAGCAATAGGTGTTGGACGTTTGTCCGGCAGGACATTGGGCACCGAGGCCGAGAGAAGCCAGTCCCAGAATTGTCAAAAGAAAAGCCCAGATGGCATTTGTAAACATGTTCATAGTCGACAGCTTGTACCTGTGTTCAAATTTGTTTTTTGAGACCTTCTCCTCAATGCAAAAGGGCTTGATACAGATGTATCAGGACCTGGCGATTGAGAGATATTTTTGCTTTACTTGAAAATCGGTACAGTCGGGATGACTTTTGGACTAATTATTGGGCGGTCAAGGGAGAGATTGCATCTTTTCTGATGCCCTACAAAAGTACGGATAAATGGAGCGAATTGCAAGTATGTGCAACTGTCCACAGAAAAATATCGTATAAGCACACAATTCTATAAGAATCCTACCTGTACGTATGGTAATTAAACTATATTTGACGATAAAATAAAAGACAACGTACGATTGGTCCATAATTTAGTAGTACCAAGTGACTTTTGCGTTGCCTGGATGCTACCAGTTTATGTAACAGAAAAAAAGAATGTCTCAATTGTAAAAAACGATCAAATGAAAAAACAATTAATGACCCTCGTATTCTCGTCCATGCTGCTATTGCTGGCCATCATTCCTCAACAAGCATACGGACAATTTTGCTGCTGCCCCGCTTGCCCAGATTGTATCTCACAAGGCATACGTCCCAACTGTGGAGCAGCCTGCTTTTTCGATTCCAGCTGTTTTGATCCTTCCGGAGCAGAGACTTCCACGGATGCCGCCTGCTTGGGTACCAGCTGCAATGCCTTGCCAGTCGAATTGGCCGATTTCAATATCAAGGATGTAGGAACTGCCTTTTTGTTGGAGTGGAGCACTGCTTCTGAGCTCAACAATGAAGGCTTCGAAATCCTGAGAGCCAATGGCGTAAGCCTCACCTTCGAGCCGCTTGGTTTCATCAGTGGACATGGCACAACTGCCGCTGCACAGGCCTACTCGTTTGTCGACGACAGCCCCATGCCTGGCACCAACTACTACCGCCTCAAGCAAATCGATCTCGATGGTCAAGTGGCCATGAGCGACATCATCGTCGGAGAAAGAGGCAAAAAGGAGGCTTTGACACTTTGGCCAACCCTGGCAAAAGAAACTGTCCTGATCAACGCGCAAGACAATTCTCAAAAAACAGAATACGTCGCAGTTGTATACGACATGATGGGCCGCAAAGTCTACGAAGAATCATTCTTCAGCGCCACCAGCATCGACGTCAGCAATTTGGAAAATGGCAATTACGTCGTCAACATCACCTACGACACCAATGTCCAATCATTGCGTTTTGTCAAAGTGAAATAATTCTAACCCTATACCAATCCAAAAAGCCCTTTGCGCTCTGGCACAAAGGGCTTTTTTAGTTGACAACATTGGTCTTGTCTGTCGCCTACATCTTCAACAACTTTTCTACCTGCATCCCCTCTTCTGTTTGCAAGGTCAAGGTGTACAAACCAGGTGCCAGTGGTTGATCCAGTAGCAGGTCTTCAGACTGCGTCAATTCCAACTTGCGGTCGAGAACCAGCTGGCCTTGTGCAGAAAACAAGCGCGCTCTCAGCTTGCCCACCAAAGGAGTCTCAACACTCAATCGAATGTGATTGTCAAACGGATTTGGCTGAACAGCTACGCCCAAGGCATTGACAAATTCTTCTTTGACAGAACTGACAACACCCTCCGTGATCTCGTGCAATTGATCAACTGCATAAACGCCCAGGTAATCCACATGACCGTTGGGCCATTCGATGTGCAAGCTGTCAATCTCGTCAATGTCGCCCAGTCCAAAATGTACCACAGTCGTGCTTTGAGAAGCGTGGCTGCAACCACCGCTGTAGATTTCCTTTAGGTAGGCTTCCCCTCCGGCATACAACCATACTTTGGAACCAAAGGCATCGCGATTGGACTCAACTCCTGTCAACTTGAATTGGATGTAGTGGTTGTCATTGTCGATTTGATTGACGTAGAATTTGGAGTGCCCCCCCTGCTCTGTCAGTACAACCGTACAAATGTCCAAATCACCGTCTTTGTCATAATCCGAATAAGCCATTCCGCGGCCGTAGTCTGTATCGCCAACGCCAGCATCAACAGTCATGTCGGTAAAGGTCTTATCGCCATTGTTCATGTACATCTTATCGGGATCAAAGCGAGAAGTTGGGAAGGCTGGCAGAGAAGGCATGCGTCCGTTGGTGACGTAGAGGTCGAGCCATCGATTGTTGTCGATGTCGATGAAAGCAGTTCCCCAACCAGTGGTGCGTCCCTCCCCTGGGACAAAGGTATTTTCTACCCCGGCCGCAGCGGTGATGTCGGTGAACATTCCGTTGGTATTCTCAATCAAAATGTTGCGACCGATGTTGGTCACGTAATAGTCGATGTCGAGATCGTGGTCAAAATCTCCGGCGGCAATGCCCATTCCAAAGGCGGGAACGTTGGCCCCCGTTGCTTCACTGACATCCTCAAAACGATCTTCCGGATACTTATTTTCGAACAACTCATTGGGGATCAGGTAATCGCCAAAGTCGTTGGCCAAGTACAAGTCCAAATCGCCGTCCATGTCGTAGTCAGTCGGAATGGCAGCAATGGTACAGCCAGCGCTGTTCAGCCCCAATTCGCCAGCCACTTCGGTAAAGGTCAAGTCGCCATTGTTGCGATACAAGAAGTTGGCAAAGCAATTGTGGTCGTATCCATCAATTACTCCAGTGGAGTCATAGGTAAAGGAAGGACTTTCGATGTGGTTCATTACGTAGATGTCGAGAAATCCATCTTGGTTGTAGTCAAAAAAGAGGGCACCCAAGCCAAAGGCCGCATGGGTAATGCCAGCGGTTTCTCCAATCTCTGTGAAAGTTCCTCCATTGTTGACAAAGAGGAGATTGCGGGCAATGGGTTCATCGCCACCGCCGGGATAATACTCCCATGTGGTGACAAACAAATCGCGGTCGCCATCATTGTCGATGTCGCCCGTGGTGACGGCAACGGTGTTGTATCCACGAGTGATGCGCAGCCCCAAGTCGTCCAATACTTTGGTGAAAGTCCCATCGCCATTGTTGGCATAAATGAAGTCTTGTTTGATGGTTCCGGTGGTGATGTAAAGGTCTTCATCCCCATCGTTGTCATAATCAAAAAAGGCAGCACCACCTCCGGTCAGACCTCGGGCGAGGTAGGCGTGATCGATGCCGATTTCCTGACTTTTCTCCACAAAAAACTGTGCAGATACGGAGCCAATGGTCAGGCATAGTATAAATGATAGAGTAAATATCTTTTTCATTGGTAAGAGAATTAACGCTTTGAAAAAATGCTGTCTTGTCTGGTCTGGCACCGATCTGATGCACCTCCCTATCGGTTCTACAAAGGAGACTCAGATCAGTCAAAATACATCTCAAGAAGCAGTAGTATATACAATGGCACCTTCTACCCTCTTGTGGAAGACGAAAGATGCCATTGCCAGTTAATTGCCTCAGTGATCGGTGATTACTGAGTGATGATCATTACTTTGGAATCGATGATTTCTTCGCCGATGTACAAGGAGTACACATAGGTACCAGCTTGCAGCGTTTCGGCAGCCAGGTCGATGTTGCCAAATCCACCGTTTTGGATGTTGATGGTTTCGATCAACTCACCCTTTACATCGCGGATGTCCAAGCGAGCACCAGTGGCATTTTCAGGAATGAAGTAGTTGACCACAGTGGTTTGCTTGAAAGGGTTCGGAGCGTTTTGCAACAGGTATGCATCTTCGATGGCCAGACCGGGCAGTGTGGAAGAACAACAGTTGTTCAAGCTCTTCTTGATGGCGCGATTTTCCAAACGCAGCTGCTCGTTGTAGCCCATCAATCTCTGCAGTTCTGTTTCCAGTTCAGAGATGCGAGCGTCTACCTGAGAGGCATTCACCTCGTCGGCAAGGGCATCGAAGTCAGCGGGGAAATTCAAATCGGGATTTTCTCCGTTGATGATCTTTGGGTACGAGCCGGGAATATCGGCATCGTCGTTGCCATATACGGCGCGGGTCTTGGCTTTGTCGTCGACTTCTACTTCAACGGCGGCGCGAGTGAAGCCTGGCAAGCGACCATTCTCGTCAACAGAATTCTGGCCTATGACGGGCTGTGCCAAAAGGACAGCGAGAAATGCGAAAGCAAGAAATTTTATATTTTTCATGATATTTTTTTTAAGCAAAATTTAATGGTTGGAATTGATGGTGAAAAAAGACGGTGATTACTCTTTGTCGCCAGTGGTGGAAGCATCTTCTGTTTCCACTTCAGCAGAAGCGGCATCCTCTTGCTTTTTCATCCAGTTGGACAATTCAGCCACAGTGGCCTTCAGTTCGTTGACTTCAGACAGTTGGGCTTTGAGTTGAGCAATTTCTTCTTTTTGTGCATCGATCAATTCTTGCTGTTCCTGAACGGCGTTGATCAGCATGTAGGTCACAGGCGTACCGTCGAAGGCCAGGTATTTTTCTTCACCTTCTGCTGCATCTGGGTTCAGGTTGGTGATGGTGTAAGGAGCAATTTCTTGCATTTCCTGAGCGATGATGCCGACAAACTCCTTGTCCGTTGGCAATTCCATCTTGCCGTTGTAGTTGTAAGTAACAGGACGAATCTTCAGAATGGCATCCAGTCCATCGGTGAAGTCCTTGATGTTGGTCTTCAGGCGGCGGTCAGAAGCAGCACCCCAAGTTCCTCCATTTGGCTTGAAAGCATCATCAGCAGACAATTCCAACAAGTGGTCAGGATTGGACTTTCCAATGCCCACCCGAGTGTTGGTAGCATCGATGCGCAAGACGGTAGCAAAGCTACTGGCGGAAACAAAAGAAGCACCTGTGGTCAAGAAGGCACTCATGTCACCAGTGAACAAAGAAGCACCTGTGAACTGAGACTGTCCGACGACATCCAAAGCAACGGTAGGTACGACGTTGACACCCAGATTACCCGCTTTTACGTAGACATCACCTGCCTCCACTTGCAATGCATTGTCGCCAGGGTTTTCCGTACCCAGTCCGATGTCACCTTGTTGGTCGATGTAGATGCTGTTGCTGGGAGCGCCTGGTCTGAGGCGAAATGGCAAAGAAGAGCTGTTGTTGACATCGCGGATGAAGAAGTTGGTTTCGTTGCCCGCAAGGTCCCAAGATTGGGTACCAAAACCAGCTGATCCATTTTGCTCCAGGCGGATGCTCGGAGAGTCACCATCTGTAATGTGAAGCTCCAAGACGGGGTTGGAATTGCCGATGCCCACATCACCAGCTGCATTCATGTAAAAAGAGTTCGCAGGAGCTCCGGCGATGATGCGGAAAGGAACGCGTCCAGCCGTTGCATCTTCGATGGCGAAGTAGTTGTCACCACCATTGCTGGAATCGTTGATGACGATTCGCCAGTCGTTGCCAGGGAAGCTGGCAGAGGCAGAAGTATCGTCGAAGTGCAGACGCAGGTTGTTTTCCTTGAGGCGCTGTGTGTCAAAACCAAAAGATTCTGTTGTTGTACAATCAATGCCAAGGCAGGTACTTCCCTGTACGATGAGATCGGTGGCAAATACCTGTGCATCCATGCGAGTGGGATCATCGTCCATGGCGCGATCGGGAATGCTGGTGCTCATGTAGTTGATGGCTGCGTACATGGAAGGGTGGTCCATTTCCCACTGGCTGGAAGTGGAGGGCATTTTGATGCCTTCTTCCCGCTGGTTGGGAGCGACGAATTTGCCGTTGCGAACGCTGAAGTTGATCATGCCAACATTCACTTTCTCTGGCAGGTTGTTCTTGGCGCGAAATTCAGCGATGGCCTTTTGGTCACCGGCGTTGCGCATGTCCAAGAGTGCGGCGCGCTGTGCCTCTGTCAAGCTGTAGATTGGCGTGACTTGAACGCGGTAAAGGCCATCTGCATATGGCTCGCCATCTGGCTGGTGCGCATTGAAAATCAAATCGGTGACATTGGATATTTTTTCCTTCCAGTAGTACCCATTTGGGCCTGCCAATTCGATGAGGTAGGAATCAGAAGCCTGAGAAGACAATTTTACCGCCTTTTCTTCGGGGGTAGTTTGTACATCTTCTACGATATTCTGAGCAGTAATGGGACTGCTCACGATCAGAGCAAAAAATGCCGCAAGGGCGAGTAGAATTATTTTGGGTCTCATTTTTATAAGTTTTTTAGCAAAGGATTTTTAATGGTGTATAGGCGTACGTTGGACCTGTGCGGTAACGTAGCTGCAGCGGCTAAGTACATCGCAGTACTTACACCAAAGGCAGTAAAATCGGTGGTATCGGGTAGGAATTGACTTATTAGACTAAGTCACAAGCGCATCTAATGTACGTAATTTGTGCGTCATTTCGATCTTTTTGAGGTTCGTAAAATTCGACTTAACTTATAACTGTAACCTTATCACAGTAAATGAGGGTGTGTTTACAACCGTGAAGGCATAGATGACATAAACAAGAAAGCGCTTAAATAGAAGACGGTGGGCGAAGTAGGCCCTTTAATGAATTGCTGAGTCAAATATAATGGGATTTCTGCCAAAGAAGCAAAATAATGTCACAATAATTGCCTGAAAAAATAAACTATTTGAAAAATTCATATAGCTAACTCAATAAACAACAACTGCACGAATGATGCGGCAGTCTGCGTTCCGATCACTCAAGTACCTCTCCCTCTACATACAAAACCTCTGCTTTTCGCTGTCCGGACACAAAAACCTTGATCTTTTTGCGGAAATAGCCCTTTTTGTGCCACTTGTAGCGGATGTTGATCGTGGAGCTAGAGTCAGGCTCGATGGGCGCCTCTGTCCAGTCGGGCGCGGTACAACCACAGGTATAGCGGATGTTTTCAATCACAATGGGCTCGTCGCTGATGTTCTGGAAAACAAAACCATATGTCACAGATTCGTTGCGTTGAACAACCCCAAAATCGTGCTCTGTCGGGGTTTGCCAACGGACAACCTCAGAGTCTCCGGCCCAGAACAGGCCCAAAAATAGCAGCAGAAAGGCGAGAGATTTCATTGTCGCTCAGATTGATGGTTTTTACGATTGACCCAATTGTTCCAACAACCAGGCCTTTTCTGCCACAGCCTTGGTTTGCTCAATGTCTTTGGCAAGCCGCTGGACAGCATTTTTATCATAACGATCCAATTGTAGCAATTTATTGGTAAAACGGATCAAGTTTAGGTAATTTGATTTGTAATAGCCCAACTCCTTGTGCCGGTAGATGAATGCCCGAAAAGAGATCAACAAGGAGGCCAAGGGGTCGTATTCTGCCAATTCGTAATACATCTTCAGCAACATCCGGCGAGCATACAGATCGTGCATGACGTCCTTGAATTCCACCGAACGCAACAATTCCATGGCCTTGGCATAGTCGGGCCTGCGATAGTACAAAATGGCCAAATTGTAGTTGAAGGAACTCTCCCGATCTTTTTCGTCCAACAAGACTTTGTAATCAAATAAAAACTGCTCCACCCAGGCAAATTCTTTTTGGACCAGCCCGGCGATCACAATGTTATTATAAGTGAATTTGGAAAGGACCCCATCGCGAATGAACAACTTCAGCTCCAAGCCTTCCTTGTACAAGTCCAATACCTGCTCCATCAATTGCTTTTGCCCCTGGTTGTACTGCTTGATGCCGTGATTGATGGCCAACATGTAGATGTCGCGCAATTCGGACAGTCGGAAATGGGGATGATTGTTGCCAATCAACTGCCGCAACTGACTGAAATATAGGGCAGGTTCTTCTGCCGTCAGCGCCTTGTAACCGTAGTAGTAAAGGGCCACCGCTGGCTTTTGCAGATAATCCCCCTGCTCGGCCAGCCGCAACAGCTCCTCCATCACATCGGAGCCTGTCTCGTCTTGTGACAAGCGTTGCAAAAGGTGGATGGATGTACCGAGCTTGAACTGATTGGCCAAAAAGTAGGTGATCAGCTCTTCGGAAGCAATCAGCAAATTCTCTGGTGTCTGCCGACGCTGGGAAATGAGGTAGTCGCTTTTTTCGTATTGCAACTGAAATTTGTCGTAGTGATAGTCCATGTTTCGAAAGGCATTTTTCTCAATGGTCTTCTCCAATATCTTCACCTCGCTCTCAAACTGCCTGTGCAAGCCTCTTTGTCGAAACGCCCGGCTGGTCAGCAATTGCTGCTGCTGATCGTCGGCCTTAAAGGCCTCCAAGGCCAGGAAATCCTTCAGATGCTGGTAGAGAAAAGACATGGTGTAGGACAGGCGCTTTTCCTCGTACTTGTCAGGACCGTAAATGGCCCGACTCACCTTGCGCTTGTCAAGGTCCTTCCGCGACGGCTCCGGCATCTGAGACCGCAAATACACAAACAATCGACAGACATCCTCCCGCTGGTTGAAGTAGGCAGAATGGATGTATTTGTCCAAAGATTTGAGCTCGGCTTTGCTCAAAGAGCGAAACACTTCTGACAATCTGCTATCATACATAATATTAAGACTGAAAAAATACGATTACAATTTACTGTAAACTAACACATTACAAGTTCAAAACCTCCATTCTTAGTAGAAAAAGTTTTCAATTTGTTTTTTTATTCCTACGATTAAGTCTGCATTTTTGTTATGCGAGCAAATTTGAATTGACAGCGACTGGGCTAAACCAACAAATGGAATCCATTTCATCTGGAGCTATCGAAACACAAAACACCAAATCAAAGACTTGAACAAAATTGAGAAATACCACACCGACTCCCTCACAACGCAACTGAATGCATCCAGCATCTGTTGGCTGATCTGTTGGGGTGCATTGCTCTGGGTGACGTCCATCCAATCTCTGCAAGCACAGGGCCGGTATCTGAGCTACCCCATCGCGGAGGGCCAATCGGCGGTCCCCACTTCCGATGGCGGGCTCATCATCGTGGGCAGGTCGGGCGGTCCTAACAGCAGTGCTGTAGACGATGCCCACCTCACTCGCCTGGATGCCGACGGATTGCTCGTTTGGTCGGAGGTGTTTGGAGGAAGCAACGAACGCGACGATGCCATTTCTGCCACCATCAACAGCGCCGGAGAGAGCGTCGGAGCCGGCAGCAGCAATGGTTTTGGATTTTCCAACGATGTTTTTGTCTTCAAGGCCGATGCAAATGGTCGCCTCATTTGGCAAAATACCTTTGGCGGCTCCGGCAGCGATCGAGCCGTACACGTCACCTCCTCTCCCAATGGCGGCTATCTGCTCAGCGGCTGCTTCGAATGTTTCAACCAGGCTGCCCCTCCCCAATTGTACCTCGTGCGCATCGATGAGGATGGCAACCGCATATGGGCCCGCACCTACAACATCGCTCCGGAGGGCTACGCCGCCGTGGCAACCGATGATGGAGGCTTTGCCGTCGCCGCCGTTTCTGACAATACCGTACAAGGCAATCTGGACCGCGTCATTCTGCTGCGCATCGATGCTGACGGAAACACCCTGTGGAACAATTCCTTTGGCAACAACGACACCCTCTATAACGCCTATGACATCATCAAGACCAGCACGGGCTTTGCCCTCACGGGAGGTGTCAGATTGCCCGGCCGCTTCGACACCGATCTCTACCTCATCCAGACCGATGAAAACGGACAGTTGCTGCAGCAAAACTTCTACGGTGGTACAGAAGGGGATCAGGCATTCGGAATGACGCAATTGTCCAATGGAGGCTTTGCACTCACTGGCTTTAGTGCCAGTGCCGGAGATACCTTGGGCGACATGTATTTGGTCAGAACCATGCCCAACGGGGATCTTGATTGGGAATTGTTTTATGGCAATGATGTGTGGGAGGAAACCGGGCGGAGCTGCATAGAAAATCCAGATGGCAGTTTGTCACTCATCGGGACGCGCCGCATCAAAACCGGGCCGTTGACCTCTTCGCTCAGCGAGATCGTCTTTCTCAAAATGGGTCCAGATGGGCGGGTGGGCAACCGCTTGTTGCAGGGTGTCCTACGAGAAGATGCCAACAACGACTGCCAAGCCGATGACAATGAAGCTGGTTTGGGAGGCTGGACCGTCGAACTCACCAGCAACCAAGGCACTTTGTATGCCACCACCAACGATACGGGTTACTACGAATTCCTCATTTCGGAAGGAGACTATCAACTGTCTTTTGTCCAACCCAATGCCTACTGGGATGCTTGCACCCCCTCCTTCAATTTGCAAATCGATGCTTCCCAGGATACCTTTCGACAGGAGGCAGTCTACCAAGCGGGAATTCTGTGTCCAGAGCTGTCCATTGACCTATCTGCAGATCAATTGCAGCCCTGTCGGGAATCCAACTATCACGTTCGAGTCCAAAACAGGGGGACCATCACGGCCGAGGATGCCTATGCAGAAATCGAATGGGACCCACAGCTGCAATTTCTCTCTGCCAGCCGCCCCTTCACCCGAAACGGCTCCTTGTATCGCTTCGACTTGGGCGATCTTGCCGTTGGAGCCAGCGACAGCTTTGTCTGCCGAGTCTTGCTGGACTGCAATGCCATTACCGGTCAAACTCATTGTGTAGAAGCCAATATTTATCCAGACAGCATTTGTTTGCCCACACCAACTTGGGATTTGTCGAGTGTGTCACTGGAAGCCGATTGCCGAAATGATTCGCTCCTTTTGCAAATCCAAAACACTGGAGCAGCAGACATGACGGAGGCACTCAACTTCATCATTGTGGAAGATCAGATTGTGGACCGAACGGGCAGTTTTCAGCTGTTGGAAAATGAAGCGCAAAACATCTCTTTGCCAGCCCTGGGCAAGACCATCCACCTCAAGGCCCAACAAACAAGCGGGCATCCGGGTAGGAGCTTTCCCGCCATCAGTGTAGAAGGCTGTGGGCGGGATGCGGGCAACGACTTCAGTCGGGGCTTTGTCACCATGCATGCCGAAGACGATGCCGACGTCTTCCGGTCGATTGATTGTCAGGAAAGCGTGAATGGATTGGCAGATTTTGAAAAAAGAGCTTACCCCAAGGGCCTGGGCGACCAACATTTGATCTACCCAAATACCGATTTAGAATTCCACCTGTATTTTCAAAACAACGGCCAAGACACCATTCGCCGATTGGTCATTCGGGACACCCTCTCCCCTTTGCTCGACATTCGGACCATCCGCCCCGGCGCCAGCAGTCATCCCTACCGCTTCCAACTCAATCCGGATGGCGACCTGCGATTTGTGCTGGACTCTGTGGAGCTATTGCCCGCAAGCATCGCCCCAGATCAGTCGACGGCTTTTGTCAAGTATCGGGTCGGCCAGGGCAGTGGTTTGGTGACTGGGAATCGCATCCAAAACCAGTCAGCTGCCTATTTGCCAAGCAGTCCTCCCATCTTATCGGGAGACGTCTTTCACCAGATCGACATTCCACAACTGGAGGGCCGGACCAACAATGCCATTTGCGAAGGAGAAAATTTCATGGGCTTTGTCGTACAAGGAGATACCCTGCTGCGGGATACGATTCCCTTTGGTGGCTTGTTCGACAGTTTGTATGTCGACAGTGTCACCGCTTTGGAAGTCTATACCCAAACCATTTCTGCCAACATCTGCCAGGGCGAACGATATGAGTTTCAAGGATTGTCCTACGACCAAACTGGCTTGTACGCCCATCCGCTCCGGGCGAGCAATGGCTGCGACAGTACCCTGTTCCTTGACCTTTTGGTGATTGCCGACGACACCACTCGACTGGACACCATTATTCGGTCCGGTGATCTGTACAAAGAGGTCCCCTATTTTGCAGACAGCATCTTGGTGGAACAATTCAGCTCCTCGCGAGGCTGCGACAGCATCGTGATCACAGAAATCAGCGTATTGACATCGACCAAAGACATTGATCCACGGCTGAGTGCTGTCCGTCTGTTCCCCAATCCAATGGCCAGCCAAGGTCAGTTGCAGTTGGAACTGAGTCAAAAAACGCGCATCAGCATGGACCTGAGTGATCCTTTGGGGAGACGGCTACGAGTGTTGATGCCAGCAAGAAATTTACCGGCGGGCACTCACCGCCTGGACTTACAAATGGATGATTTGCCGGCGGGGATGTACCATTTGAACATCCGAACCGATCGAGCTGTCTCCTCCCACAAATTGTTCAAGTACCACAACTGACAATTGTCATCCCATGAATCTAGCAAGAAATTCCAGACAGGGGAATTAAGCTTTACGGGCGCTCCATATGGAGCGCACTTTTTTTGTCTGGTCGGATCAAGTGAGGAGAAACCCAAAAGCAAAGGTGACCTGTCATTCTGAGACAATGACAAGTCACCTTTTTGTGAAAATGGGAATGAGAATTTGTTTAGAACTAGAAACGATATCCCAATTGCAGCCCAAGGTCCATGCTGCCGTTGAAGCTTATTCCGGGCGATCCACCAAATATGATCTCGTCAACCAAATAGGAGGCATTGAGGCCAATGTTGATCTTCTCTGTCAAGTGGAATCGAAAGCCTGCCTCTGGGCCAAAATTCAATCTCCCGTATTGATTGTCGTTTTCAACGGTGGTTCTCATGTCCAGAAAACTGATTGCATCATTGCGAAGGCGCTGGGTAAGTTTCACCCTATTGAGGATGCTGTGAGCGAGTCTGAAGCCCACATAAGGACTGAGGCGACGCTCTACCAGAAACAGTTTTCTGATGCGGGCATCCAGGATGAGTTGATGTCTTCGGGATTCCCAGTCGTATTCAAAAAAGCTTGGATCAACACTGATGGCGGATGCACCGGGAAAGCGTTGTGTTCGCCCCTCAAATCTCAATCCGGCTTCCAAGTACCAAGAACGTCCCAACTGCCGTCCGACGCTGACAGCAACCTGCTGAAGGCGAATGCCTCCATTGAGGGGCAATATTTCTCCTCCCCTGCCAAAAAAAGTGACGATGCTGTCATCGGACAAGGTGAGATCTCGCGTAAAGAAGGACCCAACAGTATCAGGCGGATCAAGGCTGTAGTAGAATCGACCTGTGGGACCACTTTTTCTTCCCGCATACAAGTACAAATTGACTTCCCAGCCTTTGAGGGACAAGGGCGTTTCCGTCGGAGGGACTGCTTGTACTTGTGAGACACCGTGTGCAATGCCATTTTGGACCAAGGTCCCTCCGCGCTTGGCAGCCCAATTGCTCGGGCCAGAACTGGCGCTTGTCTTGGCATTTTGGCTGGATGCGTTGGGAGAGACTTGTTGACTGTTCGGGTCCATGATTTCTCTCAAAGAAGGAGGTTTTGCATTCGCATCCCTTGCCCCTGCGGTAGGTGACGAGGCATCTGCTGGGGCCGACACGGTGCTACCAGGGGTCGTCGCCAAAGGCATCGCGGCTGTCTCACTTGCCTGCTTTGACGTCACTTCTACGGGCTGGGCTGGAGCGAGGGCTGGGGCCTCAGCAGAAGACTGGGCAAGCGTGGTGGCATTCACTTGTGGCTGTTCAAGAGTTGGTCGAAACGGCTTTGTGCCATCTGATTGGCGCAAAAGAGTGGTACTGACTCGGGGAGGAGACTGAGGTCCCACAGCTTGTTCCTCGCTTGGTTTCACAGCTTTGGCTGGCTTGGAAAAAGTTGGTTCTATTCGTTCTGTCTTTTCAACTGTCTGGTTCTTTGGTTGTGGCTTTGCTGGTTGGATGGAAAGCTTTGCCATTTGCTGGACCTGCCCATCGTCGACTTGTCGAGAAGGAGGTACAGGCGTGTCAGAAGCAGGCGCGCTGACTGGATTGTTTTGTTGGATCGACAGAGGCTGTGTTGTTGACTCTGGTGGGGTTTGCATGGCAAAGTACAGGGCACTGGCCAGTCCCAAGAGGAGGAGTCCACCACCCAACAACCAGATGGGTAGGCCTCTTCTTCGCGGCTTGTCATCCAAGCGATTTTCCATGTCGGCCCAGGCATCCTCGCTGAATGCAAAACCGCGGTCTGTCTCGCTGCTCTTTTTGAATAAGTCTTCCATATTTTTTTCACTCATCGGATTCATGGCTCAGGAGTTTGAAACGTTTTGATCAGATTGATAAAAAGGGATCGCCAATTTCTGCAACTGCTTTTTGGCCTTTGACAGATTGGATTTGGAGGTTCCCACGCTGATGTTGAGCAGATCGGCAACTTCTACATGGGTGTGCCCTTCCAATACAAAAAGGTTGAAAACCATTCGGTACGAAGGCGAAAGCTGTTGCAACAGTTTGAGGACATCCTCCATCGACAGATTGTAGATGGCCTCGTTTTGGACCTCTTCGATGGGGGCGATGTTGACGACATTTACCTGGTCGTACTTCAGGTGGTACTTTCGGTAGTAGTCGATGGCAGCCCGGACAAGGATTTTGCGCAGCCAAGTCTTGAAGGAGGATCGGTACTGAAATTGGTCGAGGCGTTGAAAGGCTTTGAGAAAACCATCGTTGAGCATTTCTTGTGCCTCTTGTCGATTCTTAGCGTAGTGTAGACAGACGGTGAGGCCATAGCTGTAGAATTGGCGGTACAATTCCTTTTGACTGGGCCGATGCCTACGGATGCATCTATCAATCAGTTTTTTCAATTTGGAAGATCGTTCGTCCATAATCTTTTGTTGGTTCCTTATATTTCTTGCTCCAATCATTTGCGAAGTATTTATACTCAATCCAAAGTGGTTTGGGACTTCGTCTACCTTTTTCTTTTGCTCCAACTCTGCCCTACCTCCGGTAGGCAGGGTTTGAAAGCCTCGCCGATGCTACGGCATCGCCTACGTTTTCAGCCTTGATTTGGAACAAAATAAATTCGGTTTACTCGCCCATACCACTATGTAATGAGTATAGGCATTTCCACTTGAAAATAATGCGTCTGTAAAAACAAGCTTGTACTTCTTAGATTAGGTCATTTGTATTTGCTTTTTGATTGTTTACCCCCATAGACGACGCATTTTCCAAAAAGGGTTGCCTGGCTTTCCACATTTTTCGAAAAAAACAACTCCCGAACTTTCAAAACAGAAAATTCGGGAGTTGGTTGCCTGGTGTGGTGTCCCAGGTCGAGTCAGGAAGTGGACCATCTATTTGCCAAAAACCACCTTTTGCAAACTGCCACGACCTTGGTCGTCTTTGAGCAAAATGGTGTAGATGCCCGCTGCGGGTAGCTCTAGCATGCTGCGCTGTCCTGCCACGGGTTGCTCAGAGAGGAGCTTGCCGCTGTAATCGTACAAGAACAAGCGACTGGCTTCGAAAGACGCATCCCATTCCAGGTTCACATGGCCGTCCAATGTGGGATTGGGCCAAGAGCGAAGACCTGCTTCTACTGGCTCGAAGAGAGAGGATGTCAAGTCGGAAAACAACTCTGTCTTGATGATGTCGTCATTGAGATTTTCATCCATTGGGTGCTCGATCTGTGCAAAAATGAGGTGGTCTTCTCCAGCGGTAAAACCTTTGACCTCTGAAAAGTCGTAGACCACTTCTGCGTCGGGCTCAATGCTCAGGGTCGTGGCCTCGCTCAATTGCAATTCCTCATTGACATAATAGCTCAAGGTAGGATTGCTGATCGTTTCCGTGCCGTTGTTGACAATGCGGATGCTCACCTTTTCAAAAACAGGATTGTCGATGTCACCATTGGTTGTGACTTTGACAGACTGAGCACGGAGGTTGCTGTAGTCCTCGTAGCGCCGCACACTTTGCTCCACCAAATAACTCCAAATGCGGTAGTGTGGCTCGGTGTGGCTGCCACCATTGTAGCCTGTGTTGATCAAATTGGTATAGCTTTCCAGGTCGTAGTCCAAGGTGGCCGTGACGCGCGCACGGAGGTCAGCTGTCAGGTCGAGGATGAAAGGATTGACTGCCTCACCGGGGCACCATCCTGCGCGGGCAAACTCCCAAGTTCCATTTTGTGGACTGCAATCGTTGACATTGCAATCGGTCTTCCAAAGTGGGTGGTCTGCAATGACACTGCCGTTGAGTACAACAGAGTGGGTTTTGTTGGAAAATTCAGCAGCATTGTCGGTATTGCCTTGGCCGTGACCGGAAATGGTCATGCGCATGTGGGCTGCCTCTGTGAAATCATCGCGGACCACATCCTGTGCCGGAAGGTCGTAGCTGACACCGGGATCGCCATAGACCAAGTAGTCCTCTGTCCAGAGCGGGGTCAGCTTTTGGAAAGGCAGGAGGTTTTCGCCCTCTACCAATTCCAGGTCAATGGTTACCAACCACCCATTTGGTCCCCACACTTGTACAAATGACTTGAACTCCACATTGCCAGACAGCAAGGTCTTGAAGTCGGTCACATCTACTGTCCAAGGCCCACAAGCGATGCCAAAAGGAGTGATGAAACGAGCAATTTCAAATTCCTCATCCCCATCCATGACAGATACTTTGGCGGGCTGGTCCCAGGGGTCGCATCCTCCGCGGGGGCATCTCACATCGATGTGCATCAACAACTTGTCGAAACGCTCTATGTCTTCTGGCAGCAATACTTTGGTGAATTGACTTTGCCCAGCACTTCCGAAATTGTGCTGTTCGTTGTTGACAATGTTGATGATTTTGTTGTCATCCGGGCGTTGGTAGCGATAGGAAAACTGATCGTTGAGGCTGTTGGCATCATCGGGATGGGCCGTGCTGGCAACGACATTGTTTGCATTCCGATTGCTGAGGTCTAGGACTCCTTTGAAGGTAAACTCTCCCGATTCGCCTGGGGCCAATTCGACTTCCATGGTTTCGGAAAAGACTGGCAGGCCGTTTACAGAGAGGGTCAGGGGAATGCTGTTGACAGATTCGGAGCCAAAGTTTTGCACCTCTACCCGAACGCGGACTGGTCTTTGGTAAGCCGTCAGCTCATCTGGCGCCCCAATGCTGATGACACCCACATCGGTAGCTGGAATGGAGTATCCTTCTACCCAGGCAGTCTCGTCCATGTCGCTGGTAAAGTCTGCACTGTTGTTGCTGTCGGCAAGATTGGCGGTTGTCAGGCCACTGCCTTCATTCATGGGGAAGTACGCAACCAAGCCCATCTCGCTGCCACTGAATTCAGTGGTTTGGTTGTCTTTGATTTCCTGGGCTGTCCGCGCTGTGTTCCAAACCCGCACTTCATCGATGACACCTTCAAATACCCGACCTGGGAATCCAGAGGACTCGCCGATGCTCACGACTTGGCTGTTGGAGGTGGGATTGCCAGATTTGGGAGCAGTTGCCACTTGTTCGCCATTGATGAAAAGGGTCATGTTGTCTCCTTTCACCACCGCTGCTACATGGTACCACTGATTGGCATTCATGAAGGGAGAAGACTGGACTTCGTTCCAGCGTTGGCTGGCACTCATTACGAAGCTCAAGGTGCCATTTTTCCCCGCCCGAAAGGCAAATCCAGAATCCGGATTTTGCATGTCTTTGGTCAGAATACTCCCCTGCCAAGCTTCGGGCCGCCAGGTAGAGGCAATGATCCAAGCCTCGACAGTAAAGTTGTCCCCTATGCTGAAAGCAGGGCTGTCCGAGATCGAGAGTCGGTCATTGGTGCCGTCAAATCGAAGGCCGTAGTTTTGGGCCATCAAACCGACAGACGACAGGAAAAAGAAACATAAGATGTAAATACTTCTTTGCATGTCAACTAAGTTTTTCGTGGATCACCGGAAGATACCGGAAGGGGTTTTTCATTCGTCTACATCCCACCACAAAGGAGCTGTAATCACATCTCCTCCTTCCAGACGGGACACTGCTTTTCTATATTCTTCTGCGTTGTTGACGCTTTCATTGACTGGGTAGCGCAAGCGATGAGGGACATTGCCATCCGACTCTCCCAAGCTCAATCCAGGGGTAATGTCGGGAAAGCCTGTTCGGCGGTAGTTGGCATAAGCCTCGAAGCCATCAAATAAAAGGGCCACCCATTTTTGGGTATTGATTTGCTCAATGGCCTTGCTGGAGCGGTAGGCAATGTTGCGCACCTTGAGATAGTCGTTGATCTCTGCATCGCTGATGGGGGTGGCATTGGGGTACAAGGCCAGTTGTTGACAAGCTGCCCGGATGCCATTGTTGTAGGCCGTTTCCGGATCGCCGCTGGCCCAAGTGCGCGCAAAGGCCTCTGCCTTCAAAAACTCTACCTCGGCATAAGACAGATAAATGGTTGGCGAATTGTAAGCCACCATGATCTCCCGACGAGGTTGAGCGAATACATAATCATCTCCTCCTGGGTCAATGCCATTGGGCCGACCGATGTGGTTGCCCTGGCCCACCGTATTGTCAATGGAGCCATCAATGCGATAGGTTTCCATCAAGGTGGTTTCCCTGGGATCGTTGTTTTCGATGATGAAGTTGACCAATTCATCGCTGTAGCGAAACAGGTGGCCTGTCACTCCAAAATCCTGAAAGACCTCCCCGATTCCACTGGCATTGGGGCCATCCGTATTCGAGCCAGAAAAGCGAACAATGGCCATGTCTTCATTGCTTTCCATGACACCTCCGGCAATGGCTTCCAAGACGGCTGCCTCTGCCAAGGCGGGGTCTACTTCTGACAAACGCATGCCCACCCGCAGCAGAACAGAGTTGCCAAATTTTTTCCATTTCTGTATGTCTCCTTGGTAGAGAATGTCTGCCGCTCCTACCCCCGTTTTCTCCTCGCTCAAATCGGCCACTGCCTGCCTCAACTCACTGATGAAGGAGCGGTAAATTTCTTCTTGTGTATCAAAGATTGGCTGGGGAAAAGTCGCTCCTTGGAAGGCTTGGGAATAGGGCATGTCTCCATACATATCCGTCAATCTCTGAAAGAAAAACACCTTGAAAATGGTGGTCATGCTGTAGAGGTTGGAACCTGGTTCTGTTTTGGAGAGAATGTCTCCGACGTCTTTTCCAATGCGAAGGTAGGAATCGTTCCACCAGGCACTCAGCCAGTCCTCATTGCCCGTGATGTAGCGATCCACCTCCCACTCTCCAGACAGCTGTTGGGCCCATTGCGAACAATAGATGAGATTGCCCCGCCATTGGTCATAACGCTCACTGGCCCCTCGATTCAAGATGTAAGAAAACTGCAAGCTTGCACTCACGTTGTCCGCCTCGATTGGGTTGGTATTGATTTCCTCAAAATCGCGGGTACAGCCCGTCCAACAAAGAAGGGCGCCACTGATCAGGACCAGCAAGCAGCTGGCAAAGCTATGTCGATGTAGGATGTTCATAATTTTATACTCAAGTTAAAGCCAAAGGTACGGGTACCGGGCAAGGAAGCATATTCAAAGCCGACATCTGCACGTGTAGCGGTATACAAAGCCTCCGGATCAAGCCCAATTTCGCTCAGTCCATTCTGAAAAAAGAACAAGTTTCTTCCCACCACCGACAGCGTCACATCCTGGATGGGAACTTGTCCAAAAAGGCGATTGGGAAAAGTATACGAAAAAGACAGCTGCCGCAGCTTGATGTAGGAAGCATCATAGACATTGTTTTCGGCAATGGCAGAGATTCTTCCATAATAATCATCCAGCCGGACTGGGGTGCTGTTGGGTGTTCCATCCACTGTTACCCCATCGGCCACCAAAGTAAAGTCGGGATTTTCGCGTCCTTGCATGCTGTTGATGTGGCGACCAAAGAAGTAGCCCAGGCCACTGGTGGTCGACAGCAATTCCCCACCCTGTTTGGTATCGATGAGGAAGGAAAAGGAAAAGCCTTTGTATGTCAATGTGCTGGTCAAGCCTCCAAACCAATCGGGATTGTAATTGCCCAAGACTTGGCGCTCATCAGCCACCACTGGCAGTCCATCCGCTCCGATGACAATGCGGCCTTGTTCGTCGCGCTCGTGAACAGTCCCCCAAATTTGTCCAATCTGGCCGCCTTCCTCGGAGATGATGTTGGCAGTAAAAAGTCGATCAGAGGCACTGTTGAGTTGGGTCACTCCATCGGCCAATCGCACCACTTCGTTTTTATTGCGGGTGATGTTGAGGCTCCAATCCCAGCGGAGGTCCTTCGTTTTCAATACAGTATAGCTGATCAATGCCTCGATGCCTTGGTTGCGGACTTCCCCAGCATTGATTTCGTAGATGTTGTAGCCTGTGGAGCTTGGCAATGGACTGCGAAAGATGTGCCTGTCGGTGGTTTGCCGGTAGAGCGTCAGATCGATAACCAGTCGATTTTTCAACAATCTCACATCCGCCCCCACTTCATAGGAAGTCGTCAGAGAAGGTTTGAGAAATGGGTTGATGAAATTGTCGCCGTTGATGTTGGCCAGGGTCACATTGCCGGAGGGCAGTTCCTTTTGGTTGGGATCAACATTGTAGGTCGGGATTTGTGAATAAGGATCTATTTGTCCAAAACCAGAGGTCCCGTAACCCAATCGAAGCTTGGCAAAGCTCACCCATTCGGGCAAAGACACCGCATCGGAGAGCACAAAGCTGGCCGCAGCGGAGCCATAGGTGATGGCATTTTCAGAGCCACCGGGATTGCGCGGGTTGGTCAAAACGGAGAAGTAATCTCGCCGCAAGGCCAGGTCCAGGTACAGAAAATTGTTGAAGGAAGTCAAGGCGTTGACATAGAGGCCGTTGATGCGCGATTGGTTGAACTCCTTGGCACCAGGGTTGCGATTGCGCAGATTTTCCTGAGAAATGAAGCCTGGATTGATGAAGCCCGTCCCAGAAATCCGGAAAATGTTGAGCAGTCGATCATTGCGGGTCGCTCCGGCTGAGATGTCGAGCGAAAAGCGTTCTCCAAACTGGCGATTGGCTTGGAGGATGATGTCGTAGCTGCGCTCTTTGATGTCGTAGATGTCCTGCCAAATGGCGCCTTCCATCCGGTGTTGGGTCCCGTCTATTTCTACATTGAGAAATTCTTGTTGGATGTTGTCGGTCGCTGCTCGTGCTTGCAAGGACAACCATTCCAGCAGTTGCAACTTTATTTTGAAATAGCCAATGAAGCGACTTTTTTGGTCTTCGTTGACATTTTCCAATGGCCCCCAGTAAGGACTGAGGGTGAAGGGGTTGTTGGACCAGTAGATGGGATTGCCCAGTTCATCGCGGGTGTTGGCGAGGGCTTCGTGCGGTAGATTGGCCGGGCCGATGGTGAAGTATTTGGCGGGATTGCTGGGAAAGTCGCTCAGGTCGGTGCGATTTTCTGCAATCTCTTCAATGTAATTGGCCTTGGCCTCCAGGGAAATGTACTTGCTGACATCGGCACGGGTCAGTACATTGACGGTGTATTTGTCATAAAAGGTTTCTGGGACAATGCCTTGGTGCCCCAACTTGGAAAAAGACAGGCGTGCATTGAAGGCATCCGTCCCTCCGGTGAGTGCCAGGGTATTGGTCAGGGTACTTCCCACATCGTAATAATCCCTTAGATCAGACTGTCCGACAGCAGAATACGGCAACATCTCTCCATTGAAGATGGGCACCATCCGACCATCGAGCGGTCCACCCCAGCTCTGCCAATTGTTGAAGGCTTCTTCGGCGGTGGTGGGTGCTTCGCCATTGGCCCCCTGGCCGTAGGATTCCTGGTAGTTGGGCAAGACATTGACCGTTTCCAATACAAAATTGCCTGTGTATTCCACACCGATCCCCTTGCGAGTCCGTCCTTTCTTGGTGCGAACCAGCAGTACGCCATTGCCAGCCCTGGAGCCATAGAGGGCCGAGGCGGAAGGGCCTTTGAGGACGGTGATGCTCTCGATGTCGTCGGGGTTGAGGCTGGACAAGCCATCGCCAGAATCCCGGCCACCGAACAAGCCTGCTGAGTTGATGTTGGAGTTGTCGACTGGTACACCATCGATGACGATGAGGGGGCGATTGTCGCCACTGAGTTGAGACAGGCCACGGATGGTGATTCGCGTTGCTCCGGCAGGTCCGGTGGTTGGTTTGGTGATGTCCAGGCCAGCTACTTTGCCCGCCAACTGGGCGGCCACATTGACTTCGCGGGCTTGGGTCAATTCGGCTCCATCTACCTCAGAGAAAGAAAAACCAGCCGCTTTTTTCTCCTTTTCGATTCCAAAAGCTGTGACGATGACCTCGTTCAAGGAAGTGGCATCGGTGCTCATGCGGATAGAGAGAACACTGCGGCCGTTCACCTTTTCCTCCACCGTTTGCAAGCCCAGGGATCGGATGATGAGGGTGGCCGTATCAGCTACCTGCAGTTGAAACTCTCCGTTGACATCGGTGACAACGCCATTGGTGGTGCCTTTTTCCACGACGGTGGCTCCGATCACGGGTATGTTTTCGTCTGTATCGATTACTGAGCCGCTTACGTTGATCTGTGCCCTTAGTCCAGGAGAGAACAGGCAGCAAAAGCCGAGACTCAAGAAAAGATTCCAGAAAGTAGGTTGTGCGCTCATAGATCAAGGATTGGTTTCAGATGGTTTGGTGTATGGCTTGTTGAGGGTTTTGGGATGGCTGCCGAGGATGGAAATTTGAGAGGGAGAGGTGGAATTTGGGCCTTTGTTGGGTGGGCCCACCCTCTAGGCGACCCCACAAAGATCGCCCCTTTTTGGAATCGCACCCAAGCACGACTCCGCCAACCCAAACCTGGGCTCAAAGGCCCAAAAGGGAATGTTTCTCTACCTCACCAAAGCGCCTCCTAGGACCAAACGATTTGGCTTTTTCACTATAATAGGACACGGCACCCCTCGAAATTCCATAAAATTGGCAATACATTTTTATTTATTGAATAATATTTTTAAAATTTAAATACTGACTTACAGTAAGCTATGAAAAACATTATGAAAAATAAATTATATCGAGAAGACATTTTTATTTCCACAATATGACTTACTTTTCTCTTCCTCCCAACCGCATCCACTTTCTCGTCGAACAGCAGCTCTGTTGGCCATTTGTAAGGCAAGACGCTCCACCACATCCAATGAATTTGCCACATCCCATAAGGCTTTGTGACAAGTAGCGCTGACATGAGTACGCTCGACTCCTGTAGCTGAATGTGGAATGCAGTTTTCCGACAAACTCTCTTTCGAGTACAATGCGGCAGTGAAACGCCAAGCCAAACTTACGCAATCTGGACAAACTTACGAACTGCCCAATGGCAAACTGATGACAATTGGTCCCCAAATAACAGCCTTCAGTCCCCTTCTCCCCCATCCAATGAGCCATTGGACTGACACGTTGGCGGCAAGATCAGCGTCACTTGAACAATTTGAACATTGTGCTGTTGCCTCTCCAACTGCCAAGACCACCTCTGCCAATGAATCGATTCTATCAACAGAGCCCCTTCTTTCAATGGACTGTTGCCATTCTCATGGCCCTCGTTCTGTTGGTGGTCATGGGCCTATGGGTCAAACTGATGGACGTCAATTTCTTTTTGTACCTCTTGGCCATGTTCTTGGTGGTTCCCATTTTTCAATTCCTGGCGACCCCACTTTTTCGACTCTTTGGGACCTACCAATATCTCTCTCCCATGCTGCTGGTGTTTTCAGCCAGTGAGAAGCGCTACGATCTGCACAATGGTACCTCCTTTGACTACTTACTGGTCATGACAGGGACCCGCCCGGGTGTAGAGTGGCGGCAAAAAATGCTGGGATATTACTTGGAAGGCTTGCTGGAGGTCATCCGACGCATAGAGGCGGAAGAATTGCCCAAGACGGTGGAAGTCCGTGGAAGTTCCTACTTTTTCAGTGAACGGACCGCCAAGCGCCTCGGCTTTGAATGCAGCGATACAGGTGGGGGAGAAAAGGCCAATTTGGTCCTCAACTATCTCGATTTGATGTGGATGTACTCCTTGTCCAAGGGAAAGCTTACCTTTCCCCATCTATCCAATATTCAGACGGCCACAACCGATGGAGAGACATTGCTGCAAAACAAGGATTTGCTGACAAAACTACATGATCGCCTCTCCTCACAAGAAGCTGTCACGGCTTGATCATTTGCCCCCATCTTGAGAGCCACTCGACTTTTTCTCTTCTCACCTTGATGACAGCCAACATCTTACATCGCGGAAATAATTTTCACAAAAACTTGATAATCAATTTATTGAATCCCACTTCATTGATATTTCCACTGATAACGCATCACAATTGTCACTGGAAAGCTGCTCCAAAATGGCTATATTCGATACAACAACATTTGGGAAGTTGAAACAATTGACGAGGGAAATGCTTGCCCAAATGTACCGTCCCATCTGCTGATTTCATTGCTGTCACATTCCTAGCTTTTGAAACTACACAGATCATGAACAAAGTATTATTCGTTGTCGCTCATCCAGATGATGCAGAATTGGCCGCAGGAGGCACCATCAAGTTATTGGTGGAAAATGGCACGGAGGTGAGCGTATTGCACTTGACGGTTTCTGAAAAAAGCCATGCTGCCCGACAGTGGCGCATCCAGGCAGCAGAACGGGCAGCGTGTATCTTGGGCTATGAGCTGCTGTGGTATGAAAATGGGCGTTTCGATCATGTCACAGACATCAAAACCCACGAATTGGTGGCTCATCTCGACCGACTGGTGCGTTCAGAGCGCTTCGATGCCGTCTTCTCTCATTGGCAGGGCGACAGTCACAACGATCATGTACTGGCAGCTCGCGCCTCTCTGGCCTCTTCCCGAAGCTGGGACGCCAGTCTCTACGCCTTTCCTCCCAACGAGCTCAAAACCACTGCTTTTGCCAGTTTTCTGCCCAATGTCTTTGTAGATGTCTCTCCCTTCATGGAACACAAGCTGGAGGCCATTCGACAGTACAATTATCCAGGTCATCACTATAAGGCCTTGCAAGGGCATGAGTTCGAGCAGCTCAATCGATTCTACGGCGTGCAAAGTCACTGCGAATACGCAGAAAGTTTCCTACTGGTCCGACAACAAGGCCTGTGGATGTCCTCGCCCGAGGCAGGCAACAGGGGAGAAAACAGCGGACCGCGGGCAAAAGGACGTTAAATTCACTCCCTTGCCCATCATCTGGCTTGTATTTTGCGTTTTTTAGCTGTAAAAGATGGTAGCTCATCTGCTATCTTTGGACATTGAAAACAGCCACTGATCCGTGGTCAGCCAAAATATAAAGTGATGATGAAAAATTTTGTGCCACTCTACATGCTACTTTCGCTGGCATTTCCATTTTGTCTCAGCGCGCAATATGGTCCTGAACAAACCGTGTTGGTGCGAGCAGACATTGAGCAACTCGCCAGTGGCGACATGGACGGAGATGGCGACCTGGACCTGGTGGCCGCCTTTCGACTCAGCGACAGGGTTGTCTGGCTCGAACGCTTGGATGACAGCCTCAACTACAGCAAACCCAAAATCATCGGCAGCAATTTTGAGACAGTCATTGCCATCGAGTTGGCCGACATTGATAGAGATGGCGACCTGGATGTCATGGCAGCTTCCTGGAGGGAGTCAAAAATCATCTGGTACGAAAATTTTGGCGGGGGCGAACGCTTTTCAAAGGCAAAGACCATTGCCGAAGGCATAGACGACCCCTCAGCATATGCCCTTGGCGACATGGATGGAGACGGCGACCTGGACGTCATCAATGCCTCCAAAAATGGACGGGTGGACTGGTATGAAAATGTCGATACCCTCAAGACATTCAACTCGGCAAGAAGATATGTGGGGGCCCATCGCTTCAGCGTCGACCAGGTCGACGCCATCGACATGAACGGTGACGGTGCTCAGGACATCTTGGCGACGGGAAATGCCGGGATGATCTACTTCCGAAACTTGGGAGATGGCCGATTTTCCCGCGATCTCGTTCCGATAGCAAACCTTTCCGGGGGCATTCAGTTTTTCAGCTATGGAGACATCAACAATGATTCACTGCCGGATTTGGTAATGGTGGGGGAATCCTCACACGAAATTTCGTGGCTTGAAAATGACGGAATGGGTGGTTTTGAAGCTTCTCAACCCATTGCACAGTACGACAGCCGCCCCTACATTTATCTGGCTGATGTAAACGGTGACAAGCTGAAAGATTTACTCACCATCACTTATGAAGGTCGCGTCAATTGGCATGCAAATTTGGATGGACAGGGCAACTTTGGGCTGCCGCAGCTCCTCTCAACTGCCTTCTTTGGCGGTCGACTCATCTATGCAGAGGACTTGGATGGCGATGGAGACATGGAGATCCTTGCCGGGGCCCAGTGGCAGACCAGCAATCAAGTCACCAGGCAATTGTACTACTTTGAAAATTATGATGGGCGGGGCAATTTCCGCTCTGGCAAATCCATGCTGGACCAAGCGTTTGCTGTCAATTTTGTGGAAACCACAGATGTAGACTCCGACGGAGACCTCGATTTGGTGACCAGCTCTTCTGTAGACAATAGAGTGACTTGGTATCCCAATTTAGATGGCAAAGGAAATTTCGGCTCACAAAATGTCATTTCCATCAACGCTCAATTTGCACAATGCGTCGCAGCGGCAGATTTGGATGGCGATGGACATACCGATGTCGTCGTTCCTTCCAATCGCTCCCCTTACTTGTCTTGGCACAAAAATATGGATGGGCAAGGGACTTTTGGTGGCGAACGGAGAATCAGTACCCCACAAACCTACCCTTTCTTTGTGCGCACAACGGACATGGACGGCGATGGCGATCAAGATCTTCTGACTGTAGAACGGGATGATGGATGGGTGCTTTGGTATGAAAATGTGGATGGGCAGGGCAATTTTGACAACTACACAATGATCTCTCAGGAGGTCCGGGGCGCAGCGGCAGCCATAGCGGAGGACGTGGATGGCGATGGCGATCGAGATGTCATCGTTGCTTCCAGTGAAGATGACATGCTGTCTTGGTTTGAGAATACAGATGGAAAGGGCAATTTTGGCCCGAGAAACATCATATCCGATACCATCAACTTTGCTGTTTCGGTGGATGCAGCCGATCTCGACGGAGATGGTGACAAAGATTTACTGGCTCTTTCTCTGATTCCAGATGGAAAGGTGTACTGGGTGGAAAATGAAGACGGCAAAGGAGCTTTTGGAGCTCCACAGATGATTACCAGCGGACTGGATTATCCTCGTTACATCACTGCTTCTGACATCGAACTCGATGGAGACCAAGACATTTTGGTGTCCATCAGAAACGAAAATCGGGTGGTGGCTTATGAAAACTTGGACGGCCTTGGCACTTTTGACCAAGAACGGGAGGTGGCTTCTCAGCTACAAGGCATGGCACACATCACAACGGCTGATCTCGACGGAGACCTCGACCTGGATTTGGTCACGACCTCTTACATCGACAGCAAACTGGCCTGGTTTGAAAACCTGTTGGGCAAGCCCATCATTCGGGGCAATTGCTTTTTGGACCAAAATGCCAATGGTCAACGGGACGGAGACGAGCCTGTATTGATCGATCAGAGGGTTGAGGTACAGCCGAGCGAGTTGACACTCTGGCCATCTGGGGAGGGACAATTCATCTTTGCTGTAGACACGGGATCTTATGAGGTGCAATACCTTCAAGATACGCTTTGGACATTGACGAGTGATTCGGTTGTCCAGATGCAAGTTGGCTTTCGGGACACAGCAGAATTTGCCTTTGGTTTGATCCCTAGAGATACCCTTTGCAATGTTCGCCTGAGTATCAACTCTGCTCCCACCCGATGCGGTTTTGAGGTGCCATTTTGGTTGGGCATTCACAATGAGGGAACGGTCGTAGCCGATGGGTGGCTTTGCGCTGTTTTGAATGACTCCCTGCAGTTTTTATCCGCCAGCGTGGCCCCCGATTCCACCCGTAATGATACACTTTATTGGCGCATCGACCAATTGGTGCCCAGCCAATCCAGACGAGTGGAGCTGCGGCTGCAGATGCCCGGGGTGGACAACATTGGACAAACCATCGATGTCCACACTTTTGCCACTCTGGACAAAATGGATACTGTATTGACCGTCCAATCCCTTTACACATCCACCATTCGCTGCGCCTATGACCCCAACGATAAATTGGTCTTGCCACAAGGCCCCGAGCCAGAGAACTTCACTCTTTTTGGAGATACTTTGTTGTATACCATTCGCTTTCAGAATACGGGCAATGATACGGCCTTCAATGTTCGCTTGGAAGACACCCTGGATGTGTTGTTGGACTGGGCGACCTTTGAACCCTTGGCATCGAGCCATTCTTATCAGACCAGTCTGAATGACGAAGGGCTTTTGGTCTTTTACTTTGACAACATCCTTTTGCCAGACAGCAACGTCAATGAAGCGGCCAGTCACGGCTTTGTGCAGTTTCGCATCTTGCCCAAGGCGGACCTACCCAAGGGGACTGTCATCCAAAACACGGCCTACATCTACTTTGACTTCAATCCACCCATCATCACCAATACGGTGGTCAATACCTTGACAGACCAAATTTTGTCTACCCAAACAAGACCATCTCTCAGCCCTCTTGTCATTGAGCAGTTTGAATTGTTCCCCAATCCCAGTCGGGGACGGGTGGTTTGTCGATTGAAAATAGCAGAGGGACATTCTTGGCATCTGAGCGTCAAGGACCTGCGGGGAATCACCTTACAGGAAATTCATCGACCCAGTGGTGGGACCATGGATGCGAACTTGTACCTGCCCGATTTGCCAGCAGGCGTATATTTTGTACAATTGCAAAGCGAGGGAGAATTGCAAAGTCGTCGATTGCTGCTTTTGCGATGACAAAGCCTACTTCCAACGCCCACTGCAGCTCCCAATGAAACAATTTGGAGATCCAACTGGAATAAGCTTTGAAAACACATGGTTTTTTATCAGAATATGATATATTTGTCTTCCATTGCAAGCCACTTCACGGAACGAGATGAGCGAGGCATTTACATCAACCAATCTCCCAACCATTGTTCCGTTGCTGATAAAATCTAATATCACCCAATTACCTTTCAAAAACAGATGTCACCTAGTCCGGTTTTCACTCGGCCGGACAGGTCTGTGCAAGACCGTAGGTGTCACCCATCAAACCAGCTGAGATGTCGAATGTTGTATTGCAAAATGATCAAGTGACGGTATTCGAAAGTGCGTTGTATCGAACCACGACTACCTTGGTGGACTTGGGCGAGGCGCTGTTGTTGGTCGATCCCAATTGGCTGCCTGCAGAGCTGGCAAAGATCCGCGCGTTTGTGGACAGTCAGATGCAGGGCCGACCACTTTACCTGCTCTTCACACATGCCGATTACGACCACATACTCGGTTGGAAGGTCTTCCCAGAGGCAAACGTCATTGCATCGAAGGCTTTCCA
Organism: Bacteroidota bacterium; assembly: GCA_039821145.1. Classification (GTDB taxonomy): domain Bacteria; phylum Bacteroidota; class Bacteroidia; order Chitinophagales; family Saprospiraceae; genus JBCCSZ01. The sequence goes on along the minus strand of JBCBOS010000018.1, from coordinate 137,486 downwards.
GCAGTTGGCAGACAAGGAAGCCCGCATTGCCGACATCACAAAGTTTGACCAGGAGTACTACATCCAGCGCTCCTACCCCATTGCCTTTCCAGAGGTCGACTTTGCCATTGCACGAGATGGACAACGGCTGTCCATTGGAGGGCAGGAGCTCTGTTTTTACCACGCCCCAGGACATACCGCAGAGGGCATCTTTACGGTGATCGATTCTCTGGGGCTTTGGATTGCAGGGGATTATCTGAGCAATGTGGAATTTCCCTTTGTCTATCACAGTTTTGCAGCCTATCGGGGCTGTATGCAGAAGGCGAGAAGGATTTTGGAAGAACATCCCATCCGGCTGTTGGTTCCGGGACATGGGGATGTAGCGAATTCGAGTGCAGAGATACTGAGCCGCATCGATGCATCAGAAGCGTACTTGACGGCTGTTTGGGAAGGGGTGCAGAAATCGGAGGATGTTCCATTGAGTCCATTGGCGGAGGCTTATCCGTTTCCTGGAGGTTTGCAAAAGCCCCACGTGGACAATGTTGCGCAGGCGCGGAAGGAGCTGGGTGTTTTTGAGGGGTAGATATGCGGTGGGGCTTTGGTGGGTGGGCCCACCCTCTAGGCGACCACAAAAGACCGCCCCTTTCCGGCTCCATACCCAAGGCACGACTCCGTCAACCCAAACCTAGACGCATACGCCCAAATGGGATCATTTTCCGACTTGCCAACTCATCTCCGCGGACCGAATGACTTGGATTTCCGTCTATAATAGGACACGGCACCCCCACAAATTCCATAAATTTTCAATACATTTATTTTTCATTAATCCAATCATCCCTTTTCAACTATCTGATAAACAAATACTTATAATTCACATTATGAAAAATAATTTATTTAAATTTGATATTTTTATTTCACTAATATCATCTGTATTCTCTCCTCTTACTGCTTGCTTCTTTGGATTCTAACACCCTACACAAAGGGCTTTCCCCAAAGAGCAGATCAGCAAACAACATCTCGCAATAATGCCCAAACGCCTGATAAGTCAAGGATAGTTATCTATCTTGTGCTTTCTAAGATCAGTGTATTTTGAAAGACCAACCCAACTCGCTTTTGGATCGTCGCCGATTGTTGTTCCACCTGCTGCTGGCTGCCTTCCTGGCCAATGCTGCCAATAAGTTTTTCATCATTGAGCTGGACTACGAGCTGACGCATGGATTTTACGAACGCATCTTCCAAGGGACAGGCGACGCACCGGATCAGTACCGCATCTTGCCACTTTTGGCCATCAAGGGGGTGCGAACGGCCATGCGCTGGATTCAACCAAGCGCCCCTTTCAATCACGCGGTAATGGTGGTCAATTTTTTTTGTGGCTTTCTCCTCTTTGAGATTTTCTTTCGACTCTTGTCCCATCGCCCACAAAGGGAACGCTATGGGTTCAACATCGGGCTGGCAGTTTTGTACATCTACACATTGTATACCGGTTGGCGCCCCGACAGTCTCGCGCTCCTGTTGGTTTGCAGCCTGGTGATGTGGCTCGGACAATGGTTTCGAGGAGCAAGACAGTACGCAGTGTTGACGCTGGGCATTGTTGCATTGTCCTTTTGCCGAAGTGACATGGCGGCCATTTACGCAGTCTTTTTGTCCTTCACCTGGCTCTCCTCCTGGCCACAGCGCATTCTGCTAGTCACATGGCCATTTGCGATTCAATTCTTTTTGCAATTCTACCTCTTTGTCGATGCCACGTATTACACCAAGCCCATCATGATTTGGGACAACCTCAGCGGTTACTATCTGGCTCGCAATCCAGCCAGTTGGTTGCTGGCAGCCTTGTTATTGTTGTACTTTGAAAAACTTTGGAGCTACATCAGACACAGCATCCGGCAAATGCCCATCTTTTATGTGCTGCTGGTCGGCTACGTATTCCTGGTGCTATTCGTCGGACGATTGAACGAATATCGCTTATATTTGCCGTTCATTCCGCTGTGGATGGTCCTAGACCAAAAACTTCACAGCTTGCGCAACCACCATCTGAATACAAACCAATCACAATGACCAAATACCTTTCATTGCTTTCACTGGCCCTGGTGACTTTGTGGGCTTGCCAAGGCGAATCAACCAGCACCAATGGTGAACAAACCAGAGGAGAGACTCCCACCTCCTACGACAATGCAGATGGAGCAGCGACCAAGGCAGATCGACTTCCCGTCGAGGTCAAAAAAATCTCCAAGGTTTCGGCAGACTGCCAATCGCCAGATGATCTTTGTGCGCGGGTAGAACTGCAATACCCCTATCTAGCTCCCTCCGTAGGTCCACTGGCAGAGTCTGTGAATGAATACATTCGCAATGCCATCGCCCAATACGCAGAATCGACGCCAGGAGCCAAGCTCAGTACCGAACAGGTCGCCGATGCCTTTGTCAAAGAATTTGAAACGCTGCTGAAGAACAATCGAGACATTCCAAGTGGCTCTGCCTTGGATGTACAAGGGGAAATCCTTTATGAAAACGATCGGTTGCTGAGCATCAGCCTGCCCATCTACTCCTACGTGGCAGGGGCCGCCCATCCCAATGCAGAAACAGAGTTGGCCAGCTTTGACAAGAAAAGTGGCAAAAAAATGGCGTATGAAGACCTATTTGCTGATCGGGCTGCGTTGGAAACGACCATTCAGGAGCAATTTATGCAGGTCATCAAAGGCAAGACGCAAGAGGCTCTGACACTGGACGACTTTTTCTGGGGAGAAGGATTCTCTCTGCCCAAAAATTTTGTGGTCAAAAAAGACAGCATGCTGTTTCTCTACAATCCTTACGAGGCAGCTGCCTATGTCTTTGGGGACATTTCCATAGAGCTTCCACTGGAGGATTTGCAAAAGATGCTGAAACCAGGCATTCTTTCCTCCAATTGATCGGCCAGCTGGTTTCTTCAACAAGACCTTTGCCGTTCCCATCTATTTTTGTAATATCGCTGAAGCCAAAAAACGATTTCGATATGATGCGAGTTTTATTCTTTGCTTTTTTGATGGCCGCCTCCCTTTCTAGTCACGCCCAACGCCTGCCGGAAACCAATTTGTATTTGTTTGACATCGAAGCAGTGACCGACAGCATTTACCGCTTCTCCAATCCCAAATTTTTGTCGGGCTTCAATCTGGGTGGATACAACAACCAGCCGAGTTTTGTCAATGACGATGAACTCTACATCACGGTGCAAATGCCCAGCGACACTACGCAAAGCGACATCTTTGCGCTCGACCTGGCAAACGAAAAGCTCACCCGGGTCACCCAGACCTTGGAAAGCGAATTTTCTCCCTATTTCATCCCCCCCACCGATGCTGAGATAGATGCTGGAAATTACTCCTTTTCAGCTGTCCGAATCGAAACGGATGCCAATCGAAGCCAACGACTCTGGCGCTTTCCCATGGACCGCTCCAACAAGGGCTCCTTGGTCTTTCGCACCATCGACAACATTGGCTACTATCACTGGGTCGGGGCACGACGGGTGGCTCTCTTCCTCGTAGGTACTCCTCATCGCCTGGTGGTAGCAGATACGCGCACCGAAACGACGGTAGACATCGCCAGCGACATCGGACGCTGCATCCAACCCTTGCCCAATGGCAACCTGGCATATGTCGACAAAAGCAGTTCTGGCAGCTGGCTGCTCAAACGCTTGGATACCAGATTTTACCGCTCCCAGCTCATCACCGCTACTCTTCCAGGCAGTGAAGACTTTGCCGTTCTCGAAGATGGAACTTTCTTGATGGGTAGTGGCTCCAAGCTCTACAAACTGCACCCACGCAAGGACAACAGTTGGATCGAAATTGCCGATTTGAGCTATTATGGCATTCTCAACATCAGTCGATTGGCCGTTACGGATGGCAAAATTGCATTGGTGGGCAGTGGACGATGAAAAAAGCCCGCCCCGGTTGGGACGAGCTTCGTCGAGAGACATGTGTTCATAGCTTTATCAGTAACGATCTTTATGTAGGCTTAGAGGATTTCTCTATCTAGATCAGGTCCTTACTTCTGCTTGACCTTCATGTTGAGGCTCAGGTCCATGGCTGCTTTGGCACTCATGATGTCCATGAATTCCAGCCCTGCATTTCCACCGCCACTTCCCGTTCCAGTTTGGAACTGAGGGACCAGGTCTCCTTGGTAGCTGGCAAAGGCTTTGGACCACATGCCTTGTACTTCCTTATAGGCAGCCAGTTTCTTTTCCAGGGCTCCATCGGCCTGCATGATGCGCTGCTTGGCATAGGCTTCTGCATCGGCCAGGGCCTTGATCTTTTGCGCCTCCAATCGGGCTGCCTCCAGAGCGATGGCCTGCTTGGCTTTGTCCTTTTCGGCCAACTGGACCTGGGTTTGGGCCTGTACCATCTGCTGGGTCTGCTTTTGCTTTTCTTGGTACTCGATCTCTACCAGAGCTTTGCGCCCTTCGGCCTCTGCTGTCATGGCCTCCTGCTGGGCAGTGACCAGATTTTGCTTGGAGACAGACTCGCGGGTGCTGGCCTCGATCTTCTTTTTTAGTTTTTCATCCACTTGGCCTTCGTAGTCCACATTTTCAATGGTGGCACTGGCGATGGCGATTCCAAACTTTTCCAGATCAGATTCCTTGCGGACTTTCTCGCCGTTTTTGTCGAGTCGGATTTGTGCCATGTACATCCGCTTGGTCTCTCCGGTGAGGGTATCGCGGTAAAAATTCTCCTTGGTATCCAGGATGAAAAGGCCATGTGACAATTGGTCCTGAAAATACTGGGAGAGCTGTGCGCGGCCACCAGAGTAATGCTGCTCAGAATCCATCAGCTGAGCGGAGTTCTTGAGGCACTCGATGGTGTACGGCTGCAGGCCTTTGAGCGCCAGAAAATCCTTGTTGATGTACTCCGAATGGAGGTTGAGCATGCCCGCTTCTGTGCTCGGCAATCGAAAGCGGACAACGGTTTGGGCGCGGGCCTCGGTTGCATCGTTGAAGCGGATGGGAATGAGGTTGCCGTCGATGGTAGACCCTGTGTTTTCTCCTCGGTGACTGATGGTGACCACGTTGGGATATGTTGTGACCTTGGAGCCGGGAAATTTGAAGTAGACACCATTATTGATGATGACATACTTACGGCCTGGCGGTGTTTCGACCACTTGTCTGTAGCCCAGTTGGTTATATCCGAACGGATTCAGGATATAGATGGTGAAGATCGAAACGAAGCCAATTGTGCCCCAAAGGATCATTTTCCAGTTGGTTTTTCTGAGGTTTTGATGTTTTCCAGCCATAACTTTTCATTTTTACAGTTTCAGAATGTTTGCGTTCATGTACATCGGTAAATTGCGATTAAGAAAATGTTAAAACGAATTTTCCCGATGAAGCAGGACGATTTTTCGATGAACGACAAAATGTTATATGGCCCAACAAAATAGACGCCACTTTATACATGGCAATACTACAGATTCTTGCAGAAGGCAGGCATTGGGAAAGACCAGCAAATGCATTGGTCCATTGTCTTTCAAAATGTCCTATTTTTGTGTTGAAGAAAAACGCCAACAGCTCTTATGCCCATGCACCTGATTGACCAGATGAATCGCAACGTCCAACTGGCGGGCCCTCCCCAACGGATCATTTCCACCGTCCCCAGTCAAACCGAATTGCTCGCCTATCTCGGGCTCAACCAACGGGTAGTAGGCATCACCAAATACTGTGTCCATCCACCAGCATGGCAACAAAGAAAGCCTCACATCGGAGGAACGAAGAAATTTCGCCGAGACCAAATCGCCGCCCTCCAGCCCGATCTGATCATTGGCAACAAGGAAGAAAACGAACAAACTGCCATGGAATCGCTTATGGCGAACTACCCGGTTTGGATGAGTGACATTGAAAATTTGGCAGATGCCTTGGAGATGATTGCAGCCGTTGGCCAACTCACCCAAACCGAAACCCCAGCCCGATTGCTGTGCGAACAACTCTCTTCTGCCTTCGGCCAACTCAACACCTACATGGAGCAACAGAGGTCTTATTCGGCAGCTTATTTCATCTGGCAAAAACCCATGATGGTCGCTGCATCCGGCACTTTTATTGATCATATGATGCAACTGGCGGGCTTTCAAAATGCATTTGCCAACAAAGAGCGTTATCCGCAGGTCAAAGAAGAAGAACTCAGGGCCCATCCACCCGAAGTCATCCTGCTGTCTTCGGAGCCTTATCCATACAAACAAAAACACCTGGACTATTTTCAAAAGATTTGTCCTCAATCCGTCATCCGTTTGGTTGATGGCGAAATATTTTCTTGGTACGGAAGCAGAATGCTGTTTGCCGTTCCTTATTTTATTAAATTGCATAAAGACATCGAAGAAGCGATCTGAAGGCATGCTTTCCAAGTACCTTTTCGATCCGATGAAAAGTGAAGCTGAAACGCGCCCCTATTGCATCCTCTTGAACCATACCAATTCAAATCCGATCAGATGAACAGGCCATTGTCCACAATCCGAATCATACTGCCCCTTTTTCTCCTTTTTCAGTTTACTGCCGCCGCCCAAAATTTCGTACCTGGCGAGTTGTTGGTACAATTGAAGCCCTCGGCCGATATTGAGGACCTGACAAGCCCGTACAGCCTGCGTTCTCTCCAGGCCAGTACGCTTTCCATCAAAAAGGAAATCTATGGAAGTTTTGGCATTTACCTACTTGGGTTTGATGCCAAGCGGTATGATACACAAGACATGCTTCGCGAGATTCGCCAGCACCCGTCTGTGGCAGCCGCCCAAGTCAATGTCCGCTCCGAATTGCGAACCACAACCCCCAATGACCCCTTCTTTGGCGACCAATGGTACCTCAACAAAATCGATGCACCCGAAGCCTGGGACATCACCACAGGAGGGATTACGGCCCGAGGCGATACCATTGTGGTGGCGGTAATCGACGGAGGTTGTGGCATCGAGCACGAAGACCTGAGTCAAAACATTTGGTTCAACAAAGATGAAATCCCCAACGATGGCCTCGACAATGACAACAATGGTTATGTGGATGATTACTATGGCCTGAATGTCAAAACCTCCAATGACAACCACCCGGATGCCACCCATGGCTGTGCCGTCTCCGGAATCATCGGTGCCAAAGGCGACAATGAGTTGGGGACAACGGGCGTCAGCTGGAATACCAAATTGATGCTCATCAGTGGATCGGAGTTTTCCGATGAGATCATCGAAGCATATACCTATGCCTACGAGATGCGCAAGCGATACAATGAATCCAATGGACAGGAAGGGGCTTTTGTCGCCGTGACCAACTACTCGGCAGGCATCGACCGCAGCTTTTGCAGCGACTTTCCCATTTGGGGAGGGCTCTACGATTCATTGGGATGTGTGGGCATCATCAACATCGCTGCCACGACCAACAAGGATGTAGATGTAGACCTAGATGGGGACATGCCAACCACCTGCCCAAGTGAATTTCTCATCTCGGTAACCAGCACCGATCGACAAGACAACAAGCTGGTCAATGCTGGCTTTGGGACGACCCACATCGACTTGGGTGCGCCTGGACTGGACATCTTCAGCTCCCGATCTCGCAGCAATTATGGAGAGATTGGCGACGGGACTTCTTTTGCCACACCGATGGTCGCTGGCGCTGTTGCCCTTTTGTACAGCGTTCCTTCAGAAGATTTGGCCAATTTGGCACTGATCAACCCCAAGGAGGCGGCGCGTTGCATGCGGCAGGCCATCCTACAGGGAGTTGAAACCAATACTTCCTTGGAGAGCCAGGTGGCCACCGGAGGACGACTCAATGTTTTCCGCTCCATCCTTGAGATTCAATCCAAATTTGGCGGAAAGGTAGGTGCGCTGGACATTTGCGAAATTCGCCCCAACCCCATCACCCGCGGACAAAGACTCGAAGTCATTTTCCAAAAGCCCGACCTGGAAGAATACGACATCCGCATTTTTGATGCCGCAGGCAAGTACATGGCGGGCGGGATCATTGAAGCAGGCATTTCGCCTCGATCCTTCTTTGTCAATGACTTGGAATATTGGCCAGCAGGGGTGTATTTTGTATCCATCCAAAACAGCCAAGACATTACGACTTCCCGCTTTGTCGTCTACTAAAAACTTCGACGGGTAGAACTAGATTCAAATCATTTGGCTATTTTCGAAGCTGACATCGCGAATGAACCGGGCGCATTCTGAACGAGTCCATTCGGTACCATTTGCCTTCATCCATCGCCTGTAGGGATGGCATTCACTCTATGGGTAGAGAAAACCTACTGCTATGAATTCATCTGACCATTTACTCTTTTCCCTTTGTTTCTTGTGCCTGTGGCTCCTGCCCTCCTCCTCTTTCTCCCAAGATGCTGCCAAGGGAGAATTGTTGATCCAATTCAAGGCAGATCAGCCCATCCCCGCCGGACAACTGCCTGACTTCTTGTCTGGAGAATCAGGATTCCGGTATGTCAAAACAGTCTCACAACGGTTTCGCGTACATCTTTTGTCCTATGACCCAGGCTTGTTGTCTGCTGATCAGGCAATGGAAAGGTGGAAAAACCATCCCGCCATTCAATCTGTTCAACACAATCCAAAGGCCCAAATCAGAGGCAACGATCCCAACGATCCTCTCTTTGACCAGCAATGGTCTTTGCAGAAAATACAAGCTCCACAAGCGTGGGAATGGTCAACAGGAGGCGTGACAGCTCTGGGCGATGACATCGTCGTGGCTGTCATTGATGCTGGCTGCTCTCCTGAACATCCCGACCTTCAATCCAATCTATGGACCAATGCAGATGAAATTCCCAATGATGGCATTGACAATGACCAAAACGGCTTTGTCGATGACTACCACGGCTGGAATGTCGCCGATCAAAATGACAGTCATCCAGACATTGGGCATGGCTGCGGGGTCGCGGGCATCATCGGTGCAAGGGGAAACAATGAGCTGGGGACATCAGGTATCAACTGGCAGGTCAAAATCATGCAACTGAGCCAGGCTGCCTATGCAGATGAGATCATCGAGGCTTTTGGGTATGTCTACGAAATGCGGTACAAATACAATGAAAGCCAGGGGCGAGAAGGCGCCTTTGTCGTGGCCATCAATTACTCGGCTGGCTTTGACTACCGCACTTGTGATGAGTTTCCAATTTGGGCAGACTTGATGGACTCCTTGGGGCAAATCGGCGTGCTGACAGTGGCGGCTACCACCAAAAACCACGAGAACATTGACCAGGTAGGAGATGTACCGACAGACTGTCCAAGCGATTACCTACTGGCAGTCACCACCTCCAACCAACTAGATCGCAAGCCAGCTGATCGCTTTGGTTATGGGACAACCAATATTGACCTGGCAGCTCCGGGAGTCGACATATTTTCTGCCCGCTCTCTCAGTCGCTCTGGTGCCATTGGCGATGGAACTTCCTTTGCCACTCCCATGGTCAGCGGTGCGATTGGCTTGCTGTACGGTCTCCCCTTGCCAGAGTTGGCGCAGTTGGCCCGAGATCAACCCGAGGAAACGGCCCTACTGATGCGACAAGCCATCTTACGAGGAGTTGATCACAGCACAGCCTTGGAACGATTTGTTGCCACTGGTGGACGACTGAATGTTTTTGGATCTGTCTTAGCCGTACAGGAACAATTTGGAGGTCAGGTGGGAGAGTTGAATTTGATCCAAGTTCGCCCCAACCCAGCCACGAATTCGGATCAGGTGGAGATATTTTTTCAAAAGCCAGACTTGGAAGCTTACGACCTCCAGGTCTTCGATGCCTTGGGACGCTTGATGGCCAGTGGCCAGATCAAGGCGGGCTTTTACCAACGTTCCTTTCTGATCAAAGACCTCAGTCGATGGCCTCGCGGGATGTATTTTGTGCGAATCCAAAATGCAAAAAACTTCCATACGACTCCATTTCTGATCCAATAAATTCAGCAGCATATGCTCATTTGTACAAGTCCACGTCTGCGAATGGAGGAAGCCCACAGCGGTCACAGTGCTTTCATTTTCCAATTGCTCAACAGCCCCAATTGGATTCAATTCCTGGGGGATCGAAAAATCAAGACAGAAAAAGATGCACTGGGCTACATCGAACAAAAATTGATTGGAAGTTACCAGCAACACGGCCTTGGATTGTACATCGTTCATCTACTCGACAGTGGGAAAGCCATTGGACTGTGTGGCTTTGTGAAGCGAGACAAATTGAACCATCCCGACATTGGGTTTGCCATTCTTCCCAAATTTGAGCGCCAAGGATATACCTACGAAGCCGCTTCTGCATTGATGGCCTACGGGCGCGAGCAGTTGAAATTGGAGGAAATCATGGGGGTGGTGGATCAGGGCAACATCGCCTCTCAGAGATTGTTGGAAAAGTTGGGACTGCAATGCATTGGCAAGACGCAGTTGTCGGAATCAGGAAAAGAAATCCTGCTGTATTCCGACCTTGTTGGCTGATCGGTCTCAAGCGATTTTGGTACAAGCCGTACTGTCTTGGTTTGCACGTTCAGCTTGTCAACAAGGATGAATTGCATCGCTTTTCGAATGGAAAACCCCATCATATTATTAAAATAAAAATACCGATGGGATAAAATTTATTTTTTGCCATATGACTCATAAGTCACTGTCTATCAGTTGTCAAATTTTAAAATACAAATATGAATAAAAAAATAGTGATTGGAAATTTATGGAATTTGGGTAGGTGCCGTGTCCTATTATGGACAAAAAGCTCCATCGCCAATCCGCGGAGGTGATTGGGGCCAGCAGGAAAGTGATCCCGTTTGGGCATATGCGCCCAGGTTTGGGTTGGCGGAGCCGTGCTTAGGGGCGGTTCCAAAAAGGGGTGGGCCGTTTGGGGTCGCCAGAGGGTGGGAATCCCACCCAAAGCCCCCCGCCATCTCCCCCCGCAAAATGACCCAAAATTGACCACAAACCACTGCCTATTTTCACCAATCAAACACATCATCCAATTGCAAAACCCTTTTTCACAAAACCACCAATACATTGACCCATCCCTACCTCTTCCAATCCGACAGACTTGGCTTCCGAAATTGGACTTCGGACGACTTGGCAGAATTTGCCCTCCTCAATGCAGATGCAAAAGTCATGGAGCATTTTCCCAAACCATTGACAAAGCAGGAAACGGCTGATTCCATCAAGCGATACCAGACCCATTACGAGAAATACCAATACACCTATTTCGCAACAGACCTGCTGGAATCGGGAGAATTCATTGGGCTCATCGGCTTGATGCACCAAACGTATGAGGCACCCTTCTCTCCTGCGACAGACATTGGATGGCGATTGAAAAGAACTGCCTGGGGAAAAGGATTGGCCACAGAAGGGGCGAAGAAATGCTTGCAATTTGCATTTGCGGAAGCTATATTGGCAAGAGTCGTTTCTGTCTGCCCGATTGTAAATGCCAAGTCGGAAAGTGTGATGACAAAGATTGGGATGACAAAGAAAGGAGAATTTCTGCATCCTGCACTGGCACAGTATCCCGCTCTTGAACGATGTGCCTGGTATGAAATCACAAGGGATGAGATACCAAAGTGATGCATTGACAAGTTGTACAACATAGCTGACAGTCAGCAAGGAAAAAAGCAGACACCTCAAAATACTTACGCTAAACACCAATCAGCCATGGAAGAAGAAAACAAATCTCAAATTGGAAAATGGGATCAAAACATCAATAGAATCACAAGCATGGCAGCCATTTTCATCAGTGTATTGTCTATGATTGCAGTCATTTATCAATCCTATTTGTCAAGAGAAGAAAACGAACTGATCAGGATTCAACAAAGTGCAACAGTCCTCCCCTATTTGAGTGGCTCGTTTAGTGAAAATGACAACAAATTTCAAATCGTTTTGGAAAACAAAGGAGTTGGGCCGGCGTTTATCAAAAAGGTTACCTTCAGGGCAGTTGATGCGGAAAATAAGGACAGCTTGCTTTTTGACAACAGCGACAAAGTCTTCCAATACATGCGACAAAAATCAGCATTTTTACAACCCCTGAGATTGAGAACAAGTACACTCGTGGCAAATATGCTGCTGTCTCAAAATGAAGTGAAAAGAATCGCTGAATTTTTCTATGAGGATGACAAACAACTTCAACAGATCAGACAAGAGTTGCAAAGGTTTGATGTAAGCATGGAGGTAGTGTATGAAGATGTATATGGCACCGCATGGATGTATCACTCCTCCAAAGGGTTTCCAGAAAAAGTGACTGCCAACTGATCGCTCATTCTAAAAATGGATTCAAGAAATGATGAAAATGAATGTCATACCCTGGCTGCTTTTCCTAGCCATATTTTCTTGTCAAACAGATGATGAAATGGAAGAAGCAAACGAGCAAACCGAAGTCATGTATACCATGCCCGAAGAAAGTGAGCCACACGAAGGCACTTGGCTGCAATGGCCACACCAACACCAATATGGCGTGGCGTTCAGAAACGGCTTGGATGCCACTTGGATTGCCATGACCAAAGAGTTGGTCTCCAGCGAAAATGTTCACATCATTGCTTATGATCAGGTGGAGAAAGATCGAATCGTTTCGCTGCTCAATGCCAATGACATTCCCCTGGTCAATGTTGACTTTCGTTTGTACGAAACCGATGACACTTGGGTCAGAGACAATGGGCCCATCTATGTGAGAGACAAGAATGGCGCGTTGCTCATTGAAGATTGGGGGTTCAATGGGTGGGGAAACAAAATGGACGAGATGACTGGCCTGCCCATCCAGTCCGACAAATGCGATCGCATTCCCGCGAAGATTGGAACAGACCAAGGAAGAACCACCATCGATCTCAATGCTGTCATGGTCAATGAAGGAGGCAGTGTAGAGATAGATGGAAACGGCAGCTTGATGGCTTGCAAAAGTTCAATCCTCAACGCCAATCGCAACCCAGGAATGACACAAGTACAAGCAGAATCCATTTTTACAAAATACCTGGGAGTGACAAACTTCATCTGGCTGGAAGGACAGGCAGGACTGGAGATCACCGACCAACACATCGATGGATTTGCAAGGTTTGGAAATGCCAGGACGATTGTCACCATGGAGCAAGGTGATTTACTGGATTTCGATGTCTTGCAAGCAGATGTTGACAAACTCTATGCAGCAACTGACAAAGATGGAAGGCCCTATGATTTTCTGACAGTTCCGTTGACACAAAACAATGTCCGCAACACCAGCGGAACCAATTTGGGGTACAAAGGATCGTATGTCAATTACTACATCGCCAATTCAAAGGTTTTGGTGCCCAATTACAATGATCCCAATGATGCCGTTGCCAATTCCATCCTTCAAGATCTGTATCCCTCCAGAACCGTGGTGGGCATCGACGTGCGAAATTTGTATGAAAATGGCGGGATGATTCATTGCGTCACCCAACAGCAACCCGCAGAGTAATCAGATGGAATCATGGACAATGTCACCCTACGCAACATCGAAGCAAATGACTGCCAGGCAATCAGTGACGCATTTGCCAGACAAGGATGGAACAAACCAGTCCATCAGTATGAAAAATATGTGGCTCTCCAAACGAAAGGATACCGAGATGTCATCATCGCTGAATGCCATGCAACCTTTGCGGGATATGTCACCATTGCTTGGACGTCGGACTACCCCAACTTTCAGCAAACTGGCATCCCCGAAATCGTCGACCTAAACGTGCTGAAACAGTTCCAACGAAATGGAATCGGCACACAACTCCTGGACGAAGCAGAACGAAGAATCCAACAACGCTCCCAATGGGTGGGCATTGGATTTGGGCTGACCCAAGATTATGGCGCTGCGCAACGACTGTACATCAAACGAGGCTATGTCCCAGACGGTCATGGACTGATGAAAAACTCACAAGCAGTCGCACATGGCCAGCAAGTCGAAGTGGATGACGGTCTGGTCATCTACCTGCTCAAAGAACTTTCATAAAACCAAAGAGATAAGGACGGTTTACTGCACCAACAAATCATTCATTACAAATTCATTTTACGCACATGAAAAAACTGATCCTACCACTCTTTTTTTTGGCCGTTATCTCTGGCTTGAATGCCCAAGAGAAGGCCATCGACAAAGACAACATCAAGGCAGATGTCGAAAAAATCATCAATGACATCTCCGCCAATTATGTCTATCTGACTGAGAAAAAAATCGATCTCAATTGCATTCGAGACCATTACACCAAACAAGTCGAAAACATCAAAACGGAAGAAGAAACCGTCTTACTATTTGAATATTTACTCGACGAATTTTACGACAATCACCTCACCCTGCGAACCAACAGAAGTTCTTCCTATCGACTCTTTGCCCCCATCTATGCAAGTACAGAAAATGGCAAAGCAGTCGTCACCAATGTGTGGCAAACCCAAGTGGAAAATCTCGACCAAAACATCCTCGGTGCAGAAATCCTTGCGTTTAATGGGACGGCCTTTTCCCAAGCCATTGAAAATTTCCCAACCCATTGCCAAGACAAAAATGATCCAGAGACCAAAGAGTGGATTGCCAACAAAGTTCTGGCTGGCCGCTACAATGAACCCAGGTTGTTGACTCTCCGACTTGCTGACCAAACAGTGATTGAATTGGACTTGGATGCCATCAAGTTGAAGAATGACGCGAACTTACTCTCCCACAAAGTCATCGACGGCATTGGCATCATCCGAATCAACAATTCGCTTGGCAACGACAATTTGGTCACTGAGTTTGACAAGGCCTTACATGAGGCAGTCGATACCAAGGGACTGATCATCGATTTGAGAAACACCATCTTTGGAGGCGATTCCTACGAGGCCAGAGGCATCATGAGTCGCTTCATCGACAAAGCGGCTCCTTACCAAAGGCATTCCTACATCGCCACATCACAAAACAATCCGGATGTGGAAAGAAGTTGGGTAGAATATGTCAGTCCTCGTGCGGAGACCTACCGAAAGCCGGTTGTCGTTTTGGTGGGGCGCTGGACGGGGAGCATGGGCGAAGGGATGGCCATTGGCTTTGAAGGGATGGGACGGGCTGAAGTTGTGGGGACGGAGATGAGGAGATTGGCCGGGGAAGTATATGACTTCAATTTCCAACACCAATGGTATGGCTACAAATTGTCTACGGCAAAGTTGTTTCACATCAATGGGACCATCCGAGAAAAGTACATCCCCACCCATTATGTGCGACAGTCGACCATTGAAAAGGACGAGCTGCTGGAGGCAGGAATGAAGTTGATTCGCCAAGCAATCGACTGATATTTCCCGAAAAAGAAAAGATGAGCCACGCGCCAAAATCAGATAATGTTAATTGTTGACAGCCGTTTCCAGAACTCTTGCCAAAAGCTTACCTTCCACCCTTCTCAGTTGGAATGTAACAAAATAGCAGATATGAAATTCCTACATCCTTTTCTGGCACTCGGCTGCCTGTTGCTTTGCCTGTCCTGTTCCAATCAGCCATTGAAAGCACAAATACAGGTCAATGTCCCCAGCATTCAACAAGAGGCCACCTCCATTTGGAGAACCATCAATGACATTGAGTTTTTGGAACAACAAGGCTACAACATCAACCTGCCCAAAAACGATGTGATCGCTTCTCTCATCACCAAGTCAAAGAACAAGGAATTTGGCAATGACGACTTTCAGACCATTTACACAGTTTTGGAGTCAAACATTTACAACAGCAGCAACTACGAAACAGCCCTGCAAAAGGTCAATGCCCAACTGGACTTGATCAACACATTGATTGCCCGCTTGAAGAGCAAAAAAGATTCCTGGAATTGGAATTTCCACTCCTTCGATACCTACCAACTCGTCTTCACCCTCTATGGGACCGGAGGAAGCTATGATCCCGATAGTGGACTGATCACCCTTCTGACCAATCAGAATGGCAACTTTATGCAATACGACAACCCCGCCAACACCGTCTTGCACGAAATCGTCCACATGGGCATCGAGCAATCCATCGTTCAGCGGTACAATCTACCACATGGATCAAAGGAAAGGATCGTCGATACCATCACCTACATTCTCTTCAAGGACAAACTCACAAAATACAAGATCCAAAACATGGGAGACAAGAGAATTGACAACTACCTGAAAGAAGAAAAAGATGTACAAAATCTGAGTTCAGTGGTGGAGACGTACCAAAGGGAAAATGGCGATGGGTAATCGCTGGGTTGGCATTGCTCGTAAAAAATTCATTCCTCTCAAATCAACTTCCCTTCCTTGCTGTACTCCCGGTAAATGGCTTGCTCCAATAAGGCCAGAGGCACTTCTTTGATGTCCAGATCGATCATCTGCAAACTCAAAAACTGCACGATGTTCATGATGTTGGCACCACTCAATTCAAAGCGTTCTGCCAAAGCATCCAAGTCGAGCGAGCTGATGTCCAACTGCTGGGGGAAGGCTTTTTGCCAAAGAAGCAATCGCTCACTTGCCTTGGGCATGGGAAAGAAGACAATGGACTGAAAGCGGCGGGTAAAAGCATCGTCCAAATTGTTTTTGAAGTTGGAGGCCAAAATGGTCAGGCCATCAAATCCTTCGATTCGTTGCAAGAGATAGGAGACCTCTTGGTTGGCATATTTGTCGTGGGCATCGCGTATGTCTGTCCGCTTGCCAAAGAGTGCGTCGGCTTCGTCGAAAAACAAAATCCAATCCTTTCGCTCCGCTCGGTCAAACAACCTACTGAGATTCTTTTCTGTCTCGCCAATGTACTTGGACACCACCATGGACAAATCCACCCGAAACACATCCTTGCCCGTGGCCTTGCCCAAGAGCGTGGCCGTCAGCGTCTTGCCCGTACCCGGTGGGCCGTGAAACAGCGCCCGATAGCCAGGTCGCAACTTGCCCCCCATCCCCCACTCTTGCATCAAGGTCTGGTGGTGTCTCACCCAACGCTGCAATTCCGCCACCTGCTGCCTGGTCTGCTTGGGCAATACCAAATCGTCCCAATCCAAACTTGTTTCAATGTACTGAGCCGGAAACTGTGAACTCAACACTGGCCGCATGATCCGCCCACTTTTGAACAACTCCACATACTCCGGATGCAACAACAAGCGACCACTTAAACGAGGCTCTCCTTCCTTGACTTCCTCGAGATACAACAATTGCTCTTTGAACAAGCGACTCTCCGTAGACAGGTACAGTTCACTCTCCAAGCGCCGATCCAAATGAGGCCCGGCCAGCAAAAACAAAGCCGTCTCCCCCGTGGGAATGAAGTTGCGACTTTGCCCATTGCGCACCCCTCCAATCTCGGGATAAGCCCCTTCCTCTTTCAAGTAATTGGCGAACAATTGATCGAGCAAACCGGGTTTGATGTGGGGAGCAAATGCCAGCATGAGCAAGAATCGCTCCTGTGCCGTCAAACCAGCTTGAAGGGCAAAACGCGCATAGGGATTTGGCTCTGCCGATTCCAAGGCGGGAGGCGGCAGGTAGGCTTTGCCTTTGTTTTCGCTGCGGGCATCGGTGAAAAACTGCAGGCGGGTCTGGACGACTTGCTGCAGCCAGTGGAGTTCGCGGGCGAGGGGGAGTTGGGAAATTGTGTCAGTTTGTACCATCTTGTTGAATTACCACTTCAAAATCAATGTCGTTGAATGCCAGTCCTGTAATTTCCTCTTCTTCCAGTTTGTCTTTCAATTCTTCAGATGCCAACAAATCAGGAGCAGAAGGTGCGCGAAACAAATGCACCCTTTCTTTCAACACCAACCGCAAGGGATGAATGATGTTGGTGCCTTCTCCATTGACCACTTCTTTCCATTTGGCTTTGTATGCGTCAAAATCCGGAAATTGCAGCGGGGTATCACTGTAATCAGTTGGAAATACATCGTTGACTTCAAATACAGATTTTGGGAAATCCAGTGCATGGACTGCCTCGGAAAAAAATAGAAAAGAACGCCGAAAGACTTCCTCTCGGTGATGAATCATGGCCTCCAATGGCAAAGAGATTTCCACACCAAATGCCCCGAGAATGCGGAGCAGCTTATCGCTGACGAACAATCCGGCGCGTTCTGTCAGAAAAACATTGCCAATCACATCCGTTCTCTTCGCATCATCTTTCAATCTAAAATTGTCAAGAGAAGGAATGGACAGTAGGTCTGACCGAAAGTCAAACTTCTGATAGGCATCTCCATCGATTGGATGGCTGTAATCGTAGAAGCCTTCCACCTGTGGCCATTCACCCACCTGGTCGGCATCAGTTGCGATGAGTAGTTTGTAGTAATTTGCTTTCACATCCATCAAATTTGAGCGACGAAAAAATCGCAGAGAAGTCATTTTCCTTTGACCAATGACTCATCAGTAATTCCGTCAAAAAATGCAACAATTTCAAGCAAGTTATAAATCTTTCACCAAATCTGGTAAGTTCCCCTTTCGTCCCTCTTTGATCAGCAGATTGATCCGAGTCGTCGGATTGTCTTCAATCAATTTTCTCACTCGCTCTGCCAATTCTTGAACTTTCCTCGCAGTTTCTTGCGGATCCAGACCATCATCAATCGTAGCAAGGGCATTTTTCAATTTTGTCGTATAGCCGGGGTGACTTGCATGAATCCCTTTGTTACTTGCCAAAATGTTTCCAGCATCGTCCAAAATATCTGATCCACTCGTAAATCGCTTGACCCATATGCCATTCATTTTACTGTTGAACTCAAATCCCCCCTCAATGGCTTTTCGCAATATGGGACTTTGCGTGAGCAATTCCACTGGGAACAAATGGTGCGCCTCTCTAGAGTAAGTCTTGGTGACCCCTCCAACGGTTTCTGTAATCAATTTTCCATCTGTACCAATGTTTGTTGCCAATGTTCCACGAGCTTTCCTAGCTGCCTTGGCCTTTGAGCCATACGATAAGACATCAAAAGCTGTCTCATCAAAAGACTTTGTATTGGTGATGGCATCCCGCCTTTTTGCGAGATCATCCATCTCATCCAATTTCTTGTATACTTTGGCAAGCTCTCCTTCCTTGGCACTTTTCACAATGAGGTCATCGACATATGCACTGCCACTGCCCACGACATCATCTCCCTTTTTGAGTGTACCAACAATGATTCCCTGCTGGTCTGTTCCATTGACGGTAATGCGATGCCCCAAGTCTTGCTTTCCCTTGGAAGTTGTCCGAGTGATTTGACTCTCTTCCATAAATTCCAGCTTCCCCTCTGCCAACAAAACCCATGGATTCATTTGACCCAACAACCTCCAACGCTTGTTTTGCCTGGCCAGTTTAAACTTCTTAAACCGAAACTTCTTCGACAATCGCTTGCCCAAATCATCCAAACTCTTCGCACTCCGCGTAAAACCACTCTTCACCCCCTTGAACATTGCCTTGCCATTCTTCATGGTCGCCTGCGCCCCCTTCCGAGCCACCTGCCCCAACTCTTGGGCCGCCTCCACATTGGCCTTGACATAACCCTTCGCGGCTGACTTGCCAGCCTTGGCCACGCCCTTGATGCCCCCCTTGGCTGCCTTGGCCCCAGCTTGCACAGCTTTGACCGCCGCCTTGCCTCCAAATAACAAGGCAAACACCAACTCCATCGCCCCAATCGCCAGCCCGCGCGCCAAGCTCTTGGCCCCGGCCCCAATGTTGCCAGGGAAGGCCTCCGTGAGGTATTTTCCAAAATAGGTCGACACCTTGAACAATGCCTCTGCTGCAAAGTAGACACTCACAATTTGCATCAGCAAGGGCAAAGCCGCCATGATGGCTCCCCCCGTGAGGATGTTGGCCAAAATGACACCTGTGATCCCCAATACCAAAGCTGCGATGATGGCTACCTTGTTGTCGCTGAACCACTTTTTGACACCCGTTGTCATCTGACTGATGAGGTGGCCCGCACGCTCAGCCGGACCGCTGAATGGTCCAACCATTCCTTGACCGTCCTGTGCAACTTGTGTGCTGGCAGGCGCAGCGGAAACCGGAGCGGTAGCAGGGGCATCGACCGCTAAAGAAGGCGTAGTTGCAGCGGGTGGCATCCCAGTGAGGTCCTGCTTGACGGCATCCATGCTGTGTGCCGGATCGTTGCTGGCTCCAAACTCAATAACCCCATCGCCATGTGCGGCCAACTGTTGGAGGATGGCGGGAGGAAGAATCTCATTTGTGGGGACAGAATCCATCTGAAAATCTCCCGTCGCAAAATTGTCTTTGCTCAAAAAGGCCGCATCGGCACCACTGATGTCGCCAAACTCTTGGGCCTGTGCAATCTGAGTTTGAACGGGCTGAGTCGAAACAGCCGGACGCTCATTGGGCAAGGGCTTGGTCACATCCTGGCCCAACAATTCTTCTGACAGCTGACCAAAGAATTGCCCTGGAGACTCCCCCGCTGCGCTGACCAAATTGGCAATGCCTTCCAAAATGCGAATGATGCCAACAGCGATGAACGCCAAAGCGTCCAACAACAAATTGTAAAATGCCTGATAAGCTGCCAAAATGAAATCCAGCGCCGCCCCGATGGCATCCAAAATGGCCGAGGCAATCTTCTTCAAGCCCTCTGCCAATTGATTGACCACATTGACGGCCACATCCACGGCCTTGTCTATGAAACCATTGATCTTTTTGGCAATTTCGGGAAAGGCTGCCAGGGCCACACTCACAAATGCCTTCAAAGCCTCTCCAAAAGCTTGGATCAAACCCACGATGGCCTTTCGCGCCAATTCAATCAGACCATTGACTGCTTTTTTGGCCAACTCGATGATGCCTTTGACCAATTTTCTCAGGCCGTCAAACAAACCATTCAAAGCGGATTTCAACGCATCGAAAAAACTGGAGACAGCACTTGCCACGCGATCCCAAAAACTCTGCTTTTTCTCTTTTTCTTCTGCCTCCTTTTTCTTGCGCTGCGCTTCTGCCTCTGTCTTTATGCGCTCTCCCTCTGCCTTTTGCTCGGCCCCCGTCAATTCCTTGTCCACTTTCTGATCTGTCTCCTTGACTTTGCTGTCGATCTGCGAATCAATTTCCTTTTTCTTGGCAGCCGACTTGCCAGTATACTCAGCCTTGACTTGTTCGTTCTCTTTTTTCCAATTTTCGCGTTGTTGCTGTACCTGCCCTTTGGCCTTGCCTTGTTCGGCTTCCTGCTGAGTACGGACTTTTTGGGTTTCCAATTCTATTTTTTGCTGTCCCTCTTGTTTCTCCTTGGCAGAGTCGTCCTCCATCTTTTGCCGCTCCTCATCGTGCTTGCCCATTTCCAACTGAATCTGTTGGTCGAATTGCAGGCCAGCCTGTTGGTCAAAAGCAGTGTATACTTGAGAGGAGGTCGAGGGCAAATCTTTGAGTTCTGTGTTGACAGCAGCAGGGGGAGCCGACAGTTCAATTTGCGGACGCATCTGTTCCAATTCCATCTCGGGGAAAATGTCGTTTTCTCCAAAGTCTTTGGAAATTTCTGCGTTGGCTTTGACCTGCTCTTGGTCCACTGCCAGATCAGAAGACGCTTGATTTTGTTGGTTCTGCCCAGGATCTGCATCGCCTTTGAGCTGCATTTTGGGACGCTCCCCAGCAGAGGTGTTGATGGAGTTGTCTTTGGTTTGCAGATTGCGCATGGCGCTGCGAATGGAGGTTTTGAACTGACTGTCATCTTCTCCTCCTGGTGGTCGGGGTGTGGGGATATTCGCGATGTTCGCCTTGGCAGTGGTTTGGGGGTGTTCCAGCAAAATTTGCTGTGATTCCTTGGCTCCTTTTGCCCCCAAATCTGGCGCTTTTTCTTTCTTCAGGTCCGAACCGATCTTCTCTTTCGGTGCTTTGCCTTTGGTGGGAAGACCCGTCGGTTGTTCCATTTCTGGGAGGTCTTCTCGGAGTGCTGACTTTTCTTTTTGTTGAATGCTGGCTGCAAGTGGTCCGGCTTGTTTGATGCCTTGGGCAAATCCAGTGGGGGGTTGGGCGTTGAGGGATTGAAGCAGTCCGTCTGAGCTCTCTGCGTTGAGCGTAGGTTTGGAGATGGCAGCGGGAGGAGCTGCAGGACCGCCACCGCCAGCGGCCGTTTTTTGGGGTGGTGGTGTTTGTTTTTTGGCTGTTCCTTTTTGTTGAGTACCTCCCTCTCCTTTCTGATCTGTCTTTTCTTCTTGATCGGCAGGAGCAGTATCATCATTTGCCGACTTGTCCTCCGCTGTATTTTGAGCAGCTTCTTTTACTGGTTCAGGATTGGGCTTTTCTTTGTCTTTCTTGGTATCGTCTTCCAAGGAGGGAGAAGCCGGCTCTGTCGTTGGAACAGGACTTGAGTCTTGGGAATCAGATGGTTTGGGAGAGGGGGCGGCAATTTCCTTGGGATGCGCTTCAGGAGGAGAGCTGTCTTCGGGCATTGGGGTAGAGCGATCCATGGAAGGAGGGGTGGAAGAGATGGACACCTTTGTCACCTTCTTGGGAGGAGCAGCAGCCATTGTCTTCTGAGGAACAATGGGCGCTTGTATCTTTTGTTCTTTCTGGGCAGTATTTTCTTTGGTAGGCTTTGCAGTAGCTGGACTCGCAGCTTGCTTTATCACTTCTGATTTTTTGGCCGCTTTCTGTTTGAACGGATTGACAGCAGTCACCTTCTGAAGCATGCGCTGACCAAAGCGTTTCAACTTGTTGCCCTTCTTCTTTTGCTGCTCTTTTTTGGCTTCCTCTTTCTTGGGCACAACAGCAGATGCCTGACCTACTTTGGGTTTGGCCAGACTTGGTTTTTTCTTGGCCCGACGGGAAAAGAAAGGCTTTGATGCACCTGCCTTTTTCCCTTTCGATTCGCTATTTTTTTTCTTTGTCAGCATAGGCGTTGTTCTACCATTCTACCCGAAGCATTTTTTTCATCCAGGGCAGTTTGACCATTCGAATGGTCCAGGGAATTTGGTCAATGAGCATGTCATAGGACTGTCGACTCACGCTGAGTTTCCAGCCGTTGTCGAGCAATTCCAGCTTTCCCTCTCGCTGCAAAAAACTCTGGCGCAAGCCATCGACCGTTGTCCGTTTCAAAATGGGCCAATTGCGAATCACTGCTTTGAGCAAGTCCGTACTTTCGCTTGTCAATTCATCGGTCAAGTCCAGGGTCGTCGGCAGACTTTTCCAAAGCGAATGACCACACAGCAACTTGTTCAGAGGCAGCAAGGGTTCCTGCCACTGTTGACCACCGTCGACCAAATGCTGTAGCAGCAAGATGGATTGCAGTCGTTTTTCTTCGTCGATGAATTCTTTCTTTTTGACCCATCCAATGTGTTCCAGAAAGCGTTGCAAATAAGGCCATAGAAGAACCAGGCCAGCATTCTCGACATAGTAGATTTTTTCAGCCTTGGGCGTTTTTATTTGGCGATATGGCTTGCTCGTTGATGAGAGTTCGTCCTTTGGAGAGGCAGAGAAAGAAGTTCTTTCCGTTTCCAATGCTTTCTGCTCGGCAGAGGATTTTGATGCAATCGCGATTTGTCTTTCCAATTGCTGTCGAATCAATTGTTTGTCCTCTTCTTTCCAATCCATCTTTCCCAAGGCTTTCAACAGCTGTAATGCAACATCCAACTGACTTTCTCCTGTCGATGTACAAAGCTCCGTCATGCTGTATTGAACCCAATTTGCAAGGGATTGGACCGGACTGTTGCCCTCCTGCCTGATGAGTTGAAGACTGAATGTCTTGGCGAATTCCAATCTTTCTTCCTGGGGAATGGTTTTGCCTTGTTTCTCAACCAGTTCCTGCCACTGAGCAAAGAGCTTCCGGTCGGTCTGGTCAGAACGAATTCGCATCAGAAAGCGTTCAAAAAAATCATTGGAAAACTGCTGCAACAAGCGCTGAGCAGCCTCTTCACTGGAGAGATTTTTCCTGAGCAAATCCATCATCTCTGCTGTGGACATTGACAACAGTTTTTCTTCCAACTGCTCCACGCGATGGATGGATTGGTGAGGGGACAATGCGCCTGTTTGACAAAACTTTTCCAACTGTAACACCCACAAATCAGCGGAAAGATTCTTTTTTTCATCAGTTGGCACCTCATTGGACAGAGGTGCAATCCGAGTGATGTTTTCCACAACTCCTTCCACTTCTGATTCCACCATCACATCGAGCAAAGTCCGTTGCCACAATTGCTTGACATCCGATGAAGACAAGTGGTGGAACTTCCCTTCCGACAACAACTGCAGCCATTTGCCTTTCCACTCTTTCAAGGGAGAAATGCCAGATAAACGATCAATGGATTGCTCCCAAAAAGATTCTGAAAATTGCCAGGTCAGGCGCTGGCGGGTCACTGGCTCATTCTGCAAATTGCGAAACGCTTGGAGCAAATCACGGGCAGGCACTTCCAAAATCTGTTGTTCAAATTTTTGAAAGTCTTTCTCTCCCAACCACCAAGGCAGTTGGCCTGTCCGGCAAAAGGTCACAAAGGCTTCCAATATTCGCTTGCCATTTTCCTTTGTGGTAGTTGGCGCAGCCTCCGATGCATGATGAATGCTCGCAAAAGGCAACTGATTGCGTATTTCTCGCTCAATATTTTCAGAAAGCAAGATGGCAAATTTCTCCCACCACCCCGTTCCATTGATGGCGGGCAGCTCTACCTCCAGGCGATCAATCCGAATGTGGCGATCCCCTGCAATTTCATCAAACAAACGCGACAGCCGAGGCAATGCCTGCTGCCAAAATTCTGCCTTGAGTCGCTCCGTCAACGCATGGTGTTCAGAACGATCCGAGATGTGCAGATCAAATACCTGCCGCTGAATGATGTGTTTCTGTGAACCGGACATAATTCCTATATTTCACTGATGTTGATCCGAATGCCTTCCAATACATCGAGCAATTCTTTATGGGCGTCCCGAATGCTGTTTTCAAACATCGCCGCCTCAGCCCAGGAGGCTTCCTTTGTCTTGAGGTCCAACCATTTTTTGTATACCCGTTCAAACTCTTCAAATACCGATTGGTCCTTGACCCAATAGACTTCTGCCAACAAGTGTGCAGGCGTTTCCATGTAAATGATCCGCTCGGCATAGGATTGGTACAACAGATTGTTGAAGGGGGCCAGATAGGCGGGAAAGACCAGGCTGCAGCCAAATGAATAGGGATCGGAAATGGTAGTCAACTCCACTTCTTTGACTTTCATCAAACGGTACTCTTCCGAAAGAGGTCGCAACAACAAATGCTCAATAAAATGAAAGCGACTCTGCGATGCCAAGTGTCCTTGCAAAGCAGTCATCCCCACATTTCTCTCCCCTTCCGACAAAAAAGAAATGCTCCGGGCCAGTTCCACCGAATGGAAATTATTGATGGCAAAGCGAAAGTCCCCACTGCTGATGTCGAGCATTCTGTAGGCACTCGCCTCTCTTGCTCGCACGCGCACAGTCCGAATGTGCAAGCGCATCAGACCCAATTGTCGAGAACTGTAAGAGCGTACACTTCGAAGCAATGCCACGCCATTCACATCTGTAAAGTGAAAGCGAAACTCCTCTATACCACTGGAATTGATCGAAGATTCCACCACGGCCAATTCCTTGAGTCCCAGCAACCGACTCAGCCGTTGTTTGTAGCCACACTGCTCGTAAGCCACCTGGGATGCAGCCTTTCCATCGTCCCCCACTGCCCGATGATCAAAAGACCGAGACCGAGCTCGACTGATGAAAGGCAAACTTTCCAGGACCGCAATTTTACAGTCAATCATCTCCTCCTCTACCTGACTTTGATCGACAAAATACCGCAAGGCAGAATAGTCCTCAAAGTCTTCACCGAAACGAGCCATCAAGTGATTGAGAAAGCGGTTGCGACGGTCGAGATACAAAGAAGGATCTTCCATCCAGGCCTGAATTTGCTGGCGATAATTATTGATCAGATCGTCCTTGAAATGGGTCCAATCAGCAGATACCAAATTGTACTGATTGATGGAATCCACATGATTGTCGACAAAATCTTTGAGCAGCAAATAGGCATCGGGGACATTGTAAAGCGATTGAGAAAAATAGGTTTTCGACACCCGTCGATCAATGGAAAACAACTCCTTGAGATGTGCCAATTGAGATTGGTGATTGGCCATGAACTGCTCGAAAAACAACAGATAGGCTTTGAGCTGCCGGGCCTTGGCACGCCGACCATCGGATGCACCACTGGCCAGTCCAGCCCTGCTGATGCCATAATTCAACGGAAAATCATTTTGCATCGAATGATACCTCTCTATTTTTCTGGACCTGCCACTTTGGGGTTGCAACTGGGCCCGAAACCGCTGGCGCTCCTCCAGGGATAAATTCTGGCCAAACGCTTGACGTTGTTGTTGGATTCTGTCCAGAACTTCTGCCAAGTCGATGGGTAGGTTTTCATCTTCCCCAATGACCGTCAAAGACTCCGTTTTGATGTGAAAGTTGGCAGCTGTCCGGGGCAGGTCAAGTTTGGGCTTGCAAAAATGAGCGTCTTTCAACGACAGGCAATCTCTGGCTTTGTCACTTTGCAAAATGTGGTCGCGATAACTGCTGATGCTGAAATTTCGGACAGCAATGATGCCCAAGTCCTTTT
Organism: Bacteroidota bacterium; assembly: GCA_039821145.1. Lineage (GTDB taxonomy): Bacteria > Bacteroidota > Bacteroidia > Chitinophagales > Saprospiraceae > JBCCSZ01. The sequence goes on along the minus strand of JBCBOS010000018.1, from coordinate 111,182 downwards.
TCAAACTCATGATGATCCGGATCAGATCGGAGGTGTAAATGACCAATTCATCTGTCCGATTGCTGCCTCCTACATTGCGGACCAAGGCCCGCAGGCTTTTGTCATCCAGGTAATCACTTTCCAACAAGGGGCCATCAAAATCTGCATCGTGGATAAAGCCATTTTCCAATAGTGGCCCACTGAAAAGTTGATCAATCGCATATCCAAGGGCCTTCATCTGATCGTAATTTCGAAAGCGAATCAGCGGACGCAAAAATTGATCGATCAGAAAGTAAATGGCAGCAGATACTTCGTTGGGATCACTCCCCTGCCGCACGATGATGTCTCCTCCCAGAGAAATTTCTTGGTAGCAAATCAAATCGACTTTGAGGAAATCTTCACACAAATTTCGATGGGCCAATAGATCGTGGCGGATGGATTGGATGAAATCTGCCGTGACTTGCACGCGCCTTTGAAAGAAGGCCATCATGCCCTCTTTGGATTTGTCGGACAGGACTTTTCGCAACTCCTTTTTCAGAGCAGTCTTGCCATCCTTGAGGTGTTCGGTTCCCGATGTCACCAAGACGATTACCTCTATGGGAGACAATTTTTGTTCCTCATCTCGTACCTCCACCCGAAAGCGGCAGGTATTGAGTTTGGCAAGTTCGTCCTTTACTTGTACCACTTTGATTTGTGTGGGAACAAAGCCTTTTTGGTACCAATCGGGAGACAGTGCAGACCAGTCAGGGAAGATGAATTCCAAGCCGAACAGATACACCTCCTCTTTGTTTACCACCTCCATCTCTTTGTACAAAGTAGAGCTATTGAGATCACCCAATTCATCGTGTTCTTCCAGTTCCAGGTAGACCTCATAGAATCCCTTCAGGCTCAGAGGCTCGGGAGGAGAATCGCTGTCGAGACTGTCTTCCCCACCAAAAAACAATTGTCCCCGATCTCCGGTATCTCCCTCTTCGGGTGGCTGGTAGAGGATCGATGGAGCGTCGGGATGAGCCACGCGGACCCAAGCATTTTTGACAGCTGCTTTGTCAATCAACCATTTGCGCCAGTCGTTGATGGTAACGGGATTGCAGGGAAGAATTTCGGAGATCTGAAAGACTGCATCATTCAGTGGAGAGAGTTTGTCGAAGTCCTCGGTCAGGATGTCGCGCATGTCGTAATCAGCGCGATGGCCCAAGTCTGTGATGGCGTAACTGAGCAGTTCGAGTATGGTGATTCCCGGATCATGTAGATTGTGATCCGTCCAAGTCGCAGGCGCCTTTTGCTGAATGTTTTTGATGCCGAGAGCGCGAAGCTCTTCATAGTTCATGGCAGTCTGTTGCGCCTTCGCTTTCGTGATGTAAGTTTGTTCTGGCATAGCTAAAAAGTTCGAGCCAAGAAAGGAAAATGTCGAAAGCGAAATGGTGGGGAGGATTTAAAAGTGTGAAGGCAGGGATGTCCTATGAGAAGTTACCTCGCTATGCCGTATTACCTTATTATTCGAGAGTCTATTGGTGGTATCCGCAAGAGCGCCGAACTTTTACAGTCGTTAGGGACTGGAGGGATTGATACAACCTCTATTGAGAAAGTAGTCTCGTCGATGTCAGAGGATGTCTTTTATGAAGTCTAGGCTAACTGGCACTTGCTGGCCAGTTCTACTGCCGTTCCGCAACCCGCGGTCGAGATGCCTTTGACAGACAAATGAGCGGGATGTCTTTTTCGAGGGCGGCCCATTCGGATAAGGCCGACACAACCCCACCTTCACAACTTTATGGATGCTTTCGCACCCATTTATTTTGAGTACAAAGAACTAACTTTTTAGCTCCCACAATTTACGTCATTTTCAACATTTTCGCAATATATTTATCAATTTGTCACCCGCCGATCATCCACTGCAATGGGTTGTTTGCTTGGATTGTCAGCGGTAGATTTACTTTCTGTATGTGGCTTGTGGTAAAAAGATGGCGATCCCAAATGCATGACCAATTCTCCTTGGTTTTTGTGTTGTCCAATGGCCAAGGTTTCAGAGAATGGACCATACACTTTTTTTCCATCAATTTGCAAAACCATCCGAAATTTGAAATATTCAAATCTTCTGTTGTTCTGCATTTTTTTGCCCCCGTAATGAAAACGTCCTTGTCCTCTGGGACGATAGATGCCGTTGATTTTTTTGAAATAAGTCGATGACTTCAGGATCACCCGCTGCTTTCTGCCCGCCTCCGAATTCACACTAAAAATGGTGTTTCGATTGGTCGAAGGATGATTGCCGTTGGACTGCCGATGCTGAGGGTGCACCCATTTTTTGGGCTTGTTTCGGTCGGGCGTATCAGGACTTTTGTACAACTGAATGTTGCGACTTTTGTAGCGATACAAATGGTACTTTGGATTGAATGACAAAAAGCGGCGGTCGTTGCTGTCTTCCCAATACAAGCGCAAATCCCTGCGTCCATCAACGCACAGGCGAGGCACGGGAATGTAAATGCCATAGTCCTCATCTCCTCCCGTCAGCGACTTCCATTCCGTTCCATTGTAGCCCTGAAAATCAGTCCCCGTCCAACGAATCGTCCCGGCCACTGGCGTGGCGGCCACACCTGTTCCAGGGGTGTTGTTGATCTTGATGGCTCCATTGATTTCCAGCTTCTGGACAGGGCTCTGGATGCCAATTCCGATGTTGGTATCGGCCACATGAACCTCATCTTCTTTGATGTTGATGAACGAATCGATCAATTCCGAAAAGTGATCCTGATTGGGTTTCAATCCATTTTCGAAATAGTCCTTCAATTCTGTTCTGTCTCTATTATTCATATCGCTTGTTTTGCTTTATTTTGAAATGCTCGCCGCTGCTGTGTGACAATGGTAGCTGCCGGGCTGCAGTGTATTGATGCAATGGATGGGCGCCGATGTCAGTACGGAGCGGGCCGTCTGTGCAATGGCAATGTCCACCTCTGTTTCTACCGTTCCCCCACCCACAACAAAGTCTGTACAAACCGTCATGCAACCAATGCCCTCCGAATCGTAAATGTGGAACATCCGGAAATTGGTGACATAATCGACATACTCCAAGCGCTCGATGAAAGTGAGGATGGAGGAAGCATATATTTTTCCTCCGATGATGATGTCTTCTCCCTTGTCATAGGCCCAAGGCGACAGGTACTGAACGATGTCGATGTTGAGCTGCCGCTTGTAAAATCCTTCGTCATAACCCGAGTGAAATCCAACATCAAAGGTCACTTTGACTTGTTCGAAAATTGGATTGGCGACTTTCAATTGAAGGAAGGGGTTGCAGTGCTGCAAAAGGTACGCCTCAATCTGATCCATCACTCGCACGCTGGTCAGTGGCTGTAGTGGATTGCCAACATTGCTGTTGCGCATGTCACTGATCACCACCAAGTACACCTCCCCCGGCGCAATGTCAGTCAAGGCATTGCTGTGGTTCAAACACTTGACTTTGTAGATGGCCGGAAAGGCTTCCAAAATGAGGCGTTCGTAATCCCAAATGTTGATCGACCGATTCTTGTGCCGCAGGCGTTCACTGCTGCGTTTGAAAAAATTGATGGGCGACTCCTTTGGCTTTCCCAAAAAGGAAGAATAGGGCTGATGCAATTTTTTCACCGCTGCATTTTTCACCACCAAACTGCTGATGCTATCGGCTGCCAATGCTTTTTCGTAATGCCCCACATCATTGTCTCTGTCGTCAAAAGTGGCAGAAACTGCCTGGGTATTGATGCCCAAAATCCCTGGAAACCATTCGGCCCGATCTGGCAGGCCTTTCTGGTAAGCCATCTCGATGCTGATCCAATGCAAGCCCTTGGTGAGCAAGCTATTGTGTGCCGTGATTTGCTTCGGAATATTCAGTTTGACAATGCCCGTGTATTGCAATCCCCCACTGGTATCAGACAACACTTCAGAAACATTGAGCGCCTGCCATTCATTGTTGACCAATACTGAGATGGACAAGTCTCTCTTCTCAAAGTCCAGTGCTGGGTCAGCCGTTCCCTCCGCAATTTGGAAGTAAAGCGTCAATACACTTCCTGCTTGAAGAGATTCCAAGCCAAGGTACAAGTAGCCATTGGCCGAATAGCGCGGCATGAAAGAAAAGCGTTTTCGCTTGACAGGATCATAGAATTTTTCGGCCAGACCGAATGGGTGAATGTGGTAAAAACGATCCTCCCCTTCCTGGTCATTTGGACGCGCCAAAAATACATGGCTGGCAGTATAATCCATCGAAATGGACTTGAGCGTAGGGGTGTATGGCTCGGGCGGAATTGGCATGTCCGCATTTGTTTTATTGGCCCGCTTGACCAATACATCGGTGTACAAGCGCGGAAAGGCCTTGTGCCCAAAGCCTGTAAAATTCAAGCCCAATTTTCCAATTTTGCCGTCGCTGTCAGACACGGCTGCCTCTGTGCGAAGGCGCATTTGTACAAATCCTTTATCCAAAGAATGATCAAAACGGTCGAAAGAATGCTTCTCCAATTTCCGACCATAATAAAAGGGAATGCCCGTGGGAAGGTTGATGGTTCGCCGATCAGCTGCGTTGGCTTCGAAGAGGGAGACACCATTTTTGAGCTGAGTATCAAAATTGTTTTTGTACAACAAGCGAAGGTCTACCTGGAAGGTATCGTTGTTGATTGACCAAGGGTAATGCGAGTAGTGTGTACTGAAATTGCTGTGTGGTACTTTGTCCCATTCCAGATGGAAATTCAATCGCCTCAGTGACTTTTGAAAAGCTTCCGGATGGCCCACCAGGAAATAGCTTCCGTTCTCGGGTTGCGGACCAAAGGGCTGGAAAGGTTTGGTGGGATCGAGTGGTGACAATTCGTTTTGCAGCACCAAATTTTTCAAGCCATTGACCTGTACTTGCAAGTTGTTGAGCACGGGTTGGCAACCGCTGAACAGATCGTACAAAGTCGGATACTGAGCATTGTTAAGAAAGATTCGAAGTACCGGCCAGTCCGTCTCATAGGGGTCTTGAAAAACTGCTTGGTCGTAGCCCTGTATGGGTTCTACTTCCGCCCCAATCCTGATTTGAAAGTGCAAATAAATCAGTTGTTGATGAGCAGAGCAGCGGCACTCAAAATCTGTTATGTCAATCCATTCTTTTTTTCCATTGATGGAGACCGAAAAATATGCTCCAATGTTTGTTCCGAGAATGTCGTCAAACTTCTCCGGCTCTTCACAGCGCAACTTGATGTGCCAGCTGATGGTTCGCTGGCCTGCCTCCATCAGCAGCAAAGGGGAAGAAGTGGCAAAGCCCAAATCCACCGTTTCCATGATCCGCTCCGAGGCCGCTTCCCGCAATTGGTTTTTTCCAAAAGGTTTCCAATAAGGTGGGACTGTTTTGGCAATGTCGGCAATCAAGCCTTCGTCATCGTCGCACACAATCTCGGGCCGGGCCTCCACGCCAGCGCTGCAATCGGATTGGTAGACTTTGATGGTCTGCACCTGTTTGACTTCCTGATCAAAACTCGAATAGTCATGTGCAGCGGTATCGGCATCTTTGTAAAAATGATGTCCTCGCACGCGAATCTCGCCAGACAGTTCGGTCTGTTCAACGCGGGTGTGGTACAGTGATTTGATTTCCTTGACTTTTGCTTTGCCAGCCAACAAGTCTTCATCGGTTTTGTACCATCGCTCTACCCCCATTTCGTCAGGCCCGGCATTGAGGTGTACGCCCTTTTTGACAAGCTGTGATTCCACATTTTTGGCCAATTCAAAAAGGACCATGACCCGATCGGGCGTTGCGGCACGCGCTTCCAATCCAAGTACTTCTTCGTAATAATAAGAAAGGTGCTTTTGTGTCAGGCCATTGAGTTGATGGCGGGCCTGGTGGAAGAGTTGCAAAAAGGTTTGGAAGAGGGCGTAGTGTGGTTGCTCACTGCTCGTGGCTTGGTGAAAAAAGCTGGTCCAATCGCCGGAAGGTAAGTTGTTGAAGTCGTAGTATTGAAACAACTCAGCCAACTGAAAGGCATAGGCTTCCATGTCTTCCTGGCTGCGCTCATCAATTTTCACATACTCGTCGAGCAGTGCGCGGGCAGTGCGTTGGGCCTGGCTTGTTCCATCCCGCCGAAGTGGATTGTTGATATTTTTGTCAAGACATTTCATTCGGTAGCTGCCGTTACAAATTCGCCTTCATTGGTATAAAAAGGAAAGACTTGGTTGATCCGGGAGTTGGTGGCTTTGATCTCGTAGCTCAGTCTCACTTCCACCAATCCTTCCAATTCCTGGTCGTAGGAAAAGTCTGCCCCCAAGAGTTTGACACGGGGCTCGTGATACATGACAGCGGTTTTGATCAAGTCTTTCAAATAGGTTTTCAGCGTGGTGTTCAATGGCTCGAAAAGCAGTCGAGTCAGATCGCAGCCATAAGAAGGTTGCAAAAAGCGTTCGCCCAAAGTGGTGGACAACAAGATGCTCAAACTCTCGCGAATGTCATCCTCTGCTTCCACCATGATGACGGTCCCCGCCTTGTCTGAGAATGCGGGAGGAAAACTCCATCCCCTGCCCAAAAATGGTTTGCTCGACATATTGCTTTGTACTTGTTTGATCTGTCAAAAAATTCGATTGCCTATCCGCCAATCATCACCGTTGGACTTCCCAAAACGATGGTCCCACCGTGTGCTGTACTGTCCCCCATCCGGGCCGCAGGCATGCCACCGATCAGCACGGTGGCCGAGCCCATGATGATGCTATCCGGAGGTCCCGTACAAGTACACATGTCACCCACTCTCGCGGCGGGCATTCCTTCGATGAGCACCGTTGGTTCGCCCGCTGGCAAGATCGGACCACCAACGTGTGGAACTGTTCCCGTCACCATTGGACAAACATGCATGTCCCCTACTCTGGCTGCCATTCCCATACGTCAATTGATTTGTACCAAGGAGCCTTTGACCGTCGTGATGGCGCTGGAGGATACTTCCAATCCAGCACTTCCTTCGGCTTTGAAGTTCATCTTGGCTTTGGATTCTACATTGTTGCCTTCCGCTTTGATGTCGCCACTGGCGGTGAGGATCAAGTCCCCGGCACTTTCCAGTGTAATCCCATCAGCGTTCATCAGTATCTTGTTGCCATTGTCGTCTTCCAATCCCACAACACCAGCATCGTCATCCAATGTGACCAGCTTTCCCGAAGGGGTTTCCAACGTAAATGAAATTTTGTCATCGTCGAACATCATCTTCATCTCACTGCGCGTCACCAAGCCCTTTTCGTGATTGTCGTCACTGGCTTCGATGGGAGCCGCCTTGGCACTGCTGTGCAACATGCCCAGTACGACAGGTTCCCGAGGATCGTCTGCAAAAAAGCCAATCACCACTTCATCATCTATCTCCGGCCGAAAAAACCACCCGCGCGCATCCCCCGCATCCAAGCTCGCTACCCTGGCCCAGACACCTTCCGCATCTGCATTGAGAATGGGAATTTTCACCAAAATTCGGTGCTCGCTATCTGGATCGTCTTGCAATTGGGTCACTGTTCCCACATGCAATCCTCCCGTAGTGGCCAGCAGGCTGGAAATCGGGGAGCTTGGCGAGGAAACACGCTCGGCAAACCATTCTGGCGACAGTCCAAACTGTGCCGTGGTCACCCAGTTGCCATTCCCAATTTCGTGTCGGACAGCCGAGACGAAAACAGGACCTTCAAAACGCTCTCCTACCCCACCCAAACTCAGGGTATCTCCCGTCTTCAAATCAGCCACTCCTTGGAAGCTGACCGTCCCCCGAATCTTGGCCAAGCGACTGCGCAAAAGCGCCGCATCAGCCCAAGCCTGCAATTCCTGATCCGCCACCGACCCTGGATGCAACAAGTCGATGTTGTCCGGACTGCTGACAGCTGCCAAATCACTGGCCGAAAGGTTTCCAGCCTCTGTCAGTTTGGGGTCTGCCGCCTCAGCTGTGACCAAGGCTTGCTCGGCGGCATCCCAAGAGTTGGCCGTGATTTTTTTGTATTGCAAACGGGCGTCAATTTCTGCATCAAAATCATACATGCTTGCCCCGTACTGCACGTGCAAAGAGGCCTCCGATTCTACCGTTGGCTTGGAGACCGTCAGGCTGCCATCGGAAGAATGAACCAATAGTCCGTTGACTTCGGCCCGCATCAAGACAAAATCCCAATCGCTCACATGATGCTGAATCAGGCTTTGGTGGGTGACTTCTGTGGCGTCTACTTGTACGTCCAGTTTGTAATTGCTTGCAATTTCCTTAATGACATCTGTATCCTTTTTCTCATCAAAAAAGGTACTCTTTTTTCCTAGGGTCATTTTGACTGCCTCATCCTTGCATTCTACTCGCAAGACAGAAGCTTTGGACCTGCGGGCTTGGATCCCATGACAAGTGATGATGCCCTTGAAAATGCTCGCCTCGTCGGAGTGGTATCCCGCCAATATTTCAATCTCATTGCCCGGCGCAAAGTCAGCAGAGTTGCTGATCTCAAAGGTTTCCGTAGAGGCATTTCCATCTGCGATGAGCAGCTTGGCAGTGGCAATCTTATTGACTTGCTTGCTCACCTGAATGCTCAACAGATTGTAGGCCTCCCCCAATTCCTTTCCATTGACCTTGAGACTGTGGGTCACCAGATCGGCAGATTGAGGCGTGGGAATGATGCGCTTGTTGGGCATGCTTATACAGATTGATTGATGGGAGGAAATTTGATTTCGCTGCCTACCTCCAGATTCCTAAAATCGTCGATGCCATTGAAGTCTGCTACCTGGCGATACAAGCTGTGGTCACCATAAATTTTGTGGCACATCAGTGGCAAGCGGTCGCCTTCGTGTACGATGCGCAGGTGTGTCAGATCGGGGGAAGAACTGTCCTCCTCTGCCACCCTGGCTTCATTTTCTTTCGACTCCTTGAAGCTTGCCTTTCCCTTGGCGCGAATGGGCGTTCCATCGGGTTTGAAGACTGTGTAGGCCAAATTCAAACTGGTCAATCGCCCCTTGAACAAGAGCGTTCCCCAGCTGATCTTCACATAGCGAGGCGCATGGGTTTCCCCTTGGTAATCCATCGCCACTTTTTTGAACGAATCAATCTGATCGACGATGGATGCATTGCCTTGGCCAGCAGTTCCGGAACCGTCATTTTGAATGATGCCCATGCCGTCAAAGAGCAGGTTGATGTCCAAGGTCTGTGGCTTGATCCGTTTGAATTTGAGGTCACTTCCCGAAGTACCCGAAGCCTGGGCCTCTTCGTACTCCACGGCATAGTTCTCCTGAAACTCATCTGGGTTGACAAGCGTCTCGAAAACGTCACCCGTTTCTTGCTCAAACTTGGGGTCTGAGCAGGCGATGATTTTGAGTTTGACCAGTTGACCTTGCATTGGCTATCGTTCGTTGTGTTGCTTGAGAATATCCAAAACTTGTTCGACACATTCGGCCACGATTTGCGAAACGTCGACGGAGGAAGCTTCGTTTTTTTCTCGCTTGCCTTGGTCTGTATCAACAGTGGTTCGGACGATCAGTTCTTTGATTTCAATGGGCATAATCAAACAGTTAAGGTGTTGAAGTAGCGATACTTGAGCTTGATCTGTTCAATGACCAATTTGCTTTCTTCGGCATTGAAATCGCTGACAGACCATTCCAATGGAAAGGCGCCCACAACATACCAGGCCGACAGTGGTTCGTGTGATTCATTGAGCAAGCTGATGGTGATGTTGATCGGTTGAAATTCGAAATTTTCAATGGCATCCCGACACCAATCAATGATGCCAGAGCCGACAAACATTCCCCTGGACAAACTCAAATCAGCATACTTGGTCCGCTTGGGCAAGTGGTGGATGAATCGATTCTCTCCTCCTTCGGCATACTCTTCCGTTTCCACGGTCACGGACAAACCATTGACCTGCTGGAAACGGAAGTCGTTCTGCCCGGCTGAAGACAGCTCGAAGTCCACCGAAAAGTGGAAACCGACTGGTGGATAAATCGCCGCCATTCTTAGGTTGCCTCTGTGGTCAGTCCTTCGTGTACCAAAACCATCGTCTCAATGGCCGCCTCGTTGGCATCCGATTTCAGGTCGGTTGCTGTGACCTTGCTGGGCCATGCATTTTTGACCTTCCAGACAAAGACCGGTTCGTGGTTTTCGTTGAGCAAGCTGATGGTAATGTCGCGTCGTTCGATGGTATTGAGTTTGACGCTGTTCCACCAGTTGTAAAATTCATTGTCACTTTTGAAGGTTCCGCGCTTGAAAGTGATGTCGGAATACTTTTGCATGCCCGGCATTTTGATCTTGTTGTATTCCGGGCTGGCCCCGTCGCGGTATTCGATGACTTCGGTCTCTACTTCCAGTCCCGAGACTTCGGTAAACCCGATCTTGGTACCGCCCCAGTCGACCTGGAAGTGAAACTTGGGTAAGGGATATTCTGCCATGATGTTTTTCTTTTTTAGCTATTCAATTTTGGATGATTCTCAAAGAGGGGACTGCCTAAGACTCCTGCATCTTGTGAGAGAATTTCAGAATGATGAATTCCGCCGGGCGAACAACGGCCATGCCAATCTCTACGTTGAGGCGACCTTCGAGTATGTCCTGCGCACTCATGGTCTCGCCCAATCCCACCTTCACAAAGAAGGCATCATTGGTCTTGGCTCCGGCCAGGGCACCCTGCCGCCAAAGGATGGTCAGGTAGTTTTCGATCATTCCCTTGAGCTTGACCCAAGTGTTGGCATCGTTTGGCTCGAAGACAAACTGCTCGGTTGCTTTTTTTACAGACTCCTCCACCATGTTGTAGAATCGGCGGACAGAGACGTAGCGCCATTCGTTGTCGTTGCCTGCCAAGGTGCGCGCACCCCAGATCAAGACACCCTTCCCAGCAAAAGATCGGATGGCATTGATGGATTTTCCTGCATTGACATCCACATTGAGGTCACCCTGTTCTTCGTGGCTGATTTGGGTGGTCGGCGCCAGGACTGTTGTCAGACTCACATTGGCTGGTGCCTTCCAAACACCTCGGTTGGAATCGACAGCCGCATAGACACCAGCGACCGTACTACTCGGTGGCAAGACGTTGATTTCTCCTCCGATCTTGGCCTTGAGATTTTTGTAAAAGCCAAAAGCATTTTCCAAGGTGCTGTCATACGTAGCCTCAGCAGCAGAAGCGGCGTTCATGGCGCTGCCGTAGAAAGAGGTGACAGTGGTGTAGCCTGCAAAAACGGCATCTCTGCCTGCCTTGGCCCAGTTACCAAAATCGGCCAGCCCGATGTCCGATACGACATTGGCTTTGCTGGAACCCGTAGAGTTGGTGGAACGGCTGGCAATTTTGCTGGCCATGCTGACGGCCTCATTGACATGGGTCGACACCGCATCGTGAACAGGTGTATCAGCAGAGGTCCCGATGACCAAACTTGGATTGCTATTTTTGAGTTCGTTGGCAATGGAGCTGACAAGGGCCGCCAAAGCCTTGGAAGCAGTCGATCCCCCTCCCCCATCGGCAGTGCTGGAAGCAGTCGCGGCTGCTGTTGCCAAGTCTGTTGCCGTATTGGTGGCGGGCAAGCTGTCGATCAGGGTATTGAAAGAAGTTTTGATGTTGGCGGCGCTGATGTCGCCCATGGCTGCCGCACCTGCAGTTTTGGCATCAGCGGCGTTGGACTCTGCGTTGGCGGCTTGGCTGGCCCGTGCTGTCAGGGTGCCGACTGGGGCCGCAGAAATGGCTGCATACAGAGCGGTGACGGCTGGATCGCTGGGGATGTCGCCGATGGCATTGTAAGAGCTGTTGACAAACTTGATGGCCTTGGCAAAGTTGGGGTTGGAAGTGTCCAAGGGCACCACCTTGGTCATGGATGCAAAGTTGAGAGCGGAGTGGTGGCGAACCAGGATTTGCAAAAGGGCATCCAGCTCTGAGGTATCCAAGACCGATTCCAGTTTGAGGACAGAAGCGCCGGACAGGGCCAGTGCATCGGCAACGGCGGCAATGCAGTCGATCAGTAGGTTGAATAGGTCGGGAATCTCTGGAGCAAAGACAGCTGCATCCTGTGCGGCATCACCAGGGTCCCAAGCATCGGCAGCCGTTGTAAAGGCCGCAAACAATTGCTTGAAACGACCATTGAGACTGCTGGCCGATCCTCCCAAAGAGCTTGCAGAACTTTCCAAATCATTCACCACATTCTTGGCTGCTTCCACTGCATCGATGATGGAGGCGATCTGTGTATCAGAGCTGAGGTCTTTCAGCTTCAGGTCTGTCGAGGCACTGCTGTCTCCTCTTTTCAGGCTGATGTCCCGAAAATTGATCTGACGAGGCAAGGTCGTCTTGAGCCAGGGGGTGTAAGCAGCTCCGTACTTGAGGTAATTGATCCCCACGTTGGAACGGAACTCATCCACTTTGGCAAACAGATCGCTGTTGTCGCCAGGTACTTCCTTTTTCAAATCGCAAATGACAACCCTGTCCTGCAATTTGTTGCACTGTGCCAAGGCTGCCTTTTGGAAATCATACAAGTCCACCGAGCCGGGTGTGCTGACGTTGAGCAGCGTGGCATCAGGCGATAAAATGATGGTGGGTTCATCTTCCTTTTCCAATGCTGTCAACCCATCGAGCAATGCCGTTTTGGAAACTGCATCTCTGTAAGACCCCACAGAGATGATGTAGCACTTTCCTCCTCCATTGTTGAAAAACATTCGCAGGGCATCGTACATATAAAACTGATCCTCGGGCAAGACTTCCCCGACTTGGTCATTTTCGTCCAGGTAAACTTTGACGGCAGCAGGAGGTGGACCGCCAAACCATTCCTTGTATTCGACCAAGGATCTGATGCGGGTGGGTTTCATGGAGAGCGATTCGCCTCCCTTATCAGCTTTTTCCGTGTAGCCAATGAAGGCGGGAACAGCTGTTTCAACCGACGCTACCGAGGGGGGAAAGATGGAAATTTCTTCCACGTATACGCCGGGCGTTTTATAAGTACTAGGCATAGTTAAATGGGTTTATGAAATCATATAATTTTGTGCTGTGAAGCACGTCTTATCACAATGGGCTGACTGGCTGTATTGCCTCGCAGCTCAATTTGAATCTTGTCTTTGTCCAACTCGCAAAAGCACCTTTGCTTTTACAATGGAAACTGATCGGAGTCGATGAAGACATCCGAGTAGATGGCATCTGTCTCTATTTTGACAATGGCCGCATCCGGGTTGGGCAACTTTTTGCCATTGCGCCGCACCTGGGTGATGAAGCCCGTCTGTGTGAGTGGCAAGGCCTGGTCGATGCCGTTGATGTTGCTCACCACGCTTTGGTCCTTGCTGTCGACATAGCGCCATTGAGTCAGGCGGTTTTTGAAGCGAATGTCAAAGCTCGGCTCCCTCAATTTTCCATCTCCATCCAGCAGTGCCACATCAGCAGCCAAGCCCTGTTGGTGGAACATCTCTACAAATCCCAAGACTGGACGCAGCCTGAACTCAGGATGATAATAGAAGTCCTGGGTCTCGGAATAATTGCGCCCACTGACTTCCAGTTTGTACCAACCAGGCGGAGAAGTTGTCATGCGGATGGGAAAGGACCTATTTTCGGCACTGCTCTGGCCATGCTCCTCATAGATCAAGTCCCCTTTCCAATTTTTGAGCTGAAACAAGGCCCAAACATTATCCTGTGTGAATCGGTAGTGAAAAACTGCAGGGCGCAATCGAAGCTCATCGCGGTGGGTGGCATACGACTGCACATCGATTTCCTGCCAACCAGAATTGGCTGCAATGGGACTGGCTCCTGGTGGATTGTTGCGGACAGCCTCGTAGGTCTTGCCATTGAACAAGCAGAGGTCATTCATCTGGTAGCTCACTCTGTTGTCGAAAGCCGCAATGGGTTGCGACAGATGAGGAGCCATCAGACCACTGGTGGCATTGCTGAAGTACAAGGCGCGCTGAATGTCGCTGCGCAGCGGATTGCTCTGGTCAAAACTAGGCCTCATGCGCAGGGCCGTGTAATTCCAAAAGTTGGGATCTTTGAGGCAAAGGGCAAAGGTCCAGCGCTGGCCTTCTGGCAAGTCCACGACAGGTCGATCCTCCTCGGTGACGGAAGCCATGACCCGAAAGCCACGAGCTGTGGAGCGATGCACCTGCTTGAGTCCCCTCATCTGCTTGAGGGTCCTTGCATCGGGGATCAACTCCACGACATCAGACAAATTGTAGAGGCGATCTTGCACTGCCTTTTCTGACGCATTCATCTGACCGTATTCCTTATTGCTGGCACCGCCACTCAAAAAGTAGTGATGCAATATGTTGACTTCAAAGAGGGATTTGTATTGGATGTTGATGGCCATGGATCAAACGGTTGTAGGGTCATTGATTTTGATGTTGCGAATGTCTGGTCGGCGGTCTTTGACCTGATCGAGTTCCAGCTCCAGCATGCGCATCTTGTACATGACATGAGGCAGTTGCCGTCCTCCCAGCATCCCCCAGATGTTGTTGGCCTCCTCGAAGGAAGGAGAATACATATCCAGTATCAACTTGAAGTGGTTCAATTGGTCATGGGCATTGGTACTGCTGATGGGCGGCGTGTTCTTGGAGGTGAAAACATTTTTCGATTGGAAAAAGCGCACCACCCTGGAGAGGTACGTCAAGGCATTTTCGTAATCGTTGCTGTTGATGCTAAAGAGCAAATACAGATGGACGTGTACAGGTGGATTCCGGTACTCTGTCTGATCCGTGGAGAGATTCTTTCGCCGGGTGGAAATATTTTTCAGGCTGCTCTCCTCTTCCATGCGGACCATGGTGAGGACCACCTTGTTGGCAATGGGCGGATCAGCAGTCAACCCCGAATCCAAGGTGGCAATGTTGGCAATCTGAACTTCGTCATCATTCACCCCACTGTCCAATTGGCCAATGGCGTTCAGATGGCTGTTCAGTTCGGTGGCAATGAGCTTGAGGGCCTGGTAAATCATTTTGGCTTGGTATAGGGTTACAGTTTTCGAAAAACCATCGGGAAATCTCCTTCGTCCAGCAGAAAGTCAACGACCTCGTCAATCGTCTGTCGGTTGCAGCTTTCGATCAGCAATAAATTGTTGATCCACAGATATTTTCCCTTGAGAAAGTCCCCTGATTGTAGATGTTCCTGACGCAATCGGGCTACCGCATCGTAGCTGAGAAAAGAAGCGGCGTAGCGGTCGCCATTTCGGAAGGACACGATGACGTCTGTGCTGCCATCTGCTATTTCTGTCTCATCGTCCTGCTCTGCCAAGCCCGTCAAAAAAATTCGTTCGATGTCCATCCGCATGATCAATAGGTTTGCTACTGATGAATGCTTCGAAATTATTGGCTATACAGAAAAGAATCAATCTTCATCTGACCAGCGGTCAAAGGAGGCGAACCAACGGTCGTCTGGCAGAACAAGTGGACAGGCCCATTTGGCCGTGAATGAGCCTTCCGAGCATGGCCCGAGGCTACACATGTAGGATTCGATCCAGAAATTTTTTCTTGTTGCGGCGAGAAACGGGTACCGTAGCATCGTCCTGCATCAGCAAGGTTCCCTCCTTGTAGTACTTTTTGACAAAGCCGAGGTTGACCAAGTAGGATTTGTGGGGAGAAAAGAAATCGTAGGGTTCCAACAGGCGCCGAAACTCTCCCAAATTGTAGGAACTGACAATGTCCGAGCGATCCACAGTCACGATCCTGGTGCATTTTTGCAGTCCCTCGCACCGAATGATGTCTTGCACCTTCAGCACTTCCAATCCATCCATGGTGGGGATGCCAATCATCTGCTTGATGGGCTGGCCCACGGGAGAGTCAGATGGCGTGGCGCTGGCAGCCCGTTGCTCTTGGCTTTGGCGGCGGTCGATGATGCGGGCCTGGGCTTCGTCGAGGGCATCCACAAGCACATCGGCATCGAAGGACTGTAAGGCAGGTGCCTGCGCAGGGGGCTGTATATATATGGTCTCCACACCCGAGTCTGTCAAATCATTGGTGCGGAGTGGTTCGGCCAGTAGGCGGTCGGTGATGAGTAAATCGGGTTTGTCTTTGTGGATGAGCTGCTGACCTTCAACAGGGCAGTTGGCCACCCCACTGAGTTGGATGTCGGGATATATTCGATGAAGGATTTGGGAAATGGGGCGGAGGAAGGCCTTTTCCCGACTGATGAAAACTGCTTTGATCATTTCCTTTGGCTTTAAGAGTCATTAGACAAAATATGTATTTGTCAGAGATTCGATGACCCCTTGGGATCACTTTGGGGCCGAATACAGGGTGTGCAGTCCATCGACCAAGTATTTGACAGGGAGTAGGATAGCCATGTGCCACTTCTTGGGTGGGCAGCGGTGCGTAAACCGAAAGAGTGAGGGACGAACATCCCGGGTGTACCAACTTGGAATATCTGATAGTATTGGATGGAGCTCCTTGGAAAAATTGGAATATGGTCGACAGTCAGATGTGTAAGAAGCTCACTTAATGAACGAAACATATATCACTGCCGCTAATATAATATTAATTCTTTTATTCCCAAAGTGGGATGCATTAATTTGAAGGGGGGATGCAGAAAATAACATTAAAAATTTCCCAAATAATATTGTAAAAAGTTCATAAAAAGCGTAAATTTGCCACCCGTTTGGGTAACACACGAGCAAAAGAGCTTTTCAAAAGTGCCCACGGAACAGATCAATCTGTTGAAATACAGTACATTGGCTTCGTAGCTTAATTGGATAGAGCACCTGACTACGGATCAGGAGGTTGAAGGTTCGAGTCCTTCCGAAGTCACTAAATCCAGAAAAACATGTCAAAGGTTTGTCAACTGACGGGAAAAAGACCCATCACGGGCAACAATGTGTCGCACTCCAACCGGAAGACCAAGCGCCGCTTTCTACCAAATTTGCACAAGAAGCGCTTCTACATTCCTGAAACGGATCAGTGGGTCACCTTGAAGGTATCGGCCAAGGCCATTCGCAACATCAACCGCTTGGGCATCTATGCTTACCTCAAGAAGTTGGAGCGCAAAGGCACTGATACTGGGGTCAAATTGTAATTTGGTCCGAAATTTTCTATATTCATTAAGGTTGCAAGCGCAGATTGAAGAAAATGCGGTCAATGGCAACTGGTAAATAACAAAACAATGGCTAAGAAAAGCAAGGGAAATCGCCAACAAATCATTCTAGAGTGTACCGAACACAAAACCTCTGGTATGCCTGGTACTTCCCGCTACGTCACTCAAAAAAATCGCAAGAACACCCCTGCCAGATTGGAGCTCAAGAAATACAATCCCATCCTGAAGCGGGTTACTCTGCACAGAGAAATCAAGTAATTTCGGCGGATCAATGGACAATCTGCTGATTGTTTCTTATCTTGTGATATAGGTTTTGCAATCAAATCAATCTCATAGAACTATATCTGATAACTCAACAATCAATCCACCATGGCAAAAGTTAGTAAAAACGCGAGGGTTGCCCAACGTGCAGCAAATGCCGGCTCCGGTCGGGATTTTGTCAAAGTCGTCAAAAGCATCAAAGATCCTAAGACAGGGAAATACACCTACAAAGAAATGATGATCCACAAGGACGACGTCAAAGAATTCTTCGCAAAAAAATAAGTCTACACTTATACTACCATAAGAAAAGAGGCTGGCTTTATTCAAAAGTCAGCCTCTTTTTGTTATTTTCGCGCGGGCCCACAAAGCCCCTTCGATTCATTTAGCCACTCAATCTTGCGAACATGAGCTTTTTCAAAAAATTTTTCAGCAAAAAGAAGGAAGAAGAACTCGACAAAGGACTGGAAAAAACCAAAAGCGGCATCTTCAGCAAGCTGTCCAGAGCCATTGCCGGAAAGTCCACCGTAGATGTTGAAGTTCTCGACGAAGTTGAACAAATTCTCATCAGCTCCGACGTTGGACTGGACACCACCGTCAAGATCATCGAACGCATCGAAGCTCGTGTGGCCAGAGACAAATACATCAATACTGCCGAACTCAACGAAATTCTTCGCGATGAGATCGTTCGCTTGCTGGCAGAAAATAATACAACATCGGAAGCAGAAGACTTCGCACCTCCTGCTGATCACCATCCCTACGTTCTACTGGTCGTCGGTGTCAATGGCGTCGGCAAAACCACCACCATCGGCAAACTCGCCCACCAAATGCAGAAAATGGGTAAATCTGTCGTTCTGGGAGCTGGCGATACCTTCCGAGCCGCAGCCGTAGACCAGCTCAAAATCTGGAGTGACCGCGTGGGCTGCCACTTCTACAGCAAAGGCATGTACACCGACCCGGCAGCCGTTGCCTACGAAACTGTACAGTATGCCGTCGAAAACAAACTGGATGTCGCCATCATCGATACAGCCGGGCGCCTGCACAACAAAATCAACCTGATGAACGAGCTGACCAAGATCAAACGCTCTGCCAACAAATGCTTGGAAGGTTCTCCCCACGATGTCCTCCTCGTACTGGACGCCACCACCGGACAAAACGCCATCGAACAAGCCAAGCAATTTACCGCTGCTACGGATGTGAGCTGCCTGGCCCTGACCAAACTCGACGGTACGGCCAAAGGCGGCGTAGCCATCGGCATCAGCGATCAATTCAAAATTCCCATCAAATACATCGGTGTTGGAGAAGGGATTGACCAACTTCAGGTGTTCAACAAACGGGCGTTTGTCGATTCTCTCTTCAAAAAGTAAACTGCCCCCCTCTTAGCCGACTGCTTCTCCTGGTTTGACCCCATCCCCATATGTTCGAGGAATGTGGCGCTCCTCTGGTACGGATGGTGCCGAGGAAGAAGAGGAAGGTGCTGATGTATGGCTTGTCGACACGCTGCCAGCACTGCGAACGTTGACAATTCTTCTCAACAAGTCAAACCAAAAAGGGGCACCCAATGAGACGGCCAGAGCAGTGATCAACCAGCCAAACAATTTCTCCAACCAAAAATAATTGCGCTCCTCCAGGGCCGGCCCCTTAAACGTTTGCCAGCCCAAGCCCAAGGGATTTTCCAAGGACTCAATATCTGCTGCCATGATCTGGTTGAGGCTGCCCTTTACATCAATGCCATCCGCTGTTGCCAGGCTGGTCGTACCTGTGGCATTCATCTGCTCGCGAGCCAAGTTGGCAATCTGAATGCGCGTCTCCGGACTTTTGGCGAGGCGATCGTAAATGGCGATGGTATCCGCATTGAACACCACGGCAATGAACAAGCCCACTCCCAAAAGCCAACGCTGGGTATTGCGCTTGTACCAGCCCGAAGCCCGATCCATCACATCGTCGTACCAAACCTCTATGCCCTCCCGAAAATGCTGTGGATCTCGACCAGCCTCTTCATGCATGTGCCGCAACACAAATTTGAGGTCTTCATTTTCAATGCGGGTGATCTGCTCGTCAAAGCGATCTTTCTTTTCTCCCCGAAACAAGACATCCAACAAAATGGAGCTGAACGAACGCGAACTCAGGTAAGAAGGCGGACGGTCCTTGCCAGAAAGGCGACGAGTGTACTGGGTATACAAAGGATTGGATCGGAACGCTTCGAAGATTTCATCCCTGCCGTCTCCCCCCAACATGTTCTTGATGGCATTTTCCAAATTCTTGCCTCGCATGGCCAGTACGCCAGAAATGAGTTCCATGATGGTGGTAGCCAAAAGGCTGAACAACAAGAGAATGAAAACCAGACCAATGACAACATTGAGCATAGTAGGTGATTTTTGGTTCTTGCTAAGGTAATAAATTTCCCCCTCACCTTTCCCGACTTTTGAAAGACTTTCTTTTGACATGCAACCCTTTTGGGACCCTGCGACTCTTTAGCATACATGATTACAAATAAAAGGCTGTGAAAAAAACCATCTGTTTCTGTCTGCTTTTCTGCCTGTTTTTGCCCAGTGTTCTCAGGGCTCAGTCCGACAGCAGCAGCGTAATGCTGGAACAAATTTCTCTCAACCGAGGCAAATTTCTCATCGAAATACAAGGCCTTGGAATTGGACTCGGTGGGATTTTCAGATCCAAAAACCCATATGGAATTCAATTTGGATTCTCGGCGGGAGTTGGCATCGACCTTACCAACCTCATCCTCATATCAGGATCGAGCTATACACCTTCCTATGGCTTGTCCTATGAGGAAAAATTGAGAGAGGAAGGTGGATGGTATGCCGAGCTGCTCTACCTCAAGGTCTTTTTGCACAGAAAAGTCAAGAAAGGCTTTCGCTTTGATCTGGGCTGGCGACTCGCCTTGTTTCTACACGACGACCGCATCAGCAACAATTTGGGAGGGGGAGCTGCAAGTGGCGTTTACTTCTACCCACATTGGGGCAAAGGAGGACTCAAAATCGGTCCCAGAATTTTTGCTGGCTCTCTCAATGATGGCGGCCCCAGAGAATTTGCCTTTATGGTTGCCCCGATAGAACTGCGCATTGCCCTGGGTGGCAAGAAGAAGAGGTGACATCAATGACCAATGAAAATTTACGTTTTTTAGCCTAATATTACTCAATCCAATTTTTTAGCGAGCAATTCCGGGCCCGGTTTGCATGCTGTGTACTGACTGCGCGTCAAGCGACTCATCTTCTGCAAAAAAAGGGTATATTCGTCACAATACCCCTCCCCTTCCGTATAGCAAGGGGAACAAAACCCCCAGTCATGGCCAAAACATACACCCTCCTGCGCGGCGGTCACAAAATTGAAATCGCCAAAGAACCCGAATTTTTCACCGCCATATTGTCAACCGACAAACAGCTGGAAGCCGTTCACCAACGAGCAGACATCCAACAGATCAAGAGAGTCTTTGGCTCGGTCTACAAGGTGAAAACAAGCTCCAAAAATCGTGACCTCATCATGGACAGCCTCCGGGCCAGCATGCGCACCGAAGCCGTCTTCCACCACGCCTACAATCCCGTTGGTGACAAGACCACCCGCTATTACATCACCGACTCCATCATCGTCCAATTCAAAAGAGGAACCAAGACAGATGTCATCGAATCGGTACTGGAGACCTTCGGACTGGCCTTCCTCAAAAAATACGACAACACCAAGGATACCTACCTGCTCAAAGTCACCAGCTCAGCAGGCAAAAATCCAGTCAAGCTCAGCCTCGACCTTCTGGAATTGGAAGCAGTCGAAAGTGCCGAACCCAATCTGGTCAATCGCTTTGACAATGCCTATACCCCCAAAGACAGCTTCTTCTCTGAGCAATGGCACCTCAAAAGCAAAAACGGCATCGAGACCATCGCCGGAGCAGATGTCAATGCTCCCAAGGCCTGGGATACGACAAAGGGATCGCGCAAAATTGTGGTGGCCGTTGTTGACGATGGCTTCGACTTGACACATCCCGACCTCAAAGGCAATGGCAAAAAAATTGTCCACGCCCGCGACTTTGCCGACGGAGACCTGCACCCATTCCCGGAAGCTTCCAACAATGATTACCACGGAACGCCCTGCGCTGGTGTGGCCATCGGAGAAGAAAATGGCACGGGCATCGTCGGCATTGCCCCCAATTGCTCCTTTATGCCCATCCGCTTCGATCTGGCAGCTGATGACGACATGCTGTACGAGCTGTTTGACTACGTCGGCCAACGAGCCGATGTCATTTCCTGCAGCTGGGGGCCTGTGCCTGTCTATGCGCCCTTGAGTAGGCTGTTGAAGGACAAGTTTGCACAATTGGCAAAAAATGGCGGACCGAGAAAAAAGGGCGTGGTCATCTGCTTTGCCGCTCACAACTTCAACGCCCCCCTCAACGATCCCAACAATCGAAGCTTCACCTGGCGACACCCATCGGCTGGCCTGGTCAGCACGCCGGGTCGCATCCTCAATGGCAATGCCACCCATCCCGACGTCATCGCTGTTTCTGCCTCCACCAGCCAAAACCGCAAGGCTGCTTACAGCAATTGGGGAAAAGAAATCTCTGTCTGTGCCCCCAGCAGCAATTGGCACCCCCTCGATCCCTCCACCAAGGTACCCGGTCGAGGCATCTGGACCACAGACAACGAACGCTTTGGACTCGGCTTTACCTCCAACAGTCGCTACACCAGCAGCTTTGGTGGCACCTCCAGCGCCACACCACTCGTCGCAGGCGCCGCCGCCCTCATCTTATCAGCCAATCCCAAACTGACAGCCAAACAAGTCAAGGACATCCTACAAACCACCGCCGACAAAATAGAAGATACCCAGCCCGATCCGGTCCTGAACCACCGCAAGGGCATCTACGACAGCAATCGACATTCAGAATGGTTTGGATATGGCAAAATCAACGCGGCCAAAGCAGTCAAGAAAGCCAAAGACATGATTGCCCCTCCGCCTCCCAAACCCGAACCCGTGGCAGAGGCTGACGTTCCGGAAGGCCTGATCATCGCTTCGGCCGTCGTTAATGCCAAGGGAAGGGACCGAGGCAAAGAACAGCTATCGCTCTTGAATACATCTGATCAAAAGATTGCCCTCAAAGACTGGGCAGTTGTCAATGGGAAAGGACAAAAGAAGGTGTTCAAAAGGGAAACAATTGCCGCTGGTGCCTATCTGACCATCAAGCTCCCCAGCAATCTGATCCTGACCAATCGCGGTGGGACCATTCGCCTGCTCGCTCCCAATGGGAAGGAGATGCACAAGGTGCGTTACACGGCCAAGGATGCAAAAAAAGACGGCTGGACCATTTCCTTCTAGAAAGGCTTACTCGATGGGACGAATGTTTTCATTGTAGCGAAGGACCACTTCTTGCTTCTGGTCTTTGTCGAGGCGGAAGTAAGGGCGCTTGAAGAGGATCATGCTCTTTTTGTGCATCTCATCTGCCATTTTTTCGCGATTCATAAACTTGGCAGCCATGCCCGTCGTATCTCCTCCATCATCCAGCCGGTAGATGACCCGCTCCTGAAACTTGTATTTGCGGAGAATGCGATTGTAGATGACAACATCGTGATCGTTGAGCTGGTCGTAGGCGGTACGCTGTGCGATGCGTTGCTCAGGCGTCAAATCTTCTCGCAAGGATTGGATCACCATGGCGTCTAGCTGAGCTTCGGTGAGATTGGGCGTAGAGACAACTTCTGTTGGTTCTGTTTGGGTACCAGCAGAGTCGGTTGTATCGCCACCACAGGCGAAGAAATGGGTAAGAGATAAGCCGATCAATGAGAAAAAAAGGTATCGCAAAGGCTGGGTCAGATGCATAAAACAAGCTTTTAGTGATGGTAGAGGCAAAGGCTGTACCGAAAAAGACAGCTCCATTTACCCACAAAGGTATCAAACAAGCGATTGCTTTACAAATTGTCTGCTCATTCGCAAGAGCAGCGGTACCAATCGGGCAACTCGTGTTCGATCTCATCCAAATGCTGTAGAATGTCATCAATGCTGATCACCTGCCAGTCGTGGTCGCTGAGTTGAAGAATACCAGATTGATCTTGGTAATCCTTCTGGTACCCCAAACTCAGTTCCTTCAAGCGATCTTCGATCAATTGTCGGGATGGATGGTTCTTTGATATGGTCAACCGCAACATGAGAGGGTGCGGATCAATCCAGCTTGAGTACTTCCAGGAAGGCCTTTTGAGGTACTTCTACGTTGCCAATCTGACGCATGCGCTTTTTCCCCTTCTTTTGCTTTTCGAGCAATTTCCGCTTCCGGGTGATGTCCCCACCATAACATTTGGCAGTCACATCCTTGCGCAGCGCAGAGATGGTTTCCCGTGCGATGACTTTGGCCCCGATGGCTGCTTGGATGGCAATCTTGAACTGCTGGCGAGGCAACAATTCTCTGAGCTTCTTGCAGATTTTGCGGCCAAATGCCTCTGCTTTGGTCCGGTGGACCAGGGCGGAAAGGGCATCGACAGGGTCGCCATTGAGGCGGATGTCCAATTTGACCAAGTCGGATTTGCGGTAATTCAAAGGAGCATAGTCAAAGGACGCATAGCCACGAGAGATGGACTTGAGTCGATCGTAAAAGTCGAATACAATCTCCGCCAATGGCATCTCAAAGGTCAATTCAATGCGAGACTGGGTCAGGTACACCTGCTTGGTCATCGTACCTCGCTTGTCCATGCAAAGAGACATGATGGCACCGATGTACTCCGGCTTGGTGATGATCTGTGCCATGATGAAGGGCTCCTCTACGAAGTCCAGGACGGCAGGATCGGGCAGGTCATTGGGCGTTTTGACCAAAAATTTGGTACTGCCAGCTTTTTTGTCCTTGGCGTAATAGGTAACGTTGGGCACGGTGGTGATGACATCCTGGTCGAATTCGCGGGCCAATCGCTCCTGGATGATTTCCAAGTGGAGCATTCCTAGAAAACCGCATCGGAAACCGAAGCCCAAGGCGGCAGATGATTCCGGTTCGTATACCAGAGAAGCGTCATTGAGCTGCAGTTTTTCCAAACTGTCCCTCAAGTCTTCAAAGTCGTCATTGTCGATGGGGAAAATACCGGCAAAAACCATTGGCTTGACATCCTCAAAGCCCTTGATGGCCTCTTCGCAAGGATTGCTCGACAAGGTAATGGTATCCCCCACTTTGATTTCCTTGGACTCTTTGATGCCCGTGATCACATAGCCCACATTGCCCGCCGATAGCTCCTTTTTGGGCACCTGGCTGAGCTGCAAGATTCCAATTTCGTCAGCAGCGTATTCTTTGCCGGTGTTGACAAAACGGACCTTGTCTCCCTTTTTCATCCCTCCATTCAGGATTCGGAAGTAGGCGATGACGCCCCGAAAGGGATTGAAGACAGAATCGAAAATCAATGCCTGCAGAGGCGCTTTTGGATCGCCTTTGGGAGCGGGAATGCGCTCGACAATGGCCTCCATGATGTCCTCCACGCCCAATCCGGTCTTTCCACTGGCCAGGATGATCTCGTCCAAGTCACAACCCAGCAGGTCGATCACCTGATCCGACACCTCCTCGACCATGGCACTTTCCATGTCCACCTTGTTGAGAATGGGGATGATTTCCAGATCGTGTTCTATGGCCAGGTATAGATTGGAGATGGTTTGTGCTTGAATGCCTTGGGAAGCATCGACAAGCAGCAAAGCACCTTCGCAGGCGGCAATCGAGCGGGACACCTCGTAGGAAAAGTCGACGTGGCCCGGCGTATCGATCAGATTGAAAGTATATTGTTGTCCATCCGTGTGTTTGTAATCCATCTGGATGGCGTGGCTTTTAATGGTAATTCCACGTTCTCTCTCCAGGTCCATGTCGTCCAAGGCCTGGTCCTTCATATCGCGTTCGGAGATGGTCTGAGTAAACTCCAACAGTCGATCTGACAGGGTGCTCTTGCCGTGATCGATGTGCGCAATGACACAAAAGTTTCTGATATTCTTCATACGTCCACAAATATACGGCTTTTTACTACCTAAAGCTGGCAGTAAGAGCCCATTTAATCCTAAAATTGAATGCTGTTGGCCAAAGCCACTCGGTTTTAACGGGTATGGAATGAAAAGGTTAAAATTCTTGACACTTCTTTGACAAGCCAGGGAGTGAAAAATGGGGTTGTAGCCTAAAATCATCGCACAATCCGCAAACACATTAAATTAATTAAATATATTTACATTTCAAAACTCCAAAAACACCCCACTATGTCCCACTTCAATGGCATGTGCTACCAGCCCTTTCCACCGGGCTATGACCCTTCCACTGCCAACAACACTTGCATCTTCTTCGGAAGTGACATCGCTTATGCTCCCATGGCCCCCATTTGGGGCAATTCCTACACCTCTGCCACTGGCAGCAGCTGTGGTCCAAACGATGACCAACATGCGCGCAATGACCTGCAAACGCTTTCCGACATGGGCGTCAGCCTCCTGCGTCTGTACGATTGGGAACCCCGAAATGACCATTTGGGCTTTTTGGACGCTTGCCAACAGCTGGGCATTCAAGTCTTGGTCCCTGTCTCCAACTACTTTGTCAGGCCAGACCAAGGCCTTCCCCAACGGGAACAACTGATCCCCTCTTTGATCAAGTCCTTTTCCAATAAGGACCAGACGGATTACCACCCCGCTGTAAAAGGCATCATCATCGGCAACGAACCAGAGGTCAACAACTTCACGGCACAAAACTGCATCGACTTTACCAAATCCTTTGTCGAGATCGAATCCAGCTCCTTTGGTGGCTACCGAGAGGTCATCATCGGACATCCAGTGGATTTTGGAAAATATGGAGGTGATTACCCCTGCTTCGGGTTTTGGGATCCCCTGCTGGCAAGTCTGAACCAAGTCGATACAAAAAATCTCAACAAACGCCTCTTCCTGGCACCACAATGCTATGTCGACAAGATCTATCTGTACCAAAATGCAGAAGCCTCTGGTACGGGCTATGTGGACTTGGCTTATGACAAGTATCAAAAACCCATTTTGTTTACAGAGATTGGCAGTGGTCGCTTCAATGGCAACTACCAAAGTACAGCGGACGGGCAACTCAGCGGAAGCATCGCATACCAACAGCAAAACCCAGACAAATTGATCGGCATCTGCTTTTTTCAGTTTGCCGACAAGGTTTGGCTCAAGCCAACTGATTCGGAAGCGACTTTTGGGGCATACAGCCATTCTGGGCAAACGCTCTGCACCATTGACTACAATGGCAAGGACTTTACCCACTGGGAGGCCAATTGCGATGCAGACAGCATGGCAGTGGATGTTCTCACAGCCTCCCCGCTCAAAGACATCGTTGTGAAACACTACAAGGAATAGCCCCTCCATCGGTCCCAAATCACGGTCTCAGCTGAGGTTTCTTTTCTGTCTTCAGCTGGGACTTTTTCATTGGAGGGCAGATCATTTCAAATAGTCAAAAGTGTTGACCATTTCATATTTGGGGCTTCGGCTGATGAAATCGCGGAAGAAGGCGGTGTGGCTGGCCCCCATCAGGATGAAGACCCGATCCGTCGGTTCCAAGGGGATCCGATTCAGATTGGCATACATGCGCAAATTTCGTTGGTAGTATTTGGCAGCCTCGTCTGCGCCCTCGAAGCCTTTTTCAGAGCCAGCATGGGTCAGCATATCGGCATTGATGGCAATCAAAAAGTCCAGGAAGCGATCGCGATTGATCAGTTGGAGTTTTTCCTTCAGGGCCAAGCTGTCCATATTGACATTGATCTCGGGGAAAAATTGCATTGGATTGGCGTAGAATGTATCGTGCCAGACAGAGTCCACCAAATTGCTTATCTCCTCGCCGATCCGGTAATTGTAGCCCATCTTGTGGTCGATGCCGTAGATTTTTTTGACGCCAGCCAAGCGCCCCAGCTCGAAGCCGAGCAATTCCACTTCGGAGGGATTTCGAAGAGGAGCCTTTGGATTGGCGCAATATCGCTGATACTGAGAGCGAAGTGCCTCGTTGTGGGAAGGAACCGTTTCCACCAGGATCACCGTCGGCTGAAAGGCCACCAATGCTTTTGCGACCCTGGCGACAGCCCGCTGGTTTTCCTTGTCGTTTTCGTCAAACTCCGTGCTGTTGGCATCGCTGGTAAAGCCCATGTGAAAGGTCCCAAAATTCAAAATGGGAATCTTCTGCAAGCTGTCCGTTGAGGGCGGTACAACATTGGCAGGGCTTGGCATCGGCTGCTCGCTTGCACAACTACTGAGCAGCAGCAAGACAAGCAACCCCAAATACCAGCTGCCAGTCATCCTGTTTGCTTTCATCCACCCTTGGATTGCCCCTTGATGACTTTGATGACAGAGGTGGTATCGAGTCCACCCAGCACTTCGATGTGGATGCCGTCGGACAAGCCCAATTTGACCTGCCGCTTCTCAAATTTATCCTCTGATACCCTCAATTGCACAAAAGAGGTATCTCCTGAAAAAATTACATCCCGTTCCTTGAGCGCCACCACCTGCTCGCGCCTGTCGAGAATGATGTCGCCATTGGCACTGTAGCCCGCCCGGAGGAAGATGTCCTTCTCGGGTTGAATGGCCGCCCGCACTTTGAATTTGACAGCCCCTTCTTCCTTGGTTCCCTTGGGGGCAATGAATTCCAATTTGGCTTGTATCTTCACCTTTTCAATGGCTCCCACGGTCAATTCCAGGGACATACCCTCCCGCAACTTGCCTACGTCTGACTCGTCCACCATTCCCTCAAAGATGAGATTGCTCATGTCGGCCACTACGGCAATGCTGGTTCCCTCGTTGAAGTTGTTGCGCTCGATGACAGAGCCGCCTTCTTCCACCGGCAATTCGAGAATCATCCCGTCCAGGGTACTCATCACCACATTAGCCACCTGGCCCGAGTTGCGGGTCGCTCCTTCCCGAAGCAGTTGCAAATTGTTGATGGCAGCAGCCAACTCCTGCTTGCGCACGTCCAAACTCGTCTCAAATTGCTTGATGGTATTTTGAGCAACGATCTGGGCATTGTCCAACTCTGCTTTGCGAAGCTGGACCCCGACCTTGAAGGCATTGTAATCGATCTCGGAGATGACGCCGTCCTCGTAGAGTTGCTTCTGGCGGGTTTCTTCTTTTTCGGCATCGGCAAAGTTGATGCGGGCCTGCGCAATGTCGAGCCGTTGTTTGTAAACTTCCTTTTGGCGTTCCAACTCGCGCTCTGCCTCGTCCACCCGAATGCGCGCCAGTTCGACCCCCGAGCGAGCATTGTTGATGTTGACCTCGCTGGGCACCAACTTGATGCGGGCCAATTTGTCACCCTTTTTGACCATCTGGCCTTCTTCCACAAACAGCTCATCAATCACGCCCGATACTTGGGGCTTGACCATGACTTCCTGGCGGGGCTTGATCGAGCCTGTGGCCACTGTCTTTTTGATGATGTCTTCAATTTTGGGCTTCGTCGTTTCGCCCTTTTCATCTCCACTGGATTCAGAAGAAAAGTAAAATGCCAAGCCCAGCGTGGCAACGAGTAGTACCAGACCTAGTGAAATCAAACATCCTTTGTTCATAAAACGTATGCTTTAGTTGTTTGGACAGAGGGCAGCTATGCCACTCCGTCGTGTTTTGTTTTGATCATTCATCTTTTAGTGCAACCACAGGGTTGACATTCGAAGCCTGTAAAGCCGGAATCAGCCCTGCCAGCGCTCCCGCAACGACGAGGATGAAAAAGGCCACCAAGCCCACCCGCATGTCCACTTCCGGATTGGCGTAAAATTCAGATCCCTCTCCTACGGCGACATTCAAGAGAGAAATCAGGCCCACACTCGTCGCCAGGCCCGCATAGCCGGCCAAGGACGTCAGAAAAATGGACTCCATCATGATCAAGCTGACGATGGAGCCAGGCGTAGCGCCGATGGCTTTGCGAATGCCAATTTCTTTGGTCCGCTCTCGCACCACGATCAACATGATGTTGCTCACCCCAATCACCCCAGCCAACAAACTCCCGATGCCCACAAACCAGGACAGAAGGCGAATGCCTGTAAACAAGCCCGATATTTCTCTGAATTCTTCCTCTACATTGTCTCTGCCAAAGCCCTTGGGATCGTCTGGTGCCACGCTGTGGCGCTGCTTGAGCAATGCCAAAAGAGGAATCTCCATCTGACTGACGGATACATCGGGATACATAGAGCAGACAAACCAGCCAACCTGACCAGGGCGATTGCGCGCCTGTTGAGCGGTGGTGAGAGGCACAAAGATGGTCTTGTCGTCTTCCATCCCATCCTGGCCGCGACGATCCGATTTGGCTACGCCAATGACCATGTAGTCAGCCCCCAAGATGCGGATGTATTCGCCGACGGGATCTCCTTCCTCGCCAAAGAGTGCCTTCTTGACATGCCGACCGATGACGGCGACTTTGCGGCGCTCCTCCAAGTCCAATTGGTTGAGAAATCGACCATCAGTCATGGCAATGGCATCGATTTGCAGCAAGTCTGGTGTATCGCCCCGCACTTCGTAGGCTCCTTTTTTGTCTTTGTAAGTAATCTCTCCCGAAGGCATCCAGAGGCGTGGGGCGATGTATTGTATTTTGTCTCCAAAGTTTTGCCGGATGGCGACGATGTCCTCATTGGTGATGTTGAAACGGCGGCCCGCATCGAATCCCTTGTAGGGCTTGGAGGTAGCATTGGTCCATACGTACATGCTGTTTTTGGCGTGGCTTCCAAACAGTCCTGTCACTCCATTTTCCAATCCCTTTCCAGCTCCCATCAGGAAGACGAGCATGAAGATGCCCCAGAAAACCCCCAACATGGTCAGGAAGGTCCTGAGCTTGTGCTTTGAGATGGTGTTGAAAATCTCCTGCCATTTGTCCAGATCAAACATACTCTTGTGTTTTCAGTTGGCAATAAAATTAGCCTTTCATGGCCTGAACCGGGTTGATGCGCACCGCTTGTAGGGCGGGGATCAAGCCAGCCAGTAGACCGCTGAGGACCAATATGATGAGGGCGGCAAAGACGGTGTAGACGTTGACCTCCGGATTGTAAAAAAATTCGAGTTCCACATCGTTGGCTTCCATGACGGATTGGATGCCATAGATGATGATCAGTCCGCAGGCGAGCCCCAGATAGCCCGCCAGTCCGGTGAGCACCAGGGCTTCTGTCAGAATCATGCTGATGATCGATCGGGGGGTGGCCCCCAGCGCTTTGCGGACGCCAATTTCGCGGGTTCTTTCTTTGACCAAAATAAGCATGATGTTGCTCACGCCAATGACCCCGGCAATGATGCTGCCAATGCCAACAAACCAAATGAAAGTCTGGATCAGAGTCATCACCGTTTTGAAATTTTGAAAATCCTGGACCCCATTGTGTATGCCGATGGCCTGCTCATCTTCTGGGTCGACGCGCAACTGTTCGGCAATGGCAGCGCGAACCTGCTTTTCCACCACTTCTGACTCGGCCAGGCTGACCTCATCTAGCTCGATGGCCAGATTGCTGATGCGATCCGTCCCTGCGATTCGCTGTTCTGTAAAAATGGGAATGTAAATTCGCTCGTTTTGAGAACGGCTATTTTTGGTGAATTTTCCAACGATCTTGTAGTCGATCTCACCTATGCGTATGTGATGCCCGCTGGGGTCGGTGATGTCGGCTGCCTCCTTGTCTTTTCCTCTCTTTCCATTCTTGAAAATGCCCTCGTATACCTCATTGCCAATCACACATATTTTGCGACGATCGACTTGGTCTTGTTCGTTGATCCAACGACCGTAGTCCATCTTGAAATATTCGACCTGGTTGTAGTCCGGGTGGACGGAAACGACTCTGTAATCCAGGGTTTTGTTTTGGTAGGACACCCGATTTTGACTGCCGTTGAGCCAGCGCACACTGGATGCATGCTTGACCTTGGGATGGTTTTCAACCACCGTTCGCTCATCGTTTTTCATTTGGATGTAGCGCCCCGCAGGCAGTCCCTTGTAGGGGATGGAAGTCTTGTTGGTCCATATCCAAAAGCTGTTGATGGCCTCGTCCTCGAAGTTGCGGGTTGCGCTGTTGAACAGTCCATTGCCTGCTCCCAGTAGGATGGTCAGCATAAAGATTCCCCACCAGACGGAAAAGGCTGTTAGGACAGTCCGCAATTTGTGTCGGAAAAGAGAATCGAATATCTCTCTCCACTTGTCAATGTCAATCATGTCTCCTGGTTTCAGGTTTTGAGGCTTTGCTTACAGTCTTCCCATCGACTTGTCGGATGCTTGCTTACTCGATCAATTTTGACCAACGATTTCATTTCGCTCGATGAGGCCGTCCTTGAGGTGTATGATGCGCTTGCTCATGTGCGCGATGTCGTTTTCATGCGTTACCAGTACCACTGTGATGCCCTCCGAGTTGACTTGGCGAAACAAGTCCATTACCTCATAGGAAGTCGAGGTGTCCAATGCTCCAGTCGGCTCATCGGCCAGGATCACCTTGGGTTGAGAGATCAAAGCCCTAGCGATGGCCACGCGCTGCTGCTG
Source organism: Bacteroidota bacterium (assembly GCA_039821145.1). GTDB lineage: Bacteria > Bacteroidota > Bacteroidia > Chitinophagales > Saprospiraceae > JBCCSZ01. The sequence continues at coordinate 79,591 of JBCBOS010000018.1, read as the reverse complement.
CCCGCCCGACAGCTGGGTGGGCAAGTGCTCGGCCCACTCTTTGAGGCCGACCCTGTCCAGATAGTCCAATGCCATTGCCTGGCGTTCCTTGCGCGGCACCTTCTGGTAATACAGCGGCAGGGCCACATTTTCCATGGCCGTCTTGAAAGACAGCAGGTTGAAGGATTGGAAGACAAAGCCAATGAATTGGTTGCGGTACATGGCTGCCTGGGTCTGACTGAGGTCTTTCATCAAGGTACCGTCGAGTGAGTACTGACCAACATCGTACTCGTCCAACAAGCCAAGTATGTTGAGCAAGGTAGACTTGCCCGACCCCGATGACCCCATGATGGAGACAAATTCACCTGCCTCAATTTGCAGGTCAATGCCCTTAAGGACTTCTAAGGTGTTGTACCCGGTGGTGTAGGATTTGCGGATTTGTTGAAGTTCGATCATAATGTACTCTAATAGATGCAGCCTATGTCAAAATAGTTGCTTGTGAAAAACCAATTTATTTCTCACCCAGCCAAAAGCAATGGATGAACTTGGGCTTTTCTTGGACGAATCATGGCAAAACCCCACCACGAGTCCCTCAAGCAAGAAACGTCATTTTGCGCAGATACATATTCGATGATACGAAAATATTTGTCAAACGTTCAAAAGTATATATTATACATAACAATAATTTTCATATATTCAGGGCACAAAATTTGAAACACTTTTGTGTAACAGGCAGCATTCCCCTGCTTGCAACGTTACAGAATTGATACTAGCTACCTATACACGCATTTGTGCCCGAGATGAACAGATCAGTCGCTTCGATACTACTTCTTGCCTTGGTGATGTTAACCAGCCAAGCTTGTCGGAAATCCAAAGGAGACCCGACCTTTTCCATCAATATCGATGACGAGTTTTACATCGATCTGTGGGAAGGGCTCACCCCCGAATACCAATCCATCCATCTCAAAGTAGCCACCATTCAGTACCAGGTCTGCCCAGAGGTCATCCTCGACTATGGCCTAGAGAATCTCAACAAGCGCTACACCGTCACTCTCAACGACTTGATTGCACCAGAAAACTGCTCGGTTGACAGCACCTACATCTCCACGGAGATAGACCTGGGCGATCTGGAAAATGGCGAATACGAACTGCGCATCAACCTGCGCGACATCGAAAACAAGGGCAAATTGACCGTTGACGATCAGCGACTCAGCATCAGCATGGAATCAGACCATGGCATCGCCCTTCGCCACGACGAGTTGTTTCGCATTCCCGAAAAGGCCATCTGGGGATATTTAGCTTACAATGCCCCCGCCTACGAGACAACCAAGAATGCATTTTTCGACGATCTGCAAGCCATCACCAACCTGCGCAATTACACCTCTGGTTACTACGGCTATTTCACCATAGAAGACGACGGCTACGTTCGCATTGCCAGACAAATCGACTTTGACACCCACTCCCCTTTTCTCCTACAGTTCAATGGCGACAAACAGGAATTGGTCGATCTACTGACTGCCTACCGCAACCAATTGGGCAATGATGCAGACTTGTATCTCTATACCTACGAAGGAGAGCAGTTGTAAGATTTTCCTACAGGGCGAAATTGAAACCCTCAGAGACAAATTTCTCGTACTTGAAGCGATCGAATTTGTACAATTTGGCAGGTCGATGGGCGACGCCTTCCTGGGTCTCGTGCAAATCGATCAACAAATCCATCGATAAGATTTTCTTTCGGAAGTTGCGCTTGTCCAACAAAGTTTCCAGGATGGCCTCGTACAGGTGTTGCAATTCGGTAAGGGTAAATTTGGGAGGCAAGAGTTCAAATCCAACTGGCCGCCCCCTGACCTGGGACTTGAGTCGATTGAAACAGGATTCCAGAATGAGGTTGTGATCAAAGGCCAAATCTTTCACATCTGAAACAGACAACCAACTGGCTTTGGTGGCGATGGAAGAAGCCTGCAGATTGAAATCTTTGATTTTGATCAGGGAATAGTAGGCGATGGTGATCACACGGCCCAAGGGATGACGCCCCGGTGCGCCAAAGGTAGATACTTGCTCAAGGTAGACGTTGGTGATGCCCGTCAGCTCTCTGAGTACTCTGACAGCTGCGACATCCAGGTCCTCTTCAGGCTTCACAAAGTAGCCTGGCAGGGCCCACTTGTCCTCGTATGGCTCCTCCCCTCTTTTGATCAAAAGGATTTTTAGGTCGCCCTCATCAAAGCCAAAAATCACACAGTCTACCGTAAATGCTGACTTAAAATAATTATTTAAATTAGTCATTCTTAATGTTGTCTGTTAGAGCCGCTGCGAAAATACTAATAATTGCCTCATGTTGTGCTGAATGAATGGGAATCTTTTGAGAAAAAGAAATGCCCAGACGCCATATTCAATACAATTGCTCTATCTTTCGGATCGGCCCTCTGCCATTATTTCACTTCGCCATTTCGGCCGAGCAAATGCAGTTGATAAATCGTTCGTTATGACCATCAATCTAATCAGTGATACAGTCACAAAACCCAGTCCAGAAATGCTTCAGGCCATGCTGACAGCCGAGGTGGGCGACGATGTTTTCCAGGCCGACCCCACCGTCAATCAACTGCAATCCTATGCAGCCGAGCTGTTTGGAATGGAAGCAGCACTGTACTGCCCTTCTGGCACCATGACCAATCAGATTGCCATCAAGACCCATACCCAGCCCCTCGATGAAATCATTTGCGACCACTACTCCCACGTCTATCAATACGAAACAGCTGGCTACAGCTTCAATTCGGGGGTAGGCATCAAACTGTTGCAGGGCAAAAATGGCAAAATCACCGCCGACCAGGTAGAGGCTGCCATTCAACCGCTCTACGATTGGCTCCCGGTCAGCCGCTTGGTGGTGCTGGAAAACACCTGCAACAAGGGAGGTGGCAGCTATTACAGATTGGACGAAATCCGACCCATCCGCGAGCTGTGCATGGAAAGGGGCCTTCGACTTCACCTCGATGGGGCACGCCTGTTCAACGCACTGGTAGAAACCGGAGAGGAATGCGCCCAAGTGGGCAAGCAATTCGACAGCATCTCCATCTGTTTGTCCAAGGGATTGGGGGCGCCCGTCGGTTCCTTGCTGCTGGGGTCAGAAGCTTTCATTCGACAGGCTCGGCGCTATAGAAAGGTCATGGGAGGTGGCATGCGGCAGGTGGGCATCTTGGCGGCAGCAGGCCTTTTTGCCCTCCAAAACAATGTCGAACGGCTGAAGACAGACAATGAGCGGGCCCGCCAGCTTGGTCGGGTGTTGGAGCAGCAAGACTATGTCAAAATGGTGCGGCCCGTCCAATCCAATATCGTCATTTTCGACCTGGCGGGATCCATCAGCAGTGAGGAATTCCTTCAGCAGTTGGAACAGCATGGCGTGCTGGCAACCCCATTTGGTCCCCAGACAGTCCGATTTGTCACCCACTTGGATGTATCCCAGCAGATGGTCGACAAAACCATAGAAGTATTGAGTGTACAAATGCCCGAATGGGCGGCAAAGACGGTCTGAGAGCGGACGGCTAGGTACCTGCCTCCTTGCGGCGCTTCAATTCATCGCGGATTTGCGCTGCCTTTTCATAATCTTCATCTGCCAAGACTTCGTTGAGCATCTTATTGAGGTCGTCAATGGACATGTTTCCGAGTGGAGAGCTGCCACTGATGCTGACTTGTTTGCCACTCTTGGAGCTGCCCTTGCTGGTGGATGCGCTTTCGCCTTCTTCCGGATCTTCCAGGATGACACCTGCGGCATCCAGTATGAATTCGTAGGTATAGATGGGACAATTGAAGCGGACGGCCATCGCCAGGGCATCAGAGGTGCGGGAGTCTATCTCGTAGACCTCTCCCTCGCGCACGCAGATCAGCCGAGCGTAAAAAATGCCATCCAATAAGTTGTTGATGACCACTTCTTTGAGCTCTACATTGAAGGTCTCCAATGCATTTTTGAACAAATCGTGGGTCAGTGGTCGGTTGGGAGTCATGCGTTCCATGGCCACAGCAATCGCCTGGGCTTCGAACCCACCGATGACGATGGGCAAGCGGCGAGAACCTTCCTGCTCACCCAATACCACAGCATAATTGTGTGACTGGGTGACACTATGAGATAAAGCAACTATATCTAACTCTATTTTTTTCATGTTCATGAACGCGAAACTTGAATCAGAAATGATGAAGAATGAACACTGACTGGGCTCGTCAGGTAGTATTACCAAGATTTGTGCCATCAGATCGCTCTCCCCGGATTGGCATTGGTGTAATTCATCTGAGCTGTTTGCCTAGCAAGTTGCCTAATTTACGATAATATTACAACAATCTCAAACACGTATCTTCGAAGAGCGCACAAAAGTAAGCATTGTCTTTTGAAAAACAAAGCCTGCCGACGAGAAGCCGACAGGCGATGGTGGGAATATTTTCATTGCGGAATTCAGCGATTTGCCGATCCGATTTAGTTCTTCAATTTGTTGATGGCTTCGGTCAAACGAGGCACCACATCGAATAAATCGGCACAGACACCATAGTCAGCAGCCTTGAAGAAAGGAGCTTCCGGGTCCTTGTTGATGACCACGATGACTTTGGAGCGGTTGACACCTGCCAAGTGCTGAATGGCACCAGAAATGCCGATGGCAATGTAGAGATTGGGACGGATGGCAACACCTGTCTGACCGACGTGTTCGTGGTGAGGGCGCCAGTCGGCATCGGCTACCGGGCGAGAACAAGCGGTGGTAGCCCCCACTGCTTTGGCCAGTTCGTTGACAATGCCCCAATTTTCGGGTCCTTTCATGCCTCTACCGGCAGAAACCACCAATTCGGCTTCGGGAAGAGGTACGGTGCCTTCGATGCGAGAAACATCTTTGATCGCGACGCGAGGAGCCGGCAAGTCTACACTGAGGCTTTCCACTGCTACGGCTTCTCCACTGGCCTCTGGCTGGAGAGAATTCCCCATCAGGCTCACCACCTTGACAGCTGATTTGATTTCGAACTCACCAATTGCCTTTCCGGAATAGACGCTTTTCTTGACGCGAAATCCGTTGCTGACATCAGGAAGGCTGCTGACACCAGATACAGAGCCGGCTTTCAGGCGAGCGGCTACTCTGCCCTGCAATGTCTTGCCAGTAGAAGAATAGCTCAATATCACCAATTCGGCCCCCAACTTCTCTACAGCTCCAGCGATGGCTGCTGTGGCCACCTGGCCGTCGAGCTGATCCAAACCCGCCCCTTCAATGTGATAGACATTGGAAGCGCCATAAACACCCAGCTGGCCAGCATCCTCTGCTGCGCCCAATACGAGTACCGCACAATCTTTTCCCATGGCCTGGGCCGTCTTAGCACCGTAAGTGACAGCTTCGAAAGCTGCTTTTTTGAATTTGCCATTTTGGCTTTCTGCAAAAACTAATACCATTTTATATTTGAGTTATGTGGGTTCACAAAAAAGATCAAAAGAAACACAGCATTTTACAACACCTTGGCTTCTTCGTGCAACAGGCGCACCAGTTCGTCCATGTTCTCTGGGTCGATCATTCTGACCGCTGCCTTGGCCGATGGCAAAGTGTATTGAACCACCTCTACGACATCGTCAAAGGCAACTGGTTCTACAACCTTGAGCGGCTTGCGCTTGGCCATCATGATGCCCCGCATGTTTGGAATGCGCTGCTCGGCCAGTCCTTTGGCGGCACTCAATACAAAAGGCGTTTCCAAAGAGACGGTCTCAATTCCTCCTTCAATTTCGCGAGAGACAGAAGCTGACGTCCCTTCCAACTCCAACTTATTGGCATAAGAAATGAATGGCAGATCCAGCAATTCGGCAAGCATTCCCCCCACTTCTGAGCCATTGTGCTCAATGGTCTCTTTGCCGAGGAAAATCAAATCAAAGTTCTCCTCTTTGGCGTAGGCAGCAATCTGCTGGGCCACGAAAAGAGAACTGCTTGGCTCTGCATTGATGCGCACGGCATCGTCGGCACCAATGGCCAATCCCTTGCGAATGACGGTATCGTTGGAAGATGGGCCTACGTTGAGCAGGGTGACCGATCCTTTCTTCAGCTCCTCTTTGATCTCCACAGCGCGAACCAGTGCATACCACTCGTCATAGGGATTCATAATGTATTGCACACCTGCCGTCTCGAAAGTCGTTCCATCGGCAGAAAAGGCAATTTTGGAAGTTGTTTCTGGCGTCTTACTAACGCAAACCAATATTTTCATATCTTGCTAAAAGGTTTTATCTTATAATCTATAAATTCGCACCCAAAGATAGGGGTTTTTCCCCACAATTGCCCAATGCCCAGCGAATTTTCGCAAAACCACTCTTGAGCACCTAATCCCTTCACAATCAATTTTTTACAAAAACGAAAGCAAATAGATACAATCGCTTTCCAGACAAAACATCGTCACAATAGTGTCAAATCAACGCCTCGAACAGCTCCGCCAGTTTTTGGAACAATCCCCGGAAGATTCTTTTCTGCGCTATGCCCTGGCCAAAGAGCACGAAAAATTGGGCCAGCAGCAAGAAGCCCTCACCAACTACCAACAGCTCTTGTCGGACGACCCCGCCTATGTGGGGGCCTACTATCACCTGGGCAAATTGTTGGTCAAATTGGAGCAATACGACGAGGCAATGACTGCCTATCAACAGGGGATCGAACAGGCTGGCAAGGCCCGCGATCAGCATGCGAAAGGAGAACTGATGGGCGCCAAAATGGAATTGGAAGATTTGATGGAAGACTTGGAATAGAAGACTGTTATTGAATCACAACTTCCCCCTCGAATACCCGCACAGCCGGACCGCACAGCCAGATGTCCTCAAAAACACCATCGGCCTGCGCCTGAAAGCGCACCTGCAATGGCCCACCCTTGGACTGAATGCCTACGAGCTGGCGCAAGGGGCTGGGATCGTCGAGGTAGTGGCAAATGGCTGCAGCTGTTACCCCTGTCCCACAGGAAAGGGTTTCGCCCTCCACTCCTCTCTCGTAGGTGGCCACCAAAATGCCATCTGAACGCCTCTCCACAAAATTGACATTCACTCCCTCGGCCCGAAATCGCTTGGAATAGCGAATGGCCTGGCCGTTGGCCACCACATCGATGTCGTCCAAGTCCTCGGCAAAAATCACATAGTGAGGCGAGCCTGTGTTGAGCAGGTAGTAGTCCTCTCCCTTTTCCACACTGGTCACCTTGCTCATCTTGAGTTCTATCCAGCCATCTGAGCGCACCAAAGCGTCGTGGTAGCCATCTATGGCCAAAAATCGACAGCTGTTTTCGATGGCTCCCAAGTGGTGGGCGAATTGCACGATGCACCGCCCTCCATTGCCACACATGCTGCTTTCCCGGCCATCTGCATTGAAATACACCATTTCAAAATCGCAGTCGGGATGATTTTCCAGCAAAATGAGGCCATCGGCCCCGATGCCAAAGCGGCGGTCACACAATCGTTCGATGCGTTTGACCTCTCCCCTGGCCAGCCACTGGGTCTGCCGGTTGTCGATCAGAACGAAATCATTGCCAGTTCCCTGGTATTTGACAAATGGAATGTGCATCATCGTAGGTGTCTAAGGGTGATCAGTTGAGTTGTACAAAAAACCTCACTTGTACAAACGACAAACGAGGAATGCCAAAGATCGACATTCCTCGCCTGATATTCAAAAAAGGATGAATTCAACTGTTGGTCTTACTGAACCAGCAACTTTCGGACCGCCAAACCACTGGCAGTGCGCAATTCGGCGATGTACAAGCCCGCTGGCAAATGGCTCAAGTCCACTGGTATCCTGGTCTGAGAGCTGGCATTGAAAGACCACTGGCCAAATCCCTTCCCAGCCACATCGTGGAGGCGGAAACTGAATGGTTGTGGCATGTCAAAGTCCACTTGGAGAAGCAGTTGTTCGGAAACGGGATTGGGAGAAAGGGAAAATTCGTTCAATCCCTCCACTTGTCCCAGACTCGACAACAAGCCAACTGTAAAAGTCTCGGTAATGCTCTGGCAATCTCTGCTGTCTGTGATGGTACATTGGTAATCGCCGGGGGCCAATCCGCTGATGTCTTCTGTCTCGGCACCATTGCTCCAGACATAGCGGTAGGGCGGTGTTCCGGTGTCTACGCTGATGTTGATGGCACCATTGTCTTGAGAAGGAGCCGCATCGGTGATCGCAACATCGGCAATCACAGGGGCAGATACCAATACGATGGCCCCATCCACCACGGCCTCTACCAAAGTGGCAATGCCAGCTTTGCGCTGAGTGAATTCTGTTGGCGTTGGATCATCCATGAAAGCAAAAGTGGCCTGATCTCCGGCAGAGCCAACGGCTTCAAAATTGAGTTTGAGGAAAATCTCCCCGTCGTCCATGCTCAGGGGATCGCCAAACCAAGTCACCTCCAACTGGCCCTTTTCGGGGCTGAGGTTGAAGAGCATGTTGCTAAAATGTACATCGATGAAGCGATCATCGGGGTCGACCATCAGCACGGAAGGCTCCCAGGAGAGGGTGAACTGCATGCCCTCGATGTCTACAAAGTTGTTGAGGGCAAATTCCAATTCGAATGCTTCGCCGGGGCAAGCACTCCTTCCTTCGATGGCAATTTCAGGTAGTGAATCGTTGAGTAGGTGCTCAGATACAAAGAGCTTTGTCGCATGGCCTGTCAAGCTGTAGAACGACAGCAGGAGGGCGGGGAGTAGAGTTCTCATCATTGAAATAGATAGAATATGTTATGGAATAGATGGTTGAGACCTGTGCAAAATTAGCACTTATTTTACTACGACGAAAGTCATTTGCCCAGGCTCTTTTCTTACCCTTCTCATCGTTTCAACTATCGTACCGGATGTGCGCGTCTTGTGCGTGTGAGTGGCAAAACATGGATTTGGGACCTCATTGCTCTGCTGCCTCTATGCTGTCGCGTTGCATCTCCAGGCGCTGTTCCCATTGCTGGCGCTGCTCGTCGGTCAGGTTGTAGTGCCGATAGACCATGATGCTGACCACAAATAAGATGATGCCCAAGGAAATGAAGGACCACTTCCAGCCCCAAATGTTGCCAATGTACTCTCCATCCCACTCCTCCCAGGGCCCTTCTCGCCCGTTCTTTTTGTCTTTTTCTGTCATATTCCATCAGTTTGAGGCCCCCTTACACTAGGACTTGGCGGGCCTTCGTTGTAGATTCAGCACAAATTTTGTTGCCATCTTTGGTGTTCGAAGCCCAACAAAGGTGGGCCCGTTTTCGCAAAGGTCGAAATTTATTCAATGTTTGAATGTAAAAACCAAAAATAAAGTTCAGCTGTTATATGTTCTAAACATATTGATAATATCGACGAAGTATTCTATCTTACTAGCTTATGTCTCCAATTGAGCTGTTGGACTCTTTCTGACGACTCAGTCGCTTCACTGGCATAAACGCGTAAGCCGATCACACCCTACAACAGCTCATATGAAGAATTTTGGATTAATCGCCCTTGTTTCCTTGCTCAGCGCTGTACTAGCCATTGCCGGGTATAGATATTTTGAAGAGCCTCAGCAGGTCATCATCAGAGAAAGTGCGCCAGCTGTGTATGCAAATTACACAGAGCCATTTTCCAACATTGATGTCTCCCCAAGGAAATTTTTGTCTTCTAGTCCTACCAACTTCACCAACGCGGCCGAAGCTGTCACCCCAGCTGTTGTCAACATCAAAACCAGTGGAGAAGATTATGCCTTTTGGGTCGGCAGCTCCTTCAAAGGGGCATCTGGCTCCGGCGTGCTCATCTCTCCAGACGGCTACATCGTGACCAACAACCACGTCATCGAGGATGGCGAAAAGATAGAAGTCACCCTCAACGACCGCCGCAATTTCTCCGCAGAATTGATCGGCATCGATCCCTCCACCGATCTGGCCCTACTCAAGGTGGAAGGAAGCTCTCCCCTGCCCTACATCAGTTTTGGCAATTCCGACTCCATCCGCGTGGGTGAGTGGGTCTTGGCTGTGGGCAATCCGTTCAACCTCAAATCAACCGTCACAGCAGGCATTGTCAGTGCCAAAGGACGAAACATAGACATTCTCGAAGACAACTACAGCGTCGAGTCTTTCATCCAGACAGATGCTGCCGTCAACCCCGGCAACAGCGGCGGAGCCTTGGTCAATACCAATGGTGAATTGGTGGGCATCAACACCGCTATCATTACCCGCTCGGGCCGCTATGAGGGCTATTCCTTTGCCATCCCTGCCAACTTGGTGCAAAAAATTGTCAACGACATCAAAGATTACGGCATCGTACAGCGAGCCATCCTCGGAGTGAGCATCGACGATGTGGACGAAGAACTGGCCAAAGAGTTGAATCTGACCAGCATCGAAGGGGTCTACATCAAGCGAGTGACACCCAACAGCGGAGCAGAAGATGGTGGCATCCGTCGCAACGATGTCATCACCTCCATCAATGGCATCAAAGTCCGCACTTCTCCCGAATTGCAAGAACAAGTGGCCAGATACCGCCCCGGCAATACCATCGAAGTAGAGTTCATCCGCAAAGGCAAACAGCGCAAAACCCGCATTACCCTCAAAAACAGGAGCAATACGACTGCCCTGGTCGGCTCCACAGATGAGACCATTCTCGAAGACCTTGGGGTGGAATTGCGCGATCTTTCCAAATCCGAACGCCGCCGCTTGCAGACCGAAGGCGTCATGGTCAAAAGCATCATCCGAGGCTCCAAAATAGAGCGCACCAATATGGACCCTGGCTTCATCATCACCAAAGTCAATGAAAGCCGCGTCAACAATGTGGAGGAAGTCATCCAAGCGCTCAAACGGGCAAAAGGGGAAGTACTGCTGGAGGGAATCTACGAAAACTATCCCGGCGAGTGGGGCTACAAATTCACCACTTCTTAGCACCAAAACCCAATATTCATCCCACACAAATGGCTGACCAGCTGCCTCTTGCCAAATCTTCGGCGAGAAGGGTTTGCCTCATCAAACAATTGTCCCTCCCCATCTGTATCTACAAGTGAAGGAGCCTTGTAGTACTTGTCGGCATCTTTCCCGCTGAGACTTTGGACCTCCAATCTTTTTCGTATTTTGCCAGGCGCCCAAAATGCTGTCACATCACCTGTTCACAGCAGCACCATTGGCAAAGCAATCTCCCACCGAAAGCGTTTGAACGGCAAAGGCCCAGCAAGCGGTTTCAAAAGTCGACTAAATACAACCACATGACCAAAACGGAACTAGAGATCAACAAAAACGAAGACAACATCAAACTGGCCGTCTCCCGCATGCAACAGCGCCTCAACCGAATCTACCTGGGGGGAGGCCAAAAGAAAATCGATAAGCTGCACGGCAGAGGCAAAATGACGGCCCGCGAGCGAATCGCAAAGTTGATCGATCCAGATACAGATACCATAGAAATCGGCGCTTTTGCAGGCTTCAAGATGTACGAAGAATATGGCGGCTGCCCTTCCGCCGGTGTGGTCGTGGTACTCGGCTACGTCAGCAAACGGCTTTGCGTCATCGTGGCCAATGATGCCACGGTGAAGGCGGGGGCCTGGTTTCCCATCACGGGAAAGAAGAACCTGAGAGCACAGGAAATCGCCATGGAAAATCGCCTCCCCATCATTTATTTGGTGGACAGCGCAGGGGTCTTCCTGCCCATGCAGGACGAAATCTTTCCAGACAAAGAACACTTTGGCCGCATCTTTCGCAACAACGCCCGCATGTCGAGCATGGGCATTCCACAAATTGCCGCCATCATGGGCAGCTGTGTTGCCGGAGGGGCCTACCTGCCGATCATGTCAGATGAAGCCCTCATCGTAGAAGGGACTGGCTCCATCTTCCTGGCGGGCCCCTATCTGGTCAAAGCAGCCATCGGAGAAGACGTGGACAAGGAGACCTTGGGAGGGGCCACCACCCAGTCGGAAATCTCGGGCGTCACCGATTACAAAATGCCAGATGACGCCACCTGCCTGGAGACCATCCGGGACTTGGTGGGCAAAATGGGTCCGTACGAAACCACGGGCTTCAATCGGGAAACGCCTCAACCGCCCAAAGTCGCCCCAGAAAGCATCTACGGCATCATTCCTCACCTGCCGACCAAGCCCTACAACACCGTCCAATTGCTCAAGTGCCTGGTGGACAACTCTGAGCTGACTCAGTACAAGCAAGGCTACGGCAAGACCATCATCTGCGCCTATGCCCGCATTGACGGATGGTCGGTGGGCATCGTGGTCAACAACCGCCAGGTAGTCAAAAACAAGAAGGGAGAAATGCAATTTGGTGGAGTCATCTATTCCGATTCGGCCGACAAAGCTGCTCGCTTCATCATGAATTGCAACCAAAAGAAAATTCCACTGGTCTTCCTACACGATGTCACCGGATTCATGGTGGGCACGCGCTCAGAGCACGGAGGCATCATCAAGGACGGCGCCAAAATGGTCAATGCAGTTTCCAATAGCACCGTTCCCAAATTCAGCATCGTCATTGGCAACTCTTATGGGGCAGGCAATTATGCCATGTGTGGAAAAGCTTATGATCCGCGCCTGATCGTGGGCTGGCCCAATGCCAAGATCGCCGTCATGGGCGGAGCACAGGCAGCCAAGACCCTCCTGCAAATCCAGATCAGGGCCAGCGAAGCCAAAGGCAACACCCTTTCTGAGGAAGATCAGACAAAGATGTTCGAAGAGATCAAAGGGCGGTACGATGAGCAAACCACTCCCTACTACGCTGCCTCCAGGCTGTGGCTGGATGCCATCATCGACCCACTCGAAACCCGCAAAATCATCTCCATGGGAATCGCTGCTGCCAATCACGCCCCCATCGAGCAATTCAATCCAGGAGTTCTTCAGACCTAAAAGACATGGAACAAAAAGGCATCAAAGCGTGGTTGAAACGCATTGGAATCGCAGGTTTCCTCTTTTTTCTCATCAAAGGTCTCGTATGGATTGCTGTCTTCCTATGGGCCGGTAAATGTGCAATGGAATGAAATACATCGCCAAAACGCTCTTTGGACTGGAAACGGTACTCAGTCAGGAATTGGAACAAATCGGAGCCCAAAACATCGAAGTGCTCAAACGAGCGGTGGCCTTTGAAGGGGATTTGGAAGTCTTGTACCGGGCCAATCTGGAATTGCGTACAGCCCTGCGCATCTTGCATCCCATCAAGCAATTCCGCGCCCAAAACGACAACCAGCTCTACAACAAAGCCTACAAGTTCAATTGGAGCAACTACCTGAGCACCCAACAGACCTTTGCCATCGATGCAGTGGTGAATTCCGATCACTTCCGACATTCCAAATTTGCCGCCCTTCGACTCAAAGATGCCATCGTCGACCAATTTCGCAAACACACCAATCGACGGCCCACCGTCGACACCCGCTTCCCACACGTCCGCTTCCACCTGCACATCAGCGGCGACCGCATCACCATCTCCCTGGACAGCTCCGGTGAGTCGCTCCACAAGCGAGGCTACCGCGGCCGAAGCCTGGTCGCCCCCATCAACGAAGTCCTCGCCGCTGGCATGGTGCTCCTCTCAGGCTGGCAGGCCGATTGCGATTTCCTCGACCCCATGTGTGGATCGGGCACCATCGCCATAGAAGCCGCCCTCTTTGCACACGGCATGGCCCCCAATCTGTTCCGACATGACTTTGGCTTCCAAAACTGGCCCGACTTCGATTCGGCCCTTTGGTCGCGCGTTTTACAACAGGCCAGAGAGAAAGTTCGTACCTTTCAACACAACATCATGGCCTATGACAAAGACTTCAAGGCCGTGCGTGCGACAGAACAAAATGCGGAAGCAGCTGGTCTGGAAGGAAAAATCGACATTCAGCGACAGCGATTTGAGAAATTGGAAGCCCCCAGCCGTTTGCCCTGCTTGCTGATGACCAATCCGCCCTATGACGAGCGTCTTCAGCAGTTCGACATTGGTGACTTCTATCAACTGATGGGAGACCAATTCAAGCAAAACTTTTCTGGCTGCGAAGCTTGGATCATTTCATCCAACCTGGCGGCACTCAAAAAAGTAGGATTGCGCCCGTCGAGTAAGACCATCTTGTTCAATGGCGCCCTAGAATGTCGCCTCGTGCAATACCAGCTGTACAAGGGCTCTGTCAAAAACAAAGCCCCCAAAACGACACAGAAAGAGGAATGAAAGTCAAACAGTTTTTAGTCTGTTGCTGGCTCCTGGTCGGCAGCTTGGCCCACGCGCAGGTAGGGTTTCAGATGCCTCTGCCCAGCATTGATCTGCCTCCCCTGGCAGAACAGGCACAGGCATTTGCTGAGCAGGCAGCGTCCCTCTCCCCCTCCCATCCAGCAGCAGCAGAGGCATCCTCACAATCGCTCCCGCCCAGCTTGCGCATGCCTTCCTTGTATTGCTACGATGATCTGGCCTTTTTTTGCAAAATAGAAGTCAAGTTGGAAAAGGCAGCCCGGCTCCCCGTCCGCTTTCGGTTGGGTGATGTCCAATATGTGGATCGTTTGGAGGGAAAAAACACAGGACATTTTCAAAATCACCAACTGCCCCAATAGCCTGGCCTGGCTTTTACACCAAATCAAATAGATCTTTCACACCAATGGTGCGCTGCACCGTGAAGCCCTCGGCAAATTCCATCCCGGCGGGCCGACCAAAGATGCGGGCCCTGTGGCGGATGTACTCCAAAAAGTCTTGTCCACTGATCGGAGAATCCAACTCTCCGGAGGAAGGATCGAAAAACTGGGATCGAAAAGTCAAAATGAGTTCCATTTTTTTGTCGATGTAGGGGCTGATGTCCACCACAAAATCGGGTTCCAAGGTGTAGTCCTGGATCATGTGATAAATGACTTTGGGACGCCATCTCTGGTGAGTGAGACCCTCATTGTCGAGGGTTCTGACCTTGGCCAGTCCCGCCAGAAAGCAAGCTTCTGAGATGAGTTTGGCAGCCTTCCCATGGTCGGGATGACGGTCGTGTACGGCATTGGCCAGAACAATCTCGGGCTGGTATTGGCGAATGACACGGACAACCTTGAGGAGGTTTTCCCGGCTGTGGGTAAAAAATCCGTCGGGCATTCCCAGGTTGACGCGAATGCTTGCCCCCATCTTTTGCGCAGCAGCCATGGCTTCCGCTTCGCGAATCTCCGGGGTGCCACGAGTCCCCAACTCTCCTCTGGTCAAGTCCACCAAGCCCACCGTTTTTCCCAGGGCAATTTGGTGCAACAAGGTCCCACAACAACTCAGTTCTACGTCGTCGGGATGAGCCGTGATGGCCAATATGTCTACTTTCATAAATCTAGGAGTTCAAAAATTTTGGCAAAGGTAAAGACTCGCCGACAATTATCCAGCATCTCTTTGCGATTCCCCTGTAGGGGGCAAGACATCTTCGGCACTTGCCTCCGATTCTTTGAAGCGGTATCGGAAAGGTCTTCGGCCCGGTGAGCTGCGTTTGATGTGTGGCAGTCGTTCAAAAATGTCCAGGCCCAACATCTTCTTTTGGAAGCGACTGCGCTCCAATTTCTTCCCCAGAATCTTTTCGTGCAATTGGTGGAGCTGGGGCATGGTAAATTCTACTGGCAACAGTTTGAAAGAAATTTGCTCAATGGTGATGTCTCGCTGCAATTGGGTCAAAGCCGCCTCGGCAATGGTTGCGTGATCCATCCACATGGGCGGAAGGTCGTGCAGGGAATGCCAACCAAATGGTTGCATCAACACTCCCCCCGTAGGTTGGGTCTTCGCAATGTCCACCAAGGCATAAAAGGCGATGGAAATGTGCCGTTTGTTGATCCACAGGTCTTCTCGCCAGGGAACCCCAGCGGCAGCAAACAACTGTTTCATCTCCTCCCCAAAGTTGCGCTCCCGATCGCCAAAGACCTGAAACAGCTTGAGATACTGACCACTCAAACCCGCCCGCTCGTGCAGAATGCGAGCCGCCGCCTCTTCCACCGATTCCTCTCGCCCCACATGCCCTCCTGGTAGGGTCCATTTCTCGTCGAATTGCAAGAGCAATACCTTCAGCTCAGACTGTTCGTAGCCGATGATGACCGTGTCGACAGAAATGTGAGGCAAAAACAGCTGATCCCCTTCGTTGAGGTATGTGCTCAGGTTCATCTGACAAAAATAAGAAAGCAATGGCAGGATTTTGTGTCTATGTGGCACAAAATATTTTCCTATATTGTGGCAAAATGACACAAACCACCTCTGGCATGAAAAAATTCTTCCTCCGCTTTTTCCAACTCCTCGGCCTTTTGATCCTCTTGCTGCTCATCACAGCAGGGGTACTGTACTACCAAGCCGTCAATTACGATACGCCCTTGCTTCACATCCAAGAGGCGAGCCTCCGGCAGAAGTTGCAAGAATCTGGTGCCGATGCTGTAGCACAGGAACTGGTCGGCAAAATGAGTTTAGAAGAAAAAATTGCCCAAATGTATGGCGAGAGCTATTCGGGCGGACTGATCAAGTTTTTGGCCAACATCTTGATTCGCAAGCGCTTTCCACATGTATATGTCGGACAAAATGAACGCCTTGGCATTCCGCCATGGGTGCTGTCGGACGGGCCGCGCGGCGCCAGGGTGCTGAGCAAGGAGATCGACAATGTGACGACTTTTCCGGTGGCCATGTCTCGGGGAGCCAGTTGGGATGTCGACCTGGAGCAACGAGTACACGAGGTCATTGCGTCGGAAATGCGGGCCAATGGCACCAATTATGCCGCCACTCCCTGCATCAATCTGTTGCGACACCCAGGTTGGGGACGGGCACAGGAAACCTATGGAGAAGATCCCTGGCATTTGGGAGAATTTGGCCTGGCAGCGGTGAAGGGAATTGAAAAGCACAAGGTCATGGCCTGCCCCAAGCACTACGCCCTCAACAGCATCGAAAATTCGCGATGGGTGGTGGATGTCAAGGTGGATGAGCGAAGCCTGCGCGAGGTGTACCTCCCCCATTTCAAAAAGACCATCCAAGAGGGACAACCCGCTTCGCTGATGAGTGCCTACAACTCTGTCAATGGCGATTTTTGTGGCAGCAACAAAGCCCTGCTGACCGACATCCTCCGCGACGATTGGGGTTTCAAGGGTTTTGTGAGCACCGACTGGTTGTTTGGTTTGTACGACGGTCCCAAGGGAGTGCAAGCAGGATTGGACGTGGAGATGCCTTTTGGCAAGTACTACACAGTGGAGACCCTTCGACAGGCCATCGAAACAGGAGACATCAGCGAGGCCGACATTGATGCCATTGTCCAGCGCATTTTGGCCACCCGCCTCCCCTATGCTTTGGGAGACGACCAGGATCAATACCCACAGAGCATCATCGGGAAAGAATCCAGTGTACAACTGGCCCGAGAGGCGGCCGAGCAAGGGATGGTGTTGCTGAAAAATGAAAACGTGCTGCCTCTTTCCAAAACCTCCAATAAAAAAGTCGCCGTCATTGGCCGATTGGCCGATGTGGAAAATACGGGTGATCAGGGCAGCAGCAATTCGACGGCTCCCTACGTCCGCACACCTTACCAGGGCATAAAAGCCCATCAAGAAGCCCTTGGCAACCAAGTGACCCTCGATGATGGCAGCCAATTGGAGCGGGCCAAGACATTGGCAGAGCAGGCTGATGAAGTGGTTGTGGTGGTTGGATTTACCTTTGAAGACGAGGGGGAATACATTCTGATGAGTCGGGAAGTGATGGAGCAATCGGCGGAGGCCGGGCAGGCTGTGGGCGAGAAGGGGGTAGGAGGTGACCGAGACAACCTTCGCTTGCGCGCAGAAGACGAAGCATTGATCCAAGCCCTGGCAGAGACCAATGAGAAACTGGTGGTTGTCTACGTTGGAGGCAGTGCCATCGACATGTCGGCCTGGGATGAGAAGGTGCCAGCCATTTTGTATGTCTGGTATGGTGGAATGGAGGGAGGAACGGCCCTGGCGCGAATTCTGTACGGAGACGTCAGCCCAAGTGGCAAGCTGCCATTTAGCATTGCACAAAATGCAACAGACTACCCCCATTTTACCCCCTTTGCCAAAAGCATCACCTACGACTACTACCACGGTTACACCCTCTTTGACAAGAAAAATACCGAGGTGGCCTATCCCTTTGGATTTGGACTGAGCTATGCAAATTTTGCCTACGACAGCCTCCAAGTCTCCAATCCCGAAATGGGCAAGCAGGATGTTCTCCAGCTGAGTGTGCAGGTGCGCAATGAAGGGAACATGGCAGCCAAAGAGATCGTTCAGCTATACGTCGGCTTTTCCAATTCCACGGTAGACCGCCCTGTCAAGCTGCTGCGGGATTTTGCCAAGGTGACGCTGGCGCCCGGAGAGACCAAAGAGGTATCCCTACAAGTCGCTGCGGAAGACCTTGCCCGCTATGACACCAAGCTGCAAAAATGGGTGGTAGATGCCATGGAGTACGAAATATACGTGGGAGCTTCTTCCAGAGAAAAAGACCTGATGCAGTCTACGTTCCGCGTCCAATGACCCTACAGCAAGCCTTCGATGGCATTGCGAACGCGGGAAGAAGTCGGCGACGTAAAGGGGTAAAACCAAGTGTGCAAGCGCCCCTGGCGATCGATGAGGTACTTCTGAAAGTTCCAGCGAGGAGGGGCAGAATGAGCACCGTTTTGGCTTTTGTCGGATAGAAAGCGGAACAAAGGATGGGCTTGCTGCCCTTTTACGGTCACTTTCTCAAAAATGGGGAAGTGAGTTTGAAAGCGAATTTCACAAAACTGCTCGATGTCCGATCCTTCCAGAGGCTCCTGCCCGCCGAAGTCATTGGACGGAAAGGCCAACAGCTCAAAGTTTTTCTCGCGATAGCTGTCGTACAACTCCTGCATCTTGCCCAATTGAGGGGTGAACGCACAGCCAGAAGCCGTATTGACGATCATCAACACTTTTCCAGAGTAATCGGCCAAAGAAAGTGGCTCCCCGGTGATTGTCTTCACCTCAAACTGATGAACTGATAATGGTTTTGCAATGCCCTCCATAGGATTCTCGAATTAGAAATGCGAAATATTGACATTGATAACCGCACAGCAGCCGGAAAGTTTACAAAAAATCACATTTGTGCCTAAAAGGCGGCATTCATCGCAGCAAAGTCAAATCTCCTTGTAGCTGCTTGCGGCCCGGAAGCCCCGCCTGTTCGTAGGTCAACACCCAGACATACACCCCCATTTCCAGGTCCTTTTGGTTGGAATAGCGCCCATCCCAGCCTTGATCCTGATCGTGGCTCTCAAATACCAAACCACCCCAGCGGTTGAAGATCTGCAGGTGAAAATCGGTCAACTGGCAGTCGCGATTGGCCTGTGGCAGAAAATCGTCGTTGACCCCATCTTGATTCGGAGAGAATACATTGGGGACATAGATTTGACAAGGCAAAATGGTGCAATCCTCAAAACTGACCTCCAAGCTGCTGCTGACCGTCCCACAGGCTCCACTCAGTGTCAACTCGTATTGGCCCGCCTCCGAGATGGTTCTGTCCAAATTCGGATGGCCGTCCCGCCAGGAAAAGTCGTCGAAGTGATCAGCCTGTGGCATCACATCCAATTCGTCTTCCAAACAAAGAACCGTGTCGCCTGCCAGCAAGTCGAGGGTGGGAAGTGGCACAAATTCCACGGCCAGGCTGTCGCTCTTTTCACAATTGCCAAGGGTCGCCGTCACAGCATAGGTCCCGGATTGCCAAACGGCATAGCGGTCCTCTTGCTGGCCATCTTGCCATCTGTAGGCTGCATCGACCACTGTTGGTTCCAACCAGAGCGTATCACCATCACACAGGATCGTATCTGCCCCCACATCGAGATCATCCAAGGGGGTCAAGTCCCAATCTGCCCATACAGTGTCGCGCCCCTGTATACACCCCCTGCGCACCTCCAGCCAGTACAGTCCGGGCAGACTGATGTCCAAACTGGGGGCCATCGATCCATCAGACCAGCGGTAGCACTCCATCCCCGGAGGCCCTTCCAATCGATGAGCCGGATCAAAGCAATCCAGCAAAACATCCGGCCCAAGGTCCAATGGCAGGCTGAAATTTTGGTAAAAGAGGTGATCGGCAAAATTGCCAAAGCGCAAAAAGCGACTGTCACCACTGCTTTTGGTGATGGTCAAGTGGTTGAATTCCAATTCTGCCCTCTCCCCTCTCAGATTGGGTTGGTGCAACACGGTGACTTCTGTGGGAGCGGCGGTATTGAGAGGCTGGACCAGGGTGTAAATCTTGCCGTTGGGCCCAATCTGAGGGCTGCCAAAGATGGCGGTGGCCTTGTAAGTGGTCGTGCCCAAAGAAATGGCACTCGACGCCAAAGGGCTGGCACTCAAGTCGATTTGTACAATGCTCAAGGTCGATTCGTCTGCAAAGACTTGCTCCCGAAAGCGGTAGAGCAATTTGCCATCGGGAGAAAAACACCACTGGGACAACTCTCCAGCCGAAAAAATGCCGTACAAGTCTTGGGGATCGCTGATCTGGCCAGTAGACTTGTCGAAGGAATACAAGTAGCGGCCACAAATGAGTCGGCTGCCATCGGGACTGAGGCGCAACATGCCGTATTCATCCTCCACCCCTTTTTCTCCCTCTGGAAGGGGAAAGACGAGCGGCGTTTGCGGACCATCGGCCGTCACGGGAAAGACGTAAATGGAATCTGCCACATCGGGGTTTCTCTCCAAGTGGTAATGACCACTAAGGGCCAACAGCCAATAGTCTATGCAGTTTTCGTGAATGGTAGCGGTGAGGTATTCAAAGGAGGGAAGCAAGATTTTTTCATTGGACCGAATGACCTCTCCAAATCCGCCCTCTGCCTGCATGTCGATCTCAAAGAGAGACAAGCCCTTTCCCTGGGTCAGGGTGTTGGCCGAGTTGGTCATGGTCTCAAATTCATCGACTGTAAAGAGGAAATAGCGGTCTGGCCATTCGGGTCGCGGCAGTGCCACACAGCCTTGGGCTGCGCTGTATCCTCCTCCTTCTTCTGGCAACAAACGCCCTCCCTTCATGGGCTGGTGCAGTCGATTCCAGATGAAGCCATCGGCAGACCCATCTTGCCGCCCACCGGAGTTGGCGTAAAACAAGAGTTGGCCCTCTTTGCCGCACATCACCGTGCTGGCTTCATAGGTAAAAATGGCATTGTTGTGATCGGGAACTGCCTCTCCGCTGCTGAAATCCAGGCCGTAGCCATTGCCAAAGATCCATCGGTTGGCTTGCTGGGGATTGGGCTGGGACCGGGCACTGAGGCACAGACTGAGCAGGAGTCCCACCCAGAGGATGCGGAGATCAGATCGGAAAACGAAAGGGCAATCGGTTGGTATCATTCGGCAAAACCTACTCTTTCTCAGTAGAGTTAAGATACTAAAAACCTGACCTTATCCCACATTCCATTGTGCAGAACGATCCAATAAAGGTATGTGACTGTCAATCTGTCGATTGGACGACAAGGCCAAGAGGATTCTACCAGACCATCAGGGCGGAACCCCAGGTAAAGCCACTGCCAAATGCCGCCAGGCAAACCAGGTCGCCCTCCTTGACACGGCCTTCCTCCCAGGCTTCGCACAAGGCGATGGGAATGGAGGCAGCAGTGGTATTGCCGTAGCGCATGATGTTGTTGTACACCTGATCGTCTCGCAGACCCATTCTCTTTTGGACAAATTGGCTGATGCGCAAATTGGCTTGGTGGGGGACCAGCAGGCCAATGTCCGAGGGTTGGTAGCCATTGGTTTGCAGGGCTTCCATGATCACTTCCGGAAACTTTTGGACGGCCATTTTGAAGACCGCTTGGCCTTCCATGTTGGGAAACATGTCTTCCTCTTGGTACATCTTATCGGTAACAAAAGCCCCCCCAAATTCCTGATCGGGATAGCCAAAATCTTTGTCGCGATTGTGGATGCCTCCGTGGGCACCGGGATTGATGTAGGCCAGTTTTTCGGCATATCTTCCATCGGCGTGGAGGTGGGTAGACAGGATGCCTTTCTCCTCGGTGGGCTGAACGACGACTGCTCCGGCGCCATCGCCAAAAATGACGGTGATGTTGCGACCGCGGGTGGTGAAATCCAGTCCCATGGAGTGAAATTCTGCTCCCACAAGCAAGACATTTTTGTACATGCCACTCTTGACAAACTGATCGGCAATGGAAAGGCCGTAGACAAAGCCGCTGCACTGGTTGCGAATGTCGAGGGCACCGATGCCGTGCATGCCCATTTCTCGTTGAAGGAGGACACCACAACCGGGGAAGTAATAGTCGGGGCTCAGGGTGGCAAATATGATGAAGTCCACATCGGCAGGAGTGATGCCAGCCCGTTCGATGGCGATGGTGGCGGCCTTGACACCTAGGGTAGAAGTGGACTCTTTGTGTTTTTCGGCGTAGCGGCGCTCCACGATTCCCGTCCGCTCTTGAATCCACTCATCGGAAGTGTCCATGTGTCTGACCAAATCGTGGTTGCTTACTACTTTTTCGGGAACGTAATAGCCGATTCCGGCGATTTTTGATTGAGGCATATACGTCTTTTTTTTCTTATAGCAAGCGAAAATTCGCTCTCTATAATCTGGTTTTAGAGACCGGAAAAATCGAAATAAAGCAAAAGAATTCAAAACTATTTTCCACTTAATTCTCTACCTTACCAGCGGAATCGGTTGGAATGTGGCCGATCCGACCGAATCACAAACCCAAAAAACCATGCAAGCCTCTTCTCCCCTATTGATCGCATCTCCTGTGCGACGCTCTGGCACCACACTATTGCTGCGCTTGTTTTGCTCTGCCGACAATGCGCTCATTTACGGCGATTCGATAGCCACGGATGTCAATGTACTGCTCAATCTAAGCCTGACCAAAGGACTGATGTATGCCAGCAGCCGCGACCGTTGGGATGCCCATTTCGAGAGCGTGCTAGGAGGAGCTGTCAATGACTGGATCGCCGATCTGATGCCGCCCATGAGTGGTTATTTGGAGACCTTCCAAAACATGCCCCTCAACTTTTTGCAGTACTTGCAATCTCAAGGTATTCAACGGGGCCGACCGATCTGGGGGATCAAGATGGCCGAGTGGCCTCCCCCCATGCTGCTGGCCTTGCAGCGAATCCTGCCCCAAGCTCGATTGGTCTACATCGTTCGCGATTTGGCCGACAGTGTGCGCTCTGCCAAGGCTGCAGGCATGCTGGTCAACCCACAGGAGGTCCATCAATTTTGCCACACCCATCAACAAAACTGCCAGTATATACGCCAACAGTTTGCCGCCGATCGACTCTTGTGGCTGGAATACGAGCAGTTGGTGGCAGCCCCAGAGGCGAGCATCCAACGTCTGGAGGCTTTCAGCGGAGCCAGAGGGATCGATCTCGGGGTTTTCCAACATCGTGTAAACACCTTCAAAAGTGACCTTCAGGCAGACCCGACGGGCAATGGATATGTTCCCCCGGCAAGTTTGAGTGAAGAGGAGCAGGAATTGGTTGCAAAATACTCCCAAACCGCCAAACCATAGGGGGGTAGAGTGGGACAATGGCCCACTACACTTTGTTTAAGTGGAGAATATGCATTACGATTATTCATTTATTAAAAAGTATTGCTATATTTAACGCACCACTTTTGGGTGGAACAACAAGATCATTCATTCATTATATAACCTCAAAAAACAAGTTGCTATATGGCAGAACAGTATCTTGCGGAAATCCGCATGTTCGGGGGTAACTTTGCCCCCCGTGCCTGGGCCCTATGTGACGGCCAGCTACTTCCCATCGCTCAAAATCAAGCTCTGTTTTCTTTGCTAGGGACAACCTTTGGTGGTGACGGACGTACCACTTTCGCTCTTCCCGATATGCGCGGCCGCGTGGCCATGCACGCTGGAAGCGGACCTGGGCTGACTCCGAGAAGTTTGGGTCAACGATTTGGTGAAGAAGACGTTACCCTCAACCAAAACCAAATACCTTCCCACAACCACTTCATTGTAGAGACAGTCGCTCCCACCCTGGCCATAGAAGGCAATGCCGAGAATGTGACAACCAATGAACCTGCCACCAATCAATTTGGCGCTGGTTCCAACATCTTCAACGGCACTGCTCCGGAAGCAGGGGAATCTTTGGGAGGCATCTCCTACAACCAGGGAACATATGCCCTGAACAATACAGGTGGCGGCCGATCACACACCAATATGGCTCCCATTCAGGTTGTCAACTACATCATCTGTCTACAAGGCCTTTTCCCGAGCAGAAGCTAGGGCAGTGCCACAGGTGATGTTCTCAATCAATTTGCAAATTCTGAAAATCAAATAACATGAATGGTTTTATAGGTGAAGTCCGCATGTTTGGCGGAAATTTCGCTCCCCGCACCTGGGCCTTTTGCAATGGCCAGTTGCTGTCAATCGCACAAAATACTGCATTGTTTTCCATATTGGGTACCACCTATGGTGGAGATGGCCGCACAACTTTTGCGTTGCCCGACCTGCGAGGCAGAGTCCCTTTGTCTGCCGGAACAGGACCGGGTCTATCTACCTATCGACAAGGCCAGAGATCAGGGCTAGAAAATGTTACTCTGAATATCCTGGAACTGCCAAATCACACCCACAGTCTTTCCACCACTACGGCACCGTCTATCGTGATTGGTACCAATCCCGACGGAGCCACTACCAATGAGGCAGAAGCCAATACACTGGGGGTAGGGACAAATGAGTACAACAGTGATCCGGCAGAACCCGGAGAAGCCCTCAATGGTCCATTGGTCACTGCGCCTCAGCTTGCCACCCAATCCACTGGAAATTCTATGTCTCACGACAACATCCAGCCAACCCTTGTTGTCAACTATGTCATCTGCTTGCAAGGCATTTTCCCAAGCCGCAGCTAATCCGATAACCCTAAAAATACTATAACATGCAACCATATATAGGAGAAATCCGAATATTCGCAGGCAATTTTGCTCCTCGTGGCTGGGCCTTTTGCGAAGGACAACTGCTGGCCATCAGCCAAAACCAAGCCCTGTTTTCCCTCTTGGGAACCACCTACGGCGGAGATGGCCGTACGACTTTTGCGCTGCCCGATATGAGAGGCCGCACCGCAGTACACGAGGGCTCAGGCCCCGGTCTGACACCACGACCACTCGGCCAGAGGACAGGAGTAGAGGAAGTCACCCTGAACAGCACTCAAATCCCCTCCCACTCACATACCGTCACCGTCACCACCAATGGTGCTGCAGTGGTAGGGACCAATACAGATCCTGCCAATACCAATGAGATTGCAGGCAATGCACTCGGACAAGGATCAAACATTTACAACAGCATGGCGGCTGACCCTGGTGAACCACTGGGAGGAGTGACTTACACCCCACCTACTTATGCGGTGAACCCTACCGGGGGGAGCCAGAGGCATTACAATCTCCAACCGTTTTTGGTCATGCGCTACATCGTCGCGCTGGTGGGTATTTTCCCATCCAGATCGTAGGAGACTGATGTGAGGCGAGCAAACAAAATGCTCTGCCATCCAACCCAAAATCTCCTGTGTGGACATCGTTCGCACAGGAGGTTTTTTTTGAGGGAAATTTTGATACCTTTGCCATCGAAAATCTCTTCCCATGAGCCGCTCCATCCCCCTCTTCCTCTGTGTTTTTCTCTTTCTCTGGCTGATCGCCTGTAAGACCTCCCGCAAAGCGACGCTGTCCAAAGACAAGGAGCCCGATCCCACTCGCTTTTGGTACTACGATCCCACTTATCAATTGGACACCGCCAACAGCTCCCTGCAAACCAATAGCCTTTACTTCCGCATTGTCAAGGCCGATCAATTTGGAGACATTTACAAAATGTTCCGCTTTTTCCCGGATGGCCTGGTCCTCGCCTACATCGTCTACAACAGCCCCGAAAAGGTCCTTCGCCAGGATCGCCAAAGTACTGGCAACATCCACGGCTACTATCAAACAAGAGCCGACTCTGTCTTTTTCACCACCAAGGTCTACTACGAACATCGCCCCATTTTTTACGATGGCCAGGTACATGCCGATTCTTTGGTCTTGCACTCTCGCAACCAAAAAAGCGGAGAAGAATCAGTCCACACCTATTATCTGTACAAGGAGTAAAACCAGACAAAACAAACATTTTTTGTTTTTTATTTGAAAATAAAAATTTTTATTTATATTTGTCACAAGGCGGAATGAGAGCCGCCCGTAACAGCCGGATGTGATGATCTGCACGTCTTCCCAACAATCATTTTCTCAATTTGTCTGATCGCAGCCTATGGTACTAGGCTGTTACAAACCTCCTTTGTATCTTGCAAACATCTACAACAGCAGCTCAAATGACTATAGAGAAGGCGCAGCAAGCTTTGCAAAAATATTTTGGCTACGAGCGGTTTCGGCCCATGCAGCAAGAGATCATCCAAGCCATCTACAATGGTCGGGACGGCCTGGTTCTGATGCCAACGGGTGGTGGAAAATCCCTGTGTTTTCAAATTCCAGCCATCACAATGGAGGGTGTCTGCGTGGTCATCTCTCCCTTAATCTCCTTGATGAAAGACCAAGTGGAAAGTTTGCGGGCCAATGGCATCGCGGCAGCCTACCTGAACAGCTCTCAGAGTCATTCTGAGCAACAAGCCATCGAAAATGAGTTGTACAACAATCAATTGCAGCTCATTTACGTCTCTCCCGAAAAGCTGGTCTCCGGCAACTTCATCCCCCTTCTGCAAAGCATTCGGCTCAGCTTGTTTGCCATCGACGAGGCCCATTGCATTTCTTCTTGGGGACACGACTTTCGCCCGGAATACACCCAGCTCCGCTTCCTCAAACGACAGTTCGAAGGCATTCCCATCGTGGCACTGACAGCCACAGCGGATAAAATTACGCGTCGAGACATCATTCACCAGTTGAACATGTCGAAGCCCGCCGTTTTCATTGCCTCCTTCGACCGTCCCAACATCAGCCTAGAGGTCCGCCCCGGTCTAAAGCGCCGCGAGCAGATCATCGAATTCATCCGACAGCATCCCAATACATCAGGCATCATCTACTGCCTGAGTCGAAAAAGTACCGAGGACCTGGCCAGCAAGCTCACCGCCAGTGGAATCCGGGCCGGACACTACCACGCGGGGATGGACGCGCGCGAGCGCAATCGGGTGCAGGAAGAGTTCATCAACGACAACATCCCCGTGGTCTGCGCGACTGTCGCCTTTGGAATGGGCATCGACAAGTCCAACGTCCGATGGGTCATTCACTACAATCTGCCCAAAAACATCGAAGGATATTATCAGGAAATCGGCCGGGCCGGGCGGGATGGTGCGCAAGCGGATGCACTGCTGTTTTACAGCTTCAACGATGTGAGTGTGCTGCGAGAGATCCTCGAAAAAAGCGACAATCGCGAACAGAGCGACATCAAATTGGCCAAACTGGATCGAATGCGACAGTTTGCCGATGCCATGGTGTGTCGCCGAAAGGTACTGCTGGGTTATTTTGGAGAACAATTGGAAAAGAATTGTGGCAATTGCGATGTCTGCAAAGACCCACCCCAACAATTCGACGGCACCATCATTACTCAAAAGGCGCTGTCTGCCATTGCTCGTTTGCGCGAGCGCGTTGGGCTCACCATGTTGATCGATGTACTGCGGGGATCGAGGCGGAAAGAAATCCTTCAGCGAGGATACGACAAGATCAAAACCTATGGCGCAGGAGGAGACATCAGTGCCTTCGACTGGCAACAACTGATCTTGCAAATGATCAATATTGGCTTAATAGAAGTGGCCTATGACCAAAACCACGTCTTGAAACTCACCGATGCAGCCAAAGCCGTCTTGTTTCAAAAGCAGTCTGTTCGCCTGGTGCGGATGAAAGCTGTGAAGGAAAAAATGAATGCCCGGAAGGCCAAGGCAACCGTCAAAACCCAGCGCCAGCGGGTCCGGGACGAATTGTTCGAACAGCTCAGAAAGCTGCGTCGCGAGATCGCCGTGCGGGATGGCGTGCCTCCTTACATCGTCTTCAGTGATGCATCTTTGGAGGAAATGGCTGCCGAGCGTCCCATCAACGAAGCAGAATTCAGCCGAATCTCTGGTGTTGGGGAGGCCAAACTACGCAAATACGGCAAGGACTTCATCAAGGCCATCATTGGATTTGTACAAGCGCGCTATCAACAAGGCACCAACATCAAAGGAGCCACCCAGTTGGAAACCCTTCAGCAATACAAGCGTGGCATTCCCGTCAACACCATTGCACAGAATCGACAGCTGTCCGATGGCACCATCTATGGCCACCTGCTGCAACTCTACCATCAAGGACAAGATGTCAACCCTTTTCATTTCGTCAGCCGCTCGGAAGTGCGAAAGATTCTGGAGGCCAAAGCCAGCATGCCTCCCACGAGTAGCCTGACAGATCTCTTTGATCATTTTGGCGAAAAGATGCCTTATCACAAACTGCGCTTTGCACTGGCTTATGCCGAGAAAGAGAATATAGAGGTATGATCGAAGCTCCTTCTTCCCTGCCAGCATTGTACGACTATCTCAACAAACACTGCTTACAGCATCCCTATTCAGGTCAGCAATTGGCGCTGTATGGTGTGGCTCTCACCTTTCGGAAGGTGGCCGAGCGATTGGAGAAGTCCATATTCTTTACTAGGAGGAAAAAGAGGGAGCGAAAGCATGCCCAGTGGGAAGATTTCTTTTGTGGATTCGAGTTGTACTACAATGACTTTTTTCACTCTGCCTTTGTCAAAAAAGGAGATGACTACGTTCCTTCCCACGATCCCAAAGACATCCATCAAGACCACATCAGCTATCTACAGCAACGACTACAAACGGCCTCTCA
Organism: Bacteroidota bacterium; assembly: GCA_039821145.1. GTDB lineage: Bacteria > Bacteroidota > Bacteroidia > Chitinophagales > Saprospiraceae > JBCCSZ01. The sequence continues at coordinate 50,992 of JBCBOS010000018.1, read as the reverse complement.
CTCCCTGCTGCTGTCGAGATATGCCCACCTTCTCTATCTGAAATTAGCGGATTCGAAAGAGCGTTTGACCTACGGAAGCATCGCCTTGGACAATTACCTACAACTGATGGAGGACCTGGACCGAGAGGACCTTCGCCTCTCACAAGCCAATGACAAGAAAAGGAGAGACCTCCATCGTCTGTATGAAAACGGCATCATCAATGCCATGCTTTTGTCCATGGAGCTGAGAGAGCAACAAGCCCGAGCCAAGAACTCTTTTCTGGAGATACTGAGAGGAGAAAAATGCATTGAATGGATTGTCCTTCTCCAATTTATGCTGCAATACAAGGCACAATTTTCCCCGTCGGATTTCGAAGGCTTGCAGGAAAGGTGCTTCCAGATCGGCATGGAGGTGATGGAGCCAAGAGACCCCCAGTACAGCGGTGTGGCCATCGAGTATTTTGAAGCGGGCAAAGAACTCGCTGCCATCTGCGGAGCAGCCTATCCTTGGGATCAAGTCATCGAAAGTGGCAAGCAGTACTTGGAAGACATCCTCATCATCTTTGAGCAAATCCAGGAAGAGGTGGACAAGTTTCGCAAAAAATAATGCAGGAAGCTCATCAAATCTATTCACCAGTTACCAGGGAGTGAGGAAATCCTCTGCTTCCGGGCTTTTCTTCTCTTTCTCTTTGTAGTAAGTGTCTGCCTTCGGATCGGCAGATTTTGAGATCAGCTCCGAGCGAAAGACTCTGCGCAAGGCAGCCAGTGGCCACAACAAGACAAAGAAAATGATCCCCAATAACAGGCGGGTATTGATCCAGCCCAGGCCTTTGGCCAAGGCCATCCACCCCAGGTGAATCCAGCGGGCCAAGGGATAGAGCAGCAAGGGCAAGCACAGCAAAGCAAGGGCGACGTAGTAGCCCACAGATGTTTTCCACCAGATCGCCACCAGTATGGCTGCCAGGGCCAATACCAGAATGCTTTGATGTACCTTTAGCTTCTCTTCAATCTCAGTCTGCATGCGGCACTAGAAGAGTGAATAAATGAAAGGAGAAAGGGCAGAACCACTGGAGAAAAACAGCAAAAAGCCGATCAATACCAATGTAATGACAATGGGGGCAAGCCACCACTTCTTGCGGACCTTGAGGAACTGCCAAATGTCTTGCAAAAACTCCATGAGCTTGGGTTTGACGTGTGAGGAGATAAAGTTTATCGACCTTCTTTATCGCCTTTCTTGGTACAGAGGTGATCGCCCAGTACCAAGATGTCCATGCCGGTCTGCAAAAAGCAAGAGGCGGCATCATCGGGTGAGCAGACGATGGGTTCGTCTTTTCCATTGAAACTTGTATTGATCAATAGGCTGCAACCCGTCTTTTGCTTAAAGGTATGGATTAAATGCCAAAGTCGAAAATTACTTTCCTTCTTAACCGTTTGGATGCGTGCCGTCAGATCGACATGGGTCACCGCTGGCACATCTGACTTGGCGAAATCCAGTTTTTGACGAATCGGCCATTCCGAGTAATCCTCCGGAAGTGATGCCAAGCGATCCTCAACCACCTGTCCCACCAGATTCATGTAGGGCGAGGGTGTTGGCAAGCGAAAATACTGCTCAAAGTCTTCCACCAATACAACCGGAGCAAATGGGCGAAAGCTCTCCCGCTTTTTGATCTGCAAATTGAGTCGACGCTGCATGTCCTCTCGACGCGGGTCCGCCAAAATGCTGCGATTGCCCAAGGCCCGCGGGCCAAACTCCATGCGCCCCTGAAACCAGCCCACAATGGCTCCCTCTTCCAATCGATCCACCACCGCCTGGGCCAATTCCTCAAACTGGTCAAAACGCTTTGCACTCAGATCGTATCGACGGATGATGCGCTCCACCTCTGGCAGCCCATAGGCGGGTCCCAACAAGGCTCCTGACATAGAGTCAGCCTCATTCGTCAACACCCTTTCTCCCCCATAGTGCAAATGGTACACAGCCAAAGCTGCCCCCAAGGCTCCACCCGCATCCCCAGCCGCAGGTTGCACAAAAATTTCATCAAACAGCCCCCTTTCCAACAACCTGCCATTGGCCACACAATTCAACGCCACTCCTCCAGCCAGACACAAACGCCGCGAGCCCGTCAAGGCCTGTACCTCTCGCGCCATCCGAAAGACAACCTCCTCGGTAAATCGCTGAATGGCCAAGGCCAAATCTGCATGCTCCTGACCAAACGCTTGCTCACTTGGGCGACGAGGCAGACCAAAAAGCTGCTGCCACTGGCGCTCGTCCAACATCCGAAGCTTGGTTGCGTAGGTAAAATACCGCTGATGGAGGCGCAAAGAGCCATCCTCCTTCAAGTCGACCAACTCCTCTTGAATCAACTTCAAATAGCGGGCAAATCGCTCACTTTTGTCATTGCCATAAGAGGCCAATCCCATGAGCTTGTACTCCCCAGAATTGACCCGAAAACCAAGAAAGTAGGTAAACGCACTGTACAGCAGGCCCAGAGAATGCGGAAAATGCAACTCTTTGTGGAGTGTCAGTTGCCCTCCCTTGCCATGCCCCAAACTGGACGTAGCCCACTCTCCTACCCCATCGATGGTCAACACAGCGGCCTCTTCAAATGGACTTGGATAAAACGCGCTGGCAGCATGTGACAGGTGGTGCTCGCTGAACAACAAGCGAAGTTTGCGACCGTCATAGGATTGTATCTCCTTCAAGGACTTTCGAATGCTCTTTTTCAACAACAACTGCTCTCCCACCCAACGCGGCATCGACTGGACAAAAGAAGCAAAGCCCTTGGGAACAAAAGCATAGTAGGTCTCCAACAATCGCTCAAATTTGAGAAAAGGCTTGTCGTAAAACACCACGGCATCCAAGTCATCAATGCTCAGCCCACCCTCGGCAAGACAGTATTCAATGGATCGGGAGGGAAAGGAAAAATCGTGTTTTTGCCGACTGAATCGCTCCTCCTGCACAGCCGCAATGACTTTGCCATCGATCAGCAGAGCAGCGGCAGAATCGTGATAATATGCAGAGATGCCTAAAATGCGCTTCACAATAGATTGATTGACTAAGTGCAGGAGCAATGATAGCAAATTTTGCGCAGATGGTCGAGCAATCCAATTTTAGCCACTCAAAAATTCTCTTCTTGACAATAAGATGAGGTACAAGATGGTAAGTATCCTTACTTTTGTCTACAGCACTCTCATCCAACTGATGAGACAATGCACATACAATGCAAAAAACCATTTTTGACATTCCCCAAATGGATTGTCCGTCAGAAGAAAATCTGATTCGGATGAAGCTGGATGGCGTACCAGGAGTATGCAATCTAGAATTCGACCTTGCCCATCGGTCCCTCTCCGTTTTCCACGAAGGCTCCTCCCAGCCCATCGAACAGTCCATCGCAGAACTCAATTTGGGTGGAAAGAAGCGATCCACCGAATCGGTGTCAGACAAGCAAGTGCCCGATAACCAACAGCAAAGACGGCTGCTCTGGGCCGTACTTGCCATCAATTTCTCCTTCTTCCTCCTAGAATCCACCACCGGAATCTTGTCAAAATCAATGGGACTTGTGGCGGACAGTCTGGACATGTTGGCCGATTCTCTGGTCTACGGGATCAGTCTGCTGGCCGTGGGAGGTACGTTGGCCCGGAAAAAACGGGCGGCCTCTTTGGCGGGCTATCTACAGATTGGCCTGGCAGTCATCGGCTTGTTAGAGGTATTTCGGCGCTTTTTCGGAACGGAACAACTCCCCGATCCATCCACCATCATGTGGGTCTCCGCCCTTGCACTGCTGGCCAATGCCACTTGCCTGTTCCTGCTTCAAAAGTCTCGAAACAAAGAAGAAGCACACATCCAAGCCAGCATGATTTTTACCTCCAACGACGTCATCATCAACCTCGGAGTCCTAACAGCTGGCCTTCTCGTCTATGTCTTTCAAAGCAGCAAACCAGATTTGCTGATCGGAATTGTCGTGTTTGGTTTGGTAATCCAAGGAGCTTTTAGAATCTTGGCATTGGGAAAATGATGCACGATGCCAATTGCCAAAGCCAACATCCTTCGCCTCGTCCGCCAAGCTGCCAAACAGTTGGTCTACCTTTGCTTTTTGGGCATCAGTGTGCTGCTGCTCCTTGAGCTGAGCTACCGCTGGTATGTGGTCGATTTTTATGGCAACAACCTGAGCAGTCTCAATGAAAAAACAGAGCTAACATCCCACAAAGATGCCACCATCCTGGTAGTGGGTGACTCCTTCAGCGCCGATCGGCAGAGCTACGTCAAATCCCTGCGCCATCAATGGCCTGACTACCGAGTGGTCAACTCCTCCATCCCCGGCACCTGCCTGCGACAACACGAACTGTTTCTTCCCAAAAGACTCCAACAGTTTCAACCTGACCTCCTCCTCTATCAGCTCTATCTGGGCAATGATTTTTTGGAATTTCGTCCGCCCGTAAAAAGCCCAAACATCTCCCTGGCACGACGGCTGTACTGGTTGGTCTCTGACTATTTTTTGGTAATCCGCTTCCTCAACGCCAAACTTCCCCAAATTCGGCAAGCCACTTACCACGATTTGCCCACCTCTGCCGATCCAAAAATGGCAGACCATTTTGTTCCCCAACAATACAGCGCCCGCTCCCAAATGCAATTTCGAGCCGAACCACATCTGGTCCACCACAGCGCACAAATGATGGGACAAAGAGGCGATGACGGCAGGGAGATCACCCAGCGTTTGAAACGATTGCTCCAGGAAGTCCCCTCCAATTGCCAAGTGGTCTTGCTGGTCATCCCCCACTGCCTGCAAGTACACCAACGATATGGCGAGCGCCTGGCGCAGATCGGAGCAGCCCAAGCCCCCCTCCACAGCATCACAGAGTCCAACTATCCATTTGTAGAATATTTGCGAACAGAGCTGGCCGATCAGCGGATACACATTGCCAATCCATTGGGGCACTTTCAGGAAGCAGAACGACAAAAACAGATTTATTATGCCCAAGACCCACACCTCAATCCAGGAGGGCAAAAAATTCTAGGAGACTTCTTGGTAGATTTCCTGCAAAAAGGTGGTATTTTGGGTCAGGCAAACTAGGTATGAAAAGACAAAAGATACTCTTATACAATCCAAAGGCTGTCTTCTACGACATGCCACTCGCTCTGCTGTCCATCGGCTCGATGCTCGACGCAGCTCATTACGAAGTCGTCATAATAGACGGGCGAACCGATGATCGTCCCTTGCAGCAGGTCCTCCAACATGCAGACGATGCCCTTTGCTTGGGCATTACCTCCCTGACAGGCGCTCCCCTGCGCGATGCCTTGGAGGTCACCCGCAGTGTCCGGGCCCGTTGTCCAAAGCTGCCGATCATCTGGGGCGGCTGGCATACCTCGCTCTTTGCAGAAGAAACCCTGCGCGATGAACCAGCAGTCGACATCAGTGTGCAAGGACAGGGAGAAACCACCTTTCAAGAGTTGGTTGCCTGCCTGGAAAGTGGCGCCGATTTGGCCCATGTCAAGGGCATTACCTATCGGGATGCCAGTGGAGAAATCATCAAGAATCCGGGGAGGGCATTGGAGGACATGAACTTTCTCCAACGCGTCAATTACGACCTCATTGATGTGGAACGTTACTTCAAATTGAAAAAACAACGCCAACTGGACTATATCTCCTCGACTGGCTGCCGCTTCCGCTGTACTTTTTGTGCCGATCCCTTTGTCTTCAGTCGCAAATGGACAGCCGTGCAACCAGACCGCATGGGGGAGGAACTGGAATATTGGTACAAAAAGTACCGCTTCACTGACATCAACTTCCAAGACGAAACCTTCTTCACCAAACGCCAACGCATCACACGGATTGCCGAAGAGTTTATGGAACGAGACATCCAATCCACCTGGGCGGGGACCATGCGGGCCGACCAAGGATCGCGAATGAGCGATGAAGAGTTTGACCTCTGCAAAAAAGCGGGGCTGAGGCGAGTGTTGGTAGGTGTCGAGTCCGGCTCACAACAAATGATGGACTGGTTGGTCAAAGACATCAAAATCGAACAAGTCTACGAAACGGCCCGCCGCTGCGCCAAGCGAGACATCAACGTCATCTTTCCCTTCATCGTAGGCTTTCCGCAGGAGACCGCCCAAAGCGTGCGCGACACCCTCAAGGTAGCCCGCGAGCTGAACAGCATGCATCCCGGCTTTACCACTCCCATTTTTTATTTCAAGCCCTATCCGGGCTCCAAAATCACCCAAGATGTGGTGGCACAGGGCTACGAACTTCCCCAAACCATAGAAGAATGGGCCGACTTCGACTACATCGGCTCTTCTGGTCCCTGGGTCAGTGATGAAAAATACCAACTGATCGAAAGATTCAAGTTTTACAACAAATTGGCAGGCCGCCGTCGCCAATGGGCACTCCTTCCACTGCAGTGGATGGCCCAACTGCGCTGCCGCTTCAATTTCTTCCAAATTCCACTGGAAAAATTGCTGGCCGAACGACTGTTGCCACAACAGCAGTTGTCCTAGCGTCTGTTTGAGAATTTCGTTTTTTTACACCTATGAAAGGGAAAGGCCAAAGATCAGATGGGTTTCTCCTCCTTGCTTTTGCTCTTGCAACAACTGCACAGACAAAGCCGCCTGGGCTGCCAACTCCAAGATGCGCTCCACATCACAATCGTCTGTCAAGATCATGTACACCTTCGTCGAAGGCTGGCAGTAAGTCGGCAGCTGTGCAAACAACTTTTGGAAATACTCAAACTCGGGCCCACAAAAAAAGGCGTGCTCCCGATCGTTGGTCGGCTGGCCTGGATAAAAGGGCGGGTTGATGAGAATGAAGTCGAATTGCTGTGGAGGAATCTCGTCAAACAGGTCAGACAAATGAAGCTGTATCGCCAAATTGTTTTTGCGACAACTCTCTTCGATGGAGGCCAATGCCGCTGGATTGATGTCGCTGGCCGATACTTGCGCCCCAGCTCGACTGGCCCACAAGGCAATCAAGCCACTCCCCGCTCCCAATTCCAACAGACGACGCCCCGATACCGACTGCCTCGACAAAAAAGACAGCAAGATCTTGGTGCTGTACAGAAATCCGGGATGAAAAACAGAAGGGTGTACGCAAATGTCCAATCCATCGTGGCGATGCCAACGCTTTTTGGAGAGATACCACTTGTAGCCCAACCACAATACGGGCTTCAATGCCCTGCGAATCAGTGACCTGGCAGACATCAGAAGCCTTCAATTTCTGGCTGGCGATACCGCAACCAAAACTTCTGCAAAATCTTCAACTCATAGGGATAGTGAAAGATGTTGAAGCGATAGCGCAAGCTGGACAATTGGTGCATCACCCAACGTTGCAGCCGTGTCAACTTCACATCCGAAGCAGTGGGATAATAGGCGTTGAGAACCGTCTCAAAGTTTTTGATCTTGTCGACCATGGCCGGGCGAAGCCAGGGAGTCAGTGGATTTTTTCTCAGGTCAAATGCCTGCCATTCCGGACTCAACCAATCTTCCAATCGCTCGGGAAAGCGAAAGCCAGCCTCGGTGATTCGGCGGTACAAGTCCGACCCCTCCGTGGGCACCGGACTGTAGACGTAGATGATGATTTCCGTCTCGGGATTGATCTCTTTGATGGTTTTGATGAACTCGATGTCAGAGTCGATCTGGGCCATTACCTTTTGGGGATCATCGGCGGGCATTCCAAGGACAAAAGAGTACTCCGGTACAATGTCAAACTGTCGCATGCGCCCTGCAAAGCGCTTGATTTGCTCGGCCGTCTGTCGACCACCCTTGTCCATTTCCTTCAAAATCTCATCATTGCCACTTTCCGCCCCGAAGAAAATCATCCGACAGCCAGAATCTCGCATCAGTTGAAGGGTTTCGTCCTTGTAGCGATCAATCGTGTCGATGCGGCCTTCCCCCCACCAGTTCATTCCTTGGTCCATCATCAGGCGCGAAAATTTGGCCACCCGCTTTTCAGAAACAAAGAAATTGTTGTCGTGAAATTCCACAGAGTCTGCCCCATATTCCTCTTTGATCTTCTGGACATCGCGGAAGATGTTTTCGGCACTCTTGCCCTTCCACCGACCATCGTAAATGGGGACGACGGCACAAAAAGAGCACTTGAACGGACAGCCCACACTGGAGTGGTAAGCCAATGTCCGCTTGCCCAAAAAGGTGCGGGCCAAGTAGTTTTGAAGTGGGTAAAAGGAGTTCAAGTGATCGTAGGGAAGCTCCGCCAACATGTCTTGGTTGAGCAATCGCTCCTTGTTGGTCTTGACAATCTCGCCATCCTCTTGCCGATAGATCAGGTTGGGGATGAATTCAAAAGGCAAGTCGTGTTCCAAGGCATTCAGCAAGGCCGGAAAGGTCTGATCTCCAGGACCATTGACAATGAAGTCGATGTGAGGCGATTCGATGACCACCCGAAATTGGTTGGAAGCAAAGTAGCCCCCCCAAATGTTGACCAGCTCAGGGCACAACTCTTTGGCCTTGCGAGCGATGGGAATGGCCTGCTGCAGTTGCGGGCCCGGCATCACGGTCGTCCCCAAATAGCCAAATTCCCCAGTTTTCAGATACTCGGCGATGGTCAGCCAGGGATCATCTTCCATATTGCCATCCACAAAGACATACTCAAACAAGCCGTGAATGGAAGCACCGACCTGCAGGATGCTGTTGGGCACCCGGTGCTTGGCACTGGCACTGCGCGGATTGAATAGGATGACCTTAGAAGGTTGATTCGACATCGTTTCTCAAAGTTTTGGCTTAGACGCTTGCTAAGGAATAGCTAAAATAAGATAAAATCTCTTCTTGCGGTAATAGAATTGCATCAATGGTCGCCTTCTGCTGCTGACTGAGGCGCTGGATTTTTTCTTTGTTCAAATCTGTAATCGGCAGGGGCTTGTTTTTGTAATTGTGTGCCTTGAAGTCTCCCTGAATCCGAAGTGGCGACAGCTTGGGCAAAAAGGCTTCCAGTTGCCGGGCAGAAGCCAGGGGCTGTCTCACCAAGTCCTCGTAGCGAATCAACAGACTGGACTGGTCCAATTCCAAATTTTTCTTTTGTTGATGCAAACAACGCAGGCTGAAACGGGCCGCCGCCTCTGCCGTGTAGCCGTCGCGCCGAATCAAACTTTCGCAGTGAGCATAGGGATGGCGGACCATCAAGACGAAAGAGCTGGGGGCAAAATACTGGGCCAGAGGCTGCATTTGCAGGATGTTGGAAGGGCTTTTCTCCAGCAAGATGGCGCGCGAACGGTCCCAATACTTCATCCACTCCGCCCGAATGGCCAACCAGGGCATTTCATAGCCATCCGTCCACAACTGCCGATAATCAAAGAGCTTGCGCACCTGTGGCAAACTGAGTCCTTCCCTCACTCCAAACACGTTGTTGGCGCTGACTTGGGGAGAGGTACTCAGCAATTCTTGCATCAGGGTGGAACCGCAATAGGTGGGACAGAGGACAAAGACAAATCGATGTGGCACTTCCTTGGCCCACAGATTTTTCCAGCCCCGAAATCCGCGGAGCAGTTCGCATTTCAAATCATAATAGGCTACCTTTAGGCTGTACAGATTCATTGTATTTTGCAGACCAACAATGCGCACATCATGCACATCTGCTTTGTCGTTCACGAATACCTCGACACCTTTGAAAGAGCCGAAGACTTGCTCAAAAGCTTCCACAGCTTCACCGAATGGTGTGAGGCACTGGAGGCTCTGGGGGTTCAAATTACGGCAATTATCCGCTTTAAAAAAAATGCCCGCATCCGAGAAGGAAAAATCGATTACCAATTTGTCGATGACGGCCTGCCAGCTCGTTTGTCCTTTTGGCAAATTCCCCGCAAACTTCACCAAATCGCAGCCCAAGTCCCCGCCGATCTCTTTCACCTGCACAATATGAATAAGGTCCTCCAACACCGACACCTGCTGCAATGCCTGAAAGGAAGTCGCCCTGTTCTGATCCAAAACCACGCAGAAACGCCCCGCTTTTGGCTTCGCAATCAATTGCAAAAACGAGTCTTTCCCCAAGTCAATGCCCTGCTTTTTTGTGCCTCCGGACAAGAGGAAATCTGGCAAAGAAAGCGCATTCTTTCCCGGCACAACACGATATACTACCTCATGGAAGGGTCCACTCACTTTTCCTACCAGGCTCGGGAGCAAGCGCGCGCCGCTACTGGCATGAGTGGCAGTCCGGTCTTTCTCTGGGTGGGCAATTTGAATGAGAACAAAAACCCTTTGGGCATCCTGAAAGCATTTGAGGCCAATCTGTCCACTCACCCACAGGCCCGTTTGTATTTTTTGTACCAAGACGACGGGCTTCTTCCCACCCTCCAAAACTACCTCCGCTCCGCCCCCCTCCTCGCCCAAGTCGTCCATCTACTGGGCAGCCGCCCCCGCCACCAAATGGCCGACCATTTCAACAGTGCCGATTACTTCATTCTCGGCTCGCATCGCGAAGGCTCGGGCTATGCCCTGCTCGAAGCCATGGCCTGCGGCTGTGTGCCCATTGTCACCGACATTCCATCCTTTCGCATGATGACTGACCAAGGTCGACTGGGTCCCCTGAGTCCTCCGGGGGATTGGAAGCAAATGGCACAGTCCATCGAAGGAGTATTGCAAGGAGATTGGCAAGAACAATCAACTGCGGTCCGCCAATTTTTTGACACCCACCTCAGCTACCCAGCCATCGCTCGACAACTGCTTCGCTACTACCAAGAAATCTCTCAGAAATTTGGTCAAGACAAATCGTACAAAGACAAGTAAGCAGATGCAGTTTGCTCAATGGGACAAGGATAGGACGGCCCAGGTGCATCAAAGCCATCCAAGGCCTCTGCCAAGACGCTGGCCAATTCAGCCTCCGTTTGTCCCAACCACCAACGATCCGAGCGATTCGCCCAGCCCACCCGACGGGACACCACCCTCATCCCACTTGCCAATGCCTCCAAAAAGACATAGCCAAAGGACTCGTAGGTCGACGGATGCAAAAAGACCTTGGACCGACGCATGTACGCCAAGACCTCTTCCCTCGGCAAACTTCCGGTGAAGGTCAGATGCGCAGACAGCCCCGCCGCCCTGGCCTGTTCCTCCAATCTCCCCCGCTCTGGCCCCTCTCCGATGAGGACTGCCCGGAGCTGTGGGCGATCTGGACGCAAACGCACCAACAGGCGAAGGAAGGTCTCGTAATCCTTGAGCTGGATCAAATTGCCTACGCCCAATACATCGATGTCCCGAGGCTGCTCCACCCACTCCCTTTTGTCCACGGGCAGGCCCCAAGGGATGATGCGGTCGGCTCGGTGCCCCGTCGTTTGAAAGAGGCGGTTGTCGTGGTATTCCGACAGGCTGACCGTGCGCAGTCGATCCACCCGCAGCAAGCGATGGTAGCGATTGTCTGGCCGGGCATCTTGTCCCATCAGGGTAATCCAATGCGGCAAGGAAGTGATTTTTTGAAACAAATGGCCCATCAAGGCCGCATCGCTGAGCCAAAAACTGTGCAAGGCCCGGACAGAATGCTCGCTGCAGAGTCGATGCAAATGGCTCAAGGCCCGCCCCCAAATGATGGGTCGCCCCCAGGAGCTATAGCAAGGGTAGACGGGGATGTCGTGCCAGTGAAATGTCTGTTTTTTGAAGGGATAATGCAGCGCGATGATGTGCAATTGCAACCGACCACTGGCCTGCAAATGGCGGGCACAAAGCTGCAAAGGTGGAATGCAACGGCTGTCCTGCTCATCGGCCGCAAAGCCGGGTGTGATCCATATGACGTGGGGCTTGCTCACAGGCGAAAGATAAATAATCGATCGCTTCCCGACTCCAATTGATGAATGAAAGGAGTGGATTTTTGTGTGTCCAAATAGGACCTCATCTGAGAAGGCAACTCTTGTCCGATGTAAATCCAATGGGTGGCCCCTTCTTCCCCACGCAAGCGCTCGACCACTTCTGGCTGCAAACCCTTTTCCTCCAAAGACCAGCCCCTTCTCCTCGCCCGGTACAAAATCCGTGGATTCCGACAATCAAAGTCCCGATAGGTAACCACGACTTTGGCCCGTTCATCGGTTTGGGCCTCGATCTGTTGCCCCGCTTCTATCAGTTGATGTGGCAATTCATAATAGCTGTACTCGGCATAAAACCAATTGACCGCCAAGGACAACAACAAGGCTACCAACAACTGTTTTTGCTTTTGTTGCCACAGAGAGCGCAGGCCCGCTGCTGTGAGCAAAGCCGTCGGAGCCAAAAGAGGCAGTTGGTAGTAATTGTGGACAAAATTCAGGTTGAAAAAGATCAGTACGTAAATCAATGTCCCCAATAGCCAGGCATATAGGTAAATGGATTGTTTGTCCTTGCGAAAACGCCATAGGCCAATCGCAGCCCATAAAACCCCGCCAATCCCCGCCACTTCGAGGATGACCCGCGAGCCCAATACTTTCCAGGAATACGGCCTAAGTCGCTGTGCCCAGTCCCCAAAGTACCAACTGTTGTTGACATTGAATTTTCGATAGTGCAACAAATAATCCCAGTCCGGCGCCTGCCCATTGAAGGCATAGACGTGTTGTTGCCAAAGCCAAAACAGCCCCACCGGAGCCACGTAGGCCCACCCATGGCGCACCGCCCAGCCCATGGCCCCCTCGCGCCACGCAAAAACCAACATGGGCAAGGCCAGGTAAAATGCATAGGGCACTTTGATCAAACAAGCAGGAATGGCCAACAGTCCACTGAGCAACATCCACCAGCCCTTCCGCTCCTTGACGCCCCGAAGGAAACAATACAGCATACCATAGGCAAAACAAAGGGCTGAAAAATCGACGTGAATGGCACGGGAGTAGAAAAAGGAAAGCGGCAAGCCCAGATAAACCAAGCTGGCCAGACGAGCCAGTTCCCGACCATACCACAGCTCAACAATTCGGTAAAAAAAGAACAAACATCCTCCGTAAAACGCCAAAAATACCAAGCGAGCCACCAGCAGAGATTCGCCAAACCACCAATAAAAGAGGGCGACGATGGCTTCTGGCAAGGCAAATTCAAAAATGACCGTTCCATACCCTCCCATCCAGCAAACGGAGGGGTACAAAAGATCGATGCCGTTTTGGTAAAAGTCGAAGATGTAAAAGGCAGTATCGGCCTGGCGCCAGTCATGTGGCAAATCCAAGTACGGCCCTAGATGGAACAGACGCTGGGCAAACAATGCCAGGAAAAGTCCCCAATAGACATATGTCGGCAAGGACTTCAAAAGGGGCTGCCTTGTTGTTGAAACAACTGTTGGTGCAAAAAGTCGGCAAGCACGCGATGGCCTGTAGGACTGAGGTGGCGGTCCTGAGAAAAGTACAAGGCATCTGCGGGATGATCGGCCTTGTACGATTTGAAGTGAGGCAGCAGGTCGAAATAGGGAATGGACTCTCCTTGGCAGAAATCCGCCAGCGCATCTGACAGCCCGCCACTGGGCGATTGCAGCCCTTCAAATCCCATTTCCTGCTTGGAAGCCAATCCCTCCCCTTCCAATTGCCAGGCAGAGGGAATCAGACAGATGTACAAAGGAATGGACCGCTCGGACAAGGACCGATGAAGGCCCGACAAATGGGTTTGGGACAGGGCCAGCCGTTGGCGCGTCAATGCATCCCAACGATCGTAGGGGCGCATCAGGCTGAGCAAATCCCAACGAAAAGAAAAGAGGGGATCATCTTCAAAGTCTTGCTCTCGATAGACTTGTTCAAATTCTGCCGCTGACAAGGCCAGCAAACGATCTACCTCTGAAACGGGCAGCAACGCTTGGGCACGTCGCTTGCGCTGTACAAAGGACATGGTTTTGACCAGCCCCAAATTGAGGACATCCTGCCGAAACAAATTCCACATGCCTCGCTCCTGGCTGGCCAGACTTTGCTGCGAAAACACAAAGCCAGTGGGCCGTCCCTCTGCATCAAATTTGGCAAAGGGGGCATAGCCTGCATCTCCCACGCTTTTGCCAGAAAAAAAATCATTGTTGTAGAGAAACAAGACAAGGGCATCCGGCTGCAGCTCCATTCCCTGCCGCAGCATCCAATTCCACTCCAACAGGGGCGACCAACTCGGAAACCCATGTTGCCACACCTCTACGGAATCTCCCAATCGAGCCATCAATTGCTCTCCCATCGTTTGCTCATAGGGCACTTGCAAGGCCTGCACAAAGGAGTCGCCCAACAAGATCAGTTGCTTCCGATCTGCATTTCGCGCTGCCCGCTCTGGCCCGCGAATCCCTTCCTGGTTGATCTGTATCTGGTGGCTCCCTCCCCCATCGGCTTCCGACAAGTGGTAGGAGAAGCGACTGCCCGGCCAATAATTTTTGAAGTACGTACTGTCGTAACTCTTGTAAGGAAAGCGCCCGTCCAAGGGCCGGATGTATTGATGGGTCTTCAGCAAGCGAGGGGCCAACCACGGCAGGGTCCATTCCAACAAGCCCAGGATCAGGACTGTCGTCAGAAGCAACAAAGAGACATTGACCAACCAAGTCCGAACAGCACAAAGGCCCTGCACAAGAAGCAGAATCGAAGCACCACAAAGGAAAATCTTCAATGGATTGAGTCCAAAACGGGCATTGACGCCATCTCCATCGCCAAAGATGACATCCAATAGATAGAGGGCCACACAAAGCAACAACAAGCCACCCTGTGCATACCACAACCACCGTCGGATGCTGGATCGTTTTGTCATCTAGGCTCGAATGATGATCCAGGGAAAAGGAGTTCCTTGGCCCAGCAGGCGGCGGCGCAGGCGATTGGTCCAGTGCTGGGGCTGGTAGTACAACTGAGGGGTATGGGCTTGCAGGCTTTCCCAGGAATGATGGTGGTATTTGCCTTGCATCTCCACCACTCCTTGCTCCTCGTAGTAGCGCCGACTTCTGTCGCGTGCTGCTGCCAATTCTGACTGCTCGTAAAAGGGACTGTCCAAAATGTGGATTTCACCCTTGGGTCGAAGCAGTTGACGGAGTCGATCAATCAGCGAATCGAGATCGGAAAAATATTGTATGCAGCTGTTGAGGATGATGCCATCGAAGGCAGTGGAGGGCCAACAATCTTCGAAGACATCGCCATAGGCAAATCGGCAATTGGGCGCATCGAATAGGCGGACAGCCTGCTCCAGTTCTGGCAAGTTGATGTCTACCCCCAGCACTTGCTTGTCAGCCTCTGCGGCCAGACGATGGGCCAGCCAGCCATTGCCACAGCCCAGATCGAGCCACGTATGACCTGGGCGGCCTTTGAGGTATGTCAGCAGTCGCTTGGTATTGTATTGGCGAAGCCTCCACTCGGCATGGTGGGGATGCTCCTTGGGGAGTTCCGGCAGTTGACGCACCCAGCGATCGGGGTATAGGCGGCCTTCTTGCTGGCGGACGCGCAAATAGGCCTGCTCAAATTCACCCTCCGGAAGACTTAGGAAGTGCAAATTCTGACGATTCGGGTAAGCTTTTAGAAACTCCATATCCAGGACCTTTGGACCGGAAGACGCGAAACCACCACATGCCCAGACGAGCCAGGGCGATCTTGGCGCGCAGCTTGGCAGCCGCCAGGCCAAAGGGTTTTCCTTCCAATCGTTTTTTGTGTAAGTTGACAGCATTGACCACCCAGCGCACCGCAAAATCGTAATAGGGCCGGGCATAGGTCCGCTGAAAATCGATGTCGCGATCTGTAGAGCTGAACCAATCGGGCTCTTTGACCAAATTGTCTTTCACATCTTCGTACAATCCCGTCCCCTTGATGGGATAGGCAACCGTGATGGTAAAAAGATCGGGATTAGAGATGCGTAGGTGGTTGAGGGTTGCTTGTATGTCCTCCTCCGTTTCGCCGGGATAGCCCAACATGATGAAGGTTCCCGTTTCGATCTCCTGCTGCTTGGCCTCGATGATCATGGCCTGGACCTGCTCGGCCTTCACGCGCCGATCCATGGCGTCGAGCACGCGCTGGGAGCCACTTTCGGCCCCAATCCAAATCCGAAAACAGCCACATTCTTTCAAAATGCCAATGATCTCTTCACTTAGGCGCTCGGCCCTTGTAATGCACTCGAAGGGAACGCTCAAGTTTCGCTTTTGCATCTCTTTGTGAAACAAGCGCAACCACTTGTAATTGACCGTAAAGACATCGTCGACAAACCACAACTGATCCGGATTGTAGGTCTCCTTCAGCATGGCCACTTCCTCGGCCACCAGGGCCGGACTGCGGCGGCGATAAGACTGTCCATAGACCGCTGTGCTGCACCACCGACAGGTGAAGGGACATCCGCGCTGGGTACTGACCGAAATGGAACTGCGCCCGTGATGGGTTTTCCACACCTCCAAGTACCGGCTCAAATCAATTTTGTGGCGATTGGGGGCAGGCAGCTCGTCCACCTGGCGCAAATGTCGGCGGGCTGCCGTGCGGATGGTATCGCCATCGGAATCGCGAAAGGCCAGGCCGGGGATGTGTCCGAAATGAGGCCGCAGACCACGCTCACAGGCTTGTACCACTTCCAACATGCTCTGTTCGCCCTCCCCAATGATGAGCACATCAGCGCCCAGGGCGAGATAATTGTCGATGTTGTAGGTGATGTCGGGGCCACCCAACACGACGAGGGTGTCCTTGAGTTCGGCTTTTGAACGGATGAAGCGCACCAGGTCGACAATGGCGAGTTTGGTCATCAGGTTGGTGTAGATGGCCAGGACGTCCGGTCGTTGTTCGAGCAAGTACTTGCGTTGGGCTTCTGCCGATGAAAAGGTGCTGTCAAAAACCTCATTGTCATATCCGTGTTGCTCCAGCCAGGCACTCAGGTACAGGATGCCAAGGGGCGGGTAAGGCCGATTGACCTTTTGCTCCTTTGGATCTTCATACATGAAATAGGCGTGGGTAAACAGGACCTTCATACGCAATGTTGTGTTGCCAAATGTAAGAAAAACTCTTTGAACACGCCACAGTCAAATGCCAATAGACGTCAGATGAGGGAGTTTATTTGGAGGCAATGAGGATGTAAGACTGAAGTCGGGCCTCAGTTGTCTTCCAAATGCTGCCCAAAAGTTGGGACAATTGCCGGGCATCTTGTCGGTGTTTGCGGTTCCAAAGTGCCGTCAATCGCCCCCAAAGGGTGAACAGCCGAGACAGATGGTGCTGCCTGTGCTTTGGAAGAGACGCCTGGTATTTTTCCACTGCTGCACAATACTCAATGCCCCAACCAGCGTCTGTCAGCAGGCTTTTCCACGCCTCCACGTCGGGCAATTGGTCGTTGGCCTGGATGATTCCAAACTCCCGCCGACAAAAGTCGTTGATGCGCCGCAATTCCGTGGGATCGGCCCCCGGCTGCCAGATGCTTTCGTTGAAGGCAAAGCGACCACCTGTTTTCAACAATCGCCAGACCTCTGCCAAGGTCTTTTCCAATTGCTCCTGCGACAAAATGGCCAAAACCGACTCGATGTAGATCACATCAAAGCTCTGGTCTGCAAAGGGAAAGGCGCTTCCCTCTTCCAGCAAGCCAAGTTCTACCCCAGATATGCCACAAAACTGAAGCCTGCGCCTGGCCCGCTCCAGCATTCGCCCGGATCGCTCCAAACCGACAAGTTGCAAGTCTGGAAAATGCGTTCGAAACAAGACCAAACTTCCGCCCGTCCCAAAGCCGATTTCCAAAACCCGTTCTTGCCCCTTCAGCGCCAGCTTGTCCAAGAGGTGACAACTCCCCTCCCAGCCCGCTCCGTGCAAGAAGGCAGCGTGCCGATCCGACAAATGATCCAATATGGCCTCTTTCATAAGCATCTTTGCAATTGCTGCCGCCAAAAATATTCAAGAGAACACAGAAAAGTACTACATTGGCTGCTGAATTATTTTGCCACACATGCTTCGCCGACAAATCAAACGCTTTTTGCCCCGGCTCCCCGCTCCCCTCATTCGCTCCTTGCTCCGAGCCGAAAGGCGCTGGCGGCCTGCCCATTTCCCCTCCTACCAACACCTGCTGGCCCAATTTGCCCAACTCCATTCCGACGTCTATTTTGTCCAAATCGGCGCCCACGAAGGAGACTATTCCGACCCCATTTACCAACAAGTCATGCTGCACCAGTGGCAAGGTCTGCTGGTCGAGCCACAAAGCACCGCCCTTCGTCAACTCCGCCATCACCATCGGCACGCCAAGGGCTTGTCCTACGAGCAAAGTGCCATTTCCGACCAAAGCGGAAAGCAGACGTTTTATTTTTTCCGCCCCGCCCCCGAGCTTCCCCATTGGGTCAGCCAACTCAGCAGTTTTCACCGCCCACTCCTGGAAGCTGTTCAGGATCGACTGCCCACGGCCATCATCGACTCCCAAGACATGAATTGCCTCAGCCTTTCGGAATTGTTGGCCAAACACCAGGTAAACAAACTTGATTTGTTGATGATTGATGCGGAAGGTCACGATTTCCACATCTTGCGCCAGCTCGACTTTGCCCGCCATTCGCCCCGCTTGATCTTCTACGAGCACTGCCACTTGTCTTCCTCCGACCAAAAAGCTGCTCATCAACTGCTGCGGGACCAAGGATATGCACTGTATCCGTCTTCCTTCAATACCATTGGCCTGCGCGATCCTCAATTGATCAAAAAATACCAGCCTTATCTTATGATGTCTTCTGATTGATGGGTTTCTGCAAGACCCACAGGTAGTGATCGGCTCCCTGGGCCAGCCAAGGAGTGGACTGCCCTCTTTGCTCCCAACGGTCGAGCCAGGACAAGAAGCGGGGATGGGTCTGGAACCAAGAATCCAGGTAAGAAGGCGGCAAGGCCCAGCCAATCGGACTCAGTTGGAGAGGGTGAAAGTGCGGCATCGCCAATTTCTTGATGGCACTCGGACCGTAATACCAGGTATCCACCTGTACTCCTTCTGACAAGGGCGCAGCGATCGGTCCTTTTGCCTGTCGTCGCCAAGCTTGTTTCCATTGTCTTTTGGCCAAAAAATAGAGGCTTTCCCAGGCGCAAAAACGCCCCATGATGACTGCCGCAAAGACACCGCCGGGACGCAGCTTGGCAGCAATGTCGGTCATACTTTGGGCAAGAGCAGAGGGCGACAGGCAGTTGAGTCCTCCAAAATTGGAAAAAACCAAGTCGAAATCTCCCGCTTTGTCAAATCCGGCCAGGTCTTCCACCGCCAATTGCCCGAATTGAGGCCGCTGCTCTTCTGGCAACAACTGGCTGGCCTTGTTTTTGGCAACCGCTACCATTTCGGCAGACAGATCGGTGGCCCACACTTGTCGGCCTTGTCGAGCCAACCAACAGGCGTCTTCTCCGGTCCCACAATTGAGTTCGAGGACTTTTTGCAAGTCGTACTTCTCCAGGTAAACTTCCAATTGGCGGTAAACACTTTGGCGTTGCATGGCTCCCACCGAGCTGTGGGTAAAAGAGCGGTCGTAGGCTTGCGCCACGGCATCGAAGGCGGCTGGTTGTTTCATGCCTCACTGCTTTGCAGGCGACGCAGCAGCAGGTGGTCCAAGGTGGCAGCCGGCAGGTAATAGGCGGAAGAACAGACAGTGCGCAGGCGTTTTCGGTTGGCGTAGCCAGGGCGGCGAAGCAACTCTCCCATGGTCAGCCAGGCTTGCTTGAGGCGAAAGCGTTTGTGGACATAGCGGTGCAATCTGCGGTAGTAGGCTGGGGAAAAAGTGGCCCGGTACATCATGGCCAGGTCGTCGGAATCCGTCCAGTTCTGCTTGTCATCCAATTGACTTTGTACAATGTCGAAAAACTTGGTGCCCGGCAGAGGATAAGACACAGAAATGCCAATGTCGTCGGGCATCAGATCAAGCAACATCTGAATGGTTTTGTCAATGTCGTTTTTGGTCTCGGTGAGGTATCCAAACTGCAGGAAGAAGCCCACCCGCACATTTTTGGCCTGCAACAGTCGGGTGGCTTGGAAGATTTGCTCCACGGTGGTGCCTTTGTCCATGGCATCCAATATCTTTTGCGATCCAGATTCTGCCCCCACCCAAACGGTATCCAGGCCAGAATCGACCAAGGCGTCGATGGTGTCTTCTTTGAGCAGCAAGTCCACCCTGGATTGGATCATGTAGCGGGGAGAAATGCCCAGCTGCCGGACTTCATCGCGAAACTGTTGTACCCAGCGGGGCCGCAGTCCAAAGATGTCGTCGCAAACCCAAAAGTGCTGCACGCCATGCTCGCGGATCATCATCGCCATTTCCCGGGCCACCCGCTTGGGGGATCGAGAGTTGTAGCGATTGCCATAGATGGGTTTTGCGCACCAATTGCATTTAAAGGGACATCCCCGAGTCGTGGCAATGTTGATGGAAAAGTAGCCGTGGTTTCTGACCCACAGGTCCCGATAAGCGGCCATGTCGATGAGGTCCCAGGCCGGATCGGGCAAGCTGTCCAACTCCTTGAGGACGGGCCTGCGCGGATTGCTTTGTAGTTTGCCCTCTTTGTCCAGATAAGCAATGCCGAGGCTGTCTTGGGGATCGATGCCGTCCGACAGCTTTTGCAAGACTTCCTGGAGGCTCAACTCCCCTTCTCCCTTCAAGACGTAGTCGGCTCCTGCCTGAAGGTATTTTTCGCTGTGGTCCGTAGAGTCCGAGCTGCAAACCAAAATGTGTTTGACGACGGGGCGAGCCATTTCGATCATGTCGAGTGCAGCTTGCCGCATGACGGTCAGACACATTTTGCTCAAGTAGTTGAATCCATCGTCGAAGATCACCAAGCAATCGGGCTTGTCTTCCAGAAAGGGTTTGATCTCGGTGGGGGATTCTCGCAGGTTGGTATCAAATAGGCGGACTTGGTACTGCTCTTGCCTCAGCAGAGCAGCCGCGTAGATGGTCCCGTAGGGCGGATATGGTTTTTGATCGCGCCACTGCTTGGGATCAAAGCGATAAAAATAGGCGTTGGTAATCAGTACACGCATCATACATTCCCTTCTTTCAATTGCCAGACATCTAGGTTTTCCAGTTTGAGATGGTTTCTGTTTTCAAATTCGGAGATGGCTCCCATGTAGGCCCGGAGCACGCGTTGTTGAAAGTCCTGTGGATGGTGTTTGGACACATAGCGACGCGATTTGAGAGCGATGGCAAAACGGTTGGGGTCCAGCAGTTTGAATTTGTGTTGCCAGTAGTGGAGGGTTCGCCGCATGAGGATTCGATCCAGGTGATCCCCCAGTTTTCCGTGGAGAAGCCCCTCTCCCAAGCGTTGGACGAGGCTTTTGCGCCGATTGGCCAGTTCGTGGGTTGGCCGGAGTCTGAAGTGAGGATAGTACTCACTCACCCATCCGTTGGCTGCTACAAAGGCCCGGTACAAGTCGGGATTGTTGAGCGGAAGCAGGGTGGCAATTTCCGTCGCTGTAAATCTGTTTTTCTCTTCAATCTCCAAGTGATCCATATCGATGAAGTAATTGACACAGAAGTATTTGTGTGAATTGAGCAGAAAAATCTTTTTGAAAAGGACCAGCAGGGTGCGGGCGATCCAAAGGCGGCCGGGACGGGTGATGATGAAGTAATCAATGTCGCCATTTTCCGGCATGACGTGCTTGGACAGCGAGCCCGACAGAAGGACTCCTTCCACGAAGGGAAAGCGCCGAATCAGCTGGGTCATTTGGTGGGCCTTTTTCAGGTAGTGATCAGCCCGGCGGTTGTTTTGTTTGCGTTTTTCAACCCATTCGGGTTTGTCCTGGGTGAGGTAAAACCCTTCGTATTGGTAAATGCATCCCTCATCGATCAGGTGTTCCAAAGTTTTTTTGAGAATGGCCCGATCCCAGTCGGAGCGATGACAGAAATGGTAAATCTCTTCCAGGGTGAGGGGATGCGAGAAGATGTCAAAATACAGCAATGGCATGAGCACTTGGTGAGCTGGTTCTCCAGCTTTGATGATACGCCTCTGGTCTGCCATTATGTTTCGCACCATTTTTCCGGGTTCGATTTTTACTCGCGTGTAACGAAAGTAGGTTGCATGCAATTTGCTTGAGTAAAGGCCCGAAGCCCCACGACAAATTGCATGAGAATAAGATTAGCTTTTCCTTGATCACAGACAAGGATGCCTCGACCAGAAAGGGATCCTTACATGTGATTGCATCGTAAATCTATAGAATTCCGCTTATTTTTTTTAATCTATCCAATATTTTTCCATATTTGAGTTCTTCAGAATGTTAAGCTTTTGACAGAATGCCCTTAAAAAAAAGCATCCAAGCATTTCTTGTGGCCGCCCTGCTGGTCAACTATTGCCTTTGGGTCCCGGTATTGATTGATCAATACCTGAGCAGTCGCTTCATTTGGATGAGTCTTGTCAATTTGTTTGGCTGCTTGTGGATTCTGCCCCGGGTGAAAAAGCTCGACTTTCAGCTGTTGGACGGACTGTTGCTGGCATTCTATGGCCTCAATTTGCTGTCGCTGGCCTGGGCGGAAAATTTCGGAGAAGCCATCTTTTCGATCCAACGCTACCATCTGCTGTTTCTCTGCTATTACATCCTGCGGCATGCTCTTGCCGACCTAAAATCCCACCAAAAGCTGGTGGCCAATCTCTTGTGGATCTGTACGGTGGTGGCCATTGGCATCACGGGAATGCAATTTGTGCAGACCTATTTGGGAGAAGGTTTGGGCGGAAAGGCGGTCTACAAGATCATTGGCAACTCTGGCCACAAAAATCTGGCAGCTTCCTTTTTGTTTTTGCTTCTGGGCTTCAATCTGTATTTCATCAGCTTGGACCGAAAAATCAAAGCCTGGCATTATTGGCTGTTGGGACTGCAATTGATCTTGATCATTTTGCTGAGGAGTCGCGCCGTATACATTGCCATCGCTGCATCCTCCGCCTATGGACTGGGAAAGTACTTTTTGGTCAATGCCCAAAGTCGCAAGCTCTTGTATCGGCAGGTCCTGCCTTTTGCGGCTTTGGTGGCGGTCATTGGAGGGCTTTTCATTGCCAATAGCGAAGCGGGGAAGGACTATCTCCCCTATTTCAACCCAGCTACCTACCAAAAGAGCGCATCTGGAAGCGAGCGACTTTTCGTGTGGTACAAGACCTTCGAATTGATCGGTGAGCGCCCACTTCAAGGCTATGGGAGTGGCAATTGGAAGCTGTTTTTCCCGAGCAACAACATTGCGGGAGGCTTTCGATTGCAAGAACAAGACCTCATTTTCACCAGAGTACACAACGACTACCTCGAAATAGGGGCAGAAGTGGGCATTTTCGGCTTGCTGCTCTTTGTGGGCATCTTCGGCCTTGCCTTTTGGGCGCTTCGACATGCCGGTCAGACGGCCGCGGAAGATTCCAAGCTCAGCATCTACATTTTGTCGGCCATCATTCTTGGCTACTGTGTCGTCTCTTTTTTCGATTTCCCCAAAGAACGCATCGAGCACCAGGTCATGCTGGCCTTGACGCTGGCCTTGGCGGCCATACACGGGAAGGATTTTTTCCAAAAAGGGCGTTTTCACCGGGTTTGGAAGGGACAGTCAAAGATGATAGTCATCGGATTGTTATTGGCGAGTTTGGCCATCAATCTCCCCATTGGCTACTATCGCTATCAGGGAGATGTTCACAGCAAAAAAGTCATCATTGCCATGGCCGTCAAGGACAACAAGATGCTCCGGGAATCCTCGGTGGCAGGTAATTCCATTTGGTACAACCTCAATTCGATGGTCATCCCATTCAAGTGGTACGAAGGCTTGTCGTATTATTTTGAGGAAAATTTTCAAGAAGCTCGCAAGCATTTGGCAGAAGCCTACCGACTCAATCCCTACAATTTCAACGTACTCAACAACTACGCGAGTACCCTTGTCCAGGTGGGCGCATATGAGGAGTCAATCCCCATTTACCAGGCAGCCTTGCAGATCAATCCCAAATTTGATGAAGGCCTGTTCAACATGGCGGTCGCATACTATCATTTGGGTCGATTGCAAGAGTCGCTGGACTGCATCGAACGCACCCAGACCAACCCTGAAAAAAAGGAGTTGTTCCTCAATCAGGTACGATCTGCTATGAGTCAAAGAACCAATTGATTATGCACTAAACAATGTTGTCATGCGTGAATTGCCAAGGTTTCACTGCATTTCTATCCCATCTCACTGCAAAAGTCCCTCAATAACTTGATAGTAATGTACTAACGGCCTATATTGAGCAGGTCAGAAGATACGCTAGCTTTGCGGATGGTACCCCTCCGCCCAACACCACAGCATTAAATGAAAAACCTTCGTCGATTTCTATCAGCAATCCTGCTTTTGTTTGTCGCTTATCACGGAAGTAGTCAAGTCATTTCTAACATCAACCCAAACGCTGGTGATCAAGGAGATTCTTTCTCAGTGACCATGACAGGAACGGGCACTTCTTGGCCTACCTCTCCCTGTGTACAACTGTTCGATGGGGTAACAACGATTACCTTGTCTGGGGTGAATGTTTCCTCCCCTACCATTCTAACGGGTACTGTCACCATTCCTTCGGGCGCATCAATTGGTAGCTATGATGCTAGGGTCTACACTTCGGGCTCTTTTCTTTGCTTGGGTGCCACCAACTCTTGCAGCAATTGTTTCACTGTAAATGCTGATCCGCAGATTACCAACGTTTCTCCAAGCATTGGCACACAGGGTCAGTCGTTGAGCGTGACACTGACTGGCTTGAATACAAGCTGGAGCGGATCACCTTGTGTTGAATTCACCAATGGAGCGACCACCGTTCAGCTCTCTTCTGTCACTGCCAGTTCCAATACATCTCTTACTGGTACGTTGAACATTCCTTCGGGAGCAAGTCTGGGATCGTACAATGTCATCGTCTATGGAAGCAGTTCTTGCTTTGGTGCCGATGATGGAACCTGTGTTGGGTGCTTTACCGTTACTTCGCCTCCGGCTGCCATTTCCAGCATTACGCCCAATTCTGGTGATCAGGGAGATTTGTTCTCTGTCTCTCTTACGGGGACAAATACCACTTGGGGAGCGACCCCTTGTGTGCAAGTCTTTGATGGCAGCACCACCATCACACTGACCAACGTCAACGTCAGTTCGCCAACCCTCTTGACTGGTACCATCAGCATTCCTTCCGGCGCAACGACGGGTAGCTACGATGCGGTGGTTTACGATGGAGCCGCTTGTTCCGGCCCCACAGATGGCACTTGTTCCACTTGCTTTACTGTCAATGCAGATCCGCAAATCACCAATGTCACTCCCAATACGGAAACCCAAGGCAATTCCATCAACGTCTCTCTGACGGGACTCAATACATCCTGGATGGGATCGCCCTGTGTTGAATTCATCAACGGGGCAACCACCATTCAGCTCGCTTCGGTCAATGCCACTTCCAATACATCCATTACTGGCGTATTGAACATTCCCGCAGGGGCTACCTTGGGCAGCTACAACATCATCGCCTATGGAAGTAGTTCTTGTTCTGGTCCAGATGATGGAACTTGTGTTGGGTGCTTTACCGTCACTGCCCCACCTCCGGCCATCACCAGTATCACACCCAATGCTGGTGATCAGGGAGATTTGTTTTCCGTCAGTCTTACGGGAACCAACACCACTTGGGGAGCGACCCCTTGTGTGCAAGTCTTTGATGGCAGCACCACCATCACACTGACCAACGTCAACGTCAGTTCGCCAACCCTCTTGACTGGTACCATCAGCATTCCTTCCGGCGCAACGACGGGTAGCTACGATGCGGTGGTTTACGATGGAGCCGCTTGTTCCGGCCCCACAGATGGCACTTGTTCCACTTGCTTTACTGTCAACGCAGATCCACAAATCACCAATGTCACTCCCAATACGGAAACCCAAGGCAATTCCATCAACGTCTCTCTGACGGGACTCAATACATCCTGGATGGGATCGCCCTGTGTTGAATTCATCAATGGGGGCACCACCATTCAGCTTGCCTCGGTCAATGCCACTTCCAATACATCCATTACTGGCGTATTGAACATTCCCGCAGGGGCTACCTTGGGCAACTACAACATCATCGTCTATGGAAGTAGTTCTTGTTCTGGTCCAGATGATGGAAATTGTGTCGGGTGCTTTACCGTCACCGCTCCGCCTCCGGCCATCACCAGCATTACACCCAACGCTGGTGAGCAAGGAGATTTGTTCTCCGTCTCTCTTACGGGGACCAATACCACTTGGGGAGCGACCCCTTGTGTGCAAGTCTTTGATGGCTCCACCACCATCACACTGACCAACGTCAACGTCAGTTCGCCAACCCTTTTGACTGGTACCATCAACATTCCCATGGGGGCAACGACAGGAAACTATGATGCAGTAGTCTATGACGGAGCCAGTTGTTCTGGCCCCACAGATGGCACTTGTTCCACTTGCTTTACCGTCAATGCGGCCAAAGTCATCACAGATGTAGACCCAGATATGGGTGCTCAAGGCGAGACCTTCAGTGTCAGCCTCTCGGGAATGAACACGACTTGGACAGGATCACCCTGTGTAGAAATATCGGATGGCGTCACAACCATGCAATTGTCATCAGTCAACGCTCCT
This sequence comes from Bacteroidota bacterium, assembly GCA_039821145.1. GTDB lineage: Bacteria > Bacteroidota > Bacteroidia > Chitinophagales > Saprospiraceae > JBCCSZ01. The sequence continues at coordinate 24,659 of JBCBOS010000018.1, read as the reverse complement.
TCGAATAACTTCCTATCAGGAATTTTGAGCATTCCTTCCAATGCCAATGTGAGCAGCAACTATGGTGTCACTGTCTACAGCGGCAGCAGCTGCAGCGGACCTACAGATGGCACTTGCAGCAATTGCTTTACGGTAGCTCCTCTTGTGGACAACATCAACCCTGCCTCAGGTACGCGCGGAACTTCCTTCTCCGTGACCTTGACGGGATTGAATACCAGTTTCTCAGGAACGCCCTGCGTGGTGGTCACCGATGGAACCACAACCATCCAAATGACCAGCGTTACGGTGAGTTCCCCAACCATCTTGGATGCGGTCATAGACATTCCATTCTTGACCCCCATTGGCAATTACAATGTCATTGTCTATCCCGGCAGCAGTTGTACTGGTACGCCAGCCGCGCTTTGCAGCGATTGCTTCCTGGTATCGGGTCCACTCCCAGTGGAATGGCTCTATTTCAATGCCTACTCTCAGGAGGAAGTGGTTGATTTGGCTTGGGCCACAGCAGCCGAAGAACGAAGCAGTCATTTTGAGGTCCAACGGAGTGCCGATGGCGTCAAATGGGAGACCATTGGCACCCATGCAGCCCAAGGGTCCAGCAATGGGGCAGTCGAATACGGTTTTGAAGACAAACAACCCGTACAAGGCACGAGCTACTACCGAATCCGCCAAGTGGATTTGGATGGGGAGTTCAGCTTCAGTGAAACAGCAGTGGTCAACCGCCTTGCCAAGGGCTTCGACTTCGATGTCTTCCCCAATCCAGTGGAAGAAGGCGAGTTGAATTTGCGCCTGCAAGGAGCCGACGACTCAGAAGTGACCGTCCGCCTGTACGATGTGTCCAGACAACTGATTCTCGAATTGACCAAAGAGCAATTGAACGATCAGAACATTCTGTTGAATCTACCCGATCTATCGGCAGGTTTGTATTTCGTTACCCTGACACAAGGGAAACACCACTTGACGAAACAATTCATAAAACTATAAATCTAAGTTGTTTTGGGGCTGTCGCATTAAGACCAGAAGTGCGCACAGGCCCCAGAACAATGCAGATGCCTTGCCGTGGTGCAAAAAGTTGTTGAAAAAGGCGTGTAAGAAATAGGTAAACAAGCCAAAACAAACGCCCAGCAACAAAGCGCGCTCCCAAGCAATCAGGCGACGGTTGAGATGCAATGCCTGCCACAAACAACTCAGCAAAAGTGCCAGCCAACAAACAAGCCCTGGCCAACCCATTTCTGCCAATGCTTGCAAGTACTCCGAATGTGCTCCTCCTCCCCTTCCCGGTGGATGTGGCCCTGAATGGGTGACACTGATGCGCGTCATTTCCTCCTCGCGTTGATATGGCAGATAGGCATTCTGAAAACTTCCCGCTCCAAATCCCAGCAAGGGTCGATCCTGGGCCATCCGCCAAGCACAACTGTATCGATTGAGCCGTTCCAGATTGGAGACATCCGTTCGAACATTGGCCGTAGAAATGATCTGCTCCCACACACTTCCTTTCTTGGACTCCACCTCATTGCCCACAATCGACGCCTGTAGGAAAGGCCAAGCCAAGGCAATTGACAGCAGCAGCACCGCCCCCATCGCCAATACATGACGAAAACGAAACTTGAACAAGGCCATCCCGCCAACCAGCAACAAACTCCCCATCCAACTCAGCCAAGCCGCCCGACTGTACGACCAATACACGCCCAAGCAAAAGGCGGGCAACAGCAACCGACAAATCCAAACATCCACCCCGCGCCAGCCCAGACGCTCTGCCGACCAACTACCCACAGCCAGCACGCCCACCAATAAAGACAGGCAACAACTGTACAAGGCATGATCGAAGTAAAAGGGCCGTGCCACCAGGACAGATACATCGATGCGGAAATCGTATTGGGCGTGATTCCACCAGGCGTACAATAGGATCAGGAAAAAAGGAACAGCATAGACCAACTGATGACGGATGGCGTCGCGGGGCCACTGTCGCCAAAGAAGTGGTAGGCCATGAAAAAAGACCCACCAATGAACCAGGGCAACCAAGCTGTATTTGGCACTCACCATCGGCTGGGAAGAAAAGGGAATGCCGATGACCATCCACGCCAAGAAGCAGAGACTTGCCACAGCAATGGGCGAGCGGTAAAAACTGCCAGGCCACCAGCCCTTGCGTAGGAAGTGGAATAACAGCAGGCCGCTCAACAGTCCCATCAAAGGTTCAGAGGGGCACTCTATTTGATGCCCGCCAATGTCCCAGCCGATGGAAAAGGGCAAGCTTGCCAGGAGGAAGAGATACAGCAAGCGAATGCCTTGGGAAAGCCAGTCGTCCTTGGCCTGGGTCGTGCGCTTTGTCAACTGCTCCATTTGCATACGGGATGTGCCATTCAATACTTGTCTGAGGAGGCAGAAGGTAGCCAATATTGGGGACAATCAAAACCATCGATGGCGATTTGTCAGACAAAAGCGGCCCGCCGATCGAATGGAAGGGCGGGCCGCTTTTGTCAAAATGGCATTCCTGAGGAGCAGTCAACTGCTAGGTCTTGCGCTTCTTCTTCTTGGCTGCCGGGAACAAAACATTGTTCAAAATCAGGCGATAGCCAGGAGAATTGGGGTGCAAGTTGAGATCAGTTTCTGGGTCATTGACAAAGTGGCGATAATCCTCGGGATCGTGGCCACCGTAAAAGGTCCAAAATCCTTTGCCAGCCACGCCGTGTACATAGCGAACTTCTGAGGCTGGTTTGTTCTCGCCGAGTATCAATACATTGGACTTGAGGTGTTGCTTCATGAAGGCGGTCGTCTGGCCCATGAACCCCTTGACGGTCCGGGTGTGACATTGGGTGAGCATGGTGGGGACGGGGTCCCATTTGGCCGAAAAGTCGAAAAGGGTGAAATAATCTTGCTCGGGATTGACCTTGCGCCCCATGTTGTGATCGATGGTCGAAAACTCATAGACCAATGGATTTTTCATCAGCTTGAAGTTTCGAAAGGCAAAAGTGTTGTTGAAGTTGAGCTTCTCTTGGGCGGTTGGATCGGACGGGTCGCCATCGTACATGTGCTCGCAGATGTCGAGCCCCTCGGCAGCCAGTGCAATGTCGTAGGTATCGGTAGCAGAACACATGGCAAACATGAACCCACCTCCAACGACGTATTCTCTGATGCGTTTGGCAACCGCCAGCTTGAGCTGAGACACCTTTTCAAAGCCATGCTCCGCTGCCAGTCCTTCCATCCGCTTGACATTTTCCTTGTACCAGGGATAGTTGTGGTACATGCGATAAAAGCGGCCATACTGCCCAGTGAAGTCTTCGTGGTGCAGGTGGAGCCAGTCGTATTCCGGCAGCTTGTCCTTGAGCACTTCGGTGTCGTAGACCGTCTCGTACGGAATTTCTGCATAGGTCAATACCAGGGTAACGGCATCGTCCCAGGGCTGGACTTTTTCCCCTTTGGAGTTGAATTCAGGGGTGTAGACGGCAATTTTGGGAGCCACTTCCAGTTTGATCACATCCTGGTTGATCTCCGGATTGGCAATGTCGGACTGGATTTTGGCAAATTGAGCGTCGGGGATGACCTCGTAGCTGACCCCTCTGGTCAAGCATTCTTTTTCGAAGAGCTTGTTGTGGCGGAAGGCAAAAGAGCCCCCTCGGTAATTGAGCAACCAAAAGGCCTCAGCGCCATTGTTCAGCACCCAATACGTGATGCCATATGCTTTGAGATGGTTTTTTTGACGATCATCCATTGGCAACATCACATATGCAGCTTGCATCTGATTGAGGCCCATGACGAGGAGAAGAAGTAAAAGAATGCCTTTTTTCATAGAAGGGTTGTTTACATTTTGAGAAACACTTTGAAGCGGAAGACGTTCGATAATGTATAACGTGTAAATTTGAAAAAGGATTGCGATTCCAGGCAATAGTTAACACCTCATTGACAGTCCAACAGCAGTTCCAGGTCGTCTACTTGACGAAGTCTCCACTGCAAAAAGCGGGCAAATTCTGAAATTTAGCAAAAATCGCCCCTGTCAGAACCCCCGGACGTGGCATCATATGAATACTTTTGGTAATTTACGCGGCGTTAAAAGGAAGGCCAGAGGCGGGAAACTGCTTTGTGGTCAGCCACTTACACTCAAAAACAAAAGCTTTTGGAAAGTCTGAGTTTTCAATATCCCAGCTGGTACTTACTGTTTTGTGCAGCCCTGGGCCTCGTCTATGCCGCCGTTTTGTACTTCAAAGATGACAGCTTCAAGGAGCAGCCTCCCCTATTTGCCGGACTCCTGGCGCTGTTGCGATTCTTGGCGGTGACCTTCATCGCCGTGCTGCTGCTGTCCCCTCTGCTCAAATCCATCATTACGGAAACCAAAAAGCCCATCGTCGTGTTGGCGCAGGACCAGTCAGAGTCAGTGGGTACGGAGCTGAAGGAAGGCCAATTGCAAAAGTACCAGAGCGATTTCAACAATCTACAACAAGAACTCTCTCAGCAATACGAACTGAAGCAGTATTCCTTTGGGGACAAGGTCCGGGAAGGCATCGATTTTGCCTTTGACGACAAGGTGAGCAATCTGTCCGACATGCTACAGTCGCTCTACGATTTGTACAGCAACCAAAACCTGGGGGCTGTCATCCTGGCCACGGATGGGATTTACAATGAGGGGAGCAATCCCGTCTACATCGGCCAGCAATTGGGGGCGCCCATCTACACCGTGGCCTTGGGCGATACCACTCCCAAGCGCGATTTGACCATCAAGCGCATTTTCAACAACAAAATCGCTTATCTGGGAGACAGATTCAGTGTACAAGTGGATGTGGATGCACAAAATTGCGAAGGCAGCAACACCACCCTCTTCGTCTCCAAAATTGTGGATGGCAAAAGCCAACGCCTGCAGCAATTCCCCATCAGCATCAATCGAAAGAGCTTTTTCACGACCCAGGAAGTGATTCTCGACGCAGAACGCAGTGGTGTCCAACGCTACCGCTTCTCTTTGGGCAAGGTCGACAATGAGGTGACCACCGCCAACAATACCAAGGACATCTTTGTGGATGTCCTGGACGCCCGCCAAAAGGTATTGATCCTGGCCAACTCTCCTCATCCCGATCTATCGGCCATCAAGCAATCCATTCTCAAGAACAAAAACTACCAGGTCAATACAGCTTACATCTCAGCCTTGACAGAGGATGTGACCAGCTACGACTTTGTCATCTTGCACCAATTGCCCAGTGTCTCCCAGCCGGCGACCAGTCTGCTCAATCAACTCGACGAAAAGAAAATCCCGCGCCTGTTTGTCCTTGGCACCCAAAGCAATTTCAGCCAATTCAACCAGGCCCAATCGCTGATCAAAGTCACGGCAGATGGCAAAAACACCAATGATGTGGAAGCCAAAGTAGCTGCCAACTTCAGCCTGTTCAACATCAGCGATGAATTCAAACAAGACCTGCCGCGCTTTTCGCCCCTACTGGCTCCCTTTGGCGAGTTTCAGGAAAGTGCCAATGCACAAATCTTGCTCTACCAGCGAATTGGAAAAATCGAGACCCAATATCCACTGCTGCTTTTTGGAGAAGAAAACAATACCAAGGTAGGAGTTCTCTGTGCAGAGGGAAGCTGGAAATGGCGGCTGTTCGATTTTCTACAGCGCGAAAACCACGAAGTATTTGACGAATTGGTGGGCAAGAGTGTTCAATACCTCAGCCTGAAAGAAGACAAGCGGAAGTTTCGGATCAGCATCAGCAAAAACATCTTCAACGAAAACGAGTCCATTGTCTTCGACGCCGAATTGTACAACGAAAGTTACGAGCTGATCAACGAACCGGATGTCAGGCTGGTCATCACCAATAGCGAAGGAAAGGACTTCAATTTTACCTTCAACAAAAACGGCCGCTCCTATCGCTTGGATGCCGGATTCTTCCCGGTGGGCAACTACAAATTCCGCGGCCTGGTCTCCACCAATGGCAAGCAGCTGACCTACGATGGCCAATTCAGCGTCAGTCCCATCCAATTGGAAGTTTTCGAAACGACCGCCAATCACGGCCTGCTCAAATTGCTGAGCGAAAAATATGGTGGCGAGTTGCTCTACCCCGGTCAAATTGGAGAGATTGCGACGCGCATACAGGAAAAAGGGACTGTCAAACCCGTTCTCTACCAAACCTCCAAAACCCGCTCAGTGATCAATCTGCGCTGGTTGTTTTTCCTGCTGCTGGGACTGCTCACGGTAGAATGGGTGCTCCGCCGCTATTTTGGTGCCTATTGAGGGATAAATATTTTATATTTGAAGTGGGAAACCACCATCGGATACACCTTTGGTCCGAATTCAATAATTGAACAACCTATGATGCATAGAAAACATCTACTCCTCGTCGCCCTTCTCCTTTCTTTTGCCTCTTTTTACGGCTGTGTTTCTTCCAAAAAGTACGAAGCCCTGCGCGCAGACAATGCCCGCAGCAAAATGGAACGAGACTCCGTCCGCCGCGCGCTGGATGAGAACCGCCATGTGCAATACGATCTGCAACGCACGGAGGCACAAGTGGAGGAGCAGGAAGAAAAATACACCGCCCTCAAAGAACAATTCGGCGCCCTGAACAACAATTACAAGGCGCTGCTCGATCGCTACGACGAACTCATTTTCCAAAACCAAACTCTGCTGGCCTCTTCCTCCGAAGAAGTGCAAACCCTCAATGAGGAATTGACGGCCAAGCAATTGGAATTGGACAAGAAGGAACGCGAGCTTCGCCAGCTAGAACTCAACCTGATCCAAAAAGAAAATGACCTCAAAGAAATGGGGGAGAGCACCGCCAACAACAGCGCCCGGATCGAGAAGGAAGCCCGCGCCCAATGCGAACAGCAACTCAATCAACTCACCAGCCTGCTGGAGGCCAAGGATGCCAAACTCAATACACTGCGCAGCCGAATCAACCAAGCCTTGCTCGGCTTCTCCGACGATGACCTGAGCGTAAGCGAATCCAATGGCCGCATCTACGTCACCATGAGCCAAAACCTCCTCTTTGCATCCGGCAGCGATCGGGTCGATTGGAAAGGCAAGCAAGCATTGCAGAAATTGACGGAAGTCTTGAAGCGCAATACCGACATCCAAGTCAATGTAGAAGGACATACGGACTCCGATGGATCGGCTGCCCAAAACTGGGACTTGAGTGTCCGCCGCTCTACCGCTGTGGTCAAAATCCTGACGGGCTATGGCCTCAATCCAAAGCAGGTGGTTGCCTCAGGACGGAGCTTTTACCAGCCCGTGGCCTCCAACAACAGCAGCGCCGGAAAGGCTCGCAACCGTCGGACAGAGATCATTCTCTCTCCCAAACTGGATGAGTTGTACGACATCATCAACCAGTAAGCTAGGCATCCACACAAGACAGCAATTGCAGAGATGCCCCCTTGGTCCAAGACCGATTGATTCCATGAAAAATACAACACTTCTTGTCCTGATCCATGTCTTCGCCTGCTTCCAATTGTATGGACAGGTGCATGGGACAAAGTGTGGTTTGGAACATCCGTCCATCGAACTGCCCACTCCCGAGCCCATCTTTCCAACTGCTGCAACTGCCCAGTGGAGAAGTGATTCTACCTATCTCATCCCTGTTGTCGTACACATACTTTGGCATCGGGACCGGCCCGAGGAAAACATTCCCGACTGGCAAGTCCGTTCTCAAATCGACATCCTCAACGAGACCTTTGGTGCCCGCAATGCCAATTTGGAACGACTGCCCACTGAATTCAGAAATGACGTAGCTGACATTGGCTTTGAGTTTTGCCTCGCACAGATCACTCGGACAGAAACTCGTTTCGACAGCATTGGCAACATCTTTTCGGTGCGGGACAACGAGGGAGAAAAACGCCTGTTCAGAACCGAGTTGGGAGGCATCGACGCATGGCCTGTCGACCAATACCTCAACATATGGGTCGCCAGTACTGGATCAGACTTTTTGGGCTTTGGGACGCTGCCCGACCCAGCCTTTCGCAACCGCAACCAACTCCGCGATTACGAAGACGGCATCATCGTAGATCCCAAGCATTTTGGCTATACCGATTTTTATCCCTATCACCTCGGCAGAATCGGTACCCACGAAGTCGGTCATTATTTCAATCTCCGGCACATTTGGGGAGATCGGCGGGGCTGCGATGAAGGAGACGAGGTGGAAGATACGCCCAACCAACTCGATAGCTACAGCGGTTGCCCCAGCTACCCGGCACTGAGCTGTAGCAGCAGCGACATGTTCATGAACTACATGGACAACACCTGGGACGAATGCCAAATGTTGTTTACGATGGGACAGCGCGAGCGCATGTTGAATGCCCTGGAAACCTACCGCGCCAATCTCGCCAGCGCAGACCGATGCGATCCGCCCCCGAATACACCAGCTGTCCCCATTTTCCTCTATCCCAATCCCGCTGATCAGTACACCCGCATTGTCCTGCAATCGGACTCGCCCCAGTTGGCCACCCTCAAAGTCTTCGACAGCAGTGGCAAATGCATCACTTCTTTTCGCCAAAACAGCAATGATGCCGCCTTTCTGTCAACGGCCGATTGGGCTGCAGGCATTTACTGGGTCAGCGTTGTGGTGGGAACAGAAGTCCACAGCAAACGACTTTTGGTGGCACATGCAAATTAATCCCCCGCGACCAGCCCCAGCAGCTGGATAATTCTCGGCCTCTGTGTATCTTTGGAAAAAATCGAACGAACAATGCACATCAACCGCAATGCTTGGCTGAGTCTGGCCATTCTTCTTCTGCTGGCCTCCAGTTGCTACCCGCGCAAACGCAATGTCCCCATGGATCAATTGGGAAAGCTCATCGAAATGCACAAGGGAGCTTGCTTTGGTACCTGTCCCGTTTACGGACTGGTGATTTATGAGAATGGAAAAGTTTCGTTCGACGGACGGATGAACACCGACAAGTTGGGAGTACACAGCAAGCAACTGTCCAAGAAGGAATTCAAAAGCATCCAAGAGCGTTTCGAACAGGCCAACCTATCGCAATACGAAGACAACTACCGGAGCGACATCCACGACTTGCCTTCGACCAAAATCGTCTACCACGGCAAAGGCAAAAGCAAATCCATCAAAGGAGATGTGGCCCGACCAGATGCAGTGAAGGAATTGGAAAAACAGCTGCAGGACATTGCCCAATCCGATGGCTGGACCCTTGTCGAGCCCCTCAAAGATGCCCCCCAAGACAACATCGTTGCCGGAGAGATCATCGTCGAATTTCACCCCTCGGCAGACATTCCGGATTGGGTACACAAAATGGAGGCTTATGGCCTTCAGCTCAAGCGGCAAATGAATAAGAAAGGCAACCTCTGGCTGGTCACCTATGACACCAGCAAGATCAGTCCAGCAGACATGCTGTTCAAGATCAAGGATACCAAAGAGGTCTACCTCGCCGAGCACAATCGAAAGGTCCGCACCCGATGATTCCACTGCCATATGGAGGGAGCAATCGCTACCAAGTCGCTTGGAAAGACAAGCTGATTGCCATTGGGATTGTAGCAGCCATCCTTTTGTTGATCGTGTTGTTTGTCTTGGAAATCCCCCATTTCAATCGCACTCTTCAGTTGTGGCCACTGCTGCTGATCGCCCTGGCACTTGGCATCACGGTGGGCAGCATCATCGGCTGGCGACAGCGTGCGCGGGTCAAAGAGCTGCACGAAAAACTGGCAGTCTTTCTCATGGTGGTCGTCCCCTTCGCTCTGTTTGCCCCTACCCTCCTGCACCTGAGCAACCGCCTGTTGCCCAGAGGAGAGGTGACACAAATGGAGGTAGAGTTCTTGTCTGCCGAAGGAAGGGTATCCGAGCGTTTTGGCATTCAAAAAGACCAGGACGTCAGCGTCTCCCAATACATCATTTACTATCTACACAATCAGGAAGTCAACAAATTTCACAGTCAGCGCCATCCTTTTCCCCAGGCCAAGCAAGGAGACAAAGTACTGCTGCCAATACAGACAGGATTGTGGGGATTTGACTTCATTGCTCCCATCGAATAAACGCTGCTCATGCACATTGTCCAAAACCAATCTCTGAAGCCCTACAACACCTTTGGCATCGATGTGTCTGCGGCACATTTTGCGTCTTTTCAGTCCATCGAGGAGTTGCGCCAGTTGCTGGGCCAAGACAGTCGCCCCATTTTGTTGCTGGGAGGAGGGAGCAATCTACTGTTGACTCGCCACTGGGAGGGCCTGGCACTGCACAATGGCATCAAAGGCAGAAAGGTCATCCGGGAGTTTGCACATTGTGTGTATGTGGAGGCAGGCGGAGGAGAAAATTGGCATGCATTCGTCCAGTGGGCCTTGGAGCGAGAATTGGGTGGCATTGAAAATTTATCCCTCATTCCTGGCACAGTGGGGGCTGCTCCCATTCAAAATATTGGGGCCTATGGCGTAGAGCTAAAGGATGTTTTCGTCCGCTTGGAGGCCATCGATTTATCCACTGGAGAGCGGCGCATTTTCCGAAAAAACGACTGCCAATTTGGATACAGAGACAGCATTTTCAAGCGGGCGGCCAAGGGTCAGTACTGCATCACCAGAGTGGTTTTTCGCTTGCAAAAAAAGCATGCCCATCGACTCCATTTGACCTATGGTGCCATTCGGCAGACCTTGGCGGATATGTCTTGTACAGAGGTAGACATTCAGGCCATCAGCCAAGCAGTGATCCACATCCGTTCCAGCAAACTCCCCGACCCGGCCAAGCTTGGAAATGCAGGCAGTTTTTTCAAAAATCCAGAGATTTCAGCACAGCAATTTGCTCCCTTGCAAAAAAAACACCCCAACATCCCACACTATCCACTGGGTGATGATCGAATCAAAGTCCCGGCGGGCTGGCTCATCGAGCAATGTGGCTGGAAGGGCAAGCGCATCGGCCATACGGGCAGTCATGCCAGACAGGCCTTGGTGCTGGTGAATTATGGCGAGGCCAGTGGGTCGGAAATCTGGCAATTGGCCCAAGACATCATCGCCTCTGTCCAGGACACCTTTGGGATCGGTTTGCAGGCAGAAGTGAACGTGTTGTAGGACCTTGGTGTTTTCCATACAATTGGACAACATGCCACCGTAGGCAGCAACACAAACCTTCTATGACCCTCGTTGAGATTCTCACACATGCCAATCGCCTGATTGTCGACAAGCAATTACCCCTCGAAGAAGTCCCCGCCTTTCTGTCTGCCATCTCGCAAAAGTCGTCCATCTCCATCTACCAAATCATAGAGACCTGCAACGACTTGGCAAATGCCAATAGATCAGACCCCAGTCCCACTTCTCTCACCTTTGCCCAGATGGCCCATGAGACCAGCAAACGCTTCTTGCAAGAGCACGGGCGGTTCAACTTTGCAAGGGTGTCTCATACCGTAGGAGTCATTCTCAAGATCAAAGGAGAGTACCACCAAGCCCGGAATTATCTCCGCCAATCTTTCGAAATCTTTTGGCAACAGCAGGAGGAAGAGGCCTATTCTGTGTCATTGGGAGACTATGGCAGTGCCTGTTTTTTCATTGGAGAATACGAAGAGAGCATCCGCGCCCTGTCGAAAGCCTACCAGCTGTCCCTCCGGTACCAAAGCATTGTCAACCGGATCGAATGGTCCAGAGGCTTGGGCTATACCTACAACAGTGTCGGGCAATACGACAAGGCCCTCCACTACGCTCAAATTGCCCTTGGCTATGCGGAACAAATCGGCAGCGGTACCAATGAAATCCGAACGGTCTACGCCAATGTGTACGAGAACCTTGGCTTGCTCGAAAAGTCCGTTGAGATTTCGGAACAGACCCTGCGAGAAAGCATGGCCAACAAGAAGACGACCAATGCCATTTGCGACCTGTTCAATCTGGCGAGACTCCACGACAAATTGAACCGAAAGGACAGAGCGGTAGAGTATTACCAAATGTGCATCGACTTGGCCAAAAAACACCAACACATTCCTTTTTACATCCAAGCCACCTATGGGTATGGGGCCAGGGCAACGCCAGCGGAAGCCTACCCCGCCTATGAAAATCTACTGGAAATGGCCCGGGCCAATGGGTTGGATAAGGTGGAGAACGACATCCTGGGCACCTTGGGGCACATGCTGATCGACAAAGACCCGAAGCGGGCCATTGACAGGATAGAGCAATCGGTCGACTTGTCCATCAAACGGGGGGACAAAGAAAGTTTGATTCAGGATTACCAGTTTTTGATGGACGCTTGTGTGGCAGCGACATCCTTTTCCAAAGCCAAAGAAACATCAGACAAGTTGGAGCCACTCTTGGAGCAGAGTCGCAATCCCGAACTGAAATGGAAGGCATACCAACGAATGTATCTATTGCGGACACATTCCTTCTTTGGGCAAACCCCTCCACTGGCCTACCTGGAACAATCCATCGCCCATCTCGATCTGTTTTTGGATGGCCTATCTGAGGATGCAGACAAGGTCCAATACTACCAAGACAAGTACCAAACCTATCAATTGCTCGTCGCCCATCACATCGCCACCAATGACTACCCAAAGGCTTTTCACTGCAATGAACTCAACAAATCCAAAATCCTGGCCCATTCCCTGCGATCCGCCAAAGATGGTGGCAACCAAGTTGACAAAGCAGTCGATCCGGCAACTTTCGAGTTGGAAGAAGGCAGCCTTTACATTTCTTTTTTCCGTTCTGATGATGCGCTGTTTGTCTTTCACAAGCTGGCCGGAGAACCCCTCCTCACTCGTCAACTAACCACCACGAAATCTCAGATTCAGGACTGGAAGAAATCCTGGGAACAGACCATCCAACAAGGAGAGAAAAGCAGTTTGGAAGCGTACCAACAATTACTTGGGTGGCTGTACGAAAAACTTCTGCAGCCTTCCATCGAGATCGCCCGAGAGAAAAAGGTGAGCAACATTCTGTTTTCCCCCAACACAGAATTACTCAATATTCCACTGCACGCCGCCTTTTCCGACACAAAACAATACCTGATCGAAGAATTCGCCATCTCCTATTTGCCATCCTTGCAAATGCCTCGTCGGGGGACAAAGAACATCCAAGGAAAAAACTGCTTGATCATCTCTCACGAAGGGAAGGGAACACGCAGGCTCACCCATGTTGCCACTGAGGTCGATAAGATTTCGAGCTGCCTCCCCTCTGTCTCTCTGGCCAATGACAACAGCACCTTTGAGCAGATCAAAAGTCATGCACCCCAATGCAAGATCATCCACATCGCCAGTCATTCCCTCTTCATGGACTATGCCCCCGAAAGTTCTTACTACCAATTGGCCAACTATCTCACAGCGGGCAAGATCAGCAAGTTGTCATTGGAACATGTCGATTTGGTTTTTTCGGCGAGCTGCCAATCTGCCCGAAATACATCAGATGGCATTCAGGAATACAATGGCTTGCTGCGGGCTTGGATGCTGGCTGGCGTTGGTTCTCTCATCGGCTCCATTTGGAATCTGGACGATTCGTTTGCCGCTGCTTACGCTGCCCAATTTTACACCAGTTTGGACAAGTCTTCATTGGAGGCTTATTGCGCATCCGTTCGCTTTTTCCTCAAGAGCGGTGCGCATTGCTCCCCCCACTACTGGGCTGGCATTGTCCATTTCAAGTAGGCAGGCAAATCCCTTCATTGAGCAAGGGCTGGCAATTCATCCCTTTTGTTCCAAAAATAAACGGCAAATCCCAAGACCACCACTGGCAAAGCAACCCCAAATTCTCCCACAAAATATTCGGTAAATCCCGCATCGGCTGTCAAGGGGGAAAAGATCTCCTGGACAAACAAATTGTGACTTGCGTGCAGAAAGACCGCCGTCCACAGACTTCCCGATTGGATTCGAAACCAGGTGTAGACAAAGCTCACTCCAAGGGTCAAGGTCAAAAAGCAAGGGGCGGAAAACCAGGCCGAGGTCCCACTGTTGTATTCCCCGAAAAGCAAGAGCGGCAAGTGCCACAATCCCCAAAGCAATCCGATGAGGAGCGACGTTTTAACATAGCCTTGGGTCTTCATCAACTCCGGCACCAAAAATCCCCGCCAACCAATCTCTTCTCCCAAGGCCATGATGGCTCCTGGGATGATGCCCAATACGCCATAGATCAGTACATACAGAGCGATGACCATTTCGTCGCTCATGGCCTCCGCCCCAAACATGCCGGAAAGCTTCTCCACCGTTTCTTCATTGTAAAAACGGCCCCAGCCCATGATCCAGATGACGAGATAGGCAATGGCAGTGTAGAGAAAGGGAATGAGATAGGAGCGCCATTGGTAGCTGGTCTTGCCCCATGTCCAACCCAGTTCTTTGAGGCTTCTTCTGTTGATCAGCAAGGTCGCGATGGCGGCAATACCCGGACACCACATCAGGCCCAAGGAGTACAAGCCCGCTCCGCCCGAGGAGGCGTCGGCCCCGATGATGAGCCAATAAAAAATGCCACTCAATCCCAAAAGGAGCAGCAAAAAAGTCATCACCGGCCGGGAGGAGTTGGGTTGTGAAGGGTTCATATTGGTTCGTTTTGTCAACCAAATCTAAAGAGATTCCTCTCCTGGCCACATACTTTTAGACCAACAGCCACAAAGCTTAGATGGTCAGATTCCCGCTTAGAATGATTTCCGCCCTACTCAGCATCATCCTGATGCCAGTCAGAAAAAAGCCGTGGAGTCCCTTCACCATTCTAGCTACCTTGCGACATCACTTTTGAACAAGTGGATTTCCCCAAAGCTTTCGCAGTCATTTGGTACCTATTTGAGGAAGCAATCAGAATAATCAATAATGTCGCACGTTCCTGTCAGGGCTTTTCAAAGGCTTTGGCGGGAACGTTTTGCTGTCAGGGCACAGCAAGCTGGGAACGGTAGGCCTTCAGTCGGACTTTCTTTCCCTTTTCCTGGGTCAAGACAAAGTCTTCAAATGCCAGTTCAATGCCACTGATTGTTTCGAGTTGTGGGCGTTTGTGAGGGGTGATGATGACGAGCAAGGGACTGTGGGTCAGCAGGGCGTGAGCAAGTGGATACAATTGTTTGGGGGGGCAAAGGTGCATGGCAAAGCTGCAAATGACGGCACTGAAGGTCCCTTCCAATTGCCCCCGGATGACGTCCTCAAAGGAATGGCTCCAACAGTCGCGGCCCAGCTGTTGGCGGTAGGCGGCTTGGGTGTAGGGATCGCTGGCGGCAAAGGTCTGCTCTCCCATCTCCAACAGCACCCGGCTCACCTCGCCACTGCCACAACAAAAGTCCAGGGCATGGGTGCAGTCGATTCGCTCCCGATTTTGCAACAACAATTGTCGAACATAGGGAAAGTGGGGATTTTCGTAGGCCTGACCATGTTGTTGGTAGTAGCCCTCGACCCCCAGTTTGTCATACTGATTGCGAATGGCCTTCGGATCAGTTTCCTTTGGCGTCTTTTCGATCATAACGCTTCACTTTGCGACGGCTCTTGAGCGGTATGTAGCGGTAGGGACGAGTCTCAATGTCCATCAAGAAGGAATCGACTCGTTCGCTGGTTTCGTTGAGTTTTTCGTACAAGCCATCATCGGTAAAGAGCTTTCCGATGGTTCCCTCTCCTTGGTTGATCTTGCCGACCAGGGCGTTGGCTCCCTCCATGGTACTTTTGGTGGTTTCCAAGGTGGACTGTAGTCCTTCTATGGCCTCTTTGGCTGCCGAGAGGGTCAGGTTGGCGGTGTCCAGGGTGGCGCTGATGTTGGCCTTGGCCAGATCGGAGGTGAGTGCCGAGGTATTGGCCAGAATTTTTTTGACCTCCTCATTGCTTTCGGCCAGGGTCCCCGTCACCTGATCGAGATTGCTGAGGATGCCTTTGATGCTGCCAGCCGAGCTGATCATCATGCGATTGAGTTGGTCGCTGGTTTGGCGAAGGTTGTTGACACTGGCCTGCAGGTCGCGCAAGGTCTTGCCGATTTGGTTGTTGGGGTCGTCGTCGGAAATGCGTTGGTTGAGCACATCGAAGGCACCACCGACACCATCGCCCAATTTGCTCAGGTAGACGTCCAACTCGTCTTGGCCGATCAGGGATTCCAATGCGCCCTTGGTCTCTCCCTGGAGGTAGTCCCCACTTTGGGCACAGCCATCTCCCTCGCAAGGGCCGTCGAATCGGAGAGAAATGGCCGGACCACTGACAAATCCAGTGGAGACGATATTGGCCTTGGTATCTTTGGGGATGGATACGCCGCGGTCGATGTTGAGTACGACCACAATGGTGCGCATGTCTTCTGGCTTGAGGTAGATCGAACTGACCACTCCCACTTGGAATCCATTGATGAAAACAGGAGCAGAAGCCGCCAACTGATTGACCTGCTGATATTCTACGTAGAAGAGGCGGGAACTGGTGAAGACATTTTGACCTTTCAAAAATTTGTAGCCCCAAATGAACATAGCGATTACAATGACGGCGAATAAGCCGATTTTAGTTTCATTCGACATTCTGAACAGTTTGGTGATGGGAAGGGGGGAATGGCTGTACACAGCTGTCTTCCGCAAAATCCCTGCAAAGGTAATTTTATCGTGGTAAAACGTCTAAAGACCGCCAGAGTTTTCCACAAAATTAGTTTTCCAGCTGTCGGGCTTGTTCGATGGAGATGCGTTTTCCACCTTGGTACGCCACTACAAAGGCCTCCTGGAAGCCATTTTCGCGCAGTTTTTTCTTCGCACGGGAAGCCTCTGCGTAATCTTTGAAGCCCACTGCAAGATACTTGAACAGGCTTTGTTGTTTCTTGACTTCGATGGGATAATCTGCTTTTTGCCAATAGCTGGAATTGGCGGGGATGTGGTCTGCCGAGACGGCGAGCTGTACCTTGAAAACGATGGAAGCTGCAGCATTTTCCACTTTGGCCTCCTGCGTTGAGCTGCGAGAGTTGGTAATCAGCATTTGCGACATGGTCTTTCGGCCGTTTGCCTTGGGGCTGGCGGTGGGGGCTGGTCGGGCCGCGGCAAAATCGGCGGGCACTCCCTTGCTGGTCAGAGCCCCGGCATCGCGGGTTGGCAGGCTGTTGACGAGACCCGGTGAAGGCAATTCTTCTTTGACCGCTTGGGCTTTGGGACGAAAGGCGGTAACAGGCTGATTTTCCATTTCTGCCTTGTACTCGCGAAAGCCGTGGAAAATGGCCTGCGCCATGCTGTATTGGCCGTAATTGGAGGCCAGGAAGCGGTTGTCGTTGAGGTTGCTCAAATAAGCCGTTTCGATCAAAACGCTGGGCATGGTGGTTTCTCGCAGCACCAAAAAGCCAGCCTGTTTGACACCGCGGCTCTTGCGCCCCGTGCGATTGCGGATGTTTTTCTCCACCAGTTCTGCAAACCGGATGCTCTGCTCCAAATAGGCATTTTGAAACATGCTCAAAATGATGTGGCCTTCTGCCGAATTGGGGTCAAAACCCTCGTAGTGTTTGTGGTAATCGCTTTCAAATAGAATGACTTCGTTTTCGCGCTTGGCAACTGCCAGGTTGTCCTTGGCCCGGTGCAAGCCCATCACATAGGTCTCCGAGCCGTGTATGTGGTCGGCATTGGGGATGGAATTGCAATGGATGGAGATGAACAGATCGGCATTGTTGTGGTTGGCAATTTCGGCCCGCTTGTGAAGGGGTACAAAGACGTCGCGGGTGCGGGTGTAGATGACTTTGACGGTGGGATATTCGTCGCTGATCATTTTGCCCAGGCGCAGGGCAATGTTGAGAGCCAGGTGTTTTTCGTGCTTGTGGTGATGGCTGCAACCAAAATCCCGACCACCATGTCCGGCATCTATCACGACGGTGCGCAAATAGTATGCATCCGTCTTATTTTCTTGAGTATATTTGCCCTGATTGTTAAAATTGTTAAATATTTCAAAATTATCAGGCCAAAACAAAAGCATCCACGTTACTGACAGTAATACAAGCCTCATAATCATTGGGAGGTATATCGAACAGATTGTCGCTCTTGTCAATCATTTTTTCAAAAGGAAAATTCTGTCCAATGTTAAGTGTTTCGGTTCCAATAATGAAAGTAGACATATTCCGGCGCTTTCCCAAAAAAAGTAAAACCATCATTTGAAAACAACCCTATACACGGCTCGTTTCTTCCTCCTCACAAGTTGCCTTCTCCTGTCGGTATTGATGCCGGAGAACCTATCTAGCCTGTATGCACAAACTATTCCGAATCCGGACAGCCTCGTAGTAAATGCGCCGACGGACAGCCTCCGCACAGCAGCCACAGACAGTTTGCCCACTCCAACAAGCAGTGATTCCTCCCTGGTACAAACCGATAGCTTGCCCCCTACCCTCGCCACAGACAGCCTGGGACTTTCCCCTGCCCTGGCCGACAGCCTGGCCCAAATGCCGTCCCTGCTCCCCGACTCCACAGGTCGAGTGACGGGCTTTTCCCCTCCGGATAGCAGTCGACGGCCCAGCCCCCCCATCCAGCGAACCGATCTGTCCAAAGTCAATGTCAGTGCTGATTCTCTGGAAGCAACTGTCACCTACAGCGCGCGGGATTCCATGAAATACGACATCGCCAACGAACGCATCGTCTTGTATGGAAATGCCAATGTTTCCTACGACGGCACCAGCATGACGGCAGGCTACATTGTCTTTGACAAAAAAAACAACATTGTAGAGGCCGATGGCTTGCCTCCCGACAACCCCAACGCCAAGGAGGAGCCACCCAACTTTGAAAATGGCAACCAAAGTTTTTCTGCTGGACGCATGCGCTACAATTTCGATACGGGCAAGGGAGTCGTGTACGAAGCGGCGACCAAACAGCAAATGGGACCGGGCAATGAGATGCACGTGCTGAGTGGCAAGGCGAAATTTACTACTGTCGATAGTACGGCCCAAAGTTCCAAAAAGAAACAAGAGGTAGTTTACAGTTCCGACGCCATCTTTACCACCTGCAATCACCCCCACCCCCACTTCGGCATTCGAAGCAAAAAGCAAAAAGTCATTCCCAATAAGTTGGTTGTCGTTGGGCCTTCCAATCTGGAAATCAGCGGCATTCCCACGCCCGTTTGGCTGCCATTCGGTGCTTTCCCACTGGGCATCAACGCCCAAACTGGCCTCATCTTCAGCAACAACATCGACATATCCGAGGAATTGGGGCTGGGTGTCCGAGGAATCGGCTGGTATTTCCCCATGGGCGATTATACCAATCTACAACTAACTGGCAACTTTTACACCCGTGGAACTTGGGGAATCCAAGGCGTGATGCCCTACACCAAACGCTACAAATACCGAGGCAACCTAACCCTGCGCTACAACAGCCAACGCACCGAAAATGCACAGACCCTCCCGGTTCGGCAACGCTCCATGGCCATTTCCTGGAGACACGACCAAGACCAACGGGCCCACCCGACCAATACCTTCGGCGGCAGCATCAACTTCCAAACCAACAACGACCAAAATCGAAACCTCAACGGCGCCGAAGTGGTGCAACAAAGCTCTCTGAGTTCCAACGTCAACTTTCGGAAGCTCTTTCCCGGCAAGCCCTTCGACTTGAGCATTTCCGCCAGGCACTCGCAAAATACCCAGACCCGACAAATGCAAGTAGAGCTGCCCAACATCAATCTTCGCATGAAGACCATCAACCCCTTCAAGGCCAAAAAGCCGCAAAACAAGGGGTCTTGGTACGAGAAGATCACGATGTCTTACAACATGAGTGCCCTGAGTGTCTTTACGGGGACCGATACCACCTTCTTCGAGTCCTCTACCTTTGAGCAGGCCAAAATAGGGGTACAGCATCAGGCAAATGTCAGCGCCCCCTTCCGCCTTTTCAAGTTCTTCACCGTCTCTCCCAGTGCTTCCTACAACGAAGCCTGGAATTTCACGACCATCCGTCGGGACTTCTTCGATGAGTTGACCATCGACACCACGGTAATAGAGGGCCCGAGTGGGGAGACCAACCTCACCTTCGACACCACCAGCTATGGGGTAGACAGCACCTTCTTTCGCCGCGGGTTTGAGCCATGGCGGAGCTATCGGGTGGCCCTCAGTGTCAACACCAAAATTTACGGCATCCGGGAATTCAAAAGAGGCCCCATCAGAGGGATTCGGCACACCATCACGCCCAACATCAGCTTTGGCTATACGCCCGATTATTCAGATGCAGACTATTTGCGAGACTACATCGTGATCAACAACCAGGGCGATTCCGTCACCAACTCCTACAGCATTTTCCAAAACAGCGCCTATTCAAGTGCCCCTCGAAGTCAGTCGGCCATGTCGATCAACTACACCCTCAACAACAACTTCGAGGCAAAGCTGTGGTCCAAAAAGGATTCGACAGAAAAGAAGATCAAGCTTTTCGACAACATATCCATCAACGGAAATTACAACTTCATCAGGGACACGCTCAAGTGGAGTGATGTGTCGATGAATGGACGTACCCGACTGTTCAAAAACATCACGACGGTGGCCCTTCGCGCTACTTTTTCTCCCTATGATGCCATCTACAGCGACAATGGGACGGCCACGACCATCAATACTTTTTACTTTGATTCCAACAGGCGGTTTTTGCGATTTGTCAACGCCACTCTTGGGCTCACCAATGGCATCACTGTCAAACAAATCCGCGGGCTGATACAGGGCAAAGATGCCAGCAGCTCCAGCAATTCTCGAAGCTC
This sequence comes from Bacteroidota bacterium, assembly GCA_039821145.1. Lineage (GTDB taxonomy): Bacteria > Bacteroidota > Bacteroidia > Chitinophagales > Saprospiraceae > JBCCSZ01. The sequence continues at coordinate 4,163 of JBCBOS010000018.1, read as the reverse complement.
CAGCAGCAGGAATTCCCGCAACAGCTCCCGAAGTGGTTCCAGCCGGTCCGGGGCCAATCCCCAATCGCTTTTGGAATATGGTGATCTGTGGTCTTTGCTGGAAAATTTTCGCATCCAACACGTCTTCAATCTGAGCCGACGACGCATTGGCGACCGAAGAGATACCACCATTGTGACCTCCCACTCCATTACCCTGCGCGGCGATCTGCAAATCACCCCCAAATGGCGCATTGGCCTGACGCAAATCTCCTACAACTTCAAAGACAAGCGCCTGGTGTATCCAGACCTCACCTTCACTCGTGACCTACACTGTTGGGAAATGTCGATGCAATGGCAACCATCTCGTGGACGCTACTTCTTTTCCATCTACGTCAAACCCGGCTCCTTCCTCGAAAGATTGCGGGTCCCCTATCAAAAGAACAACATAGACGGGCGAAATTTCTTCTGACTCCTAGTACAATTCTGTGCCAACGGCTCCCCACCAAGGATGCACTTCCACGCTCAAGCGGCCAGCTTGCACGGCGGGATCGGCATTGGCCAGGCTATCGGCTTCCGCTTGGGTAGAGGTGCTGTACAAAGCGATGCCCCGGAAGGTCCCATCGTCACCAAAAGGACCAGCCAGGCAAATCTTTTTGGCTTCAGCCATTTTGTTAAGGTGGTTCATGTGGGCGGCTTGCAGACGGGCCACCTCTGTGGAGTCCTGGTCGCGATTGTCCCCTGACTTGAGGAAGACCATGTAGTATTTTTTCATCAAATACTCCTGATCTCCTTCTTTGATCCGAAAGGTCTCAAACAGGCTGGTGTCCACCTCTGGCAGGTCTTTGGAGGCCTCGGCAAGAGAGCTGGAAGGCGTTTCTGTATTGGTAGCAACTGGGGTTGATGGCTGACCACAGCTCATGAAGAGGGCCAGCAGAAGAGAGAGGAGAAGAACAGTTCTCATGTTGATTGGCTTGCTTTTGATGAAGAGAATGAAGCTTGGGGAAAGGAATGATGTTGTCGTTATTGGGCTTCGAATTGCAATTTGGCCAGGCTGCTGTAGGCACCATTTTCTCGGGCCGACAATTCTTCGTGAGTTCCTCTTTCGATGATCCGGCCATTGTCTATGACATAGATGCAATCCACGTCGCGGATGGTGGCCAATCGGTGGGCAATGATGATGGAGGTACGGCCTTCCATCAGGGTATTGAGGGCATCCTGAACCACCTTTTCTGATTCTGCATCCAATGCCGAGGTGGCTTCGTCCAGCAACAAGACGGCGGGATCGCGCAGGATGGCCCTGGCAATGGCGATTCGCTGTCGCTGCCCCCCGCTGAGTTTGATGCCACGCTCTCCAACAATGGTTTCCAAGCCTTCGGGAAAAGAAGTGATGAATTCCCAGGCGTTGGCCTTTTTGGCCGCATCGATGACGGCTTCTTCCGTGGCATCGGGATCGCCGTAGAGGATGTTTTCGCGTATACTTCCTCCAAACAAGATGACTTCTTGAGGGACCAATGCCAAGTGACTGCGGTAGCTGCTGATGTCAAAATCGAAGATGCTTTTGTCGTCCACCAGGATATCGCCTCTGTCGAGTTCGTAAAAGCGAAGCAAGAGCTGTACAATGGTCGATTTCCCCGCGCCGCTGGCTCCCACCAAAGCTACTTTCTGGCCCGCCTCAATTTCCAAGTCAAGTCCCTTCAAGACTGGAACATCCTTGCGAGTGGGATAGGAAAAGTGGACATTTTGGTAGCGCACATGCCCTTTGAGGGAATTGGCCGATATGGCATTGGGCTTGTTGGGCACCAATTCGTGATCGGCATTCAGGATTTCGCGTACCCGCTCTGTCGCCCCCACAGCCCCCAACAACTGGGTGTAGAAATTGCCCAATCCGGCGATGGCCGCTCCAATGATGGCCGTGTAGGCCACGAAGGAGATCAGCAGGCCCGCGGTGATTTCGCCCCGTTGAAGCATCAAGGCTGCCTGCCAAATGATGAAAAACAAAGAGCCAAACAAAACCGAGACAATGAAGACGGCAAATACCGCTCGGCCCCGGGCAAACTTCAAGGCGTCTTTGACCACCACATCGATGGAACTGCTGTAGCGATTGACCTCAAACCATTCGTTGGTAAAGGCCTTGACCACTTGGATGGACTGCATGGATTCGTCCAGAATGACATTGGAAGAGGCCAGCGCATCCTGCCGCTTTCGGGACAGCTTGCGGATGTAGCGCCCAAAGACCATCGCTCCTACCACGACCACCGGGAAGGTAGCCAGCATGACGAGGGCCAAATTGGGGGTAACAACCGCCAAAAATATGATTCCACTGACGATGATGATGACTTGCCGAAGGAATTCGGCTAGGACGAGAGAGAAAGCGTCGTAGAGTTTTTCCACATCAGCCGTCAGGCGACTGATCAGATCCCCTACCCGATTTTTCTCAAAAAATACGATGGGCAGACTGACGAGTTTCTTGTACAAGGCCCGGCGTACATCTGCAATTCCCTTTTCGCTGGCGTGGGCAAACAGCATGACCCGCGAGTAGGAAATCAGGCCTTGTACGACCAATACGACCAACAGAATCCATCCCACATCAACCAGCGTCCAATTGTAATCGGATTGCTTCTGGGCGATGTCGACCATCTGTCCGGCCAGATAGGGAAAGATCATGAATACGAGGCTGGATAGAAACAACAAAACCATCCCAATCACCAACAGCCAACGATAGGGCTTGATGAAAACGAATATCTTCAGGGCTTCGCGGAATTGCTCTCGATTGACCTTCGGACGGGTCGCTTTGTCGTCTTGTCTGTAACTTCTTGCCATAGGAGCTGCAAAGGTAAGGATTTACCCTTGGTAAACAATCAGTATTGTGTCATTGTTTTGGAAGACGGCCCACAGAAGGGAGGGAAAGGAAGTGGAGTTGCCAGCGTGCTTGCTTGCACAGGAGCTGGGGCCATAGAGGGAGAGAAAAAGAGAGATGCCAGGCAGCAGCTAAGACTACCCAGCGTATTGGTGGTAGCCATCGCGGATGACTTTGGACAGACCGGAGGCATGGTGGTGGATGAAGAAGTGATCTCCTTGAAAGTGCCGAAACTGAAACTTGCCACGGGTATAGGATTCCCAGTTTTCAATCTTTTCGGAATCTTCCTCGTCGCTGCCCATCAAAGCGATGACTGGTGCTTGGATGGAAAAGCCTTCGGGAAGAGGATATTCTTTTTCGACAATCTCGAAATCAGCTCGCAGGACGGGTTCGAAGAAGTCAAAAATTTCCTTGTTTTCAAATACCTCATCGGGGACGCCTCCCAGGTCTTTGAGGGCCTTGATGAATTCGGGGCGGGGCATTTTGTAGCGTTCTTTCTTGCGCCCGACACCTGGCCCGGCATTGCCAGTGGGGATGAAACAGACGGGTGGATCCTGGAGCTTCTCCATCTCGTGGGTCAGCAACAAGCCCATGCTGGCACCCATGCTGTGCCCGTAGATGACGTAGGGGGCGCGGCTGCGCTTTTGCTTGATCTGGCGAAAAAGATCCTTGAGGGCCGTCCCCTTGTCGTAGAGCAGGGGTTCTTCCATGCGGCGGCCCCGGCCTGGCAATTCCAAGACATGGGTTTCGAAATAGGGCTTCAGCTCTGGCAGCAAAAACTGGAAGGAGTAGCCGTTTCCTCCGGCAAAATGCAGTAAAAACAACTGTGGTTTCATTGCTTTGATTGGTTGATTGGCAGTTTTCGGAGCGCAATATAGACAGTTTCCGGCTAAAAATCGGCTGAGCTGTCCGGACATTCGCAACAAAAGTCAATCGCTCCCCACCATCCATCCCAGAGGCGGGGAGCTGATGACTCATTTGTTTTCAACACTCTGATTAACATGTAAATTCGCTAATTACATTTTTCTTTTTTGTCTTTGGGTTCTTTGTTTGTACACGCAACAACCTCCACCCCTAGATGGGGCGGAAGAGGTCAGCGTTTTTTCGATTTTCAACACCTAATTCAAAATAGTTTAGTTACTTCTTGCAATTTCTTTTGTCTTTGGGCTTTTCGTTTGCACACGCAACAACCTCCACCCCTAGATGGGGCGGAAGAGGTCAGCGTTTTTTTCGATTTTCAACACCTAATTCAAAGTAGTTAAGTTTTGTAGCACAAATACTAAGGAATTTTAGAAGGCCCCTTTTGAACGATGACTTCATTGAGAAT
>JBCBOS010000017.1:0-173549 GCA_039821145.1 Bacteroidota bacterium | reverse complement strand
CAGATGCTTTTCAACAGCATCATTAGGAGAAGATATCGACCCAATGGACAGAAGATCAACAAGCAGGATCATTTTTTATTTTTCATCTCCAATCACGGATACATCGATTCCCTCCATTCTTCTTCGGCTCGTTACTACATCATTGGGTCGGACATCAAAGACCGGGTGGCCGTCAACAACCTCATGAAGGACAACCCCAAAGACAATGGCGTCGATTTGTTCCATTCCTTTTTGCACCCACTCGTCTCGGTGATGGAAAGATCATACATTTTTGTAGATGGATGTTTCAGTGGCAATCTAAGCCATCGGATCAAAGACCGCCATCCAGACCAAGTTTTGCAAGAAACACTGGATACCAACAGCATCGTGAGCCGCTATCCAGAGCGCTTGCTGGTTTTTCCCTCCTCTGCGCCAGGGGTATCTTCTTTCGAGTCTTCCAACTGCGGGAATGGGGTACTGACCCAAATCTTGTTGGATGCCTTTTCTGGAAAGCAGTACAAAATCGAAAAGTGTAAGAGTAAGAAAAGAGCATCTGCCAGCAAGAAAAATCCAGAATTGGATGTGGCAGAATTGTATGCATTCATTGAAAAGCGATATGGTGTCTACAATTGGAGAAATGAACTCTTGTACGTCACCCCCAAGGAATATGTCGACAAACTGAAAATCCCATTGGCCTACTTACCCATAGACAGCCTTCGCCAAATCGGCCCTGAATGCTTTTGTGGAAATCCCTGAAAGAACAATAAAAGATGAAAAATACTTATCCAATTCTTTGGCAGATGATTCTTATGTGGATTCCATTTTTGATGGATGCCCAAGTCCCTACCGATACGATTCACTTTTCCTTCTTGGAAAATGCTACCTCTTCCACGACTGGTGGCGATTGTCCTCAGTCTCAGATTGGGACTTGTGCTCTACTGGTGGGTGATCGTCCCAACCAACTGGGGGCTGTTTGGATCGACAACAGCATGATTGATTTAAGAGAATGCCACGACTTTACCTTTTGTGTCAATGTGGGCGACAAAGATGAAAATGGAGCAGAGGGTTTTGCCATGGTATTGCACAATGATCCTAGAGAGAATGATGCCATTGGAGAAGGAGGGGCAGGCATTGGCTACCGTCGCATTTCTCCCGCATTGGTCGTAGAAGTCGACTTGCATCAAAACAGCATCGATGACACAACACACCATGACCACATGGCACTGTATGTCAATGACGAGTTGCGCTTTGGTCCGGTAACAGTAGTTGCAAATGACGGCATAGGTCGTCAAGAAATCAACCTTCCCGAGCACTATGAGAAATTTGACATCGAAGATGGTGAGCCTCACACCTTTCGAATGACATGGGATGCACAGCTTCAATTGCTGCAGGTCTTTTTTGATGAACATTTGCGCATCAGTTATCAGATCGATCTCATCAATACTGTATTTGGGGGTACTGCAATGGTACAAGGAGGAATGACTGCAAGTACGGGTAGCAACCACCACAGCCTAGTGCGCATCTGTCCATTGAACAACCCTTTCATTCCCTGTCCTTCGTATGACGACTGCGATTCTCCTCCTTTTGATGAATTGTACCAATCTGGTTTTCCAGAGCATGGTCATTGGGAAGTCACTAGGGGAGGAGATTACCTGACGCAACAAGTCAATAGTGGCCCTTCCTTTATTGTAACACCCTATGTTCTTGGAGAGGTGGAAGCAGAATTCGATGTCGTGGTGCTGTCGGGAGCAGGAGATGATGACAACATCGGTTTTGTATTTGGGTTGAAAGAACCTTTTGGGAGACTTCGGCAAGAATTCGATTTTTGGCTGCTCAATTGGGTGAAGGGAGGGATCAACAATGACAATCACGGCCTCAGCCTTGTTCGGGTCAAAGCAAGTCGGAATCCGGGCTTTGGTCGAATGGAGAGTCGGCCAGGATATGACATTCGCAATTTGCCAATCGATACTTTGGACAGATGGGAGGAAGGAAGAACGTATCACTTCAAACTCGTTTATACCAAGGAACACATCCGGATTTACAGAGATGGAGCATTGGTCATCGAGGAAACAGGGCATTGCTTTCAGCCTGGGCGGTTTGGATTTTATACAGAGTCTCAAAGGATGGTTCAATTTTCCAATTTCGAACTGCGGCCAATCGTCGATTTTGAGCTGCTGACTCCAGAGGTTTGCTTGTATGAAGAAGCCCACTTTCAGCTGTTCAACCCCTCTTGTTCTTTCAATTTTGATTCCACCTTGATCAAAAGTGTCCGATGGGATTTCGGCGATCAAACATTGCTTGAATTGGACAGTCCAGGAATTGCAAGCATCAATCCCGTACACATTTACAAAGAGCCAGGGATTTACGAAGTCAGAATGGAGGTAGAAACCAATCTTTCCTGTATTGAATCTGTCTCAAAATTCATGCATGTGCTTCCCTTGCCAGATATGACCATACCCAAGGATACGGTTCTTTGCGAAGGGGATTCTTTGCCCATCACTTTATTGCAAGCCAATGCTACTTATTTATGGGGGGATGGAAGTACAGAAGCAAATCGCACCATTGTATCGCCCGGAATATACCAAGTGACAGTAGATCGCAGCTCCTGCCTCGACTCTGCGGTCTTAGAAGTCCAATACGATACTGTGCGCTTTACAAGTGCTACCTCCGAAACTTGCCATGGTCAGTTTACGGGAGAAGTGCAGTTGCAAGGCGATTCGTCTTATCGCTATGCCTTGACCGATTTTTCCAACAACTTTTTTGCATTCGATGGACTGCCTTCGGGTACCTACATCGCAGAGGCTGTAGATACTTTTCATTGTCGATGGCGGGATACGGTAGTTGTTGAAGAGGCACCCAAGCCCGACCATGCCATTGAACCCATCGAAGTGAGTTGTCATGGCCAGGGCGATGGTCAATTGCAACTGACTTTATTTGACAGTCATACCTATTTTGGTCTATCGAGGGACCAGTGGAGCCGCCAGTTGGATTATACCGATTTATCTCCAGGGGAGTATACTCTCTATTTGCTGGACAGCCTCCGTGGGTGCCAATACGATACCAGTTTTTTCATCTGGGAGCCACCTGATTTGAAGCTCCGTCTCCCTGCTGATACCACCATTCAACTGGGCTGTCAGTTGGTCATCCAAAGCGATGTGAATACAGGACATTCCTTGGCATACAGTTGGACATCGGATGGATACATGAGCTGCCGTGATTGTCCTCATACTGTGGTACAACCCTTGCGACCAACTACCTACTCTCTCACAGTGACCAATGAAAAAAACTGTACGGTAACAGATGCAATGACTGTGTCTGTTGATACCAGTCGCTCTGTCTATTTCCCCAATGCATTTTCTCCCAATGACGATGGTGTCAATGATGACTACAGAGTTTATGCAGGAGTGGGAAGGAAAAGAATCAAAGAAATCCAATTTCTAGAAATTTTCAGCCGCCGGGGAGAAATGGTTTATGAGGCGACCCATTTTCAGCCTGATGATCTTTCTGTTGGTTGGAACGGAAAATTCAATGGAAAACCTGCTGCTGTAGGAGTGTATGTCTATCAATCAGTCATCGAATACGTAGATGGCTTTTTGGAGCAAAGAAAAGGCTCCATTACACTCATCCGTTAAAATTCCAAGACAATGAGAAAGACTCTTTTTCAATATCTGGCTACACTGTTTTTCTTTGTCCATTGGCTGATGGTACTGCCACATAGTGCCTTTGCACAAAATGCATCAAGAGCAGATTGTACAGATTGCAACCGTTTGTCGGACAGCTTGGTGCTCTGTGCTTTGTACGAACAGACCGGTGGCCCCAATTGGGTACATTCTGACAATTGGATGAGCGATCGTCCTTTGGAAGAATGGTTTGGCGTTCACACCAATTCTAGGGGCTGTGTGGTGGATTTGGATTTGGACGGCATCGATGATCCCAATTTTCGAACCAGCTTGCTAGGTGGGAACGGACTTTCTGGAGAACTGCCTGCCTTGAGGCTAGATTGTTTGGAAAGACTTTTTTTGACAAGAAATGACTTAAAAGGGCCGCTACCAGACCTCAGCAGATCCACTTGTTTGAGAGAGGTATATTTGGACGACAACTCTTTTACAGGTGGAATTCCAGCAGACTGGAGTAGTCTTGTCAATTTGGAAGCTCTTTACATCGAAGACAATCAATTGACAGAAAAAATTCTCGACATCTTCCCATCTTCTTGGACTAAATTACAGCAGCTGAATGCCAATAACAATTTCATCAGCGAGCCGATTCCCGATTTTTTTGCAATTCCCTCGATGGAATTTGTAGATGTTGGTGAAAACAATCTCACTTTCGATGACATCCTGGCAATTTACACCACCTATCAGATGCGGGAACGTCAAGGGGAAGGCTTGTGGTTTGGCATAGACGCTCAAAAGTGTGTCTACAAAGATACGGTCATTCGGGTGGGAGTGGGGACACCACTTGTAATAGACATTTTGACAGATGCTTCCCTTACCTCCAACATCCATCACTGGCGCCAAATATCCAGAATCAATGGCGATACCATTCTCTATCCTCCCTCTTCATCGGTACAGTGGTCCATTGACAGCATTGGATGGGAGAATCAAGGGCAGTATTTTTGTCGCATCACCAATGAGCAGGTTGATTCCATGCCAACGGATGAGAATGAGACATTTTTGTTTTTGGAAACCTGTCCGTTCATTCGCATAGAGCCTTGCAGTACAGCAGTAGAGGACATTGATTTGCTTCTTTGTCCAGGAGATTCTCTTCTGGTCAAAGGGCAAGTATTTACAAGAGATACCATGGCCCGCATCATCGAGCGAGGGGTAGCTGCACAAGCTTGTGACTCTGTCTATCAGATTCGACTCCGTTATGTGCAGCCCGTTGCCGTTCAGGAAGATACCATTTGCAGGGGAGAATTTTTGGATATTCAAATTGCTGGGATAGAGCAGAGGTTCCAGCGTTCGATCGACACCATTTTGCGCTTTCCCAATGGCAGTGTATTTGGTTGTGATTCCATTGTCGATCTTCGACTTCGAATGGCAGATGCGAACACCTTTGATTTTGCCAATGCGGGAGAGGATCAATACGTATGTATAGATGAAACAGAGCTCTTTGCCAATGCGGTTGCTGATCCCTTGCTGGGAAATTGGACAGTACAGACTGGTGCAGCCAATTTACTTGACGTCACTTCTGCAACAAACATTGTCTCTGGTCTAGGACCTGGAGAAAATACACTGACTTGGCAAGTTTATTTTGAGAATTGTCTGGTAGATGAAGATACTTTATTGCTGTACTACGAACCGCCTTTCCGCACACTCCCAGAATCCTTTGTTGCTTCTTCTGGAATGCCCTACACAGATACCCTCGACATCAACGGACCTCTTCGATTGACCACTTCCTGGCAGTTGAGCATCTTGGAGTCAACTGTAAATGGTGAGTTGCGTCTTTTGCAAGACAGCATCTTTACTTATACGTCGGACATAGGCTTTATCGGCGTGGACAGCTTCCAATACAGGATCAGCAGTGACCTCTGCCCAATGCATACAAGAGAAGTGATGGTAGGCGTAGCGGTACAACCATCGATAGATACCACTGTCATCCGTCCCAATGTCATCAGTCCGAATGAGGATGGACTGAATGATCGGTTCATCATTCCCGAACTGGAAGAGGATTTGACTGCTTTGGGGGAAAATGAATTGTTGATTTTTACTCGACGAGGTAGACTCATTTACAAAGACGACAATTATCAAAATGACTGGAATGGATTGGACATGCGCATGCAGCAGGTACCTGCTGGGGTTTACTTTTACTTGTTCATTCATGAGAGAAGGCCCAAGGGAGAACGGGGGAGCATAGAGGTACTAAGAGCGATTGAGTGAGTACTTTCTCTCTTTCTGCCAGATCATTTTTACGCCAAAAGTAGGTAAGCTTCTGCGAACGGATGGATAGAGATGCAGGGTCGTAGACAGGCCAATTCGAACGGCTTGCAGTGCAATGCCGATGTCAATATTTGGGAAGTGCAATCCTTGAACAAAGGTATTTCCCCCGCCAAACCAAAAGCCAAGTTGATTGCGGTTGGTACTGAGATAGCGGATGTTGACATGGTAGTTGGGGCGCCAAAACTGATCCCTGACAAACTTGCCAGACAGAACGAGATAACTGCCATTGGTGAATTTTGATGATGCATACGAGAGTTCTGCAAGCCAGTGCAAAGGCACTGGTTCAAAACCACGAAACGGCCTATCTTTTTGTTGAAGTGTGGTTTGTGTCAATCGCAATAAGGACAAGTTGAATACGATTCGGTCGCCGTGATGACTCTTGGGTGACCAGCGGCGAAAGACTTTGACGCGCTTATCAAAAGTATGATGAATGGAAAGACCGACACCCAATTCCCAATACCATTGGCCCAGTCGTGCACCTTCGATCCAGGGATCATTCAAATGGTAGGGACGCAGTGCATTTTCGTCTTTGACTCGAAACTGATATACACCAGAGTTTAGGCCAGCTCCGATGCTGGTCGCCTCTCCGATTTTGAGATGAAGGGCACTGTTGAGATATGTTCCAACTTGGCGCAGTGGATGAAGGTCTTGAGAAAAGACGCGCCCTCCCAAGCTCCATCTGTAGTTTTTGGATTTTCGGAGCAGTTGATGATTGTCGTATTGGATGAGTAGGGAACTGGGGGCTTGTTCGGGGATGATGCTTGAGGAGGAGGCAAACGAACTCTGCTGCCAATCAAGCCCCCAGACGACATGGGCTTTTTTCTCATCCAAAATGTGATCGATGGGTAAACCCGCAATGGAGTGAATGCCAGACAACAAATCGGGATGCATGGGAAAGGAAAAACTCTGACTGTTCAGCAAGAGTGGCAAGCTACAGAATGACAGCAGCAGTAAGAATTTTTCGTGATCCATTTTTTGAAATTATGATTAAAAATACTTGACTTATGAACTAATATATAAATTATTTTTTTAGAATTTTTATTGATGATAAAATTGTTAATCAAATTTATATTTTATTGATTAACAGATAATTGTAGTTGTATTGGGCAATAAAAATGTATTGAATTATGAGATTTAATATAAAGATCGAAATAGAATTTTTATTCATCCTGTCATTGTTTGTGATTTACTCGATAGAGGCCGATGCACAGGAATGGCGCTTTTATGTTGATGGTGTTGGATCGTATTGGGAGCCCGATGAAGATCCTTGCCAGGTCATCGATGAGAGGGAGGGCATTGCATACATTCCTTCTTCGCTGGCAGATACCAGCTATTATTGGTCGGTGTTTCGCCTGAGCAATCTACAGCTTCATCTGGAAGAGGGGATGGCAGTTGAAATGCGCATCAGAAGTACAGAGGACAGGGGAGGGATTGATGCGTATGACATTGTATTGGATTTTTTTGCCGATGACAATGTCCGGCAGGCAGGTTGTGTTTTCATTGCCAAAGAAAGATCAAAAAGATTTACTCGGGCCAATTGGGGAGGCAGTCTGCTACGAGATACAACGGCATTGCTCATTGAGCCAGATTGGGGAGTTGTTCGATTGGAGTTTGTCGATCACCACCACATGAAAATATTTTACGATGGGGTAGAGCGCTTGGAATTGTTCTCGGAGGAGGCTGTCTGTTTTTTTGATAAGATGTATATTTCTGCCAAAGGAAGTGGAGAATTGGATTGGCTGAGATTTTATGATTCGCAAGGAATATTGTACGAAGAGAATTTTGATGACTGTCAAGATTTGAGTGTACCAAAGACGATCAAGGGATTTTGTGGCCAGGCATTCCTGGAACTTGGTCCCGATACCAGCCTGTGCGAAAATCAAGGATTTCGCTTGCTCCCTGATCTGCATCTGCCTTGTGGTTTGTACGACTTTCAGTGGTCTCATCCCAACATGCTGAGTGATTCCACCAGTTTGCAGCCCGTCTTTTTTCCACAGCAAGATACCGATTTGACCCTGACCATTCAGATGCAATCTCCTGACAATTTGATTGAAGGAGGTTCTTTTCCCTACAATGCTCCCATCCTTTTTGCAACAGACTATGTTCGCGCACTGCCAAGCAGCCCATTGCATGGGCATTATGACATTGTAGACAGTGCTTCGATGGGTTTCCCACCAGCCTGCATTGATCGGCCGGGAGAAGACAGTCAGATGATGGTGGTAGATGGAGACTCCATTCGGAATCATCTTTTGTGGTGTCAACAGATGGATGTTTCCCAGAATACCGATTATTTATTTACGGCCTGGGCCCAGGGACTGGATACGCTGAAGCCTGCGCAATTGTCTTTCTTGTTCAATGACAAAGAAATTGGTCCCAGACTGGATCTGAGCAAAGACCTTTGCCAATGGCAATCACATCAACTCACCTGGAATTCACAAGTAGAAAGCACTTTACAGATTTGCATCATCAATCGCCAATTGAGTACACTGGGCAATGGGTTTGCCATCGATGATTTGTCTCTACAAGAGCTTTGTACGCTCTCCGATACCATTCGGATACTTGCCACAGAATGTGTGGAGATATGCAACAATGGCAAAGACGATGATTACAACGACTTGGCAGATTGTTTTGATCCTGCTTGCTTCTGTGAGACAGATTGCGAGTCTTTTTATTTTGACAACTGTCCGGTCAGTTGTCCGGCAGATTTCTCTACGGCTGGCATGCAACCCCAGTTGGAATGGCAAAGTTCTGTGGCCACAGCAAACGGAGCTCCCCTCATTGCAGGTGATTTGGATGGCGATGGCATTGCGGAAATACTCACCTACAACGAAGAAGGGGACAAGCTTATAATTCTAGACGGGCGAAACGGACAAACAAAGCAAGTCATTGCCCCTCCCGCCAAGCTCACGAAGGGGACATTTCCTGCCATTGGCGATACAGACAGAGATGGAAGAGGGGAGATGTTTTTTGCAGGAGCCGACTGCTACTTATATGCTCTTCGAACGGATGGATCGATGGTATTTTCAAGAGGTGACAAAGTTGGCTATGACGGCAGTTATTCCTGGGCCAGCATCAGCCTAGCAGATTTTGATCAGGATGGCCAGCCTGAAGTATTGATTGGAAACCAGATTTTTGATTCCAAGACTGGGGCATTATTGGCAGAAGGAGGGGACGCCTTGTCCGATGGCCAGCACCCATTTTCTCCAGATGTCAATTTCACGGCAGTTGTGGCAGCAGATGCTTTACCCGATTATCTATGTCCAAACTGTCAAGGCTTGGAAATTGTCGCAGGCAATCAGGTCTTGTCAGTAAGTTTGAAAACAGGCGTGATTGATTTGGTCGTGCAGGCGCCTTCCGATTTTTCAGATGGCTATACTTCCATTGCAGATTTTGATATGGATGGAGACCTTGATGGGATTGTTCAGGGGAGCAAGAATGGGCAACGCCATGTTTACATCTGGGACTTGCAAACAGATCAACTGATCGGTAGCTATGGAGTACCGGATAATAGAAACGACATCCCTGCATCCAGGGTTGCCATCGCTGATCTAGACGGTGATCGCCGACCTGATCTTTGTTTTGACGCTTACAAAAATCTCTACGCTTTGGACAATAATTTGAATCTGATTTGGCTAAAAGAATCCAACAATTCATTTTCTCCTCCCTCTGTTTTTGACTTTGATGCAGACGGGAAGGCAGAGGTCATTGTTCGCGACAGGGAAAGACTTTTGGTCCGCGATGGAGAATTGGGGAATATCATCTGGCGTCAATCCATGAAGTCTGATCCCCTGGCGGAGTACCCTCTGATATTGGACGTTGACGGCGATGGGAGAACAGAGATATTGGTCTCAGGAGAAGACGGTGCCAATTCAAGGGAAGGGCGAATTTATGCCTTTGGTTCTTCCAAACAAGCTTGGGCCAAATCCAGAACTTTATGGAACCAACACGCCTTTTTCAATACCAATGCCAACGATGATCTCAGCATCCCGATTCACCAACAAAACCCCTATACCGATACAGCTCGACATTTTCTCATCGGTTTTTTGCAGGCATATGCCGATGTCCGGCGACCCGTAGCAGACGTGGCCATCACAGGCCTTGGCAATGTCGCATGCTTGGGTGATTCTCTCTCTGTGGAAATAGAAATATGCAATCAGGGTGATTGTATGGTCCCTGCAGACTGTACCCTTTCGTTCTACAAAAATAATCCCAATACAGTGAGAGGTGATAGATTGTTTTCGGTACAATTGGGAACAGAGATTCCACCCGGTGCGTGCAAACAATTTCCACAAACCTTACCCCTCATACAAGGAGATTCCATCTTCGTCGTCGCCAACGATGGAGGGCAGCAGAGAGTTCCATTTTTGCAATCGGACTTTCCACTCACCCCCCTCTACGAATGTGACTATTCCAACAACAAATTTGGCATGCTGATCGAGGCCATGCAATTTGCCATTGACGTCCAGCCGAGCTGCCCGCAGTATGCATCCGGGCGCATTGCCATTTCTCCCATCAGTGGAGGTGGCCCATACACATATGATTGGCAACTGCCTCAGCCTGATACGTCCATCATAGAAAACCTGGCCAAAGGAACGTACCAACTGAGCATCCGAAACCAATACCATTGTCAGAAAGATTTGAGCATTCAGGTAGAAGAATTTCCGAAAAGCTCTACCCGGTTTTTGACCAATGACGCCAGCTGTTTTGACAGCAATGATGGGGACTTGACATTGTTCCCATTTGGAATTCCTCCCTTTCAGTTCGATTGGCAACCTGCAGCAGCCGATGGATCGACCAGCTTGAAAAATCTGAAGAGGGGTGACTACGTAGTCAGAGTAGAGGATGGCAACAATTGCATCTTCTACGATACGGCCCGCATCGATGCACCTCCTCCCTTGCAGGTATTCTCACATGTGCAAGCACCCTCCTGTCACGGAGAAGCCAGTGGTAAAATCATCATCGATTCCATCATCGGAGGAATCCCTCCTTATCGCTTTTCATTCGAAGGGCTGCAGTTTGAATCCATCGATGCCTTTCCCTTGATTTTGTCAAATCGCTTTGCAGGCATTTATGAATTGAATATTTTGGACCAGCATAATTGTACCCATCAATGGACATTGGAAATTCCGGCTGCCAATGACAATTCCGTAGAGTTTGACGGACAACCTTATTGGATTGATTTGGGAGAGTCCAAGAGCTTGAATCCCATTGTCAATTTCAATCCACAATACATACAATGGAGTCCCTCTACTTATCTGGATTGTGATACTTGTCTGTTTCCCACATCAGCACCCAAAGGAGAGATCACTTACCAATTGCGACTACAGGATTCTTTGGGTTGTACACTGGAAACAAGCATCACCTTGAATGTAAACTTGAAAGACAAAGTTTTCATCCCCAATGTCATCACACCCAATGGCGATCAGATCAACGATGTCCATCAAATTCATCTCGGACCAGATGTTGCTGAACTGTTGTATTACAGGGTTTTTGATCGATGGGGAGCCAGCTTATACGAGGCCCAGCATTTGGCAGGGGAGCAGAGCTGGAATGGATGGAATGGCACTCACAAAGGCAGACCTATGCCGATTGGCGTATACATGTATTCTGTGAGCATTCGATTCATAGATGGCAGAACGAGGGTATGGGGCGGTACGCTGACACTGGTTCGGTAAAGACCAATTGCTCACAAACGCAACCTCCGCTCTACTCCGCCATTGGACAACAAAAAGCCTGCATAAACCGCCAGCCCACTCAGCAGTCCGCCCAACACCCCAATGCATAGCAAAAGGGCAAAGCTGGGAACACCGAAGTTTTGCCCCAGGCTCGCCAGCAGGCTCTCCCCAAAAGAGGGTTGATACCAGAGTGTGGCGCCGATCCAGAGGCAGCAGCCGGACAAAAATCCGATGCCAAAGGGAGGGGCATTCCAGGAGCGGAAGGGGAGGGTGGCACCCAGTAAAAAGCAGAGGGCCGCAAAGGACCACCAAGGGAGAAAGGCCAGCAGCTGAATGGCAGCCGAGGCGATGAGCAGGAGGAGAAAAAGGGCAACTGTTTTCATAAGGCGTTATTGTTGATTGGGTTCTTCTTTGTTGAGATAATAGTGAAGTTCGTAGTAGGTGCCGGCCAGCCAGTCTTTGATGCTTTGTGTTTGTTCGGGGCTGTTGAGGATGCCGGAATTTCCACCAGCGCAGATGCCGTAGGCCAGGGGGCGATCACCCAATTCGACGACCATGCGCCAGCTGGGGCCCCAGTCGGTGGACAAGGCATTGAGTGCATCCGGGTGGCCTGACGAGGGGTAGGTGGGCGAACTCAGACCTTCCAGGAAACTGAGGTGTGTGAATTGGACTTGGTTGACCTCCCCCCAGGTATTTTCTTCAAAGTTTATTGTGACTTCTTCAAAGGATCGGACCAGTAGGTCATCGGCAGTTTCGATGGCCTCGGTTGATTGCAGATCGAAAAAGGCATTTTGGGGTTCTGATTGGAGGAGCTGCAACAAGACGTAGCGTTCTGGGAGTTTGAGGTAAAAATCGTAGGAGGTGATTTCGTCCCAAACCATTTCTTCGAAGGCAGACATCCAGCGTTCAAACAAGACGGCTTGCTTGCTTTGTGTGGTGTAGGTTTTGTCCCACTCTTGGAGTTGTTGGTAGCCGTCGAGTTGGGCAAGAGTGGGCTTGGCAGTGGCCAGGCGTTGGAGTAAAATGGGCAGGGCGTCCGTGGCAAATTGGTTGGTGTTGTCGAGTTGAAGTTGTTGCATGTCAGAGAGAGAGAATTTTTCTTTGTCGGCAAAAACAGCTTGCAATCGATTGGAGCGGATCTCCGAATAAGCCCCGTTGAGGTAGTGGGAGGAAGAGGGGAGGAGGGGAGGGTGATTGTTGGCAGAAAAGACAAGGCCGGAGGCTGGATTGTGGGTTTGCGGCAGTTGCTCGCTTGTCAACTTTTTTTCATAGAGGTGGTCTTTGCGGGTGCCGTCTAGAACGAACTTTCCTTGGCCAGCCCACTTTTCATAAACCGCTCCTTGGTGGTGTACTGCAATCTCTCCAAATCGATCGGCATAGGTGAAGTTTTGAATGGGGCACTGGAAGTGTTGAATGGCTTGTCGAAATGTTTGGTAGTTGTTGGCCTTGGCCAATTCCAAAAATGTCCGGATCTCATTGGAGGGATCATTGAGGGTCCAGCGCATGGCATGGTCTTTTACCTCTGGTGTTTGGTTGAAGGTAGAATCTATCACGATGGGTCCGTGCTGAGTGTGGTAGATGGTGTCCACAAATGTGGCATTTCCGCGAATTTTGATTTCCTCTGTTGTCTGCTTGGTTTTGTGCCAGGCACCCTCGAATTTGTACGACTGGTAGTCTTTGCTCAGTTCCAATTTGTACCAATCTTTTACGTCTGTGGCGCCATTGGTGATCCCCCAGGCGAGGTCCTTATTGAAGCCGATGACGACTCCAGGTACGCCGGGGATGGAGACGCCATAAGCATTGCATTTTTTGGAAACCAATTGAAGTTCAAACCAAGTCGAAGGCAGCAACAAATTCAAATGTGGATCGCTGCACAGCATGGGATTTCCAGATTGGGTGCGCGCACCAGAAACCGCCCAACTGTTGCTGCCCAGTCGGGGATTGTAGTTGGACGAAAGGGTCCGGGCATTTCGAATCAAAAAGGAATAATTGAGGTAGTCGCCAAAGGGTGTATTTGCCAAGGTATCTTCAGGAGATGGACTTGCTTGGGTGGTGTAAGAATGTCGATCTGGAAACAGCTTCATAAAATCTTCCTTGCCCAAGGCCATCCGCATTTTGCTCATGCTGATGTCTTCCTCGTAGCCTGCGAGTAGATTGGCCATGTACTTGATGACGAGTACAGATTTCAGCGGGGTCCATCTTTCCGGTTCGTAGTCCAATAATTTGTATTCGAATGGCAGGGCTTTGAAGTGTAGACTTTGGATGAATGCATTGACACCGTTGGTATAGGATTCCAATGCTTGTTTGGAGGCCGGATGTTGGTTGATCAGTTCGAGTGATTTTTTGGCCGCATCCAAAATGCCCATTCGCCTTTGCAGACGGTCGTATGCCAAAAATGGATCGCCAATGATTTCAGAAAATCGACCAGCAGCAGCATAGGAAATGAAATCCATTTGCCACAAGCGTTGCGAAGCAGTGAGATAGCCTTGTGCATAATACAAGTCTTCCTCATTCTGACTGAAAATATGTGGAATGCCCCGCTCGTCGTAATACACCTCAATTTGATCCGCAGGACCATCCATGTACAACCATTCTTGTTTATTGACCTCTTCTTTGCTTTGGGCCAGTCCGTAAAATGGACTCAAGAATTTTCCCAAAGGCGGGACATTCATCGCTTGTCGGGACAAGACGGTAATGAACAAAACCAGGGTGGCGAGTGGAAAAAGAAAACGCAAGGAAAAACGCATTTGTTTACAAATTGATGAGTCAAAAAATTGCAATTTGAACTTGTTGGACCAATGGGAAGATACTAGGCTTCTTGTGCGACTACCGAAGACTCTTCCAACAGTTTTCCATATTCCATTTTGTAGAGCTTATCGGCACAATGGTAGTAGTTGTCGTCATGCGTAATGGCCAGCAAAGTGATTCCTTTTTTCTTGAGCAAAGGGATGATTTGTGTATAAAACTTTCTCCTGAAATATGGATCTTGGTCTGCTGCCCATTCGTCTAGTACGAGGATGGGTTTTTCTTCGAGTAGGGCGGCAATCAGGGCAAGGCGTTTTCGCTGTCCTGTCGACAGACTGGTCGTGCTGAATCCATTGTCGAGAATGTCTACCTTGTCTTGTATCTCAAAAAGTGCGAGGTACTCATCTGCTGCCTCTCTGCTAAAGGATTCCAGGCCATAAAACTCATCGAACAAATAAAAGTCGTTGAAGACGGTACTGAATAGACTTTTGTAGGTGCTCATGTCATCCGGGTCCAATGCTTGGTCGTTGCAGAAGATGCGACCCTTCTGCGCTTTCAGCAATCCCAAGAGCGTGTGGATGAGGGTTGTCTTTCCACTGCCGTTGCCTCCAAAAATGAAAACGATGTCGCCTTTTTCAACTTTCAAATTCAACGGTCCAATGCCAAAGGCTTCCTCTGTACTGTCTTCTCGTTTGTCGTATTGGAAATAGATTTGTTGGAGTTCCAAAGAGGCAAATGGAACAGAAGGGGAGACTTGCTTTGAACTCAGCAGTTGTATCTCTTCTGGCTCAAGGTCTGAACGCAATTGTGCAATTCGCCTGCCGGATACCCCCGCCTGCATCAAGCCGGGTAGCAAGACCATAATCGTTTCTATGGATCCCAACAGATACAAAAGAATGAACAAGAAATTGACAATGGTGGCAGCGGTCTCTTGCAGATACACACTGAAGAAGACGATGATGGAAGAGACGAGAAAATAAAACAGAATCTGGCCTGTCATTTGATTGTTCAAAAAACCAATGAAGGCTCCTGTATTGCTCTGGTAAGAGTCGTGTGCAAGGGGATGAATTTTGTTGTGAAAAATGTCTTTCCCTTTTTGAATGTTCAGCTTGATTTCTTTGAACCCATCGATGATGGCATCGAAGTGATGGATGAATCCATTTTCCAATTCTCTCGCTCTTTCAAATCTATCGTTGTTTTTTCTGGCGGCCAACGAATAAATCAAAATGCCCAGTACAGAGACGAGTAGGGTAGAGGCGAAAAGTGTGAAAGATTGGAACGCCATGTAAATCAAACAGGCGATGACCACGACTGTGGAAGTGATGAAATTGATGATGTTCAACGACGCCTGGGTGAGAATGTTCACATCATTGATCAGCACAGACTGAACCTGAGATCGCCTCGAAGAAAGTTGGACATAACTCGCCCCCAGCACGATGTACAAAACATCCATCCTGATTTTCCAGAAAAGTTGTTGGGACAGTTCTATCATGTATTCGGTCAGTGCCTTTCGCGACCAGATGAATGCAATGATGACAAAAGCAAAGAGCATGGCGTAGTTCAGATCAAAAACTTTGTACTGATCATTGATCAGCAAAGCGATCATGTGGTTGAGCAGGGCGAGAAACAAAAAATTGATTCCACCCGATAGAATTCCCACACCAACAATTTTTGTTAGTTCCCACTTGCTGACCGTAGCCGTGAGAAGATCGAACAAACTAGGGACCTTGGGTTCCATAAACTGAGTCGTATGTATGTTAGCACAAAATGTATTGCCTCAACAATGGTCATAACCAATGGAGAGTTCCCACCCGGCGGTGGTACCATCTCGACAAATCAGCCTTGTCGCACTTGTCATCTAACAAATACGACGCTTGCATCGCGAGATGTCATCCAAAAGAATCGACAAGCATTTGGGCAAGCCAAACTAATGCCAAATTGAATGTCCAAGAAATTTGAGTACAACTGATGAGGTAGCGTTGTGAGAATGGTGTGCGATTTTCCTACCACAAATATAAAGATCATTTGAAATAAATGCCACTGCTGTTAAGAATATTATTTGTTCTCAATTGAGACGAACCATTGATTCAGGTAATTTTTCCGCTTCGTCATACACCATATATATACTATGGTGTAGCCGACTTCAAATGGAGCAAAACGAACTGTGCCAATACCCCAGGTCAAGGGACAAAAATTGCACAAATGAAGTTCGATTGGATCGACTCATTAACAGCATTGTGAAATCCACTTGACAAACCCATTTATTCTACTGCGCAACCAATAAAAAAATGAACCAATACTTTGAACCTAATTATTTAAGGTATATATTTGCACCATCATTGAACGGATAATCTTTCCTTTCGCCTGCATTTCACAAAACAACCAATTCGTTCACCCCTACTGAAATAACGAATCTACTATGAGAACTTTCTTCTCTGGGCTATTGATGTGCCTGTTCGTGGCACACGGAATGGCGCAGGATGCATACGGTTTCAAAGGATACATAACTGATGACAACAGCGAAGCGCTGGCAGGTAATATTCTTCTACTGAGTCTTTCCGATTCCACCTTGGTCAAAGGTGATTTCTTCTACGATGGCACATTTCAGATTGTGTCACCAAGTGCTGGCGAATATCTTTTACAGATTACTTCTCTCGGATACAGAGATACCATCTTCAGAGTCAGCAACGAGGGTTCTCAAGCGACATATACAGACTTGGGTACCATCAACATGCGATCTGATGGAATCGATTTGGAAACTGTAACAGTCACTGCAAAGATTCCTCCTTTTGAGCAGACGCAGAACGGAACCATCAACGTCAATGTACAAAAAACCATGTTGGCTTCGAGCAACAATGTAATGGATGTACTTGCCAAATCACCTACTGTTATGGTCAGTAGTGGGGTAGTCTCCATTGTGGGAAAAGGCGAGGCGATTTTGCTTCTGAATGGCAAGCAAACCAACGCCCAGCAATTGGCTTCCATTCCTGTTTCACAGATCGAAAAAATTGAAATCATCTCCAACCCTTCGGCCAAATATGACGCCTCCGGAAATGCTGTCATCAACGTCATCACCATCGTCAATGAAGCAGAAGGATTCCAAGGAACTTTGATGGAAAACGCGGTCTTTGGAAGGTATTTTCTAAACATAGCTTCTCTCAACCTGAACTACCGGACCGGAAAACTCAGCTTGACAGCGGACTATGGCTCTACCCTTGGAACTGATTGGGTAACAGGTACTTATGATAGAATCATCAATGATGAAGGACAAGAGTTGCGCTCTACGCTTCAGACAGATGAGGAGTACGATGTTCGCAATTTATCGACCTATCGCTTTGGCCTTGGTTATGCGATTTCTCCCAAGAGTTCCATCTCCCTTCAGTACGATGGTTTGTACAAGCGCATGGACTTGAGCCATGACTCCCGCAACGTATCTACGACGACGGAGGACAACAGCATCCTACTCATTGAGGCATTGAACAATGGGACGACGGAAAACGTCAACAATTCTGTTTCTCTCAACTACAATCTCGTAACAGATAGCCTTGGAAGCAGCTTGTTTGTCGGTGGTCAATTTTCCCGCTTCAATACGAATTCTCTCGACTTGATTTCCGAAGACATTTCATTCGACGAGAGCATCATCACCAGTGCCCTGAGGCGAAATGACAATCGAAATGAATTTGGTTTGTACTTCGGTCAGATAGATTATGTGAAGCAACTCAAAAGTGGGGCGCGAGTGGAATTGGGCCTCAAGCATGCCTACGTCAATTCAGATGGCCGCATTGATTTTTCCTCCAAACGAGACGGCTCTGAGGAGTTTGTCGACTTTCCGGAACTGTCCAATGGCTTTCTCTACGACGAGCACGTTTCTGCAGCCTACGCCCAGTACACGGGGAGCATCAAAAACATGGGATTCTCGGCAGGCTTGCGGGTAGAAAACTCGACAATTGATGGGTTCTCCCGAAGACTGGATAGAAAGGTCATCGATACCACCTACATCAACTTTTTCCCAAGTGCAAGCCTCAATGGTGCGTTCAATGAAAATTGGAGTTGGGCATTGACATTTTCTTCCAGGATCAATCGGCCGGTTTACCAAAACCTAGATCCATTTGTCGTTTATTTTGACTCTTTGTCCAGCCGCCAAGGAAACCCGAGTTTGGTGCCAGAGATGGCACAGTCAGTCGAGGGAATTTTGGCCTACAAAGGATACAGCTTGAAGCTGGGATATACCAACGAACGCAACGCTTTCCGCTCTGTTGTGCAGCAAGGAGGCAACTCTGCCCGTGCAGTGTTTTCATCGGTGCAAAATTTGGAAGTCCTCAACTCTTACTTTGCCAATTTGTCCATCCCGATCAATTACAAGTTTTGGTCTTCGTTCAATACCATTACGACCACCTTGTTTCGGGTCAATGATGATCGGCCTGATTTTCAACGATCAGTGGGTTTGAGACCGCAGTTTTACTTTTACACCATCAACCAATTCAATATTAACAATCTATTTATGTTTGAATTGGGGGGAGAGTACAATAGTGGCGAGAGTAACGGCGTTTTTGTTACGAAGCCCGAATACTCCATGAACATGGGCGTGTCTAAGTCCTTTCTCGAAGGTAAGCTGATGTGTCGATTGACATACAATGATGCGTTTCGACTGTATCGGCCCAGAGGAGAACAACAAATTGGAAATGTGTTTTCTTCTTACGACAACCGCTTAAATACACACTTTCTACTCGTCTCTGTGACTTACTCTTTTGGTAAGTTGAAAGAAGTCTCTTACAGCAACAAAGCTGTTGGAGAAGACGGAATCCAGCGAGTGAAGAACTAATTTTCATCAATTGCATAAAGCCAATCTAACTCAATAACATAGTGTCATCTGAAATCTCTGCAAATGATGCGGCTATACGAAAACAGCAAATACAAAAAAGATTACAGCGACAAGAAGCGAGCAGAAGATCGAATGCAACGATCTGCACTCATGACAAGTGACTGCTCTGACTTCATCAAGTATTCAAAAAAACGTGTAGTAAAAAACTAATGTTATGCAGGTGCTAGGCGTTCAACCTAGCCAATGATAGTTTATAGTAAAAGGCTTTTCAAGGCGTAGTATGGTTGGTGTCAAATCTTTCCGATGCGACGTCTTAACCATCGAGTTGATGCAAATCTTTGGATTGGCAACATTCGTTTGCTGACCCAAAACTCTGGATCATCTCATGGATCAGATTGCCATGGCGATCTCGACCTTTCTTTCAGCGTGTAGCAACTTTGCAATGGTTTGTAGTATTGTTGGAATGCTGATAATCGAATCTCGAAAATGGCCCTTTCGGCTCTTGTGTACATCTCGAAAGTGATGTATAAATCAAGTATTGAGAAGGCATCTGCTGATCAATGTGTTCATCAGCAGCCAATGACTAATTTTTACAATCGGGTATCACTTGATCTGTGTATTTCAAGAGTACGCAGCTGTACAAACATCTTTGTGCTTGACATTCTTATGTCCAATTCGCACTGATGTCAACAATCTGTTTCTGTGCTCTCAGCAAAGTAGCACGCAGATCAAAACATTGATAGCAGGCAATGGAAAAATGATCAATAAGTCATTTGACAAAAATGTGCTGGTCAATCACTTTTTCAAAGCCTGCAAGTACAATTCATAGATGAGGTTGCAATGGTGTGCATTCACCTGCGAGTTGTCGCTATGACAGGGTAAAATCCTATGTCAATAACGCTGCTCGTGGGGCCAGATTTTCCCATTGGTATTGCTGTCATAGCGTTGCAGTACATGCCATTTTTCAACTCCTTTGCGAGGAGTTACAGATGTAGAGTACGAGGTATCCCTTCTTTGGTATACTTCCAAAAAACAGTTGGTTCCCTTGTTCTGCCACTGGTAGGCTTGGTAGAACCGTCGGCTTATGCCCTGCGCATAACAAGACACTTGTTATGTTCAATTTTCTTTTCACTGCATGGTGAAAGGCCGATTATTTTATGCCCTTAATCAAAAATGAGATGAAGACTTCGAGCGCATACGAATTGTTTCGGGAACAGTGCAAGATGCACCCTTCCAAAAGCATTTTCTCCATTTTGCATGCGGGACAACTCGTTCCTCTGCACAATGAAGAGCTTTTGCGATCCATCTCCCATCTTGCCAAGGCACTGTCTGAGAGAGAGTCGAGGCGTCCGATTGTGTTGCTACATGACAAGGTCTCTTCTTTCCTGATTGGCTTTTTGGCCTGCCAAGCAGCTGAAAAGATTCCAGTGCCCATGTTTGCGCCCAAAAACAAACGACATTTTTCGCGCATCGATAAGATTCTTTCAGATTGCCAGCCCGATACGATCCTTTGTGACGAAACAGACAGTGCCCTCATTCAGACAGAATTGGCAACGTCTCTACACAAAGAAGTGGATGTGATCAGTGTCCCAGACGAGACGCCACCAGCGTCGGTGGAATGGACATGCCCCCATTCAGAGGAGATTGCGTTCATTCAATATACATCTGGCTCCACAAGTGCTCCCAAGGGTGTAGTGGTGACACATGCCAATTTGCTGGACAATCTTCGGCTCATTGAGCAGTCTTTTCACACCAGTCGGGAATCCGTCTTTTTGAGTTGGTTGCCGTTTTACCACGACATGGGATTGATCGGCAATTTGCTCCACGCCATTCACCTGGGATGTCAATGCATACTGATGCCATCCTTGGCCGCCGTACAATCTCCCATTGATTGGATTCGCGCTTTGGCCAAGCATCGCGTTACCCACACAGGTGGACCCAATTTCATCTACGACCTTTGTGTTCAGAAAACAACTCGGGATGAACTTGCCGGTGTAGACCTCTCTTGTGTAGAGGTATTCTACAACGGTTCCGAACCCATTCGAAAGTCTACCGTTGATCGCTTCCTCAAGCTCTTTGAGCCAACAGGGCTGACAGCCAATCAATACTACACCTGCTATGGACTGGCAGAGGCCACGCTTCTGGTCGCCGCAGCTCCCTATGCGCCCACCAGTGGGCAAGAGGTGGCTTCCGGACAATTGGCGGAGGGTTTCCACTTATTGATAGATGCCGATGAGGAGGGGGGAGAAGGGGAAATTTGTCTGGCGGGAAAAAGTGTCACCAAAGGGTATTGGAACAAAGAGGACAGCGACCACCTTTTTGTGAATGACGAGGGGCAAAAGTTTTTGCGGACAGGTGACATCGGCTGCCTAAAAGATGGTCAGTTGTACATCACCGGAAGGCGGAAAGAGATGATCATCATCAATGGCAAAAATTATTTTCCGTACGACATCGAGGAGACCATTGGGCGAGAATCCAAATTTGTCCAACCCAATGGGGTCATCGTTTCTTATGTCCAAAACGAAGGAAAAGAACTGCCTCTCATCTTCGCCGAGGTCAGGAAAAAATACATCCACTCAGATTACGAACACATGCTCCACGAGATCGTCTATTTGGTCGATCAACTGCTGGGCATACAGCCCCATGATGTTTGCCTGCTTTCCCCAAGGCGACTGCCTCGGACATCGAGTGGAAAGTTGCAGCGATTGCTTTGCAGAAATCTATACCTGGCGGGCAAATTGTCCCACTTGGCTTCCTATAGAAAGAATGCGAAAGATCAAAAGGACGGACAACGCATCGAGCTTGCCAGGCGAATTGTCGAGCAACAAGAGGTCGAATTGATCGAAGACTATCTCCAAAGGTTGCTGGTACAAAAAAGTAAGTCTGATACAACAAGCATCGACCTGTCACAGAATCTTTTGCAACTGGGGTTTGACTCTTTGAAAATTGTCGATCTGCTCAATACGATCAACGACGAACTCCATCTCCATGTAGACATGAACAAGCTCATGGAAATGAATCAATTGAAAGACTTTGCAGATTATTTAAAAAACATTCTCTGGCTGAACAAGTCAACAGCTGGTGGACAAGAGATCACGATATGAATACCATTGACATCATCCGCGAACTTCGCAAATTGAATGTCGTACCCCGGCAGGAAAATGGCAACATCAAACTATTGGGTGCAACATCTGATATTCCCGATGAGCTGTTGGCGCTCGTGAAAAAGCACAAGGGTGACATCATCGATTTTCTCAAAGATTCGCGTCGGTCTGTTGTGGAACAATCGATTCCAAGGGTGGAGGATCAGCCCCATTTTCCCCTATCACATAGCCAGAAGCGCCTGTGGCTATTGAGTCAGTTCGAAGGAGGAAAC
Organism: Bacteroidota bacterium; assembly: GCA_039821145.1. Classification (GTDB taxonomy): domain Bacteria; phylum Bacteroidota; class Bacteroidia; order Chitinophagales; family Saprospiraceae; genus JBCCSZ01. The sequence goes on along the minus strand of JBCBOS010000017.1, from coordinate 151,013 downwards.
AAGGCCTATAACATCAGTACAGAAATGTTTCTGAAAGGAGAAGTACATGTCCAACTTTTGGAACAGGCCATTCAGAAAAGCATCCAGCGACACGAAATCTTGCGCACGATATTCGTCGTGGTCAATGACCAGCCCATGCAAAAGATATTGGAGGAGATACACTTCCAGATCAGTACAACGGACATCAGCCAGAGCCGCGACAAAAATCAGCTGCTCAAAGAACAAATCGAAGACACCAAAAACATCGCTTTCGATTTGGAAAAAGGGCCGCTCATCAAGGTGCAGTTGACCAAAATGTCTGCAGGTGAATACGCACTTTTCTTTTCCATTCACCACATCATCAGCGATGGCTGGTCCATGGGCTTGCTCATACAGGAGATCATGGACAATTACAAGAACTTGTGCCTCCAACAGCCCACAAATCGTCCGCCTCTTGCCATTCACTATCGGGATTATTGTCTCTGGTTGGAGGACATGCTGAGTGAGTCAAAGGGAGAGGAAGCGAAGGAGTTTTGGCTTCAGAAAAACCTGGGAGAAGTTTCTCCTTTGTTGTTGCCACTCGACTTCAAAAGGCCTTCCATCAATCGATTCGAAGGGGCCTACATCAAAAATCACCTCGACCGCAATTTTTACCGGCGATTGGAAATTTTTGCCCGCGATCACCGCACAACTATCTTCAATGTTTACAGGGCGGTATTGGGACTGCTCTTGCACAAATTGTCTGGACAAAACCAACTCATCATCGGTACGCCCATTGCAGGACGAATCACCAAACAGTTGCACGATCAGATTGGCTTGTATGTCAATACCTTGCCACTTCGCTCTGACTATGACCCGTCGATGAGCGTTGCGCAATACATCAAGTCCATTACCCAGGATTCCATCGCCTCTTTCAATTGTCAATACTATCCACTGGACCGCATCATCGAGGAGTCTTCTGCCCAGCGGGATACCTCCCGAAATCCACTTTTCGATGTATTGATGGTATTGCAAAATACAGCACTGGGGGAGGGGAGCATCAATTACAAAAAGCAACATGGCTTTACGATCGATTCACTGGACAAATACCTATTCGGAAGCATTCCCATGGAGCGCTCCAATGTCCCGGCCAAATTCGATCTGAGTTTCAACTTTGGGACAGACCCCTACAGCAAGCAGCCCTTTGTAGAAATTGAATACCGAAGCAAACTCTTCAAGAAAAGTACCGTCCAACGCTTCTTTGCTGGATTCTCGTATTTGCTTGAACAAATCGTTGACCAAGCGGATGCCTCGCTGGGAGACTTGCAAATCACACCGCCGGGCGAAAGACAAAAAATCCTACAAGAGTTCAACCAGCCCATTTCTCAAATGGCAGAGACAAATGTGTTGGACCTATTGGAAGAATCCTTCGCCTCGAATGCCAACAAAACGGCCATTCTCTCTGGCAATCAATCTTTCACTTACCAAGAACTTCAAGAACAGTCCAACGGCATCGCACTCGCCATTGCCAAGCGGAAAGCTTCTCCGGGGCATGTTGCCATTTTCATGGAGAGGAGTGAAAAGGTTTTATTTGCCATCCATGCAGTGCTCAAAGCAGGTGGGACATTTGTTCCCATCGATGTCAATTATCCGCCGGAGAGAATCAATTATCTGTTGGAGGATTCGCAGGCAGAACTGGTGCTCACGGACAGCATTTCCATTGATCGCTTGCCTAACTCTCATCGCGATGCGGCCATTGTAGTAGAAAATATTTCGCCTTCTGTGAATCTCCATCTGGAGCGAGAAGACGATGTCAATCAATCTGCCTACCTCATCTACACCTCCGGTTCTACTGGCCGACCAAAAGGGGTGGAGATCACCCATGGCAATGTGATTGCATTTCTAACTTGGGCTGACAAGGAGTTTGCCAACACGCCTTATGAACTGGTCTATGCAGCCACTTCCTACTGTTTTGATCTGTCCATCTTCGAAATGTTCCTTCCACTGATTCACGGCAAAAGTTTGCGCATCCTGAAGTCTGCTGTGGAGATTGGAGACAACTTGGTCCACGACCAGCAAGTAATGCTGAACACTGTGCCCTCCGTCGTCCGGAATTTGCTGGCTCAACAGATTGATTGGGATCAGGTTGTGGCACTCAATATGGCAGGGGAGCCCGTTCCGGTTGTGTTCAGAGATCAGCTGGATTACCACCAAATGGAAGTCCGAAACCTATATGGTCCTTCGGAAGATACGACCTACAGCACCATTTATCGCTTCGGGGAAGAACAGTACGACAGTGTGCCCATCGGTCGGCCAGTGGGGGATACCCAGATTTACATTTTGGACGAGCACCTCAACTTGTCACCCATCGGGGTCGAAGGTGAAATTTGCATCTCTGGTTTGTCAGTTGCCAAAGGCTATTTCATGCGTCCCGATTTGACGGCAGAAAAATTCATCTCCAACCCCTTCCATCCACAGCATCGTCTGTACAAGACAGGGGACATTGGCAGGTGGCGCCCGGATGGCTTGCTGGAATTTGTGGGCCGCATGGATGATCAGGTAAAAGTGCGGGGGCATCGCATCGAGTTGGGCGAAATCCAATACCACTTGGAACAAATCGATCAGATCAAGCAGGCGGTGGTGTGCATCAAAACGGTCAGAGAAGAGCCCTCTATTGTGGCCTATTGGGAGGCAGTCGAAGATTGGTCGGTCGAGCGAATCAATGCTCATTTGCAAGATCGCCTTCCGGCTTACATGATCCCGCAATACTACCTTCCCTTGGAGGAGATTCCCCTCAACAGCAATGGAAAGGTAGACAAGAAAAAACTGCCCGTTCCCCAACAGACTCAGGCAGAGACATGGCAAGCGCCCACCACGGAATTGCAGGAAAAACTACAACAGATTTGGCAAGTGGTTTTGCAATTGCCACAGGTCGGCACCAACGAAAATTTCTTCGAATTGGGTGGGCACAGTCTCAAAGCAACTTTGCTGCGCAATATGATTGAACGGGAGACGGGAAAATTACTGTCTCTCAACGACATCTTCCAACATCCAAACATCCTCCAGCAGGAAACCCTCCTGCAGCAACGGGGCAAACAAAAGCAGCAATCCATTACAAAAACGGCAGACCAAGACCATCACCCGCTTTCTTTTGCGCAGGAACGTCTATGGGTACTCACAAAATTTGAGGAAGCCTCTGCTGCTTACCACATGCCCGCCGCTTTCCGGCTGCTTGGGGAAATTGATGTGGAACAGCTCGAAAAAGCACTCTCCATGGTCGTGGAGAAGTACGAAATTCTTCGCTCAGTTTTCAGAGAAATTGACGGGCAGCCTCGCCAAGTTGTACTGCCATCCACTGGCGCACGCATCAAGGTGGAACGGCTGGATTTCTTGGCAAGTGATGAACAGTTTCTGAGCTTTCTCAAAGAAGATTGGCGTCGACCATTTGATTTGAAAAATGGACCCTTGTTGCGCTGCTCTCTTTTGCAAACGACAGATGCCAGCATCCTCTCCTTCAACATGCACCACATCATCAGCGATGGCTGGTCCATTGGAGTGCTCTACAAGGAATTGGTCAAAGCGTATGGCTTTTTGCAAAACCAAAGCAGAACAAGTCTGCCACTGCCAGGCATCCAATACAAAGACTTCGCCATCTGGCAACGCAATACACTGACCGAAGAGGTGCTGACAGAACAGACGGCCTATTGGTGCAAAGAGGTATTTTCTGATGGCATTCCCGTCCTGGAATTGCCCACAGATGCTCCCCGCCCCACCGTCAAAACTTACAATGGGGCAACCCTGTACCACAGCTTTGACAAGGCAGTCCTCCAACAGCTTCAAGCAACCAATCAGTCGGAAGGGGCCAGCCTTTTCATGGGACTTTTGGCCAACGTATTTCTGCTGATCAAAAAGTGGAGCAATCAAGATGACATCACCATCGGTACACCTGTGGCAGGTCGCGACATGATCCAGCTGCAGGACCAAATCGGTTTTTTCATCAATACACTCCCCATCAGAACCAAGCTCGATGGCGAAGCAACTTATGCGGACTTGCTGCAGTCGGTCAAGCAAAACGTTCTCAAAGCATTTGACTACCAGTATTTTCCGTTTGAGCGACTGATTGAAGAGTTGCAGCCAAAACGAGATCTGTCCCGTTCACCGCTGTTCGACATGATGGTCGTTTTGCAAAATGCTTTTGATCCTGTCGCAGGTGCCAGACAGTCGGATGGCCTGCCACTGGAGCAGATGCAAGTGACAAGCGGCATCACCAAATACGATTTGACCTTTTCATTTGCCGAAGACAAAGATCGCCTACTGCTAGAGCTGGAATACAACACAGACCTTTTCAAAGAGCAAACCGTCAAGAGACTGCTGACCTATTTGGAACAATTGTTTGCCACAAGCAGCCAGCACAAAAATCTGGCACTCAAAAACATTTCCTTGGTCGATGAACAAACGACAAAGGGCCTGCTGGCAAAACTGGACCGCACAGCTGTTTCCTACGATGCCGAAGCAAACATCCTCAGCCATTTTGAGACGGTTGTCAACCGCTTTCCGGATCGAAAGGCTTTGTCCGTGGGAGACCAAGATTGGACCTATCAGCAGTTGGACGAATGGAGTGGCAAATTGGCCCACAAACTCTTACAAGAAAGAGGCGTACAGCGAGAGGAATTGATCGCACTTCATATGAGTCGATCCCACTGGATGATCGTCGCCATCATGGGGGTGTTGAAGGCGGGGGCAGCCTATGTTCCCATCGACCCGGAATACCCCGATGCGAGAAAGGAATTCATCCTGGAAGATTCTGGCTGTCGCCTTGTTTTGTCAGATGGACCCGTTCAGGAGGGGACCAAAACCCGGGAAGGCCAAGAATGGATCGACCTCAGCTCGGAAGACTGGGACGTTCCTACGGCCTCGACATCTGTTGATCCCCACAATCTGGCTTACGTCATTTACACCTCTGGTACAACAGGCCAGCCCAAGGGTGTACTCATCGAGCACCGACATGTATCGAGGCTGCTGTTCAACGATCAACCCTTATTCGATTTCGATCAGTACGACCGATGGACGCTGTTCCATTCTTACTGTTTTGATTTTTCCGTCTGGGAAATTTTTGGGGCCTTGCTCCATGGTGCTCAATTGTTTGTCGTGCCCAAAGGAGTTTCACAGGATGCACTGTCATTCTACGACTTCCTGGCCGATCACCGCATCAGTGTACTCAACCAAACACCCAGCGCCTTCCGCTCGCTGAGTATGCTCAACGAAAACCGCTTCGATGCGCAGCCCTTGGCCGTCCGCTATCTCGTCTTTGGGGGAGAAGCCCTGATGCCGAGTTGGTTGGAAGCATGGCAAGATGCTTTTGACAACTGTCGGATTGTCAACATGTATGGCATTACAGAGACAACTGTCCACGTCACCTACAAGGAGATCACAGCGGTTGAAATACAAGCCAACAAAAGCAATATTGGCCTGCCGATTCCCACCTTGAGTTGCTTCGTGCTGGACCGCGACCTACAGCCTGTCGTGCCTGGTGTGATTGGAGAACTTTGCGTAGGAGGAGCCGGTGTCGCCAGAGGATATTTGAATCGCGACGAATTGACCAAGGAGAAATTCATTGCTCACCCACTTCATCCAGAGCAGCGCATTTACCGATCCGGAGATTTTGCTCGCTTGCTGCCCAATGGCGATTTGGAATACATCGGCAGAAAGGATGCACAAGTGAAAATCCGGGGCCACCGAATTGAAACAGGCGAGATCGAATCCATCATCAAAAACCAAGCTGACATCCGGGATGCTGTTGTGAGGGTGTACCAAAATCAACAAGGAGAAAATGAGCTGGTTGCCTATGTCATTTTGCAGGAAGAATTGGAATTTGACCGCTCTGTCATGCGCAACCAATTGCGAGATGCCCTCCCAGCTTACATGCTGCCCTCTCACCTTTTGCAACTCACAGAACTGCCCCTTACTGCCAATGGAAAATTGGATGTAACCGCCCTTCCTTCGCCGGACAGAGGTGGGGCTGACGAGCGTTCTTACGCAGCGCCGAGAAACGAGACAGACGAGCAAATCATCGCCATCTGGAAGGAAGTACTGGAAAAAGAAACCATCGGAATCAATGATAATTTCTTCGACTTGGGTGGGCACAGCCTGAAGGCCACCAGGGTGATTTCTGCCCTACAGGAGCAATTTGGGGTGAGCATCGACATCAAAAACATGTTCATAGAACCCACTGTGGCCTACCTGTCTGATTACATCGCTACGCTGCAGTGGATGAATGAGGCAGAGGAAGTGGAATTGAGTTCATCAGAAGAAGAGACGCGACTCATCTTGTAAGCAAAAGACATGAAAAGAATCATTGGCATATTAACGAGTCTTCGAAAGCGCCGCATTGTTGTCCGGCCGGATGCAAGTGGAACCAACCTGCAGTTGTCGGGAGAGGTAAAGCTGCTGACCGTGGAGGACCAGCAAGAGCTTCGAGAGTTGAAATCTGAGCTGTTGACTTTTTTGCTGCAGAAGAAAAAGGCAGGCAATGCCTTGACGCGCTCCGCCATTGATTCCAATAAGATTCCCCTGGCACCCAATCAAAAGAGCATCTGGTTGCAGGACCAACTCCATCCCGGAGAAAACCGATACCTGATTCCACTGATGGAGTCGTTTCGCGATCCCGGATTCAGCCTCGCGCGCTTTCGCTCCGCCCTTGAGGCTTTGGTGAAAAAGCACGATGCATTTTCCTACATTTTTTTCACAGAGAATGGAATGCCTTTCCAGCGTCATGCAAAAATCGACATCGACCAGCACTTCTCAGTTTACCACTTAGAAGATCACAAGTCGCCAACAGATGTCGTTCGGTCCATCATCAATGAAAGCATGGAGGCGGCTGTTGACATCAGTCAGCAAGCTCCTTGGAAAATGTGTCTATTTGCACTGCCCAATCACCAGTACGATTGCTTTCTCTGCATGCACCACCTCATCGCAGATGGCGACAGCCTCAACATTGCCGTGGCAGATTTGCTGCAATTGTATCGCTCCGGTCCTGATGCCATTCCACCGATGGACGGCATTCGATATGCAGATTACGCCCATTGGATCAACGACAAGTCAAAACACATAAGTGCCACCCAATTTTGGCAAAAAGAATTTGAAGGATACGAGGAGACTTTTGTTCTTGAAAAAATACATTCACCGTCTCCACGGACGGACAATGCCTCTTTTGACCACCAGTTTGCATTGTCGGAAGAATTGATGAAAAAGGTAACAACTTTTGCCACTGCCCATCAAGTCAATACCACCACGATCCATTCCCTGGCCTTTGGCATTGTACTGGCCAAGCACAGCCGTTGCAAGGACTTTGTCATCGGCGTTCCCGCGGCGGGGAGAAATCATCCTGCCCTGGGAAAAGTGATTGGGGATTTGGTCAATGTCTTACCCCTTCGCCTCCAACTGGATTTTTCACTCGATGCCATTGCCCACATCCAACAATTGCAACAGCAGTTCTACGGGATGTTACAGCATCAAGTTTATCCCTTTGAGTTCATCCTGGAAGACATTGAATACAAGCTGCAGCCAGACCGCCAGCCTTTGTGCCAAGCCATGCTTTCTTTCCCCAACTACAAGCAATTGGAAGACAGCAATCCGCAGGACGATTGGTTGCGAAAACGAAACAACTCCCATGCCATCACTGCAACTGTACTGGAATACAAAAACGGTCATTCCATCTTGCTGGAGTGTGATGGAGAAAGCATCTCTCCCCGGCGCGCGAAACAGATGGCCAAACAATGGCAACTGGTCTTGCAGCAATTGGTGGAACAGCCAAACAGATCATTGGCAGCAATTTCTTTGATGGAGGAGAAAGAAGAGCTTGACATTCGCCAGCAATGGTCCGAGCCACAGCAACCCATTGTCCCTTCTTTTCCGTCTGTGATCGATGCGTTTTGCCACATGGCTCATCTGTATCCACAGCGTCCTGCCCTCATTGAAAAGGGACAGGTATTGGAGTATCTACAACTCAAGGAGAGGGCAGAGCGCATGGCCAGCTTGCTCCGCTCAATGTATGATGTACAGCCAGGACAAAGAGTGGTCGTTGATGTGCCAGCATCGGCCCAACAGATTGAGAGCATGCTTGCCTTGTGGATGTGCGAAGCCATTTATGTCCCCATCAGTCCGAAGCTGCCGACCAAGAGAAAAGAAATGATCCTGGCCGACTGTCAGCCTGTCCTTGTGATCGGAAAAGAGTTTTGGCAAAACCATCCACTGCCCGATGCCCCATTGCCTTACAAACCCATCTCGAAGGAGGCCATGGCATACATGCTCTACACCTCCGGAAGTACGGGAACCCCCAAGGGCGTATTGGTCTCTCACAGCAATTTGGTGTACAAAATGGCCGAGGAGCAAATGATCGTTTCCAAGCTACAACAGCTGGTGACCTATTGCCTGACGCAAACGAGTTTTGATGTTTCCTTCCTGGAAAATACCCTGCCCCTGTTCTGTGGAGGAACGGTGGTGACACCGAGTACAGATCGCGATGTCGAAATCGATGTTTTGGTCAAGGACTGCATCGCTCATGGGGTGAACATCTTGCAAATGACCCCGACCTTTCTCACCCATTGTCTGTCGGAACTAAGCCCTTCCCAAGCCCAGCAATTGAATCAACAATTGGCCTTGGTCTGTGTGGGAGGGGAGTCTTTGCACGTTGCATTGGTCAAGACCTTCAAGGCCAAGCTGCCGGATGTACAACTCAACAATCACTATGGTCCAACGGAGGCGACCATCGATGCCATTGTGTGGGAGGACGTACAGGATTTTGAACAAAACATCATCGGTCGGCCACTGCCCGCTACGACGGCCTGCATTCAGGATGCTGAAGGAAAGCTGTTACCAAGGGAAATGGTGGGAGAGCTTGTCTTGACTGGTCCTTCCATTTCGGCTGGCTATTGGAATCGGCCAGAACAGACTGCAAAGGCATTCATTCGCCAGCCAAATGACCATCGCTTGTTGTACAAAACGGGTGACTTGGCTGCTTGGACGTCGGATGGTCAGATCAGATTTGTTGGGAGAAAAGATGCCCAACTCAAATATCGTGGCTATAGAATTGAGCCGGAGGAGATTGCACATTGCATCAGAAAACAGCCCAAGGTTCAGGATGCTCATGTCGGACTGCTGGGAGACAACCTGGTAGCGTGGGTGGTTGGAAAAGATCTGGACACCGAGCAGATTTTGGGGGACTTATTTGATCAACTGCCTTCCTATATGATTCCCAATTGTCTGGAGACATTGACTGCATTGCCTCGAACGAACAATGGAAAAATCGATCTCAATCAATTGCCCCATCCGCAACAGTTGCAAAGAGGGTACGTGGCTCCGCGCAATCATACCGAGAAGCAACTCGCTCGCCTCTGGCAGGAGGTATTGGGGCTAGATCAGATAGGGGCCTACGACAACTTTTTCGAATTGGGTGGCCACAGCTTGAAAGCCCTCGAATTGATGGGAGCCATTCACAAATCACTTGGGGCAGTGATTGGGTTCAAGGAAATCAACATTTATCCAGTGCTGGAAAAACAGGCCCGCTTCATCGAAGGCTTGGCACCCCAATCCTTTCAACGCATTCCCTTGGCACCGGAGGCAACATCTCATCCACTGTCCTCGGCACAAAGAAGGATGTGGATGTCTTCTCAGCTGGTGAGTCATTCCATCGCTCATCACATGCCCGTGGTTTTTGAAATAGAGGCAGACTTACAGCTGACACTCTTGGAAAAAGCAGTGAATGCATTGGTCGACAATTACGAAATATTGCGGACCTATTTTGCAGAAGACGAGCAAGCTGAGATCAGACAGTTTGTGGTTGACAATCCTGGCTTTGCCATCGAGCAAATCGACCTGTCGTCAACAGAAGCGGAAGAAGCCATTGCAGCTTATGTCCAGCGCCCTTTTGATCTACAGCAGCCAAGATTGTTTCGGATGGGCTTGCTGTCAATACCTTCCGGGACCTCTCTGCTGGTGGTGGTTTTCCATCACATCATCAGCGATTATGAGTCGGACGAAATCTTCAAGGCCAAGCTGCTTCAGCAGTACCAAATGCTGCTGCAAAAAGAGGCAAGCATTCTCCCGGCACCTGCCATCCAGTACAAGGACTATGCTCATTGGGCGGGGCATCGCGAACGGCAAAAAGAGGTTGCTTCTTTTTGGGAAAACATGTACGCCCGTCCAGTAAAGGACAACACCGCCATTTTTGATTTTGACCGCCCGACAGACCAAAGCCTGGATGGAACCTCATGGACTTGTGTACCAGATGCGAAGATGCAAAAGCAACTCAGGGATTGGATCGAAAAGGGCTACGGCATTTTTGTCCTGTCTCTCTCTGCCATGTACCTCTTGCTCAACCGATACACCAAAAAGGAAGACATCGTCATTGGTGCTACGGCATCCCATCGCTCTCATCCCGATCTCAAAGACCAGATCGGACCCTTCCTGACCCTCTTGGCCCTGCGCCATCGGATGGATGCAAATTGGACGGCATCGACTTTTCTGGAAGAGGTAAAGATGCTGGTCTCAGATGCCTACACTCACATCGATCACCCCATTGACGAACTGATTGCACACTTGAACGAACAAAAGCGCATGCCAGCGCAGGGCTTGTTTCAGGTGGTGCTCAATGTGGTCAGTGAATCGTCGGCAGCATCGGAACTGGAAAAAGGGGAGGAGCGTACCCCCATCCGTCCCAGACCCATTGGCAATCGAAAAAGCAAATTTCCACTTTGCCTCAACGCAAACGATTCGCAAGGAAACATCAGCTTTTTGATGGACTACCAAAAGGCGTACTTCAAGAAACACACAGTCGATCGGATGGGAGAGCGATTTGTGAAATGTTTGCAATTTCTCATAGAAAATCCTGACACCCCTCTGCGTCGCTTTCGCTTGCTGTCACGGCCCGTACTGCCAAGCATCAAACGCAAAGCATTGCAGAATACGTAATCATCATGGAATACCAAACCACATATCATCAAAAAAGACTTTGGTTCATCGATACCTTTGAGAAGGGACAGGTATACGACACAGCTCCTGTGTACCACAACCTTCCCATCATTCTCGAACTGTCGGAAAGGCCGGATATTGCTCGCTTGGAGCAGAGCATAGAAGAAGTATTTCGGTCCAGGCAAGTTTTGCAGACGCGCGTTCATACCAAGGAACAATTGCCCGAAGCTGTTTTGGATGCAAACGCTCTGCCCGCTCTTCAGATTCACAATCTGTCATCCGATGATTCCCATTTGGACCCTCTTGGATTTTGCTTGCAATTGGCACAGCGTCCTTTTGATTTGGCAAAAGAGGTGCTTCTGCGATTTGACCTGGTATGTACGACAACGAACCGCTTCTTTTTCGTGATCACTGCCCACCACATCATTTGTGACCGATACTCTCTTCAGTTGTTGGCCGATTTGGTGTGGACGCAGTACCGGGAAGGAGCGGTGCCAGAAGAGTCACTTGGCTTTTTCGATTTCTCCGATTGGCAAAATTCACTGGGGGAGGAGGACTTGGAACCTTTTCTCTTTTACTGGAAGCAGAAGTTGGATGATGTGGGGACATTTCATTTCGAGACAGACTTTCCAAGGGAGCATGTCCACATCTATGAAGCTGCTCGACAGCAGGCGACACTTTCTTCAGATGTTTCGCAGAAAGTGCAGGCGTTTTGTCAACAACATAAGATAGAAGTACAACAGTTTTTTCTGTCAATTTTTCAGCTGCTGCTGTACAAATACACCTCCTCTGAAAAGTTGGTCATCGGAACTTTCCACAACAACCGCTTGCAAGAGGAGCTGCAACAAACGATTGGGCCACTTGCCAATTTGATCGTGCTGCGGAATGACATCTCCGCCAAAGATTCTTTTCATCAATTGGTGGAACAAGTTGTGGAGGGCCATGAGGAGGCAGTGGATTTTGGTGCCATTCCTTTTGAGAAACTGGTATTGGAATTGAATCCACAAAAGGACATGAGCCGGACGGCGCTCTTTGACATTTTGTTTCAATTTGAAGAAGAACACACAAGTTCAGCCGATTGGAAATTGCAGGAGACCAATAGTGGCTTGGGAAAATACGACCTCAATTTATTGGTCAAAAGTGGGAAGGACATCCAACTTTACCTCACCTACAATGCCAAGTATTTTGATCGAGATCGGATGGGACGCCTCTTGCTTCATTTTGAGGAATTGACAAGTAAAGTGCTGGAAACACCCGATGCAGCATTGTGCGAACTGGAACTGTTGACTCCAGCAGAGCGCGAGCAAATCATTGCACAGGCAACGGCCCATCGCCAAGTCCAATCTTCCAATCAATCATTGGTTCAACGCTTCGAAGCGCAGGTGGATCGCCACCCAAATCGCCTGGCAGTGACATGCGACGATCGCCAACTGACCTATCGCGAATTGGATGAATTGTCCAACCAATTGGCCCACTACCTGATGGGAAGACATTCCCTGCAGGCAGAAGACATCTGTGCCATTCTGCTGGACCGAAGTGAGTGGATGTGTACAGCCATTTTTGCTGTGCTCAAAACGGCAGGTGCCTACTTGCCAATTGACCCCCAGTATCCGGAGGATCGCATCGCTTTTATGCAGGAAGAGTGTCAGTGCAAGTGTTGCATCGATCAGGATTTGATCAACGACTTTTTGTCTGTCCGTCAGCAACAGCCCAGGCACCGGCCTTCCTTGCCCGTCTCTTCTTCTCAGTTGGCTTACGTCCTTTTCACATCTGGTTCCACAGGTCGTCCCAAAGGGGTACTGATCGAGCAGAAAAATGTGCTGAGCCTGTTGGAAGCAGCGGACCAGCTGGGATTTGATTTTACCGAATCCGATGTCTGGACCCTCTTTCATTCCTACTGTTTTGATTTTTCTGTTTGGGAAATCTATGGAGCGCTTTTGCACGGCGGCCAACTGCTGATTGTCCCATCAGAAACGGCCAAAGATCCAGCCGCCTTTTGGCAACTACTGCTGGATAAGCAAGTGACCGTCCTCAACCAAACGCCTTCTGCTTTCCGGCATTTGACCCGAGAGGCTTTGGAACAGAACACCTCATCAACGACTTTGCGATATGTGATCTTTGGCGGTGAAGCTTTGCAACCTCAGCAGTTGCAAGACTGGCACCAAAAATATCCTCAAACCGAGCTGATCAACATGTACGGCATTACAGAGACAACTGTCCATGTTACTTTCAAAAAAATCGGTGCCGAGGAGATTGCAGCCATTGTATCCAATATTGGCCAAGCCATTCCCGGTTGGTATGGACTGCTGATGGATGTCGATGGTCGGATTTTGCCAGCGGGATCGACTGGAGAATTGTATGTGGGAGGAGCTGGCTTGGCACGGGCCTACTTGAACCAAGCAGAATTGACCGAGGAGCGTTTCATCCTTCATCCCTATGTGGCTGGCCAAAAACTGTATCGCACAGGAGACCGGGTGCGTCAACTGCCCAATGGAGACTTCGCTTACCTGGGGCGAATGGATGACCAAGTCAAAATTCGTGGATTCAGAATTGAGCTGGGAGAGATTTCCAAGATGTTGTGTACCCATCCGCTTGTGGGAGAAGCAGTGGTGGTGGTCAGTGAGCAAGAGGGGGACAATCAATCTTTGGTGGCCTATTTCGTGGCAGAGCAAGAACTGTCAGCGGATTCTTTGAAAAGCCATCTGTCCAAATTGCTTCCCCAATTCATGCTCCCGGTGTTTTACATCCAAGTGGATCACTTCCCACTGACGAGCAATGGCAAATTGGACAAAAAAAATCTTCCCGATCCCCTGATGAGTGTACTGGTCAAAAGAGCAGATCAGGTCCTGCCACAAAACGATACAGAACAACAATTGCTCGACATTTGGAGCGAGGTATTGGCAGTTGGACCCAATCACATCAGCACGACGGACAACTTCTTTGAAATTGGTGGTAATTCCCTTTCTGTGGTGAAACTGCTGAGCAAAATCAATGAGTTGACAGAAGAGCATACCCGAATCAGCATTGCAAGACTTTTTAGTCATACAAGCATACAGCAACAAGCCTTGCTATTGGCAGAAGAGCCAGTAGTGGAAGAGGTAGGCGTCAAAGAACTCAATGAAATTAACTTTTAGAAAATCATCATTATGGTCATATGTGGCATCAAGATGACCCACGACGGTGGCATCGCTTTGATCGAAAACAACCGATTGGTATTCAGCATCGAGATGGAAAAAATCAACAACAACTTCCGTTTCAGTTCCATCGAGAATGCAGAACAAATTGAAGAAATTCTTCTCGCTTCTGGCTATCAACTCAGCGATGTCGATCGCTTTGTGGTCGATGGCTGGGATGGATTGGATGTCTCGCAAATCAGGTACAAAGTCGATGGGGTGGATACTCCGCTGTCGGTTGCTCCTTACCGCGAGTCCAAGCTGTCAGAAGATGTTTTGAAAACCTTTGCCTTCAACGGCTTGCAGATGGATGGAAAACAGTGGGCCTACCATTCTTATTACCACGTCACCGGGCACATTGCTGGAGCCTATTGCACCAGTCCGTTTGCCCAAAGTGGAGAGGGTTCCTACATCCTCGTTTGGGACGGCGGCATGTTTCCCCGACTGTATTATTTTGATCCGGTCAGTGGGAAGATGGACAATTTTGGGGCACTCTTTTTCCTAATTGGCAACATCTATCATTTATTTGCCATTCACTTCGAGCCCTTCAAGAGTCAGCGCAACAGCAAGAACGCACACCTGTCCATTGCGGGCAAAGTGATGGCCTACATTGCCAAGGGCCAAGCCAAAGAAGAGATCATTCAACGCATGTTTCAGTTGTATGAGGAGGAGTTGGAAATGTCCTTGGATTATGGATTGTTGTTCGCCAGAAAATTCATCAAAGAGACGCGTCCTGACAACTACTGTCCGGAAGATGTCTTGGCTTCTTTCCACGTCTTCATCCAGCGCATGTTGTTGGAAAAACTCAAGGACAAGATGGAGAGAAACCCACGTCCCCACACCAATCTTTGCTTCGTCGGTGGCTGCGCCTTGAACATCAAATGGAACAGTGCCTTCCGACGCAGTGGCCTGGTAAAAGACATCTGGGTGCCGCCTTTCCCCAACGATTCTGGAAGTGCCATCGGTGCAGCCTGTGCCGAGATGATGACGACCAAGAATTACGCCCTAGAATGGAGTGTATACAGCGGAACGCCCCTCAATGAAGCGGAGCTGGTGGCAGGTTGGCAGCAAAGAGATTGCACCATTGAAGACCTGGCCAGCTTCTTACACAACGAAAAGCAGCCTGTCATTTTCCTCAACGGCAAGGCAGAATTGGGGCCGCGTGCCTTGGGCAATAGAAGCATCCTGGCAGCTGCCGATTCTGAGGAGATGAAAGAGTTGCTCAACAAGATCAAGAAAAGAGAAGCGTATCGTCCAATTGCACCCATTTGCTTGGAGGAAAAGGCCAGCCAGATTTTTGACCCCGGCACGCCCGACCGCTACATGCTGTTCGATCACGTACTGCGCGACGAGTGGCGGGAGCGAATTCCAGCCATCAAACACTTGGACAATACCGCACGGGTACAGACCGTCTCGGCCACCGATCATCCGTTGATCCACCAACTGTTGACTGCCTACGAAAAACTTTCCGGTATCCCCGTCCTCACCAACACCAGTGCCAACGACAAAGGGCGAGGGTTTTTCCCCGATGTGCAAAGTGCCATGGTCTTTGGTAGATGCCAGTATGTCTGGTCTGACAATACCTTGTACATCAAAGAATCGGACGGAAAAGAATTGGAAGAAGCCATTGTTAATGAACTAAAAACTGCTTGACCCATGAAGGCAGAGGACAGAAGTGTAGCAATCATCGGAATGGCAGGACGATTCCCAAAGGCCGACCGCCTGGATCAGTTTCTGCGCAATTTGCAAACGGGACTGGACTGCATCGGAGACATGTCGCTCCAACGCATGCAACGAACCAATGTCGACCCGGCAGGGAGTCATCAACAAATGGGCTTCCTCTCCACAGTGGATGCCTTTGACCATGCCTTTTTCAAAATCTCCAAAGGGGAGGCCGACCGCATGGACCCTCGCCAGCGATTGCTATTGGAAACTTGTTACCAGGCATTGGAAAACAGTACCTACCCAATCTCTCACTTTTCGGGGAGTCGAACCGCTACCTACATTGCCGATGTTGCCCTGGACTACTACCGCTTGGCCGATCAATTTGATCCGGCGCTGTACACGGGCAATCTCAGTTCGGCCATGGCTGGCAAAGTCGCCCGGATGTTCAACCTGCGGAGCAAAGCCATGATGATTGATACGGCCTGCTCCTCTGGATTGGTGGCCCTTCACCAAGCTTGTAGAGACATTCGCTACGGTGAAAGTGACATGGCGCTTGTCGCAGGTTGCGACCTGGTATTGTTTCCTCCTTCTGTAGACTCTGATGTGAAAATGGGCATCGAATCTTCTTCGGCTCGTTCCAAAACTTTTTCTGCACAGGCGGATGGAACGGGAGCAGGGGAGGCTGCGGTGGCGGTGCTGCTCAAGTCGTACCGGCAGGCCAAAGAAGATGGTGATCCAATTCATGCCATCATCCGCGGCTCTGCGGCCAACCAAGATGCCAATCTATCTGCCAGCCTGACCGCACCCGATGCAGTGGCCCAGTCGGAAGCACTGATCGAGGCATGGACAGATGCTGGGATTGATCCGAGTGAGTTGGGATTGATTGAGTGTCATGGCACTGGAACCAAACTGGGCGATCCCATAGAGATCGAAGGGATCAATTTGGCTTTTGAGAAAATGTCTGCTGGGCCAAATGATTGCCATGTCTCTGCTGTCAAGTCCAACCTTGGGCACACCAATTCTGTGGCGGGTCTGGTGAGTTTGGCCAAGGTTGTTTTGTCCATCAAATTCCAAGAACGCTACCCGTCGGTTCATTTCGACGCCCCCAATCCATTGTTGGATTTGGAGAAATACCATCTGACGGTTACTCGTGAGTGGACTCCTTGGAAGACCTCTGGACCTCGCATCGCGGGCATCAGTTCCTTTGGGATGATTGGAACAAATTGTCACCTCGTCCTCTCAGAAGAACCTGTGGATGCATCGACCAGTACAGAAAAATCGACAACTCAATATTTTTCCTTTTCGGCACCCGATGAAGAAGCCATCCAACGCCATCGAACGGTTTTATTGGATTATGCAAAACAATCCAACCAGTGGGATGCCAAGGCATTGAGCAAGAGCCTGCTGAGCAATCGGAACCAATTTGCGCACAGACTGAGTTGGTGGGCTTCTGACCAAACATCTTTTGCAAAGCAACTGGAACAGGCAGCCGTTTCTACACCCTCTTCTCCTGAAGCTGACAACTGCTTTTTGCTGCTGTCTCATTTTTCCCCTTCCCAAGTCAATCATTCTCAATGCTTCGACTGGGCAGCCCAAGAGGCCCAAACGACAAGGGAGCAAATCGATGCTCTCCACAAGACATTTTCCATCGCAGGAGAATTTTTCTTCCGATTGGGATTGTACCACTTTCTCAAAAAGTCGGCCATGTCATTGGACAAGGTCCTCGCCGATGGAAGTGGAAAGACCTTGCTCAATTACATCAATGGAAAATACAAGAACCTGGAGGAGGCATTGAGGGAGGCAGAACAAGCGGAAGCCTCAGCAGATGTCGAAAGCCGGATGGCTAAGTTTCTCAACAGCAAGCAAGAGTCCGATATCCACTTTATAGAATTGGGGCCTGTGGCCAACATCAGCGAGGCAGTACAAAGTCACAAATCTCCTGAGCAAAAAATCTTTACTGCCTCTTCTGCTGCCAAAGATGATCTGCAAGCCTATTTCGCCGAATTGTTCGAAGCTGGTTTTGACATGGCATGGAGAGAGCTGCCGTGGCTGATGGCCCAGCCATCCGATCTGCTGTGTCCATCCTATGTTTTCAAACCCACCCGCTGTTGGTTGAAAGAGGCCGATGCATCTACCAAGCAAGTGGATCAAACCGATTTGGCAAAAAATATTTTTTACAAGATTGGCAAAAGTCCCATTGATCTTTCCAATGCCAGAGATGTACTGACAGACAAGAACATTTTATTGGTTGGGCCAGATGAACAACTGCTGCAACAAGTCGCCAAGGAGTTGTCAGACAAAAATACCCAAGTGGCATCCATCTGGCTGTCGGACCAGTTTGAAGTCCAACATCCTGGAGAGCGGTACCGAATCGATTGGCGCCGTTCGACCGATTACAACGATGTGGAGCAGGAACTTTACATGGACGATGTCGAGGTGGATACGGTCATCAGCATTTTTCCTGCCAATGAAAATCCCCAGACTGCCATTGATCAAGACCTGATGCCTTTGATTCATCTGCTCAAGTCTTGGCACTTGCGCCTGAGTCGGGAAAACATTCGTTGGGTCAATGTCAGCCTTGTCCCTGCTGCTGCGCTGGGGCAAAATGAGCTGGCAAGCATGCAAACGGCGGTCATGAAAGGAGCAGGGGCGGAGTATCGGAAAAGCCTTTTCAAAAATGTCCAACTGTCTGAAGAGGCTGCAAGCAATTGGTTTGATTTGTTGAACGATGCCCTGCAAGCCAGCATCACAGAACGCTTTTTGTACCGAGATGCAAGCGGTTGGCATTGCGACGAGTTGGAACAATTGCCCTTTGCGACATCTGCATTCAACCATCCTCCCAAAGGCCACTACCTCATCACAGGAGGGGCAGTGGGCATTGGATTTGAGTTGGCCAAACACCTGGCCGAAAAAGGAGCTGTAGGCCTTTACCTCATTGGCCGGACAGATGCAAAAGCCAAGACCAAGAAGGCGGAAAAGGTTCGGGCAAACCTAGCATACCTGCAAACAACTTTTGGCATTGCCGTTTCCTATTTTTCTGCCGACGTATCGGATGGAGAGCGAATGGCAGAAATCAGTCAGGAGCTGGGTACCCAAGTCGAAAGACTGGACTACATCTTCCACTTGGCTGGCGTCAAGGGGTCTTGGGAGCCATTGGTTCGCAAGGATGTAGACGACTTTGTGAATACCCTTCGTCCCAAAGTAGCTGGAACCCTTCATTTGGAAAACCAGTTTGAAAAATTTCAGCCCAAAAAATTGGTGGCATTTTCTTCCCTTAACAGCATCATTCCTCAATCCAACAGCATAGATTATGCGGTGGCCAATGCCTTTCTCGATGCATGGGCTGCCATCAATCCATCTACCAGATTGGCCATCAATTGGCCAGGTTGGAAGGAAGCGGGAATGGTCAAGGGATTAGAGGACGACAGAGACAGCCTCAAGGCCTTGTCCAATGAGGAAGGGCTGCAAGCCTTGGATACTTCTCTGGGCATGGGATGTGCCAACGTATTGGTAGCCGATTTGGATTTGCGCGATTTGGCAGACAATCCTTATCTCCGCCTGCCCTTCCAAAAAGAAGAGAAGGAGCAGAAAGAAGAAGTGACAGAAGCTGAACCAAAGGTGACATTGGTCATTGACCAAAGCGATTGGACAGAGACAGAAAAAACGATTGGGCAAATTTGGGCCGATGTATTGGGGAATGAGCAAATTACCAGAGAAGATGACTTCTTTGACCTGGGAGGCCACTCTTTGCTTGGCTCGATGGTCATCAACCGAATTGAGGCAACATTTGGCATACAAATGTTTTTTGAGGACATCTTTGATTTTTCTACCATTGCTTCTCAGGCTGTCTTCATCGAGGAAGAAGCACAGAAGCTGGCACCGAATGATCCCGCGCCTCAGTTGACGGTCTCAGCGCAAAGCTCCTATCCATTGTCGGGCCAGCAATTGGGGGTATGGACGACTCACCAGATTCTCGGTCCCAACAGCAACTACAACATTCCGCATGCCTTTGTACTACCTGGGAGCATTCAGCCCGATCTGCTGGCCCAAACCATTCAGTACATCATCGAGGAGCAGCCATCTTTGCGAACGATCTTTCGCGAGGAGGAAGGAGATCCCGTACAGATCATCCGTCCGGATTTGCAGTATCAGTTGAATCATCGCGACATTTCTGATGAGCCCAACAAAGACGAGATCTTACAAGCCAGAATGAAAGAAATGGCTGAGTTTGAATTTGATCTTGGGAAGTTGCCATTGTTCCAATTTCAGCTGTTTCAAACGGAGGCAGATACATTTGTTTTTCTATCCAATTTTCACCACATCGTCTGCGATGCCATTTCGTTGACCCAGGTTTTCTTTCCGAGGCTGCAGGCCATTTATCAGCAGCTAGAGAAGGGAGAGGAAGTCACAGTGAACTCGCAGCCGTTGCACTATGGCACCTATGCACTGCAACAAAAAGAGTTGATTCAGTCAGGAAAGATGGAGGCCCACAAACAGTTCTGGCTGCAAAAGCTGAAAGGAAAATTGAACTCCATTGACCTGCCCTACGATTTTGAGCGCCCCAACCGATACACCTTCGATGGAGACAGTGTGGTGTTCACCATTCCTCATGAGACTGTCACTGCCATCAAAGCAAAAGGGAGTCAGGCCGGGGTGAGTTTGTTCAATTTATTTTTGTCTGTCTTGTTCATCCTGGTTCGACGCTATGCCCGCCGGGATGACATCCGATTGGGTACCACCATTTCCAACCGCGACGACATTCAGTACGAAAACATCATGGGCTTTTTTGCCAGCCTGCTTGTACTGCCCTTGTCCATTTCTCTGGACGATGCCATTGACCAGGTCATTGCCAAGGTGAAGTCTTCCTTGCTGGAATCATTCAAATACAAGGATTATCCGGTCGAGGAGTTGATAGAGGAAATGGGAGTCGATGTACATCCGTCGCGCTATCCCTTTTTCGAATTGCTCTTCACTTGGCACAACATTGCTTTTGACCAGAAAGTCAATACACTGGCAACACAGGATTACGACCTCAGAGGAGTTGTCAAGTTTGACATGGAAATACACGGCATGGAATCAGCAGACGGAGTCGTCTTCTACTTTGGGTACAATACCAATTTATTTGAGAAAAAGACCGTGGAAAATCTGGTTGATAAATTCCGGCGAATTGTCGAGGCGTTGATTGCACAACCAAATCAGTCAGTAGGGGAGTTGCAGCTCTCTGATTCCACTGAGGAACTGGTACAAAGCAATGCAGAAAAAATCGATGAGCTATTTGATTTTTGAGCTTTTGTAAATCGTCAACAGAAATGGATCGCAATATGGACATTACCCAATATACGGACAGTGCTCACAAGGAGGCAAGACTGTTTTGGATGAACAAGCTGGAGACAGTCCATCCATTCTTCTTTCAACTCCAAGCACCTCCTCATCCGTCTCACCAAGAGCACAGATTGAGTCTTCGCTTGGATGAGTACGAGCTCTTTGCTTCTTGTTTGGACAACAAACTGAAATTGTTGACGACCGTGGTGTCCTATGCCCACCTGCTGTTGTCTTACTACACAGGTCAGGCCAGGGTACAGACATGGATGCCTTCCTTGCGAATGAAGGGGACAGACCAGGCTCAGTTTCTACCCATCGCATCACAGTTTGAAGCAAAGCAATCTCTGGAAGATCATTTGGATCAGGTCAAAACGGCCCTCAAGTACGCTTTCAAAAATCAATACTATCCATTGGAACTCATCGGTGGTATAGAAGGATACAGCAATGTGGCTTTTGAATTCGAAGGGGTATTGGCATCTCTGCCTTCCGACGAATTTGACTTGCGATTTGTCATCGATCTGACTCAAGACCAATGTCAGTTGCAGGTCGTGGCCCAGGGATCAATTTTCTCCAAAGAAGCCTTGAAAGATTTGTTGAACCACTTTGAGCAACTGCTCTCTTCTCAACCAAAGACTGTCGATGACATTCACTTTTTGGGCAATCGCAAAATTGGTTTTACAGATTTTTGGACCGCTTGTTTATCAGACTATGCTCCGCTGGAACTGTTTTCAGATGTACCACAAAAAGACCACAGTCAATGCCAATTGCCAGCAGAAGTGGCCAGCCAATTGAAAGAAGTGGTGAGGAAAACAAAGGTGTCGCAGGAAGACATATTCCTGGCATCGCTTTCTTATTTGGTCAAAATCATCTCGGGGCAACCCAGTACTTTGATTGGCATTGAGGCACCACAGAGAAAGAGGATTGCCAATCACCTTCTGGGAACAAGCTTGGCACAACTGCCTTTGCAACACGCACATCAACCCAATGTGACGGTGGCCGATTTCTTGCAGCAAATGACTGCCAAGCGAGAAGAGATGCAAGCTTTTGATGGACTGTGGACACAAGATCTACTACAGCTCACAAGAGGAAATGCCAATTCTCTGGAAGTGGCATTCACATATGCTCCAGACAGCACCATGGATACAACTGATTTGCCTTCGAATCAACTGCTCTGCGCTGTGAGGGAATCGGCGGATTCCTTTGACATACAATTTTTGACAAGCACTTCTTTGACATCGGGACTGAGCATGCAGTATTTGATGGAGATGTATGTTCGCATCCTGTCGTTCGTCTGTTCGCAACCAACAGCACGGATGAATGCCTGTCCTTATTTGTCAGAGACAGAACGCAACAAGATACTTCACCAGTTTACCGCCAATGGCAAAAAGCAACTGCCCAAGGAACATGTCATTGATGTCTTCAGAAAACAACTGGCAGTTTGTGCTGATGACTTGGCGGTGGCATTCAAAGATCGTCAATGGACATTTCAGGAAATTGAAACTGCATCGAACCAATGGGCCCATTACTTGAGCAGCCAAGCAGGTTTTGCCAAAGGGACATTGATTGGTGTCATGATCGAACGTTCTGATTGGATCATCCCCATTCTGCTGGGCATATTGAAAGCAGGAGCCGTGTATTTGCCACTCGATCCATTGCTGCCCAAAGAGCGCATCGATTTCATTCTCGCCGATAGCAAGTGCAACATCTTGATTGACGATGCATCCATTGAGGAGTTCAAAAACAAAGTGGATAAACTTTCTGCCAATGGTCCCGAGAGGAGTGGCAAGGGCAGTGATTTGGCCTATGTATTCTATACCTCCGGCTCTACTGGCAAGCCAAAAGGAGTCGCCATTTCTCATGCTTCTCTCAGTGTGTTCATCGACAATCTCCCGGACTGTTTGGCACTATCTGAAATGAGCTGCATGGGATCGCTCACCAACTTCACTTTTGATGTATCCCTTCTGGAAATTTTCGGTGCTTTGCTCCACGGCAAAACCCTCCATCTTTTTTCCAATGAAGACAAGTCAGAGGTATTGCAAAAAATAAAGGAGAAGGCCATCGATGCTGTTCAATTGACTCCCTCTCGCCTGGAGCAGCTCCGGGAATTGGACGATGAGCTTTTCCAGACCTTGTCCTCTCTTCAATTGTTGGTCCTTGGAGGAGAGGCGATGCGTCAAGAGCAATTTGTACAACTCAAGCAATTGACCAATACAAAAGTCGTCAATTTTTACGGTCCGACAGAGACAACGATTTACAGCAGCATTTTGGATTTGGACGATTCTCCCATTTGTACCATTGGCAAAGCCCTGGCAGGAGAATCACTCTATGTCTTGACAGAAGAAAACGAAATTGCCCCCATTGGTGTACCAGGGGAAATCTGCATTGCTGGTGATGGCCTGGCAGAATATTACCTCCACCGGCCAGTCTTGACGGAGGAAAAATTTGTCAAGCATCCCTTTGAAGAAAACCAGCGATTGTACCGGACAGGAGACTTGGGTAAATGGACAGCGGATGGCCACATTGTCTTCATCGATCGAAAAGATGACCAGGTAAAATTCAAGGGACACCGCATTGAGTTGGGAGACATTGAGGCAGCCATGAAACGCTACCAAGGCATTCATTCCGCAGTTGTCTTGATTGGACAGCGAGAAGGGGAGGAGAAGCGCTTGTTGGCATTTTTTACCTCTCAGCAAACCGTGAGAACCGAAGAATTGCGCAGCTTTTTACAGACCATTCTTCCTCCCTACATGATTCCTTCTTTCTTCACAGTGCTTGACGAGTTTCCGCTCATGCCCAGTGGAAAGCTGGACAAAAATCGCCTTCGAAAGTGGGATGTCCAAAGTGGATACAGAAATGAGAACTACATGCCTCCTCGCGATGAGGTAGACAGTGATTTGGCAGAAATATGGAGTCAGGTACTCAAGCTTCCCCAATCGCAAATTGGCATCCACGACAACTTTTTCGACATCGGTGGAAACTCCATCAGCGTCTTGCGAATGATTGGACGGGTTGGGAAAAAATTTGCCAAAGAAATCAGCCATGTGGATGCATTCAGCTACACCACCATCCGCGCACTGTCCGATTTCTTACAAGAAAAGGAACAAAAGAAACAACTGTCAGAAGAAGAGCTGGATGCATCTGTGGATGTGATGAGCAACACTTTTGACATCATCAATCAGTTTAGTAATGAGTAAAAAGCCATCATACAACGGATTGGAATTGGCCATCATTGGCATGTCGTGTAGAATGCCTGCCGCCAAAAATCCACAAGAGTTTTGGAACAATCTGACTGCGGGCAAGGAATGTGTCCAGGTCCTGACGGCTGAAGAAGCCAGGGCCAAGGGCATTCCCAAATCCCAAATTGAGGACGAAAATTTTGTCCTGGCCCAATCGGAGTTTCCAGGCAAAGAAACCTTTGATGCCGCCTTTTTTGGCTACCGACCAGATGAGGCCTCCATGATGAATCCCGCCCTGCGCACCTTTCACGAGTGCATCTGGGAGGCATTGGAAGACGCGGGCTATGATCCCCAAAGCATCAATGGTTCCATCGGCCTATTTGCAGGTGGTGGTGAAGACCTCAATTGGCGGGTCTACACCAAGATCATCAACGAGTCGCAAAAGGTCAATGACATTGCCTTGTCGATGGTCAGCAGCAAGGACTACTTGACAACGGTGCCTTCTTACAAGCTCGATCTTCGCGGTCCTTCCATGTCCATTCAAACGGCTTGCTCCACCTCCTTGGTCAGTGTCCACATGGCTTGCAAAAGTCTGTTGATGGGGGAGTCGAAGTTGGCCATCGCCGGAGGAATTTCTCTGCTCACGGATCAGACCAAGGGATACTTTTACGAGGAAGGATCCATCGTCTCCAAGGACGGTCACTGCCGTGCCTTCGACCAACAGGCCAATGGAACGATCAGGGGAGAGGGGGCTGGATTGGTGGTGCTCAAAAGACTCAAAGAGGCCATTGCCGACAAGGACCACATCTACGCCATCATCAAGGGTGGAGCGATCAACAACGATGGCCTGCGCAAGGTGGGCTATACTGCTCCCAGCATCGACGGGCAGGCAGAATGCATCAAGGCAGCCCTTCGATTTTCGAGAGTAGATCCCTCGTCCATTGGCTATGTGGAGGCACATGGAACGGGGACGAAATTGGGCGATCCCATCGAAGTCAAGGCCCTCAATGCAGCCTATGGCATGGGCAAAGGTCCTGCCAGTTGCCCCATCGGATCGGTCAAAACAAACATTGGACATTTGGATACAGCGGCGGGCATTGCGGGTTTGTTGAAAGCAGCACTCGCCCTCAAGCACAAGCAAATTCCACCCTCCCTGAATTTCACTGCGCCAAACCCAGCCATTCCTTTTGACAAGGGACCTTTCTTTGTCAATGATCGCTTGAGAGAGTGGCGGGAGGGATCAAATGGACCACGCAGGGCAGCGGTCAGTTCGCTGGGATTGGGGGGAACAAATGCCCATCTGATTCTGGAAGAAGCGCCTTTCCAACAGCCGTCCAAGGCCCTTTCCAACAAGCCAACTCTATTGACGCTTTCTGCCAAATCATCTGCGTCGCTGCAGACTTACATCAGTCGTCTAAAGGCCCATTTATTGGTAAATCCTGAGACCGACTTACGGGACATGACCCACTCATTGCAGTTGGGGCGAAGGGATTTTTCTCATCGTTTTGCCACTACTTTTGGCAATCGAGAGGAACTGCTGGAACGCCTTTCTGCAACTGATCTTGCCCAGAGAATCCATCCGGCAGGCCTCGCCCAGAAGTCAGCTGTTTTCATGTTTTCCGGAGCGGGTACCCAGTATGTCAACATGGGCAAGGAGCTGTACCATTCCCTGCCTGTCTTCAAAGAGACCATGGATCAAGGTTTTCAAATACTAGAGAGCATAACGAACATTGATTATCGCAGCATCATTTATCCGGAGCAGGACGGCGACGGTCGGATCAACGAGATGTTGCATACCCAACCTGTCCTCTTTCTGTTTGAATATGCGACGGCGCGTTTGCTGATGCATTTTGGGGTGACACCCACTTACATGATTGGACACAGTTTGGGAGAGTATGCCGCTGCTTGCTTGAGTGGGATATTCAGCTTTGAAGATGCCCTGCGCCTGGTGGTTCGCCGGGGTGAACTGATGGACCGAATGCCAGCTGGTGCCATGCTGAGTGTTCAATTGGCAGAATCGGAATTGGCCCCATACCTCAATGAGGACATTGCGCTGGCTGCCATCAACGGACCCAATCAAAGCGTGCTTTCCGGAAGTGTACCGGCCATTGAGACATTGATGGGTCGCCTGGAGAAAGACGAGCAAGTATTTGTTCGCTTGCACGCCTCCATCGCTGGTCATTCTCACATGATTGACGAATTGCTTCCAGATTTTGAGGCGGCACTCAGACAAGTAAACTTCGGTTCTTTGGAACTTCCCTTTGTCTCAGGTGTCAGCGGTACATTGATCGAATCCAAGGAAGCTTGCTCGGTGGAATATTGGCTCCGACACATGCGCCAGACCGTCCGTTTTGCCAACGGCATTGATCATCTCTTGGCACAGAATCCAAACTTGCTGTTCATCGAGACAGGTTCCAGCAACAGCTTGTCCATCCTATTGAGAGAGAAATGGAGCAACAACCAGAACAGGCCAACGGCTGTCAACTTGGTCCGCCATCCCAAAGAGACTGTAGAAGATGAAATTTATCTGAGTAGGCAATTGGGACGCCTTTGGCAATATGGTTTGTCTCTTGATTGGTCAAAATTGTATGAGGGTGAAGATCGTTCCCGGATGCCTCTTCCAACCTATGCATTTGAACCCACGGTCTTTCCCACTGCTGTCAACCCCGCCGAAATACTGGCTGGAAAGTTGCCTGCTTTGAAGGATTTGGTCAGCTCCGATCCGGCAGAGTGGATACACGCCATCAGTTGGAAAAAATCTTTCTGGTTGCCCACTGCTGTTGATCACCTCCAAGGTCATACGCTCGTCTTTGCAGATGATGTCTGGAAAGAGAAATTGGCAAGAAGCTGGAAGGACAGAAAAGACAAGATCATTTGGGTCTACAGGGGAGAGCAGTACCAAAAAATCAGCAGTGGGGAGTACCAGATCAATGCCGCACACTTTGCTGATCTCGCCCAACTATTTCAACAGGTACAGGATGACCAACAAGCGATCAGCCACATTCTTTTTGGGTGGACCTTTGAGGAAGAACCTCAGGATCATTCGCTTGCTCATTGGAAAGACATTGGATATCGATGCATTGTGAACATCGCCAAAATTTTTGCTGAAAAATTCACAGCTGAAAAATTGCAATTTGACATGATCGGCAATGGCTGGCAAAGTGTCACAGAGGAGGAAGTCATCCATCCGGCAAAGTCTCTGACAGTAGGTGCTTTGAAGTCCGTATCCAGAGAATTTGAAAACATCTCCATCCGCATCATCGACCTGCCAGATGCAAGCCCCTTGCGCTTGCAAGCGCTTGTACAGGAGTTGGAGATGACAACTGACGAACAGGAAATTGCCATCCGCGGCAAGTCCAGATACATCAAGCAATTTGAGAAAATTGGCAGTCAGCCATTGACCTCTGCTCCGGCATTCCAAAAAGGGGGCGTTTATTTCATCACAGGTGCAACAGGTGGATTGGGAAGCCTATTTGCCAAGCAGTTGGCCAAAAAGTACCAAGCAACACTCATTCTTTCCGGACGCAGCGAAAGACCAGAGGAATTGCTTCGAGAATTGGCCACAGAGGGAGCCTCACAGGTTCACTACATCCAGTCGGATTTCACCAATCAAGCCTCCATCAGTCGCCAACTCAAGGCCATAGAAGAGGTGGTAGGACCTGTGACTGGAGTGATTCACGCAGCTGGAAAGGCAGACTTGGGAGGAATCATTTTGCTTCGAACCCAAGAAGATGATGAGGCAGTCTTTCACCCCAAGTTGGAGGGGACGAAACTGCTTTACAACATTTTCCAAGATCACCCGCTGGACTTTTTTGTCAACTTTTCTTCAACTGCTGCCTCGCTCTCCTCCTTTGGCCAGGCTGCTTATGTTGCAGCCAACGTCTACCAAGATGCCTTTGCAGAATCGGTTTCAGACCATTTTCCCATGCTCAGCATCGAGTGGAATGCGGTCAAAGATACAGGCATGGCAGTTACGGCGATGAGTCATCTCACCGTTGAAGAACAGGCCGAGGCAATGAAATTCAGCATCGACAGAAAAGAAGCTTGGGAGTTGTTGGAAAAATGCATTTCTCTGAAGCTTCCTGTCCAAGTCATTTGGCGCTCTGATCTCAATGAGGCCTACCGCCAAAACAGAGAATTGGTCAAGCACCTGCTCACCGAAAAAATACTGGAAGCAGAGCAAGCGTCCGATGTCCGCAATCGATTGGATCGAAGTGCCATCTCCGCCAATTTCAAACAGGCAGGATCAGATACAGAAGAAAAGCTGGTAGCGATCTACGAACAATTTTTTGGATTGGAAGGCATTGGTGTCGAAGACAGTTTCTTTGAAATTGGTGGAGACTCCCTCAAGGCAATGGTATTGCTGCAACGGATCAAGAAGTCTTTTGCAACAGAGTTGTCCTTGCACGATTTCTTCGTGGCTCGCCACATTTCCAACATTGCCCAACTGCTGGACGAGAAAATATGGCTCAATCAAAAGAGCACGAAAAAATACGAATCGATCATCTGATGATCCACAAGCCTCCATCGCAAACCATACAAAAGCATCAAATGGAAGTAAGAGATTTATTGTCAAAACTCCGCGCTGCACAGATCGACATTTCTCTGGATGGTGAGAACCTAAAGTTGATGTCAGACCGTGCACAACTTCCCGAGCAATTGCTGGTGGAATTGAGACAGCACAAGGCAAAGCTGATTCAGTATTTGAAAAAGCAAACGACTGCCTCTTCATCGGATGTATTCATTCCCTTGATTCCATCTGCTGTGGATTATCCTTGCTCCTCGGCCCAGCAGCGAATGTGGTTGCTGAGTCAGTTTGAGGAAGCAAATGTTGCGTACAATGTGGCAGATGTTTTGACCTTTTCGGGCGAGTTATCGGTCGCTCATCTTCAGGCCGCCCTCGCAGATTTGATCGAACGCCACGAAGTATTTCGCACCGTCTTTTTGACAGATGTCAGTGGAATGCCCCGACAGTCCATTTTGCCGATGGAGTCCTTTGGTTTCCAGTTGCAGATGGAGGATTTGACAACTCACCCACAGCCGGCCCAAGAATTGGAAAGTCTCATCCGTTTGCACAAGGATCGGCCATTCGATTTGGCCAAGGGCCCATTGATCAGGGCATTGCTCGTGCAAGTGGGGGAAAATCGATCTGTCTTTTGTTTTGTCACCCATCACATCATCAGCGATGGTTGGTCGATGTTGGTGCTCAAAAAAGAGTTGCTGTCGTTTTACAATGCGCGTCAGCAGAAAACCACTGCGGGCTTGACTCCTTTGCGGATTCAGTACAAGGAGTATTGCCACTGGTTGGCACAACGCCTGGGGGAGTCTGATCAAGGACAGCATCAGGCCTATTGGCAAGAAGTTTTCCAAGGAGAATTGCCGGTGTTGGCCTTGCGCGAAGATTTTCGCAGGCCTCGGGTCAAGACCTATCGCGGGGCTGTTTTGGGTGTCGCCATTGAATCGAAAAAAGGGCAAGCCTTTCGGGCGTTGTGCAAAAAGCAAGGGGTCAGCTTATTTACAGGATTGACTGCTTTGGTCAAGACATTGCTGTTTCGCCATACCCAGCAGACAGACATCATACTGGGAACGGTAGTGGCTGGCCGGGAGTATCCCGAGCTGGAAAACCAAATTGGACTGTATGTCAATACCCTGGCCTTGCGGACGAAGTTTGAGCCACAGGACAATTTTTTGCAATTGTTGGAAAAAGTACGCGATGTCATTTTGCAAGCCTATGAGCACCAGCTGTATCCCTTTGATGAAATTGTAGGGCAGCTCGATTTGCCAAGAGATACCAGTCGGGAACCGATTTTTGACTGCATGGTCAAGTTGGAAAACAAGGGGATGTCCACCGATCAACTGGACCAGTCGGGGCTGGGAGAGTTGGATGTCCAACGGTATGCCGGCCCAATGGAGCGGGTCAGCAAATACGACATTACCTTTGACTTTTTCGAGCAAGAGCAAGGCATCGAATTGGAATTGGAGTACAACTCAGATTTGTTCTTGCCCGAAACCATCGAACGACTCAATGCCCATTTGCAACAATTGCTGGGAGCAGTCACAGAGCAACCTCAACAGCCCATCAGTCACTTGGAGCTGTTGACAACACAGCAGCAAAACCAATTGATTCACGGATTCAATCCGAATGCAAATATTGAGTATCCCAGGGATGTCACCACCATTCAACTATTCGAAGAAAAAGCCAGGCAGCAAGGGGATGCCATCGCCATTCGCACCGATGATATTTGCCTGACCTATTCACAACTGGACGACTTGGCTGGGAAATTGGCTGCCCACTTGACAGCCTCTCACAACATCTCCACCGACGATCTCATTGGCATTTGTTTGGAGCGATCCGAATGGTTGTTGGTTGCCATTTTGGCCATCTGGAAGGCGGGCGGAGCCTACTTGCCTTTGGACCCCCATCATCCCGACGAGCGAAACGACTACATCAAAAAGGACAGTGGCCTACAGTTGCTGATCGATGATGGGTTCATTCAAGACTTCCAAGCGGTGCAGCAAAGTCTGAAGCCGTTGAACGCTCCAGGAGAACAATCGTCTGATGCCTTGGCCTACGTCTTGTACACCTCGGGTTCCACTGGTCGCCCCAAAGGAGTGATGATTGAACACCAGAGTCTTGTTCTCTTTGTTCAGAACATTCCCGAGCGGCTATCCATGAAGGAATTGACTTCTTTCGCTGCCATCACCAATGCCACTTTTGACATTTCCATCTTGGAATTGGTGGCTACTTTGGTCAACGGAATCAGTGTCAGACTCTTCACCAAAGATGACCCCCTCCAATGGATGGAGGCCATCGAGCGTGCGGAAATTGATGGCTTGCAGTTGACCCCTTCTCGCCTGGAACAATTGATCCAATTGGAGCCGAGAGCAATGACTTTTTTGGACAAACTAAAGGTCTTATTGGTGGGGGGAGAAGCAATGACGACAGCTCAGTTTTTGCTCTTGCGAACCCTTTCTTCTTGCGAGGTCTTCAATGTCTATGGACCTACGGAAACTGTCATCTGGAGCAGTGCTGCCAAACTCAATGATGCCAAGGAATTGACCATTGGCCAACCACTTCTCGGAGAGTCCATTTACATCTTGTCCCCCGACCATCAGTTGACACCCATAGGAGCTGCTGGCGAAATTTTAATTGGTGGTGACAGCTTGGCCCGAGGCTACCGCAACAAGCCGGACTTGACCATACAAAAGTTCATTCCCCATCCATTTGATCCCGAAAAAAGATTGTATCGAACCGGAGACCTTGGGGCATGGTCTGCAGATGGGAGCCTGCTCTTTTTGGGCCGATTGGACGATCAGGTCAAGTGGCGGGGTTATCGGATCGAGTTGGGAGAAATTGAGTTTGTCATCCAGCAACACGAGTCCATCGAACGAGCAGTGGTATTGCTCACCCAAGGCGATGGTACCGAAAAAGACATGCTGTGTTTTGTGGAGGCATCTGCCGAGATTGGCACCGAACAACTGAAGAATTTCCTGCGCAAGAAATTGCCACTCTACATGATTCCGAGCAGCATCCTTCAGGTCGAAAAAATTCCGATGAACAGCAGCGGAAAAGTAGATCGGAAGGCCCTCCTGTCTCAGCAACACAAGGATCTGCAAGAGGACACAGCCTATGCAGCACCCACCAACGACATACAAGAAACGATCATCGATGCTTTGTCCAAACTGACCAAGCGCAAACGAGCCATTGGCATTGATGAGGGCTTTTTCAGCCTTGGCATCAACTCTTTGAGAATGGTGCATCTACTGAATACCATCAATGCTTCGTTGAATGCCTCCCTTCGCCTCGTTGATCTCTTTGAGCATCCCAACACAAGGGCTTTGTCGGAGCAAATTCTATCCCTGCAAAGTACAACATATGAAGAGGAGATGGAGCTGGACGAGCAGGAAGAAGACCTACTGGAAAGCGTCGATGACCTCATCGACAGCATGGACGAATTGATTTATGAATAGCCTGTTGAAAAACAATTTTATGAAGGAGCAAATCAACAAAAGAGACATCGCCATCATCGGACTGTCGGCCAAATTTTCGGCTTCTCCGGATGTGACCACTTTTTGGCAAAACCTCAAGGAAGGCAAGGAACTGACCACAACCTACAGCAAAGAGGAATTGGCAGACTTGGGTGTGTCGAGTCAGCTCAGTGCGCATCCCGACTTCGTGGCAGTTGATGGCAGGATGAAGGGAACGGATCAATTTGATGCCGACTTTTTTGGGTATTCCAGAGAGGAGGCAGCTGTGATGGACCCCCAAATTCGACTGTTTCACCAACTGGTTTGGTCGGCCTTGGAAGATGCTGCCTACGACCCTCAGACCTTCCAGGGCAAGATTGGCCTTTTCGCTACGGCCAGCGACAATCTGCTCTGGCGGACCTACACCCGACTGATGGCCAACGAGAATGTCAACCCCTTCTTTGCCAATCTCATTTCCAACAAAAACTTCATCAGCCTGCTGCCTGCTTTCAAACTCAATCTGCGCGGGCCAAGCTTCTTTTTGGACACGGCTTGTTCCAGTTCCTTGGTCGCCTTTCACCAAGCCTGTCGGAGTTTGATGCTTCGAGAATGTCACATGGCCATGGCGGGAGGGGTTCGCGTATCGATGGACAAAAGTGCGGGTTATTTATATGAAGAGGGCATGATTTTTTCCCAAGATGGACACTGCCGGACCTTTGATGAACGCGCTACCGGAACGGTGGAAGGCGAAGGTGGTGGCGTTGTGGTGTTGAAACGATTGAGCGAGGCCATCGCAGACGGGGATCACATCTACGCCATCGTCAAGGCCACGGCCATCAACAACGACGGAAAGCACAAAGTTGGCTTCACCGCGCCCAGTGTCAGCGGGCAATCTTCTTGTATTCGCTTGGCCTATCGCATGGCAGGAGTCGACCCGGCGACCGTTTCTTACGTGGAGGCGCATGGGACAGGCACCAAGTTGGGGGACCCCATAGAAATCGGAGCCCTCAACAAAGTCTTTGCTGGTTCTTCCCCGAAGAGTTGTGCCATTGGTTCGGTCAAATCCAATATGGGCCACTTGGACACTGCTGCTGGGATTGCAGGTTTGATCAAAACCGTTCTTTGCTTGCATCACAAAACCTTGCCTCCGAGCATCAACTTCACCAAAGCCAATCCAGAAATTGATTTTGAGGGAGGTCCCTTCTTTGTCAATGACCAATTGCGGGAGTGGACAGCCGAGGAGGGAGTCCCATTGCGAGCGGGTGTCAGCTCTTTTGGCCTGGGAGGGACCAATGCACATGTGGTATTGCAGGAAGCACCTAGTCAAGAACAGACAAAAGATCAAGAAGCTTCCCCCAATACATTGGTTGTATCGGCCAAGTCGAAAGCAGCCCTTCAGCGCCAGTTGAAAAAGCTCAACGCCTTTTTGTCTGACCGACCAAATACATCTCTCTCTGACCTGGCCTACACCATGCAAACAGGCCGCGCCTCTTTCCCTCATCGATCTGCCTTGGCATTTCAGGGATACGATCAATTGATGAAGGCCTTGTCATCGGTAGAACAATCGGTCCATTCTTCTCTGGCTCCTCTGTCAGAACCCTCTGTGGTCTTTCTATTCTCCGGAGCAGGAACCCAGTACATTGACATGGGACAACAACTTTATGAGGTGTATCCCGTCTTTCGCGATGCCATGGACAAAGGGTTTGAGCTGTTGCAAAAGTTGACGGGAACAGATTATCGCGCCATTGTCTATCCCACTTCCAAAGAGGATCGGCGCATCAATGAAATGCTGTACACCCAGCCTGTCATCTTCCTTTTCGAATACGCCATTGCGCAGCTCCTCATGCAATACGGTCCCAAACCAACGTACATGATTGGGCACAGTTTGGGGGAATATGTGGCCGCTTGTTTGAGTGGGGTGTTCAGCTTTGAAGATGCGCTGCAATTGGTGGTTGGCCGGGGAGAGTTGATGAATCGAATGCCCAAGGGAGCGATGCTGAGTGTTCAGATGACGGAAGCCCAAGCAGCCGCTTACGTCAGTGATGACATTGCGATAGCCGCCATCAATGGACCGGAGCAAATTGTCTTGTCTGGGGCAGTGGAAGCCATTGATTCTTTGGAGCAACAATTGGAAGAGAACGAGATGCCGTTTGTCCGATTGCACGCTTCTATCGCCGCTCATTCGCACATGATTGATCCATTGTTGAAGGACTTCCAAAAGCAATTGTCGGAAGTGACATTTCACAAACCACAAATTCCCTTCATCGCCAGTCCGACGGGCCAGCTCATTGCAGAGGAACAAGCTTGTTCCATCGAGTATTGGCTCCAGCACATGCGGCAGACAGTTCGCTTTTCCAATGGCATTGATCACCTTCTTGGCAAGAAAGAAAAACTGGTTTTTGTGGAAGTTGGCTCTAGCAACAGCCTGAGCATTTTGCTGCAAAACAGAACCACCACCCAAGGCAGAATAGAAGCAGTCAATTTGGTCAGACATCCAAAGGAGAAAATAGATGACCAGTGGTATTGGTTGAGCAAGCTCGGACAATTGTGGACCAAGGGAGTGAACATTGACTGGTCTGTTTTGTGGGGAGAAAACAAAGGAAAACGCATTTCTCTTCCTACCTACGATTTTGAGCCAACCATTTTTCCAAGCAGGGTAGATGTCTCGTCTTTGCTGCAAAGCAAAATGCCGGGATTGGCCGCAGCTACGGCACATGAAGACATCCGCGAATACCTCTATCAAACCATTTGGAAAACCTCCCCTCATCTATCGGCAGGGGAAGACTTGAGTGGTCAGGAAATCCTGCTGTTGTCGAGTGGTGGCTTGTTGGAAAAGCATTTGGTGGCATTTTTCAGATCGCAAAATGCTTCTTGCACGCTGGTGAGTTGGGGAGAGAAGTACGAGCAAAAAGAACAAAATCATTATGCCATCCGGGCGGATCGAGAAGAGGAGGTGGAGCAACTGTTTGACAGTTTGAAAAAACGAAACTGGATGCCCGATAGAATCATACATAGTTGGTGTGCGACGGAGCAGAGCGAACAGACGCCCCAACTGCCTCAAAAGGCATTGCACGAAAGTCTTTTGTACATCGTGAAAGTCTTTGCAACCCAATGCCCTGACAAAACCTGTCGACTGGAACTGTTGGGTCGAGAGTTGTACAAGGTCGTGGGGACAGATGTGGTGCAGCCTGCCAAAGCCCTGATCCTGGGAATGGCAAAGGTGGTCCGGCGGGAGTTCGAAAAGATTCGGTTGCGGATCATCGACCTATCCAATCTAGAGGAGGCAAATATTCACCTGCTCTGCAAAGAACTGCGCGATCCAAGCGATGCTTCCGAAGTGGCCATTCGTCATGCAACTCGCTATCAGAAAGCCTATGAACAAATTGAGTGGAACACTTCCTTTCCTTCTGCCAGCCGCTTGAAAAAACAAGCCGTGTATTTACTCACAGGTGCAAGTGGTGGCATGGGACAAATCTTTGCCAAGCACTTTGCCCAAGAGTACCAAGCCAAGCTCATTTTGATGGGACGTCGGTCCATGGACGAAGCCCAGTTGCAAAGTCTGAGAGACCAAGGTGCTGAGGTTTTGTATTTGCAAATTGATTTGCAAGATGTTGCTGGAGTTCGCGACAGCATCCGAGCAGCGGAAGAACAGATGGGGCCGATCAGGGGCGTCGTACACATGGCAGGGGAGGGAGATCAAATTGGGATGATCATGCGGAGAGATGCGCAGAAGGAAGAAAAAGTTTTGATTCCCAAAGTTACCGGAACCCATACACTCCATCAATATTTCAAGGACAAGCCCCTCGACTTTTTTGTCAACTGCTCCTCTGTGGCCGCCGAAGTGGGACCATTTGGCCTGTCGGCTTATGGTGCTGCCAATTTGTATCAAAATGCCTTTGCCGATGCGGTTGCCGAGGACTTTCCCATGATCAGCATTTCGTGGGGACAACTGCGAAACATTGGCATGAGTAGTGGCATCCTACAAGGGCTGACAGAAGAACAAAAAGCCTACTACCGAAACAGTGGAATCAAGGGAGAAGAGTTGTGGCCATTGCTTCAACTTGCACTTCAATTGAAACGGCCCAATCTGCTGATCTCCGCTCGCTCCTTCACTGAGTACATGAAAACTTATCAGAAACATCTGACGGAGTACATTCGAGAAGAAAGCGAGGAACAGCCAGAGGCAATTGAAAAAATGACCGTCAACAGGAGTGGTCTATCCAGTGAATACGTCGAACCACAGTCAGAGCTGGAACGGCAGATCGCCGACATTTGGGAGGCCTTTTTGGGACTGGAGAACATCGGCCTGCAAGACAACTTTTTTGAACTCGGCGGCGACTCGCTCAAGGCAATGGTCGTTCTGAAAAAAATTCAAAAAAAATTCAACATCCGATTGACACTCAAATTGTTTTTCGACAATCCCACCATTCACTTCATCAGCCAAAGCATAGAAGAATTGCAAACGATTTTGGCACCCGAGTCTGGTCAGAAAAAGCTCAGCATGCGGATTTGACCTCAAACAATTGTGATAAAACTCATTATGGAAACATTTACGTTCATACGACAACTCAAGCACAAGGGAATTGACCTGGCACTTCAGGATGGCGAGCTGGAAATCAGATACGACGAGACAGCTCTCACCGAGGAAATCATCCAGGACTTGAAGACCCACAAAGAGGATTTGATCTCCTTCCTTCAAGAAACCCAATTGAATGCCCCCATTCCCCTTGCTCCACAAAGCAAGAGCTACGAGCTGTCCCCTTCACAGCGCCGATTGTGGATTTTGTGTCAGTTTGAAGGGCGGGAAACATCCTACCACATTCCGCTCATCCACGCCTTTGATGGCCAACTCGATGTGGCGGCCCTGCGCTGGGCCCTTCAGCAATTGGTTCGGCGGCACGAAATCTTGCGCACTGTATTCCGACAGGATGAAAATGACATCGTTCGTCAAATTGTCCTTTCAGAAAAAGAAGCAGAACTTGCCTTTTCCTTTTCTGATGTACACAAGCAAGCGGAGGCAGAGGAATTGACTTCCAAAGGCATTCAGCAATTGATGGATGTGCCATTTGACTTGGAGACACAGCCCATGCTGCGTGCTGGCGTGTGGCGAATTGCCCCACAAAAGTATGTCTTCTCCCTGGTGGTACACCACATCATATGCGACAACTGGTCCATTTCCATCCTTTTCAAAGAGTTGTTGAGTCTCTACAAAAGTGCGCGCAGTGGAAATGGGGTTGCGTTGCCTCCTTTGGCCATCCAATACAAGGACTATGCTCACTGGATCAATCAGCACTTGGAAGGTGCCAACATGCAGCGACATGAAAATTATTGGTTGGAACAATTCAGTGGTGAGCTTCCCGTGCTGGCCCTGCCCACCGACCGACCCCGCCCTGCCATCAAGACAGCCAATGGCTCGGTATACATCAAGTACTTTGCCCCAAAATTGCTCCAGCAACTCAAAGATACTTGTCGCAAAAAAGGAGCAACCCTTTACATGGGCCTGATGGCAGCTTTGAACGCATTGCTGTTCAAGTACACTGCCCAAACAGACATCATCATTGGAAGTCCCATCGCTGGAAGGGAGCATCCCGATTTGGAAACGCAGATTGGATTTTATGCCAATACGATTGCCCTGAGAACTCGCTTCGATAAGCACGACAGTTTTTCCTCTTTGTTGGCCACCGTCAAAGAAACAACCCTCAATGGGTTTGACCATCAGATGTATCCCTTCGATGGACTGGTAGACAAACTGAAGCTGGAGAGAGACATGAGTCGCGACCCTCTCTTTGATGTGATGCTGAGTTTGCAAAATGTAGACTTGTTCGACAAAGACATTGCTGCTGAATTGTTGGATGGCGTGCAGATCAGCAAGGCCAATTTTGGTGAGTCTGTCGTCAGTCGCTACGATTTGGTTTTTGACTTTTTCGAAGCGGAACAAAGTCTTGGTTTGGGACTGGAATACAATACCGATTTATTTGATCGATCCAGTGTGGAGAGAATGGTGGCACATTTCGAGCAATTGTTGTCGGTACTTTTGGAGCGAACAGAAGAAGAATTGGGAAGCTTGGATTTTATCCAGGGAAAAGAACGGATGCAACTTTTGGAAACGTTCAACGACACAGAGCGAGAGAATGAGCAGCACACAGTGGTTGACCGGATCGAGGAGCAAGCCGGACAACAGCCAGACAAAATTGTCTTCACCCAAGGCGATCGCCAACTGACATTTGCAGCGCTCAACAGCAGTGCCAATCGCTTGGCCCATTGCCTACAAAAGGAGCATGGCATTGGTCCCAATAAAATTGTCAGCATAGGATTGGAGCGTTCGGAAAGACTGCTCATCTCCATCCTTGCGGTGCTGAAAACTGGGGGGGGCTATCTTCCCATCGATCCTGCTTATCCTGCCGATCGCATCGAATACATCTGTACCCACAGCGATTGCGAACTGATGATGGATGAAGAGTTTTTTCAACGATATGAAGACAACTCATCCAGTGAACTTTCTGACGACAATTTGTCCGTACAAATCAGTGCAGACCAATTGGCTTATGTCATTTATACCTCTGGCTCTACGGGCCGACCAAAAGGAGTGATGATCACCCACGGCAATTTGACCAACTTCATTTTGGGAATGAACGATGCTCTTCCCTTGGAGGAATTTGAACAGTTCTTGGCCTTGACATCGGTGGCCTTTGACATTTCCATTTTGGAATTGCTTTGGACGCTTTCCAACGGCATGTCACTGGTGCTTCCCGCTGCTGGCGAAGATGTCCTTCACGGTCTTGATCGCTATGCAGGGGAGGGGACTTACCACATGGATTTCAGTTTGTTCTACTTTGCTTCCAGTGCCAAGGACAAAAACCAGCAGTACGATTTGTTGTTGGAGTCTGTTCGCTACGCTGATGAACACCACTTCAAAGGTGTTTGGTTGCCAGAGCGACACTTTCACGAATTTGGAGGCATCTTTCCCAACCCCTCCGTTGTAGCGGCAGGACTGGCCACCATCACCAAGAATGTGGAATTGCGTTCGGGCAGTTGTGTGTTGCCCCTGCACGATACCATTCGGGTGGCAGAGGAATGGTCTGTGGTCGACAATCTATCCAATGGCCGGGTGGCTTTGTCCATCGCTTCGGGCTGGCATGCCGATGATTTTGTTTTCCGACCAGAGCGATTCGAAAATCGGCACAAGCAAATGTATGCCCAAATTGAAGAATTGCACCACTTGTGGCAAGGGGGGACTGTCCAGAGACGCAACGGAAAAGGGCAGGAGATCGAAATTGGCATTTTCCCAAAACCATTTCAAGACAAATTGCCCATTTACATTACAGCGGCAGGCAATGTGGAGACCTTCCGCACGGCGGGCCGCATGGGTGCCAGGGTATTGACCCACTTGTTGGGCCAGAACATAGAAGACGTCAAAGAAAAAATACAAGCCTATCGGGAAGCCTTGCTGACGGCAGGGCATCGGGTAGAAGATGGGGGAGTGGTATTGATGCTCCATACTTTTGTTGGCGAAAATTTGGAAGAGGTCAGAGAGCAAGTCAGGGCTCCTTTTAAGTCCTATTTGAAATCCAGTGCCAGCCTGATCAACAACTTGGCCAGAGAGTTGAATATGGATTTTTCTGCTCTGGAAGAAAGCGATTTGGACAATCTATTGGAGATTGGATTTGAACGCTATTGGAATACAGCTGCTTTGTTTGGGACCTATGAAAGTTGTCGTCCTCTGGTGGAAAAACTCTGTGACATTGGCGTCACGGAAATTGCCTGCCTGATTGATTTTGGCATTGCAGAAAAGGAAGTGCTGGGAGGTCTTCAGCATTTGAACAAACTGCAGCAGTTGTTCCAGAAAAAAGTCAATTCATCTGCAAAGAAAAAGCAAGCCATCAGCTCGATGCAAATTACACCTTCGCATTTGAAGTCTTTGCTGGAAGGTGGCAACTCCGCGCGTTTCCTGGCATCCTTACGGCACATACTGGTAGGTGGCGAAGCCTTCCCCGACGATCTCTTCCGCAGATTGTGTACCCAGACCACAGCATCCATCTTCAATATGTACGGACCGACAGAAACCACCATTTGGTCCAGCCATGCCAAGCTTTCCTTTTCACAAAAAGTCAACATTGGAACACCCATTCGAAATACCCAGATGTATGTGCTTGATGAGCAAATGAATCTTTGTCCCATTGGCGTATACGGCCACATATACATTGGGGGCGAGGGGGTGGCCAATGGCTATCTCAAGCAAGAATCTCTGACGGCAGAAAAATTTGTTTCCAATCCATTCCGCAGTGGTGAAACCATTTACCAGACAGGAGACATTGGCCGCTGGTTGCCCAACGGAGAACTTGAGTGCATCGGTCGGACAGATCACCAACTGAAAGTGAGGGGCTATCGGATTGAACCTGGAGAGATCGAAGCTGTCCTGAGACAAGTAGAAGGCCTATCGGATTGTGTCCTTGTGGCAAAAGAAATTGCGGGACAAAAAAGCCTGATCGCCTTTTACGAAAGTGCCGACGAATTGCCTGAACAAAGCTTGGTGTCGCATTTGAAAAAACAGCTTCCGGCCTACATGATGCCTGCCGCCTTTGTTCGCCTGCCCAGCATACCAATGACACCCAATGGAAAAGTGGACAGACGCGCCTTGCTGGAAGCAGATGCCGACCTACTCGTACCCAAAACAACCTATGTTGCACCAGAGGGAGCGTTGGAAGAAAAGCTGGTTGTCATTTGGAGTGAGATACTGAATTTGGCGCCAGAAAAAATTGGGACTGCCCACAGCTTTTTCCAGTTGGGCGGCAACAGCCTGAGTGTTACCCAGGTCATTTCCCGCGTCAACAAAACCTTTAAAATCAAGGTCAACATTCGCAATCTATTTGACGCACCGACCATCCACAATCTGGCAGAGGAAATCCGCTTCCACCAAAGCCAGAATGAGAAAAAAATGAATAAGAAAAAATTACAAAAAATAGAATTATGATCGCCTTATTGAATAAAATCAATGAACATGGCATCCTCCTGGAATTGGAAGAGGGGAAGTTGGAACTCTACACGGAGAACACCCAGGTCGACCCCAATTTGTTGCAAGAAATAAAGGACAACAAACAAGCCCTGATAGACTATTTGTCGAGAAGTGCGCAAGCAGATGCAGCTCAAGAGCAGGAGTACGAAATCCCCGTAGCGCCTCCCCAAGACAGTTATCCGCTTTCCTCTGCACAGCGACAGCTTTGGCTCATCAGTCAGTTTGAATTGGCCAATGTCGCCTACAACTCCCTGGGGGCCTACCAGTTGATGGGGGCATTGAACAAGGAGAGTTTGACCAAAGCATTTTCTTCCTTGGTGGAGCGGCACGAAATCTTGAGAACCTATTTTTGCCAAAATGAAGAGGGAGATCCCCGACAGTTCATCGTCCCGACAGAAGAGTCTGAACTTTCTGTGACTGACCACGATTTGCGAGGGGTAGAAGATCAGGACAAGGCCATCAGAAAGATACTGCAGCAACAAGCGGGGACGCCATTCCATCTTTCCGAGGCACCCCTCCTGCGCATTGTTCTCATCCAAACTGCCGACGAGGAATTCTTGCTGCTCCATGTCATGCACCACATCATTTCCGATGCTTGGTCTATGGAAGTCTTGTCAAGAGAATTGTTTGTCCTCTACAACGGCATCTGTCATTCAACGACCCCACACTTGCCTCCGCTGCGCGTTCAGTACAAGGACTATGCGCAATGGCAACAGGAGCAATTGGCGACAGAAGAAATGAAACGCCACCAAGGCTATTGGTTGGAGCAATTCCAAGGAGAGCTGCCCGTCTTGGATCGCTTGGGTGACAAGAATCGACCTGCCTTCAAGACCTACAATGGAAAGGTACTGGAACGCATTCTGGACCGAAATGCCTTCGTCCAATTGCAGCAAATTGCCAAGGAAGAAGGAGCGACTTTGTTTATGACTCTGTTGGCGGCGGTAAAAGCCTTGCTGTTTCGCTACACGGGTCAGCAAGACATCATCCTGGGCAGTGCAACGGCTGGACGGGACCACCTCGATTTGGAAAACCAAATTGGGTACTACATCAACCCCTTGGCTTTGCGGACGCGCTTTGAAGCAGTGGATGGATTCAGGGAGTTGTTGAAACGCGTCAAAGACACCACCCTGGGAGCATATGAGCACCAGTTGTATCCTTTTGATCAATTGATCGAAGATTTGCAGTTGTCACAAAATCTGAGTCGCAGTCCCTTATTTGATGTCAGTGTGTTGCTGCAGAATACCAATACGATCAATTACGACAAAGGAGAGCAAGCGGCAGTCATGCAGGGCATCCAGATTCAGGATTACAAACTCGATGTATTGTCTAGCTCCAAATTTGACATCAGCATTGGGTTCATGGCAAGTGGAGAAGATTTGTTTTTCAGCATGGATTACAACACGGATGTCTTCAGCGATGAATGGATACAGACTTTTGCCAATCACTTTGAGCAATTGGTGGCGTCCATCATCCAACAGCCCAGTCTTTCCATTGCGCAATTACCGTATTTGACAGCAGAGGAAAAACACTCCCTTTGCCACACATTCAATGATACCCAAAAGGATTTTGCCAAGGACATCAGCTTCCTCGATTTGTTTCAGCAGCAGCTTGCGGCACATCCGGATCACCCAGCGGTTTCTTTTCATGGCAATACCCTGAGCTATCGAGAACTGGAGGAGCGTTCCAATCAACTGGGGCATTATCTGCACCAACAATACGATGTGAAAGCGGATGAATTGATTGGCATCTTTATGGAGCCATCTGTGGAGCGAGTCATTGCCATTCTTGGGGTCTTGAAAACGGGTGGTGCTTATGTGCCCATCGACACGAATTATCCGGAGGCTCGCGTCGAATTCATGCAGGAAGACAGTCAGTGCAAGTTGTT
Source organism: Bacteroidota bacterium (assembly GCA_039821145.1). Lineage (GTDB taxonomy): Bacteria > Bacteroidota > Bacteroidia > Chitinophagales > Saprospiraceae > JBCCSZ01. The sequence continues at coordinate 107,885 of JBCBOS010000017.1, read as the reverse complement.
GTTGGATGAGGATGAATTCCAGATGTTCCACATGATGCGTTCGGGATACGACAACAGCAAAGCTCCCGTCCAAGCTTCTCCGCAAGACTTGGCTTATGTCATCTATACCTCTGGTTCTACTGGACAGCCCAAGGGCGTGATGATTGAGCACCGACAATTGGTCAATCTCTGTCAGTGGCACCAGCACGAATACGAATTGACGGCCAAGGACCGGACCACACATTGTGCGGGCTTTGGATTTGATGCTTCTGTTTGGGAAATCTTTTCCTCCTTGGGAAGTGGTGCGACCCTCTACATCGTCCCGAATGACGTGCGGGCAAATGTCGAGCAGCTCAATGACTTCTTTGTCGAAAATCAAATTACCAGTACCTTTTTGCCAACACCTCTCTACGAACAATTTGCCGAAGTTGAACAGCCTTCTGCTCACTTGCGACTTGTATTGACTGGAGGGGATCGACTGACGCGTTTCCAACAGGCACATTATAGACTGTACAACAATTACGGTCCGACAGAAAATGCAGTGGTTGCCACTTGTACAGAAATCACAGAGCAGTCGGACGCACCACCCATTGGCCGACCCATTGCCAATGTAAGAGCTTATGTCTTGGATGCCTGGGACAATTTATTGCCCATCGGTGTGCCGGGAGAATTGTGCATCGCAGGGGCCAGCTTGGCGCGCGGCTACTGGGACAAGCCCGAGCTGACAGCAGAACGCTTTTACAATCCAAGACTTGATACAGAAGAAAGAATTTACCGAACAGGAGACCTGGTCAAATGGTTGCCAGACGGACAGTTGGCCTTCCTGGGACGGGTAGACAAGCAAGTCAAAATACGAGGCCACCGGATCGAATTGGGGGAAATAGAACACGCCATCAAAGAATTCGACCAGCTCAAAGAAGCGGCAGTCATCGCCGTGGATGTGAGCAGCAGCGAAAAAGAGTTGGTTGCCTTTCTGGTAGCCGATCAGCCCATCGAAGTAGATGCACTGAAAACACAGTTGGCGACACAGCTTCCAGCCTACATGATCCCTGTTCGTTTCATTCAACTGGACGCATTGCCATTGACACCCAACGGGAAGATGGATCGCAAAAAATTGACTGCCTTGGGTCAACAGCAAGAAGGGCCACAGCAGCTATACGTCGCCCCTCGCAACGAATGGGAAGAGGGACTGGTAGAAATTTGGGAAGAAGTATTTGTCCGGGACAAAATTGGCGTCAAGGACAACTTCTTCGACCTGGGTGGGCACAGCTTGCGCGCAACCCGCATGTCTACTTTGGTCCAGAAAAAATTTGATTTGCTTCTCCCCTTGGAAGACATCTTTACCAAACAAACCATAGAGCAATTGGCAGTGGAGTTGCAACAACTGAGCGTGCCAGTCTCTGTGGATGAAAACAAATCTGTTGAAATCATTTGACAAAGCCAATCAATCGCAATCCATATTAGCATGAAAGAACAACTCGTATATCTCAAACCCAATGTCGTCATCGAACCGCTTGTGATGAGATGGTATGCTTGGGCCCATATCATTTCTCCTGCTACTGCTGCCATGAATGTCGTCAATCGGCACATGGAGATCATGAACTCTTACATCGAATCGCCGGAGGTACACGCCACGGCGGCCAAAGACCCCAAGATGTTGGGTGGCCCCTTCATGGACTATCCGGAAAACAAAGTAGAGGAGATCAAAGAATTGCTACAAAATACCATGCGCAACCAACGCGATCTTGTACAACTGTGCCTGGCCATTCGCAAATTGGATAAGATGTTGAAGAAAGAAGCCAAGGGTTTTTCTCTTGAAAAATTGTACGCCAAGATTCCGCCCATTCTCAAGGGATATGTGGAGTTGGTGTACGACCTGAACAATCGCCCCAACTTCCGTTTCTTCGAGCACTTGTTGTACCACAGTCCTTTTTACCGCAAGGAAAACCAAAGCATCGCGCTGTGGATCACCGAAAATGACGAACGGCCCTTTTGTCTGAGTACACCAAAGTTGGAGGAAGAAGGGGTGTTGCATCTGGACATGCCCTTTGAGGACAAATTCATAGACGAGCTGAGCAAGATGAAGCGCAACCCCAAGCCCTACAACCAGATTCGCTCCTTGCTGGGTTCTCTCAATGATGAGGAAGAAGCCCTTTTCCAAAATCTATTTACCGAGGAGGCCTCTACAGACTACCAAAATTACGAGGGCGATAAAATACGGATGCGCTACTTCGGCCATGCCTGCATCCTGATTGAAACCAAAGACGTGAGCATCTTGGTCGATCCACTGATCAGCTACTACGGCTACCAATCCAGTGTGGAACATTTTTCAGACTACGACCTACCAGATGTCATTGACTACGTCCTGATCACCCACAACCACCAAGACCACATCCTGCTGGAAACCCTGCTTCCCCTTCGCCACAAGATTCGCAACATTGTCGTTCCTCGCTCGGGTGGTGGTGCCCTTCAGGACCCAAGTGTGAAGTTGATGTTCAACAGCATTGGATTTGACAATGTGGTGGAAGTACATGAGATGGAAACCCTCACTTGGGCCGATTGCAAAATCACTGGCCTGCCATTCACAGGTGAGCACAGCGATCTGGACATCAAAGCCAAAATGTGCTACCACGTAGAAATTGCTGACTTCTCTCTGCTCTTTGTGGCAGACTCCCGAATCATTGAAATCAAATTGTACGAGCACATTCAAAAAATCATTGGTGATGTGGATGTCATTTTCCTCGGAATGGAATGCGATGGGGCGCCGCTGAGTTGGCTCTATGGTCCATTGATGACCACGGAAGTGAGCAAGACAGACGACCAGTCCCGCCGCCTGTCGGGTTCGGATTGCGAAAAGGGAATGAACCTGGTCAATACCTTCCAGCCCTCGGAGGTGTATGTCTACGCCATGGGGCAAGAACCTTGGTGTGAGTTCATCAGCAGCATCAAATACACCGACGAGTCCAATCCGATTGTCCAGTCTGATAAGTTGATTCAAAAATGTGCCTCTGTCGGCATCATTGCGGAACGCCTTTTTGGCGAAAAAGAAATTCTCTATACCAAAAAACGAGTGGCAGAGCCAGTGGCCTGACAATCACCTTACTGATAAAAGAAGAAAAATGGGAACAATTGACGAGCTGATCCAACAGCTCAAAATAGATGGCATCGATGTTTTGCTGAAAGGAGAAAACTTGGAGGTTCGCTTCGATGGAGATCGCTTGGATCCGGAGGCGCGCAACTTGCTCAAGGCAAACAAGCAACAGATCGTTGCCCACTTACAGAAACGCGCACAACAGCGGCGGTCTTTTCAGTCCATTCCAGTCCTTTCCGAGCAATCATCCTATGAGGTGTCTCCCTCTCAGTTGTTGATTTGGCTGATGTGTCAATTCGAGCAAGCAGCAGCGGCCTATCAGATTCCGAGTGTCCACATTTTTGAAGGAGAGTTGAAGGTGGAGGCATTCCAAAAAGCATTGGGAGCTTTGTTGGAGAGACACGAGATATTGCGGACGGTATTTCTACGGGATGAACAAGGCCGCATTCGCCAGTCCATCCAGCCCATTGACCAACTCGGCTTTGAGTGGCATCAGCAAGATTTGCGAGGACTTGCCTCTGCAGAGGAAGAACTTCAGCGGCAGATAGAGCAGTTTTCTACCGAATTGCTCGACCTGAAAAATGGTCCCTTGCTCCGGATTGCTTTGCTGCAAGTAGAAGACCAGAAGTGGGTGTTCAATTTCGTCATCCATCACATCATCTGCGATGCTTGGTCCATCTCTCTTTTGATTCGAGACCTTTTTGTTTTGTACGATGCCTTTTCTGTCGGGCGTCCCAATCCGCTGTCGCCCCTGCACATCCAGTACAAAGACTATGCAGATTGGTTGCAAAAGGGATTGCTATCCGACCGACTTTCTGCCCACCGTCAATACTGGCACAAACAATTTGAGGGAGAAATCCCCTTGCTGGAATTGCCGACCCGTTCGTTGCGACCTGCACACAAAACCTACCATGGGCGCTGCCTGTCACAGACCATTCAAAACACAATTCAACTGCAGGCCATTTGTCAGCAGAGAGGAGCGACTTTGTTCATGGGACTGTTGGCTTTGGTCAAGACCTTGCTGTACAAGTACAGTCATCAGGAGGACTTGATTGTGGGAACTGTCATTGCGGGACGAGAGCATGCCGATCTGGCAGAGCAGGTAGGCTGTTACCTCAATACGCTCCCTCTTCGGACTCAGTTTTCTGCGGCAGAAAGTTTTGTCGATTTACTGGACAAGGTAAAGCTAACTGCTCTGGATGCCCACAAGCACCAGGAATACCCCTTTGATCAGTTGATTCGCGAACTGGATTTGAAAAAAGATCCCAGTCGAAGTCCTCTCTTTGATGTGTTGGTGACACTGCAAAATGCACAGATGGCCACCGATCCCAATCGGCCACAGCAGATGAATGGGCTGAGCATCCGCTCTTTGGGCCAAGACAATGTTCGCCACAGCAAATTTGACATCAGCTTCATCTTCGAGCCTTGTGGAAATGACGTCGTCTTGCATCTTGAGTACAATACCGATTTGTACGACGAGCCAATGGCCCGCCACCTAGTCCAACACCTTCAGCAGTTGCTGGACAGCATATTGGCCGACAAGCAAGCTTCCCTCACCTCTCTCGACTACATAGACAGCGCAGAAAAGCACAAGCTGTTACATGAATTCAATGCCACCGATGTTGACTTCCCAAGCTTTCTGCACCTGTCCGAGTTGTTTGCACAGCAAGTGGAAAAAACACCTGATGCCATTGCCTTGATCTTTGAAGGCCAAGAGTGGACCTATCGACAATTGGATGACGCTTCCAATCGACTGGCTCATTTTCTGGTCGAGCATCATCAGATACAGGCAGGGGATTGGATCGGTTTGACATTGGATCGGACAGAGCGGTTGATCGTTGCCATTTTGGCCATTGTCAAGGTGGGAGCTTGCTATGTTCCCATTGACAACCAATATCCACAGGATCGCATTGAGTACGTTTTGCAAGACAGTGAGTGCAAGCTTTTGTTGGATGAAAATTTCTTTGCGGATTTCACCACTTTGGAAGCAAAGCTGTCCACCAAACCGATTGAGACAACACCTGAGTTGGATGGCTTGTACTGCTGCATTTACACCTCTGGATCAACGGGCAATCCCAAGGGCGTTCTCATCCCTCATGCCCAGGTCATTTCTCGACTCCAATGGGCTTGGAAAGAATTTCCCTACCAGTCGGGAGAAGTCGCCAGCCTGCGTACGACGGTGAGTTTTGTCGATCACATCGGAGAGTTGTGGGCTCCGATATTGGCTGGCATTCCCAGTGTTCTTTTTGGGCGAAACATCCAGTTGGACGCCGATGCTTTCCGCCGGGCCTTGGGTGCGTACAAGGTGAGTAGAATTACCTTGGTTCCGACACTTTTGAAAGAATTGCTGAAGGACGAAGACAGTTGCCGCGAGCAGTTGGCACAGTCCAAGGTTTGGATGATCAGTGGGGAAGAGTTGCAAACCGAATTGGTTGCCCGATTTTACCAAATCCTACCACGGCAAAAATTGATCAATTTGTATGGTGCTACCGAGATCACAGATGCGACCTTTTTTGACACTTCGCAACTGTGTACGACGGATGAATTGGAACTGGAACCAGCAGCGAGATACCAACGATTGCTCACCAAAGGAAGAATGCCGTTGGGTCAGCCTATTTCCAATGCACAGGTTTATGTACTGGACAAGTTACAAGCCTTGGTGGCAACAGAGGTGGTGGGGGAGATTTGTGTCTCTGGTGTAACCCTCAACCGAGGATATTGGAAAAAGCCTGAATTGGATGCCCAAAAATTTGTTGCACATCCTTTCAAAGCAGGGGAGCAGCTGTATCGAACCGGAGACCTGGGCCGATGGCGGGCGGATGGCAGACTGGAATACCTTGGACGCATGGATTACCAGGTGAAAATCAGAGGACATCGGATCGAGTTGGGAGAAATTGAAAATACCCTGATGCGGTTTCCATCGGTTTTGCAAGTTGTTGTGCGTCCCTGGGAGGATGGTCCGCATCAAGGACAGCTCGTGGCCTATTTGCGGTCTGCTGAAAAGATGGAACTGGCAACTCTGCGGCAATCCCTCAAATCTCAGCTTCCTTCCTACATGCTGCCGACCCACTTTGTTTTTCTGGACGAATTCCCTTTGAGCCCCAATGGAAAGATTGACAAAAAAAGGTTGTCTCTCCTTGGCCAATCGCAGATCGTGCGTACTCCCTATGTAGCGGCCCGCAACGAATTGGAGCAAAGTCTGGTGGACATTTGGCAAGAAGTATTGGGCGTCAAACGCATTGGCATCAAGGAAGACTTCATGGAGGTAGGCGGACACAGCCTGCAGGTGGTACAGGTATTGGCGAGGATACAAAATGCGATGGGCATCCAATTGGAAATCCGGCATTTGTACGAAGGCTCAACAATCGAACAGTTGGCCGAAGTCATCGAATTCATTCGCCAACAAGAGAGCTTGAAGTACGAGTCGGAAGCCCTCCTAAAAATTGAAATATGAGAACACTACTCAAAAAGATAAGAGACAAGGGGATTTTGTTGGAATGGAAAGATGGAAAGTTGTTGCTGTCTTCTCAAAAGCCTCAAGTGGATCCCAGCTTGCTGCAGGAGATTCGAGAGAAGAAAGAGGAGATCATCGCCTTTCTCAAAAACAATTACGTCAAGACGGAGGAGGCAGAGCAAATTCCTTTGGTACCTCTACAAGTCAGTTATCCTTTGTCATCGGCCCAAAGTCGGCTGTGGACCCTTTGCCAGTTGGAAAGTGCCGTTCCTGCTTATCACATATTTGGACTTTTTGATCTAGACGGACAGCTCAATCTGTCGACACTTGAAAAGGCATTTGACCATGTCTTGGACAGACACGAAATTCTTCGCACCGTTTTTACAGAATCATCTGGGGGAGACATCCGACAGAAGGTGTTGGACAGAGAGGCTTTGAACTTTTCCATCTTTGTCGATCTACAGTGGGACAACAAAAAGCAGATGTCCAAAAGAACCAGAGAAATGCAGCGGCAGTTGATCGCTCCTTTCGATTTGCAAAATGGGCCTCTCTTGCGTACCAGTCTGTACAAAACGGATCCACAGAAATACACTTTTGTTTTTGTCATTCACCACATCATCAGCGATGGCTGGTCGATGCAGGTATTGGCCAGGGATTTGTTTGCCACCTACGCAGCCCTTGAGCGGGACAGGGCAGTTGGCCTTCCCCCTTTGCGCATCCAATACAAGGATTATGCTTCCTGGGAACAACAGATTTTGTTGTCTGCAGAACTGCAAAAATGTCGGGCGTATTGGAAGAAAAAATTGGAAGGGGAGTTGCCTCTTCTGGCCCTCTCTGGCGACTGTGAACGCCCGGCGGTCAAGACTTTTCACGGAGGAATGTTGACCACTCGTTGGTCGGAAGAATTGTGTGAAAACATCAAGCAGTTTTCTCGTTCCAGAGGCGGCACTCTCTTCATGGGCTTGTTGTCCATCCTAAAGGCAGTCCTTTATCGGTATACCAATCAGGAAGACCTCATCATTGGGACCGTAGTGGCTGGCAGGGATCGACTGGAGTTGGAAGACCAGATTGGCTTCTATGTCAATACCATCGCATTGCGCACCCAATTGTCTGCTGAGAAGGGGTTGGTCAACTTATTTGATCGCGTTCGGAAAACCTGTCTGGATGGATTTGCTCACCAGGCTTATCCATTCGATCGACTTTTGGAAGACCTCAGTTTGGCGCGGGACGTCAGCCGGAGTCCCGTATTTGATGTGATGCTGGTGTTGCAAAATGCATCCTCCACCTCGACAAGCCAAGAAATTGCTGATCCAGATGGCAGCCTTCGGGTGCAATTGCAAGAACCGGATGAGTCCATTGCCCACAGCAAGTACGACCTGGTCTTTACCTTTGAAGAACAGCCGGGGGGGCTGCACCTAAAAGTAGAATACAACAAAGACATTTTCAGCCGTGCTTATGCCAGTCAATTGGCCCGCCACCTGGAGCAAATGGCTGCCGTCCTCTTGCAGCAATCCGATGCCTCGCTTGCTCAAATTGACTACCTCTTGCCCGATGAAAAGAAAGAACTGTTGGGCCTGCTCGACCATACTAAGGTAGCTTATCCAAGAGAGGAGACGATCGTTAGTCTGTTTGAACAACAGGTGGTCGCTCATCCCGATCGACCAGCCCTTTGCTTTCAACAAACCCAATGGGACTACACCCAACTCAATCAGGCTGTCAATCAATTGGCGCATTACCTCAGAAAGGAGTGTCATGTACAGGCCAACGATCTGATTGCTGTCAAACTGGATCGGTCGGACAAAATGATTGTTGCGTTGCTGGCCATCCTCAAGGCAGGGGGGGCGTACTTACCGATTGATCCGTCTTATCCGGAGGAGCGCATCCATTACATGCTGTCAGACAGTCGGTCTTCTGTACTGGTCGACGATGCTTTGCTCAACAAGTTTGAACAGGTCAAAGACAAGTATACTGTCGACAATCCGTCTGCTGTCAATCAGGCTTCCGACCTCGCCTATGTCATTTATACCTCTGGCTCTACAGGCAACCCAAAAGGTGTCCAAATCGAGCATCGAAATGTGGTTCGCCTGTTGAAAAATGAGGAAGACTTATTTGACTTTGCGGCCACTGATGTATGGACAGTATTTCATTCCTACTGTTTCGACTTCTCTGTTTGGGAAATGTATGGTGCCTTGTTGTTCGGAGGAAAACTGGTGGTTGTACCAAAGGAGACGGCCCAAAATCCGGCCTTGTTTTACCAGTTGCTCGTCCAACAGAAAGTGACGATTCTCAACCAAACGCCTTCCTACTTTTCCAATCTCATCGGACAAGCCATGAAACAGCCAGATGCGGACCTGGCCCTGCGCTATGTGATCTTTGGAGGAGAGGCATTGCAACCCACGAGTCTTCGCCCTTGGCGAGTGAAATACCCCCAGGTCCGACTCATCAATATGTATGGGATTACCGAGACGACGGTACATGTCACCTACAAGGAAATCACCGAAAAAGAAATTGCATTGGGGATCAGCGACATCGGTCAGCCCATCCCAACCCTTTCTTGTCTGGTCCTGGACGATCATCGACAATTGGTGCCCCGTGGGGTTCCCGGCGAGATGTACATTGGCGGTGCTGGCCTGGCCAGAGCCTACCTCAACCGGCCAGCCTTGACGAAAGAACGCTTCATTACTCACCCCTTTGCTCCTGGCCAACGCCTGTACCGCTCCAGCGATGTGGCCAGAATCCAAATGAGTGGGGACCTGCAGTACATGGGCCGCAATGACCATCAGGTCAAGGTAAGAGGCTACCGCATTGAAACGGCAGAGATCGAGCGGCATTTGTACAAAATAAAGGCCATCAAAAGCTGCATCGTGCTGGCCCATGCCAACGAAAGTGGTGATGCCGAATTGATTGCTTACTACAGCCTGAGCGAACCCCTCAGCAGCAGAGACATTCGCAGCCAACTTAAGACGAGTTTGCCAGCCTACATGCTTCCCACTCATTTGATGGAAATGGAAGAATTGGCATTGACCAAGAATGGCAAGATTGATCGAAAGGCGTTGCCCTTGCCAGGGGAGAGGGAAGTGGCGGCGGAAGGACCTTTGGAGTTGCCTCAGGGAGTGGTGGAAGAAACCTTGCTCAAGTTGTGGCAGGAGGTTCTGCGCAATGAGCGGATTGCCGTGCTCGACGATTTCTTTTCCATTGGGGGAGACTCCATCAAAATCCTGCGATTGAACAGTGGCATTCAGGAGTCACTTGGATTGACCATTCCTCTGATCGAATTGTACAAGCATACGAGCATTCGACAGCAGGCACAGTTCATCGAAGAACAATCCGACCAACTGCAACAATTCCGGCAGCGACAACAAGAGCGAGAATCAGAAGTCAATGACATCTTCTTGTCCATCAAGCGCACTGCACTGGAACAGTTGCCACAAGAGGAGGCAGAAAAAATCGAGGACGTTTTTCCCATGACAGCCATTGAGCAGGGAATGGTCTTCGAATCTTTGATCCATCAGGGAGAAGCGATCTATCACGATCAGTTTGTCTATCCCCAAAACTTCACCGATTTCCGCTTTGAAACTTTTGGAAAGGCTTTGCAGCACATGGTGGAAAAGCACGCCATTTTGCGCACCACTTTTGAGCCGTACCGATTTGGAGAAGCTGTTCAGATTGTTTGGAAAAAAACAACTGCCAGCTTTGGACAGCACGATTTATCGGCCTTGTCGAATGCAGACCAAGAGCATGCCATTGGAGCGTTTATGCAGACCCAAAGAGAGCAGCCATTCGATTTGCAAAATGGACCGCTGTGGCGAATGGATGTTTTCGCCATTTCTGATAGTCAGTACATTTTTGTTTGGCAATTCCACCACGCCATTCTCGATGGATGGAGTAATGCTTCTTTCATCACAGAATTGAACAATCTGTATTTCCGCCTCTTGGAACAAGTCGACCACCAACCACCCAAATTGGCCGCCACTTACCGCGACTTTGCCTTGCAACAATACCAGGACAGCCGTGATGAGTCTTTGATCGATTTTTGGAAAAAAGAATTGGCATCCTACACCAGACTCGACTTGTTTCGGACAGATGTTTGTCAAGAAAATGTCTTGCTGCAGTTGGATGTCCAAAGCATTCAATCTCTGGAAGCCCTCTCTGCCCGAGTGAAGATCAGCGAACGCAGCATCTGTCTGGCCGCTTTTCTATACCTCTTCCGCATTTTGTGCAACGAAAACGAAGTACTGATCGGATTGGTGACCAATGGCAGGCCCGACAAAAAAGATGGAGACAAAATATTGGGTTGCTTCCTCAACTCCCTTCCACTCAAGATGCCAATTGATGACCAATGGACTTGTCGGGAATTCATAGAGGCAGTAGATCGCAAGTTGGTATCTCTCAAAAAAGGAGAGCGACTGAGTACCTTTGACATTGCGCGGGCCCTGGGAGAAACAGCAGATCACTCTCAGAATCCATTTTTTGACTTGCTGTTCAACTTTGTAGACTTTCATACCTACGAAAATGTGGTGTACGAAGAGCAAGGAACGGAAGCCTCTGACAAAAATGCTGTCTTTGTCGATCCACACGAGGCGACCAACACCCACATGGACTGCTCCATCAGTCGGACCGGGGGAGGATTCTCGCTGAGCATTCGACTGGCCAGACAGTTGCGGTCGGAACACACTGCCAAGGAAATCGGCGAACGCTTTTTGCAAATCCTTCGCTCTTTTCTTCAACAGGCAGATTTGCCTTTGTCAGAGGTGGAATATCTTAGTGAGGAAGAGAGACAGACCTTGCTACAAACTTTCAACGATACCACACGGGAATATCCTCGCGACAAAACCATTGTTGATTTGTTCTTTGAGCAGGCAGCGAAATACCCGGATCACCAGGCCTTGTTTTGTGATGGTCGGACCCTGAGCTATACAGAACTCAACGAACTGTCCAACCAATTGGCTCATCATCTTCGGGAGGTTCACGGCTTTCAAAAAGGGGACCTTTGTGCCATTTATCTGCCACTGTCCGATTGGTTGATTGCCTCCATTTTGGGCATTCTAAAAGCAGGAGGCATTTTCTTGCCGATTGATACCTTGTATCCCCAGGAGCGCGTCGATTACATGTTGGAAGACAGTCAGGCTGCCCTTTTGATTGACGAAGAATTTTGGCATTCTTTTTACCAGCAAAAAGACCAATTCTCGACGGCAAATCCTGAGCAGCATACGACGGCCCGCGATTTGGCCTATGTCATTTACACCTCTGGCTCTACTGGCAATCCGAAAGGCGTCATGGTGGAGCACCAACCCGTTGTTAATCTCATTTTTTGGCACCACAAATACTATGGTACGACTTGCGAGGACCGGGCCACCAGACTGCTCAGCCCCAGCTTCGATGCCTCCTTGTGGGAAACCTTTCCCTATCTGATGTGTGGCGCCTGTTTGTACATCGTGCCGCAGGACATCCGCCTGGACATTCCCCGCCTCAACGACTTTTTCATTCGGCACCAAATCACCATCGGATTTTTGCCGACTCCCTTATTTGAACAATGGGAGTTTGACGATCGGCATTCCCTTCGCTGCATTCTGACGGGTGGGGACAGTCTGACCATCATCCCCGAGAGTTCTCCAACGGTCTACAACAATTATGGCCCGACAGAGAATGGCATCGTGACCAGCAGTTGTGAGGTGCGCCGAGGCGACCAATACATTCCCATCGGCAAGCCCATTCCCAACAATCGCATATACATTTTGGACAGCATGCAGCGCTTGTCGCCCATTGGTGTGCCGGGAGAAATTTACCTGGGGGGAGAGGGATTGGCCAGAGGATATTTCAATCGGCCAGAATTGACCGCTGAGAAGTTCATCGAGCATCCTGTATTGGGAGAGCGTTTGTATCGAAGTGGAGACATTGGGCGTTGGTTGCCCAGTGGAGACATCGAATTTTTAGGACGGGTAGATGCACAGGTCAAGATCAGAGGAAACAGGATTGAGATTGGCGAGATAGAGCGTGCGCTTTGCGACGTGGAGGGCATTGCAGAGGCAGTTGTTTTGGTGAGTGGAAGCAAGGCCAGTGAAAAATACCTTCGAGCTTTTGTCTTGGCAGATCGGGACTTCCGCTCGGCGGAGACAAACGACATCCTGCGTCAGCATCTGCCTGTTTACATGCTTCCATCCTCTTATCATGTATTGGACGAAATTCCGATGACATCCAATGGCAAGATCGACAGAAAAGTTCTTGCAGCCATTCCAGATACTCGTGAGAAATCAAGCAAAGAATTGGTGGCAGCTCGCAATGATGTCGAGCGAGAATTGTTGACCATTTGGGAGGCCGTTCTGCAAAAAGAAGTCCTCAGCATTCGCGATGACTTTTTTGAATTGGGGGGTCACAGTCTCAAGGCCATGCAGTTGAAAAGCAAAATTTGGGAGTCATTTCAAGTGGATGTTCCCCTGACAGATTTTTTTCAACACACCAGTCCGGAAGCCCAAGCACGTTTGCTCACCTCTTCCGGCTCTACACCGACAGAACGCATCCTGCCAGCCAGCCCACAAGATTCCTACCCATTGTCTTCCGGGCAATACCGCATTTGGATTCTTTGCCAATTCGAAGGGGCTTCGGCTGCTTACAACATGCCACTGCAACTACAGCTTTCTGGTGACATTGATCGGCAGGTATTGGCTGCTGCTTTTGACTTGTTGATCCAACGCCATGAGAGCTTGCGAACGGTTTTTCGGGAGAATGAAGCAGAGGAGGTTCGACAGTACATATTGGATAAGGAATCAGGGCAATTTGAATTGCAGTTTGTGGATGTAGAGAGAGAGGTGAATCCAGAAAAACGAATCGGTGAGTTGGTGGAAAAAGATGTGCGAATGGCCTTTGACTTGGCCAATGGACCTTTGCTGCGGGCATGTTTGTTCAGGTGTTCAGCAGAGAGGAGTGTGCTCTATTTCAATATGCACCACATCATTGGAGATGCCTGGTCTTTGTCGGTTTTGTCAAAGGAATTGCAGGACTTGTATGGGCAGTTGATGGCTGGCCAGTCTCTCCACCAAGAAACCCTGCCGTTCCAATACAAAGATTATGCTTCCTGGCAGCAATCGCGGCTGGAAAGTGGCGCTCTGGAAGCATCCAAAGCATTTTGGTGCGAGCAATTTGCAGAAGAGGTTCCGGTTTTGAATTTTCCGACTACGCGCAAGCGTCCCTTGGTCAAGACCCATGAAGGTGCAGGACTTTCTGCTTGCATTGGCAGAGACAACACCAAGGCCCTCCAAGAGTTTTGCCGCGAGCGAGGAGCCAGTCTTTTCATGGGACTGCTGACAAGTGTACAGGCCTTGCTTCACCGCTATACTCGGCAAACGGAGATCACCATCGGTACGGTTGTCGCCATGCGGGACATGCCTGAGTTGGCTGATCAAATTGGCTTTTATGTCAATACATTGGCTTTGAAAAATACCGTCGAGGGGACAGACAGTTTTGAGTCATTATTTGAACGAATGCACACCAGTAGTCTGGAGGCGTTTGGGCATCAGCAGTATCCCTTTGACGAATTGGTGCAGGAACTGAAATTGCCGCGGGATACCAGCCGAGACCCATTGGTGGACTTTCTGTTTTCTGTGGAGAACCAAAGTGAGTTGTCGCTTTCTTCCCAGGGACCGTTTCCAGGTGTCATCTCTTTGGGCAAGGGCTTGGCCAAGCAGGAGATTGATTTGAATGTGGTGGAAATGGGGGATCATCTTCGCTTGGAATTGACTTACAATACGGACTTGTACACCGAGTCGCAAATGACTCAATTCCTACAACACTTCCAGCGCTTGTTACCAGCCATGTTGGAAAATCCTACGGCGGCCATTGGCCAGTTCAACTATTTGACAGAGCAGGAACAAAAGCGAATGCTCGTCGACTACAACGCCACTGCTGTTCCTTTTTCGGATGACAAAACGGTGGTCGATCTATTTCGGGAACAAGTCCTGCGCAGGCCGAACGCCACTGCTGTTTCCGATGCAAGGAGCACGTTGACCTATCAACAATTGGACAATCAGTCCGATGAGCTGGCGAAGAAATTGCAAGAGCGATTTGCTTGCACCTCTGATGATTTGCTGGCAGTGAAATTACCCAAGGGGATTGATTTGGTCCTTGCACTTTGGGCTGTTCTCAAATCAGGTGCCGCCTACATTCCCATTGCGATGGATTTGCCGGAGGAACGCATACAATTCATCTTGGCGGAAAGTAATTGCAAGGCTTTGATTGATGAACAACTTCTTACTGAACTCAAGGAAGAAGATGTACCTTCTACCAACTCTTTACCCACTGCCAAACCCCGTGATCTGGCCTATGTGATCTATACTTCGGGTTCGACTGGGCGTCCCAAGGGCATTGAAATCGAGCATCGCAGTCTTGTCTGTCGCTTACAAGCCGAGTTGGATATTTTGCCTTTTGAAGAAAATGAGATTGTCACTGCCTTTACCACCAGCTTCGCCTTTGACGTGTCCATTTTGGAACTGTTCTTACCGCTTCTTTCTGGTGGCCGATTGGTGATTCCATCTCGGGAGGAGTTGCTTCAGCCCGAACTGTTGGAAAGATTGTTTGCTCGCGAAAAAGTCAATTTGTTACAGGCCACCCCTGGTTTGTTGGAATACATCCACATCGGTCTGTCGAATGCAACACTTGCCTTTGAGAGTCTTCGGCAAATTTGTGTCGGAGGAGAACGACTCGATCAATCCTTGGTGCAGAAGATGCGCTCACTTTTGCCACATGTTGCCATCAACAATCACTACGGTCCTACGGAGACGACTATTGATGCCTTGGTCAAGCAAAATGTTGGAGTAGATTTCACGACCAGCATTGGACGGCCACTGCCCAATACGGAGGTGTATTTGCTCAATGAATTTGGAAGTCCTGCACCTCATTTTGTCGAAGCTGAAATTTGCATTGGAGGACCTGGCTTGCTCAGAGGGTATTTACAAAATCCATCTTTGACGGCTGAAAAATTGGTCGATCATCCATTTGCGGAGGGACAGAAGCTGTATCGGACCGGTGACATTGGAAAATGGAATGAGAGGGGAGAGGTGGACTTTGTCGGACGAATGGATCAGCAAGTCAAGCTGAGGGGATTCCGCATTGAGCTGGGAGACATTCAGTCACAGCTGCAGGAATTGGAAGAGGTAAAAGCAGCCTTTGTCCACTTGCAAACAGATGAGGCAGGAACGGAGAAACTTGTGGCCTATGTGGTCAGCGATTTGGAGGAGACAAACGCTCTGCGGGGACAACTTCGCCAACAACTGCCCCACTACATGATCCCCGACTACATCCTTTCCATCCCGAGTCTGCCACTGACCAGAAACGGAAAAATCGATGTCGACCAGTTGCCGACTTGGAAAGCAGCTGTTCGCCCAGAACAAACAGCCAAACAAGCGCCACAAAACCCGACCGAAGAATCCCTGCTGAAGATTTGGCAGGAACTATTGGAATTGCCAGCCATTGGACGAGACGACAACTTCTTTGACATCGGAGGCAACTCCATCCTATTGATCAAACTACACAAACAAGTCAAACGGCAATTCAACATAGAATACAGTTTGTCGGAACACTTCAATCATTTTACCATTTCGGCTTTTTCAGACTTTTTGTACGCCAGCCAATTGGTTGCTGGACAAGAGAAGGAAGAGGCCATTGAAGTCCTAAAATTTTAGCCATGACACATGATCGAGACATTGCCATCATTGGCCTTTCTGTGCGCGTAGCAGGCTGCGATGACCATCGCTCTTTTACTGACAGCATTTTGGAAGGACGCATTCCCGACCGCCAGCTGAAAGGCCAGCGTTTGGAAGATGTGCTGGCGTTGGCACCAGATTTTCAATATGCCCCCATGCCGTATCTGGATCGGATTGATTTGTTTGACGCAGCTTTTTTCAACATCACCCCCGGTGAAGCAAAGCGGATGACGCCCGAGCAACGGATTTTTCTGGAGGAGGCTGTCAAATGTTTTTTCAGTGCCACCAAAAGTTTGGATGACATTCGGGGAAGCAAGACGGGAATCTTTTCCTCTTTGGCCAATTCTCAATATGGTCTGTTGAACACAAGCAACTCCAACAGCAGCATGGCCGAATTGGACGCTGCCATGAACGTCACCCGACTGGCCCATTTGTTCGACTTGCGGGGGCCTGCGATTACCGTCGAGACCACCTGTTCTTCTGCCTTGGTAGCCCTTCACCAGGCCTGCCAGAGTTTGCGGGATGGAACTTGTGAGATGGCTTTGGTTGGCGGAATCAACATCGCCCTTTGTTCCAAAGAAAATGTGTTGAGCAGTCCGGTCACGTCCAATGATTTTGACTGTCGCGCCTTCGATGCTGCCGCCAATGGAACCATCTCCGGCGAGGGCATTGTACTGGCATTGCTGCAACCTTTGTCAGAAGCCATTCGGGAGAGCAATCCGGTTTTTGGCATTGTCAAGGGGTCGGCCATCAATCACGGGGGTGCCCGCATCAGCAACATCACGGCGCCCAGTCCGGAGGCCCAAGCAGAGGTCTTGCAGCAGGCGTGGAAGAATGCAGATGTGGAAGGTGCCGACTTGGCATGGATCGAAGCACATGGAACGGGAACTTTGCTCGGAGACCCCATCGAGATACAGGGAATGGTGAAGGCGTTGGCCAAGGAAGGTCAATCAAAGACAGCTTGCGCAGTGGGTGCCGTCAAGTCTCAATTTGGACATCTCAACGGAGCGGCGGGGATGTTGGGCTTGGCGAAGGTGGTCTTGTCTGGACAGCATGACATGATTCCGCCCATGACTCGGTTTGAGCAAGTCAATCCAGCCATTGATGCAGCTGATACAGGCCTGTATTTTCCCACAAGCAAAGCGCCTTGGCCATCAGATCGTCCTTATGCAGGGGTCAGTTCTTTTGGATTGTCGGGGACGAATGCCCATGTGGTGTTGAAAAAATACAAGGAAGAGTGGGGAGCAGCCATCCCAGACTTTTTGTACGTCTTGCAACTCTGTGCCGTCAATGAAAAAGTGGGGAATCGCATTCGACAATATTTGTGTGATTTGATCAAAGCAGATCCCAATCCATCCAGGGTTCAGTCGATTGTTCGGGCATTCAACAAAATAGCGTTGCAATCTGAAAACAGTCAGTTGTATGTCGCTGATTCTGTAGACGATTTGCTGGAGGCCTTGCAAGCAACTTCTTCACTGTCCACAACGGTAAAAGAAGATCATCAGTTGTATGCCTTCCTCAGTTCGGACAGTTTCATCGAGCCATTGGTGTTTGAAAAATTGGGTTCCATCTTTCCCCCAATTTTTGCGAATTATCATCAACTGGCCACAAGTGTAGACTATCCTTTGGGAGAGGAAGAACAAAACGTATTGCGGCTGCTGGCGTATCATCAGTGGCTGGTGTCATTGGGGGCATCCTTTGACAAATTGATCGTCAATGGGCGGGCACAGCATTTGTCGGATTTTTTGAATGGAAACATCAATTTGTCACAGGCCCTGCAGGCGTGGACGGGGGCATCAGAGCCACATTTGTTGAAGAAAAAAGCTTTTCAGGCTTTTGTCGATTCAATTGCCCAATCAAGTACCACAGCCGTGATCCATTTGGGGATGGGGTGCTTGGGACAATTGTTGACGCCTGCCTTGTCAAGTCGTTGTCAATTGGTGGGAACGACGGTTGAATCGGCATTGGAGAGCATGACCTTTTTGCACCATTGGAGCGGACCTTTGCGGACTGCCCACCTCTACGGCAGCAAAGGCAAACGCCATTCTCTTGTCATCGATCCTTTTCAACGCGAGAGACATTGGCCAGAGGTCGCAAAGAGGGCTGTGGAGCCATTGGTGGAGACTTTGGCAAGTACTCCTGAGACAGTTGAAACGCCCGCCTTTCAATCTGCGGCAGAAGTTCAAAAATTGGTGCGCGACATCTGGACGGATTGCTTGCAGCTCGATGATCCCATCTCCTTGGATGCCGATTTTTTTGAGATCGGTGGAAGCTCCTTGATGGGACTTGATGTCCTGGACGACATCAAAAAGTACACCAATATTGATTTGGATTACGAAGACATTTTTGATCATCCGACCATTTCTGCCTTGAGCAAACATTTGTTGTCTTTTCTGAAAAAAGAAGAAGCAGCCGAGGAAGAATTTCAGCCATCCAAACTGTTGCCAATCGAGAAGAAAGACTACCAGCAGTTGTTGGAAAAGACGCAGCAGGCAGATGTGAAGTCAGTTGTGCCACGAGTGGCATTGGTCACCGGTGCCACAGGCTATCTGGGCATGCATTTGTTGATGGAGCTGTTGGAGCATGGTGCGGAAACCATTCACTGCATCGTCCGGTCAAAGAACGGCCAGAGTGGATTGGAACGACTTCAGGAATTGTGTTCGACTTACTTCCCGGCGGCCCAGCCTGACTGGCATCGGGTGCAAATTTGGGATTTGGATTTGTTGGCAGATGCCTTACCAGAAGTCAATGATGTGGATGCCATTTACCACTGTGCAGCAGCCGTGAACCACTTTGGGAGATACGAGCGATCTGAGCAGATCAATGTCTTTGCGACCCAAAAGCTGGCAGATTGGGCAGTAGATCGGACGATCAATGCCTTTCACCACATGTCTACTCTCGACGTCTGTGGCAACATTGCAGGAGAGACGGGTGTGCTTCCATTTCGGGAGACAGACCTGTACATTGGGCAGGAATTTTCGGGCAGCATTTATCCAGAGACCAAGTTCCGGGCCGAGCAATTGCTGTGGCAATACACGGATCGCTTGGATGTTCGCATCTACCGCATTGGCAACATATCGGGGCATTCCCAGTCTGGTATTTTTCAAAAGAATGTTTCCCAAAATGCCAGTTACTTATTCATCAAAAGTCTGATGAGTTTTGGGTGTTGTTCGCCTGCCATTGAGGAGATGCCCACCTACATGAACCCGGTGGATTACGTGTCGCGGGCCATCTTTTTGCTGTCTACGATGACGGATGTCTCTTGGCCCATTTTCCACATCACACAACCGGAGGTAGTCCGCATGGGGGAGGTGGTAGAAGCCTTGGAACACATGGGAATCCCTCTGGAAAAGATGAGTGATGAGGAGGCATTGCGCAAGTATGAACAACTGCTGGATGGAGAGTCGGGAAGAGACTTTATGATCCACCGCATTACCAGCCATTCGAGAGTCAAGGAGTACACCTCCTTCGACTTTGAAACCGCCTACACGACAACCCAACTTTCCAAGTTGAACTTTGACTGGAATCTCGATCGCCAGGAGTTTTTGAGTCGCATCATCAACTACCAGATCGAGAGTGGATTTTTTGTTGTGCCGGACCTAAAAGTACTCAATCGTTGAACGCAACCGAAAACATCAACTCCTTGGCAATTGCCAGGACGACGCAACTGACGAAGTTGGAGATCGCTGTATTGAGCATGGATCACCACAGGATCACAAGCTTGTTTAAGCGCCTGATGGTAGCGCATCCCCATCTGTTGCAGCAGCTGCCAGCCGAACTTGTCTTTGTGGGATTTGATTGTTCGAAAGAAGCGATCAATTACTTCGAGCAAGCCAATTGGCGGGGCATCAAGGCTGTATTACTGGATTGGAAATACCTTCGAGAGGGAACCTCTGAACTCCTTCGAAGTCAAGTTGTCAATTTGATCCAGCGGTCCAATCGCTCCATTTGTTTATTTGGCATCGAGGAGGGAGTTGTGGCTGCAGAGACATCGCCTACAGACCAATTGCTCCAGCTCAATCGTCGCGGTTTATTGGATGAGAGAACAGCTGCGGAGAATTTTGCAAGGGTGCTGGAACAGTCGATCCTTCGAAAATTGGAAACGCCATTTTGGGATGCCTTTTTGCAATACGTGTATCAGTCGACCAATAGCTGGCATGTACCGGGCCACAACCGAGGAGGAGCCTTGATGGATTCTGCATTTGCCCAGTCCTTTTTTGCATTTTTTGGGGAGAATACTTTCGCAGCAGATCATGCAGTGCCCAGGCATTTTGGCTCTTTGCACGACCACAAATCCTCCATGACGGATGTATTGACCAGGGCCCGCCACAAAATTGCCAAAGAGACATTTCACACTGCACAAAGCTTTTTTGTGACGGGGGGAAACTCTGCAGCCAATCGGATTCTTCTGCAGACCTTGATCCAGCCAGGCGATGAAGTTTTGGTGGCGCGCAACTGCCACAAATCTGTTCACTATGCCCTCTTGCACACGGCTGCCAAAACCACCTATCTGAGTGCCAAATTTTCTGCCTATTACGAAATGGTCCTTCCTCCCAGCACCAAGGAGATTGCTCATTTGTTGGAGGAGCGCCAAAAGAGTGGTGCCAAGCCCTTTAAATTGTTGGTGGTTACCAGCTGCAATTACGAGGGAGTGGTGATGGATGTCCGAGCCCTCAACAAGCTGTGTCAATCCCATGGTACCAAGTTGTTTGTGGACGAGGCATGGTATGCTTATTCCAACTTTCATCCCCAATTTCAGCCCACCAGTGCCACACTAGAAGGCGTGCCCTATGTGACCCAAAGTGCCCACAAAATGCTGGCCGCTTTTCGCCCCGCTGCCTTCATCCACATCAACGATCCCGACTTCGACCTGGACTACTTCATGGATGTGTACAATGCCCATACCACCACCTCCCCACAGTTTCAGCTCATCGCTTCGATGGATGTTGCTGCCATGCAAATGAGGATGGAAGGCTATGAGCTGTTGGACAAAGCCTTGGCCATAGCGGCAGATTTTAAGCGAAAGGCAAAGTACCTGCGCTATTTCCAACTCGTCACCCCCGACGACCTCAGGAACAACTTTGCCCAGCTGGGCTTCGACGCCCATTCGGAAGGCATTTGTTTCGATCCACTAAAGGTGAGTTTTGACGTCACCAAAATGGAAATGGACATCCGGGAGCTTTGCCATCTGGTGAGAAGAGAAGCCTGCGTTGACATCATCAAATACACCCGCAACTGCATTCAAATCCTCTTTACCATCGGTTCGAGTGCAGAAAAGGCCAATGCACTGTTTCGCACCTTTCAGTGGATTGAGCAGCGAAAAAAAGAGCTGTCGTCCTCTCAGCAGTCCTCACCTTCCGTTTCCTCTCTGCACCTTCCTTCGCTGACCTATTCCGATCAGCTCCCCATTGAATACTTCCGCGCTCGCCGGGAGTGGCTGGCCTTGGACGATCCCCGCTTGTTGGCCTGCAAGAGTGCCACCTTTGTCACGCCTTATCCACCCGGCATCCCTCTTTTGCTTCCAGGGGAGACCATTCGGGAGCATCACGTTCAATACCTGCAGGGATTGTTGGCGGCAGGACATTTGTCGATTCATGGTATGAAGGAGGGAGGGGTGTTTGTGTGTGCAGCCATCGGTGGCCAGGACCGGTAGCAACAAAGCGTTACTTTTTCCGTATATTACCAATTGCACAACCAAGAGGAGAGCTAATCTAATTTACCAAAAACGCCATGGATTCCCTGCCAAATGTCATGGTCTTTGATCTGGAAACCACTGCCAAGGCTTCCAAGGTCCACGAAATCGGTGCGTACCTCAACGGTCAATCGTTTCGATACAAGCAACTTTCTCCATTCGCTCAATTGGTCGGAAAGGCTCGCTGGTGGTGTGGACACAACATTGTCGATCACGACTTGTGTGTGTTGAAGAAAGTTGGCTTTTCGGCCGATCTACTCAACAAGCCCGCCATCGATACACTGTACTTGTCTGCTCTTTTGTTTCCCAAACGGCCTTATCACAAACTCATCAAGGGCTATCAGCTGATGGGAACAGACCTCAACGACCCTCTTGCCGATGCCCAATTGGCGGCTGAGTTGTTGGAAAATGAAATACACGCCTTTCGGAAGCTGTCGGGTTCTCTTCAAAATTTGTACTACAACTTATTGCATCAAGAAAGTGGCTTTGCTGGCTTTTTTGAATTTTTGGAAGGCGCGTATCCGGGGGACTTGCTCAGCGATGCGGATTTGCTGGCGAGTTTGCGCAAGGAATTGGCAGGGCGCATATGCGAAAAGGCTGCACTTTTGGCGTTTCGGCGGGCACATCCGATGGAATTGGCCTACGCAACTGCGCTCTTGTTGGCGGATGATCCTTACTCTGTGCCACCAGGTTGGTTGCTGCATCGCTTTCCGAAGGTGCAGGATTTGATCGACAGTATGCGCTTGCAATGCAGAGGGCCGGCTCTTTGTCCAGCTTGCAAGCCCTACGAGCCGAAGATGGCCTTGGAGCGTTGGTTTGGCTATCCTTCCTTTCGAAAGTTTCCGGGAGATGGAGAGTTGGCGTTGCAGGAGCAGGTGGTCCGGGCGGCATTGGATGGGCAATCTTTTTTGGCCATTTTTCCGACGGGTGGAGGGAAGTCTTTGACCTTTCAATTGCCTGCCTTGATTCGCGGGGAGGCCAGTCGATCCTTGACGGTGGTCATTTCGCCTTTGCAATCGCTGATGAAGGACCAGGTGGATGTATTGCAGGAACGCTTTGGCATCACGAGTGCGGTGACCATCAATGGCATGTTGTCGCCTTTGGAACGCTCGGAGGCCATTGAGCGGGTGGCGATGGGGGAGGCACATTTGTTGTACATCTCACCGGAATCGCTGCGCTCCAATACCATTTTGCGCTTGTTAGTCAATCGACAT
Organism: Bacteroidota bacterium; assembly: GCA_039821145.1. Taxonomy (GTDB): domain Bacteria; phylum Bacteroidota; class Bacteroidia; order Chitinophagales; family Saprospiraceae; genus JBCCSZ01. Next base: position 84,760 of record JBCBOS010000017.1, on the reverse strand, counting down.
ATTGACCGTTTTGTGATTGATGAGGCGCATTGTTTTTCCTCTTGGGGGCAAGACTTTCGGGTGGATTATCTGTACATTGGTCGCTTTTTGCGCAAGTTGCGAGAGAAGAAAAATCTGGCGGAGCCCATTCCTGTTTCTTGCTTTACAGCGACGGCCAAGCCAGCTGTGGTGGTAGACATTTGCAATTATTTCCTGAAGAAAAACCTACTGGAGTTGCAACTTTTTCAGACTTCTTCCAAGCGCGACAATTTGCAGTATTTTGTCTACAAGGCGGAAGGGGCGGATACCAAGTTTGAGCGTTTGTTGGGCTTGTTGCGATCAGAGGAGGGGCCAAAAATCGTGTATGTTTCACGGGTGAAGACGGCCACGGAATTGGCGGTGAGACTCAAAGCGATGGGCTTGGAAGCGGAGGCCTATCACGGCAAGTTGGAGCCGGAAGACAAGACCCGGATACAGGATGCTTTCATGTCGGACACTGCCAGTCTGCAAATCATCGTGGCCACGACGGCCTTTGGAATGGGAGTGGACAAGAAGGACATCTGCATGGTGGTGCATTACGACATTTCTGATTCGTTGGAAAACTACCTGCAGGAATCTGGCCGGGCGGGTCGGGATGCAAATCTACAGGCCCGTTGCTATATATTGTTTGACGAAAACGATCTGAGTAAACACTTTTTTCTCCTCAACCAGACCAAACTGAACCGAAAGGAAATTCAGCAAATCTGGCAAGGCATCAAACGGTTTCAGAAAAAACAATTTTCCAAATCGGCTCTGGAAATTGCGCGACAGGCAGGTTGGGAGGAGGAGGTGTTTCAGTTGGAGACCAGGGTGAAGACCGCCATTGCAGTACTCGAACAGGAGGGCTTTGTCCGGCGGGAGGAAAACAGCGGTCAAATTTTTACCCAAAGCATCTTGGTGAAAAATACGGAGGAAGCCAATCGACTCATCGACCAGCACGCTTCCAACTTCAGCAGTCCAGAGGAACAAGAACAAGCCAAGCGAATTTTTGGGTCCATCATCTCTCGTTCCAAAGCAAAGTTGGACATCCGCATCGACTACATGGCCGACACCTTGGGCATTCCCCGCGACACCATCGCTCATCTCTTGCCCATCCTTCGACAGATTGGCATCTTGCGCGACGACAAGGACCTGACTGCCTATTTTTACACGGTCCGGGGAGCCAGAAATTCTCGAAAAGTATTTGAGCGACTTCGCCAGGTGGAACAAGCTCTCTGGGACTTGATTTTTGTCCATCCAACGGACCAAAGTCGCAAAGTATTTCTCCGGGAACTCAACGAGCAATTGCACCAGCAAGACATCCCCACAGAACTGTCTCTGCTGACCCAACTCCTCAACTATGGCGCCATTGCCGGACTGATCAAAAAAGAGCGCATCAATCGCATTCACCAACAATACGAGATCAGGCGAATGGGGGAGGCGAGTCAGTTTCAGCAGCAAATCAAAGCACGACTGACAGCGGCTGCCTATGCTTTGCAAGTCTTTGAGCGAGACCATCTTCCCAGCGCTCAGAAAGACAATGATTTTACAGACAAAGTACTATTGGATTTTTCCTTGCTCGATCTCAAGGCTAAAATTGAGAGCTACAGCGGAGAGGAACAGTCGATTCAATTTTATGAAAAACTGCTGCTGTACCTGCACCATTGCAAGGTCATCGAGTTGAAAAGTGGATTGCTGGTGTATTACAATCCCATGCGGATCGTTCGGACGGAGATGAACACTCGTCGGTATTACACACAGGAGGACTACAAAACATTGGATGCCTATTACAAAAGCCGCATTGCACAGATTCACATCGTGGGGGAGTATGCGCGCAAGCAATTGACCAATGCGGTGGAAGCAACTCAATTTGCGGAGGATTATTTCACGCTGCCGTATGAGGAGTTTTTGCAAAAATATTTCAGAAGGCGAAAAGGCAAATTGCATCGGCCAATCACAGAGGAAAAATTCCAGCGCATTTTTGGTCAGCTTTCTTCCGAGCAAATTCGCGTGATCAACGACAAGGACAGCCAGCGCATTTTGGTGGCGGCAGGTCCGGGCAGTGGCAAAACTCGCGTACTGGTTCACAAGGTGGCCGCTCTTCTGCTCATGGAAGACATCAAACCTTTGCAATTTTTGATGCTTACCTTTTCCCGTCCGGCCGCCATGGAATTTCGCCAACGCCTCTTCCAGCTTGTCGGTCCAGTTGCCTACCACATCGACATCTTTACGTACCAAGGTTATGCCTTTCGCCTGGCAGGACGAATGGGGAATTTGGAAAAATCGCGCAGCATCCTATCGGGTGTGACACAGGCCATCCGAAGCAAGGAATTGTCTGTCGAACAAATTCGCAGCAAGGCTGTCATTGTGGTGGATGAATTTCAGGATGTGAGTGATGAAGAGTACGATTTTCTCACCACCATCATTGGCTTGGCGATTGACCCTCGCGTCATTGCCGTTGGAGACGACGATCAGAACATTTATGAATTCCGCGGTGCCAACCTTCAGCACATGCGCAACTTTGTGCGCGAGCAACAAGCCAAGATTTACTACCTGACCAAGAATTTCCGTGCCAAGGCCAACCTACTTGCCTTCAGCAATTTGTATCTCCGCCATTTTCTGCGCGGCGACCGTTTGAAGAAAAACATTGAACTGGAGGCCGATCAAGAAGAACATGGCAGCTTGGAACTCATCCAATACAAACATCCTCATCTTCTTTCTGCCTTGGTCGATCAGTTGGAGCGCCACCGTTTCCCCGGTCGCACGGCCATCCTTACCCACACCAATGAGGAGGCCCGACTGCTGTACAGCCTCTTGCAGGAGAAAGACATTCCGGCCCAACTCATGGCGGGCCAATCGGGCTTTCGCGTCGACAAACTCCTCGAAGTAGCAGGCTTTACACATTGGTTGCACAAGGCCATTGCCGATCAGTCTGGCAGCATTCGCGAAGAGGACTGGCAGCAGGCCAAGAGCCGCTGTGTGTCCCACTTTCAGGGTTCTCAAAATCTCGAATTGCTCCACCGTCTTCTCGATGCCTTTGAGAAAGACAATCCCCGAAAATTTTTGAGCAATTGGCGGCACTACCTCAGCGAAATTCGCCCTGCCGACCTCTACGCTCCCGAGTCCGCACGCATCCTGGTGGCCACCATGCACAAGGTCAAGGGCAAAGAGTTTGACAATGTCTACTTGCTTTTGCAAAACCATTCATTGCAGTCAGAGGAGCAAAGGCGTGTTCTGTACGTCGCCATCACCCGCGCCAAAGAACGGCTGTACATCCATACCGATGGCTTGCACTTTCCGACCCAAGGCATTCCTCAGCTTCTCTCCCGCCACAATTCCGATCAGCGTCCAGCCTCCCACCTTCTGTTGCTCGAATGTGGGTTGAAGGATGTGTGGCTCGGACATTTCAAAAAGGAGCAAGTACAGTACTACCTCCGGACGGTGCTGCCAGGTCAGTTGTTGCACTTGCAGGAAGATCGATTGGGTTTATGGAGTGAAGCAGGCGATGTGGTGTGTCGATTTTCGAAGGCCTTTGGAGAGCGTTTGCAGCAGCGTTTGCGAGACGGCTATGCGGTGCGGTCCATCCGCGTGGACTATGTCGTATTGTGGCATGATCGGGAGAGTGATCGGGAGTATCGGGTGGTGTTGCCGAGGGTAGAGTTGGAGAAATCAACGCCCAAATAAAAACGTCAATGGAACATGCACTCGCTTGCTCCATGCATTTTCACTGTGGTCTTCTCCTGGGAAAAATCGGGTGCTCCAGTTGGATGTGTCGTATCCTTTTTTTGCCATGATTTGGTCTGCCTTTTTTTGGATGTCGGGATACAAGCGGTCCAGGGTTTGGTCTCCACAATCGAAATAGATTTTGTGGTCGTGGGGCGTTGGAAGGTGGGTTTCCAAATAGTGGAGAAAGGATTGGGGAATGGGGTTGTTGTCCAATGTGAAAGTTCCTGGCCAGTGGGTCGACAGGCAGGCGGCTCCTCCAAAGACTTGTGGGTATTCACAGATGGCGTACAGAGAGATCAGGCCTCCCATGCTGCTGCCCATGACGTAGGTATGTTCTCGATTTGTATGGACGGAATAGTGTTGATCAATGTAGGGCTTTACTTCTTCTACCAGAAATTGCAGGTAGCGATCTGATTGGGGTTGGAATACGCCAGTTGGGCTGTTGATGGATGCTTTTTGCAATTGTGCAGTTACGGTATCTTTTCCTTCTTCCGACAAAGACTCAAATGGTTGTTGTGGGAAGTAATCGGGATGTCTGGTGCTGCCGCCATTCCAAATGCCTACGACGATGAATTCTTCTATTGTGCGAGATTGGAAGAGTGTGGTGGCGACATCGTCGATGTTCCATGCTTGTTGGTTCCAGGACTTGTCTGGGTCGTACAGCATTTGGCCGTCGTGCATGTAGAGGACCGGATATTTCTTTTCGTCGGAATAGCCTTCTGGAAGCCACACATCGATGTTTCGTTGTGTGACGTATTGGGAGGGAAAGTTTTCGATGCGGTCGATTGTGCCGCTGCTTGCTTTGGGAAGAGGGGCTTGGGCATTTGTGGCAACGGCCAAGAGGAGGAATAGGGGGATGTAGATGATTTTTTTCATTCTCCAACTTTTTCAAGAACTTTCTTTTTCAAGGAGGTAGATCAGCAATGATTACTCTAGGCATTTTCTATGTCACTTTCAAGCTCAGTCTGTGAAGAATCAAAAATTGACACCTCGTACTTGCCCAGCAATTCAATAAAAGCTCGTTTTGACAACCCAACAATCTCGGCAGCCTGTCCCGAACTCAATTTGCCATCGCTGAATAATTTGGAGGCGATGATCATACCTACTTCAAACTCCGAGATATGTAAGTTGCTGGGTAAATTTATTGTTACACTCATCGTAGGGATTTTAGTTTCAATATAGTCATTTCAGGGGAGTGAGGCATGAAAAATTTAAAAATTGAGTCAATTGTTTGTCTGTCAATTGATTATGCTCTTTGCTTTTTCTGTCTTTTTCGCATTTCTAAAGATCATCACCCCAATGACCAGCATCCCCATGCTCAGACCGACCCCATAAAGTCCAAACTGATGGTTCAGGTGGTACTCGTCAAAGGTATTGGTGACTTGGCTGACAATGGAGATGAACAGTCGGGCAATGGACCAGAAAATGAGTAGGATGGCCCATATTTTTGACAGGCGAAAAAATGCTCGTTCACTTCTCTGAATGCCCAATAGCAAAAGGAGCAAAAGTACGACAAGGATGCACAGGGGGAGGTATCGATTCATCATGGCGTATTGGATGCCTTTTCTCAAAAAGAAGAGCAAGGACAAGACCAGTGGGACCAGGAAGAATGCGTTGTTTTGGATGGCCTTATTCATGTAGCAATTCTTTGATGACTTCGAATGCAAGTTGGGTAGACGACGCCAAATATGCAAAATTGACCAGGTGGTATTTGTCTTCCGGAGAGTCTTTTTTGCCAGATACATCTCCCTTGGCATACGCCTGACTCATGCCAACGGCATTGATGCCCTCTTTGACAAAAGAATAATAATCGCTCGATTCTGCTTGGGTTGTGAAAAGGGGGATGTCGAGGCTGTCTGCATGTTTTTGATACAAGCGTTTGATGTTGGGACTGGGAAGCTCCAGTTGAACTTCTTTGTTGTTGTCCGCATCCCAACCGATCAGATCGTAGCAGTGGACAGAGTGAATGTTGTATTGTTTGGCTTTCAGGAATTTTGCAAAAGCGATGCTTCCTGCAGAGATGTTTTCTTCTTCTTGATCAAAATAAATGACGAGTAAATTCTTGTTTCGATTTTCGATGTTTTGGGCTTGTCTCAACACACTGCTGATCAAGGCCACTCCCGAACCATTGTCAATGGCTCCTGGAAAATTTTCCCCATCTGAGTCGTAGTGACCACCGATGATGATGTATTCCGTGCTGGGCGTACTGGCTGGCAAAATGGTGTAGACATTGGTACCCCTCAACGGCTCGATCAGTAGGTCCACGGCAGGGTTGGAGTTTGGCATCTGGTAGTGATGCTTGTAAGTCGGCAAATCCAACTGTTGCAAAAAGGCTTCGAAATAGCGGATGGAGATGCTTCTTTCTTCTTTGGTCCAACGACTGTTCAAGCGGTATTTTTCTCCATTGGACAATGCAATGTCTTCCTCGCCAGCGAGCTGTCGAATGATCATTTTTTGCAGCTCTATTTCACTTTGTGGCAAGTCGCCAATGTCCACAGAGGGCAGTTGTTCACGGGTGGAACAGGCGAGCAGAAAGAGTAGGGGGAGGAAAAAAACTTGTTTCATGTTCAATGCTCAGGCTGGGCGCGGGTGATCAAATGGTCATGGAAAATACCCTTGTCGATGGTTTTTCCCGGAGGAGGTGCAAATCGAAGGCCATGCAGACATTTCGCACAAATGGGCGGGCCGACTCGACGAGTGTCAACTTTTCTTCTTGGTGATCGATGGTCAACAATCCATCCTCTTCCATTTCTCGCAATCGGTGCAGGCAATTTTCCAACTCTGGAAATTTCAACTTTTCTTCCTTCCAAGAAGTCTCAAAGTGGCACATGATGTTTAGGATGTGCTGTCGGACAATCAAATCCTCCTCACTCAATTCATGTCCTCTGAAAAACGGCAAGATGCCATTGTGAACACTTTCGGTGTATTGTTCCAGTGTCTTTATGTTCTGTGCAAACCCATTCCAGGAGTCGCCAATGGAACTCATCCCCAGCCCGATCATCAGTCGGGTCTTGTTGGATGTGTAGCCCATGAAGTTTCGATGCAGGGTTTTGTTTTCCAGGGCCTTGTAGAGCGAGTCGCTTTTGAGGGCAAAATGATCCATTCCGATTTCCTCATAGCCCAATTCGTGCAACAGTTCTTTGCCACTTTGGTACAAGGCCCTTTTCTTCTCTGCACTCGGCAGGTCATTTTCGCTGTATCCTCTTTGTCCGACATTTTTGATCCAAGGGACATGGGCATAGCTGTAAAAAGCGAGCCTGTCGGGTTTGAGCTCCTTGGTCAGTTTAATGGTGTTGAGCATGCTGTCCATGGTCTGGTGGGGCAGGCCAAAGACCAAGTCATGGCTGATGGACTCATACCCAATCTCTCTTGCCCAGTTTGTCACTTGCTTGACTTGTTCAAAAGGCTGTATCCTATTGATGGTCTTTTGTACTTTCAGGTCGTAATCCTGCACCCCAAAGCTGGTTCTTCGAAACCCAATGTCGTACAAAGCCTGTAAATGTTCTTTGGTGGTATTGTTGGGATGTGCCTCGAAGCTGCACTCGGAGTCCTCTGTCAGGGTTCCCTTTTGGACAATTTTGGTCAGTAAAGTTGTCAGATTTTGGGGACTGAAAAAGGTCGGGGTACCTCCTCCCAGGTGGATTTCGCGAATGCGGGGCCTGTTGGGGAAAATTTGACAATACAATTCCCACTCTTTGAGAAGTGTCTCTATGTAAGGTTCTTCGACGCTGTGTCTTTTGGTGATTCTCTTATGGCAAGCACAAAAAGTACACAAGGATTCGCAAAATGGCAGGTGAATGTAAATGCTGATGCCTTCTTTGTGGTTGCTTGCGGCAAAAGACGCTTCAACCAGCTTTTCCCATCTCGCCAGACTGATGCCATCTTCTTTCCAGTAAGGAACGGTTGGATAGCTCGTGTATCTGGGCCCAGGTATGTTGTATTTTTGAATCAGTGAATTGGTCATTTGTCTCATTCTGTTTGTACCATGTTATGGTGTGCGATTGCAGTGTTGTGAGGGGACCAGTTGCCATCTGTGCAACCAAAGTGGCTTGAAATGGTACATTCCTACGTACAATCAATGATCAAAATGCTGACAATCAGTGATTTGCATTCTTATAAAGCTACTGTTTTTTGGCAAATTATGCACGGGATGGAGTGGATTTAACGTATGAGGGAGGAGAAATTTACAGATTACAGACTTTTTGCTGTAGGATCAGGCCAACTCACTTCTCCATCAAAAAACACCCCCAAACTTTCATTTATTGACGTTTTGAGGTAATTTCAATCGACAACGACAGAAATTGATTGTTGGATGGATCATTCACCGGAACGGTTGAAGGGGAGGGGCGTGGTCAATATGCTTGGCTGTGGTACAGAATTACAAAAGTTTGCCATTGAAAAACGAAATACAACTGGGAAGATACAAGAAGTTGCTGGCCTTCATAGAGGAAAACTTCAAAGAGGACCTCAACATCGAGAGGGTGGAAGCGGTCTGCCACTACTCCTACCGGAACATCAACCGGATATTTGAGGCACTTCATCAGGAAACCATCGGAAAATACATCAAACGGTTGCGCTTGGAGAAGGCAGCGCAGTATTTGAAGTATACCGACATGGGGATTGCCGACATCAGCTACGAAGTTGGCTTCGAGGAAAGGGCTGCTTTCAACAAAGCCTTTAAAAAGAAGTATGGCTGCTCTCCCTCTGCTTTCCGCTTGGGGAGTGAGGCGATCCGGGAGAAGTTCCAAAAATCATTGTTGGAGGAGGCAGGGACAAACAGGCAACAACTCCAATTTGACATAGAGTACTTACCCGATTTTGAATACATTTTTTTGGAATACCGTGGTGACTATGAAAACTTCTCGGCCATAGAGGAAACGGGCAATCAGTTTTATGCCTATGCGAAGGACAAGGGCATTCTGAGTGATCGTTCGATTTTCATGACGGAGATTGTAGACGACAGCGACATCAGCGACGACATTCACTTGCGTTACAACCTGGGATGCATTCTGGAACAAGCGCTGCCATTTGAGCCAGAAGGACTTTTCAGAACCAAAACACACAAACGGCAGAAATACGCCAAGTTCATCCATCGAGGTACCCACCAGAGTTGTTCTGATTTTTACCAAAAAATTTATGCCTTGTGGATGTTGGATGTCGACTTGGAATTGCAAGACCTACCTACCTTAGAGTTTTACCCCAATTATGAAGAAACCACTCTTCCTGAGGAAATCCTAACGGAAATATACATTCCTGTGATTTGAGCAAGCTCTGAGTTTGTCCAAAAAGGACACATCAGCGGCGGTGGAAGTCCCTACCTTTGCCATTGTAACCATTGAAATATTGGCAAGGATGACTGAAAAGTGAGGCCTTGCCATGCATCAATTGGTCACGGGATAGGTACAATTTTCACTCTAAAAAATGGTCTATGGAAGAAGTGGTAAAACAAATGGAAGACAACATTGGTCTGGTGATCCTGATCATCTTTGGCTTCTCGCTTGTCTTGGCTGTTGTCGAGTTTTTTTATGAGCTGTATAAGAAAAAAATCAACAAGTGGCGCTTGGGAGAAATGTGGGCCAGCTTTGGCGTTTTTCTCATCGCTCAACTGTTGGAGAAATCTACGACTTTGATATTTGTCGGGGCATTCCTTTTCGTCGGGGAGTACATTCCCTGGCAGATACCGGTGAATATTTACACGGCTTTGCTTTGTCTCATCTTGGTGGATTTTGTCTATTACTGGGAACATGTGATAGAGCACAAAGTGAGGATTCTGTGGAGCTACCACAGCATTCACCACAGTTCGCCCATTTACAATTACACGACGGCCATGCGGGTTTCTTTCATCGACAGTTTGGTGACTTGGATTTTTTATGTGCCAGTGGTCGTCATTGGTTTTCATCCATACATTGTCTTGTTGTGCTTCTTTTTGGTCTTGTCATACCAATTCTGGTTGCACACCGAGATCATCGGCAAGTTGGGTTGGTTTGAAAAAATATTCATGACTCCCTCTCAACATCGAGTGCATCATGGCTCCGATGAAATGTACCTCGACAAAAACTTTGGCGCCTTGTTGTCCATTTGGGACAGGATGTTTGGGACTTTCCAAGAGGAGCAACAAACACCTACCTATGGGTTGACCAAGCCCATCAATACGATCAACCCTATCAAGGTACACCTGGTGGAGTACATCGATATTTTTAAGGACGTCCGAAAGGCAAAAACTCTAAAAGAGGCCTGGCATTACATGGTGAAACCACCGGGCTGGAAACCTGAAAATGAGCAAGCATGAAAAGTATAAAAGTATTGGCATTTGTTTTTATGGTATGCGCTTTTGCAAAGACAAATGCACAGTCGAGCAGCACCTTGATCGGCAAATGGGAGACTACCTATGATGTAGAGGGCGAACAGATGAGTGTGGATTATCAAATCAAAGACGACGGCGGAAAGTTGTTGTGCCATACCTTGTCTTTAAAAGATGATCAAGGCAGGGGAGAGGCCTACCATTCCCTTGTGATGACTGACATTCGTTTCCAAGGCAAAAAAGGAGAGGCACAATATCTCTTCAAATACGAAGGCGAAACCTACGAGGTGAAGGCTGCGTTGCATTTGACGAGTGCCAACACCTTGGAAGTGAGTTATTCCTACTATGGATATTCTGATACAGAAATCTGGAAAAGAGCAGACTAGGCATGACTGCAAAAGCTGTTTTGAAAAAATACCGACTCCAATTTGGCTTTACTTTGTTTTTGGTTTTGTTAGAAGCAGGGATCGCCATTTTGTTTCCTTTGTTCATCGGATACGCCATTGACGATGCGCTGAGTGGCGGCCATTATGGGGCCGTTCAATTGGGGCTGCTCGGCCTGGCTGCTCTCCTTGTGGGTGTGGGACGACGGGTATTTGATTCCCGTTTTTACGCAAAGGTTTACCAACACATTGGTTCGAAAGCCATTTCCAAAATAGCGGACAATCGATCTTCTGTAAAAGCTGCCCGACTGGGTATGACCAGGGAATTGGTTGAATTTTTGGAAAATTCATTGCCCGAATTGGTCAGCAATGTCATTGGATTGATCGGCGTGATTGTCATTATTGCGTTCCTGAATTTGCACATCTTCTACGGCAGCCTCATTGTCACCATCCTCATTTTTTTGCTTTACTGGATGACGAGTACCAAAACGATCAAGCTGAATAAATCGTCCAATGACGAGTTTGAAAAGCAAGTGGATGTCATTGCACAAAATGACGAAGCCGCCCTAGACCTGCACCTGAGTGAGATGATGAAGTGGAACATCAAATTGTCCGACCTAGAGGCGGGAAATTTTTCCATTTCGTGGGTGGTATTGATTTCGTTTTTGGTGGCGTCCATCCTCATTGCGGTGAGCGATGGAATTGTAAAATACGGTGCCTTGTTCTCGCTGATCATGTATGTATTTCAGTATATGGAAAATGTGGTCAACTTGCCATTGTTTTACCAAAACTGGTTGCGCTTACAAGAAATCAAGGGAAGACTGGAACAAGTTTGACAGAAGAGGTGGCTGTCGGCAAAGGCCCAATTGTCAAATACAAATCTGTGAGAATTTTCTTCCCAAGATTGGTATGGAGTCCATGCGGGGATGTTTCTTTTTTTTGTGGGAAAGTCCGATTGGTGGTCCGGGATTCTAGGGGCGAAACAAGCTTCTGGATTGTCTTATTTAACATAATCTAACTTATGGGCGAAAAGTGCGTCGTCCTGAAATACGTCTACAGTGTCACCCTTCTCGCGCACCCTTCTTCTCCCGAATCGCATCCCGAATCTTCGACGCACTCTCGTAGTCCTCCTTGGCCAACAACTGACTGAGCAATTGCTCCAATTCTTCCAAGGAGTATTCCGACAAGCTGCCGCGTTTGTTGGTGAATGCTTTGCTGGGGCTGTCGAGCACAACTCCGGCTTTTTCCATGATGGCTTCTGTCGTAAAAATGGGACAGCCAAAGCGAACGGCAAGGGCGATGGCATCCGAAGAGCGGGCATCTACTTCCAAGGGAGAACCGTCGGCCTTGGTGCCGATGAGGGTGGCGTGGAAGGTGCCGTCTACCAGATGGGAAATGAGGACTTCTGAAATCTGAATGCCGGATGCTTCCAAGGTGTTTTTGAACAGGTCGTGGGTCAAGGGGCGATTGGGTTGCATCTTTTCCAACGACACGGCGATGGCTTGGGCCTCGAAGCTGCCGATGATGATGGGAAGACGCCGAAAGCCTTTCAACTCTTCCAAAATGAGTGCAAAATTGCCTTTGCTGGATTCGCTGTTCGCCAACGCAATGATGTTGAGCTCAATTTTCCTCATTGATTTGCATATCTGTTTTGATGAACTGACACATTTCTTCTACATCTGCAAATGGAGCGATGACGCGATTGGCTTGCGTAAGTTTGAAAAGTTTTTTTCCTTCTATTTCTATGGCGTATTCCATTGGCAAATATACCATTTTTCCCTGGTGGGACTGGACCGGAATGTCGAAGTGGCCAAGGGCAAAGAGCAAAAAATCTTTTGGATCGTAGTCTTCCATCTAGGAGAGGTTTTCGAACATGACATATCCGCCGTAGGCAATGCAGAGGACGGAAGATAATAGAACCAAGGCCAATTGTGCTCTTTGGTTGTTGACGAGTTTTTTGGAAAAAGGCAAGCTGAAAATGCCGGCAGCCACCAACATCCCTGCAATGGATCCAATGCCAAAAATGAGTAAGTATAACATGCTGCTCCAACTGCTTTGGATTTCTGTCATGACCAGCAGAATCATGGCACCACTTCCCGCGAGTCCATGTACCAGACCGACTCCATACGCCAAATGGTGATTGCTTTGTGCATCTACCAAGTCAGATGCTTTTTGGTGGGGATGAAAGAATTGGTACAGGCGGACAATGCCCAAGAGGACCAACATTGCTCCAACAGCAGCCTCAAAATATCCAAAGCAATCGTTGAGAAATGTTGCCTTTCCGATGATCATGATCAGACCAATCAGTACGATGGTCGAACTGTGGCCCAGACCCCAATAGATGCCATCTTTCATGGCGAGAATCATCCGGTCACGCTTGGTGACAATGTTGCCGACCGCCACCAAATGGTCGACTTCAAAAGCGTGGCCAAAGCCGACGACTGCCGCAAACAACAATGGCAATGTTGCCTCCATGATCAAAAGTTTAGGTGGTTGATGACAATTCGGTGGTTGCCCGTATCGGCAGCTACCATCGTCTTGCCTTCGATGCAAATTTGAAAGGGCCAGTACAGACTTCCCTCTGTACTCCAGATGGTGTTTTTGTTTTCGCTGCCAGTGGTAAAATTGTCCTGTCCAAGGAGGTTATTGGCCTCTGCATTGTGCTGGGTGGGCAGGCTGTCGAACCACAGGATTCGACTGCTTCCCGTATCGGCCACCCACAGTCCATCTTTGTAAAAACAGGTGTCGTAGCACCAGTTCAAGGTGTTGGCTTTGGGAAACCACCCAAATTGGTTTTGTCCGTTGGCCTCGAAAGATGGCTGACCGATGATGGCGTCTGCCTTTTGGTGCAGTGCCGTTTTCCAGTCGTGCCACAACAACACTCTGTAATACTGGGTGTCCGTGATTGCCATTTGTCCATTCGGGCTTACTTTCACTGAATAAGGCCAAATGGGATCTTCGTTTTCATAGTCTCTTTCTTCAAAATTGGGCTTTCCGATGACGTGATCGGCGGCGGCAAAATTTTCGCTGGGGATCTTGGCAAAGTGCAAAACCCGGCGGTTGCCCGTATCTGCAATCCATAGTTGTTGGCCATCTGAAAAAACGCCGTAGGGCCAGTTCAGGGATTGGGCAGACGGCGGATGACTGATGCCATTGACATTTGGATCATTGCTTTCAAAATCTTTTTGTCCCACCACCACATCGGCTGGCTGGCCGTCCCGAGTGGGCATCTGATGCCAGATCAAAACCCGATGGTTCCAGGCGTCTGCAAGAATAAGCTTTTGACCGTCCGACCAAATGCCGGAGGGATAAAACAAACTCGACGCACTCACCTTCCCACTGGCGTTCCGACCCGTTTCTTCCTTGGCCATTTGTCCCAAGACAATGTCGGGCTTTTGGTGTTCTGTGGTGGGGATTTCGTTCCAGATGAACAATCGATTCTGGGCCGTATCGGCCACCAAGAGTTTGTTGTTTACCAAAAATACACCTCTTGGAGCCAGCAAGGGACTGTCTTCAGCGCCTTTGAATATCTGTATTTCATCGACGATCTTTTCCAAGATCACATCAGCCGTTTTTTCCATGTTAGTTGTTGAATTCCAACCTCTTTTGTTCGAGATTGTCTATTTTCAATTTGATGACGGTGGCAATGGACATGGCCCTGCTTTTGACGCCTTTTGCATTGTCGCCTTCAAAGAGCTCATCGACCGTACTGTGAAACAGTGCCAACCAATTTTTGAAATGCGCTTCTGTCAGACCGTATTGGTACTTTTGGTTGAGGTCCAGATGAATGTCTACCAAATCTTCTTTGTACTTGCCTGCCTGAAACAGAGCACTTTCCCAAAAGTCGACGATCTGATCCAAATGGGTCAACACATCGATTTGTGCCACTTCTAAAAAAATGTGCTTGAACGCTTCGTCTGTTAGCAGCTTTTCGTAGAAGGCACTGACCAACTTTCGGATGTCTTTTCTATTTTGAATGTCGTCTGCCATGGCTAACAAATTCTGGGCAGCTGCTCCCCTACCAGCATGTTGACCACTCGCTTGCCTCCGATTCGACTGGTCAGCACCACCTGGCGTGGATGGGCTTCGACGACTTGTCCAATGACAGAGGCGTGTCTGCATGCTTCATTTGCTCTCATGTCCGCCAGCATGGCATCGGCCACGGCAGCATTGACAATGGCAATGAAAATTCCTTCGTTGGCCACATACAAGGGATCGAGCCCCAATATTTCGCAGGCCCCATAGACTTGCTCGTCCACCGGAATGTCTTTTTGGAAGATGTCGATGCCCAGTTGGGTGTCTCTTGCAATTTCCGTCAGCACCGTTCCAACACCTCCCCTGGTTGGATCGCGCAGCAGGTGGATGTCTTGCCCATAGTCATCCAGCATGTCTTTGACAATGTGGTTGAGGTTGCGGGTATCACTTTCAATGCTCGTTTCAAATTCCAGCCCTTCGCGGACCGACATGATCGCAATGCCATGGGTGGCCAGGTTGTCGCTGACAATGATTTTATCGCCGACTTGTACCCGATCAATGTCGATTTGGGCCTTTGGATGCATGGCCCCTACCCCACTGGTATTGACAAATATTTTGTCGCCCTTGCCTCGTTCCACCACCTTGGTATCTCCCGTCACGATTTGCACGCCAGCTTGCTCGCAGGCAAATTTGATGGCGAGGAGAATGTCCCAAAATTCCCTCATGCTCAATCCCTCTTCGATGATGAAACTCAGCGAAAGAAATTGTGGAATGGCACCGCACATCGCCAGGTCGTTGACCGTTCCGTTGACCGCCAATTCTCCGATGTTCCCCCCTGGAAAAAAGACAGGCGAGATGACAAAGCTGTCGGTGGTGAAGGCCGTCTGTCCGCTCAAGGACAAGCTGGCACCATCGTGGCGTTTGTCCAACAAATCATTTTTGAGCAGGTCAAATACACCACTGTCCAACAATCGATTGGTCAACAGGCCACCACTTCCGTGTCCGAGGGTAATGACATCGAAATCCAACTTGGGCATCGGACAGGACAAGGCCATTTTTATTCGTTTCTCTTGTCGGGATACGACTTCCATAATTGCTCTTGTTTACGCGATTTGGCGATTGACCATGTCTGAAAAATGATAGTAGGCAGCACAGGCTCCTTCTGAGCTCACCATGGGTGCTCCCAGTGGATTTTCGGGCTGGCATTTTGTGCCAAAATTGGGACACTCAAAAGGCTTTTTCAATCCCTTCATGATGTCACCAGCTATGCAGTCTTCGTTCTCGGGCGCTTCTGCAATGTCGACCGTAAATTTCTTTCGCGCATCGAAAATCTCGTAGGCTTCCTTCACCTGGTATCCACTTTGGGGAATGACATCCATGCCCCGCCACATTCTGTCCGTCACCTCAAATATCTCGTAGATGGTCTCCATGGCCTTGGGATTGCCAGCCTCTCGAACCATCCGGGCATACTGATTTTCCAGTCGTGCCTCTCCCCTCTCCAATTGTTGTACCGTCATCAAAATGCCTTGTAAAATGTCAACAGGCTCGAAGCCTGTAATCACGATGGGGACCTTGTATTTTTCCACCAGCGGATGATACTCTTGCATGCCCATGATGGT
Source organism: Bacteroidota bacterium (assembly GCA_039821145.1). Lineage (GTDB taxonomy): Bacteria > Bacteroidota > Bacteroidia > Chitinophagales > Saprospiraceae > JBCCSZ01. The sequence goes on along the minus strand of JBCBOS010000017.1, from coordinate 68,759 downwards.
GCAGACATGGCCTGCGGCCAGGAAGCCTTCTACCACGCACTCTTCATCACTAACCAGGGCCTCGATGGCAGGAGGTACGAGGACGTGAGAGGCGAGAATGGAGTAATTTTCCAGCCCCAATCTGTTGGCGTGTACGACAGAAAGTGCATTGGCTGGCGCAGTGGTTTCAAAGCCAACGGCAAAGAAGACAACTTGTCTTTCTGGATGTTGCTCTGCAATCTTTACTGCTTCTAGTGGAGAGTACAAAATGCGGATGTCCGCTCCATTTGCTTTGGCTTCCAGCAGGCTCTTTTGCGAACCAGGTACCCGGAGCATGTCGCCATAAGAGCATAGAATCACCCCTTTCTCTTCTGCCAAATACACCGCCTTGTCAATCAGATTCAAGGGCGTGACACAAACCGGGCAGCCAGGGCCGTGCACCATGTTGATCTCTTTGGGCAACATATTGAGGATGCCGTTTTTGACCAAGCTGTGCGTTTGCCCACCACAGACTTCCATGATGGTCCAGGGACGTGTCACTGTTTTTTTGATCTCGTCCAGGTAACGCTGTGCCAGTTCGGGATCTCTGTATTCTGTTAAAAATTTCATTGTGCTTAATTTTGGTCTGCGTATTCTTCTTTGTCTGGGAGAAAGCCGGAAATATTCAATTCATCTTCCACCTCTCCCATCTCTTCCAAATACTGAAACGTTTTTTTGGCTTCTTCTTCATCGACGACACTGATGGCCACGCCCACATGAACGAGAACATAGTTGTCGACTTGTGCGTGTGGGACCATCTCCAGGCTGGCTTCTTTGATGATGCCGCCGAAAGAGACTTTTGCCATCCGCACCAATCCATCGAATTTGGATTCAATGGATTTTATTTTACCGGGAATCGCTAAACACATATTTATTGGATTTGAATGTATGTTTTGAAAATGATTCTCTTTGCTTTTTGATCTGGTAGCAAACCAGTTGTCCGAAGGAAATGTTTTCGTCGTTTGGGGAAAGTTCTTTGTGAAAGTAGAGTTCAAAATCTCCTTTGAGATGATACAACACGAGATCTACCAGTAGGGCATTTTGAAAGACGCCACCACTACAGGCGATGTGTTGAATTTTCAGATCGTTCGCAACCATTTTGATCAAGTGGGCCAGGGAGAAATGGAATTTTGCAGCGATGAAATCCCTTGCTTTTCCTTGCTGTAAATCCCGGATGATGCCCGCCATCAACGACTTTGTTGAGATGCGTCGGCGGTAGACGTAATTGGAAAAATAGCTCGATGAAAAATCCAATCCATGCTTTTGGAAGTAAGTGGTCGCAAGAGCTTCCAGTCGCATGGCTGCCTCTCCCTCGTAGGTTTGCTTGTCCATGATGCCGAGCAGGGAGGCCACTGCATCGAAAATTCGTCCGACGCTGGAGCTTTGCAAGCTGTTTTTCTTTTGCAGCATTTTGCGGTAAATGCGCCACTCTGTTTGGCTGAATTTTTCTTCCAAAAATGCCTCCGCCCCCGCCGCATCCCAGCAGGTAGAAAGGGCAGAGATGCGGGGCTCCTTTGGCATTTTGTCGCCCAGGATGAAGTCGAAATATTCAAAGTGCTGACAACGCGAGAATTGGTATTTCTCGTAAGTAAAAAATTCTCCACCCCATATTTGCCCATCTTCTCCCAGTCCTGTTCCATCCCAGATGACTCCTAAGATGGGCTCACTCGACGGCAACAAATTGTGCTCTCCGATGATGGCCCCGAAATGGGCAAGGTGGTGCTGTACATCGAAAATCGGTACATTCCATTTCTTGGAAAGTTGCTCGCCCATCTGACTGGATGGATAGCTTGGATGCTGGTCTCTCAGAATGACATCGGCCCGCATGTCAAACAGTTCAAGGAAATGCTGCAAGACATGCTCGAAATTTTGCTGTGCATCAAAATGTGTCAAATCTCCCAAGTACTGACTGATGTATTTGTTGCCGCTGTGAGACAGCCCAAAGGTACTCTTGAGCATGGCTCCCATGGCCAAAATGCGCTCGCGGGGAAGTTTGACATCTGCATTGATGTAAGTGGGGGCAATTCCCCTGGACCGGCGAAGGACTATCTTCTGTTTGTGAAAAAAAGAAAATTGAACAAGGCTGTCGTCTTGTGGCAGTAGGATGTCCCGGTTGTTGGTCAACACAAAGTCGGCAACTGTCGACAATTCGCGCAGGGCCTTTTCGTCTTCGTAGACAATGGGGGAATTGCTGATGTTTCCACTCGTTGCCACAATGGGCTTCCCAAATGCCTGCATCAGCAGCTCGTACAAAGGTGTATAAGGCAACATGATACCGACCCGATTCAAGCCCGGTGCAACCCCCGGCAATGCATTGGCAGATGCCGCCAAGTCCAGCAAAACAATGGGCGACACATGGCTTTCCAACTCCTGTAGCGCAAGATCGTCGAGTTCAAAATCTTTCAAGGCCGTTGCAGTTGGATAGAGCAAGGCAAAGGGTTTGGAAGGACGGTACTTTCTCTTCCGCAACTCCAAAACAGCTGCCTCATTGCTGGCATCACAAGTCAATAAGTATCCGCCGATTCCCTTGATGGCAATGATTTTTCCCGCTTTCCACTCGTGGATGATTCGCTTGAGGATGTCGGTGGTATTCTTGGAAACAATTGCTTGCGAAGCGTCAAATAGACACAGTTCAATGCCACAGTCTGAACAAGAATTGGTTTGTGAAAAATAGCGGCGATCGCTGGGATCGTCGTACTCCTCTTGGCAAGTTGGGCACATTGGAAAGGCTTCCATCGTGGTGTTCTGCCTGTCGTATGGCAGTTTTCGAATGATGGAGTAGCGAGGGCCGCAATTGGTACAAGTGATGAAAGGGTATCCGTACCTCCTGTTGTTGGCCTGCTTCAACTCTTGGCGACAATCATTGCACAAGGCAAAATCAGGCGTGAGCAAAAGGTTGGCCTTTCCGGTCTCCTTGCTGTGAATGATCTGAAAATTGTCAAAGAACTGTTGTTGGATCTTGAACCGTCGGATGGAAGTGATTTTGCTGAGTCTTGGCGCGTCTGTAACAATGGTGTCCATCAACTTCAAGACAGTCCGCTTGTTGGCATTGCAGACGAGGTGTACCCCATCGACGGTGTTGCTTACCCAGCCATTGAGTCCATACTTTTGTGCCAACGAAAAAATAAAAGGACGAAAACCAACTCCTTGTACCTGGCCTTCCACATGAATGTGCCAGGTCATCATCCAGTTGTGATCGCTTCGGTTGCTGCTTGCTTTTCTTTTACCTTCTCCAAAAGCCATTGGCACCATTCGTCGATCCCAATGTTTTTGGTACTGGAAATTTCCAGAACTTTGATGTCCGGGTTGACATCCCTCGCATCTGCTACGACGGCATCCACAGAAAATGGAAGGTGTTCGAGCAAGTCCACTTTCGAGACCAGCATCATTTCACTGGTCAAGAACATGCGAGGATATTTTTTGGGTTTGTCATCTCCCTCTGTCGTGGCGATCAAGGTGACCCGGTAGTCTTCTCCCAAATCAAAGGAAGCTGGACAAACGAGATTGCCGACATTTTCGATGATCAGCAATTCAACACCTTCCAAGTCGAGGCCTTCCATCGCCTGCCACACCATCTGTGCTTCCAAGTGACAAATCCCTCCTGTGACAATTTGCAAGGCATCCACTCCCGTCTCTCGAATCCGGTCTGCATCGCGTTCTGTTTCCAGATCGCCAACCAATACTTTCATCTTTACTTTGTCTCCGATCCGGCGGGCCGTTTCCTGCAGTAGGGTTGTCTTGCCACTGCCTGCTGAAGAGGTAATGTTGATGAGCAAAATATTTCGATCGGCTACTTTTTTGCGGATGCTTTCTGCCACAAAGTCATTGGCTTTGAGGAGGTGCATGGTCGTATTGTCGCATGTGACCGTTCCTCTTGCCGCTCTATTTGATTTTTGAACTTTATCCATCTTAGGTTAAAACTTTTGAAGTGAACAACTGGTACATTGGCAATTTACCACACAAGCAATTTTACAAGCATCTGAACCAGTGATGTATCCAATTTACGTAGATGAATTGAATTAGTAAAGGAATTCAAGGGTTTAGAAAACATTTTCTAGTCAGGAGGGAGATTTCCTTTTTTGAAGACTCAACTCTTCTCGCAAAAAGTAATTGAATGCCAGGGTCATCGCCAGCAAAAAAAGTGAGGCTGTTATGCCAAGGGCGGCGTTGACATAAGGAGGAGCCGTAAGCGAAATGCGGATCAAAACCGTGGTGAGGACAAAGGCCGAATACCGAAATATTTTGGGATATTCCAATGTGTATCTCATGGCAATTAAGACGATTAGGATGTCGCTGAAAATCAAGACGGTGTAAAAGGTGTTGAACGAACTGATGTAGCTTCCTTTTTGGAAAAAAGACCACAGGTCAAAAATGCCAATGGAGGTGAATGCCAGCAACAGCAGAATGGATACCAGCTTTTTGAAATCCTTGAATTGCTGGTGTTCTTCTTCGCTCTCCGTCAACCGGATGCGCTTTTGGGTTTTGTAATACACGCCGATGATGATGAAGATGATCAAACTGCCAAAAGCATCGGCCACCATTTTCAGGACGGGGCCATCGAGATTGTCCCAAATGACAGGTTCTTCAAATTGACTGAACTCCTTGAAAGCCGAGCGGATCAAAATGAGGGATAAGATTTCCAACTGCTTGCCCACTGACACACCCACCGAATTGGGCATGACAAAAATCAAGGCCAACAGCTCCGTCAAGAGCAACAGCGTGAAGGCCAGTTCAACGGCAAAAAAGTGGTTGTGAATTTTGTGTTCGAAAGGCAACAACTCTCTTCCTGCCAATTCTGCGATGATCAATCCAATGATGAATGCATAGACCAGCAGTCGGCTGATGTTGGTATGGGTACGGTGCTCGTTCCATATTTTGGCCAATAGATCGAAAGCCCGACTTGCTACGGGGAGAACAAATTTTGATAGCATGGATGAGTGGCAAAAAGGTGTTAGAGGTTATTCGACAGACAACTCTTCTTCAGAATCAAATTGCACCTGATGGATCAGCAGCTCCGTTCCCTTGACGACATTGTTGTTGGGTTGACCGCAGGAGGCACAGGCAAATTTGTAGTTCTCGATGGTGGAGTTGACATCGCAATCGCTGCAGTAAACTTCAATGGGAACCAATTCCACATGGAGTTTGACCTCCTGGTATTTTTCCTCAGCGGTCGTGACTGCCTCAAATGCATTTTGCATCAAAATGGGCTCCACATTGGAGAGCAAACCCACCTTCATATTGATGGCGGTCATGTTGTCCAATTCATCTTTGGAAAACTCAGCTTCCAGCGTATTGAATATGTTTCTGACTAAAGAAATCTCATGCATGGTGGAATCATTTTGCAACGACTTGTCTCAATTCTTGCAACAACTTCAGATGCTTGTCTGCCTGTTCGATCATCTCGGCTTCGTCTACCAGTGTTTTGACCTCCCGGGCTTTGGCCAGCATGTCTTCATATCGCTGTTCGTTGAATGAATCGGGTTCATTTCCTACATCCCAACTCGCCTCCAAAAAATTCAACAAAGTGATGGCCCTTTCATATGGATACTCCGCCGTCCGGACATCCAGCGCTTCTTGGTAATAGAACAATGCCTTTTCGTGATTGTCTGTCAGGACTGCCTGTGGAAATTTGGTGAATGCATTGCCATAGCTGTTGCAAATCATCCCATATTGGTAGGGATATTGATCTTTTGTGTAAAAGCGAAGGGCTTCATCGAAGGAAGAAACGGCGATGCCCGCCCAGATGCTTTTTTTCTTGTTGTCACTTGGCATGTCGGTATACAAGACGCCGAGGTTGTGGTGGATGTCTGCAAATACATTTGGGGCCGCCTGTCTGGTGAAGACTTTCAGGGCTTCCTGGTAGCTTTCCACGGCGGGCTTGAAAAATGCTGGGTTGCCATTTTGCGCCCAGGTGTAGAGCAAGGTGCCTTTTCGATGATAGGCATTGCCCGCCAATTCCCGCAAGTTTTCCGACTCAAAAATTTGGATGGCTCTGGTCACATATCCCAACGATTCGGTAAAGCTGTCCGATATGTTGGCAATGTGCGCAGCATCCAATAAGATCAGGCCGGTTTCGATTTTTCTGTCGGATTGTTCATACGATTGCAATACCTCCCAAAGAGTCGATTTCAATTTTTCCAACAACTCCTGATCGTAGGGCTTGGTCAGTTGCAGCAACCAGGCTTGACAGAGGCTGTGATTGGTTTCTGTTTTTGCTTCCTTGGAAAGATGTGGCGATTGGGCATCTTCCAATATGCGCACCGCTTGGGTGGACTGCTCCAGGTCGATGCAAAGAAGGGCATACTGGCGGGCGCTGAAGGCGGCATGTTCCTCAGAGGGCGCACTTTTGATGGCTTCCTCGTAAAAGTAGGCAGTCTTTTCAAAATCAAAGTCAGCAGGTACACAAGCGTAGTGACGGAGGATGGCTTGGTTGTGCATCAGTCGGTATTCTTCAAAAGGGGTATACTGAGAGATCAACTCCTCGGGCGGAATTTGCAAGCCCTGTTGTAGGCGATTGATGAAGTCCAATTCTTTGAACAAAGAAGGGTTGTTGCCTTGCAAATATTCGTAGGCCTTTTCGTAATTGTTCAACTTGGCAAAGACAATGCCCAGCAGATTTGCTTCATTGAGTTCAATTTCTTCCGGGAGCAAAAATGGTGGTTGGCTGTTGCACCAGTCCAGAGTAAATCCGACCTCGCCCTTCTTGATCAAAATGGAATGTGCATCGGGGACAGGGCGTTTTTCCAGGATGTCTATGATGCTGACCAGCTCCTCTAGTCGGTCTTCTTGTTGGATCATTTCCAGGAGCTGGGCATGGTGTTCAGTTGTCGCAAATATGGATAGCATCTTGATTTGTTTTTAAGGTTCCTCTGGCGTCTTTTCGGATTCCTCTCTGCAAAATGGAAGCAAATGTCTTCGCTTTTTTTTCGGAATTGTAGGTATCGATTTTCCGACAGATGAATTTGAGCGGATTGTCGACAGCTACGTAGATCATGGTGAGGTGCCACAGTCCACGTCGTTCCAACAGCTGGTATTTCACTTCCGTATCCATCAGCCAGCGGTCCTCTTTGAGCAATGCAAAATCCTCCTGTGTTCCCGCAAAATCAGTTGCTTTGTGAAAGGGAATGTCAGGAGAGATGTACATGGCAAAGATTTACAATTTGACAGTTAAGATTTTCAGGGCTTTCTGGCAGTCGAAGGCCACCGTTCGATCACTGCTGTCGATTTCGTTGTCGATCAACAATTCGTGCAGAGCGATGGTCTTGTCGCCTTTGGCATTTCGATCCTTGAGCATGTGCTGTTTGGCCTTGTGCAATTGTTTGAACAATTCCTCGCTTTGTGGTGCGATCATCAAGGTCCGTCGATCGGCATAGTACACCAAGTTGACGTTGAAGTCATCGCCAAAGATGTCCAGGGCCAGCTCGCGGTCTATCAACAAGTGGGAAGACTTCAGGCGCACCTGAGCTGCTTCTCCCTCAGAAGGGCCAAAAGCATTTTTCAATTTGTTCGGTGGTATAAACATAATGGATTTGACTCAAGATTTCAATTCTTCTACCAACAGCTCGACGATCTTGTCCCCTCCCCTCTTGGCCTCCTCCGTCATGCCCACATTGAAGCGGGTGCTGTCGATGGCAATCAGGTAGACTTCAACCTCGTCGGGATATTCCTCCCGGAGCATTTTCTTGGCGTAAGAAAGGGCTTGGTTCCATTTCAGGCTGTGGAGAAATACCATTGGATCGTCTTCGATCTGTCCCTCGACTTCCGAAGCAGGCAATTTGTAGGTGGTGCCAACGGGTTCTCCCGTATTGATCACTGCATCGACCAGGATGATTCGTTCGTGTCCTTTGAGTTTGAACAAAATCTCGAAGGCGGAGGTCCCCATGTCAAAAATACTGACGGCATCCGTCTCTTCCAATTTGGTTTTGAGTTGGTCGATGACATAGATGCCCACACCATCGTCGGCCCGGACGGGATTTCCAAAGCCCAGGACTGCTGTTTTCTTCGTCTTACTTTCTACGGTACTTTTCATCTTCTAATATAAAGAAACAACCCATCAACTAGATTGACGGGTTGTTGTGACTGACGGATTTTTACAATTTACAATTTGAATTTGGCCAACTGTTTTCCTGTCTTGTTGTCGTGTGCGTGAACGGTACACACGAGACAAGAGTCAAAAGAACGGGCCACCATTCCCACTTCTACCGGATCGTGCGGATCCTCGATTTCTGTCCCTTCCAGTGCGGATTCGATGGGGCCAGGATTGCCCTGCGTATCGTTTGGTCCGACATTCCAGGTAGTGGGTGCAATGATTTGGTAATTTTCAATGACACCATCTTTGATCTTGATCCAGTGCGCCAAGGCGCCGCGGGCCGCTTCTGTGGCTCCCCAGCCGATGCCATCTCTCTCTGTCGGCTTGATGTAGAATTCATCGTCCAGGCGCACTTTGGTCAGCCAATCGTTGATCATGACATACAGTCTTGGTGCTTCGTGGACCCGGGCCAGTACCCTGGTGAAAACGGATGGTCCCATTTTCTCCATGATGTCGGCAAAAAGTGGATCTTGGATTTGGTGTGCTTTGTTGGCTGGGTTGGCATTCATGATCACGCGGGCCAGTGGACCTGCTTCGGCGGCATGGCCCATGAATCGCGGTGCTTTTGCCCAGCTGTATTTCTCGTTGAAGTTGGAATTTTCCAATGTTCTGGAATCAGTAGATGCCATAGGAGCCGGCTCGTCAAATGGGTGCAGGGCATCTGCCTGGTTCATGTACCAAGCGTGTTTGACGTGCTCTTGCACCTGCTTGTGGTCAGCTTCGTGGTATTTCTTTCCATCCCAGAATCCGGCAGCACCAATGACAGCTGGATTTCTGCCTTCGATGGTTGGCTTGTTGTACATTTCGTGGTGCAGGTAAGTACCCCAGGCAAGGAATCTTCCGACACCTTCGCCAAATTTGTCCAAGCCGAATTCGATGCCTGCGCGCAGCAGTAGACCCAGGTCACTGTTGTAGTGCGACTCGTTTTCATTCAGCCATTCCATCATGTCGTCCCAAGACTTGATCTGCATGTAGCGCTCGATGGAACAACCCAACCAGACGGGCTCCAGCCAGTCGTTGCGGAATTGGTTCATGATGGCGTGAGCACGGGTAATGTCTTTCAAGGTAGGAGCACACATGACACCACCTGGCACCATGTAGCTGGAGTGAGGCCATTGCCCTCCGAATAGTGCATAGACTTCGACAGGACGTCCGGATGCCGTCACACCCGTTTGAAAAGAAGTCCCCACATAGGCTGCCCATCTTTTGACCACCTCTTGGTACAGGGGCTTGTTGGCAAACTTTTTATTGGCCATGTCTGTCGCAAAAATTGCGTAGAACCAACGCGGAATACTTTGGATGGTTTCTGTGGCCTGGCCGATTGCTCTCAACAGCAAGGCATTTGGTGGCAAGGTGGTTTGCCAGGCGACATCCAGCGCAGAAGAGGCGCAGTACAAGTGGGAGCCGCCACAGATGCCGCAGGCTCGCGGCGTGACGATCAGGCCCGCTTGAGGGTCTTTGCCCTGCAGGATCTTCTCAAAGCCCCTAAACATAGCTGCCTGAGTATGTGCCCTTGTGACGACGCCGTTTTCCATGTAGACCTTTACATCCAGGTCACCCTCCACACGTCCGACAGGGGATATATTTAGTTCTTTTAAAGCCATTTCTATTTTTATTTTTTATTTGATCAGGCGATGAAAAAGTGCTTGACTCTCCCATCCAGCCATCTAAGATTATTTGGAATTGCCAAAGTCGTTGGCAGATTTTGGCGAGGGCAATATCTTGGAAATGCCCGCCTTGAAGTAGTAGGACAGTTTGTTTTCGCCCGTTGGAATTTCCTTTGGTAGGAAGCCCAAATATTTCAAGGACTTGAAGACAGATCCTTTCTTCAGATCATTGTGCGGGAATCCTGGTTCTGTACAGCCCAGGCAAGGGTGATTGGCCCTGGTTTTGCTGGAGTGTCTGTTCCACAGGATGCGATTGCAACTGGCGCGGGTCATTGGTCCGCGGCATCCCACTTCGTAGAACAGGCAACCGCCGCGCTTTCCAAAGCCACCGTCGATCTTTTCGCTGAAGGCCACGGCATTGGGGCAGCCGTTTTGGACAAAATCTGTGAAGAATGTCTTGGGGCGGTGGTACTCATCGATCAGCACATCACCGATGCGGCCAGTTGAGATGGCCACCAGAATCTGGGTGATCCAGTCGGGGTGAGCGGGGCATCCAGGGATGTTGATGACAGGAAGTCCTCCTTTGGATTTGAAATCGGAACCCAAAAACCCTCCTTTCTCCTCTCTGTGAAATTGGAAGCCGGTGGATTCGCTGGGGTTGGGTGGTACAGCGGGGATTCCTCCCCAAGTAGCACAATCTCCGACGGCAACGACAAATTGAGCGGCTTCAGACAATTCCTTGATCCATTCTTGCATGGGACGATCTGCAAAATAATTCATCTTGCCAGTTCCATTGGGCCCTTGGACCACAGAACCTTCAAAAACGAAGATGTCCAATTGGGTCTTACCAGAAATACAGTCATTCATCAAATCGCTCACCTGATGCCCAATTTCCAAACCAACGGTAGGATGCCAAAGGATGTTGATGCCAAAGTCAACGATCAGCTCCACTACGGTAGGTTCTTCGGCGTTGAGAAAGGACATGGTGTTTCCACTGCATGCGCCTCCTTGTAGCCATAATACGTTTGCCATAATTAAAGTGGGTTTTCGATATTCTGAAAAAAGTTTGTATTGTCGTGGACACTACAAATTCTATTTTGTTCTGATTGAACAATACCAAATATAGAATAAATTAGAAAAGAACGCCTAATTTATAGAAAAAATACTCTAATATGGATTGTTTCTAAATAACAACACAATTACAAAATGGCGCCTAAATGCGCATGGTCTCAGAAAGGTTGAAGGAACAAACAACAGGGGTATTTTTGCTCATTTTGATGGGTCAACCAGCCAGTCGATAGGGGTATGGGCTATTATATATTGTCCGCAATTGTCAGCTGGACAGAATTTTGCTGACGGCTGATTTGAAATAATAGCTGGCTTTGCTTTCGCCTGAGGGGACTTCCTTGGGGAGGTAGCCCAGGTATTTCATGGTTTTGAAGATGCTTCCTTTTTTCAGGTCGTGGTGTGGGAATCCAGGCTCGGTACATCCCAGACAGGGGTGGTTGGCTCTGGTCTTGCTGGAGTGTCTGTTCCAAAGGATGCGATTGCAACTGGCTCGGGTCATGGGGCCGCGACATCCCACCTCGTAGAACAGGCAACCGCCTCGTTTTCCAAATTTGCCACTGACTTTGTCAGCGAAGGAATTGGCGTTGGGGCAGCCGTTTTGGACAAAATCTGTAAAGAAGGTTTTGGGGCGGTGAAAGTCATCTAGTTGGACTTCGTGGATGCGATCCACGGCGATGGCCACTAGGATTTGGGTCATCCAGTCGGGATGGGCGGGGCAGCCGGGGATGTTGATGATGGGTAGGCCGCTTTTGCTCCGGAAGTCTTTGCCGAGATAGCCACCTTTCTCTTTCTTGTGAAATTGCATGCCAGTGGACTCTGTGGGATTGGGTGGCACAGCCATGATCCCGCCCCAGGTGGCACAATCTCCGATGGCGACCACGTAGTTGGCGATGGGGGCCAGATCGGTGACCCAATCTTTGGTGGGGCGGCCAGCGAAGAAGTTCATGCTGCCGGAGCCGTGTGAGCCTTGGATGACAGAACCTTCGAAGACAAATATGTCGAGTTGGACTTCTCCTGCAATGACTTCATCGAGTATTTCATTGACTTGTTCTCCCGTCTCCAGTCCGATGGATGGATGGTAGAGGATGCGAATGCCAAAATCGGTGACCAGGTCAATGATGGAGGGTTGTTCGGCGTTGAGAAAAGACATGGTGTTTCCGCTACATGCCCCACCTTTCAACCATATCAGGTTTGTCATACTCGTTGTTTTGTGTCCATGTCCAACATGCGATTTGTTGTGAATGGATCAGCGGATGAAAAAAATGTTGTCAGTTCTCAGGTGAATGCTGCTTGAGCAGCGGCCGAATCAATTGTTCGAATTCTGCGATGCCTCGTTCGGTAAAATACGGATACATTTGATTCCAGACCATTTCTTTGAATTGGATGGAGTCAAAGGAGTGGTTGATGCCCCGAACCAGATTTTGCGACAGCCAAAAGGTAATCAGCACCCAGATGGCATTGGCCGCTTTGTCGTAGGCGCCCGAGATGGGTTCATGGGCGATGAGTCCTCTGTTGTGGTTGAAATCGAATCGCTTGCGGATCTGACTGATCATTTTGGTGATGTGGTCTTGTCGCTTGGAGCGAATCTCTGGGTAGTGCCGTTCGATTTCCAACAGGTCGAGAAAGTAAAAAGGATACTTTCGGATGAAGGAAAAGTATTTCGAGAGTTGGTTGTCAAAGTCGATCAAGTTGGGAAAAATCCGGTAGGTGGATAGGATGTCCACGGCTTCGGCATGCAGTTCGTCATTGATGGTTTCGACAATTGCTTCTTTGTTGCGAAAATGGTAGGCCAGGTTCCCAGGGCTGATGCCAATTTCATTTGCAATTTGCTGCAAGCGCACATTGGCCATGCCATGATCGTTGAACAGTCGAATGGCTGCGTGTAAGATTTTCTGTTTGGTACTTAGGTCCGCCATTGTATGTGGTTTTGTTTGTTTAACTCGAACAAAGCCCAAACCCATCCAAGCTAACGGTCAGCGTACCGCGTTGGTCTTTGGCTGCCAGTCGTCTCATGTACCAAGCACTCAATTCTGCCTTGCTTTTGCTGGTGTATCGCGAAATGACTCGTTTGATCAACTTTTGTGGGTCGAGATAGTGGGCAAATACCAGATGAATTTCCCACATACCATCCCTTTTTACAATGTTTTCGATGACGGCGGTGTCCCTCAACCAGTCGTCATCTGATAGAAAATCCATGTCGCTTTGACATCCTGGCCTTTCCACAAAGTGCTGGTTGTTCAATAGGTCGAGGAGTTCCCCGTAGGCACCATGATCTAAATTGAAGTTGTCCATTGCAAAGAATCGTTAGAAAAATCACCTGAGCGATAATATACAAATCTACTCAAATTAGAGGAGGATTAAAAGTAAAAATCGTAGGGCATCTGCAGCATTTGCTCGTATTCTCGCCTTCCCATGTCGGTAAAATGGGGAATCAACAAGTTCCACACGGAATTTTTGTAGGCCTGTGCGTCCATGGCTTGGCCCGTTCGGACGAGCTGTTGGGTGAGCCAAAAGTCCATGGTCATCCAGATTTGCAAGGCCAGTTGGTCGAAGACTCCTTCCATGGATTCTTTCTGCAAGGCTCCTCTAGAGGCATTGAAATCCAGGATGACTTTGAGCTGGCCGACCTGAGATTGGATGTGTTGCTGGTGGGCCTCTCCTACTGAGGGGTAGGCCCGGACGATTTCGAGGGTATCGAGGTAAAAAAAGATGTGTTCCTGCTGCAGTTGGAAGGTGTGATGGATGAGGCGATTGATGTTGTCAAAAAGGGGGACAATGCGGTATTCTGCCAGCAGTTGCTTTTGCTTTTTGGTCAGGGCTTCGTAGAGGGCAAAGAGGATGGCTTCCTTGTTTTTGTAGTGGTAGGCCAGGTTTCCCACGCTCACAAATGCTTCGTCTGCAATGTGTTGAAGGCGCACATTTACCATTCCATCCCGATTGAACAGCTTCAAGGCTGCCATGGCGATTTTTTCTTTGGTTGTTGTGCTCATGCCCGTGCGATGTTCGTTGGTGATGGCTTGTGGAGAAGCTGCAAGATACGCATTCTTGGAGAGGAAAATGGGGGCTTATATGGGAGGGGAAGGGAGATTTCAGAAGAGCTAAATATGTCATAGTTGTCTTTAAATACTTTAATTTTTACTTATAAGAAAACTTTAAATTAGTAAAATAGAAAATAAAAATGAGGCCGTGATTCAACGATCCAATTCAGCAATTCTAGATATACATCCAAAGAGTGATAAAAGCTATCTTAGTGAGATGGAATCACTACAGATAGACTCTCTATTATCGTTCACCAAGAGCTGTTTTGACGGCTTTGCAGACAAGCGCACTGCCAATTTGCAATATAAAATGGGCGATATCGTCCAATCAGCCCTGGCTCTTTTCAGCCTCAAGGACAGCTCTCTGTTGGCTTTTAACAATCGTTTTGCGGAGCGAGAGGACAATCTTTTACGCATCTACAAAATCACAAACTGTCCTTCTGATACCCAGATGCGCCAAGTACTCGATCAGATTAAGCCCATCCAAATTGAGCGAGTACATCACCAGCTCATTCGGCGCATAGAACAGGCAGGTGCTTTAGGGGAGTATGAGTTTTTTCCTGGCTGGAAGTTGGTCTTATTAGATGGGGTGGAACACTTTCATTCCCATAAGATTCATTGTGACCATTGCCGAACTCGTCATCACAAAGATGGCAGAGTGAGCTACAATCATGCGATGGTGGTCAGCGTATTGGCTCATCCAGATAAAAAAGAAGTACTGCCAATTTGTGTAGAAGCGATTACCAATCAAGATGGCCAGCGTAAGAACGATTGTGAGCTAGTAGCAGTACAACGCTTGCTCCATAAATTGCAAACCCGCTATGTGGATCAAGGTTTCATTTATGTGGCGGATGCACTGTATGCCAATGGCCCTTTCATAGAGTCGGTTTTGGACCGACGCCAACGGTTCCTCATCCGAGTCAAGCGGGGAAGTGGGGCAGGTTATGTGGTAAAGTGTTATGAGCAACTGGCAGCTGGGGTGTCACTGGAGGACGTTCGCAAGGCTTATCAAAATCGCAAACAGTTTAAGAGTCAAGGCATTAGCCGACCACAATCAGCTGGTCCCATGCTGGAGGAGCACTGGTCGAGCGATGACAAATATCTGTATCGCTGGCATTACGTCAACGGTTTGATCCTCAACGAAGAGCATCCAAGGCTGCGCGTCAACTATCTACGATATGAACAGTATGAGGCTGAAAGTGGTGAGCTGAACAAGCGTTTTGAATGGGTAACCAACATAAAATTGACCGCATACAATGTGGAAAAGATTGGCCGTGCAGGCCGTTGCCGATGGCAGATAGAAAATGAGGCCTTTAACACCTTGAAAAACCAAGACTACCACTTTGAGCACAACTATGGCCATGGCAAGAAGTACCTGTGTACGAATTTTGCGCAATTGATGATGATGGCTTTTTTGCTCGATCAGCTTCAACAACATGTCAATGAATTGTTCCAACAGACCTTGTCCAAGCGAGGTGCCAAGAAATACTTGTGGGAAGACATCCGATCCTTTTTCCGCACATTGCCCTTCAGTAGCATGGAGATGATTTACAAGGCGATCTTGTATGGCGTAAAGGTAGAGTATCTGGTCATTGATCCAGATAGCAGCTAGATGGTGTTGATATAAAGTAAGAAAACTGAGATGTGTAAAGCTATTTAGATACCCTGTACTCTGGCCTATGTAGAGAACTGCATAGAGCCTTGTCGATATTTTGCAGTTTTGATGGCTTAGACCATTTTGAAAAATCTGGGGACGTTAATGCTTGCGGTAATTGACCAAATACAGAATTGCTGGATCCAATTCCTCCTTTGACAGACAAATGTGCCCGATTTGCAGAATACACTTTCCCCCACTGAAAAAAGAGGTACTTTTATTTCTCGCTCAACGACTGACCATTTATGAAAAAATCGCTTGTGCTGGGATTGCATTTCGGGTTCTGGATGTGCCATGTGCTCATCACCCTGGCATTCATTGGTTTGTACACCAGGGGAGGACAGGGAAGTGTCAGTTTTCAAGACGGGCTGATCAGGGGCATTCCCTTTGCCATTCTCCCGTCCATTGTGTCGTACTACGGCTTCTATTTCCTCGTCTTTCCCAGGGTACGGGCCAGAAGGATTCTCTTGGCTGTCCTGTATGCGCTTGGCATTTCGGTGGGATCGGCCTTGATGGGCACTGCATTGACGGGGCTCTTTCTCGGACTGGAAAGTGTGACCGAAGCGGAGGAGTCGGCGGCGGTGGGCATTGCCTTTGTATCAGCAGTGGCCTTTGTGGTGGGCATGGTGGCATTGGTCAGCAGGGGATTCCTTGCCTGGTTTGAGGAGGTCAAGCTGAAGGAAGAGTTGAAGCAAAAGAACCACGAGATGGAGATGGCGTTGATCAAATCGCAATTGGACCCACATTTTTTGTTCAACACCCTCAACAACATCGACATCCTCATTTTGAAAGATGCGACCGAGGCGTCCAAGTATCTGAACAAGTTGTCGGACATCATGCGTTTTCTACTGTTCGAGACAAGAACCGAAGAGATTTTGCTGGCTTCCGAAATTGAGTACATCGAAAAATACATTGCCCTGCAGCGCATCCGAACGGCCAACGCCAATTACATCAACTTTCGGGTGACGGGCCATCCAGCGGGGCAGACCATTGCGCCGATGATTTTTCTTCCCTTCATCGAAAATGCGTTCAAGCACACAAGCAACAAAAAGCTGGACAAAGCCATCGACATCCACATCTTGATCGAGAAGGGAGGGGTGCAATTGACCTGCAAAAACAAATTCAATCCCAAGCGAAAATTGACACAAAAATACAATGGCCTGGGCAATGAGCTGATCAAACGACGACTTCATCTCATGTACCCGGACAGACACAGACTGGAAGTGAGAAGCGAACAAGAACAATACAGCGTTTGTCTAAGCATTCAACAACAAGCATGAAAAAATACACTTGCATCATCATCGAAGACGAGCCCCTGGCGCTGGAGCGCACAAGGGATTTTGCCTTGAAGATTCCCTTTCTTCAATTGAGCGCCACTTTTGACAATGCACTCAGCGGCCTGGCCTTTTTGAAAGCCAACAAAGTAGACATTCTTTTTCTGGACATCAACATGGATGAGTTGACGGGAGTCGAGTTGCTGGAAAGTTCAACCATCGACAGCCAAGTCATCATCACCACTGCCTACCAGCAATACGCCCTGAAAGGATACGAACTCAATGTGACGGACTACCTCCTCAAACCATTTACCTTTCACCGATTTTTGCAAGCGGTGAACAAGGCCCAGGAAAATCTCAGCCAACAAGCGGCAGCAGCTCCCCTGGAATACATCTTTGTAAAAACCGAAAACCGACTGGAAAAAATCAACCTCCTCGACATTGTCTACATCGAAGGCATGCGCGACTACCGCCGAATTCACACGACCGACAAAAAAATCATGACCCTGCAAAACTTCAAGGAGTTGGAGCAACTCATCCCTTCCCATTTGGTGTGCCGGGTCCACAAATCCTACATGGTTTCTCTTGCCAAAATCGAATCCATCGAGCGAGGCCGGATCAAGATTGCCGATCAGCTCCTTCCGATTTCAGAGACGTACAGAGCAGAATTTTTTCAAAGGATCGGTGGTGGAAAAAACTGATGGCTTCTCCCCTACTCGGTGGCTCACAGAAGAAGATCGAAAGTTCTCGCCCCTCAGCTTGGTATTCTGGAGTTGAGAACTTTCGAACCACGTAACATCAAGATGTTCTTTTCTTAAAATTCAAGAGCAATGATGCGCGTATTGTCTACAAAGAATTCCTTGTCGAATGTGTAAGTACCACAAGAATTGCTCACCCTGCACTGAACAGTGTACAAACCTTTTGGTGTGCCGGTAACAGCGGTCAACATTGCCCAATACTGTTCGCCGGCATATGGCGATTGAATTTGAATAAACCGATCAGCACCTTCGTAAACGTAGCTGAATACCACCCATTCCACGCTCGTCACGGCATTTCGAAAGTTGGGGTCTGATAGTCTGTACAGACGAGCATTGAAAAGGTTAGTGTACAATGTATCGGGACCAGTGATAACTGTAGAATAAATATTATCTGGTACGGGACGGCCGCTTACTCGTATGGATAAAGTCCCTACTACTGATCCGTTTTGCAGGGCTTCTAAAGTCGCTGTTCCTTCACTTGTCGCAGAAACATCCACACTGGTACCCGTCTCATTGGACAGATTCAGATTGGAGCTGCCTCGCCATTCGTCAATCACTCCAGATCCCGACCATGTGCAAGTAGTAGGCCTGGCATTTACACAAATGCCTTTAGGACCATTTATGGTACCAGTCATACGGGCAAGACCACAATCATTGGTTGAGCTGTACAGATGGTCTCTAAGCTGATGATCAGTAGCAGTAAGCCCTATGATGGCATCATCCCTATCGACAATACCTGCAGTCATGATGGAGTTCACATCAGATAAGCCCAGCATGCTAGGGGTAGCTGGGGTACGGAGATCGTTGCGCAAGAATCCAATTGTGTGGCCTAGCCCGCGGGAGATGATGTTTCTCTTTTCGTTCACTGCCGTATTGCCAGAATCAAATTGAAGATTGATGTAAATATCAGCATGGTGAGATGTAACAAAGTTATCTGCAAAGCCATATAGACTGCTGCCCCCTCCATCGCCATTGGGGAACATGTCTTTGATGTAAATATCGGCCCCATTGGGGTCATTGACAAGGCGCATGTTGATGCAAGAAGATCCCGAATTCCAGTCTGAGATCGACTGATTGATGGCATCGAACCAAGGGTCTCCGATGGTTGTCGTGGAGATGTAGGAGTAGACGTCGATGAATTGGGAGGTGCCCGTCAATGGAAACAGGTTATTGGCATCGTATCTGTAGGTTCCAAAACTAGAAGACGCCCTCCTACCAGCTTTGAAATCCTTCACATTTTTTGGGAAGGCCACATCTCCCTCTACTATGTAAAAATCCCTGAACTCAACAATGTCTTTGACATCGTAGCCGCCCATCGCTTTGATTTTCTCTATGACCGATGTACTTTCCTGTGATGTCTGTTCTTCTTCGAGAAAGTTTTGCTCTCTGCCAAGATCATCTTTTGCACAGGTTTGGAAGAGAATAAATGAGATCAGAAGTACCAAGCAAGTGATTGTGAAATTTCGACTTTTCATGATGAAAATTTATGGGTGATAAAATACTTTGATTCATTGATGCAAATGAATCGGGCAGTAGATGAATATCACATACATCTAAACGGCAACAAAAAAGTGAGTTGTAAATAAAAAGGGCAGTAAATGATGAACAGTCATTACACATCAGCCTACCGAAAACGGTTATCGCTGACGCTGTCTTTTACAAGATCCGTAAGCTTGGCAAACAAACATTACCAAGTCATATTAAAGGACTGTATTGTAAGGTATTTCCCTAAAATTTATTGCAATTAGCAGTGGTACGCAGGGTGGTACCTCAGCATGGATGGATACACCAGATAAGGCCACAGACTGACCTTCCCAACTGCCGTGAATGCTTATTTCCGACATAAAACAGTCACTTAATGACAGATGGGTTTACATCCGTGTTCCCTAACGAAAGTCTTCTGTAGATGTGATGATAGTAAAGCAACAGACGTTGAAAAACCAAAATAAAAACACGTGTCTATTAATAGACATGTATGATACAATTATTTCTTTAGAAATGATACCTTTTTCAAAAAAAATGGAAAATATGCCATAAAAAATACAAAAAATATAGCTACTTATATTCTATTTTATCATTATTTTCCGTTATTTCATTGCATTTCTTACAAAGACTACCGAAGGATTACAATCCTACCATTGGCCTGCCAATCACCAAATATTTTCACGTCTTCTCTCCTACTCAAATGGCTCACAGACAAAAAATCCCCATTCGCAGATGAGTCTGCCCGACTTGCATAGCAAAATTGTCGCTCCCCTCTCATTGACGGACATTTGTACAAAATGCACAATTGATCAAATACAATGTCCATGACAAAGACTTCTTCCAAACAACGATGCCCCAGTGATGTACTGGCTGTTTTGATGCATGCCATTGCGCTGCTGTTTCTGCCCCGGACCCGAGCAGGTCGGTGGATGGTGCAGGCATTGGAGCCCTCTTCCCTGCTCGATTTTTTGGTGTGGCTCTGGGAGAATTTCTGACGTGCCAACACCATTCGATTCATTCAACTACAAAAACATTGACATGAAAGTTTTCAGAATTGCAGCAGTACTTGCCAGTGGCATTTTATTGGCTTTGGCGGTCCTCCTCAGCAGGGTCGAAAATCCTGAGTTGGCCCTGTATGAAGAAGTGATGGAAGTCCTTTGGCAGGAGGAACGGTGGAACTCTCTTCAAGAATTGGAAGACTGTTTTCCAGTCTTGATCGACATCCAATCTGATCTGCAACAAATTGACCATTGGAAGCAGATGATGAGGAGCCGAACCGGGGGGCCGATGTCGGTAGAAACAGAAGAAGAAAAACGACAACTCGACCACTTCCGAAAACAGATACAACGCCTGCAGAAAAAAGTCCGAGCAGAACTCGGCGAGTTGTTGCGCATCCATGGGCCAAAGCAAGTTTGAGTCATGCCTCTATTTCATCACAATCAAAAAACAGTCGATATGATACTGACCACCATTCGCGAGCGATCTTTTTTGTCCAGTCTTTGGATTTTCATTTTGTTCAATATGATCTTTCGTGATTTGCATGAGTTTCTGCGAGAAGGATTCATAGAAGAGATGATGGCCCTGCAAATACCAGAGGCCAACATGCTTTTTTTCGCCATCATTTTGGAGATTCCAATCGCCATGGTGATCCTTTCGAGGATGTTGCCAGACAAGGCCAATCGCTGGGCCAATACCCTGGCGGGATGCGTATTCTTATTCGGCCTATTAGCCAGTTTGCCATCGGGGGATTGGGATGATGTTTTTTTCGGGCTTGTCAATGTGATGGCAGTAGGCCTTGTGTTATTTGCCGTTTGGAAAAGGGACTGATGTACTCCAGTTGGAGAGTATTTTTGAGTCTTTCGCTACCGACAGTTGACCCCCAAGTCCAAGCGTTGCATCAAATTTTCATCCTGCCATGTCATTGATGATTTGAAAACACTCGTAGATGTATGGATCCGATTGTATGCGGTCCACCCATTTCTCTCGCTTGCTGATGGAGATGGCATCTTGTTGAAAAGGTGTTCTGTCAAAGGTCACGGTAAACCCTTTGGTTGTCGAAAATATTTCCGACCATTTCTTTTCAGAAGCAAGCTTTGATGCCATTTGTTTTTGATAAGAAACTTTGTCCAATTCTACCAGGTGACTTTTCTGCTGTTCTGCCATCCGCTTTGCTTTTTCCTCGGCCAGTTGAAAAGCTTTGCTGTCTTTGGTCCGCGCTTGACTTTTCGACCAAAGTTGATCAATGTTTTTGACCACATAAATGTCTTGTCGAACATCTGTTGGTGGCAAGGCATCGCTGGGCATGGAAAAAGCTTGTGTTCTTTCGCCTGTCCGGCTGTACTTGCCATCATCAGTCAATGTCACATCCGGAATGATGCCTGTTGATTGAGGAGAACGTCCGCTGGCCGTGTAGAACAAGGCAACACTCAATTTCATCTGACCAAACTTGGAAATGCTGTCGCCGGGCTCGTTGAGGTCTATGAAATTTTGTACACTTCCTTTGCCATAGGTAGACTCGCTGCCAACGATCAATGCTCGTTTGTAGTCTTGCAAAGTACCAGAAAAAAGTTCGGAGGCAGAGCCACTTTTCGAGTTGGTCAACACCAGCAATTTTCCGTCGTACTGAACCGACGAGTCGTCGCCATACAATTGATTGATCTCTCCACTGGATCGCTTGGTTTGCATGTAGATGCCATCTGCCAGGAAAAGATCAATGATCTGGCGACACCCTCTGGCAGAACCACCTTGGTTGTTTCTCACATCCACAATGATTCCCTCTACCCCATTGGCTTTCAAGCCTTCCACTTCCTTTCGCACATGGGCTGCACTTCCCGGATTGCCTCCGTAGAATCTGGGCAGGCGAATGTAGCCAATTTTTTGCTGAGCCTGATTGGTATTCAGCAGAAAAGACATGGCCAAATCAAACTCAATTTTGTCTCTTTTGATTTCAATGGTTTTGACACGGGCATCTTTGTCCTTGATCGTCAAATACACAATGGTACCCTTTTCGCCTTTGAGCAAACTGATGACTTCCTCCATTGGCTTACCCATCAAATCCACTGGTTCTGCACCTTGTTCATTGATGCTCAAAATCTCATCATTTGCTTTCAATAAACCCGTCTTCCAGGCAGGTCCACCGATGACAATTTCTGTAACTTTTGGATAAACATTTTCGATTTCCAGGCGGACCCCAACGCCCACAAAAGAGCGCGTAAATTTCTGATCCCATTCCGTCTTTTCCTTGGGAGACAGATACTCTGATTGAAAGTCGTGTACCTTCAAAAATGAATTGACATATGTCTCTACATACTTGGCATCTTTTGTTGTTTTCAATTTCTGGAATTTGAGAGAAAGCAGTTTGTGAACCTTCTCTTTGGCAGTTGCCAATCGCGTGTCCTCATCGGTAGAAGGATGATTGACCTCCTCCGCATACAATTGATCCAAGAGGTACTTTTTGACTTTCTTGCGCCATCTGTCTTGCAATGCTTTGTCATTTGCTGCATATGGCAATTGGGTGGTGTTCATTTCCAAGCGCTCCTTCTTTGCAAAATCCTGCCCTTCGCTCAACACTTGCAGTGAATGAGATTCGACCTTCGCCCTTTTGTATTCCAACAAAGAGATGGCTGTATTGAAAAATCCAAAATCGTTTTGTTGCAACGCCTCATCCAAGGTGAGTTTGTATCTACTCAGATTGTCAACATCTTTTTGGGTAAAAAATTCTTTGTGAGGATCCAGCCTTTCGAGGAAAAGTTCAAACATGTCTTGGGACAAGTCATTGTCCATCGTCCTGGGATGGAGATGATGGTTTTGGACTGCTTGTATGACTCTTGGGAGCAATATTGCTGCATCTGGAGAATGAACCTGCTGGACGGTAGGTGCTTGTTGGCAACTGACAAAGGCAAGGCAAAGGACAATGAGGAAAGGAGATAGCTTCATTTTTTGAACCAATATAGCATTCCCTACTTCTCATGCTACACTTGGCAGGTCAATTTGCATATGGTTAACAATCCCTTCGCACACATATTTTACCATCGCCTATTTCTTGCGTTGCAATGCTTCCAACTTCTCCTTTGTACCATCCACTCCTCCCAACTCCAATGATTTTGAAAAATATTTTATGGCATTGGCATCATCTGATACACCTACATAATAATCACCCATCGAATCATAAACGTTTGCACTTTCAGGATAATTTTGGATGTTCCATTCGAGGAAGGGAAATGCTCTATCGTAATCTTTTCTGCCCAAAAACAGGTAGACGATTCCATTGATTTCGTCTTCCCAGGGAATGAGCTGTTGCCCGAATTTGTCTGACAGTTTTTCGTAATAAGACACCACCATGTCTCGCAACTCCTCTCCACTAAACTTAGGAGCCGGAGAGTAAAACTCTCCCCAATGTTCAAATTGGTACCAGGAAAACAGAAATCGAAAGGCATCCTGCTCGGCGATGATGGGAAGCGTTCCATGGATCTCACTTCCGTAGTATTTCGAGTCCGATAACAACTGCTCGTTTGCTTTTGCCAGTTCTGAGAATTCAAAAATTGACCTCAAGTGAAGGGTTGCCGTCGTTGTGTCTTGCCGAGCTTCCTCGACGGTCATGTCACCTCTCAAGGTATTGGCAATGGCGATGTACAGCGATTTGTCCTCATACACTCGCTCTTGAATTTTTGATTTGGCCTCTTTCAAGAATGATTGATCGCCCCACGATAGGCTCGGATCAATGGCCAAATAGTTGTTGAATAAGTGTTTGTGGTTGAGCAGTGTATTGACCACGACCAGGCCACCCAGTGAATGTCCGAAAAGCGTTCGATGAGGGAAGGTGGGGTAGGTCTTGTCGATGTATGGAATGAGTTCGCTCTCCAAAAACTTTGTGAAATTGCCTGCCCCTCCAGATGGGTTGGTGTCATCTCCAATGTGCGAAGTTGTCAAATCTCGAAACCGATCTGTATTGGGAATGGCCACAACGATCATTTCAGGAATCAGTCCCGACAAGCTGTGGTACTTCATGATGCCCACCACCGATTCGAAATGATATTCTCCATCCAACACAAAGAGCACCGGAAACCTCCTTCCATACCCTGCACTGCTTGGAACGTGGATCAAAAGCTCTCTTTGCTCTTTCAGAATCTCTGAATACAAGCCGTCTCTGACCCCAATCGAAATCTGATTGGTGGTGGCATTGTCACTTTCATTGGTCTGTGCCGAGCAAGGGGTGAGTTGTAGGCTGACGAAAGCCAGTACCATCAAAAGGTGAATTGTTTTCATGCTGATGTATTTGATTGTTGTTTTTAAAACAAAGTTGTTGACAGTCCCGCCATGATTCCCAGATACAGTTGATCGTTGGACCAATAGTCTTTTTTCTTCACAAAATGCCCTGTAAACAATTCTAGGTTCAAGAAGATGTTTTCCATTATTTCGTATTCATACCCTACCGTATACTTGACGGGGACAATTCGCTCTCCCGATTGGTTGATCGTGATGATCCCATTTTGTTCTTCTATTTCGGGAAGTTCATAAAACCTGATTCCCGATTGAACGAGTCCAAATAAATTGTGTTTCTTCACACTCAACCGGTAACCGATTCCTCCCATGAATTCGGACAAAGGAATTTTTGCTACGTACTTGTTGTCATTGGCATCATTGATGGTGATCCGCCCAGAAAAATCGTCATAATTGAGCCGAACCAACAGATTGCTTTTTGCCCGGTATTCCAAAGATGTTTGAATGACCAGCCCCCCCGATATGACGTCAGACTTGTGATTGATGTATCCCATTTGCAAAGCAGGCATGAACAGGCGGGTAGCGATTCCACTGGAATCATTGGCTTGCGCTGATGACTCCATGGGCAATGACGCGACCAGAAATACAATGATGACGTAAGTGGCAATCTCATTTGGGAAGATCATTGGTTCACTTGTTTTTGTCCAATTCCTTGATTCTATCAATCACTTCATTCCTAAATTTCACATTGTCCTCATATTGTTTCTGCTTCATTCGTTCGAGAATGTAGGCCGTTATGGCACCTCCAAAAATGGCGATCCCAAGTTCAGAAAAAACATCCAGGACCACATCGTTGATGAACTCTACCCAGGTATTGTGAAAGAGGAATTTTAGAACGCGACTGATGGTTGTGATCAACAGGCCAATGACGAAGAAAAACTTTATGAATCTGCTGTGAAAATATTCCTTGTCAATGATTAGGTCCAGGTCATTTGGATTTTTTCTGTAGTATTCAACCACCTCGTCGGTCACCACTGGCTTCTCTCCGAGCAGAGATTCTTCTATGATTTTCTTGCTGATGCTCACTCTTCTGGATTTTACGTGAAAAAGGGTTTGTGGATCATTGTACTTTTGATTCCAGTTCTTCTCTCGTGTCACATTCTATCCAATTGTCATCCTCATCGACCCCAAAGAACCTGCTTGTCAGCATCCACTTGTTCTCAATTTCTGGATAAAGAATGCCTGTGACCACGGCTGTGGAATCATATAAAAAATGATATATCTTATCCTCATACTGGTTGGGAATGTCCTTTTCCTCGACAAGGAACAAAAACTCCCCGATTCCGCTTTCGGCAATCTCTACCCCGCTGAATCCTGCCAAATCTCGATCTCCCGTATTGACCAAAACCTTGGTTTCATTTTCTTGAAATCCATAAAACTCCCAGTCAAATCCGTTGTGGGAATATTTTTCACTTTCCAGACTCAGCAAAAACGCCCTCAGTCTGGGGGGAATGACTTTTCCCAGATCTTCTGCTTCTTGGATGTGTTTTTCAAAGTGGATCATGCCTTGCGTTTTGCCAATGAGATGTGACGGAAATTTCTAAGCTTGTTTTGGTGGATCAGGCTCCCGAAGGTCATTCTCAACCCGCTGGTCATGTAGAATTACCTCGTTTCAATCCTTGTTCTCTTGGATTATGCTCCCGAAGCAACTCGATCCTGCCAGTCGCCACCTCCCTGATTGAGTTTCAATCCTTGTTCTCTTGGATTATGCTCCCGAAGACCGCCAATGAACAACAGAAGACCAGGGCCAATATGGGTTTCAATCCTTGTTCTCTTGGATTATGCTCCCGAAGTTTGGTTGCTGTACAAATACAGCTCGGTCAGACTCGTGTTTCAATCCTTGTTCTCTTGGATTATGCTCCCGAAGTGCAGCTTTTGCCGCAATATGAAACATCTTGATTGGAGTTTCAATCCTTGTTCTCTTGGATTATGCTCCCGAAGATTTGGAATTATCGCCCACTTGTGCCCAAGAAATTGTTTCAATCCTTGTTCTCTTGGATTATGCTCCCGAAGCAGGACGCCTCTTAGCGGCACCACTGACCTTCTCTTGTTTCAATCCTTGTTCTCTTGGATTATGCTCCCGAAGCGTTTCCGAGATCCGTCCAAAGGATCAATTTGGTAAGTTTCAATCCTTGTTCTCTTGGATTATGCTCCCGAAGCCGTCCATCTCCACAAAACCTTGACAATCAACATTGTATCACCAATGCTCCATCCATAAAATGAAGAATTTTCCCGTAAACAAAGAACATTTTGCCCCTCTTTTCAGGACTTTTCCGGAAACACAACAGTCTGTCTATCAATAACTTGCAAGCGTTTTTCCCACTCTTTCAAATAAGTTGGGACCCGGAAAGGAAAAGATCAGAGCTTCTGACGAAGACAAGATACACATCTTTTGGAAAGAAAAGGAGCTGTTTTGTGCTATGAATTACCACCGACTCACCACCTCGATCTCCGTTCTAGGGTTTTTGTCGTCCCTCGGGTCGATCGCAATGTTTTCATTGACAGTCAGATGGATTGGGATGCCATCCTCCTTCAGACACAAGTCGATGTTGTTGTCGTTGTCCGACAGGTCCGCCAATTGAAATGGGCTTGTCTGGATGGTATCTGCTCCCTGCAGCATGGTCACCACGAAGTCGTTGCGTTCATTCTTGCCCAGCTCCTCTCCATTGACCGCACGCACCCCGCCAGACCAAACTGCCTTCACAATGACCTTGGTCTCCCCCCTGGGGCAATCGCAGCCCCTCCCCTCTTCCACATATGGATAATCTTCGGCAAAGGTGAAATACTCCGCATAACTCAAAATCGGTCCTTCTTCCAGCGGAATGACTTTGATGGTTTCTCCCTTGTAGTTGTGGCCCGTTCTGCTGAGCAAGTCACCAACGATCTTGACGGACAGGGGTGGGTTGTTCGGGTGATTGCCATATTCTCCGATGAGCAGTGCCGTTCTCAACTCAAATTCCTCATTGGCCGGTGGCAAAACGGCAGCTTCTACGACGAACTGGCTGCCATCTTTGGTCGTCACTTCGAAGTCTGCCCCTTCCAGAGTGGAGGGGTCGAGTTCGTGAGAAAATACGAGGGGCATTCCATCCTGGCCCGCTGCATTTCTGTACAACAGCCTGGCCTGCTGTGTCAAGCCATTGTCCAGACCAAAAAAGGCCGTCAATATTTTGGCTTCTCTTGTCCGATCAATTTCCGGCACCGAATCCGATAGCCTGACCTGCGTCCTAGAATTGTTGCAAGCGGCGAAGATGACAGTTGCCAGGAGAAAGGCGACACAAAATCGAGCAAGATGCGGATTGGATGGTGATTTCATTGTTTTGCTTTGGGTTGATCCAAAGTACAATTTTACCATCTATTGTTTGAATGTATGACAGGATTTTTGGCAACCCCTTACCCTTCCGTCCTCTTGGCATAGGCATAGGACGCTCCCAAGATGAACTTTGCCACCTCCAATTCTTCCTGGGTCCTCGGTGCATACATCATGATGATATTGGGCGGGAGAATGCCTCGTTTGATCATTGGATGCCATTCACCCCAGCCTTTTTCGATGAAAATTTCCGCCTTGTCCTGCGGAAGACCAAGGTGCATGCTGTGGTCCGGATGCGGATGGAAGTGGGCAAATTCGGTCCCGACCATGAAGGCATTGCAGCCCTTGCAAGTGTGCTCATCTTCCAGGCACATGGCAATCGATCCGGGGACAGAAATTCGACTTGGCTCTCTTTTCACATACCCCAACTGAAAGGCCCAATCCATCAGGTTCTTGATGTGGGAAAGGTCTTCGGGCTGTTGGTTCAGTTGCATGTGCGGATTGGTGGGGGTGGTTTGAGGACGTTCGCCGTCTCTCACAGGGACGTTGTCGAGTGATGGTTGAGTGGTCATCTGATTCTTTTCTTTGCTGTTGTTCGGAAATGTTGAGCAAGAAGCGATGGCGAATATTGACAGCACCACCAACATCTTCCTCATTGGCTTGTCGGGCTTTTTCCACGTTTTTCTACGCCAAAGCCTTGGTCTGAGTCGGTACGGCATCGGTGGGTCATTCAGGCTTGATGCTGTAGTCCATCTCCACTGGTTCCGGCCCTTCGATGGGACCGATGAGGTGAAGCATTTGCATGCGAAAACGCTCCACGATGTCTCGCTTCAACAACCAGCGGTGAAAGTCTGCCGGAGAGGTATTGTGGTGGTGGACCGATTGGTAGCCGGCAGGGGCTTCGATGTCCCTGCGCACGGGAAACTGCAGCCATTTGCTTTGAAATTCTTCCGAAAGCATCCAATTCAGGTAGAGCTTTGCGGCTGCCTTGTGCTTTGCCTGGGTCGGGATGCCAGCTGCTTGAAACCAAGTCAAGAAGAAGTCTTTTTCGGGCAATAGAAACCGAAGGCTGCTGCCAGGCATGCTTTCCAATGGCCAAAAAGTTGTGAAGCTTGCCGCATACCACCCTTTTTCAATGGCCACATATGGCATGGCAGTGCCGCGAACCCAAACTGGCTTGGTCGCCACCAATTTCTCCAAATACTCCCAGCCATACATTTCTTTCAGATTCCAGAATTGATACAAAACGGCATCGTCACTGTGTGGATAGGTCAAAATCACTTTCCCCTTCAAAGCTGGATCAAGATAGTCCATGGCATCGCGCGGCACTTTGTCTTTGGGCAGCAAATCGGTGTTGACCAAATTGCTAAATGTTACGCCGTAGAGGCCCGTCCAATGGCCGTGGGGATCTTTGTAGTCCGGAAACACTTTGTCCCAATTCTTGGGCTTGTAGGAGTCCAACAACCCCTGCTCCGTGTAGTAGGTGAATCGATGAAGGGTCTGAAACTGGATGACATCCGGAATGTTTTCCTGTCCACCAGCCGAGCGAGCATTGTCGTAGCGAGGGGCGTGATTGATGCTGACATCTACCGTATGGGTGACATTGAGTTTTGGAAAACGCTTTTTGAACATGTCCAGATAATAATCAATCTGGTCGGGTTTGTCTCCCCCTGCCCGGAGGACGAATTCTCCCCCTTCTTTGATGGCCTCTTCATAGAGCTCCTCCAGGGATTTGGTTTCCATCTCAGCGGCTGTAGCAGGGCTGGGAGTTACTTGGGCAAAGGCAATGGAAGGGAGTCCAATTGACAAGAAAAGAATGAAACAAAGTACTTTTTGAATTTTCATGATGCTTGTGTGGTCTTAACGATGAAATAAAACTCATCAGGTACTGCAGATACATGACCGCACAAAATTCAATGAAAAGATCAGGATAAAAGATAAGGTAGTTTAAGAAATCACGCTTTCCTCTTTTTGCTGCGGATCATACTCAAAAACTCTGGTGTGATCCCAAGGTAGCTGGCCAGATGCTTTTGCGAAACGCGACGAAATTGGTCGGGGTATTTCTTTTGAAAATACTCATACCGCTCCTCTGCTGTCAGAGACAAGTTTTGAAAGATTCTGTTCTCGTGAGAAAACATGGTGTTGCGAAACAAAATTCTTGTGTAGGCAACAAACTGGGGAACATTGGCCACCAAATCATCCCAGTTCTCCTTGTTGATGGATAGGACGCGGGAGTCTTCCAGCGCTTGAATGCCAAAGCAAGCAGGCGTTTTGTTGAGGAAACTTTGCAGGTCTCCAAACCACCAATTTTCTATGGAAAAAACAATGTTGTGTTCCATGCCATTGTTGTCTAGAATGTACATCCGTTGGCAGCCTTGCAAGCTAAAGTATACTTCGTGGGCCAAGTCTCCGGCGTACAGTATCTGCTCTTTTTTTGCAAACTGCTTTTCGACGAGCTTGTCCAATATCACAGACAGATGATCGTCTGAAATGGATACCACATTCCTGATGTGTTGTATGATTTTTTTCATTTTCTGCTTTCGTTCCAATTGTTGATCAACAAAGCAATCAAAACCCCAGTGATGATTGGAGCAATTTTTTTGATCAGTTTGTCCACTGCTTCATTGTCCCGCATGGCTATCCATTGCTTTTGCAAATGCTCCCAAATCCCCTGGACACCGACTTGCCCAAGCCGATGTACGAAGGAAGGATGGCATTGCTCACAAAGCTCCCTTGGAAATTGAGCATGTGTTGGTTTTTGAATTTCGATACCTTCGCTGGTCCCAAATCTAGGTGGACCATGATCTGCTGCTCGGCCCGATGACCGACGGCAGAAAATACGTTGAGGATGTTGCGGATGAGGATGCTCTTGAGTTGTTCGACTCGTTCTTTCTCTCCATAAGAGTGGTATTTGCGAACATTCTCCTGATTCAACGGCATCCATGGACTGACAAATTCATAGGACTGCAAGTCATTGCCCAAGCCCACATCCAACTCTTCGGTCTGCAGGTGTTTTTGATGGAGGGCAAAGCGGTGGCCGTTGATGTCAATTTCTTTGATCTGCCAAAACCGCTCAACGATCTGGCTGGCTCCTTCTCCCAAGCCCACCACCATCGGGACGCCCCTGACGACCTTGTACTGGATCAGTGGATAGCGGTAGATGGAGCGCCCATCCGAAGCATGGTTGTGAAAAAGATCGGACTCTTTTCCAAATAATTGGGCAAAGTAGCCGCGAAGCTTGTGGCCGTCTCTTTGCTCCAGTCGAACCTCTGTGAATTCTAGTAGGGTGTATTGCATTCGTTGACAGGATGATCTTTACTTTTTTGACAAAAAAACCTTTGCATGCTTGATAAAGCACAACAGGCACTAGCCTTTTACCCGGACAAAATTTCCTTCGTAAAACAAGCCCGTTTCTTCACCGTCGGCAGAGAATTGGACAGATTTCATATGGTATTCGTCTTGGCTGATCCATTTGTAGTGATACATCCGATAGGTGCCTGTTGGCTCGCCTTCGAATACGAGCCTGAGTTGTACATCTCCTTTTTCGTTGACCGTGCCCGTCCCATGGCCAGCTCTGAAAGCACCGAAGCTCGACAGATGTCGGACTTCTCCTGTATTGGGATTGTAGGACCAGAAGATGTGCCCATTTGGCTCCGGACCATCTATGATGGACAAGAGGCTGTTGTCTGTGTTCAGCTGTTTGGATACGGTGTGATGGCCTGGGATTTTGATGGTCTCTGTTCCACTGCCCCAGTTGTGAGTCCAGTTGTCGTCCTTCAAGGTCCATTCTCCAACAAATTTACCGAAGGGATTGTCGGAGACATTGATGGGATTCCTGCCATTCAATTCAAACTCAATGGTCTCCGTCTGTGCGCATAGGCAGACGGATGCCAGAAGGAAGAGCAGGAGAAAACCGTTGTTTTTTGTCAACATGTGTTTGTATGTGAACGAGGTAAAGCAATCAAATGAAGCGCAAGTTATCGTTTTCTGACAAC
Source organism: Bacteroidota bacterium (assembly GCA_039821145.1). Taxonomy (GTDB): domain Bacteria; phylum Bacteroidota; class Bacteroidia; order Chitinophagales; family Saprospiraceae; genus JBCCSZ01. The sequence continues at coordinate 37,186 of JBCBOS010000017.1, read as the reverse complement.
TTTCATCTTTGGTTTTTTTCCAACAACAAGAGCAAACCTTCGCTTTTGTCAGCTGATGCCCAACCCTCTTCGAATGCCTCTTTTGACAATCGTTGCTTGCCTTGGTCGGGATGGATGATGTCGATGCTGTCTGCCTGGGCTTGTTCTACCACAATGAAATAATTGCCTTCCCAGAAAGCTACGCAGGGAAGCGGGACGTCCAGCAAGGAGGCCTTGTCCTCTTCTTGATTGTCGTAGGTCAGCCTTACGGCCAAGGTCTTGAAATCATTGGCTTCTGCCGATTTTACCAAACTCAAAAAGCTGGTGCCTTCTTCGGGTGACATCCTTGTTTGCCGAGCAATTTGGTCAAAATTTGTATCTACACCATGGTACTGGTAAATCATTTGGAGGCATCTGGGACCGCATTCGTATGGGAAGGCTTCCCTGATGAATGGGACCTCCCTCTCCTGCTCGACAGCACAACCGTTGATGAGCACCGCAATCAAAAACAGCACAACGAATCGCAGCTGAAGCATCGAAGAACTGACCAACAGGTCATTTTGTTTTTTCATATCTATCCAGCATTTGTTTCATCATCAATGCCAGGGGGATTTCACTGTCGCAAGAATGGCCCTCCCCACAGATGAAATGGAGGTCTGCATCGGAGACAGGATTGGTGGTCGACTTGAGGAAGCGATCCAACAAAACCATCGCATTGTTCAAATAATAGCTGTCCATTGTCCCCATCCAAATGTGCAATTTGCCCTGCAACTTGGTCCCGATGGAATCCCAATTCTGCTCCAGATGCATTCGCAAATCGTACTGCTGCCAAGCTTTTGCCACTTCTTTGTTGATCTTACCCGTTTCGGGGTCGAATATTGGCATGGGCAGGCCCGTCGCATCGTCCCTGGGACCAAACACCGCATTCCAACTCCCCCACTGCCCACCACTCAAATGATAGGAATTGTCCAGCCCCAAGACGTTTTCCGCCCACAACTCTGTTCGCAATGTATAGCGGGGTTCTCCATTGATGTCTCTCATCCCCGGTCTTTCTACGGCATGCCGGTTGACAAATGCACTTTCGTCTTCATAGAGATTGATCAACTCCATTTGTCGAAAATCAACAGGATCGGCGCAGGTTGACCAGACACCATTGAAAAAATCAGGATAAAAGATTTGCAAGGCCAGGGACGCCCATCCTCCCGTAGAAGTGCCCGTCAAAAAGCGGGAGGCGGAGGTGCCGATGCAGCGATGATTGGCTTCGATTTGCGGAATGACTTCCGTTACCACAGCATCGCCATAAGGTCCATTGTTGGCAGAATTGGTTTGGTAAGAATCTCCAAAAGGAGCCTTCGAATCCAACAGAACGATGATCATCTCCGGCTTGCTCGGATCGAACAATTTTTTCTCAGAAATGACTTTGTGGTAGTAACGCGCTCCGAATCCCCCCACCATGACCAAGAGCGGATAGCGTTGTTCCGGACGGCTGTGATAGGACTTTGGCAAGACCAGCTGATAGGAAATCGACATGGGCTGTTTCCAAAAATCACTGAGCAATGGACTCTCCACGGTCTCATACAAAAAATGCGTTTCATTTTCCGGAGGCTTTGGCCTGTCCCCCTTCTTGTTCAAAGACAATTGAATGGTCTGCCGCTCCGAAGTCTCCCCCACTGTGATGGCCACTGGCTCGCTGTAAATCTTTTCATGGGCCTCAGCAGGTGTCCGAAAATCCATTGGCTTGAAAACAGCGTGAACATGCCATTTCCCCTTTGATAAGTCGGCAATCTTTTTGAGGGGAAAGCCATAAAATTCCTCCCCCTTTACGCGCAATACCTCCCCAATTTTCCAATCGGAAACATCTGCCCCGAAGACTGGGTCCATGCGCAAATCCGGATATTGGATGGCATCGAAAACAGTTGCGGGTTTTGCCTTGCTAAATGCCAGGAAGAGTCGTCCGTTTTGCAGAGCAGAAGCTTCTGTCCACTGGTCTTGTGTGATGGCAAAATCCAGGCTCACATCCTGAGCGAAAAGCTGAAGGGCAAAAAGGAAAAAGGTCGCAAAGAGAAGAATCTGCATTTTCACATCCAATGTTTTTTGGTCATTTTATTTTGAAGACAAGATCGGGAAACTGAAATCTTTCTGCTTTGATGTTTTGAAAAATGATCTCCGTTCCTTTCTTACTCGTGCGGATGGCCGCTCTCATTTCCGGAGAAAGTCGATTGCCATAATATCGGAAAACTTTCTCTTTCTTTTTTCTTCGGACCAACAGTTCAAAATCTACAATCTTCGTAAATCTATGCTGTTCTGGACATTTTTCAGGCATGTTGGATTCCAAGAGATCAATCGTCAGTAGGTGGTTCTTTTCTATTTCAGCTGGGAACAAGCTCCGATCCGATATTGCCAACACCGGATGGGGAATGTCGTGTACTGCCACCTTGACTTGCCCAACTTCGATGGAGGTCTTGTCATCAATTTCATAATAACATTGCAAGGTGACGGAGTCCAAGTGCTGAGGCCGAAAACTGTACACGCGCATCCATCGCAAGGTGTCATTGTCTACCCATCTCTCCTCCGTCTTCCAATCATTGTCGACACTCATCTCAAACATCCACCGTCCCTGTTTGCTGGATTTCCATTTGACGTAATCGTCTTTTTCGTCCAAGCCCTCCTGTGGTCCGAGGCTGAGTTTGTTCTTTTTGATGCCACCGCACGACAGTCCGATTCTGTTTTTTACGCCTTTGAATATTTTTGGCTTCTGCAGATTGTATACCTCTAACTTCAGAATGTTTTCTCGCAATTCAGAAGGCAATCTTGGATCGTCGACCACCAACTGTTCATCAAATGCGATCTGGGCATTTACAGATGCCAAAAAGAAGGTCCAGAAAAGAAAAATCAAAACTCGTCTCATCCATCAATTGTTTCAAATCACTTCAACAAAAAGCTGACCCGCACATCGCTGGTCACCTTGATCTTTTCCATCTCGACTGGGATGGGGGCATACTTTTGCTCTTGCAGGGCAGCACCGCGAATCCGAATGCCAGCCACCTTGCCTTGGAGTATGCGTTCGACACCCGTTTTGGCATCAGAGATGAAAAGGGCCTTGCCAACAGATTGACCGAGGGGAGCCGTCAATGCTTCGGCCTGTTTCTTGGCCTTCAGGATGGCCTTGGTATTCTGAACGCTTTGCTTTTTCAAAAAATATTTTCTGAAGTTGCTCTTCAAGTCCAACAGACTGAGCTGCTTGTCTAAGTCGATGCCCATGTCCCTCAGTCGAGCAGCCATGATGGCTTCCAATTCCTCAACGGTTTGTTTTCCCTTGGCATCACTTTCAGAAATGATGATCGACAAGTAGATTCTGTCTGGAATGACGAGGGAATCCACTTTCGCTTGGGTCTCCACCATTGGCTGGTCTTTGAAGTTGGCCCGCTGGCCCTGGGCTGATGCAAAGGCCAAGATGAGACTGATCAGTACAAACATTTTTTTCATTGGACTCCATTTTTGATTGAAACAATAAAATGCAAACTTAGTCTGGACTCATCTTTACAACTTTCTGAACGGGATCATCACACCCTCGCTCTGATTGAATGAAATAAATGCCATTCGACAATATGCTGAGATCAATTTCGGTATCCTGGACAACTTTTCGATAGACCAATCTGCCCGAAGCATCCCATATCGAGATGTCCATTTCTACAGGAGAATCATCGCCTACGATCTTCAAGTTTTCGGAAAAAGGATTGGGAAAATACGAAAGCTCTGTGACACAGGGAAAATCCTCTGGCTCCGCTCCCTTTTTGGAGGGACAGTCGATGCTGGAAAGACGTTCGCAGCTTTGGGGTGTGATTCCATAACTGCATTGCAAGTACTCTTCCACCTTGGCAATTTCTTGATCCGTCAGTTTTCTATTGTAAACGATGACTTCCAAAAGTCCACCAACAAAGAATTCTGAAGAAACGAATTGATCTCTTTGTCCAAGTGTTACCAAGCGGCCTTCTGCTCTAAAATCCCAAGGTCTTCCATAAGTTTCCATACTCGATCTGGGAGCTTCCATGCCATTGACCAAATACTTCAAATCTTCGATCTGTTTGCCAAAGACTCCACAAACAATTGACAGTTCTTTTTCTGGGATTTGCCGGACGCAAGGATGAGGCAAAAGGGTAAAACTTCCAGATGCAGAGTGGTGGTATTGATTGTAATTGAACAACAACATTTCATTGAGCCACCCATCAATGGCAATGGCAATCGAAGTCCCTCTGAAGACTCCTTGTTTGACCAAAAAAATTGTGGCCTCTGTTGGTTGAAAACTACTGCTCACCCCAGCCGTCTGAAGATGCTCCCTTCCTTTGAATTCGACAAAGACACAACTGTCATAGGTAACAGCATTGAGAAATGGTGCTGTCCTGCTGGAGCCAAATAAGTCATTGGAAGCTCCAGACCGGTCTTTCCACTGGGTGACCCGATCTCCATTTTCATAGGAGTCAATCAGGTCAGAAGACCGCAACCACAATTGCAAACTGGACTGCCCGCTGGTATTGCCCACTCCACCGGGGCCAGGACCAGCTTGTGCATAAGCATCAAAAAACAAAAACAGAAACGCGGCGAGTACAAGTAAATTTTGTTTCATTCTTATCCCATTTTTGCAATGGTGCTAAAAGCTGAATGCAATGCATTCATTTATAAATTTTCCACTCCACATTCTCTTCATCAATGAATCCGACCAGTCCGTACTCCTGGTTGTAGAACACCTTCATTTTGTCGTACTGCTCCATTTTGTATACCTCTGCAAATTCATCTCCATTGAGGCTGTAGCTCGGGTAGTATTCGGCCTCTATGCGGGCATTGTCATACAAGGGGAGGTAAAAGATCCCCGTATTCCCGTTGCGGTAAGTTTCGTCAAAGATGGCCATGCCGTCCAGCTGTCGAAAATTGCCCAGAGAATCCAGGCGGACAAATACATTGTTTCTGATCTTCAATTGGTATTTGCAGTCGTGGCTGTTCATCCGCAACTGGTAGCGTTCTCCAAAGAAGCAATATCCATCGCCTTGCCCAGTCACACAGGGATTGGTGAAGTAGGACTTTGAAATGGCGTGGTCTTTTTCAACAATCTCAAAATGCAAAAACGCTCCTTTGTTATTGACATAAGAGATTTTTTCTCCGATAGACAATTTGCTTTGCGGAAGAAAATTCCTCGCTCGGTCTATCAGATAAAATGTATCCGGTACTTCGATCAGGTCACAAGCAGATGTTGGAGAGATGCAGCTTGTATCCCGGAAGACATACTTTTCATCGATCCTGTGATTGGCCGCACGAAATGGGACGGGATCATAGTCTGATGAATCTTGTTGGCAATCGCTTTGCTTTGGGTCAGAAGGACTTGTGAAGTCATCGTCGTCAAAGCAGGCAGAGGCCATCAATGACAAAAGCAAGAGGAGGAGGAAAGGGCTCCATCTTGTGTTGTTCACTCTTTTCATTGGTCTTTATATTTTGGTGTTCACTGATTGTTGTTTCTGTAGATGTTATTTTACATCACACTTTCCCAGGGAGGATTTCTCTCAGCGAAAGCGGCGGTCGCCTTTTTTCACCAAGCTGACGAACAAGCGATCCTTGTTGAAAAACTTGTAATCCATTTTCAAGATTCCAATTTCATCTGCCACGATCATGGAAAGACAACTTTTTCCGAGTGGGTGTTTGGATCGCATGTCCACTTTTTTCAGCTTGTGGCCCTCAAATCCTGGAAGCTCCTTTGAATGGGCGGACATTTTGTAGTTGGACTTCGATGTTCCTGCAAACTTGCCCCAGCCTTTGTCGATCACCAGGGTATTTTTGACCTTCACTTTTCCATTCCCTTTGACGTACTCGGGAAAGGGCGCTACCTGGGTGATGTAAAATATGTTGGCTCTGAATGGATGCGTCCAAAAAAATCTGTCGCCTTCGTTGTAGCCAGTCGTTTCCATTTGTTCGTTCTCAATGGGCCGCCCGTGGAGTCCCTTGGTAAAATACTTGGCATCTCTGTGGGCAAAGATGTATTCATACATCACCCGCTTTTGACTCGCATCGTGCTCCCATTTTTCATTGGTAGGTGTAATGACGATCTCTCCTTTGGCAACCGTATCTCCAGCGGGGGACAAGTACGCGAAATCATACAAAAGAACCTCATTTGCCAGGAAATAGGAGCCCTGCCCCAGTAGGCCATTGGCAAAGAGCAAACAGATCAACAGTAAGATTGCATGATTCTTCATGTCATTCACATTGTGGCTTGGGTAATGCAGACTAGGTTGACTCTGGATGGATGCGTCCCAAACGGGTGCTTGGGCATGGATTGGATATGGCAAAAAGAGACAAGCGGGACTCGTTTCATGCTTCTATTTTGTTGTATGGCCTTGGCAATGCTTGCCGTTTGCGTTCTCTTCTTTCCTCAAGATACACATCTTTTGCTGATGGCGATGCCTCTGTTCTCAATTTTTTCCGGCAGGCCTAAAAATCTCCTTTCTGCTTCAAACGCATCTTGGCATCCAGGTATTGAATGCCACCAGATTCTTTGGGCTCGCACACCCAGCCAAAGGGCTCCGCTTCCTTGGATCTCTGTCGTTGAGAGGCCGTCACTGCCGGATCATCTGCCAAATAAACGGTTGGCAGCCACTGTCGACCATAGTCTCGGGAGACAATCGTGAGATGGATGTGGGCTCCTTCTCTGCCCAGATGATCTGCTGCAGGGCGAATGCTGTGAAACTCAAATCGTCCATTTTCATCCGTTTTTGCCCACCCCTGCAGTCTCCAAATGGTGAAGGAGGAATCATTTTTTCCAAAGTCGTACCCCTCGACATCCCGGTGGTAGGCATGCACCAAGACATCTTTGGCGGGTTTCCCATCCGGGTGGTACAACTGCGCGCGAATGACAAATGGCACACCAGGCTCTTCCTCAGAGGCAATTCTACTGACGGACCGGACTGTACTTGGCTTTGCCTGCTCTGCCTCTTCCCAGCTTTTCAACCATTCGGGATCGGCCTGACCAGTCACTTGATGAGCGATGAGGGCAAAGACCAATGCCAGAAAGAAAGGGACCCAATTGTTGGTGTGCTGCTTCATGTCTGGCGTTTTAAGATGACGACTCTTGCATCGACGTTTAGGACTTGAGAGTCATTTTTCAATCTGACCAAGGGCGTGTCCCAATGGCAGTGGCCACAAAATATTTTCGATGCCGGTCCTTCCTCTATGACCTCTCTGATTTTTTCATTGCCAGCACATCCTTTTTCAGGATGATTGGGCGTTTCGTGCAACAATAGAAAATCTGGTTCTTTGCGCAGAAGGAACCGGAGCATTTCCAAGTACTCCATCTCAGCAACCCGATTGATTTTGTCCGCTCTTCCAATGATGCCACTGATTCCGGCAATTTGCAGTCCATCGATCTCCAACATCTTTTTGTGAAGCAGGTGAATGTTTTCCACCCCCTCAAATTCTTCCTTCTCCCTGGCAGTCCCGAAGCGGTCGTGATTGCCAGCCACTCCGACCACCCAGTCAAACTGCTCCTTGAATGACATCCAAACAGCGCGAACATCTCCACTGGCTCCTCTTTTTTTCAGATTGGAATACAAATCACCACATAGCAAAACACCAATCTTCGGTTTTTTGTGATCTGCCAACTCCAATTCAATCAGCAGCTGTAGATATTCTGGTAGTTCAGTTCCCAGCAACTTGTCCTCCCCATTGTGTTGGACAAGTCCCTGCAAATCGGAGCAGACAATGAGGAAATCCAATTCACACTTTGCATTGCGGAAATGGCCAAAATGGATCGGCAGTTGCTTGTGCAAAATGATGGGATCACCCATTTTTGATTGTGCCGCTCCAATCTCGAGATATGGATACAGGTCGATGGGGGCTGAGCTTGCGAGGCTGATGGTCATACGCTTTGGTTGCATCTGGGATTGCCCGTCAAGATACACCTCTTCCTTTACTTCTTCAAGTATGTCTGTGGAATGGGGGGGGGGTGGATTGGACTGGGAAGGCACTTGTCATTGTTTCCAAAACAAAAAAATCATCATGGCAAAGATGACTATGGTGAGGATGGTTTTGATAGAAGCTACCTGTCTTTCTTTTTTCAATTCCAGGCGTATCCTCTTTCGGTTGGCTTCGATTTCTGTCTGTGACAGCTGTGAATACTTTTCTTTATTGAATTCTTTCCCAGGCAATTTTGTCACAAAAAATTCTTTCTTCTTGGCAAACTTTTGCTTGTTTTGTTTCTGCAAGCTTCGATTTCTCTTTTGCCGATTGATCATATCCAATACATGTCCTGCGAAGCTCATATTTGACGTTATTTGGATGAAAAAATAAGAATGACCGTTCCCTTATCAAGATCAATACATTTCTCCACATGGTCAACCTCCATCGATAAAAGACATCTTCTTTCGTACAAATCTTTCTGCCACACGGGCCCCCATCACCTAAAACGCCTCCCCCTACCCTCCTTCCTCTTCCGCCTGAGATACGCCTTCCGATTCTCCTCATTGTCGATCAACAAAGGATGCAATTGCTTTCTGGACAAATTGTCAATCGTCACAAACCATCGCACCGCAACAGCCCGGTCGTTTTTGCGCGCAGGCACAACCCTCCCCCACTTTTGCAAAGCCCGAATGATGGTCTGCAGGGTGTAAGGACAGTTCTCTGGAATCGACCCCAAAGCTTGCTCCACATTGACAATCTCCCCTTCGGCCGTCACCACCACCGCCACCGTACCGATGTCCATCAAGGGACTGGAAAGGCAAGCGAGGACATCTTCCATGACAATTGGCTCCAAAGCCTCCCCATTTCTCATTCGCGGTGGATCATCAATCTCATTGTATTCATGTATTTTTTCGTCGATTGGTGTTTTGTAAAAGACAAGCTTGTGGTGACCGCCGACAAACTCAGTTGTCCACAAAGTATCTTTTCCTGATGAACTTGTGGTGGTCCACTTCTCGGCTTCCAACGGGATGAGTCGCTCTGTCTGCCCACATTCCAAGGTGCCATCAAATTCCCTGCAGACGCGATACGAAGAATCTGCCTGTCTTTGATAATGCCACTCCTCTACCTGATTGCCTTTGCGAATGGCCAAGGTCGATTCTGGACCAATCCTGTATTCTTCCTCATGTGGACACCTGCGCTCTTCTCCCACATAATGGCAATGTTGCACCAATTGGTGAGTCGGACTGAAGACAATGATTTCTGTCCCAAATTGAAATGGCTTGCCCTTGGTCCCCAAGCGATCAAAATCCGATGGAGCATACACGACTTTTTCATCTACCACAATGGTATCTCCACCGGATGCACCAGTTCACAAATCTTTGTGCTCGTAGCTCATGGCTCTGCTCACAATCCATGAGGTTTCTGTTTTTTTCCAAATGGTCACAAATTGTGCAGACTGTACCACCTGGCCGTCATTCAAAAAGATGTGAGTGCCCTTTTGCAAAGCACCAAATTCACCAAGTCGGTGTACCGAATGCTGGATCAATTTGCGGGTAACGGGAAGAGGCCGAGAACATTTGTCTTGAAAGGAAGCGTACTCCTTGGCAAGGTCTGTATTCAAGCCCGTGCGATCGTCGTAAAATTCAATTCCGTCTACCAGTATGGATTTGAAAAGTTCAAAGTTGCAGTTGTTGAAAGCCTCCTCAAACAACAGGCTGTCCATTTTCGAAATTTCTCTTTCCAGCTCAGCATCGGTCATGACGCCATCCGCTGTTTGTGAAAATGCCAGCAGGGGAAAGAAAAGGAGGGGGAAAAGTATTTTCATCATGTTCTATCTGATTCGTTTGTACATTTGAATTTTGTCCTTGTATCCACTTTCTTCTTTGAAAAAACCTGGAATGACACCACTCACTTGAAAGCCCATTTTTTGATACAAGTGGCATCCCAAGGTGTTGGAATCGTACACATCCAGCCATACAATTTCAAGCTCTGAAGAATCTTTGGCCCAGTCGAGGACAGATTGGATCAGACAACTGCCCAGGCCCTGGTTCCGCCAACGCTCTTGAATGCCCATCCCGATCATTCCCGTGTGTCGCATCTTTCCTCGCTCACTGCCCGTCAGATCGATGTTGCCAATCAATCTCCCCTCCTGCTCTGCCACCAACAAGATGCTGTTGGCACTCTTTGCATATCGGTCGATCAATCTTTCTTCTTTCTCCAACTCATGGGGATATTCATCGACAGTCATGGGAATCGTCGTCGCATTTTTGATGTATCCCAATTTCAAATCAATCAACGATTGGGCTTCCTCGATTTTCGGAACCCTAATGACAACGGATGCACCCGTTTTGATCTTGTATGTTCTGGCTGGAAAATCCATGCTTTGTCTCATCAATAAAATATTCTCAATGGCAGTACAGGTCTCAAATCGTGGGATTGGTTCTGCCTGTGGTCATCAAAGTAGAGGTCCATCAGGTACGGCTCCCCTTCCAGCAATTCGACTGTGCCGATTTGCCGCAATGCTTGTACGGTTTGACTGGTCTCCTCCAATTGGTGGGAGTGTATTTTGATCTTCGTGATTTTTTCTACCCCATTGTCGTGTTGGTAAAACTGCCGCCACATGGCATACTGATTGGGAATGTTCAGCAAGTCATCTTTGCTGTCGAAGACATCGAACTCTATTTCTGGATAAACCACAAAGATGGATGGCTCTTCTTTTTTTGTCTTGGAATTTTTGGCAGTATAAATGTTGTTGCCATGGCCCATCCAATCCTGGGAATAGGCCACCACATCAAATGGGATTTTCTCCCGATCGTACCCATCCACTTTCAAGGCCACACCAAAGGGACAAAATCCATTGTCTGGACTGTTGGACCGCTCCAAGAAATCCAAGGCATTGTTCTTCTGGGCATTCCGCTCAAATTCCTCTCTGTCATTGATGAAGATCAACTCCAAATAGGCATTCAGAAAATAGAAATACCGCCCCGTCGTCCCCTGCCCCTGATGGACTTGGCACAGAGAATCTGGTATGGCCGTAAAGCCAAGCGCCTCCAATTTCTTTTTGCCCGCTGCTGGCTCGTCTATCCAAATGTTGACGTGGTCTACCTGCAGAACGGAAGTTCCTTTTTCTGTTTGGCACCCACCCAACAGCACCAAGCTCAGTAGGAACAAAATCGATCTCATCCTCTTGTATTTGTTAATTTGGAACAAACTTACCCCCTGCTCAGCATACAATCTAGTGAAGGTGAAAGGCTTGCAAGCAGGTATTGTGAAACGACGCTCTCAAGCAATCCACACAATGGGGCCTGACAGCGGAAGATAGGCATCTTTTTCTACATCCCCAATCCGGAGAGGTCTGGGTGAGCACAAGGGGACTTTCAATGAGTGAGGCTGGACCTTCCGACTCGTTTCGCAATGATCGACAGGGCCTTTTCCATCTCCAAGTCCTTGCCCGACAGCAGATCGTCCCTGCCCTTTTGAACGGGATGGTCTGGAATGATGCCCCGGCCTTTGTTTTGGCCCAAGTCATCGTAAAGCGTGCAGATGTAGCCTGAGTAATGAGCGATCTTGGTATGTGGTAACTTCCTCCCTTCCTTCCAATAATTGCCCGTCATGACCACTGGATTGCCACCTGTCTCTTCCCCAATGAACACCGCCCGTTCGTACCGTTGCAGGGTAGACGCAAATTCGACAGCAGCCGAAAAAGTCCCTCCATTGATCAAGACATACAGCTCTCCCAAGTACTGTTTTTTCTTGGGGCGAAAGCGACCAATCCCATACCAAGGAAACCACCTTTTGGAAGTCCTTTCCATGACCCCCTCCTTTTCGGGCTTCGTCACCACCCGCCCCATCATGGCTTGGGTAAAAGGCTGATCAAACAAATATTTGAGTACATAGACTGAGTAGGCCGGATTGCCGCCCGAATTGTCTCTCAGGTCAATGACCAGATGGGCAATTTCTTCTTGAAACAGGATGGCAAAACAGCGATCAATTTCCTTCCGAAACTTCTTCTGACCATAACGGCTTTTCAAAAATGATTTGGCAAAGGTGGGCAGATTCAAGCGTGCCACCTTTGCATCTTTGTCGATGATGTCTACAGAAATCCCCTTGGGCTTCGAACTGGTGGGATGGTATTCTTTTCGCTTCTCGATGATGTCGTCCAATGACATGCCCGCTACCACCGTTTCCTTTTGCTGGCCTTTCAGATTGGTGTGCAGGAGGTGATACACTTTCTCAAACCCAAAATGCATGTGATAAAAATACCGAAACCACTTGTTGAGATAATTGGTCGGCAAACTCACCTGGTGGCCTTCTCTTGGCAAGACCTCATACAAACGGTCCAAGATCACCTTTGCTTGTACACCATTGATCGCGTCCAGCTCCTGCCCGGCTTGCAAGTCTTTGGAAGGACTGTAGTGCTCCTTGATGAAGAGTTGGCCGTCCAGCAGCGCAATCTCCACAGGCAGGTGATGAGGAGACTGATCGAGGTAGGCATTCACTCTTTCACTGGGCAGAATCAAATTGTGCCCATCCTTGATCAGAGAGGCGATGGGACTGATGAGGCGGTAAAATTCCAGTTCGGTCATTGGCCGATCAATCAGCCGCTCGATGCTGTCCAAAAAAGAAATCACTTCCTCCTTGGAGCGGTACAAATAGGCAATCGGGTTTTTGGTTTCGATGTGTTTTCTGAGATGGGCAAAATCTTCCTGAAGGTTTTCTACTGCAAAGATCACAGAAGGAAGAGCAACCTCCTGCGCGAGGGACTTCCCACTGAACAGCAAAAACAAAGGGCAAAAGAATGTGCTGACATACTGGCCCAAGGCCCTCCCAAGTGGGAACAAACTGATTTTCATGCTTGCATCTTTCTCGATGCTTACACCGGTTTTTTCAACTGGTTCAACTCATGCCGCAAAATTGCTTTTCCAGGAGTTTTTCAAAATGCTCTGTACTCTGTCAAAAATTCATTCCGATACCGGGTGATCTTGACAAATCATCCTCAGCCATGTACAATTTGCAATTCATACCCATATTTCTCAGCGTACTTTGCCAGCATCTCGATGTTGCTCAATTCCGGTTCCAAGGCATCGTAAAATCTTGACTTCTTAAGATCATAATCAAGTCGCTTTCCCTTGATTCTCTTCCCTCCCTCATTGATCAGTTCGTAGAGAACAGGTTTTTCTGTTGTCAAATCAATCTTTTTGCCCCATCTTTTGTTTTCGTCATCGTACCATTGAAAACTTGCCACATCATTCCAAACACTGAGGCTCCCCCATCTATCTATTTTCTTTTTCCACAAAAGCTTCCCCTCCTCAAACTGAATGAAGGCTTGCTTGATCTGCTTGCCATTTCCATCAAAGATGCCTTCATAAGTAATTGGCCTGACAAACTCATTCTCCCTCTCTTGGAAAGCCTCCTTGATGAAGCCGATGCATTTGAGCACTTCACTGGGTGAAAAGGACGTATTCACGTTTTTCAAATTGCCATAGGAGGAGTCGTTCGGTGTTGTGAAAAATGACAAATCCAAGCTCTGATCTGCAATCTCCAAAAGACTGTTTTTCAGTTTGTCAATGAATATCAAGTCGTTTAAAGAATAGATGGGATGGGACGGGGGCATGCCGTCCTCTTTCACTGCTGAGACTTTTCCATTTTCTTTTCGTACGATGGTTGGCAATACGAATACACTCATTTGATTTTTAAGTCATAAAATAATACAAAATCGCCAATACTTCATTTTTTCTGCCCTCGAAATACAGAAAATAATCGTATCTTTACAGCAGCGTAAATATCGGCGTTGCAATCGCTTCGAAGAGGCGATTCATCCCACCAAAATAGGCAGTCTTCCTCTAGGTTCTGCCTTTCAATTTTCACTTTCTTTTCCCGCATGTTGACATGGAAACTCTCCAAAGGGAGTTCTCCAAATTGCTCTAGAATTTGTTCTGGCCATCAAGGCACAAACAAATTCTCCACCCAAAGCTCGTTCCAATGGACTGTAAAAAAATTGCGCTGCTTTTCGTTTTGCTGCTTTCTCTTCTGCCCCAAGGCCGTACACAGACGTGTAATCAACCCAACGCTCAATACGAATTTCCCCAAGGACTGACGCAGTTTTGCGAAGGAGCCGTTGTGGAGATCGACAACCGCTGCGATGAAGAAAATCCCATCGTTTGCATCGACTTTATGGTGTTGGACTGGGGAGATGGGACCATCGATACCTTTCCCGATTTTGACAACAAAATACACATCTACGACATTTCGGATTCCCCGGCCTGCAAAGCCGAGCAACCCCCATCCTATGGCATTAAATTGTCGGTGGTGTATAAAAATGGTCAATCCAACTGTATCGTCAAATTCATCTCCATTTTTCCAAAACCTGTGGCCTCTTTCTCGGCCGGATCACCCAACTGTGTTTCCTCCGACCCAATCTGCATGGACAAGAATGCTTGTTGGGACAGCCTCTGGAATTGGCAAATCCGCCCCCTAGCAGGCGGACAGATCACAACATACACAGAAGAGGAGCCCTGTCATTCCTTTGATGCCGTTGGCACCTACGAAATCCGCCTGATCGCCAGCAACATTTGCCCGGTAGACAATGAATTGCAAAGCGACACAGCCACTCAATTGGTCCAGGTCATAGAAGAGGCTAAGGCCGAAGCATTGGTGACAGATGGCTCTGCAGCAATGGAGGCCGATACCTTCATCGTCTGCCTCAACCAAGGGGGAAACATTGCACTGGACGGCAGCACCAATTCGACCAATGAAAGCATTTACCTATGGGAGGCCCTGACCTCAACCCGCAACTATGATTGGATCGTGGATCCACCCAGCCAAAGCAACCCAACGGTCGATACCCCCTCCATCGTCTTTTTTCAAGAGGGCATTTTCAGCGTCGTACTGACGGTAGACAATGACTGTGAAATTCCAGATCGAGACACCTTGTTCTTTCGAGTCATTGACCCCGAAGCGGTGGCCCTACAGCCACAGGAGGATGCTTGCATCTCTCTGGACTACACCCCCAGTCCACCGCCCGAGCCCGGCATTGCTTATGAGATCAACGGCATGCTGACCAGCTCTTTTCCCGTCACCCTGGGACCTGGGCAGTACATCGTCACCGCCACCCTAGACCAATCGTTTTGCGGCAGCTTCCTCCTGCGCGATACCTTTGTTGTTTTGCAAGAAGACACTGCCCAAATCTTCCAAGCCGATACAACCATCTGCGTACTGGATGGTCCCTTTTCCCTCCTCTCTGAACCAGATTTTGGAGAGTGGCGCATCAATGGTGCTCTTTTCAGTGGCATCCTGGACCCTCAAACTGCCGAGGATGGCATCAACATCATTACCTACGGAAACGAACCCTGCATCAAAACGGATACCATTCGGATCAACATCATCAACCCAGACATCGATATGCCACCACCGACAGAGGTTTGCCTGGACGATACAGACGTGCAATTCCAGGCCAGCCCTCCTGGCGGATTTTGGTTCGGGACAGCCATCGACAGCAGTGGTCGCTTCGACCCCGCCCTGGCCGGCGTCGGGCGGCACGTGCTCTACTATCGCTATGAAGATGCAAGCTTCCGATCCTGTGCAGACCTGGATTCTTTTGAGGTAACGGTCACCCAACTGTTTGTCGATTTTTTGGTAGATACTTGTGAAAATACGACCGTCTTTTTCGATACCATCCGAACGTCTTCCTTCGATCTGATCACTTGGGATTTTGGAGATGGCAATACCAGCAATCAGGTGCAGGCCAGTCATTCTTACAACAGCGTAGGCTCCTATGATGTAAGCGTGCGGATCGAACGCGGAGCCTGTGTGGCCGATACCACCCGCACCATCTCCATCGAGTCTCCAGCCCAGGCCGCCTTTGACTTGGATTTCGACCCATCGCGATGTGCGCCATTGTCGGTCGGCATTCTCAATGGCAGTACTGGCAGCAACCTTCGTTATCGCTGGGAGTTGAATGGACAGCTGTTTTCCACCGATCCCAACCCGGCCCCTCTCCTATTGGAAGCTTTTGAAAGAGACAGTCTCTTCGACATTCGACTGTACCTTCGCAATGACTGTACAGAGGATGTGGCCAGTCAAAGCATCCTGGTCCGTCCCCAGCCCTTGGCCCGATTTGGCAGCGACAAAGACACCTACTGCTCTGGCGATACCATCCCTCTGAGCAACAATGCCCGGGGCAATCCAGATGCCTATGCCTGGCTGCTGGATGGCGTCCTCATCTCGACAGACTCCGTGCCTCCCATCATTTCTCATCAGACAAGCGTGGTGGATACCATTGAAATTTGCTTGCTGGTCAGCAATGATTGCGGAATGGATACGACTTGCATCAATGTAGAGGTGCTGCCGACAGATGTCGATGCACTCTTCAATCTCGACCCCTTGATTGTGTGTCTGGGCGATGGCATCTTCCTCACCAATTTGAGTACCAATGGCGCCCCGGTCTGGTACGATTTGGGAGACGGGACCCAAACTGCCGCACTCAATCCCACACATGTCTATGCCGATACGGGCACCTATCTGATTCGCCAGCAGGCATTTGGTTGTGGTTTTGATGTGTATGAACAAAGCGTTCAGGTGGTGCTGTCGCCGACGGCTTCTTTCCGAAATCCGGCCTTTGCTTGTCCGGGAGAATTGCTCCGTTTTGAAAACCAGTCTTCCGCTGATGTCGTTGAATTTCGGTGGGATTTTGGGGACAGCCTGGCCCTCTCCGCTCTGTCCAGCCTCTCCTCCCCCAGCTTCACCTTTCATCGACCCGGCTCTTATGAGGTCTGTCTGACGGTTTTTTCCAATGGTGATTGTTCGGATACTGATTGTCAGATGGTGCAGGTATTTGATCCGCCTCAGTCTCAATTTCTGTTCACTGATTCTCTGTGTTTGGGAGATCCGGTCTCCTTCGAGGATGTCTCTAGGGGGAATGGCCTGAGTTGTTTTTATGACTTCGGCGACGGCAACTTATCCGATGATTGCCTGACGCAGCATGTCTACGGAGCGGCGGGGACTTATGTGGTGACACAGATCGTTACGGATGGCAATGGCTGCCGTGATACCAGTCTGCAATCCTTGGTTGTTCGGGACTTGCCCCAGGTGGCCTTTCGATTTGAGGTATTGCAGGCGTGCGATCCCGCAGAGGTGGCCTTTTTCAATGACTCGCAGGATGCCAGTAGTTTTCTTTGGGACTTTGGAGATGGGGCGACTTCTGCCCAAACCAATCCTGTGCATGAATACCTGCAGGGTGGAAAATATGTGGTTCGGCTGCTGGCGGGTCGGGAAGGAATTTGTTTTCAGGAACGAGTGGATACAGTGGTCATTTTTGAACAACCAACAGCTGATTTTCAATTCTCTCCCAACAATCTCTGCGCCGGAGACAGCAGCCTGTTTCAAAGCAATGCCAGGGGAGACATTGTGGGGTATGAATGGGATTTTGGAGATGGCCTGTTTTCTTTTGACCCCAACCCAAGTCATTTGTACCAAGAGGCAGATACTTTTCAGGTCCGCCTGATCGTGCGCACGGCAGATGGCTGTGCTGACACCAGTCAACAAAGTCTGATTGTTCATCCTGCCATTGACGCTGTACTGGCCACTGACTCCCTTCTCTGTTTTGGAGACAATGATGGGCGCATCAATCTGAACATCCTTGCTGGCACCGCTCCATTCAGCTTCGAGTGGTCCAATGGGGTGCGGACAGAGGATGTGGCTGGGCTAGAAGCTGGATTGTACAGCGTGTTGATCAATGATGCCAATGCCTGCCAACAGGAGTTGTCCATCCAAATCGAGCAGCCCGATTCCATCCGCATTCAACAACTGGATTATCAACAGGTGGATTGTTTTGGGGAATCTACTGGTTCATTGGAAGTGGTGGCCGATGGTGGACGTTCCCCTTATCAGTATGAATGGTCGAACGGCAGCGATGAGCCATTGCAAATGGAATTGGCAGCGGGCTTGTATGTACTTACTGTCACTGATGGGGCGGGATGCAGCTCGGTGAGGCCTTTTGTCATGGCGGAAAATCTCCAATTGCAGCCGATTGCGAGGGTGGAAGACATCAGCTGCTTTGGTCAAAACGATGGCTTCCTTTTCATCGACAGCATCCGAGGCGGTGTTCCTCTCTACAATGCGCGGCTAACGGGACCATTTGACACAACAAGTCTCAGTGACAGAATCGGCTTTACATTCAGCAATCTCAGACCCGGTTTGTACCAATTGACATTGAGCGATGGCCTGCAGTGCCAGCAGCAATACGAATACCGCATCAACGAGCCTGACTCCATCTATGTCAGCATCCAAAATGCCTTTCCGGATACCATTGACCTGGGAACTTCCTACGACATCATCACCGATTACAACGGCAGCAATCCCTCCTTTGACTGGCAACCCCCGGATCGACTTTCCGATCCCACCGATCCCGAACCGACAGCCACACCATTCCGCTCGACCACCTATGTGATCAACATGATGGATGAATTTGGCTGCACCGCCAGTGACACCCTTCGGATTCCGGTCCGGATGGACAAAAACATCTTCATTCCCTCCGGCTTTACCCCCGACCAAAATGGGACCAATGATAAGTTTTTCATCCGCAGTGAAAACCCTGCCGTCCAGGAAATCCAATCCATGCAAATCTTCAACCGCTGGGGAGGCCTGGTCTTTGAAAACACCAACTTCCTGCCCGACCGAGAAGAGGAAGGCTGGAATGGCATGTACAAAGGCAAACTCGCACAGCAAGACAAGTACACCTATGTGGTAAAAGTCCGCTACATCGACGGCAGTGTGCAAGCCTTCCAGGGATTGATCCAACTGCTCTTGCCCTGATCGAGTCCATTAACCCAATGAAAAATACCAACATGCGATACCTACTCTCCACCTTACTATTTTTGTGCCTGACCCTCTCCCCCATTCTGGCCCAAGACGCCGTCTGGTCCATGGCCGCCCAACAACCCCAATACCTCAACCCCGCCCGGACGGGTGCCTTCAATGGCAGGCATCGAATCAATCTCTCCCATCGATCCCAGTGGTGGAATGTATTGGAAGACCAAGCCTACCACACCCAAGCAGCCGCCTATTCCTTCCGCTTTTGCAGCCAGGGAGGCAATGGATATTTCGGCCTTGGCATGCGATTGTATGCCGACGAACTGGGGACAGCCCCCTACCGCAGCGCCCAAGCCAAGCTGGCGGGTTCCTACATGCACCTACTCGACCAGGGCATTTCCGATGCTTACATTGCCATCGGGGCAGAGATCGGCCTGGTCCAACACAGCCTGGACATCAACCGCCTGAGCTTCAACGCCCAATTCATCGACGGCGGCTTTGATCCCGACGCAGCCACGGGCGAGAACTTTCTCACAGACCAATACCAATTTGGCGATTTTGCTGTCGGACTGGTTTTGCGACGCAATGCCGTAGAAGTGGGAGTCAATTTTGCCCACATCCTGGGAGAGCCCCGGCAGGCCTTTCTATCAGGGGCCACCGAGGGAGAAAACAAGCCACCCATTCGCACCAGCAGCTACCTGGACTGGCAAGTCCTCGATGCCAAAGACCAAGTCTACGTCAATTGGGAGGTCTACCACTTCCGCCAACGAAAATTCTGGATGCTCCAAAGCATTGTCCAATTCAGTTACGACCTCTACAATGACGAAGTCTTCGGCCCCACCGCCGGCATCGGCCTCCGCCTGACCGACCGCCAACGCAATCCGACAGAACAAGCCCTCGACTGGATGCAAACGGAAAGCCTGATCCTACAAGGAGGCTTCCATTTTGGCACTGTCAACCTACTGGCCTCCTACGACATCAACCTCTCTGGATTGAAGCGAGACAGCAAGGGCTTTGGGGCCTTGGAGATCAGTTTGGAAGTCTTGACTCCGATGGGCAGGAATGATTGTGTGTCTTGTCCGAAGAACAGTCGGCAGAAGAAGCGGGCGAGGAAGCGGGTTCATCGGAGGTGGGGAGGGGTAAAATGAGATGGGGCGTTGGGGCCGATACATGATGTGTGACCGCCTGTTCACATCGGGTGTGGATGTTTTGACTGCTTTGTGAGTTGGAACTGATGGAGTAGCCACTTCTTATAGGGGGTTAAGACACGCCGCTTGATGTACCAGTAATAGGCCACTAGGACCGCTCCGACCACGATGGTCAAAAAGACAAAAACAAAAGTAGCGTAAACCATTGAACAAGACTTGGCAGAGGATACACAGCTGGCAGAGAGCTTTTATACTCCCAGGTACCTCCTGATCTGAAAAAATCTTTGTCCTTTTGGTTCTTGTCGAAGATAGGACTTTTTGTCCATTCTGTAAATTTTCACTACCAGGTGTAAGCACAAGTCTTTTTACATTTGATTTTCTCATAAATACGCCTAGGCGTACAAGCATTCATAAACCCAGGCGTACTATTTCCAAAATAATTTCTATCTTGCCGCAAAAACACACTATGATCCTATCCTGCATCAGCTACAAGGGAGGCGTTGGCAAGTCCACCCTGTCGCAAAACCTGGCGGTTTGTCTGGCCCATGCCGGGGAAAAAGTTTGCATCATCGATGCCGATGAGAGCCAGAATACGGCTTATTGGCAAGATGCCCGCTCGGAGGAATTGCCCACCGTACAAGTCGTCAAGCTGGTCAATGACAAGACCATCGCCATCGAAGCCAGCAAGTTGTACAAGACTTATGATTACCTGATCATCGACAGTCCCCCTTCTCAGTCGGTGATTGCCGACAAGATCATCATGCTGTCGCACATGGTATTGGTGCCGGTGACACCCAAGGGAAGTTCCGAGATCAATACGGCCGAGCAATTTTTGCTGCAAGTCCAAAACCTGGAAGTGCTCAAGGAAAAGAAAATTCCGACCTTTTTTGTCATCAATGAATTTGACTCCCGGCCCATTCTTCACAAGCAGTTTGTCGAGCGGTTCAAAGAATTCACTGCCCCTCCCCTTCACACTATGATACACCAGAGGGTGGCCTATGGCGAGGCCAATTTACTCGGCAAGGGCGTACTGGAACACAGCGATGCCAAGGCCCGCAAGGAGGTCATACAGCTGTACAATGAGATCATGGACCTATCTGATAAGCTCTAAACCCACATCAACCTATGGCAAAGAAAGAATTTGGGGATGCTCTCCGGCGCAAGCCCAAGAAAAGCAAGCCCCCCATCGATGTAAAGGCGGCCGAAAGTGTTTCGCAGCAACAAACGGTGGCTGTTCCAGAGGAAAAGGAAGTAGAACTACCTGTCAAGCGCACCAGCTACAATTGGCCATTGCCCGTGTATGAGGCCATGCGCAGGCATTGCTTTGACCAACGAATCAGCATGAGAGATTACCTGATGGAATTGGTGAAAAAAGATTTGGGGCTATGAATGATACGCCTGGGCGTATATAAGCCTTGATAATACCCTGCCTACTCCCCTACTCCATGGATCAAGGAAATTCAAAGCCGCCAAGCAGTCTTGGGCGACTCTCTCAGGTGCCGTAGCAAACTGGTGAAGTGTGGAACTGACAAGCCAACTTGCATGCCTCTGAACTTGAAACAGCACAAAGCCTGTAGCATGAGGATAGGACTTTGGCTTTCTAAGAAGGCTGTCTCTCTTCATTTTTCAAAACACAACAACCCGAATCTGATAAAAACCTTTCATAGCTTGTAAGGCAAAAAATTGTTGTAAGCTGATACGCCTGGGTGTATGTATGCCTTTTCAATACGCTTGTCCCCTCCCCTATCATTTAATGACATTGGCAGGATTCGAAGCGAGCAGCTTTTCATTGGTCCCTCCGTCTGTTTCGCTTCCAGGTGTGGCACAGTCCATCGTTGTGAATGAAAAAGCTTGTTAAATGGTCTGCAGCCATGGTACGCTCAGGCGTATGTAAGCCCATATGATTGGTGAAAAATGATCCATCCTTTTCCACGTATTCTACTGTTGTGACCATCACTGCCTGTCTCGTTCTGTAGAAATGACCAAGCAAACCGTTTGGCGACAATGGATCTCCTTCCATTCCTCCAAGACAATCCAGAGCGCAAGTCCCGCCAGCTGTAGCAATGCGACATCTGCTGAATTGGATGATTTCGCAAGTTTCTCTTCTCAACCAATACTTCGAAAGTACTCGCTCTCATACATCCATCAGACTGGTACTTTGACTGGATGAAAGGGATGCTGCCACAAACAGATGCCTTTCTGGAATGCATCGCTTTGGACCCTGGGAAGTCATTGAAACTGTCCAACGAGAGGAATGGTACAAAACGCATATGCCGATACGCCTGGGCATATCAATTCTTCTGTAATAATCAAAGCATCATTGGCGAAGCGAAAACACGCAACTCGATGGATGACACACCCTGATCAGAGGCAAAGCTTGTTTATATTCTGCGGTTCTACTACGGTATTGGCCGCTGGTTTCGTCCTCCTGGGGCAATCGTTGAAGAGCAGAGATTCCGAAGTGAACACCAATGCCGGTCTCGCAATTTTCCAAACCACAGATGGAACAGCGGCCGGAAAAGCACCTACTTGAGTAGGCCCAGGCGTACATATGCCCGTTACTACTGCTGCAATCTACACCGAGCCAAGCCATTGGCAAGTCCTAACGTCGCAAAGTTGGCGGACTCAGATTGACAGTAAACATCTGTGGCAGGGGAAGAATTGATTTGACTGCTAGCGTGAATTAACCTGGCTGTAAAGGCAGAATACCCATACATACGCCTGAGCGTATGTATGCCTGCCTGTAATTGCGAAGACCTCTCCGGTAAATTCTCACTGAGTGAATCCCATCTTCGAGTGAGCATCATCACTTTTCTGCTCACTGCATCGACTCTACAGAAACACATCTGAGGTCAATACTCAGCAGTGAATGGCAAAGTCAGAATACGCCCATACGCCCGAGCGTATTTACCAGATGCAAATCTCACATCCAAAAGGTGAGCATGAGTAAAACAGGCCGCTGCCACTGTAGCACCGCACAGCAAAAGCTGATTCATTCCATGAAAAGGGGAGGGGAAAGGGCATCGAATACACCCAGGCGTATATAAGCCCGTGCATATTCCAGCCAACGACCACTTGATACCAATTGCAAAAAATGCCCTCTAAGCCATTTACGGACAAAAAACCACCAACACCAAATCAATAGAGCAAAAACCGCTCAGAAGTCCTCAAATGAGGCATTTTGACAATATTTTGGCAGTGCCGATGGCGAAGGGAAGAGAATCACACGCAAACCAATGAGACAATCCTGCAAATCAATTGAGTTTCTGCCCAAACATCTACACCTCATTTACAAAAACATATAGTAATACGCCTGAGCTTATGGGCGTATGGTTTCAGCGCATCTCATCAATGGGCCACCAAATGCAAGCAGAAGCTCCTTCGACTGCTTTCCATCCAAGATGTCACACCATCCAGATGGGGCAGAAGCGGCCAAAGCTGAGCAGAGAAAATCAAATGAGACTCTTTTGCAATATTTAGAATACACATATGCAGGTCAATACGCCCAAGCTTACAGGCGTATTTATAGATTCATCCCCTGTTTACAAAAAATGAGCTCCCGGACAACTGCCACTCACAATTGAATAATGACTGAGAGGTCAAGTATTCAAATGATAGGCATATATATGCCTAGGCGTACCAAGTTGTGACCCTGTAAACAATCCTACTCCAGAAGATCCATCAATCAATCATGCTACAACTTTTCACCTCATGGCACTGCTGCCAATGGACCCAAGCATGGCCCATGCTGAATGAAATCTTATCAAGGTTGCCTGAAGTTGCTCTCTTCACTGATACAAACAAGTCCTTTGATTTTGAAGGAAAAGCGATATGCCTGTACGCCTGAAAGAAGATCGACCAGAGGAGCATTCATTCCCAAGCCAACTGAGAAGCATTTTCCAAAACCGTAGAGCTACCGCTGCTGCCATTCTGTTTATTTGCAAGCAAGAGCACATAAGATTTGTCAATAAGAAAAGTCAAAATTGATAACACTTGACATCTTCAATGTCCCTTTTAGAATACTTATTACTTTTCTGTACTTGTTTTATTTCTTTTTAGCAGAATCCCTAGTATGTTTATAATTGATTCATTATCAGACTCTTGCGCCTATTTTTTGAAAATTCAAACCGTAGAGATACCGCTCGTAACCGTAGGCGTACCGCTTTAAACCGTAGAACTACCGCTCTAAACCGTAGAGCCACCGACGAAAACCGTAGGACTTCCGCTTTGCTCCGTAGAGCTACCGCGCAAACCGTAGACTTACCGCATAAACCGTAGGGCTACCGCATTTTGACGAACTTTTCCTTCCTCTCAGCTGTCATTTTTGGTCCACAACTCCCCTCACAAAACAAATTCGGCCCAAATCTCTCCAAATGCTGATTTTTTGCGGTAGTTCTACGGTTTTGCCAAGAGGTACAACGCTCCTTGCAGCGGTATTTCTACGGTTTTACAGCAACCTTTTGGCTTCTGATTTCCCAGCTCACGGCATTATTCTGCCCACAGTCATGCTTTCTTCTTCCCAACACAGCGTTATCTCTAGCCTTTGGGCCTTATCTTTTCAAAAAATCTGACATTTTTTCTTTGAAACCGTAGAGCTACCGCATTTCCAAACCGTAAATTTGCCGCTGTGGCAATTACGGTTATGCCATTTTGGCCAGCCTTTTTGTTGCACCATGATTTCCAAAGACCCAAATTTACTTTTGCTCATGCAATTATCGGTCAGAAAATCCAATGATCTCATCGAGGTAGGGGAGAACCTATCCAAACCCGCCAAGTTGTTCGTCTTGTACCTGATTGCCAAGATGCCCATCGATGAGACAGAGTTTCGCGAAATGAGTATTTCATATAGTGATCTCAAACAAATCGTCAACATCGATGGCCGAAAAAGGGTCTCTACCATCAAAGAGGCGGAGCGCATGATGGACGAATTGGGTAAGAATCCGCTCAAGTTCGAAAACTCCGAGTTTCAGGACATGGTGACCTGGTTTGCCCGCAAGCGTTTTTACAAGAAGAAAAAGGTGTGGCATTTCAAGTTTCACGAAGAACTCAAACCCTACCTTTTGCACCTCAAAAGCCAATTCACCCGCTACAGCTTTTGGTATACGGTTAGTTTGTCTTCTCACGCCATTAAGTTGTACGAGTTGATGAAGCGATATGAATACCTGGGGACTTGCGAGATTTCCATTAGCAAACAAAAGTATTACCTGGGCATTGAGCAAAAATACCAGGAGTATTATGAGTATCGCCGTTGGGTATTGGATGAAGCACAAAAAGAGTTGGAGATGTATACTGACATCAAGTTTCGGTATGAACCAGCAAAAAAGGAAGGGCGACGCATTGTGAGTCACCGCTTTTTCATAGAAGAAAACAAGCCCAAGGTCATCGTCGAGCCACTGCGAAAGGTCCAACAGCAACAGCGCTTGCCCTTTGATACCTTCGATGAAGAAAAGCCAATGCTCAATGCTGAGGACGTGCTGACGGAAGAACATGACGAAATGATGAATGATTTGCAAGAGTGGGGGGGAAAAAAGTATGTCGTCAAACGCCTCATCAACAAATTTGGCATTGACAAAGTAGAATACCAACACCGCCACACCAAGCACGTCTTGGAGGCTGGCAAGATCAAGAAGGACAATCCCTTTGCGTGGTTTCGGGCGGCACTCAAAGGCAACTACCACGATCCCTCGCAGGAGCGCCGTCGCCAGGATGCTCGCCAAAAGTCGAGGCGCAATCAGCAAGCAGAGCAAAAGCGCCAGTTGGAAGAAAAGCTCAATTCTCTCCGCAAAGAATACTACGATCAGCGCAAAGCCATCGGCGATTCTCTCCTCAACGACCAACCTGAATTGCTCGACGAGATGGTCAACAAACTCAGGGGCAATCTCACCATCGGCATGCAGTTGCGCGATGGCAAGTCTCCCGAAGAAATCTACCAAAGTCGAATGACGGCGGGCCTGATCTTGACCCAAATAGAAAAGCACTTCCCCAATGCCTTCGAATCGGTCAATACCTCTTTCTCCGGTCGCATCCGCAGCCTGGAAAAAAAGGTACGGACAGCCTAGGGGTCGCTGTTGGCAAAATCAATCTGTACGTATTTCCAATGGGGTAGGGGAGCAGTCGATGGAGTCTACTTCTTCTTGCTGGACAGGCGCTTGACGGATTTGCTGTCCGACAAAATGCCGCGCTGCTCTGCCGCCGCTTGTTCCAACAATTCCAGCCGTTGGCCTTGGTCACTGTCCCATTGGATGAGCTTGGCGTTCAACACCTCTAGATTGGATAAAATCAACAGATCAAGAGTAGAGGCATGGTCTCTGATGTTGCCTTTGGCCTTGGGGTTGGCAGCTCTCCATTGCTTGGCCGTCATGCCGAAAACCACAGTATTGAGCAGGTCTGCCTCACTGGCAAAGTGGATGCCCGCCTTTTTGGTCCCCACCACATTGGCAGGCAAGGCCTTGTTGATGGCGTCGATGTGAATTTGAAAATTGGCCTTGGCGATCTCCCGCCGCACACTCCAGGAGCTGTCCAGTTGCTTGGCCTCGCTTTCCTTGAGTTGTTGGTAGTCCTTGACGATGTAGAGGTAAAAACGGGCATTGAGCCACATGGCAAAATGGAAGGCGATGTCTTTGTGGGCATAGGTTCCGCCGTAGCGTCCCGGTCTGGTCACAATCCCCTTGGCCCCCGTCCCTTTGATCCAGTCCCCGATGGATGGCGCAAAGTCATTGGCACTGATCTCATTTTTAAAGTTGATCGCTTGGTCCACTTTAAAACCCTCATTGTGCAACATCTCCCAGGCCTCCAAAAACTCGATGGTACTGCGGTTTTTGAGGTAGTTCCGAATGATGTCTGCCGCCCGTCCCCGTCCCGATTTGGCCACATCCGTGATGCAGATGTAATCCGTCTGGGTATTGACCCGCACCTCTATGTTTTCGACTGTAATTTTCTTTTTCGCCATGTAGTGTTTGTCGTGTGTTTGTGCTGTGGGAGCAAAGGTACGCTTTAAAGTTGATCATATGGTCCACTTTAGAATGCTGCTTGAATTGGGAAGGATCTGATGGTAAGAACACAGCCCATAGGCCCACAGTGCGGACAGCTTTGTTGGCATCTCCGTCGGCAGAGCAAGTGGCGGAAAATGACAGCTATGGGAACCAAAACAAGGCAATTTGCTCAAAATCAGCCCCAGTCCTTGAAAAACACATTGGATTTATTTTGTTACAATTACATAAATATATTGTTAATATTAAATTAATTGGTTATACTTGCCCTCAGATACTGCCGAGAAAGCTGCGATTCTTGGAAAAAGAAAAGTAGTCCCATTGAAAAATAGCAGGTACGTTTATTTAATTATTGTCATCCTTGTACATCTAATTGCATCCATTGGCACCTTTGCCTCTCTTGGCATACTCACTTTACAACCAGCAGAACATCTTCACATCGATTCGACTATCGCCAAAGGCATTTTTGTTCTTGCCTTTGTTTTCAGCGCTTGTGCGCTTGCAGAGAAGTTTGTGAGCAGGTGGCGTTTGGAGACAAGAGAGCTAGGTTTGAATAAGCATTTGGAGGAAAAGGAGGCAGAATTGGCACAAAAGGAAAGAGAGTTGCGGCAAACGCAAGAAGATGGGAGGACAATGGAGGAAAAATTGGGGGAGATGGAACAGGTCGTAAAGAGGGTAGAGGAGAAGAATGAAAGGATTCAAAACGATTGTGATGAAAAGATCAGGGCAAGGGAAAAACACTTGGAGTTTGCCATTCCATATCAAAAAGCCACAGAGGCAGTACTGACGGGAATTGCAAAAACCAATCAGATCGCCCGGGATTCCCAAGCGAACAGGAGGCAGGGGCGAGAGTCACTTGATTTTTTCTTGACCAAGTTTACAGAAGCACTTCGGTTGATTAAGCCCTATCATTATTCGGTCTGTCTGGAGTTGGCCTATGAAGAAGACGGAGAAGTCTATGTGCAGACGATTTGTCACGACGACAAGGGGCTCATGCCTGAAAGGCGATTCAAGCAGGAAAAGAGGCACACCCGGATGATCACCAAAGATTCGGCCCATACTGCCATTTTGAAAAAAATTGACAACAATATTGAGGTGAACTTCTACTTGGCCAATAGCCTGCTGAAGCTGTCAGACTACCATGATCCTTTGTTCTCGGTGTATGGGAATGATTACTACACCAATAAGGGATTTCCGCCGAAGATGAGCGAGAAAGAGAAAAGAGAGAACTGGCCATTGCCCTACAAAAGCATTTTGGTATTGCCAATTCTTCCCGTCCGGAATAAAGAGTTATTGGGGGAAGAGGATTTGAAGTACTTGGGCTTCCTATCCATTCGTGCGAAAGAAGAGAATGCCTTTGACAAAGATTTCCATCCCTCATTTGCCATTAGCATGATAGATTTATTGTATAATAATTTAAATAAATTCATAAATAGTTGGAAAACAGACAGAAAGGAAGGGGGTAAAGAACTAACTGCCTGATTTTTTCGTTACCATCATACTACAGGAACAGTTTTTGATTTTAGTTATATTAAAAAAAATTATGGGAAGACTACACGTTGCATTCCGAAATTGGAATAAGCTGTATTCAGGAACAAACTCAAAAACCATGATTGAGCCCCAAAAAACGGATGAAGCTCATCCGACTAGCAATGGTCAAAACACAGAAGAGGCTGAATTGAATTTTGAGACCCGCCGCGACGGAGATTTGAACATCGAAGTATCGCGCGACGGTAAGAAGCACTTTGCAGTACTGGCCACTGTTGAAAAAGACATTTTGGATTTTGCGGATGAGGATTGATCTTTGTTCAATCTAGACTTCGGTATATGACTTGTTGTCGGCCCATCAAATTACATGGGTCGATGAGATGAGTACAGAATGTAGCCACATGCCAATCCACAATAGGGTAGGGGAGGCACTCTTCTTTCAAAAAATTGTACAAATTTATTGTTCATCAAAAAACCACCCCAACTTCTGACAAAAGCTAGGGTGGCTACTTCCTTTCCATCTGGGAGGAATGCTCATCGAAAGGAGACTTTCCATTTCTTTTGCTTCTTAACGCGAAACCTGACCAAGCTGGCATTCTCCTGCCTCTTCAAAGAGTCTACTCTCAAATAACACTCATCCATTTGTTCCTCCTTGACAATCCAGACAAACCTGCTCCTCTTCCCAGTGTCCAAGCTTTTCATCCTACACCTTACCTTGACAAAACCACTGTAGACCTGCTCCAAGCGCAATCGAATTGGTAGGTTGATGTGAATGCCACTTGGGTCCAATTGAAAGGCCGCTGTGTCTTGCCCATTGGCTGCACCGAGTACGAAAACCCACAAAATGCCAATGGCTGCGAGTCGAGTGAAATGATTCATAGCTTTGTATTTGTTGATGAAATATTTGTACCCATAAATGGGCTGGAATCATTGCTGTGAATGCCATTAGGATTTCATTAACATCCATCATCTATGGTTTGGCTTCCTGCCTTTTTCATCAAACTCTTAAGAATTCCATAAAAAGATTGCTCGCCCATTTTTTCCATCATAGATAAGTGATAGATCAAAACTGCCAACACATGCAGTTGACGAATTTTCAATCACCTAAAAATGTAGCTATGAAAAATCTATTTGGAAAAAAAACGGGCAGACTGGCCAAACTGGCATTGACCAAAGAACAGTCTCAGAAGATCAAGGGAGGAAATGTGATTACGGAGGAGATCATAGAAGTTTGACCTGACCATCCGTCCTTCACTCCACTGATTCCACAGTGGGGTGGAGGACTTTCAGCGTTTGGCAAGCTGCTCTTCGATCCAGTAGTTGTAGACCATTGGTTGGAGTTTTTCCATGGCATCTTTCAATTTTGGCGTTTCGTATTTTGCTTGGACGAGTTTCTCCACTGCATCGGTAAAGTTTTTGAATGCGAGTACGGTATCTGTATGGATCAATTTGGTTCTGTAGAGAAATGCCCGGAAGGCCCTGCAGTGGTTGGTGATCAATTCTGGGGATTCTTTGAGTTCTACAAAACTTCGGATCAATAAGGTTTTGCATCTCAGGTTGTAGTAGACATTTGAAAACTTGACAGTTCTCAGTTGCTCAATGACTTGGTCGAAATTGCCTTCTTCGAAAGAGATTCTGGCAATGGCGATGCAGAGGGCACTGTCGCGTATGTCATCAGTAAGGCAGTGTTGCCAATCATCGATGAATTGCTTGGCCCACTGCAGTTCTTGTAAACGACAAGCAGTGTTTACAATGTTGTTGAAGCGTACATGTGAGATGCTGTTTCCTTCACTCAGTGTATTTCTTGCCAATGCTTCCTTGTACAGCTCAAATGCTTGATGTGTGTACTCTCGTTTTCCATTCTTGATCTTGAACGCCGTGAAATTGATCAGGTAACCGAAGATGATGATCTGATCTTTTTGAGAAACCTCACTCAGATGTTGGAAAAACAATTCCTTGAGCAAATGAAAAGAGGAATCGCTCTGCTCGCGAACCATCTGCAGGGTATGCCTGTACAGACGGATGACCAATGGAAGCGTTTTGTCTTGGTGCAAATGGCGTTCCATCACTTGAAAAAAGGGCATGTCTTGCCTGTTCTGTAAAATCTCACTCCGATTTTGCAATTCGCACATGTACAACAGCTTTCGAGAAATGAAAAAGGAATCAAGCTTATCCATCGCCTCATCAAGCGAATCAATCTGCGTACTTAGCTTTGGTGTGTCTGCGTGGAAATACTGATCGTGTGCCAGTAGCATCTTGTGGTAAAAATAAGCTGCATCCTTGGGGTGTTTTGCATCGAGGTTTTTTTGCATTCGCTTCCATTTGTCTGAATACTGCTGCTTCCATCCGCGTTTTTGGAAATGCTTTAACAACAATACATCTGTCTCGAAATCCCGATCTTTTTGAATGCTTGTCCACAGCAAAAACTCTTCCCACAATAGGTACAAGTCTGAAAGTGCATCTCCCACAGTCCTGGGAGTGACAGTTTGCTGCCCGGAGAACAATTGCTCTGCCAAGTCGGCTTTTGACAGCCACAAGGGAGATTTCTTTTGGCAGACTGCCAGAACGTATTCCAATACCTTAACAGCTGTTTTTTTGCTGCCGTGATGCGTCTGTACATATTGCTGAAATGCCTGCTGCTCTTTTTTCGTCAATAGGCGAATGCTCTTCACAAATTTACTTTTCTCCATTTGACAACACTTTTGGTAGCGGGGGAGTTTGTCCTAAACAATGTCTGTAATTTATCAAATAAAAATTGATGGACAGCTTTTTATGAAATGAATTTTTGCTAATGAATTCATCTTTTTTGCGGGGGAAACCCGCTGAATTGTCTTTCCCCAAGAACACAGGATTTTAGATATTTAAGCAATTGATATTTATTCAGCTGCAGCAGTCTGAGCATCTGCTGACTTCAATTGAGCCACCAATGCATCCACTTCTCTTTCCTGAAAATGGATAGGGGAAATGTGGTCACATACATCTGTCCATCCCGTAGAACAGCCGCTTCTCACCGCAGAAAGCAAATCGCAGGCCGATCACAAGTACAGCAAAAAAATCATCACGCTATTTATTTGGCTGCATTCATAAGTGCTTTCATTCACAAACAAAAGCGATGAACAACAACAATCATCAACATGATCCAATCAACAGAAAGGCTTTGCTTTCACGAGAGGAAAGAACCTTGGAGTTTGCATGGCATCCGTTTTTTTCGAACGAAGCTGCTAGAGTAGGGGAGTTGTTACAGCTGTCTTCTCAAAAGCAGAAAAAACTTTTTGACGTGGCTTTGAATCGATTGATTCTGTTACTGGAGCAAGACTTGGTCCCCCCAAAGGCCAGTATTTTTCAATCCTTGAAAGAGTTGTTTCTGCGATCCATTCGGGACGACATTTTGCAATCGCATGCTGACAGTATTGTGCAACAATTGTCGAGTCGTCTTGCGATTACAGAAGAGATTGCTCGCCACCATTTTGCGATGGTTTGCAATGATCTTTTCATCCAATTGGAAAAAAAGCATCCTCAGAAAGACCTTGCATTGTCCCGATCATTGAAAGACCATCTTTTGGAAGCCTGCAAAAAAGCCGTCCGAAGCGATCGGTACCAAAACTACAAGCTCAGAAAGGAACTGTTGGTCAAAAGGGATGCAGTGGCAATGGCATATGCGTGGAGTCCCTATTTCGATGCAGTGGCACAGCAAATGTGTCGTCAATGTTTTCTCTCCATTGACATTGTCCAGGCATTTTTTCAACAGGCATTGGAAGATCTGATTTCAGAGCTGAAGGCGGGAAAGATCGTGAAGGGGCACCACAAAGACATTCTTGCCAGTCATTGCCGAGAGGCCATCCGAAAGTACATCTTTGATCGATGCCATACTGATCTGGTCCAGCTTCTTGTGTCAGAACACCAGTTGGAGAATCGAGAAGCACAATTGATATTTATACACGTTTTGGAGCTCTTGCTTTCCAATAAAAAGAAGCAGGCTCTGAGTGACTCGCCAAGTAGAGCAAAATCGCTGAGTGAATTTTTGCGACTCGCCTGTTGCTCAAAGGTCAAATGGATCAAGGACCATCCTGAACAAGCACTCATCGACAAACTCAAAAAAAATGACCATCAGTCTTGGCTGGCACTATACCAGAATTTGCTCATACTGCATAAGGATGAAGGTCTGTCTACTACCGCCATTACCACATTGTACAACAAATTGCAAGAGCCAGATTTCAGGTTCTACTGCCTGGTCAATACGTATTTGTCTGGGATTGTGCAAAGACTAAAGAAAGACAAATTCAAGAAGGCCAAGTCTCAAGGCAAGGAACTTCAGGAATACATGCTAGCCGATGATTCGGGTACCTCCTTGTCTGCAGAGAGCCAATCCGAACTGACACACTTGATGACCATCTTGACCTACCATTGGCTGATGATCCAAAAAAGAAGTGGCCATCCAACTGACGCCTCCATGATCGAAATGCTGCATGTCAAGCATGAAGATGACAAAACATGGGGAGACCTCATCGACCAATACGAATTGGGGGAGGGGACCAAGCAACAAAGAATCAATAGACTAAAGCAAAGAGCAAAGACTTACAGAAGAAATCTTGCCAATCGCAAGAGACACATTTACAGGGAACTCAAGCTGATGGAAAAGGTCATTTTCCAATTTCATTGGGACAAAGCAAGACGCATCCTCACCATCACATTTTTGGACTATCGGACCATCTACATACGCCCCATTGTACGCATGCTGCGAAGGCTTTCAAAAGACAAACTAATCGTCGTAGACCATTCGAGCAATTTAACAAACGGGAAAGAGAACTCTCTATTCGCTTGCCTTCTTCGCCCCATTGAGCGAAAAAAAATACTAGCCGGTTTACCAGAAACGGACTTGGCAAAAAAGTACCTGGTTCTACAATTTCCAACCCGCTTCTCTCATGCCGATGATGAGCAGGAGGCTTACAAGAAAGCTTGGCAGATGACAAGGACATTTGACATCATTTTGGTCAATAAACGCCTACCCGCTGCCGCCCTGAAAAATGTCTCCAATGAGATCGAAGAAAGTGAAAATTTCTAAATCAACTCACAGCCTCCAAATGTCTGTAACCTTCTATCAACTAAAACAACACCATCAAAAGAAATGAAATACGTGGATGATTACATCAAACAGTTTGGCGATTACCTCGATGGAACACTGGATGCCGAGTCCAGCAAGCGCCTGGAAAGGACCATACAAGCTGACTCGGTAGTTCGTGAACAATGGGAAGCATTTCAACACATCTCCCAATCCTCCCTGCCCAAAGCTGGGGAGCAGCCAGATTTTATTCGTCAATTGTCAGAAGTCTTGCATCAGAAAGGACAGACTTTTGGTCAGGACGAGCTGGAAGCATTTTGCAAAGGCCAACTTTCCCAAAAGAACCTAGCAGCCTTCTACCATCGCATGGATACAGATTCTGACTTTGCAGAAGAAGTACAATTGCAACAGGTGATCCACGATGCATTGGCAATGGCAGAGGAACCAAAGCAACCGAAAGTACTTGTCGGCCACAGACGGATGTTTTGGCGAAGTCTATCCGTGGCAGCAGCAATCCTTTTGATGGTATTCCCCGCCAGGCTGGTCTATGAATGGACCGTTCGCCCTTCCTCGGCAATGGCTGACCAGTTGCTAGAACCAGAGGAATACAAGTTGGGAATCATGTTGGGCTTGGATACGGATTCCGTTCGAAAACCGGGGGAGAAATCTGACATGGATTCTCTCACTTTTCAACAAGCCATCAGACCCTATACAGAAGGAGATGTGGAGCAAGCCATTCGATTGCTCAAGCAGTACAAAGAGAGAAACCCCAGGACGTATGACGCAAGATTTTTCCTGGCAATCAGTCAAATCCAGTTGATTTCCTCGAAAAGGGATACCAGTGAATTATCGGAAGCCATCGATGAGCTAGAACTCCTGTTGAGAAATGGGAAAACACATTTCATTGATGAGGCAGAAATATTTTGGTACTCCTCTCTCGCATACCTCTACAGAGATGCTTGTCCATACCAAAGCATCAAACGATTGGATGATCTCCTACAGCTGGATTGCTCTGAGTACGAATACGACCGATCCTGTAAAGACTATCAGAAAAAAGCCTTCAAACTCCGGCGTGAAATGAGTTGGAGATTGACTTGCCTCACTACAAAGGTGACCGAATCTACAGAAACCACCAAGAAAAAATCTTCAACCCCTAGTATGAGATCAAGTGGAAAGTGACTTGCTTCTTTCACCAAACAAACAATCATGATTTATCTATATTTCTTATTGGTCCTTCTTTTTCCAGAGGCTGAAAATACCACCAATGCTGTCCCTCTCACTGAATGGGACGAAATGGAAAAGCGCAAGGGCGACGACGAAGCATACAGCCTGACAGAATTGACGGATGGCCGGATTGCATTTACAGGCTTGCTAGAAGGAGAAAAAAAGAAACCACTGGCCTTTTTGAAAATCGTTGAGTACAAAGAAAATGGCAATTGGGAGACGACTCAATTCATCACCTTCAATGGACACAAGGCAAGCAAAGCCGAAAAAATACGAGAGGCACCCAATGGAGACATCTACATCATGGGAAGTGCCGATGCGACTGCTGTAGACAACAGGGGCCGTACTCAAAAACATCGTGCCGCCTGGCTGTGGAAATCTGATGCCTATGGAAATTATCTGGGAGATGTTCTCCTGAATGCCAGTACGCCTACCTCTGTCATTGACTTCGAGTTCTTGTCCAACGGTAGAATCGCTGTGGCAGGCCAAAGGGACGGACATCCTTGGGTCGCTGTTCTCGACGATGAACTTCAGGTGATTGAACAAAAGGATCTTCTCAGTAAAACCTACCTCATCAGCGATCTGGAAAAAGGCCCCAATCAAAGTCTGGTCATCACTGGCAGCAAGACAGGTGGGATTTCTTTTTTTGTAGAGTTGGCGGCTGACCTCACCACCAAGCACCAAATTACCAACATCGCCAATTGCAGAAACAGCACGGCCATCAAATACCACAGAGGAGGTGATCAATTTTTCCTCTTGGGCACTGACAATTCTCAGGGAAGGGAGCCAACGCAAATCAGCATTGCAGCCATCGATTCTACCCGGCAATTGCAAAAAGAACCACTGGTGACAATCGAGGAAGACCAGACCAGTTTCTTCCCTTCAGATTTTTTGCTGACGCCTTGGGACGAGTTGATTTTCTGTGGTCATCTCAGAGGTCATAGCAAAGATTATCCTTCTCCTCTGCTGGCTTGTCTCAGCCTCAAGGATACATCCATCTTATGGGATGCAGGCCCTTCTGTACAGACGAATAAGAGCGACTTTTTCCATGAGATCACCCTGACACAGACAGGAAAAATAGTCTTGGCAGGAGCTTCCGTTCAGCGAGACAAAGACATGCGATTGCTGCTTTTGTCCAACCACGAGAAGTATGCATTTGAAGAAGGAGATTCGATCCAGATTGACATGGGAACGCTGAGTGTAAGTGGATTGAAAAATGATACGGTCAATGCAGGGGAAAAAGGCTACTTCACCATTCGCATCCGCAATACAGGGAGTGAATCGACCTACCGTTTGAAAGCGCAAGCCGTATTTTCTCCCAACAGAATTCAGGGACTCAATTGCTTCCGGTCCATCGTCATTCCTCCCATTGGTCCTGGCCGATCCAGACAGCTGAACATCCCATATACGACAGATCAAAAATTGTTTTCCGATTCTGCCAGGGTGCGCATCCGCCTCTTTGGTCCAAGTACTGGCTTTGAACAACTTTCCGATGACGACTTGGCCATTGTCTCAAAAGCGCGTCCCGTCCCTTTGCTGAAAATCCTGCCCTTGGATGTCCCCAATCTCGAAAAGATCAATCGAGAAGATACCATCTCGATGTCCATCTGGGTGAAAAATTATGGAGAGGGCATGGCCCGCCGGATAAGAACTCAATTCAATACTTCTTACTTAGTGGATGTTGTAGACGAGCCTACTCAGCCAATCGATTCCATTCCCCCTGGTCAACAGGTGCGCATTGATCTGCAGTTTGTCGTGCATCCCTTTTACCACTACCACAAAATGATCATCAGCTGTTTGGCCTTTGAAGAACAGGGAACAGATTTGGAATACGAAAATTTTGAATTTTTGCTGACCGACTATTTTCGATTTGAGATTCCTGGTACTTCCCCCTTCATTCCTCCCTACCCACAAGAATGGCAACAACGATTTGGTGGCCCTTCTGCTTACATGGCCCCTTGGTCACCTCCGCCTGTATTCAGATGGCATTACAGCAAAGAATTTGTCAACCAGAAATTGAGGAAAAAGGGGAGTGGATTTACAATCTATTTCCGGGAGTTGTATCTCAAGGCTTACCTCCGTCCTTCCATTCGACTCAAGGCCAAGCGCATCGATATTTTGCTGAATGGGGAGGTCTATGATCACTCCAAGGATGGGCAGAAAATCCAGATTGTCAATGGCAAGGAGGGAAATGACATCCTCCTCATCCCACTCATACTTTGCGAAGGAGACAACCAAATTGCAGTCAAGATCGATGGAAAACTCATGGATCAATCAGAGATATTCATTCACTACGAACCACCAGTCCTCCATGCCCTAGTAGTTGGAATTCCCTATACTGACCTCAAATTTACCCAAAGAGATGCCTTGCAAATTGAGGCCAGACTTCGGCAACTGGATACGGGAGAGCTGTATTCCAAAATCAATGTTCAGTCAGCCATTGTAGAGGAAAAAATGACCTCTGCAGAGGAGCTTCAGATGCTTTTCAACAGCATCATTAGGAGAAGATATCGACCCAATGGACAGAAGATCAACAAGCAGGATCATTTTTT
>JBCBOS010000016.1:173794-185051 GCA_039821145.1 Bacteroidota bacterium | reverse complement strand
AGGTATTGAGGGGCAAATTGATTTCACATCAGATACAGCTTCCATAAGACTGAGTATGGATAAGCGTCGTCACTTTTATCTTTTATTTAAAGAAGCTGTCAATAACTTGGCAAAGTATTCTGGTTGTCGATCAGCATATTTATCGGTAGTATTGACTGGGGATTCTATGAAAATGGAAATTAGTGATGATGGCCGAGGCTTTTTGGTAGATGCGGTACGGGGAGTCGGTAATGGTATTCAGACAATGCATGACAGGGCAGAAAAGATAGGTGCTGAAATAGAGATTCGATCGGAGTTAAATAAGGGAACCAGTATTTTTCTCTTGTTGAAGATTTAATATCAGATTTGGCTACGTTTATTTATTTCATAGATGATTAGAAGAAAAGTTCCAATTGCTCATCGAAATATTGAAAGACATCCTTGGATTCTATGCCAGTGAAGCTTTCCCGGAACGCTTCCATTGAAAATTCCTTGTACTTCACTTTTTGGCTCTCCATGCCATCCTCCGCCCGGGATAAGGATTCTTTCAAGAAACGATTCCTAGAGCAATGCTTTGGAAATGTACTTTTGGACTGACTTGTAGGCTGATCCCAGGGTTCCCCACCTTCTTCTGAACAACTGGCCACAACTCACCTGCCGAACCCCCCAACACGTACAGACTTTTTGTCGTCCATCCCCATTCACTCCGAGCAAAACCTTACAAACAAGGCACATCCCCAAAAGTACTGAAGGCAAAAAAGTCACAAATCCCCTCATTTTAGGTACAATTTTAGCATCACTAATCCCTGATTACACGACTGTCAGTATAAATTGATTGGACGATTGTTGGTATGGGAACATCATCTACCTTTCCAACAAGCTTGTTACAGTTCCTTTTCTGAAAGCTTGCTTGGAAAGGCTTCACGCTCATGGAAAAAAGGGAAGTCCTATGAATTACAACTGTCGAACCTTCAAAACCCTCCTCTTTGTTTGTCTGGTTTTTTATTCTGTACATGGATTTGGTGCTACGCGCAATTGGATCGGTGCAGGCGCAGGTGGTGCCGGAACGGATCTGAACGATGCCGCCAACTGGGATGGCTCCGGGGCTCTTTTGTCCACGGATGATTTGGTGATCGCACTTACCAATCCTGCTACGCTGGGGCTCAGTGCCGACCTTGCCGTCAACAATCTCACCGTCACTTTGGACAATGGCACAGGGGTCAATACAGCTACTGTGGGAGCCAACAGCTTTGCGTTTACCATCAATGGGACGGCCAGCTTTGAGGCTGTTCAATACAGCAGTGCCACAGATCGGGATGAGGTGACTGTGGCAGTGGGGACAGGAGCATTCGTCTTCCATGGTGTTGCCAATTTTATGCAAACAGGTGGTGGTGACATGTATCTCACCGGAGATGGGACCGCGCCCGGAACCATCACGTTTTATGCAGATGTCAATTTTGGGCAATGGATCGGCACCAAAGCCGCGACAGAGCCGAATATGGTATTTGATGCTCCCGGAGCGCAAACGGTGAATTGTTCGCAAGATGCATCAAGATTTACCGCAGGCAAAAATATTACGATTGGTGTCTTGAATACCCCAAGCGTCAATTTTACCAATAATTCTGTGATCATCTTTGCCTATGGGGGCAGCCTTACCATCTCGGATGGATGTACCGTAGATTTGGCCAATGGAGGCTTCGATCAAGGTCTCAGCGGCAACACCTTTTCGCTGGGAGCGGGCGCAACACTCAGAATTGGCGGTACGGCCGGATTTCCTGGTGACAACGCTTTTGACGATTATGCTACCTATTCAATAGACTCTACCAGCACCGTAGAATATTATGGTGCCAACCAAACCATCAAGGGGGGATTGGCGTATGGGAACTTGGGACTTTTGGGCTCGGGAACCAAAACGTCGGATGGCAACTTTTCCATTGCTGGTAACTTCAGCAATGATGTCACTTTTGCCAATGGCAGCCATACGCACACCTTGACAGGGGCAGTCAATCAACTCATTGCGGGAGCCGCAACCTCCACCAGCTTTCACACACTCGTGGTGAACAAGTCCTCGGGTACCCTAACCTCTGACATGGATCTGGTCATAAGCAATTCTCTGCAAATGGAGGCAGGGACTTTCCTGGTGGATGGAGAAACGATCACCGCCAATGGAAGCATCGACATCAATGGCGGCACGCTGCAACTAAGCAGTGGCACCATTGCGCTCAATTCGGACACCAATGATGCACTGGATCAGGACGGTGGTACCTTCGACATTGATGGGGGGACTGTGAACATTGGTGTTATGGCCAGCCAGGGAAACACGGATTACAACCTGGATGGAGGCACACTCAACATTTCTTCCGGTACCTTGAACATTGCAGACGAATTGGATGTCAATGGGGGGGGGCTGGTCCAATCCGGGGGAACCATCAATGTAAAAGCCCACACAGGGACAGAAGATGGTTCTGCGGCCAGCAAGTTCGATGTGTCTGGTGGAACGCTCACCATCACGGATGGCGACCTCTACATTTTGGGAGCCTATGACAACTCTTCCACCCATCCCGCTCTCAATTTTTCGGGGGGAACAATTGACATCACAGGAGGAACCATCTACTTCAGCGAGACAGGAGACAGAGATGAAAGTTTTTACATCAATCTCAATGGAAATGCAGTCAACAACCTCGTCTTTGACAAATCAAGTCCAGGGGCAAGAACGGTCGACGTTTGGTTGGAAGATTTTGAAGATTTATCGACAGCCGCAGAGTCTGATGCAGGTACAACCGCCTGGAGCATTGCATGTACAGGCACCGCTGCCAATTGTGGTTACAACGATGGCAATGCAAATGACTACTTCCACGTATTGTCCACTACATTCATCAATGGACAACGGGCTTTTGTTGGCAGAGACATGGACAATGAAGCCGTATGGACATCTGAACTGATCGCCATTGCGGACTATGCCAATGTTGGGATCAGCATTGAACTGGATGAGTCTGGTGGAGACAATGCATCAGACTACATCAGGTGCTATTACAGTGTCGATGGCGGAACGCAAACATTGCTCACCAATGGAAGTCAGGAAGGGAATTTCAATGGTGCTACTGCCACCGCATCTGGCCTCAGCGGCGATACCTTACAGCTATTTGTATATGCACGCAACAACGGGGGAAACGACTACGTTTTGTTCGACGATGTCCAAGTTACGGGTGATATAGTGGTAGATGCGACAATCATGTATCTGGGAGCTGCGACAGTTGTAAAGGGCGATCTAAGCATCAACAATGGAACCTTGGATGTTTCCACTTCCAATTCAGCAATTGACCTCGGTGGAAATTGGGTGAACAATGGCACCTTCCTTCCGCAGCAAGGCACTGTTACACTCAATGGCTCCAGCCTGCAATCGATTTCCTCTGGCGGAACAGAAGAAACCTTTTACAACTTGGTTGTGAACAACAGTAGTACGGCAGGCATCCAATTGACTGACAGCATCGAAATCACCAATGTGCTCACCTTGACCGACGGCATTGTGACGCCTGCCAGCAATGAGTTGGTACACCTGCCATCCGGCGCGACTGTTTCTGGGGCTTCAGATGACAGTTATGTAGATGGTCGCGTACAAAAAACGGGAAATTCAGCTGCCAACTTTCCATTCTCTTTTCCCGTTGGGAACGGCGGCAATTACCAAGCCATTGCCATCTCACAACCTGCTG
Organism: Bacteroidota bacterium; assembly: GCA_039821145.1. GTDB lineage: Bacteria > Bacteroidota > Bacteroidia > Chitinophagales > Saprospiraceae > JBCCSZ01. The sequence continues at coordinate 181,362 of JBCBOS010000016.1, read as the reverse complement.
CGGCAACGGACCATTTTACTGCTCAATATTTTCTGAGCGATCCCGGCATTTTGTACGACAATTCCTCCCTGGCAGATACCATAGACCACATCAGTGCTTGTGAATATTGGGTGTTGGATCGAACCAATGGCACGTCAAGCGTGGAGGTTTTCCTCAGTTGGGATGGCAACAGTTGTGGTGTCGATGAGCTGTGCGATTTGACGGTGGCACGTTGGAATGGAAGCTCATGGGTAGATCATGGCAATGGCGGAACATCCGGAACCACTTCTGCTGGCATGCTCACATCGGGCAGTACTTGTTCTTCCCCCGCTGCCGTCGACAACTTCAGCCCATTTACTTTGGCAAGTACGAGTGGCGCCAATCCACTCCCTGTAGAACTCATCAGCTTCACCGCCATTCAGGATGATGACCATGTCAATTTGCTTTGGGAAACAGCCAATGAAACCAACAACGATCACTTTGTCATACAGCATTCCACAAATGCACAGACATTTGAGGACATCATCAGGGAAAGAGGGCAGGGCAGTACCAACTCCCTGTCGAGCTACAAAAGCACACACTTTGACCCCGAGCCTGGGAAAAATTACTACCGCCTGAAACAAGTAGATTTCGACGGACAAGAATGGGTTTCTGAGATCCGCGTCGTGGAATTTGTCTCGGAAGATGACATGAACCTTCTGGTCTATCCAAACCCCACAGGAGGATCCATCACCATCGAGGGCATGGAAGGGGATGGGGAGATTTTGCTATTCGACGGAATGGGCAAGTTGCAAAAAAATACAAGCGTGACCAAAATGGACAAGATGCAACTTGATGTTTCTGATCTTTCCCCAGGCGTTTATCTTCTCAGGTATACAGGGGATTTGGGATCGAAGAGCATTACATTGATCATCAGCGACTAGCAGAGATGAAAAGGCAGTCGGTCTCAATATTTCACCAGTCGCTCTGTTAGATGCCGTTGACCGTCCTGCACCTTGATCAGGTAAATGCCAGAGGGCAGTCCTTGAAGAGACAGTTGGTTTTGCCCTTCGATCTGGCGCAACAGCTGCCCGCTGGCATCGTAGAGCGAAAGCTGTGCAGACTCGGGAGCGATCCCTGTCACCTGTACTTGTTCTCGGGTAGGATTGGGGAACAGTTGGATGGAAGGAGGAGTGACGGAGGGCAGCGAAGTAAGGGTGCAATTCAGGCGCGTCACTCGCTTCCAAATTTCATTGTGTAGGTCGGTTGCCGCTTTGTCTTCATCTGCAGACAAGCCTTGTCGGATGAGCAACAAGCCTTCGGCGGGCGAGATGCTGATGTACTGGCCTCGACTCCCTGCAGCGAGAAAGACATCCTCCGGGGCATCGGGGGCAAAAGGGCCGACGACGGGCGTGACTTGAGAGGGAGGCGTGTAGGAGGATTTGCCATTGAGCCACCAGAGATAGCCATAGGATGGATTGAGTGATTGAGAGCTGTTGATCATTTGATGATAATAGGCAGAATCGTTCAGGATGGCGGTCTCCCCCCAGTAGCCTCGATTTTGTACCATCAAGCCAAATCGAGCCATGTCCCGGGCACGGCTGAAAAAGAAGGTATTGTCTCCGGCGGCCAGCCAAAAACCACTTTGCATCCCAATCTTATTGATGATCCAATTGCGAGTGAGTTGATTGATGTTTTGAGTGGTGGCAGATTCCAGTACTTCCTTTAGCAAATTGTAGGGGCTGTTGTGGTAGCTCCAAAAAGTACCAGCATCTCTGAAATACGTCAGGCAGGAGGGATCGGTGCAGGAAAAATTGAGGGGGTTGAGGCCTGAGGTCATCGTGAGTTGGTGCCAAATGGTGATGAGGTCTTCTTTTTCTTCTGGCAAACTGGTCCAACCTTTTCCCAGATAATCGGAGGTGGGGTCTTGAATGTCCAGAAAACCTTCGGATTGAGCGATGCCCACCAAAACGGCCCGCAGACTTTTTCCTGCCGAAAACCAAACCCACAAACTGTCTTGCTGAAAGCTCCCAAAATATTTTTCCAAGACAATCTTCCCATCTTTCAACAGCAAAAAGGACTTGCTCTGTTCCGCTTCTAAAAAGTTGTAAAGCGCCTCAATGCTGTCCTGGCAGTACCCTAGGCTTTCAGGCTCCATCGTCTCCCAGGCATCGGTCCCGTTGGGTGGAAAGTACAATTCTTGGGCATGAATGGTCGAAAAGGCGATGAGAAAGAGGAGTGGTAACAGGTTTTTCATATGGGCTGATTTGGTTGCTGTGCAGCTGCGATCAATGGTGACCATCGAAGGGTCACACTACTTAGACAGTGGAAGAGGGGATAGGTTTAAATCGCAAGGGCTACAAAAAAAAGAGAGAGATTGTCCTCGACAATCTCTCTCCCTGGCTTTTTTGAGGAGAGATCAATACTCTCCGCCAACCAATCGTTTGTTCCATTCTGGATGATTCTCAAAAGTCGGTAGGCGCTCGGGGCGGCTTTGGTCGTAGTCTGTATCGGTCAGGGATTTCATAAAGGCAATGATGTCTTGCTGATCCTGATCGGTGAGGTTCAATGGAGCATCGGGTAGGGTCTGGTGGGGCACATCGATTCCCATGCCGGCTCCTCCTCCTTTGTTGTAGAAATCCATGACTTCTTCCAGGGTTTCGTATACACCATTGTGCATGTAAGGGGCCGTCAGTTCGATGTTGCGGACACTTGGCGTGCGGAAGGAGAATTCATAGAAGGGGGCCTTGTCAATGGGGCGGCCACTGGCATATCGGCCTCTGTCCACATCCAATTCCTTGTTTTCCTTGGTCTTGGGGACGCCGAGAATTTCCGTTTCGCTTTCTTCAAAACGAGGAGGAACTGTTCCGTTGAAGGTAGGAGCGAAGTGGCAGGTACCACAGGCTGCTTTGCCCATGAAGAGGTTGAACCCTCGGTGTACGGACAGGTCGATCGTGCCAACTTCCTGGCGAGCGTAGCGGTCGAATGGGCTGTTGAAAGAACTGAGGCTGGCCACGTAAGTTGCCATGGCATCATTGAGGGAATAGGTAGAGAGAGTAAAACGGCCTTGCTCGGCATAGGCTTCTTCGAACAATTCTACATATTCCTGGCTTTGTTTCAGCTTGTCGACAATCTCGGTAAAAGAGGTATTGAACTCCAGGGAGTCGAGTACCACGTGCTTGATCTGGCGTTCCAAATTGGGCTGGCGCATGTCGTAGAAGTAGCGTTCGTTGAACACGCAGTTGACCAAGCTGGGAGAGTTGCGCTTGATGTTGCCTTGCTTATTGAAAGCAGTGCTTTTGGCCTTGCCGTCGGAAAAGGCCAGCTGTGGATCGTGGCAAGAGGCACAGGACCGCTCGTTGTTGGACGACAGGATCGGATCGAAGAAAAGGGTGCGACCGAGAGAGATGCGCTTGTCGATGTCTTCGCTGTCCATGTCCCGATTGGCGTAATAGGAGTTGTTCAGAAATTCTTCACTGAAGAGGGTACGGGCTTCGTAATTGACGGGGGAAAGAACGTTGGTCACTTCTTTTTTGACCTCAACCCCCAGGGACGTCTGAGCTTCGTACAGCAGTTCGTAGATGTGGTTGTGGAAATGGATCAGAAAACCCAGGCGATCGAACTTGTCGAAGTCATCGAAGTTGTCCATATATTTGATGGCCTCCGTCAGGCGGGTGTCCAGCAAGAGCGACAGGCCAAAATCTTTTCTCTCCAATAGTGGGCGGTAAATCTGGAAGGCGTCGTACAGGCTTTGCAGTGTTACCTTGGCTTCGGGCAGTGCGTTGACAGAGCCGGGGGTATCGAAGCCCGTCATTCCGAGTGTAAAGATGCGCACCATTTCTTCCCGCATGGCTTCGAAAACATGCCGGTGCGTAATTTTCATATTTTTTTGCACGATTCTGATCTGCCTAAAATCGTTTTGGAGCTGTTGGGTCAATTTGACGATGGCCTCTTTTTCTTCAAAGGGCTGGTCGGAAAAAGTCAATTCGTCCAACACCTGCAATCCGACAGGCTCCAGAGGAACGACTTCCGGCACGTGGGGCTCTACACTTGGAAGCGGAGCGCCATTGAGGGATACTTTGACAGATTGGCGGTCGAAGTATTCCACCAAAAATTCGATCTTTTTGAAGGCCATGCGCGCATCGATGTGTACTTCTCTGAGGTCTGCAATGCTGGCCGCATCGGCCGTGAAATCTTCCGCCGTAGCAACATATTCATCTATGGCATTGGCAAAGTCGGTTAGAGAGAGATGATACTCCTCGGTAATTTTCCTCAGAGCGTCTGCTCCTTCATTTTTCTGGAAGGCCCCCAGAAAGGGTACCAACAGGCCAATGACTGAAAAGAGTAGAACTTGCTTCTTCATAATATCTAATTTTCGCGAGTGAGTTGAAATGAGTGTTGAACGGTTTTTTGTATGCCTCGATCGGGTACCTGAGAGGTGGGGCTGTGTAACAAAGTGTTCTGTGGTCTTTCTGACTTGCGTCTAGCTGGACAAAGCAGCAAGTTTATGGACCGCGATGGCCCATAAACTTGTGCAGTGCTTTCGATATTTCGATGGCAAAACAATTACTGAACTTGCAGTTTCAGGATGTCACCTTTTGCATTTTGTACGAAGTACATGCCTGGTGTCAGGTCGGAAACATTCACCTCAGTTACATTGCGTCTTACCAATACCCGCTGGCCTTCTACGTTGTAGATTGCTACATCAGAAGCTTTGTTCAGGTAGATGGTACGAGTGGTTGGATTCGGGAAAACAGTGAATACATCGCTGTTGGTAGGAGCAGCTACCTCGTCGATGGCAAGGTTGGTAAATGGATCAACACCATTCGCTCTACTTTGTGCAGCCAGTTTGTCGAAACCGTTGATGGCCAAAGTCAAAGAGTGGTTGTAAGGGAATGGGTTGTCAGTGCGTGGGTGCTGAACGTTGACCAACAAGGAAGCTCCGTCAGAAGTTGGTTGAGCACCTGTTACTTCTGCACCTGCAGGAACAACTGTCAAACGGATCAGGTCATTCACTGTTGGGTTAGAGATGGACAGGTCGAGGATGAACAACTCACAAGTGCGGTTGTCAACACCAGCAGGAACACGGCCGTTGGAAGTACCGTTCAAATCTTCCTGGATGACCAAGTAAGACTTGCCGTTGATTTGCATGACGTTCAAGCCATCTGGGTTGGACAGGTGCTTGTCTGGGTAGGCATCTTCCGATGGGCTGTCGGCGAAGAAAGGTCCACCGTCCAAGAACAAGCGAGTCTCGGAAGTGGTTGGGTTGTATTCCCAGATGCTTCCGTAGTAGTCTGTGTAGTTTTCGTCGTTTGGAGAAGCAACACCTTGTGCCTGAGCGCGAGCCATGACGTCTGGGTGGTGAACAGCACCATCTTCATTTTCGTCTGCCCATCTGCTGCCAGGGTTGTCGCGGCCAGTAGCGGTGAAGTAAACGTAGTTGTTTTCAGGGTTGATGGCTACCCACTCAATGCGGTTGTACATGGTGGCACCTTTGGCAACTGCACCATCTTTGTGGTTCAAGAAGTAGTTCAGAGGTTCCTGAGGACCGAAAGGACCATCTGGGTCGAAGTTGAATTCCCAGATTGGAGTCCACTGCCATCCTTGCTTGTCGTGCTTGTGAGCGAACAGTGTTCCTTTGGTGAAATCGCCAGGGGTATTGGCAACGAACATACCGAAGAAACCCGGAGTCGCATCTGGGCCCAGGTATACGGTTCTGTTGTCGGGCGCAACGGCACCTCCTTCAAAAGGCTGGCGTCCCCAGTTGTACTGCTTGCGAATGGCCTTCGCTTCGCGTGGGTCGATTTCTACCATGTAGTTGAAGTTCTCGTACTTTGGCACTGTGATGCCGTCCCAACCTGGGATGCCAGAGTTGGAGATGGTGAAATCTTCTTGGTCTCTAACTGGAGCGATGGAGCTGTTGCTGCCGCGGAACCACTCTTCAGCAGTCCAGATGCGGCCATCCACGATGGAAGTGATGCCACCACAGTTCATACCAGTCTCACCAACGGTGTTGACAAAGTCAACGTTGAAAAACTCACCGGAACGTCCATCAGACAATGTCTGGTCAACGATTTCCAGTGTGCCGTCGTCGGCTCTCTTTACTTTGAAAACAGTCATTCCACCACCGTCACCGATCTGGTCGTCAGATACGATGCGTTCGTGGTTGACAGAGACCCATCCGAGGTCTTCACTGTCGCCGTCAGGGGTAAAACCAATGAAGTCGTGCCATTCTTTGGCAAGTGCTGTACCAGCTGGATTTCCGTAGGTAGGAGTGGTTTGCACCTCGTCTACCCCACCGACAAATAGGACTTGTACAGAAAGGGGAGAAGGAGGCATGACAATCTCGGTAGGAGCATAGCCAGCAGGAACATCAATGGTCTCATTGAACAGTGTCTGAGCTTGTGCACTCAGAAAGAAACAACTCAGGGCCAACCATAAGGTCGATCTTCGTAACATAAGTTGATATTGATTTGAAAGGTTAAACAATGAATTGAAAGTAGAGCTATAGCTTAATTCACATATTAAAAGCCTGTTAAGTATTTGTAAAAGCCATTCGTTTAGACGAGTTCTAAACAAGGATATTTGTTGGTGTTTTTTTTGGCCGTGTAAGAAGGGAATTGAGAGGGGAGGGATGGGTGGATTTGACGCATGCTGCAGCTGCGGATGGGGTATAGGAGATGGGTTGTTGGAAAGATCAACTCTGGTGGCAGTTCATGGGGTAGATGGCCTCTCCAAGCTGGGATGCCTCTACCATTAATCCTCGCCTAAACATTGTTAGGTGAGTTTTATGCCAGATGGCCATGTCGTTTATTTTTGACTTTTTGAAAGCTTGATGGAGGTAGAATCGTTTCTCACACATACAACTTCTCCGTAAATAGCCATCACAAAAATAAAGCGTAGCAATATACTCGATACCGCTACGCTTTTCTGGTCAGTTTCTTATTGTAATCTCAAATACCCCATCTTCAATGCGGATGGTGTCAACATCCGTATCTCCAATGTCACTCGAATGGAGAAAAAAAGTCGCATTCACTTTGCCCTTGATGACATTGTCATCGGGATTGGCCTGTGTAATTTCTACGGTATTATCAGCTGGATCGTATAGTCGATATCTATTGTCTATCACATCTCCATCGTGGGAAAAGGTCCTGTAGGCAGCTCCAATCAGCTCATCCTTCAATTGATTGGTTGTGACAGAAATGGGGTATGTTCCGAGATGGAAAGGCACCTTGAAAACGAGTAACTTCTCTCGCAGTTCTCTATGCTTATTGTATACACTGAAAATCAAGTCAACTCCAAGTCCATGTGGTAGGTTGAATGCAAATGCACCTTCTGCCTCCCATACTTCTCCATTCAATGAACCATTGATTTTACGATTGATATTCAGATCGTCTTTTTGACAAGAACTACTCCACAGCAATGGACTGAGGAGCAGGAGGATAAAATACTTTTTCATCATTTGACTGTTTTTAAAGCTTCACAAATGTAAGACCCTTGCTGTGGTTTCCGTCAGAACATTGTAAATAAATAACTGATCTTACGCACCGATTTAATACGTAAACTCCCTATTTTGGATTTAGGAATTAAGCCATCCCTGAATTACCTCC
>JBCBOS010000016.1:0-173785 GCA_039821145.1 Bacteroidota bacterium | reverse complement strand
AACTGATCTTACGCACCGATTTAATACGTAAACTCCCTATTTTGGATTTAGGAATTAAGCCATCCCTGAATTACCTCCATAGAATTTTTCGTAGCTGCGAGCATAAGAATAGCCTTTAATCTAAAATGACCATTACCCGTTTTAGATTTAATTTTTTCGAGTTTAATATATGCTATTATGGCAGCATAAAAATGATTTGCTTGGGTTGCTATTATTTTAGTTGGTGATCCTGCCAGTGCCGTATGTTGCTTCAGTGATTTATGATATTCTTCTACTTTCCATCGTTTTTTATAGATTGTAGTGATGGCATCATAGGACATTGACAAGTCTGTTGCAATAAGATAGAGTATGCCTTGGGAACCATCTTTGTTTGTAAAGACTTGTTTAACTAAGACAACGGCTTTTTCAACCGACCTTAGATAAACTTTCAAGACCTTTTCTCTCTCCAGTTGATCGACTTGATCCACGCGTATGAATTTACCATTTTTCCGATCTTTATCACTTAAGGCTACTGTTCTTGATGTTTTTACAGCAAGGACTGCATGCCTATCTAACTTATTGATAATGAAATTGATATTTGCTGCCGAAGAAAACCAGGAATCGCCTAACACATATTGAAAGCCTACTTGTTTTTTGGCATGACCTAACATGTCTAGGAAATGCTCGTTCTTAGTCTTAGGACTTTTATACTTAGTTTTTCCTGTCTTCTTGTCTGTATACGGCTCCGTCTTTTCCACCACTCGCACTTGGATAGGAATATTCAATTTTTCATGACTGTACATTAGACTAATAAAGTTGATACCTTTAACATGGCGCTGTAAACTATGATCCCAATGATAGCAAATCATCGCATTCTCATCCGTATGTGCTTTCTCAACAATAGAATCATCTACACTTATCACACCGCTATCATCTTCAAATTTAATCAAGGAGCGAACAAACTCCTTCGCACTCTTCCATACCGAAGTAGAATCCAAATAGGAACTTCTTAAAAAACGACTTATCTTATCATGGCTAAGCTGATTATCGAATACTGCTGACATGGCTGTGGCCGTCGCATATTTTGGTACGCTTAACAAAAAGTCGGTATATTTTGATAGAGTGCAATCCATCTTGGAATATACGGGTTTTTCTTCTTTTGCGTAAGGTCAGTAAATAAAATAAATGCCATTGTCTAAGCTTGATATATTGACAGATAAACTTCTGGCGTTTTCCAAACTAGATCGTTCTTCTTCTATTTTTAGGTTACCAGATATATCTATGACTTTGATGTTGGCATTGTCACAAGGGACCACATCCTCCCATTGAATGGACAACAGTTGCTGACTGATTGGATTGGGACTGACTTGAATTCCAAAGCCACTGTTTTTGGTACGATGTTCAGTATCAAAGCTGCATTCCTCCTCATCCAAAGCCATGAAATCCAGTCTGTGAAAATCTGTAAATTCCTGCCCATCTGGCGAGGTTGACACTGCCTTGATGAACACCCTATTGGGACTCCCTGTTGGCAATTGATTGCTCGGGAAGGGACAAGGCAACTCATAATACAAAAATTCACCGTCACCTGCAAATGCATAGTCAAATCCATTGGTAGAAGTATACCATTTGGTAGATACTGTACCAGGATCACCACCATATGTCCAAACGGTGAATCTGGCAGTCTGACAAAGACATTCCTTTAATCCACCAAAAATGTAGCTGCTAAACGGAATGAATTCGGGCTCTGGCAAAAATGTTGCAACAGCGCAGGCTCCTCGCCTGAGTACTTCGGCATTGTCTCTTGTTCCACTTCTACCTGTCCTATCACCAAAGGCTGATACAGCAGGATTGGAGTAGTGCAAAACTCGTTTGGGGCGCAAGGGTGCTGTATGGAGGATAGAGCGACGTTTTTTGCCCCACCACTCGTGCTTTCGCCACTCATGACCATGTGGAATGCCTGGTCTAGGGTCTGTTTCATGCCCTCCTCCAAATAAATGGGCAAACTCATGAGCAAATACATAGCGACCAGAAGTGGCATTGTCTACATTCACAAGGCCAAATGCAGTGGTGGAATCAGGCCCAATTCCACTAACCAATCCATTCGAATTACCATAGCTGCCATTGGTTAAAATAATGACAATATCTGCTAAATACTCTGCCCGAAGCGATGTTATTTCCGGATCAAATGTCATATTATCAATGTCATCGTCAATATTCGCTGTCTCCATGAACGAAATGCTATCTGGCCCCAGCCATTCCACAGACAGCTGAAACTGAGAGACTTCACTATTTCGCAAAGCTTGCTCTGTCTGGCTCTTGGCCTTGTCTATTTTGCGGAACAGATTGTCTCCTTCTCGTTCAGCCGCCGCCGAAGTATACAATATCAAACAACGCACCTTGCAATTGCCATGCCCATACGGTGGCGTCCTGTACTCCGTCTTGGCATCTTCCGGCTCCTTCCCCTCCACTGGCTCCTCAGAAGGCACATAATTTCCACATTGGTGGCCCTCAAAATAGTACTCGTCCACCCTGGACAATACCAGCTTTGCTTCCCCAATTTGATTGATCTCGTAAATCGCGGAATCAACCGTCAAGTAGCCAATGGTTCCATTGTCGTTGGCCATCAGCATCATTTCCCCTTCCAGGTCTGAGCATTGGCCGTTTGGGAGGATGGTGGCGTACAGCTGGTAGTTGTCCTCAGATTGGTAGGCCACATCCACGGCTTGATAGGTAATGGTGCCACAGCTCCAGCCGGGGATGGCAATGTCGAATGTACCATCTGCGAAAGTCTCGGGTAGGGTGAAGGCGGGCAGTAGGTAGTGGTCGGTGAAGTAGCCCAGTCCTTGTAAGTGCTGCAGGTCGCTGGCTTCGGATGGGCTCAGGACGGCCCCCTGCGCATCGGTGGGTTGTAAAATTTGATCCTGCGCACAAATGGTCAATTGGATTGCCCAACAGCTCAGGAAAAGGATGAATGTTTTTTTCATAAGAAGTATTTTTGTAGTTAAAATTGAATCGACGACGGCAATGGAAAAACCATCCACTCTCGTCCACTGCAGACGAGAGGGACAGTTGGTAACCCCAAATGTGCAAATGTTACTGTCTTGCCTTATGCTATCTATTTTGATGTGCTGTACTTGTCATGCATGCGCACTGGAGATGCATGGTAGTTTGCAAAGTTTTCACACTTAGAGAACTATTCGTATATTAGGTGCAAGCGAAAAATCTGCCCCCTCGAAAGAGAGGGCAGGCGCTTCTACCTCTCCCAAATCCCTTTGAGGCAAAGCAACCTACGATTGTAGCCACTTCGTTTCTCGGAAAAGCAGGCTCTCACCTGGGGTAAGGGATGAGGTAGCATCAGCAAAAAATTAATTTCTTTGGCATGAGATAAAGGAGTTGAGGCACTGAGAGTTGCTTCAGTGTCAGTAAAAAAATGTGTTGTTGCATTTGCTGATGATTGATTGCAAGATAAAGAAAATCCCCGGAAAATCACAACTGCAAAGAACCGAGTTGTTTTTTATACGTTAATTATTTGTTAAGTTAAATTTTGAGGTACAAGTAATTTGTAATCAATAAGTTGTAAAATATAGTATTTTGAAGGAAGTCAAAGCCTATATTTCGAATATAGATCCTCTTTTGCTACAGCACGTTACTGGCAGGGTTGGAAAGTTTATTCATCTTCTGGCAGAAAAAGAATTTCTGAGTGAAGAGATTTTCATCCGTTCCATCTGTGGGGAAAAGTACGATCAACAACACTACGATAACCTCAAACACAGAGCTTTGAAAATACTGCAAGCTCTGGCCTTGGTAAGCGTATTCAAAGGCTCAAACGAGGTCAAAAAAAAGTTGGATTTTTGTAGGAAAAATTTTGCGTTGGGGCAGAAATTTCTTGGAAAAGGAGTTCGCGATGAAGGAATTCGACTGATTCGGCAGGCGCACCGGGTTGCAGTGCGTTATGATTTTGTACATATGGCTAGCGAATTGTCGAGTATCTTGTTTCATCACCACATGACTTACGAGAAAAAGTCGAGTCTGGCAAATAGGTATGCCCGTCAATTGGAGGCTTTTGCACAAGATTATTTGATTGAAAAAAGGACGGAGCTGAGTTTTTACAATACTGTAAGCCAGCTTCACAAGTCCACTGCCCCTGAAATCCTACAAAGGGCAATAACATTTATCAGAAGTCTAGATGGACGCAGCCTGAAGTACCAAACCCACCTGAGTATCTTGAACATCATTCATGGATTTGCCATTGGAGATTATGAAGGCATTATCAAACATGGTTTGCATGCCATTCAATATTTTGATGGTCGTCAGGGAATGTATGATTCTCATCACCAGTTCTTCCGATCAAAGTTGGGCATTGCCTACATCGCTACAGGAAATTATTCTCTTGCCCACCAATCGTTTGCAGATGCCCAAGAGTTCACACATCCAAATTCCAAGAATGACTACATTCTACGCCTCTACAGAACCATCAATGCCATCCACGCTGGAGACTATGGTACTGCCTATCAACTCTATCGAAAGAACCGCAAATGTCGATTCCCTGAAATAAAATTGCAATTTGCCATCATCGAAGCCTACCTATGTTTCTTGGCCCATCAGGGGTATTTGAAGATTGATGGGAGATTTCGCATTGGGAAGTTTTTAAATGAAACATTTGAAAGCCAGTCCGATAAACAGGGGAATAATTTAGCAGTATTGATCGCAGAGTTATTGGTATACTTATGCCGAGATCATGGAAAATTCATTGATCGGGTAGAGAGGATTCACAGTTACAGTTATCGACATTTGAGGGGGCGGGCAACAAGTCGGGCCAAGCGGTTTGTCAAATTGCTTTGTTTGATTCCGCGTGTTAAGTTTAATGCTGCACTGCTTGCAAAAGTTGGGGCCAAGGAGATCAACTATTTGAATCAGAATCCCATTTGGATGGGGGACAGTTTGGCGATTGAGGTAATTCCTTTCGAGAAATTGTTGTGTATGGTTGTAAAGCAATTGCAAAAGAAGGTCGCTTGAACAAAACCAAAAAAGGACCCAGCCCGAACAGTCGTCCTTCCGCTGAGTCCTTTCTCCTTTTCGACATCACATCGTCGTTGTCATCTTCCAATCAATGGATGCCTTTTGCCCATCAATTGGCCTTCACTACTTGTCCACTCATCCGAGAACCTTGGTGCTCAATCCGGTAGACATAAGTGCCTGCAGGAAGGGACGCCAACTGGGCGTCGTGTCGGTTGGCACCCGCTTGCCCATCGAGTTGTTGGCTGTAGACTTTTCTGCCAGATAGGTCGAACAGTTCGAAGGTGAGTCTTTGGGCTTTGGGCAACTCACATTCAAAGTGAAGCTGATCGGTGAACGGCGACGGCCACACGCGATGTGGAACGGTCGGCGCAGCACTTGCTTGCTCGTCAGAGCGTTTCTTGGATCCGCTTCTGAAATCCAGTTGGACATCTCCCGATGCTCCGCTTTGGTTGAAACTCTTGGAGACGAAGGTCTTGGTATTCAACGACAGGTGATCGGACAGTTTTGCGATGTAGCTGTTGGCGTGAAGGGTGAGAACGAACGCCCTTGCGTTGCTAGAGCTCAAGCTCATGTTTTGTCCAGAGGGATTGTACCAGCTGAGATTGGTTTGTGCAGATTGGACAAAAGAGCTGTTGCCGCCCAAACCTGGCACATCGCCCGTCTGAACAGATTGGATGGTCAAGTGAGGGCTGTCATTGGTCAGGCTCAGTTGCAAGGCTGCCAGGTTGGTGAAATTTTCAACATAGACCGGAACGCTCACACTTTGGCCAGCTTGGAGACTGATGTCGTCTAGATACAATTCCAGTGGGGGCAGGCTGGCGAATCCTTCGGTGCCCAGGTCTACGAAATTGACAGGATCTGCATCCAGTGTCACATCGCCCATTTTGACTCCGATGAAATCATTGTCCAAACTGTTGGCAGTCAGGTTGACAAAATCGATGGACTCTGGGAATGGGCTGCTGAATGGATTGGTAGGGTCTGGAAAGTTGTAGGCTGCATCCACAAAACGCCAGGAATCGACATTTGGAAATTCGCTTGCAATTCCCAGGATCACCTGTCGAATGAAGATGAGGTCAAAGGTGGTAACAGAGCCATCGTTGGTCACATCGGCAGCGATGATTTTGTAAGGGGAGTCCAGTGGTTCAATGTCGAGAATGTGTCTTTGGATTTGTATGATGTCAAAGGTCGTGACCCCATTGGCGTGGTTGATGTCTTTTTGGGGAGCGACCGTGTAATCCATCCCTGGGGCGAGGTTGTTGACCATGTAGTTGCCGCTGGCGGGGGTGGCAGGGGCTCCGTAGGGCAGTTGAACATTGCCCACGCCTTCGTTGTCCTCTCTTCTGATGTTGCCGGAAATGGACACAAAGTCACCAACTTCCAGCGCCCAGGCACCGCGTCCGTGGGTGAAGACGAACAGGGTTCTGTCTGCGCGCATTTTGATGTCGAGGATCGGGCAGTTGGGGATGCTGGTTTCTTTGACCCAGGTTTGTCCGCCGTCCTCGGTATGGTACAATCCATAATCGGTGCCGATGAAAATGTTCGTGCTTGGATTGTTGGGGTCCAAGGCAATGGAGTTGACAGGCAGGGCCGCGGGGAGATTGCCGGCAATGGAAGTCCAACTGGGAGAATTGCTGGTCGCATTTTCCACCTTGTAGATTCTGGGATCATCATCCATGGAGGAGTACCCAATGTAAATGGTCGACACATCATTGGGGTCAATGGCAACGGCACCGATGTTTTGAACATGGGGGGAACTGCCAGTGAGGACGGTGGAACCGGATTCATCCGTTGCTGTTGTGGCATGGTCGACACGCACGAGCCTGCCGTTTCTTCCCACATAATAAAGTGTTGGATCGCTGGCATCTTCGATTGCCATTGCAGAGACACTGCCGCTGAAGTCGCTGATTGGCGTGATGTAATAGCCATATGCATCGTCCCAATTGTATCTTGAGATCTTATCCATGGAGCGAACAAACAGCTCGTTGTTGTCGTTTGGGTTGACGATGAACAGGGTGCTGAACAATGTTATAGGGTCTTCCAAATTGCTGTGTATATTGGTCAGGTAGCTGTCGAATCCGGGAGGGGGAGGAGTGTGGATATTCAGCGAGGGGATGTCACCTGTATATTCTGAGTCGGTTGCTTCCGACGGATAAGCAGTGGTTCGATAGAGTTGGCCACCTTGCGTACTGGTATACGCCAACCCACTGCCACTTTGATCGACAAAACAGGAAAACCCATCGCTCCGGCTGATTGGGCTGCTCGATGGTCCGACCCGATAGGTACCATTGTCTTGAGATCCTCCCAAGGCTGCGAGCCCAACCCCTTCGTGGTATCCCTCATAGAACTGCATGGTGTGGTAGCTTTGGTTCAAATCCTCGAAGTCTGTTTGGATGGTATTCCAGTTGTAGCGATACACGCCGCCATCGTTGGAAATGAGTATTTCATCATTCTGGCCAGGAATGGTGGCAAAACCGTGGTAATCGCAGTGGCCATCGGCAACACTGGATGAGTAGGGAGAAATGGCTGGAAGCCAGCTGGCACCTCCATCTTCTGATGCATAGGCCAAGACACCTCCCAAAACCATTTTGTCTGGATCAACCGCATGGACACCCAGAAGAATGTTGTAGCCTCCGGATTGGGTGAATATGGTAGCAGGTGGCAAGGCGAGTTCGTTCCAGCTCAATCCGCCATCTGTACTTTTGAATAGACTGTGGACGAGATCGTTCACCGAGAAGGCCATGTAAACGATGTCGGGGTTGGTCTGGTTGTTGGCAAGTACCACCCGTTGTCTGGCAGAGGGGAAATCGGGATGGGTGATTTCTGTAAAGGAGCTTCCATCTCCATTGGACGATCTGAATAGGCCGAATTCTGTTGCGTACAAAACAAAATTGGTGGCAGTCAGGATGTCAAGTCCGTAATCCGTATTGAGTTGCACCCAGGTTTGGCCGCCATCGGTAGACCTCTGGATGCCGACAACGTCTCTATTCCCAGCGACAAAAATGGTAGAGGGGTGGGTCAGACTGTGCTCGATGTCAAATGTTTTGTCCATGAATGAGGAGCTGGCCAGTGGACTGAAAGACAAGCCTCCATCTGTCGATTTGAAGACCCCCATTCCATCAATGGAGGCATGGTTGCCCAGTTGCTCTCCGGTTGTGTAGTACAGTTCATCTGTGTTCAGTGGGTTTTGTGCAATGGAGGTCACCGCCATGTTGGGAGCTTGGTCGTCGAGCGGGGTCCAATCAATGCCCGCATTGTCCGATCGCCAAATGCCGCCAGATACCCCTCCGGCAAAGTAGCGTTGGTTGTCGTCGGCATCGACCAAAATTGCTCTGGTTCTTCCGCCCACTCCTTCAGGCCCCAAATAGTAGGTGCCGTTGCTGGAGCTGGAAAACATGCTGCGGCTCTTGTCGTGAGCAGCCCACTTGGCAATGATGCCTTTGGGAATTTCCCCACTTTCATCTTTCTTTTGTTCAAACCAATAATCGTAATAACCAGGATCTTCTCCCTTTTCCTCCTGTACATGGCTCCCCTCCGCGGTCGTCGTCGGTGAGTCACATGCACAGAGCAAAACCAAAAAACAGGATAACCATACTAGGTTGATAAATTTCATAACTTTCATTTTAATGGATGATTAGATGTAGAGTGCTTTTGAAAATTCGACCTGTGAGCTGCCACCAGAAAGGGGATCGTTTTTGCCTTTCTGAGCATGCCTTGCCATACTGAGGGTAGATTTTTGAAAAAGGTAACCTGGAAAAGTGTTAAAATTTTGTTCTCCATCCCCACCCAAAATTCCCCACAATTTTTCCGACTGCTCAATGGCTGACAAATTGAGAAATCGCTTTTTGCAAAACGTTATTCGGCGACATTATTGGCTAAACAGCCCCCCTAAGTCCCTGTTGTTAACTGTATTTACAAAGAACAAAACTTTCGAACATGAAACCCATTATTACGTTAATCACTTTCCTCCTAGTGATGACGAGCGCCTTTGGTCAAACTGCAAGACTTCAGGTGATTCACAATTCCCCAACCCCCACAGTAGATGTCTACGCCAACGATGATTTGCTGCTCGACGATTTCGAGTTTCGCACGGCTACGGCCTTCATCGATGTCCCCGCTGACGTAGAGATCAATTTGGGCATCGCATTGGACAACAGTACGTCCTCTGATGATGCCATCGCCAACTTTCCCGTGACCCTGGAAGATGGCAAAACCTATGTGGTCGTCGCCAATGGCATCGTAGGTGGCAATCCTGGTTTTGACCTTGAAATTTTCGACATGGGAGAAGAGGCTTCCAATGGTGCCGACAATGTTGGCCTGGCCTTTTTTCACGGCTCGCCTGATGCACCAGAAGTAGACATTCTCGCCGATGGCAACATCCTTTTCGACAACATCAGCTACAGCAACTTTGCCGACTATGCCAACGTCCCTGCTGCCAGCTACAAAATTGATGTGACCCCTGCCAATGACAACAGCACCATCGTGGCCAGCTACACTGCTGACATCAGACGTTTGGGCGGCGGTGCCGGCGTGGTCTTTGCCTCCGGTTTCCTCGGTGGCGACATGCCTGCCTTTGAGCCATGGGTGGCCTTGGCCGATGGAACGACCTTCCCACTGCCTGCCTTTGTCCCACAAACTGGTACGGCCAGAGTACAGGTGATTCACAACTCCCCAACTCCAACGGTAGACGTATATGCCAATGACGATCTGTTGTTGAATGACTTTGCCTTCCGCACGGCGACGCCTTTCATTGATGTCCCTGCTGGTGTGGAAATCAACCTCGGCATTGCCTTGCGCAACAGCAGCTCTGCCGCAGATGCCATCGCCAACTTCCCAGTTACATTGGAAGATGGAAGATCATATGTCGTTGTTGCCAGCGGCATCGTCGGTGGTACGCCAGGCTTTGACCTGAAGATCTTCGACATGGGGGCCGAAACGGCAGACAGCCCAGATAATGTTGGCTTGTTGTTTTTCCATGGCTCACCCGACGCGCCGGAAGTTGATGTCGTGACTGGTGGCAACCCAATCTTTGACGATGTCAGTTTTGGAGAGTTTTCTGGCTACATCAATGTCCCGGCCAACAATACCTACCAATTGGACGTCACGCCTGGCAATGACAACAGCACCATTGTGGCGAGTTATGAGGCAGAGTTCAGCTGGTGGAGTGGAAAGACCGCAGTGGTTTTCGCATCTGGATTCCTGGGTGGTGATTCTCCTGCTTTCGAACCTTGGGTGGCATTGTCCACAGGAGGAACCTTCCCACTGAAGCAAATTGTCCCATCCCTTCCATCTGCTCGCGTACAAATCATCCACAATTCCCCAACGCCAACTGTTGACATTTATGCCAATGATGATTTGTTGTTGAACGACTTTGCCTTCCGCACTGCTACGCCATTCATCGACGTCCCATCAGGTGTGGAGATCAACTTGGGCGTTGCCCTTCGCAACAGCACCTCTGCTGCTGACGCATTGGTCAATTTCCCAGTGACATTGGAAGAGGGCAGAAGTTATGTTGTGGTTGCTACTGGAATTGTAGGAGGCAATCCTGGCTTTGATCTGGCGATCTTCGACATGGGCCAAGAGATGGCCGATGATCCAGCCAATGTCGGCTTGTTGTTTTTCCACGGTTCACCAGATGCCCCAGAAGTTGACATCACCGCCAATGGTGCGGTTGCTTTTGACAATGTCAGCTATGGCAACTTCTCCGGTTACATCAATGTGCCTGCTGCTGACTTCTACACACTGAATGTCACGCCAGGCAATGACAACAGCACGGTTGTGGCCAGCTACGGTGGCGACTTCAGCTGGTGGAAAGGAAATACCGCAGTGATTTTTGCATCCGGATTCTTGGGAGGCGGCTCGCCTGCTTTTGAGCCATGGGTGGCATTGTCTACAGGAGGGACTTTTCCCTTGCCAAGCCACAACGACCGCAGCATCAATCTCAATTTGTTGAATGGCGACTTCAGTGGTCCTTTGGCAGATTGGGAGGTGTATCCAAACCCAGCGATCAACTTCTTCCAGTTGGAGACAGAACTTGAGTTTCCGACCGAAGTGGAGGTGCGCTTGATGTCCATCACCGGCCAGCAGTTGCAGATTCGCCAGTTTGGAGAATTGGATGCTGGATTCCAGAAATTGGATTTCAACTTGGAAGCAGCACTGCCCAATGGTCAATACATCCTGCACATCCTCACAGGTGAAACGCAAACAACGCGAAGATTGAGCATCCTCAAGTGAGTTCAATCGTGATCTTGCAATAAGAGTGAATTACATCTCTTTCAGCTGCCTCGTTGAAGCATATGTCTTCCGCGAGGCAGTCATTGTTTTAGAGCATGCTCTTATTGAAAAGCTGAAGGGCTGTCTGGATGTCCAAACAGCCCTTTGACAAAACCTTTCACAGCTCAAATTTTTCTGCTCGTCAATCGGCCTTCACAACTTGTCCGCTGAGTTGGACATCCTGGGAGTTGATCCGATAGACATAGGTGCCCGCAGGCAGAGAAGGAAGCTGCGCATCCTGTCGATTGATGCCCGCCTGCCCCTTCAGCTGTTGGCGGTAAATGCTTTTGCCAGATAGATCAAACAACTCGAAGGTGAGCGTTTGGGCCTTTGGCAATTCGCATTCCCACTGGAGCTGATCGGTGAAAGGCGATGGCCACACGCGATGGGTATGTGTTGCAACAGGCGCTGTTTGTTCGTCAGCACGTTTGACGGCTTGACTTCTGAAATCGAGCTGGACATCACCCGACCCTCCGCTTTGGTTGAAAGTCTTGGAGGGGAATGTCTGCACATTCAACGACAGGTGATCAGACAAGCGGGAAATGTTGCTGTTGGCCCGAAGGGTGAGGATGAAGGCTCTGGCATTGTTGGAGCGCAAACTCATGTTCTGTCCAGAGGCATTGTACCAGCTGAGGTTGGTTTGGGTAGCTTGTATAAATGAATTGTTGCCTCCCAATCCTGGCAAATCGCCTTCCTGAATGGATTGGATGCTCAGGTAAGGACTGTCGTTGGTCAAGCTCAATTGCAGGGCTGCCAAATTGGTGAAATTTGTTACATAGACCGGAACGCTGACACTCTGATTGGCTTGCAGACTGATGTCGTCCATGTACAATTCCAGCGGTGGCAGACTGGTCACTCCTTCGTCTCCTGGGGAGACAAAATTCATGGGGTCTGCACTTTCTGTCACATCACCCATCTTGACCCCAATGAAGTCATTGCCAAAACTGTTGGCAGTCAAGTTGATAAAATCAATGGACTCCGGGAAGGGACTGCTGAATGGATTGGTGGGGTCTGGGAAGGCATAAGCTGCCTCCACAAAACGCCAGGAGTCGACATTGGGAAAGTCACTGATGAGTCCGAGAACCAACTGCTGAATGATCAGAAGGTCAAAAGCTGTGATGGAACCACTATTGTTCACATCGGCGGCAATGAGTTTGTAGGGGGAATCCAGCAATTCAATGGCATTGATGTGTCGTTGGATCATGACGATGTCGAAAACAGAAACCCCATTGGTGTAGTTGATGTCTTTGCTTGGAGCGACCGTGTAGTCCTGATTGGGGTCGAGAAAGCTGATCAGGTAGTTGCCGCTGGAGTTGGTAAGAGGAGCTCCGTAAGGCAACTGAACATTGCTCACTCCTTCGTCCCATTCGGTTCGGATGTTTCCAGAGATGGCCAGGACTTCATCGACTTCAATGGCCCAGGCACCGCGCCCATGAGAGAAGATGAACAGCGTCCTGTCTGAGCGCATTTTCAGATCAAAAATTGGGCAATTGGGAATGCTGAGTTCTTTGATCCAGTTTTGCCCTCCATCCAGTGTGTAATACATTCCAAAATCGGTTCCGACAAAAATGTTCATGCTCGGATCAGCGGGGTCCAAGGCAATGGCATTGATGGGAAGGGCGGCGGGTAGATTTCCGGCAATGGATGTCCAAGTGGGAGAACTGCTGGTCGCATTTTCGACCTTGTAGATTCGGGGATCATCATCCATTGATGAAAAACCAGTGTAAATCGTTGATACGTCATTGGGATCAATGGCGATGGCACCAATGCTTTGCTCGTGAGGAGAACTACTGCTGAGATCGACGGAACCAGATTCATCTGTTGCTGTGGCAACTTGGTCTACACGAAGCAATTTGCCCCCTAATCCACCATAGTAGAGTGTTGGATCACTGGCATCTTCAATGGCTATGGTGTAAATTGGTTTTTGTTGAGGGATGTCACTGATGTAGGTGATGTAATAACCATAGGCATCATCCCAATTGTATCTTGATACCTTGTACCTGGAACGGACATACAACTCATTGTTATCGTTTGGACTGACAACAAATAGGGTTGAAAACAAATTTTCATTGTTTTCGTCGAGATTGGAATGTATGTTGGTTGCGTAGCTGTCCAGTCCAGGTGAAGGAGATATGTGGAAATTTTGAGAGGGGATGTCACCCGTGTAGCCTGCGTTTGTTACTTGTGCTGGGTAGGTAGTCGTACGAATGAGCTGGCCATATTGGGTACTAGTATAGGCAAGGCCACTTCCATTTTGATCGACGAAACAAGCAAACCCATCGTTTCCACTGATCCCACTGCTAGATGGTCCGACCTGATAGGTACCATTGTCCTGAGAACCTCCCAAAGCTGCCAGTCCACTCCCTTCGTGGTATCCCGCATAGAATTGCATGGTGTGGTAGGTTTGGTTCAAATCATCGAAGCCTGTTTGTATGCTGTTCCAGTTGTAGCGATACACGCCGCCATCATTGGAAATGAGTATTTCATCGCTGATGCCGGGAATGGTCGTGAATCCATGATAGTCATTGTGGCTATTGACAACACTGAACAGGCTAGGAGCAACAGGTGGCAGCCAGCTGTTCCCCCCATCTTCCGATACATGTGCTGTAACGCCACCCAACACCAGCTTATTCGGGTCAGTCGCGTGAACACCCAAAAGAACATCATAGCCTCCTTGAGTAGGAATAGAAATGCTAGGCAAAGTGAGTTCGTTCCAGCTCAGCCCGCCATCTGTACTTTTGAACAGGCTGTGTATTTGACTATTTACCGAGAAAGTCAGGTATACAATATTGGGGTTGGTTTGATTGTTTGCAAATACTACCCGTTGCCAGCTGGTAGGAGGGAAATCGGGATGTGTCACTTCTGTAAAGGAGGTTCCATCTCCGTCGGATGATCTGAATATGCCAACTCTTGTTGCGTACAAAACAAAGTTGGGGGCAGTCAAAATATCAAGTCCAGCTTTTGAGTCGATTTGTGTCCATGTTTGGCCGCCGTCAGTAGATTTCTGGATGCCAACTACATTTTGCCTTCCTGCTACGAAAACAGTAGAGGGATGGGTTTGGCTGTGTTCGATGTCGTAGGTTGAACTCATGAAAGAGGTACTTGCCAAAGGGGCGAATGACAAACCGCCATCTACCGACTTGAAAACGCCCATTCCCTGAATATTTGCACTGTTTCCAATCGCCTCTCCTGTCGAATAATAAATTTCTTCTGTATTCAATGGATTTTGGGCCAAGGCTGTCACCGCCATATTACTGGCTTGGTCGTTGAGCGGCGTCCAATCAATGCCGGCATTGTCTGACCGCCAGATTCCGCCGGATACGCCGCCTGCAAAATACCGTTGGTTGTCATCGATGTCCACCAAGATCGCCCTGGTTCTTCCGCCGACTCCCTCCGGCCCCAAATAGTGGAAGCTATTGCTCATGCTGGTGAACATGCTGCGGCTTTGGTCATGGGCCACCCACCTGGCCACGATGCCATCGGGGATCTCGCCGCGTTCATCCTTTTTTTCTTCAAACCACTCCTCGTAGTAGCCGGGATCTTCTGATTCTTCTTTTGCTAGGTCGTGGACATCAACGGTCGTTGTTGGAGGTGAGTCGCACGAATGGAGCATCGCAAATAGGCACAGCAAGCATGCCAAATTCAAAAACTTCATGGTTTTCAATTTTGAAAATGAGTAGATGTTCCCCCCTTGGGGAGATTCAATTTTTAGGCTGCAAATGCCTCTCTGTGAAAGTTGTAGATGAGATTGCGATACGTCGAGGAAGTCATCCTGCCTGGTTTGGCAGTCGGAGAGATTGGATGACGATGGGAAAGATAGATCATTTCTATTGCAATGACCAAATTTCCAGCTGTGTTCTGCTACAATAGAGAAGAAATTTTCCAAAAAGGTCAAGATGGAAGGGCTGAAAACCGCTTGAACGCGTCGAATTGGTTTCCGAACGCGCCCAAACGCAGCAGTTTTCAAAACACAAATCCCGGACCCTCACAATGGAGAATCCGGGATCAGATGTCCTACTGTTGTAGGTGTATTCTGTTTACAGCATCTTATTTGACAACCACTTGCTGGAAGTAGATTTGTCCTTCGATGGCAAAGCGCAGGAAGTAAATGCCCGCCGTGAGATCACCAACACTCACTTGCTCTACCGCATCGCGTGCTTGCCAGGAGCGGACAGACTGCCCCAGGGTGTTCAACATCTGAACGTCGATGGCCTGGCCTGCATCCATGCGAGGCATCTCAATGTACAGTTGGTCGCTGGTTGGGTTGGGACGGACCACAATGCCGATGTTGCTGGCTGGTTCCGCACGGACACTGGTCAGCGATGGTGGAATCAATACGGCATTGATGACGTGTATGACACCATTAACGGCCTGGATGTCTGCTATCGTGACCAGTGCATCATTGATGAAGACATTGCCGTTTTCAAGGCGTACCGTGACATCTTCTTCTTGCAGTGTCGTTACCACTTGGCCATCAGACAGGTCGCCAGCCTCTTCCTTGCTGCCCAAGGCGTGATACAACAAGACTTTTTGCAAATCACCTTCTGGATCATTGGTGAGATCGGTGAGCAAACCATCTGGTAAGTCGCCGAAAGCGTCGTCGGTTGGAGCAAACAGTGTCAGAGGACCATCACCGCTCAGCGCGCCTTCCAGCTTGGCCAAACCAACTGCAGTTTCGAGTGTGGTGTGGATGGGGCTGTTGACTACGATGTCGAGTATGGTCGGTGGTGTCAATACGGCATTGATGACGTGAACGACACCATTGACCGCCTGGATGTTGGCGATGGTGACTTGTGCATCATTGATGAAGACATCTCCATTTTCGATTCGCACAGCGACGTTTGGCCCGAGCAAAGTTTTTGCTACCTGCCCATTGATCAAGTCACCTGACTCTACCTTATCTCCCAAGACGTGATACAGCAAGACATTTGCCAGGTCACCTTCTGGATCGGCGAGCAAGCTGTCCAACATGCCCATTGGCAAGTCCCCAAAAGCCTCGTCGGTTGGGGCAAAGACGGTGAATGGACCGTCGCCACTCAGGGCATCTACGAGCTTGGCTTCTCCGACGGCTGTTTCGAGGGTTGTGTGAACGGGGCTGTTGACGATGATGTCTACCACAGTTGGCGGTGTCAGTACAGCATTGAGGACGTGAACCACTCCATTGGCCGCCTGGATATTGGCGATGGTGACTTGCGCATCATTGATGAAGACATTTCCATTTTCGATTCGCACGGCAATGTCTGGCCCGAGCAACGTGGCAGCGGTTTGTCCATCCGACAAGTCAGTAGATTCTTGCTTGGAGCCCAGGACGTGGTAGAGCAATACGTTGGCCAGGTCACCTTCTGGATCGGCGAGCAAGCTGTCCAACATACCCATTGGCAAGTCCCCAAAAGCCTCGTCGGTTGGAGCAAAGACAGTGAACGGACCGTCACCACTTAAAGCATCTACGAGCTTGGCTTCTCCAACAGCTGTTTCGAGGGTTGTGTGAACGGGGCTGTTGACGATGATGTCTACCACAGTCGGCGGCGTCAGCACAGCATCGATGACGTGAACCACGCCATTGGTGGCCTGAATGTCTCTCATGGTGACTTGCGCATCATTGATGAAAACATCTCCATTTTCGATGCGCACTGCAATATCTGGACCGAGCAAGGTCGGTGCTGTCTGCCCATCGGACAGGTCGCCAGACTCTTGCTTGGAGCCCAATACGTGATAGCGAAGGATATTGGCCAGGGCACCTTCTGGGTCATTCAATAAGGTATCCAGTGTGCCAGCGGGGAGGTTTGCGAAGGCATCATCGGTAGGGGCAAATAGGGTAAACGGACCTGCTCCACTGAGGTCATCGTCCAATTTGGCGGCGAGGACAGCAGCCTCAAGGGTGTCGTGTTCTGCACTCTGGACCACAATGTCAACCACCGTTTGACTAAAGGCGAAGGTTGCAATCAGGGAGAAGAGGAGCGTAAAGGTTAATTGCTTCATACAGTTAATTGTTTTTGGATTGATTTCGTAATGCACTTAGGAACAGGAAGTCTTCTTTTTTTGTTTAAGTTTTGCGCTCCAACGGTTGAATAAATGATTTTTTTGCCTACTTTTTGTCATAAGAAAATTTGGAGGGTGTTGCGCGTAGGGGGAGGCAGGACAGGGGTGAGGCTGCAGTGGGGGTTTATAAGTATTTCACTTTACAGGTTCATCGACGGCCAACGCAATCCTCAAAACCACCTTCGTCCCTTGCCCCCAAGCGGGAACCCCAGCCAATGAGGTCACTTCCAGTTGAGACTCGACAGCCCTTCCCATTTGGTGGAGCAGCAATCTTTTTTGAATGATCTCCATCCCCTTTGGTTGGTGGGAGGGGGAAGCGGTAGAGGACTGCTCTGGTGCAGGCGACATCCCAGGACCATTGTCCATGACGGTTACCAAGAGCTGTTGGCCACGGCGTTCATAGCCGATGTAGAGCTTTCCTGCTTTGTTCAATTTGGACAGGCCGTGCAGGATGGCATTTTCGACCACTGGCTGGACCAAGAGCGGGGGGATGGTCAGCTCGAACGTGTCAATATCGGGATGGACAAAGATTTCGCAATCAAAGGGGTGCTTCATCCGAAATTTTTCCAACTCGATGTACGCCTTGATCATGTCAATGTCTGATTCCAGCGATGTCATGGATTGCATGCCATTGTTGAGAATGGTTCGGATCAGTTGGGCGAATTGAGCCAGGTAGTGGGTGGCTTTGAGGGGATCGTTGTCAGAGATGTAGCACTGGATGGAGTTGAGGCAGTTGAAGATAAAGTGGGGGTTCATCTGGGAGCGCAGCACGGTTTGGCGAAGAGATTGGATTTGGATTTTCATATCGGCACGCGCTTGGATCTGCCGAATGCGATTTTGGTACATCCAATACAGAAAGGCCATGACGGCCAACAAAACAGAAAGTACAAACACATGGGTTTTCCAAAATGGTGGATGAATGGTAAATTCCACTGTCTTCGACGGACTCCACTGTCCTGTCTTGCTGGCAGCTTGTAGTTCAAATCGATAGGCATTTGGCGACAGGGCTGCAAAACCAACCGAGGGAGTTTGGGTGTTCGTCCACTTCTCTGTAGGCTGCAGGCGATAGCGGTATTTGATGGCTCCATGTTGGCTGTGGTCAATGGCAAAAAAAGCAAAGTGGACATTGGATTGCCAATGCGACCAACTGTTGGAAGATTGCAGCTCAACGGGATCGTTGTTGACCAAAACTTTGTCGATGACGAGAACGGCAGGAGGGGCTTCTTTGCGCAAGGGGCGAATCGGTAGGTGCGCCAGGCCCTGACTGGTCCCCACCCAGAGGGACTTTTGTGTGGAAGCAATCTCTGTGATTTCATTGGACGGCAGGCCATCAGCCATTGTGTACTGCTGGACAGCGATTTGGCCCTTGGAAAGCTGCTTGATCCGATTGAGGCCATTGAGGGTGCCAACCCAAATGTTTTGGTGAACATCCACATGGATTTTTTCAATCATATCGGCAGTCAGTCCTTTTGACTGGTCGATTTGCACCAATTGAGTATCGCGCCACAGCAAGACCCCCGCGCCCTTGGTCCCAATGACGAAGGTGCTGTCTGCCAATTGTGTCACCTCTTCGATGCGCAGGCGAAAGGAGGGGTGGGCATATGCTGGGGGCTTTAGCTCGTTGTTGACCACCTGGAACAAGCCCTCCCAACTTCCCACCCATTGTCGGCCACGAAAGTCTTTGTAGGTACAAAAGTACCTCCTCTTCAACTGTGGGTGATCCTCTGTACTTTCCAGGATACGCCCCGTCTTGGCATCGAAGGTCAAAAATCCAAAAGGGCCAGCCACGCAACCGTGAACCTCTCCTGTTGGATAGATGTCAAACTTTTTCAATGCCCTGCGAGAGGGGCTTCCCAGGTTCCAATTCCCATCTTTGTAGTACTGCGTCCTTGGATGACAGCCCAACCACAAGAAGCCAGTCTGTGCATCGTAGGCCAAGTCGTGGACTTCGGATACACTTTCCGGCAAAGAAGTGAGCTCACAGCTCTGGACCTTCAATAAATGAACGACTCCATTCTTGGTACCGATGAATACCTCTTCCTCGTTCTTGCTGCTGAGGGCACTCACGAACTTGTCTGCCAAGCCAGAGGTCTGATCGTAAATTTTTACATCTGGATGGGCTACATAGAATATCCCATTGGCATTGGTTCCGAGCCAGATGCCTCCTTTTTGATCTTCGAGAATCGAGCTGATGGCGTATTCTCGGAAATAGACAGTCGAACAATCCACAGTTGGGGCTTTGTCTTCAGAGAATTGCCACAGACCGCCACTTTGTTCTTGCTTGAGCAAACCAAGGTACATCTCTCCGCCTTTCAGTTGCTGCTGTGCACCGATTTGTGCTTGTTGAGAAGGCAGCTCGACCAATTCATCGCCATTGATGAGGAATGCCTGTTGGCCAGTGTGTACGTATAGTTGGCCCGTCTGTAGGACATCCCCTTCTTGTTGGTGTGACATCCCATCCATCAATTCAAAGGTCCACTTTTGGGCCACCACTGTTTTTCCACCATTGGACTGGTAATGCAATAGATTGCAAAGCGGTTCTTCCGTCGAGTTGTAGACGGCTGCAACAAGTACATGTCCTTGGTTTTGGTACACCATCAAGTGATTGGCAGTTGAGGAGGAGGAGGGGGGCGTGATCAGTTGATGGTGCCCGTCGGGAAAGATTTGAATGATCCCCAGCTCGGTGATGCTGGCGTGAAGGCATCCTTTTTGGTCGACGAAAAACGAGTGAACCAGCTCAGAGGCCACCTGATTTTTGTAGCCTTGAATGAGGTGGTTGTACGGGAAGGCCCGGATGGTATCCTGGTCAAAAATGTAAAACCCTTTGTAGGTCGACATCCAAATTCGATCTGTGGCATCTTCATACAGGTCAAAAACCACATTGTTCAACAAGCCATCTTTGGGGCCAAAGTTCTGAAAGGCATACCCATTGAAACGACTCACACCATTGTCTGTGGCCAGCCAGATGTAGCCGTCGTGGTCTTCCAGCAAGTCGTAGATTTCTGAACTGGGCAATCCATCATTGACGCCATAGTGTGTATGCGCCAACTGTGGATGCTGACCCGCACAGCAGATGGGCAAAAGAAGCAGTAGGAAAATCAGTTTGCGCATGCTCTGTTTGTTACAAGCTGTTGTCTTTGAAATACTGAATCAATTTGTCTTTTTTTCGCCTGGAAATGGGCAGTCGGGCGTCGTCGACGGTCAGCAAGTAGCCTCCTTCTTCCTTCATGATCCCTTTGACGTGGTGAAGATGGACGATGTGAGAGCGATGGATTCTGTAAAACAAATTCGGTGGCAACAAATCTTCGTATTCCTTGATCGTTTTGGCAATGACAATTTGCTCTCCCCGCAGGCTGTGGAAGGTCGTATAACTCCCGCTGGACTCCAGCCTGATGATCTGGTCGAGCGGCAGGATAAAGTACCCCTCGCTGGTGGACAGGGTGATTTTTTCCAGCTTTTGATTTTGGAAGTCCGTGATCAACTCTGCAAAGTGCTGCAAACTGTGCTGTGTACGGTCTGATGATTCGCTCAGCTTGTCGATGACCGCTTGGAGCTTGGCGGGGGCGATGGGTTTGAGCAGATAGTTCATGGCGTGGTAGTCAAAGGCCTTGAGGGCAAATTGGTCGTAGGCTGTGGTGAAGACAATGTTTGTATTCAATGATGGAAGCGCATCGAGCAAGTCAAAGCCCGACCCATCGGTCATCTTGATGTCGAGGAATGCAACATCACTTTCTGTGCTCTTGAGCAAAGCCATGCCTTGCTGCACACCCTCCGCTTCGCCGACCACTTCTACCTGTGGGCAAAACAGCTTCAAAAGGTTTCGGACGGCTTGCCGGGCAGTCGCTTCGTCGTCTATGATCAATGCTTTTATCATACAATCTACACATCGTTTGTTGGACGGATCGGTTCATTCCTTTAACCATCCTTGCCATATTCTTAATGGCTGATTTGAATGGAAAGATGCTCTCTATATTGGGCACCATAAGCACAAAAAGTACCGGAGGCACTTCAATGGGTTTTCTATTGAATCATCAGAGGGATGGAAGCTGTAAACAGTTTTCGTTCGAGCTTCGACGACTTGCCTGAGAAAGGTAAGCATTAATTACTTGTCGTGCTGACAGCCGGAAAACAAAAATAGAAAGATGTTTCCATCTTCTGCATTCACTCACCAAATTCAATAAAGCGACTATGCACCGATTATCACTTATTTCATTTCTTTTCCTCAGCCATCTGCTGTGCTGGAATCTCGCTCCTGCATTTGCTGCTGGGGCAGAGAGCCCACCCATTTCCGCCTCCGTAGCAGTGGAGGGCGAAACCATTGAAATCAATTGTGGATATGATCGGGAAGGGAATCCCGTGTATTATTTTTCCTTTCAATTTCCCGATCCGGACGCCTGCTATCAGGGCAACAATGCGCTCTTTGCACTCAGTGGGACCACGAGCGATGTCACTTATGTCAACAGCGATGGTGTGCTCACCATCAGTGGAATCTTTTCACCGTTTTCAGGACAACCAAACTTCAACTATTCTTTGAACTGGGGCAACTGCGAGATTTGTGGCCAGCAAACAGGGGACGGCGTTCAGCCACTGCCTGACTGCCCGCCAAGGGAGTGTTTTGAGCAAAGTCCATTGACTTGCCAATACGACCAGGAAGGGAATCCTTTCTACCGCTTTTCCTTCAGCTTCTTCACGGATGGCTGTTACGATGGCAGTGATGCCCTGAACGCTCGCAACGGCAGCATTTCGAACGTCTCCTACACCAACAGCAACGGACTGCTCCTCATCGAAGGCGATTTCTATCCAACACCAGGACAGGCCTTTTTTGTGTACGATTTTTTGTGGGGCTCTTGTCGGGTTTGTGGCCAAATCTTCATCCGGGGATCACAGCCCTTGCCAGATTGCCCACCAAGAGAATGCAGCCAGATAGAAGAGCTGGTTTGTGGATACGATGCAGAGGGCAAGCCTGTCTACCATTTTTCCTTTAGTTTCCTCGATCCGGAGGGCTGCTACCAAGGCAATGATGCCCTAGAGACATTCACTGGCAGCTTGTCAAATCTCAACTACACCAACGAAAACGGCGTCCTTTCCATCACTGGTACCTTTTGTCCTGATCCAGGGCAAACAGAATTTGTCTACGTCCTTCAGTGGGGCGGTTGTCGCCTTTGTGAACGAGGGGGAGTTGAAGGGGCCTTGGAATTGCCAGAATGTCCACCGAGAGATTGCTACCAAGTAGACGAATTTACCTGTGTCCTCAATGAAGAAAACGAGCCGGTCTACACCTTCCAATTCAGTTTCCTCGACCCGGAGGGCTGCTACCAAGGCAATGATGCCCTGACGGCACTCAACGGAAGTGCAACCAACGTCACCTATTCCAATAGCAATGGCCTGCTGACCATATCGGGCACCTTTTCTCCCAATCCTGGACAAGTCATCTTCAACTACTTGTTGAATTGGGGAGGTTGCCAAATTTGTGACCAATTTGTGCGCTTCGAGAGTGAACCCTTGCCCGAATGCCCAGATCGGCCCTGCTTTGAGATTGAGTCCATCACCTGCCCATCAGATCCAGAGGGCCCTCCCATTTATGAGTTTGTGTTCAGCTTCCTCGATCCAGAAGGCTGCTACCAAGGCACCGATGCGATGGACAGTTCGAATGGGGAGTTGATTGGAGTGACGTACAGCAATGACAATGGGGTGTTGACCGTGAGCGGAGGCTTCCTTCCCGATGCGGGGGAAACACAGTTTTACTACTCATTCACTTGGGGAGATTGCGAAATTTGTGGCCGAAATTTCTTCGAAGGAGTTGTGGAATTGCCTGAATGCCCAGAGAATCCCTGCTTTGAAATTGAGTCCATCCTCTGTCCGTTGGATCTAGAGCGTTTTCCTGCTTACAGGTTCCAGTTTACCTTTCTCGATCCGGAAGGCTGCTACCAAGCCGATGATGCGATGAGTGCTAGAAATGGGCAGTTGTTGGGAATGACGTACAACAACGAAAATGGGGTGTTGACCGTGAGCGGAAGTTTTCTTCCCAATGAAGGAGAGACACAGTTCCAATTCGTATTCCAATGGGGAGAATGTGAGATTTGTGGCCAAAATGCCTTTGAAGGGGAAGTCGACCTTCCCGAGTGTGGCAGTGAATCGCCTGATAGAACAGAGCGAATCCGATTCACCAACTCGACATTTGACCTCACTCAATTCACCGTCCATCCCAACCCCGCCAGAGACTTCTTTGTCTTGACCAACAAAACAGGGGCAACAGACCTTCAGCTGGAACTGATGGACCTACTCGGACGCCGTCAACTGATCCAGCCAACTGCAACCGGCCAGACCATCACCTTCCAGACCCATGACTTGCCGAGTGGGACCTATTTCCTCTTGGTGAGGGACCAGAACAACAAAACATTGTACAGCGAACGAATTGTGATTGCCGATAAGAAATAGCATGTGATGGAATATCAAATGCTTTCTTCGTGGCTTGGTGGAATTTTTCGCCAAGTCATTTTTTCTTTCGAAGCTGAATCACAGAGAAATGACCATCAAGACGCCCAACTTTCTGACAAGTTGGGCGTCGATGTCATCTGGTCAAAAGTAGAAACTTTACTTCAGGATCACTTTGTGGGTCTCAAAACTGCCATCCTTGAAGACCAGCTTCAGCAAGTACGTACCACGAGCTTGATCGGTCACTGGAATCCGGCCATAATCATCTTGTGCAAATTTGGACAGCACCAGTCGGCCTTGGATGTCATAGAGTGACAATTGACTCAACTGATTGCCATCGAGTACTTCGTAGCGGATGAATTCGCTTGCTGGGTTGGGATATACATACGATTGCATGGGCTTGCTCTGTAGGACTTGTTGCTGTCCACTGCTTCGCTTGTCAATGGTAGCCCGGTCGGTGATGCCTTCGATGAGGAAAGTTTCCCCACCAATGACCTCTTCTCCATTGCGTTGAACAATGTCAAACTCAAAGGTTTCTCCGGTCGCTTGTGTTGGGACAAAAGTCAGACAGAGGTTGCTGATCTGATTGGGTTGAAGTGCAATGCCTTGGAGGGCAGCACCGTCGCCAGTCAGCTGAATGCGACCATCTCTGTGCATTCTCACATTTTGACCTTTGCGTCCACCTTGGTTCCACAGTTCCAGCGCCACTGGCTCCAAGTCAAAAAATACATCGGCAACTTCCAGGACATTGTTTCGGCCTTCCATTTCCAAGGTCAAGGTGACATCTTCCATCGGACGGCGGCTGTGATTGGCAATGAGGACACACTCGTCATGTGGATCATTGACAACGATCATTTGCTGGCCATCACCCACGATGGTGACATTCTTCAGCGCCATGTTGTTGTAGTTGCGCAGACCGCTGTAAAAGGGAGAAGGATTCACTGGATTGCCATCGTCCAAAATGGCCAGTACACAGAAGTGTTCCGCTTCCCATTGGTTGGTAAAACAACTTGTGTAGTGGTCTGGATCGGGAATGGTCCACACTGCTTCCACAATGATGTAGGGCTCGGTATCTACCGTTGGTGTGACGTTGCTTTGCTGATACGGCTCGCTGATGCGGGTGATTTGCAGATTGTTGGCGATGGTACCACCCATGGGGACATTGTTGCCACCACAGTTGAGTGTTGAACCATTCCAAGGGTTGGGCCAGCTCAGACCAGTGGAGGCATTGGCCCAGTAGAGGTCGAGGTCCACATCTCCGGGAGTAACCGGAAGGTCTCCAACGTTCCACACCCGTACATACACATAGGCCGTGTTGTCGAAGCTGGTTTGGAAAAGTGTTTGGTTTTGTTGATTGGTAAAGCCATCAGCCGAATTGCGTACCCAGATGTCTGGCGACTTCCAAAGTTTGTCACAAGGTGGATTGGGAGAGGGCTCTGTGCCATCGTCACCGACACAATCTCGCACCATGGCATCCACATTTCCTGGGGCGCAATATTTCTGGTAGCACAACCAAAGGTCATCTACATAGGCGTGCCAGCACCAAAAGATGGTGGAGGAAGGGGAGTAATGGCCCGACATGATCCCGCCAATGGCATTGTGTACAGCATTGTGGTTGCCGTTGCCAAATTCTGCTGCGTTTGCAAAGTCATCTGCCGTTGCCCAACTGGAGCAGTCGCTGCTGTTGTCGACCATCACGTCGTTGAGGTTCACTTGGTTGGCAACATTGGTACTGTGCCCGCTGTGAATGCTGGCCAAGGTATTGCCACTGAATGTCACATTGGGATCTACCAAAGAGCTGTTGCCTGCAAATGCACTGGGAATGGGATCTTCCGGGTCCCAGTAAGGGAGGGGAACAAATTCTGCACCGCCATTGGCCAATAGCCAGTTTTCCAGTTCATTGATGTAGTAGCGGTGCCAGTCCAAGAAATCTGTACCGACGTTTCCAGTTGTAATATTGGTCGTGTGAATGTTGGGGAAATTGCCAGGTCTCATGTGTTCCCATATGATGGGGAATTGCTGTATCGTCGTTGCACCACTTGGTGCGCCCGTTGCCAGGTACTGCTTGATCAGGTTGTTGAGTTGTGTCTGTTGGGTGCTGCTCAAACTGCTGAGATCGGCACGGCCCGAGTTGCACAGCTGTGCTTGCAGATTGCACACGGCAACTGATAAAAATAGTAGAAAAATGGTAATTTTTTTCATGTAATTTTTTTTTGATTGGTTAGTAAGTAAGAGCCTGTTGCACGCCAATGCATGGCCATCAGACAGGTTCCAATGATTAGAATTAAGTATTGAGATGATTCAGGGATTTGGGCGAATGGAGCAGGTAGTGGAAAGCTGCTGCCATTCTCAAAATCTGAATCAATGAACGATCGTTCTCTCTGTAGAATAGATGTGAATCAGCCCGGGAATTGTCACTGAATGACCAGTGGCAAACTTGCAATTTTACCAGTGGTAGATTGCAGCAAGACGCGATAAATTCCCGAGGGAAGGACAGCGGTTTGTAGAATGGTTTCTCTGTCGTCGATGAGGTGGTGCTGCATCAGACGTCCACTGATGTCAACCACAAATAAGTCTTGAAATGCATGACTTTGTTCACAGGTTTTTACCAGTTGAATTTCTTTGTGCTGTTCTGCCAGATTGGGCAGCAGTTGGTAACAGTCAGAGACATCCTGTAGCTGAGGCTCTACCGTTGAAGTTGCCAATTCAAAGCTCAGATCATCAATGTGTTCCACAAAAGCGGGGGTGCCAGTAAAGTCTGAGTTGTTGTGAAAAAATGCCAGCTTGAAGAAGTCAATGGCCTCAACGTCAGTGTCATATTGAATGTCGAGTTGAAATTTTTCATATTCACCGCTGGGTAAAAATCTCAAAAGCCCACGCCCAACAATGACTGGTTCGCCCGACAAAGAATCCTGAATGGCTGCTTCTGCCAGTGCGATCACCGTATCTTGCATGGAGCTTGCTGTACCTGTCTTTTTCATGTAGCCACTGACTTGTACAACGGGTATTTTCCAGCGGATGCAGCCTGTATTGATGTTGGAAAACAGGGGAGAAGGCTCAAAGTCAACGGGGCAGCCACTTTCAAATTCTGGACTGTGCAAACCAAAAAAGGTGAAGGGATTGAAAGAGCCAGACGAATACAGGCCAAGTGCATAATCCCCGGAACGGGCCTCAGGCGATTGGAATGCAAATCGTTCGTGGGTTGTCCAACCAATGGTGGTGCCACGTGGAATTTCGTCGAGTGGTAAATCTGTGATCGCTTTGATTAAATAAGATTCTCTGATGGGTTGGTCGTTGAGTTCCCACTGCTCGAACAGTAGATTCAACGAGTCTGTAGACTGTGCTTTGCAACACGAGACGTGCAGCAACAGTAGTGCAACCCAAGCAATGGAACGTACCATTTCTCGGTGATTTACGGATGAATGAATTGGCTACAAAGGCGCCGCAGCGATTTTGTATCAAAAATGTAATGATGTAATTTAGAAAGCGACCAATGCAAATGATGTTAGCAAAAAAAGAAGCTGAAAAGCAGAAACCGATTGTTTTTTGGACCAAAAATATAAAATGATTATTTGTCTAAAATGCCAATGACCATGGCCAAACGATTGTAGCAGACTTGGATAAGATTAATACGCTCTACAATTGTAAACCTACATTATTTTTCAATCACTTGCAACTATTTTTTATTTTATGGAACAAATAAATCAATAAAATAGTACATACATTCTTGTGGTAAAATTCATTTAACCATGGCACATCGAATTACCCTCATCATCACCCAGCAGTCTGTACTCATCGACAGACGGCTGCCCCACTTTCACGAAAAAGGCCATCTCGTCATTCCCTTTGATGGCGATGGCGCGGAAATCAGCAAAATTGAGGAATTCGCCAAGCCCGGCAAGCCCTTCGAAGAAGTCTTTGACGAGTACCTGGTGTATTTTTGGAAAGACGACATCCTCGGTGAGTCGAACGACCTCGACGATTTTCCATCTCTTCTGCTGGTAGAATTGGTCGCAAGACTGAGGCTAACCGATTTTCTACTCTTTCACTACCAAGAAGTTGTCGATACAGTCTATACCCATGCTGTGAACTTCCAAGACGGCATCGCTTCTGGAAATGCACAGCAGCTTTTTGACAACACAGGCATCGACATCAACAACTACTGGCAGTACGATTCTTGCCAAAGGAGATATGAAAACACAATGACAGGAAAGGACTGAATTTGCCCCACTCACTTTGCCATGATCTGATCAATTTCCTTGAGGTATTTTTTTGCGTTGGAATTGTCGGGATGGAGTGCCAAAGACTTTTGGTAGTTGTCCTTGGAGCGTTGGTACTTTTGGGCCTTGAACAATGCCTCTCCCAGGCTGTCGTATAAGTTGGCATTTTTGAGGTCTTGCGAAATTGCCAACTCAAATACTTTGATCGCTTTTTCCACCTCATCGTTGTACAGCAAATCATAGCCAACTTTGTTGAGGTAATCGGAAGAGGCAAAATACTTGCTGGTGTCTTTGGACAGCTCGATGTATTTTTTGGATGCCTTTTCGGGGGCAGTCACAAACTCAGATGCCACCATTGACCATGCATTGATCTTGGGATACTCAATGAGGTCGTACTCTATCCTGTGGTACAAGCTGGCCCAGTCATTGAGTGCAGCATCAGAGGTGTTGTCGGTGATCAGGACAAGTCCATAGTTGGTATCTGGGCAAAGCAAAATACAACTCTGAACCCCGTTTGATGTTCCGGTTTTGACATAGTAGCGCCCCTCTTTTTCTCCGACGCCCACATCCCATAAATAGCCCGTATTGTCTTCTCCATCTTCGAACAACATGCGGGAGGACTCCTTGATGAAAGGAGCATTTGCTTCGAGTTGAAATGTCATGAATTTTGTCAAATCCGGGAGTGTCGAAACAATGCCAAACGAGCCTCCCAACAAAGGATTGCGATCGAGAGGGGGAAGGTTTTGGTCGGCAGCACTCTCATTCGACAGTGTCTTTTCAGGGGAAATGTAGTCTTGCAAAAAGGTATTTGTCAGATTCAATTCGTCAAAAAAGGCCTGGAGCAAATCGCTGTACTCCCTGCCGTAGACCTTCTCCAAAATGTAAGCCACCAACTCGGGCCCCACATTGTTGTAGTCGTAGACCGTTCCTGGCTTGTGGTCCAGTTTGACTGCTTGGAGCTCTTCAAACAACTCCTTCATGCCATATTCAAACTCGTGCTTCTCGTAGTATCCATCTATGGTTTTCCTGTAGACCTTTCTCAGCCCCTGGGGCGTTTGGAATCCAATGGTGTGGGTCAGCAGATTTTGAATGGTCACGGGAGTGCCCTCAAACTCCAAATTGTCAAAGCCTTCCCCCAGGTACATCCTGATGTCATCTTCCAGGGCAATCTTGTTTTCCAATACAGCCCTTGCCGCCAAGGAGCCCACAAAGATTTTGGAGATGGAGGCGATTTCATATTGGGTCCGACCGTTGGGTGGATTGTTGCCATCTGTGCTCCTCTCTCCGTAATAGTTTTCGTACGACAGGCCGTCCTTGTAAATTGCGATGGCCAAAGAAGGCATGTTTCCTTTTTTCAATGCATTTTCGGCATATTGATCAACAAGTTTTTCCAGCTTGTCAAAAGGCTGTGCTGGACTTTCTTTGGATGGTTTGGATGGCTGGCATCCCAGCAGCAGGAGGGACAGAAAAACAATGGGTACAAACTTCATAGGTTGCTTTTTTTCTCTAAGACGACACAAACGGCTGCGTACCCCTATTCGTGAGGCCCGCGAAAGGGCAAAAAAAAATGCTTGGAAGATTCGCATTGAACCTTCCAAGCAAAGAGGCAATTACTGCTTCTGTCAATCGACTTAGTCGATCTTCAAAAAGCGTTGAACCCAGCTCTGGTCATCAGAGCGAACCTGTAGGTGATACACGCCGTTGGGCAGTGCACTCACGTCGACAGAGTTCCATCCAATGCTTTGCAGTCTTTGGTTGTAAATCACCCGTCCAAACTGGTCGTAGATGAATACTTCCTTATCGGCAAGCTGATCGCCTTCCAAGAGCCAGCTCAAGTTTGCCTGGACTGGGTTGGGTGCCAACTTCAGGGCCGCATTGGGCGATTCCAAGTCTTCGGCAGAAGTGACCAAAGTGCTGAAGTCCCAGGTGATGTCAATGTCAGTGCCACCGTCATCAATGGTTGTCATGTCGTCTTTGATCTCTGGCTGGTGCTTCAGGACCACGCGGAACGTTCCATCTGTCATGGCAGCCTTGGTCGTCCAGTTGGTGGACAGTCCCACAGGAAGGTCATTGCGGTCGAAATCGTTGTAGTTGACAGGATCGTCCCGATTGTCGGCATTTCCGTTTCCAGTCGGAGAGTCAAACAAGTCATCAGTCCATTCGAAGAAGAACTGGTGCTCGTCATCTTCCTCCATGATCTCTTCGGTGATGTCTTCTTGCTCGATGGAGTTGAAGAGTTCGATGGACATTTCGTACTCTGTATTTTGTGCCAATCGAATCTGCTTGGTGACTTCAAGAGACTGGGGACCAGGGCCATCTGGGTCGGCAGCGGTCGCTGTGACAGGGGCGCCTCCTCCCACTGGTGTAAAGGTCAAGGTGACATCGGTGATGACTTCTTCCTCGTTTTCACAAGGTGGTGCATCTGTATCTTCGTTGATGTTGACATTCCAAGTCAGGTCAATGTCAGTTCCACCGTCATTGACATCTGTCATATTGGTCTTGATACCTGGCTGGTGCTTCAGTACGACGCGGAAGGTTCCGGAAATGGTTCCATCCTCAATACATTCTGACTCCCAATCCGTCAACAGACCGAGCGGAAGATTGTTGCGGTCAAAATCTTTGTAATCGATGGGGTCATCGCGATTGTCGATGTTTCCGTCGCCCGCAGGACTGGTGATCACAGAATCGGTGAAGGCAAAGAAGAATTGGTGCTCATCGTCTTCTTCCATGATTTCTTCAGTGATGTCTTCTTGCTCGATGGAGTTGAAAAGCTCGATGGACAGTTCGTAGACTGTACTTTCGATCAAGTCGATGTCATTTTCGATCTCCAAGGACTGCGGACCAGGACCGTCCGGGTCTTTTGCAGTGGCTACGACAGCAGCACCGCCGCCCATTGGTGTAAAGGTCAGAGTGACGTCTGTGATGATTTCTTCCTCATTTTCACAAGGTGGGGCATCGGGATCTTCATTGACATCAAAATCCCAGGTGATGTTGAACTCCGTGGTACCCATGGAAGAAGTAGAGCTGGCTGTCTTCATTCCTGGCTGATATTGCAACTGTACCCGGAAGCTGCCGGAAATGCTTGGCTCTTCGGTACACTCTGTCTCCCAGTTGGTTAGTAAACCGACGGGAAGGCTGTTGCCATCTTGATCTTGATAGTCCATGGGGTCCATGCGATTGTCGATGTTTCCATCTCCTGCTGGGCTGGTCGTGAGAGAATCTGTGTAGGAGAAGAAAAACAGATAGTCATTGGCATTCTGCTGGATGGCAGTGGTGAGGTCTGCATTGTCGATGGTATTTTGGACATCGATGGAAAGTCTGTACTCTGTACTCTCCATCAGATCGATGGTGCCATTTACTTGAAATGCATTGGGACCATCTCCATCCGAGTCGGTAGCCGTCGCCGTAATGGCCGTACCGCCACCCACGGGGGTGAAGGTAAGCGTCACATCAGTCACATTGCTGAGCTGCCCAAAGAGGGAGGCAGGTCCGGCAAGCAAAAGTGCAACGAAAAGGAATTGGTAAATTCTTAGCATAGTTATGCGCGTTTAATTAATCAATTGATAGATTGGTGCAAATTTAATAAAATGCAACTGAGTTGCAAATAGATGTGTATTCTTAAAACTGGTAGCTAAGCGTCAGAATGAAGTTCCGCCCCATGTCGTCGGCAAAATACCGAAGGCGATCGGTATAGACCCTGTAGGAGGTGTTGAAAACATTTCTCACCTGAAACTGCCAATGGAACTTTTGAAAAGAAGATTTCAAAGAGAAATTGGTCAGAAAATAGCCGGGTGGGGGAGGAGCGATGTCGAAGTCAGGCGCATCGTCTCCAAAACGAGAGATGTCATTTTGAGCGGCAGACAAGAACTCTTCTACTGTCAAGATACGAGGATGCTGAAACTGCTCAAAGGTATACTCACAAGCAAGAGAGAGCTCCGTTGGACCCAAAAACGAAATGGATGGCTTGTAGTTGAGAGAATAGCCCAATTGGGGAGGCGGTTGCGCCACGAAAGGATCATCGTCCTTGGCCTGTCTGGACCACAAATAGCTTCCTTTGAATACAGACGTGAAGGCAGGAGAGTGAATCCATTCGTTGTGCATGTCAATTCCCCAGATGATCGCATCGGTTTGGTCGTACAGGTTGAAGACAAAAAAGCCCCTGGCGGTCCGTGTGATGCCACCTGGCTTGGAGAAAATGTAGTTTTCGATGTAGTTGAAATAGCCCGTGATTTCTGAGCGGAACTTGGGGCGATCGATGCTGATGGTATTGATCCACTTGTAGCCAACCTCTGAAGGGACTGCCCGATCTTCCTCGGTGAGAATGCCTTCTGAAGTCGAAACAAAGTCAAA
Source organism: Bacteroidota bacterium (assembly GCA_039821145.1). Lineage (GTDB taxonomy): Bacteria > Bacteroidota > Bacteroidia > Chitinophagales > Saprospiraceae > JBCCSZ01. Next base: position 141,473 of record JBCBOS010000016.1, on the reverse strand, counting down.
GCGTTCGTCAATCGTGTAGCGCCACAGTCCATACTCCAGGAAGAAAGCGTGCTGGCCAAAGCGGTACAGCTCTGCCACATCGGGTGCCCGCCAGGCCGTCCCAATGTTGCTCTGCAAGGTAGTGTGCTCATTCAGGCGAGCCTTGAAACCAATTGTCCCAGAGAAGTTTTTGTATTCAATGGTGTTGCGGTAAATTTTGTTGTCCGGCTCCCGGCCCACGATGAAGGAATTCAGATAGTCGTAGCGAATCCCCATTTCCAAACTGTGTTGGCCAATGTCCAAAGACTCTATGAGGTAGACACCCAGTCTCTTTTCATCGTAGTTGGGAATGAAGGGCACCGTATTGGTCCCCGGAAGATTGTCATTTGCCTTTTTGAGCAATTGCACCCCAAAGCGCCCCGACAGCCTCCCCAGCAAATTTTGATGCGACCAATCGACATCGAGGGTTTGCGTCTTCAGCTTCAAATCGATGTTGGGCGCATCAACTCGACGAACGCCAAATTCTCTCCGTTGATTGACTTGGTATCCGTACACAGCCTTGATGGAATGATTGTTCCACATGTACTGGACCGTACCCTTGTACAGATCGTGCTGGGTTTCGTGTCTGGGCTTGTTGATGTCGTAGCTGAAGGGTTTGGTGTAAAAGGGCGTATCTACTGAAATGGCATTGACGATGTCGTCCAAGTTGCCAAATACAGAGCCGCTCAGGATGCCGATATTTTGATCGACATGACTGTAGTAGCCCTCAATGTTGAGCTGTGCGGTGGGGTGGATGCGAAAGCCACCATAGTAGCTCTTGTCTCGTTTTCCAGTATTGGTCAATTGATAATTGGGCGCGTGAAGGTCTCCTTGCTTGGTGTAGGCTCCTCCTCCCATAAAACTCATCCGCTTGAATCCTTTCCGCAGTTCAACTGCTCCGTGGCCCGCCCGCCCATTGGATCGACCCAGCAGACGGACTTGTCCTTGCAAAGGAGTGGACAGCTCCATCTTGTTGGGATTTGTCAGAATGACCCCTCCCAACGCATCTGGACCAAAGCGAACAGTGGCAGCCCCCTTGATGACTTCCACCTCATTGACACTCGCCAGATCGACCTCCGCCGCATGATCCATTCCCCAGTTCTGAAACTCGTGCCGCAAGCCGTTGTTGATGATCAAAATCCGATTGCTGTGCAAACCGTGGATAATGGGCTTGGTAATGTTTTGCCCATTGCGCAGCATGGACACCCCCGCAATTTGACTGACTGCATCTCCCAGCGATTCTGAGGCGGAAGCGGTCAGTTCATCCCCCGTTATCTTTGTGGAGACAACGCTTTGTAGGTTGCTCTGGCTGGATTTTGCTTCCACCACCACACTCTCCAGTGTGTATTGCTCCGGGGCCATGTAGATCTCCAGGAAAGGGTGGTGAAAGTCGTGGTGATGAGTCACGTTCTTGTAGCCCAAGAAAGCAAAGACAAGATCGTATTCCTTTTCACAAAGGTTGACAAACGAGAAGTTGCCCGATTCATCTGATGTAGTCCCCAGGGGAGTGTTTTCCAATTGGATGCTCACATAGGGCAAAGGCTCCTTGGTTTCCAGATCGTATACCCTGCCTTCCATGGAATAGGTACACTCTTTGTCAGCCTGTGCAAATGAAATGAAGGGGCTCAAAAGGATCAGCCAAAGTACAAAGACGTAGTTGTGTCGCATTACAGAAACCTTTTCTTATTTAGATTTCCTCAAAATTAGACAATTTAAAGCAACACCGTTGCATTAGCAGCAGCTTAAAAACAAAAGAATTCTACATTTTGACAATTGACGGATAAATCAGCCAGCCATTAACAGCTAGCGAGCTTCCTTGAGGATGTAGCAAAACTGGTTGGGATCATCGTAATTCAAGACCAACACCCCTCGAAATCTCTTCAAGTCGTCGGTCTTGTACCGATCCCCTTTGTTTTTCAATTGCAAACTGATCACCGAAGCCGGGCTGGCCTGGCCACAAAAGAAGCAAGAGGCATATGGATTGGCAGACAGGGCGTACAATTCTCCCTTCGCATCCAATGGAATGACATAGCCCTTGATGAGCACTTCCTTTCGATCCATGGCTTTGACAGCTTCGCTGAAAATCGGAGCGTACAACTCCATTTCCACTTCCTCGAAATACTTTGGCTCATAGTCGATGTCTATCAGCAGTTTCCAGCCGATCTCCACTGGCCCCTCAATGGAAGACCAGTCCGCCATTGGCCCCTTCTTGCTCATGCCTGGCATGGATTGCCCAAGGCTGACGGGTTGCAAGGCTTGGATGAACAACATGGCCGTCAAAGACAACAGAGCGATGCCGAGGATTTTGGAAGCTTTTTTCATGTTCAATTGTTTTTGAAAGTGTAGGGAATCTCCGATGACTTTTTCTGGTGGAAAAATAAGCTGCTCTTCAACAACTCACTCTGCAACGGCGCATTGGTCCGAATCGGATGGACAACAGTATTTTCTGTTGTACAAGTGCAGACCAACAAGAATGATGGCTGGCAAGTAGTAAAAGACTCTGCTCATCGAGAAGAATTCGAACCTCTCATTGACGATGAACAGGGCCAAAGCCGCCCAACTCACGTAGAGTACCGTGGGCATCCACTTCAGAGAGCTGTGCTTGGCAGAGTGATAGACCGCCAAAAAGGAGATGAACAAAAATAAGTAATCGATCAAACTCCACCAAAAAGGGCTTGCGGCACAACAAGTGGTAGAACAAGCTTGTGCAACGAAGATGAATGGCGTGGCAATGCAATGCACCAGGCACAACCCACTGGCCATGGCGCCGAATACATCCGATTGATCTGTGAAGAGGGTGTTCTTATTGATTGGAAGAAAATTCACTGTCTTTAGGTTATGATTGAACAAATATATGAAGTGATCTGGAGTTTTCACTGCTTTACAATAACGGCTTACGCCTCATTTTTATTTACAGTTTTTTTGGAAAGGCATTGACTAAGCATCTTTTCCAGGCCTTCCCGACCGATGTTTTTGCCGATGAAGACGATTGTACTTTGCCTCTTTTCCCCTGCTTCCCACGGCCTCTTCTCGCTGATGTCAAATCGCTTGCCAACCGATTGTAGCAGATGTTGCTCATCCGAACCGTCCAGGTACAACAATCCTTTCATTCGGTACAATCCCTGCGATTGAAAAGCCATATAGGCAAACAATCGGTGTCGGAGCATGGCTCCATCGAAGGGCTGCTCAAACACAACGGTGTGAGAAACCACCTCCTCGGTATGATGGTGATGGTGGTGATGATGGGGCTTGCTCACTGGGAATACGTCCTGGCCCCCCACTTTGCTCTTGGCCCGAACGGCATCGAAGAGCTCAGTTTGGTGAACGGTGTCAAACTCGGGAAAATCGTCCTTCTGCCCCAAGGCAATCTGCGCCAGGGGATTCAACTTTTTCAAATGACTCGTGACATCCTTTAGATGAACCTCGCTGACCAAGTCTATCTTATTGACCAACAGCACATCGCTGTAGGCAATCTGGCTGATGGCCTCTTTGGTTTGCTCAAGCTGGTCAAAAATCAACTCTGCATCGACCAGGCAGATGATGCCGCTGAGTGGAAACTGCTTTTTGACTGCCGGATGAATGACAAAGGGCTCTGCCAAGCCAGTTGGGTCAGCCACCCCCGTAGCTTCGATGATGATTTCGTCGTATTCGTCTCTTCTGTCAAAAAGAGTATTCAAAATGTCGTACAAGTTGTCGTTCAGCGTACAGCAAAGGCAGCCGTTGTTCAACTCCACGATGCCATCCTCAGCCCGAATGATGAGATCGCTGTCGATGCTTTGCTCCCCGTACTCATTTTCTATGATGGCATAGCGAATGTCGGAATTGCGCTGCAGCAAATGATTCAAATAAGTGGTCTTACCAGCTCCCAAGAATCCGGTGAGAATGGTGACAGCTGTTGCCTGTGGATTGGTATTTGTTGACATGAGCAGAGTAGTTTCTCAAAGTTGCTTGATCAATGTGATTTTGGAGACCAACTGGCGGCTTCTGATCGGCTCAGCCAGTCCCTGGATATTGGTATTGTTGAAGACAATGTACACAAACGACAGAGGGAGATATTCCCAACTCGCCCGGACATTCCACCGACCTTGCTCATCAAAACTGTTGTATTGATAAAAGCCGGACACTTGCAATCTGGGGTTCAATGCGATTCTTCCCCCAAGAGTGACCAGTGTAGTGGACAAATCCTCTTCCCGCAAGCCCAAGTCTTCAAAGCGATTGCGTTCATAGCCCAAATTTACTGCAATATGAGGAATCGGCGCCAATCTTCCCGAAAATTGCATCCGACGACGGGTGCCATTGTAAAATCGCCCGAAATTGTATTCTAATGCCGCCGACCACACCTTGGACAGATCCGTATTGTACTCAATGGCGTATCGGGTATAGAAGTATTCGTCCATATCGATCTGTACCCCCAAAGGCGCAAAGCTGAAATTGATGTTTTGCCAAGTCGGCGAGATGGAAAACTGGAAAAAGCTGTTGTCCTTGAACCACATGAACAAGGGAAAAATGTACAAACTTGCCTGTTGGAAGCTCGCCGGGTCCGTCGCATCGTGGTTGTAATTGGCAAACACGCCAGGGTCCCAGCGCCTGATCCAGTTGAGCTTTTTGGGCCGCCAGATGTAGTATCCTCCAGGATTGTGCCGGATCAGATTGGACTGACTGACAAAGCCCATCGCCGGGTTGTACTTGTCGTCTGTATATTCTGTCGACCAACCCAAGTAAAACTTATTGCTGGAATTGCCAGCAAACACCCTCCCCGCAAAGCCCGTCTCTCCTGTGCGCTCATCTATGGAAGAGGTCAAGAGATATTGTATGTCCATTTGGCTGCTCGGCCGTATTTGGCCGTCCACTGTAATGGTTGTATTGTTGTTGCTTTCCACCCCCAATTCTTCTGATTGTTCGTCCAAGCGATGAGTGATCATAAGACCAACATTATTTTCCCTCCCAAAGTTGCGAAGATACCTCGCCACCCCAAAATTGGCAGCCGGACTTTGGTCTGTCTCCTTTTGTCTGACAAAAAGCCCGGCAATGGCCTGCTTTTCATCTCGCTGCGTATACCTCGTACCCACTTGGATGGGGGCAGGAGCGGCATTGAAACTGCCTTGGAGGCCTATCCGCCTACTGAAAAAAGGCCGAATGGCCGTCTGTGTACCCCCTGCCCAGATGCCTGAATTTTCCAGGAAAAACTGCCGTTGCTCCGGAAAAAAGATGTTGAATCTCTCCAGGTTGTTCACCGCTCTGTCCACATCGGCTTGCGCAAAATCTGTATTGAAGGTAAAATCCAGCACTGCCCGAGGACTGATGGCCCACTTGAGATCTCCCCCCCATTTAAAATCGCCATCGCTGGACGAATTGGCTCCCTCTTTATTCTGGTCGTATTGATAGAGCGCATAGGGCTCCAGTCGTACGTTGGCCGATGAAGGGGGCACTTCAATCCCTACGAGCTTGGCTGCGTAAGTCATTCGGTAGGGAGTAAACGATTGGGGGATGGCCGGAAAAGTGGACACCTCAACATCGCGTCGGGCATATCTGACCAAGGTGACACCCCATTCCACGGCTTGTTCCTCTTTTGGAGAATCATAGCGCAGCGTTTTGAATGGGATGGCAAATTCTACCGAGTATCCGTCCTTCCTGCGCTCTGTCCTCACCATCCAGAGCGTATTCCAGCCATTGTCAAAGTTGTTGCCATTAAAGTTTTGAAAATCTCTTTGGTTGCCATAGGGCGTGGTCTGGAAAGCCTGGGCATATTGCTTGAGGTTTTGTGGATCGAGGGCAATGCCAAAGAGGTCGTTTTCTCCCCAGCTGAAATCCCTGCGCAGGTCCTGAACCCGAATGCCTCTCAAGCCCATCGAGTCTTGGCAAAAAGCACCGATGTAGAGATTTTTGTCATCGTAGAGAAATCGGACTTCCGTGCGGTAGCGAATGGGACCACCCTGTCGTGGTTCTTGCCGGAAAAAGTCCGAAATGGGCTTGGCACTTTGCCAGTCCGCCTCTGTCAAGCGCCCATCTATCGTTATGGTACTGCTGGCCCGGTTCACTTCAATGCGAGGAGCTTCTTGGGGAGGAGGGAAATTCAAATCATCGCCTTCCAGTTGCTGCGCAGACGCCACACCCAGCCCAACAGAAATGCCCAAAATGATGCAGATGATGTTCCGATTCATCCAAGAGTCTCTTTTAATGCAACTGAGTTGCAAAAATAAGGAAAAAAATTGCAATTGCCATCTGCTTCTGCTAAATTTGCAGTCATGGGGATCATTCGCAAGACAAAAACAGTGACAGCTTTGCTCCACATCTTTGAGGAGCAATCCAATGCCATCTCCGTCGTCGATTTGGTGGCTCAATTCAATGGAAGGGCAAACAAAACGACCATTTACCGCATCTTGGATCGACTGCAGAGCGATGGCCTGATCCATTCCTTTCGAGGGCAGGACGGCTTGACTTGGTACGCGAAATGTATTTCTGGCTGTTCCACTGATCACCACAGCGACATCCATCCCCATTTTCAGTGTCAGGAGTGTGGCAAAGTAGAGTGCCTCCCCATCAGCATTGACCTGCCCAAAGTGGATACCCACGACATCCAGTCTGCAGAAGTACTTTTGGTCGGCCAATGCTCCGACTGTCGCAAATGATCCCAACCAATAGCCTTGTTGTTCCATTGATCTGAATGGCCAATTCCTTTTCACAGCCCTGAAAACAGCCCGTTTTCAGCCTCACATGCTCCATTTTTACACATTTCCATACCAATCCCCTGTATTTCTTCGTTTTTTGTGGTACTTTTGAAACTGAAATATTACCAGTAGGATAAAATCTGTTGGAATCCCCCTATGATTACAAAGGAATTCATCATCCAAACTGCCTCCAAACTCTTCGTCCAACACGGCGTCAAGACGATCACCGTGGACCGGATTGTCAAGGAATTGCATACGTCAAAGCGCACCTTGTACAATCATTTCGAGGACAAAACGGCCCTTTTGAAGGCCTGCCTGGCAGTGTATCATGCAAGGGTGAAGACAGAAAACGAGGCCGTCATCGCCGACTCCGACAATGTCATCGAGGCCATGGGACGACTGCACCAAAAAATTGTCCAGCGCTCCCATCAGGTCAATCCCAATTTTTTCAATGACATTCTTCACTACTATCCTGGACTCCTCAATGAATCCTACCGGGAGACGGGAAATTTTGCACACCAACAACTCATCGATTTGGCCCATTGGGGAATCGAAGATGGAATTTTTCAAAAAGACATTGACGTGGAAATTGCGGGCAAGACGGTCCTGATCATGCTCAAATTGTTAAAGGACGACAAGCAGTTTCCCGTTGCTGAATTCAGCAAAGAACGATTGACCTTCGGCATTCTGGTGCCCTACATGAAAGGTCTTTGCACCCCCAAAGGAATAAAGCTTTTGAAAATGCAGGAAGAACTGTTCAGAGTCACTGTATAAACTCTGGACAGCTCCATCGGGCAGCTTTCTCCGCCGCAGGGGAGTGGCAGGCTCGAACAACATTCGTGTTACAAGCTGAATAAATGAACTCAATGAATATCAACAGCTCCTTACAAAAAACGCCCATCGCCGTCATCGGCCTGTCGTCGATCTTCGCCGATGCGCGCAATGTGGAAGAATTCTGGACCAACATCATCCAAGGCAAGGACAGCATCAAAGATGTTCCGGCCAATCGCTGGCTGATCGATGACTACTACGATCCAGACATGACCGCTCCGGATAAGACCTATTGCAAACGCGGTGGTTTCCTGCCTGAGATTGATTTCAATCCAATGGAATTCGGCCTGCCACCCAACATTCTCGAAGTGACGGATGCCAGCCAATTGCTCGGACTGGTCGCTGCCCGCGATGCGTTCGAAGATGCAGGATATGGCAAAGGCTCCGAAAAGTTCACCGCAGCACTGAAGGAAAGAACGGGTGTACTACTCGGTGTAGGTGGTGGACAAAAGTTGATCACTCCTCTGATTGCCAGATTGCAGTATCCCATCTGGGAACGGGCCCTGAGAGCCAGTGGCGTCGCCGAGGCAGACATTCCGCCCATCATCGACAAGATGAAAAAGGCGTATGTCAGTTGGAACGAAAATGCCTTTCCCGGACTCCTCGGCAACGTGATTTCCGGACGCATCACCAACCGCTTTGACCTCGGAGGAATCAACAGCGTCGTCGATGCGGCTTGTGCAGCTTCCCTGAGTGCCATCAAAATGTCTTTGAGCGAGTTGGTGGAAGGTCGTTGCGACATGATGCTCACCGGAGGGGTCGATACGGACAACTCTCCCTTCATGTACATGTCCTTCAGCAAAACCCCCGCCTTTTCCAAGTCTGGCAACATCAGCCCCTTCAGCGACAAGGCAGACGGAATGCTGATCGGCGAGGGAATCGGAATGCTGGTGATGAAGCGACTGGCGGATGCAGAAAGAGATGGCGACCGGATTTATGCCGTGGTCAAGGGTGTCGGAACATCCAGCGATGGACGATTCAAATCAGTGTATGCACCCAGACCTTCTGGCCAGGCCTTGGCCATGAGACGCGCCTATGAAGATGCGGGCTACCCAGCCTCCAGCGTGGGCTTGATCGAGGCACACGGAACGGGAACCGGAGCGGGAGATCCCACGGAGTTTACTTCCATGCAGATGGTCTTTGGCGAGGGCAACCCCAACAAGCAGAGCATTGCCCTTGGCTCGGTCAAATCGCAGATCGGCCACACCAAGGCAGCAGCTGGTGCCGCTGGTCTGGTCAAGGCAGTCCTGAGTCTACACCACAGAGTATTGCCTCCGACCATCAACGTGGAGCAGCCCAATTCCAAGTTTGACATGGAGCAGGCCGCCCTCTACATCAATACCGAAGCCCGGCCTTGGTTCCGCAACGGACATCCCCGGCGGGCGGCCGTGAGCGCCTTTGGTTTTGGAGGCATCAACGTCCACATCACCTTGGAAGAATACGAAAAACAGCAGGCGAAAAACTATCGCTTGCACGAACCATACAAAACAATTTTGCTTCAAGCTGCCAATCCGACGGCCTTGCAACAGCAGTGCCAGACATTGGTGGATCAATTGAAGGGAACGGAAGGAGAAGAAACATTCCAGCAGTTGGCAAAGGCCTCTAAAAATGTCTCCCTCAGTCAGGACCAAGCGCGTCTTGGTTTTGTGGTGGAAGATGCGGAAATGGCCATTGAGTATTTGCAAATCTGTGCGCAGAGCCTTCGCAGCACAAGCACTGCCTGGAACCACCCAAAAGGAATTTACCATCGTCCACAAGGGGTAGACACCAACACAGAAAAAGTCGTTGCCTTGTTCGCGGGCCAAGGGTCGCAGTACGTGGGCATGGGCAAGGAATCGGCCAATGCTTTTCCAGACATCAGCCGGGCTTTCGAGCAGGTGGATGAGTTGTTTGTGAAAAATGGAGAGACAGCTTTGACAAAAACAGTCTTCCCCATTCCCGCCTTTTCGGATGACCAACGACGACACAATCAGCGCCAATTGACCCAAACCCAACTGGCCCAACCCGCCATTGGTACCCTGAGCATGGGCCAGTACAAACTCTTCCAACGCGCTGGATTCCAAGCGCAGTTCACTGCCGGACACAGCTTTGGAGAATTGACGGCTCTGTGGGCAGCAGGCGTCTATGATGATGCTACTTTCCTCGCTCTGGCAAAGACCCGAGGAGCGGCCATGGCCTTGCAAAATCCAGCGGCAGATGCGGGAACCATGTTGGCTGTCAAAGCGGCGCCAGAGAAAGTACAAGCGGCGGTTGCCAATATGCCAGATGTGAAAATTGCGAACGTCAATTCCAAGCAGCAAGTTGTTCTGGGAGGAAGTACAGCGGCCATCCGCGCTGCGGAGACACAGCTCAAGGCGCAGGGATTTTCCGTGGTGCCACTGTCTGTTGCCGCGGCTTTCCACACTGAGTTTGTGAAGCATGCCCAACAGCCATTTTCCAGCTTTGTCGCCAAGCAAAAATTCAATCGGCCACAGATTCCCGTCTATGCCAATACCACCGGAGATCGCTATCCCGACAATTTGAACAACCTCAAGGCCATTCTGAAAGAGCAAATCTTGCACCCGGTCTTGTTCAAAAATCAAATTGAAAACATCCATGCGGCAGGCGGCAGCATTTTTGTGGAGTTTGGCCCCAAAGGGGTATTGACCAATTTGGTGAAAAACATTCTCCAAGGGAAAAACTTCACGGCCATTGCCATCAATGCAAGTGCCAGCAAAGACAGCGACCTCCAACTGCGGCAGGCGGCTGTCCAACTGCAGGTCCTCGGCTTGTCACTTTCCGACCTCGATCCCTACAAAAAAGACTTGGCTCCACTTCCGGCCAAGACCAAACTCAATGTCAAGTTGAGCGGAAACAATTACGTCTCTGCTCCCACCCAAAAGGCCTACCAAGATGTGATGAACGATGGGTTCAGAATCAGCGGAGGTGGCCAGCCCCAAGTCATTGAGAAAATCGTAGAAGTAGAAAAAATCGTCGAGGTCGAGAAGATCGTCGAAGTTCCTGTGCAAAGCAATATTAACACTCAAATTGAAAACGAAGAAGAGATGATCAATAAAGAAATCCTTCAATTGCTCCAATCCACCCTAGAGTCATTCAAAGCCAATCAAACCAAATCGCTGGAAATTTTCGAGCGTTTTATGAATGACCAAAACCAACAAGCACAACAGTTGCTGCAGTTGTTGTCCCAACAGTTGGACGCCAATACCACAACTCCCACAGCAAAGCCTGCCAATGGCATCACCAATGACATTCCACCAATCGTCTCCGAAACCCCTCTGTACAGCAACGGCAATGGAAACGGCAACGGCAAGACATCCAGCCCGACCAATGTTGTCAAAGCTGCTCCTGTCGTCACAACGGCTCCGGTAGCAACTCCCCAAGGCAAGAGTACAGGAATCAATTCCAGCCAGTTGGAAAAAATCTTGTTGGATGTTGTGAGCGAAAAGACGGGCTATCCCGCCGAGATGTTGGAGCTGACGATGGATATGGAAGCCGACTTGGGCATCGACTCCATCAAGCGAGTGGAAATCTTCGGCGCCCTGACCCAAAAGTATCCCGAAATGTCCGGCATCAACCCCAATGAGTTGACCGAGCTTCGCACCCTGGGAGAGATCGTGCAATACGTCGGCGGCAAAGGCATCGCTGCTCCTGCGGCCACCAATGGAAGTGCATCCGCGCCCGCTGCTCCTGCTGCACCAAGCCCCACAAACACAGCTGCCCCAACTGGGATGGACAGTGGGAAATTGGAAAAGATTTTGCTGGAAGTGGTGAGCGAAAAGACGGGCTATCCCGCCGAGATGTTGGAACTCAGCATGGACATGGAAGCCGACCTGGGCATTGACTCCATCAAGCGAGTGGAAATCTTCGGCGCCCTGACCCAAAAGTATCCCGAAATGTCTGGCATCAACCCCAATGAGCTGACCGAGCTTCGCACCTTGGGCCAGATTGTAGAATATGTCGGTGGCAAGGGCCTCACTGCTTCGGCTCCTGTGCAGGCAGCTGCGCCAGTTGCCCCTCCAACCCCTGCCGCCCCAGCTGCCAATGTGGGTATGGACAGAGCACAGTTGGAGAAGGTCTTGCTGGAAGTGGTGAGCGAAAAGACGGGCTATCCCGCCGAGATGTTGGAACTCAGCATGGACATGGAAGCTGACTTGGGCATCGACTCCATCAAGCGAGTGGAAATCTTCGGCGCCTTGACCCAAAAGTATCCCGAAATGTCTGGCATCAATCCCAACGAGCTGACCGAGCTTCGCACCTTGGGCCAAATCGTGGACCACGTAAGCCAGCATGCCGGAAAAAAAATGTCAGCTTAGTTGAGACAAACCGGACTCCACTAAGCGAGAAACCATCCACAACCACCGGTCGGTTTCACGGGGTAGAAAGAAAAGAAGTGGGCCTGCAGTTTTTGGCGCGGCCCGACTTTTTGGAATTTCACCTTCCTGAAACCCATCACGTCCTGCTGACCAATGATGGCTCGGCATTGACAAGCGAATTGATCCAACAGCTGCAAGCAAAAGGAAACAGGGTAGTGGTGCTCAATCTACCTGGCCTGACAGCTCCTGCAACTGGTCATGTGGTGCAATTGTCTGCTCATACAGATGAAGCAGTCAAGACAGCCATCGAGTCCATTCAAGCCAAGTACGGGGCAACGGGAACCTTTCTCCATTTGCATCCCCATTTTGAATTCCAGAATGGAAACTTCGCACAGCACTTCGCAGTGGAACGTCCCATCCTGAAATCGCTTTTCTTGCTGGCCAAATACCTGCAAAAGAGCTTGACAGAATTGGGTCAGCAGCAACGAGCCAACTTCCTGACGGTTACCCGCATGGATGGCCAACTCGGCCAGGGAAAACGAGGCAATGTCTCTGTCCTTGGTGGAGGAATTACAGGTATGGTGAAATGCCTGAACCTGGAATGGCCTTCCGTTTTTTGCCGGGCTGTTGATCTGCAACCAGAATTGCCAGTGGCCCAGATGGCCAGCTGCATTTTGGAAGAGCTGCACGATCCGGATGTGATGGTGGTAGAAGTGGGTCGCTCTGAGCAAGGGCGAAATACAACAGCTGTCTGGTCAGCCGACGGCAAGGAAAATCACCCCATTCAGACGACGGTTACCGAAGATTCCGTCTTCCTGGTCAGTGGTGGAGCAAGGGGCGTAACGGCTACTTGTGTCATCGAGATGGCCAAAGCTTTCCGTTGCAAATTCATTTTGCTGGGTCGTTCCGATGTCAGCTTTGAAGTACCGGATTTTGCCAAAGAAGAAAGTGACGAGTCTGCCCTCAAAAGGTTGATCATGATGGATAGGAAGGCCAGGGGGGAAAAGCCCAGCCTTCCGCAGGTCAAACGCATTTTCAAAAACATCATCGCCAAAAAGGAGATCGACCAAACGATGGCCAGCATCGAGAGCCACGGAGCCAAGGTCGCTTATCTGCAAGGAGATGTCACCAACTTGAGCAGTTTCCAAGCTGCCCTCCAACAACAAACGACTGTTTTTGGCAAGGTCACTGGCATCATTCATGGAGCGGGCCGCTTGGCAGACAAATACATTCAGGACAAGACAGAAACTGATTTCGACAATGTCCTTTCCGTCAAGCTGGATGGCCTGCTGAGCTTGTTCGGAGCGGTGGACATCCACTCCCTCGATCACCTCATCTTGTTTTCTTCCGTTGCTGGATTTTATGGCAACGTAGGCCAAACCGACTATGCGATTGCCAACGAAATATTGAGCAAAGCAGCCCATCTGTTCAAAACCAATCATCCCAATACCCAAGTCTCTGCCATCAATTGGGGGGCCTGGGACAGTGGCATGGTCAGTGGCGAATTGAAGGCCCAGTTTGAAGCAGCGGGCGTGACCCTGGTCAACAGCGAAGGCGGAGCTGCCATGTTGGTCAACGAACTCAATACAGACTACAGCGATCAGGCACAAGTCATCATCGGAGGCACCCTGCCCAGTGCGACGAGCCACCTCGGCGAGCTGCGGACCCATCGCATTCGTCGTCGGCTGACACTGGCGGACAATCCCTTTTTGATGCACCACGTCATCCAGGGACATCCCGTTCTTCCGGTGGTCAATGCCGTGGCTTGGATGGCACAAACTTGCGACAATCTCTATCCCGATTTCAACATCTGGCAGATTGAAGATGCAAAACTGTTCAAGGGGATCGTCTTTGACTCGAAGCAGCAAGAGGAATACATTGTCGAGCTCAAGGAGTTGGAAAAGAACAGCGAGCGAATCGTTTTCGAAACGACGGTTTTGAGCGAAGGAAAAAAACTCCCAACGTATTACTACAAAGCAACCATCACCCTGGCACACAAAAATGCCATGCCTTCGGCTCCCACTTTTGACCACCAGATCAGTGGCCAATACACGCCCAAAAGTGGAGAGCATTTGTACGAAGATGGCTGGTTGTTCCACGGAGATCACTTCCAGGGGATCGAACAGATTTTGGATTTCACCGACAAGCACATCGTCCTGTCGTGCCAGGCGTCTGCCATTCCCAAGCAGGTCCAAGGCCAGTTTGCTGTGCGCTCTGTCAATACCTTTTTTGCAGACATCCAGTACCAGGGAATGTTGGTCTGGGTGCAGCAATACATGGAGGGAGGAAAGAGCCTTCCCCTGCGCACCGACCGCGTCAGGCTGTACCGCCCGATCCCCTTCGGCAAAAGCTTCCGAATCAATATCAGCATAGAAGAAACGACGGAATTTACCATGCTTGCCAATTGCACCGTTTACGATGAACAAGGCAATGTGTACATGCAGACAGAGGGAGCAGCCGTGACGGTTTCCCAACAACTCGTCTGGTAATTGAATGAAGAAGTAAGATGACGAAAATAGCGATCATAGGCACATCGGGATTGTTTCCGGGTTCTTCTACCACAGAAGAATTCTGGCAAAACCTGCTGCTCGAAAAGGACTTGACCACGGTGGCCCGGACGGAGGATTTTGGCGTCGATCCCGACTGCTTCTACCAGCCCGAAAAAGGCATTGTGGACAAGTGCTACTCCTTACGCGGTGGCTACATCCGGGATTTTGAGTTCGATCCGACAGGCTATCAATTGCCCGCAGATTATTTGCAAAGGCAAGACAAACTGTACCAATGGTCGCTCTACGTGGCCAAAGAAGCTCTGCGAGACAGCGGCTATTTGAGCGAGGAGAATGTCCTGGCCAACTGCGGTCTGATCCTCGGCAACCTCTCCTTCCCGACGAGTTCTTCGCATCAGCTACTGTCCTCTGTCTACACCCAAGCCACCGCTGCTGCCATTCGGCAATTGCTCAACGATCCCGACTTTGTCATCAAGGCAACTGAGCAGTCCCTTCCACAAAATGAGGTGCTGGAGTACCTGCCGTCGGAAATGGTCAGCAAAGCCCTTGGCCTCGGCAAAATTCACTATGCGCTGGATGCCGCCTGCGCCACGTCGCTCTACGCCATCAAACTGGCTTGCGATGAATTGTTGACGGGCAAGGCAGACCTGATGCTGGCCGGAGCGGTCAGTGCATCGGATCAGTTGTTCATCCACATGGGCTTCTCGATTTTTCACGCCTATGCGCCAACGGACCGAAAGTTCGTTCCCTTCGACCAACATTCTGCCGGACTGGTTTCTTCGGAAGGAGCGGGCATGGTTGTCCTCAAGCGATTGGAAGATGCAGAAAGAGATGGAGATCAAATCCTGGCAGTGATTGGTGGGATCGGTTTGTCCAACGATGGCCGTGGCAAGTTTTTGCTCAGCCCCAATCCCAAGGGGCAGACCCTGGCATTTGAAAGAGCCTACCAGGCCAACGACATTTCTCCCACGGAGACGAGCTACCTCGAATGCCATGCCACCGGTACGCCGCTGGGAGATGTGACGGAGCTGAATTCCATCGACCGCTTTTTTCAAAAATACGAGACCAAGCCACTACTCGGTTCGGTCAAATCCAATATGGGACACCTGCTGACGGCTGCTGGCATGACGGGCCTGCTCAAGGTTTTGTTGGCCATGCAAAAAGGCATCATCCCGCCCAACATCAACCTGAAGAACCCCGTACAGACCGACCAGCAATGGATCGGACAGGAGCAAATGATTGCGAGGGCTACGGCCTGGCGCGGCGAGCGCAGGCAGGCGGGGATCAACTCCTTTGGCTTTGGCGGGACCAATGCTCACATGGTGGTCCAAAACTATGTCAAAGAACAAAGCGAGGCCCTTCGGTCAGCCCGCATTCCTTTGCAGTCCATGGCCATCGTAGGGATGGACGCACACTTTGGGGATTGCAAAAACCTGGAAGCGTTTTATTCGACAATTTACAACGGCAAACAACATTTCAGAGCCTTGCCGAGCAGTCGCTGGAAGGGATTCGAGGAAAGCTCGGATGTCTTGAGGCAGTTTGGTTTTCAGGATGGAAAAGCGCCGCGAGGTGCCTACATCGAAGACTTTGAGATTGATTTGTTGCGCTACAAAATACAGCCCAAAGAGGCAGAACGCCTACAGGCACAACAAGCTCTGATCCTGAAGGTGGCCGACAATGCCATCAAGGATGCAGACTTGGAAGAACACCAAAATGTGGCGGTCTTGATTGCCATGGAAACGGAGTTGGCCATCCACCACATCCTGGCGCGATGGGATGCCAGTTGGCAGTTGAAGAAGGCATTGGAGGAAAACAACATCGTCTTGAGCGAGGAGCAGGAAGCGGCCTTGGTCAAGCTTTGTCGCAATGGTTTGTCGCATCGCGAAGGCTCGCAAACGCCGAGTGAATTCACCAGTTTCATCGGCAACATCATGGCGAGCCGGATTGCGGCACTTTGGGACTTTTCGGGTGCGGCTTTTACCGTCTCTTGTGGAGAAGATTCTGTCTTCAAGGCCTTGGAGATTGCGCAGAATATGTTGTCGATGGGAGAGGCAGATGCCGTGGTACTTGGGGCGGTAGATTTTTCAGGTGGACTGGAAAATGTATTGCTGCGACACCAAAAAGATCCGATCAATTCTTCGGTCCATCCGAGCATGTCTTTGCAGGAAGGAGAAGAGGGTTGGTTGATTGGCGAGGGGGCTGGGGCGATTGTTCTGAAGCCAACAGCGCAAAGTACCTCCGATGATGTTTATGCTGTCATCGATGAAATTGGCAAGCCAGAAGCCTTGGCAGAGGCGGCCTATGTGGAATTGGCAGCGACGGGGATCAAGCGCCAGGACGAGCTGGAGTTGCAACAGCTGCTGCAGCACAAGCCAGCGCAGGAGGTGGCCCTCGGAAGCGTCAAGGCCAATATTGGTCACACCTATGCCGCCTCCGGCATTGCATCCTTGATCAAGACAGCACTTTGCCTTCACCACCGATTCTTGCCGGGCATTCCCAATTGGAAGGCCCCCAAACAGAAAGAAGCTTTTCAAAATAGCAATTACTATTTCCCGACGGCATCGCGCCCTTGGGTTTTGCCCACCGGGACAACAAAGCGGCACGCGGCTGTCAATGGCTTGCATCAGATACAAGTGCGAATGGCAGAGGCAGATCGTCGCCCGGAAGATTCTGTGAGCTTTTTGCAAAACAATGCCCCACTTCTTTTCCCCCTAAAGGACGACACAGAGGCGGCCTTGACAGCGCAGTTGCAGGCCTTGGCAGAGCAGTTGAACGCAAAGCAGTCTTTGTTGGAATTGGGCCAGCAGACCTACCAAAAGTTTCGACAAAGCAGCGGTGCCTTGACGGTGGTATTGATTGCCAAAACAAAAGAAAATCTGTTGCGGGAAATCGCTTTTTTCCAAAAGACATTGGCGAGGTCCTTGCAAAATCAGCAAATCCTGAAAACGCCGAGCGGCAGTTATTTTACGCCCGCTCCTTTGGGCCGTACTGGCAAAGTGGCCTTTGTTTATCCTGGCTCGGCCACCGCTTATACGGGCCTTGGTCAGGACTTCTTTCAACTGTTTCCAGAAGTCTTGACGCATTTCGAACAAACCGTTCCCAACTTGGACGAATACATCCGGTCGAACTACTTGTTTCCCCGGCAAAAAACGACAGATGATCCCGCTCCCAACATCTATCAGGATGCCATTTCGATGATGTCGACCGGGGTGTACTACTCTGTCAACTTCACCCATTTGCTGCGTTCTGTTTTCAAGATTGAGCCGGACATGGCCTTTGGCTACAGCATGGGCGAGTGCAGCAGCATGTGGTATTCTTTGGGCATTTGGAATCCGGAGGGCGCTCAAAAATTTCGCTCGTCTCCCATCTTCAAAAATCGCTTTGCCGGGAATTTGGAATTGTTGGCAGAGCATTGGGGCATTGGCATAGAGGAGGCCAAGCAGCGCTGGGTGAGCTTGGTTTTGTTGACGTCGAAGGAGCAAGTAGAGCCACTGATTCAAGGAGAGTCGCAGGTCTATCTGACCTTCATCAATACAGACAATGAGGTCATCATTTCGGGAGATCGAGAAAAGTGCTTGGCGGTTGCTGAGCAGCTTCAGTGTCCCGTCATCGAGGTTCCTTTCCAGAATGTGATCCACCAGGATTTTTGCATCAACGAAAAACCTGGCTTGCTGGACATGCACCACTTCCCAATAGAAGCCCAGCCCAAGATCGATTTCTATTCCAGCATCTTGCAGGGAAAGATTCTGATGGACAGCCAATCCATTGCCGAAAACTCTGTTGCCGTTTGTGCGCAGCAAGTGAACTTTCCAAGGATTGTTCGAACAGTTTCGGATGCTGGTGCTGCCATCTTCATCGAGTTGGGGGCCAATGAGACTTGTACCAATTGGATCAAAACCAATTTGAAGGACCGCGCCCATTTGGCCGTTGCCGTCGACCAAAAAGGAAAATCATTTGCACAGTCTTTGGTTGCTTGTTTGGCCCAGCTGATGAGCCATGGCTTGCAACCCGATTTGTCTGCTTTTTATCCCGATGTACAGGCGAGCAAGCAGGCTGCCAAGTTTTTGAAAAAAATCACAACAGGTGGGGCCAGAATTTCTGAGGTCGTTGCCAGCAAGGCGGCCCGCCAGCAGTTTGCGGGCGTCAAGCGAGCGGCTTTGGCCTATGCCGGAGACATGGAACCCCCGCAATGGTCGGACATCAACATTCCGACAAGCGACAAACCGACATCGCATCAAGATCAACATACCATCCATAAAAAATCTATTTCCAATATGGAAACCAACAGCATCATAAGTGCTCCCCCTGCCAAAGAGGAGTTGGGAGAAAACGGACTGCGCCTGCAAAATTTTGAATCTGGTGAACAGTTTGAGGGCAAAGAGATCGTCTTTTCACAAGAAGACTTGGAGGAGTTTGCCACTGGTAAAATTGCCAAGGTCTTTGGACCCGAATACGCCATCATCGACACCTATCGCCGCCGGGTGATGTTGCCAATGTATCCCTATTTATTGGTGAGTCGGGTGACCAAGATGAATGCAACCCTCGGGGAATACAAGCCGTCGACCATGCAGACCGAGTACGACATTCCGTACAACGCCTGGTTTACCACCGATCGACAAATTCCCTGGGCAGTATCAGTAGAGTCTGGCCAATGCGATTTGCTGCTGATTTCCTACTTGGGGATTGATTTGCAAAACAAGGGCGACTATGTCTACCGACTCTTGGATTGTACCTTGACTTTTGTGGATGATCTTCCCTACGAGGGACAAACCCTTCGCTACGACATTTCGATCAACTCCTACGTCCGCAATGGCCAGAACCTGCTGTTTTTCTTTTCCTATCGCTGTTTTGTACAGGATCGCTTGGTCTTGAAAATGGATGGTGGTTGTGCAGGCTTTTTCAATGAAGAAGAATTGGAAGCTGGCAACGGAGTGGTCTACACCGATGGGGAAATTGAGGCTCGTCAGAATGCAGAGCGAAAGTATTTCACACCATTGCTGACAACCCAAAAGACTTCCTTCTCCAAAGAAGACCTCCGCCATTTGATCAATGGAGACATGGAGAAATGTTTTGAGGACGAATCCTATTTTGCCAATGGCAGAAATCCCTCTCTTCGCCTGCCGCCAGAAAAGATTTTGATGATCGACCGCATCACTTCTGTCGACATCACCGGAGGAGCTTATGGTTTGGGATACATTGTGGCGGAAAAAGATTTGCATCCAGACGACTGGTACTTCCCTTGCCACTTCCGGGATGACGAGGTGCTGGCCGGTTCTTTGCAAGCGGAAGGCGGCGGAAATTTGCTGCGCTTTTTCATGCTCTTGTTGGGACTCCAACGCATGACCAAAGACGCTCGTTACCAACCTGTTTTTGATCTGCCCCAAAAGGTTCGCTGTCGCAAGCAGGTGACGCCAAAGGACACCAAGTTGATTTACAAATTGGAGATCAAAGAAGTGGGACTGGTTCCGAATCCTTATGTCATTGGCGATTTGGAAATTGTGTCCGACGGAGTGGTCACGGTTCACTTTGAAAACCTCGGTTTGCAATTGCGCGAGAAAAGCAATCCAAAATACTTGGAGGAAACGCCTGGCGTGAAAATTTCTCCTCGCTCGGAAGGCAGTTTGATGAACGAAAAAGACATCACGACTTTTGCCTTGGCCGATCTGACCAAATGCTTCGGTCCAGACTTCGCTGTCTACAATGGCCGGACCCTGTCCCGACAGCCGAACAGCGATTTGCAATTGATCTCCAGGATTTTGAAGGTCGATGGAAGCCGCGGAGATTTTTCCCGCAACTCCACCATCTTTGCCGAGTACGATGTGCCCCATGATGCCTGGTACTACGAGCAAAACGCCAACAAGAGCATGCCCTATTCCATCCTCATGGAAATCGCCTTGCAACCTTGTGGACTCCTGGGTGCATACTTGGGCAGCACCCTCCAATTTGCAGACAAAGATTTGTACCTGAGAAACCTCGATGGAGACGGCGAACTGCTTCCCTTCCCCACAGGAACGGACTTCCGGGGAAAAACCATCACCAACAAATCGGTCTTGGTCTCCTCCATCGCTCACGGCGGTACGATCTTGCAACGCTATACTTTTGAGCTGTCCATCGACGGGCAGGTGTTCTACAAAGGAAATTCTTCTTTTGGATTTTTCACCGCCGATGCCTTGGCTGCACAGGCTGGATTGGACAAGGGACAAAATGTGGCTGCCTGGTATGAGCGCGAGCAACTTCAACCAAAAGACTACATGCAAATCAAGCTGGACTCTTTGTACGGCAAAATGAAATTGTTCAAAGCACCAGCCGACAAGCCCTATTACCGCCTCGCCGAAGATCAGCTGAATATGATTCACAAGCTGGTCATCGCCAAGGACCAGGGACAGTATGGCAAAGGCTACATCCACGCCGTGAAATTTGTCAAGACCTATGACTGGTATTTCACTTGTCATTTTTACCAAGACCCTGTGATGCCGGGCTCTCTCGGTGTGGAATCCATCTTGCAAGCCATGCAGGTGTTTGCCCTCCAACAGGACTTGGGCAAGGAATTCCGCTCTCCAAAATTTGTACAGATCGAGCAGCACAAAACGGTCTGGAAATACCGGGGACAAATCCTGTTGAACGTCAAGGAAATGTCTTTGGAAGTTCACATCAAGGCCATCGAAAAACGGGGCAGACAGTTGGCCATCATTGCCGATGCCTACCTCTGGAATGGAGAAATGAGAATCTACCAAGTGACCGACTTGGCATTGGGAATCGAAGAAGCGTAAAACAGTAAAATGGAACAAATGGGCATTACCTATCACGGCACACCTCAGCAATTGTTTTGGAAGGGCTCTCCACGAGACATCGTTTTCGACCAGGAGCAAATCAAGGAAAAACTTCAACAAACCGATCGTCCTTGCTACGTGATGAAAGACTTCCGCGGGCGCATTGGCCTGAGTAATGTGGGAACCTTGGTCTCGGAAGGTCGCGGACTGCAAGTCTTGGCCATCGCCAACCCGATGACGGCTGCAGACCTGGGCGATCCAACTTTCAAGCGCGACTACAACGTCAAATACACCTACAAGACCGGGGCCATGGCCAATGGCATTGCGTCGGCTGATTTGGTGATTGCCATTGGGCAGACCAATCTCTTGGCGTCCTTTGGGGCGGCGGGTTTGGTGCCGCAGCGCATCCTGGAAGCCATCCAAAAGATCAAGGCGCATCTGCCGACCCAGACTTATGCGGTCAATTTGATCCACAGTCCTGTAGAAGCGGCACTGGAATCGGGCGCTGTCAAATTGTTTTTGGAACAGGGAATACGGGTCGTAGAGGCATCCGCTTTTTTGGCCTTGACGGAGCACATCGTCCACTACCGCGTCGCTGGCTTGGCCCAAGATGCTGATGGAAACATCCAGATCAACAACAGGGTCATTGCCAAGGTCTCCCGAAAAGAGGTGGCCGCTCATTTCATGCAAGCAGCTCCCGACAACTTTTTGGAGTCGCTTTTGGCACAAGGAAAAATCACTCCCCTACAAGCCAAGCTGGCCAAGCAAGTCCCGATGGCCGACGACATCACTGTCGAAGCAGATTCTGGTGGCCATACCGACAATCGTCCGTTGGTGGCCCTTCTGCCCATCATCATCCAGCTGCGCGATGAGCTACAGGCCAAGCATCAGTTTGCCCAAAAAATCCGGATTGGAGCGGCTGGTGGCATCGGTACGCCTGCCGCGGCCCTGGCGGCCTACATGATGGGAGCGGCTTATGTCGTGACGGGCTCGGTCAACCAAGCCTGTGTAGAGGCGGGCACGTCGGAGCACGTTCGCAAGCTTCTCCAAACGGTCAGCTCCACCGATGTCATGGGCGCTCCTGCCTCCGACATGTTTGAAATGGGGGTAGAACTGCAGGTTCTCAAGCGCGGCACCATGTTTGGTCCACGAGCCAAGAAATTGTACGAATACTACAAGCAATACAAGTCCATCGACGAGATTCCTCAAGCGGAACGTCTCAAATTGGAAAAGCAGGTTTTCCGAAAGCCTTTGGAAGACATCTGGCAGGCCTGCATTGAATTTTTTGAAAAAAGAGATCCCGAGCAAATTGCCCGTGCCAAGGACAACCCTCACCGGAAGATGGCGTTGATTTTCCGCTGGTACCTGGGCCTGTCCTCCAATTGGGCCAACGCAGGCACGCCCGACCGCACCCTGGACTACCAAATCTGGTGTGGCCCAGCCATGGGCGCCTTCAACGACTGGGCAAAGGGCACCTACCTGGAAGCCTACGAAAATCGCAAGGTGGCAGATGTGGCCGAGCAAATCATGGAAGGTGCTGCCTATCTGTATCGGATACAAGCCTTGAAGATGCAAGGCGTGGTCTTTCCGGCAGAGATGGAGAAGGTGGTGCCGGAAGGCGGGGAGGTATTGGCTTCGGTTGAGGGGTAGATTGTTCTCCGCCTCTTCCTTGTACATTTCTCTGATGGACTCCCTACCAGGTGCAACAGATGCATTGCGTCCGTACATCGTATGTGGACCAAAATCCCATGGGTGGTGGAGAAGCATTTCGTCTCCATGAGATGTATTCTGTGTGCATGCGGTTTTTCACCGGAGGTTCAATGTGTGGAAAGCATTCACAACAGTCTGTATAAAAGCAGCATCCGTGGTCAGAGTAAACCCCATTGTAAACTGGATTTCCAGGCTTTATGTCTGAAGGGAAAAAAGGCAAATTGCAGAACTCATCCCCTCGTTTTACCACTTTTATGCGCGTTATTGTATTTACTTGGCCTCCAGAAGGCCATCCTGTAACAGTTAGGACATAACTCAGTCCATTGGCATCAGGCGGTTGTGCATAGCCTGCTTCTTGGAAGATGACAGTGATGTCACCACTTGTTTCTATTCGCTCAACAGTGAATTCAGCAAAGACGGAAAGTCCTGCCTCAAAAATGCAATCTGGAATGTTGGCAATGCCATAGTCGAACTCTGAGCTAGTGCCCCTAGATGATGAGCGTAGTATGATGTCAAAAGGTACATCATCACAGCCGCTTAGAATGGCAAGGGCAAAAAAGACCATGCCCACTCTTGTGAGAATGCTTTGTCTCATGGTAAAGGTATTGTACTGTCGGTAGAAAAAGACGAAGAGGAGGATGACGCTAAGGCCACCTTTGTTTATCGGAGGAAGTAACTTTCATCAGCATGCAGCATGACGACACTTCCAATGAGAATGTTATTGTCGCTGAGGCCGTAGTTGCCACGAATGAACAGAACTCGCAATGTACTATTCGATGGCAAATCTGCCAAGTCAGCTGCCGTCAGGGTATATGAGCCATCGTCTGCTGTTGGAATGTACTTGCTGGGACTTGATCCATAGCCTACTGAAGTGCTCAAAACAATGACAACAGGGAGATCATTGTCTGGGTCAGCTGTCCAAGTGAGTCGTTGTCCACCTTGTTTGTCGACTATGTCGTTGGATTGGAAGGAAAGGTTGAGATCGTCTTTGACAGGGAGGAAGGTTCCTCTTTGTATTTGGTTGTCCTCCTGAACGACTTCGATGTGGACATCTTCCAAGCGTTGGGGGGCGAGCATTGGAATGACTTCGTTGTTTTGTCCAACGAATTTGTCTCTGGTGCTGGAAAAGGTAAAATGAAAATATCCATCCTCCAAGGGGGGAATGACGTGATCCTCTATTTTGAGAGACTGGATCAGGGGAGCAGTCAGTGTTCGGGAACTCAGTGTCTTGAAGTAGTCCGCCTTGTCATCTGAAAAGGATTTTTGAAAGGATAGAATGCAGTAGTGGTGTACATCTTCTTCCTGGATTCGTCCCCCTTGGGTCAGGTTTAGGCTCGATAGGAATACATCTCTGTCACGGCCTTGCTCTATGGTAAGAGGGATGACTTGGGCGGCATCGTCGCTTTTGTTGCATCCAAAGAAAAGGCTGAAAAGGCCGATTAGGAATAGCTTGGGTAAAAAAGTGTTTTTCATGTCGACTTGTTAAAAATGGAAAGAGATCAATTTGCAAGACTAATATAACAAAGTTTTTACAGACGTGCAAATTTTGAGGTGTTCAGCCCACCAACAGCCAGGAGGAACAGTCCTCCCAGCATCTAGGCATGGCCCCATCAGCGGCCACGGGCACGGCTGCGCTCGTACAACCACCACCCATGTCGCACAGACGTGAGGATGGCCGCTACAAACACCGCACTTTTGAATAGTACCATCATGTCGTAGACGATTTTGTAGGTGAGATAATGGGAACAGCCCCGCCACTGCACTTGCAGCAATCGGAGAGCTGAACCGTCGTCTCATGCATGATTAGACGAAATAAAGATACACCGTCAAAGGTGAATTTTCAAGTGTATATTCTACTATAGAATATTTTATCCACTTTGCTTGCCCGTTAGTGGGGGAGGGAAGGGGTCAGGATGTGGCCTATTTGGCTGGGAAAGGATGGAAAGTAGGCAGCCCGCCTGGGTAACAGGAGTTGTATGGGCGGACTGCCTTCCAAAAATCATTTGTCAGTTTCTAGTGGAGAAATACTTTTTTGGATTGGTCGTTGGACTCATTCCAAACTCGGAGGATGTAGATGCCTTTGGGCAAAGATTGGGTCAGGTCCAGTTGCGTTTCCCCTTCGGCTACGATGTAGTTGTACACGGGGCGGCCCATCAGGTCATAAATGGTAACGTTCAGGGCTTCTTTCGACGGCTGGATGTCGACATTGGCCAATCCGTTGATTTGCAAGACTTGCTGCTGAGGAGATGCGCTCCGGCGGCTGGCAGCTTGGGCCAGGCTGCTGATGCCAGATACTTCTCCCAACAAATAATTGCCTTCTGATCCGATGCTTGGGGCACTGCCACTGTAAAGTACCTCAACCAAGTTGGCGCCAGAGGCTGCTTGGAAGCCACGGTAGTCTGCGCTCAAGTCTGTCCAGATGATGTGGAGATCATTGCCTTTGACATTGTATTCCAATCCGGGAAGGGGACTGTTGACTCCGTTGATGCGGGTGCCTGCCGGGATGTCCATGTGGAGGGTCATGCCATAGATTTTTTCTCCCGAATCCAGTGAAAGGAGACTCTTCGTGGCCTCGTGCTGGAAGACGAATGACTTGAGGTTGCCTTTGTCATCGCCGTGAATGCAATCGCTGCAACTGCCATCCATGTCGCCGAGCATGAGGCGCATGAAGTCGGTGCTTTCTAGGGCGGGGTTGGTGACGGTTACACAGTTGTCGACGGCAGCGTATTTCTCTGAATTCTCATTGCTGGGTTCTGGTAGGTTGGCATAATCCGAAATGGGGACGAACTTGCACCAGTCGGTGATTCTAGTGGTATCTAGGCCGAGGAGGTGCCGCACTAGGATGACTCTGTCGAGGGTGGTTGCTTGCCCATCGTTGTTGAGGTCTCCCATGAAGAAGAGTTCTTTGGTCCATCTTTTTCGTCCTACATTGTAATCCAACATCAGGATGATGTCGAGGTCGGTGATTCCACAAGGCTCGTCGCAGGTGGTGTTGACACAAATTTCATAGGGTCCCTCGTCGCAGAAGGTACAAGAGTAAGACCCGTCATTGGAAGTCTTGGTGTCGCAGCTCTGCCCATTGGCAGAAGTGATGCTGATCTCAGCGCCTTCGATGCCGTGGTTTTCGGTGTCCGGGCAGTCAAAGATGTTGCCGGGAGCTGTGACGAGGCCTTCGACCTCCGTTCCGGTGGCAGTGAAAGGAGCAGGATCATCGCAAAAAGTTTCTGCCGAGATGCAGGGCATGTCGTCGACAAAAAGGAATACCACATTGTCGTCCAGAGTAACGGTACTGCCCGGCTCTCCACAAATCGTCAGGGTAACGGCATCTCCTTCCAGGTCATTGCCATTCATGCCAGATCCTCCCGAGACAAAGGTCGCTCCAAGGTTGACGCCATTGGAGGCCATGTGGCCGTTGGGATCGCTGAACGCCAGGCTTTCGATTTCTCCTCCGCTGACCTGAAATCCCATGTTGATGTTTCTGATGTTTGTGATGTTTTCCAGATTGCCTGCAAAGGATACAGAGTAGGTGGCACAGCAATTGTCGCTGTCGACAAGCTCATAACAGAGGTCAAAATCTGGACATGTTTGTGCCGGTCCACTACAAGTAGCTGGTGGGATAAAAGTCAAAAATCTTATACAGCCAACTTGATCGTCCTGAAATTGCATGGTGACGCTGCCGCCACTGATGGGGTAGGGACCGAAGTTGTACAAGCCGAGAATGGGGTCGTAGGGTTCGTTGGTGAAGCTGCCATCGCCGGAAGACCAGGTCCCACCAGGGTTGAGGTCGTTGGAGATGGTCACTTCTACTGTGTAGGTATCATCCGAAGGATCGCTCGTCCCCTGGGAGTCACAATCTACAGACAATACAAAGGGGCGGAATTGTTGGCATTGCGCCCAAAGAAATGCCGGGCTTACCGCTAGGCAGCCGAGCAGCATGAGTTTCCCAAAAAGGAATTGGAGTTGTTTCTTCATGTTGAAATTGAGATTTAAGTAAATGATATTGGAAATAGAAGGGCCTGTTCCCGTCGCGCGACCGGGAAGCCCAAAGAGCTTGATTTGAACTTGCTTCAAGGACATGGCTCTGCCAGCTCACATTCCTGTTGGTCTGTAAGTGCTCGCAAACGCCAGTATTGTGGTGTTATTTTAGCTTTTGAATTAGCTCAGCGGCGTGCTTCCGTTGCGTGATCGGGAAGCCCAAAGAGTTTGATTAGAGGTAGCTTGGACGAGATGGCTTTGTGCGTGCTTGCAAAAGCCAATGTTGTGTTGTTGATTGTTGTAACTTTCGAATTAGGTTAGTGGCTTGTTCCCGTCGCGTGATCGGGAAGTCCAAAGAGTTTGATTAGAGGTAGCTTAGACGAGATGGCTTTGTGCGTGTTTGCAAAAGCCAGTATTTTGGTATTGGTTATTGTAGTTTTTGAATTATGTCAGCGGCTTGTTGGCGATGGTCAGCTGTCGGATCATCGGCCAGTTGTTGGAAAAATGTTTTGGCAGCCGATGCATTGCCCTGTTTCAAGAAAGACAAGCCAGTGTACCACTTGGCATGATCGGAGAAACGCGGGTCGTTTTTTTGAAGGATCAGCTGGAAAGCCTCTCTGGCGCCTTCCGGATCGTTGGTCTCCAATTTGCAAATTCCTAGGAGCAGCTGCAATCGACTGCTGTTGTTTCCCTCTTGCAGGTGTTGCTCCAGCAGTGGCAGCACATCCCCATAGCGTTTTGCCTGATAGAGTTGGCGCCAGGGGACTTGTTTGGTCTGGGATGTATCGCGAGTACCTGCTGTCCATTCATAGGCGTCGTAGGCATCTGCAAACAGCACCTCTGGCGTGTCGGCAGGCGATCGAGACAGGTAGATCAATGCCAGAACAATCACTGTCAGTACCAAGGCAATTGCTGTTGTGGCAACGGTACCGAGGGGCCAATTCCAGAGGGCTTGTTGGGTTTTTTTTTCGTTTTGTATGTTGGCCTCTATCTTTTTCAAGCGCTCTTTCATCAACTCCCGCCCTCGCAGGGCCGCACCTTGGGCCAGTATTTTGTATTCTTCGAATTGTTGGCGAATGTCCTCTTCCCGATCCATGGAATCTTCGAATGCCTGGGCTTCTTGGGCCGTCATCTGTCCGAGAAGATAGCGTTCAAATTGTCGGTGTAGGTCTTTCGATTTCATCAATTATATACTCATTTGACTTTTGAGTTGGCGAAATAAGATGCGCAATTTCTTGAGGCATCTGGATTTTTTGTTTCGGGTCACCTGCTCGTTGGCATAGCCCATACGCTGAGTGATTTCGGTGGTCTCTAGGCCATTGAAGAAAAAATCGACCAGCAATTGCTCGCAATCACCACCCATCTTTTTGAGGGCTTTGGCTGCTGCCAGACTGTTTGGATTTTCTTCCATCAAGGGCACATCTGTCTCTCCCAGCTCATCCTGTGGCCATCCGTCTACGCCGATGATCTCTTTTTTGTGCTTGCGCACTTTGTTGAGCCACAGATTTTTGCTGACAGCAAATAAATACGTTCCAATGCTACAGTGCAATTCGAAGCCGTTGCTCCGAATTTTTTTGTAAAAGACAATGAGAGCATCTTGGAAAACATCAGCAGCATCTTCTGCATTGCCCCCCTTTTGCATCACAAAACTGCGCACAGCAGCAGCATGCTCTCGGTACAAGGACTCGAAAGCGCGGTCAACCATTCGCTCATCATGGCCTCTCAAATGCTCTATGATGGCTGATTTTGCCAAGGAATTTTGCATGGGCATTGATCCTTTATTAGGTAACACCGCTCTCTTGCTGTCAGAGTAATGTTTGTTTCTGTAGGTTAATATACCAATTGAGTCCGATGTAACCAATCCTAGCAAAAAATTGTGTAGATATTTGGAATAGCCTGTGAAAGAAAAGGGGGGAAATGAGCCAGGTTAGAAGCTGACCAAGGCATGCTGGACAGCTTGGGGAAAGTTCATTTCAGCAATTTTTTTAGATTGCATTACAAACTTGGTTACACCAGCCCTGGATGGGGTATAAACAGGTGGAAAGAGTGAAGCCAATCCTATGCTTGCCATCGTCAAAAGTCGTGCAAGTTGTCATTTGAATGGTCTATCACTCGCTTCAACGTATTGGTAAACGGCATGTCTTGTCATGCGAAATGGTACAGCTGCTGGCCCCTAGTCAGCAGTACTCTGTGCTTTGATAAAACTATTCAAACTCTCAAAATGCAACGATTTATGATGAAAAAGATGAAATGTTTTCAAACAGTAGCAGCTTTCTTATTGTGGGTGGGGGCCTTGACAGCTCAGCCTCTGAACTTCAACAGCACCAGTACAGAACTGCCAAAGACGATTACCGTCAATGGGGGGGAACAAGTGAACTGTCCTGGCTGTGATGAGGTCCTCTCTTACTTGGTGGAGATATGGGGAACCAACCTCGACGCGATCAGTCTCCCCAATTTTGAGTTGGAATTGACCGTAGATGATGGCAATGGCAACTCCGTTACCGTGTATCAGCCTGTGAATGAAACGGACTTTGTTCAGCTTTCAGGTACCTATGGACAATACAACGAGAGAGCCTTCAAAGCAGACTACGACGTACAGCTTGACCTAAGCTCTTTGTGCTCGATCAATAACAGCGTATCGGGAACAGTCCGTGCACGCATGGTGGTGGACGATGGAACCCGTGGCTACCGCGATTTCCCCATTTGCAACCATCGACAGAGAGGAGCCGCTTTCTCTTGCGAGGTATTTTCCAACATTCCTTGCACTGGTAGTTGTGTGTCACAAAATTACATCGGGGCCTCCTCGGTCACCAGCCACTCCTGTGCATCTGGAACGCTTCAGCAACGCCAAGGGGCCGAGCAACAAGGCTCAGCAATTGCTCCGTCCTTGCAAGTCACACCCAATCCTTTCCAAGGAGAATTGACATTGCAGTGGTCAGGAGAGGAAGAAATTCGTCAGATCGAACTGTTCGATTCCCAAGGCCGTCGCCTGCGCCTGTTGCAAGCCAGTGCATCCGGACAGTCCGCGGGCAGCCAGAGCTGGGACCTCAGCGAGCTGCAAAAAGGCATTTATTTCCTCCACGTCAAAACAGAAAAACAAAGTAAAACAATGAAATTGCTCAAGCTATGACAATGGCAGCCGGAGACCTCGTGTTTCCGGCTGCATTTTATCTTATCTTTAAGTTTTGTAGCACAATTACCACGGCATTTTAAAAGTCTTATTTTCGAGCATTGCTTCGTGGAGAATCCCCGCTTTATGCCCGTGTTTCTCGCTCCGTAGCAGCTCAAGATGAGTTCTGCAAAATCCCGAATTACCCATCCTACGAAACTTGTCAGTATGAAAAGAAACACCAGTAAACAATCTACACAAACAACCTTCTTTTTTCTCTTTTTCTTCCCCATTTTTTTGCTAGGACAGTCAACATCTGAGTCCATTGATTCGGTCGCTCTACGGGAAGGGACACATTTTCACCAAAAAGGAATCAGAGCCTTTGAACAGCAAAAAATTGACAGTACTGTGGTGTACCTCGAACAGGCCGTCAATTGCTACCGAAGGGCTGGTGCCGACAGCGTGTACCTCAATGAGTTGAACACCCTGACGACCCTTTTGTACATGAATGAAGAGTATGAAAAGTATTTTGAAGTTGCCTCTTTGACTTTGGAGGAGGTGGAGACCAGGATTGGAAAAGGGAGCCTTGAGTATGCTTTTGCGCTGAACAACTTGATGAGCTATCACTATACCAGGGGAGATTATCGTCAGTCACTTGTATTGCTCCGGGAAGCCTTGGCAATCCTCAAGCGTTTGGAAGCCCCCAGCTCGTTCCTCGCCCAAAATTATCACAACCAAGCCAATTCCTACATTCGCTTGGGAGACCAGGAGCGTGCTTTGCAATTGTTGGACAAAAATCGGCAGTTGTTGGAGCAAGAAAAGAAGCCCCCAGCAGCGCATCAGTTTGCACGGATTTTCAATTCGACCGGAGAAGTATATTTGCTGTCTCATCGCTTGGAAGAGGCCCAGCGAGAGTTTGAGCAGGGCTTGGCATTGCTGGACAAAGAAACGGGCATTCAGGCCAATCAGCAAAAGATCAGGGCCTTACACGAGTTGTGCAAAATTGCCATGAAACAGCAGCGACTGGATGCGGCGGAACATTTCTTGCAAAAATCCAAAAGACTCCAACAAGGCAAGCAAGCTTTTCGGAAATCTTTCGGCTTGGAGTTGGAGGGGAAGCTTTGGATGGCCAGAGGGGAGCCAGCCCGTGCCCTGGAGGCATATGAGCGTTCGACGGATTTGATGAAAGCATCTTCGGGGCAGATGGAAGCCAGTCATTTGGCGCGTCGCTATCTTCGGCAAGCCCAAGCTTTGCAGGCACTCGACCGGGGAGCGGAATCTCTGCAGCAATGTCAGGAAGGGCTTCAGCTCTTGTCACCCACTTTTGCATCTACCGATCCAGCAGAAAATCCAGCGGCCATTGACATCTTATACAAAGAAACAGGCCTGGATTTGCTGCGCCTGAAAGCACAACTGTTTGTCCAGTTTTTTGAGCAAACCCAGGAGGTCGCCCACTTGTCCAAGGCCATGACAGCCTATCGCACTGCTTCCGAAGTCATCGGTCTGTGGCGGCAATCGGTCCCAACAGCAGCGGCCAAAAATGAATTGGCAGAGCGCTCCAGTGTCCTTTACCAAGAGGCCATTCGGACAGCCTACCGCTTGTACGAGCAAGGCAAAGAGGAGCAATACAAAGACTTGGCCTTTTCTCTTGCCGAACGCAGCAAGGCCCAATTGCTCATCGAGCTGATGAACGAACGGCTGGCCCGCGGCTTGCACAACCTGCCAGATTCCTTATTGGAACAGGATCGCAAGTTGCGCCTCGACATCAGCCTTTGCAATCGTCAATTGCTCAAGGCCAGCATGCAGACCGATGAGACGCAGGCTGAGGACCTCACTTCCTGGAGAAATCGCCGTTTTGAATTGCAACAGCAATTGGAGCAGTTGAGTCGTCAATTTGAAGCCAATTATCCCGACTTCTACCAGCTCAAGTATCAGCAAGAGCCCACTGATCCGGCTGTCTTGCAGAAGTTGCTGGCCGACCAAGAACAAGCCCTCATCGAATACTTCATGGGGGAAGAAGCCATCTATGTTTTTGTCCTCACTGCCCGGCAAAGAGAGTTGCTTCGCCTTCCATTGTCAGACTCTCTCGACCGTCAAATTGAACGCCTGCGAGCGGCCATCAGCCAGATTCCGTCCGATGCAGATTTGGCCGACAATCATCGAAACTTTACACAGTCCGCTTATTCTCTGTACCAACAGGTGCTCGCGAGCGCCCTCAGTACTTTGCCAACAGGCTTGGCTTCCCTGGTGATTATCCCCGACTACCAACTCAATTATTTGCCCTTCGAATTGTTGTTGGAGCGACCAGCAGCGGAAGGGACCGTTCAGTTTTCGCCTGCTGTACTTGACTATGTCTTGGAAAAATACCAAGTGAGCTATGACTATTCGGCTGTGGTCTATGGCAAGAATTGCCAAAAGGAATCGGGTGCATACCAGCGGGATTTTGTGGGCTTTGCTCCCACTTTTGGAGAGCCGACAATTGCCGAGCTGAGGAGAGGTTGTACGCTCGGGGACTTGGGTGCCTTGCAGTGCAATGGAGAGGAAGTGACCCGCATTGGCAAGTTGATGGGGGGACAAATCTCTTTGGGCGAGCAGGCCAATCGGGCGCAGTTTGAAGACTTGCTACTGGGCAGTCGGATCGTGCATTTGGCCACCCATGCTTGTGTGAAAGAAGATCGCGGGGGCCACAACAAGATTTTCCTCTCTGATGATTATGTCTCTGAAAACGATTTGTTTGGCAGGTTGACCAATGCAGAATTGATTGTCTTGAGTGCTTGCAACAGCGGGTCGGGGCAATTGCTGAGAGGGGAGGGGGTGATGAGTTTGGCCCGGGGCTTTTTGCAGGCAGGCAGTGCCAGTTGTGTGCTGAGCCGTTGGTCGGTGGATGATTGTGCAACCTCCGAGATCATGACCCGACTGTATGAAGGCCTACAGGCTGGGCAGACGCGGA
The DNA here is from genome assembly GCA_039821145.1 of Bacteroidota bacterium. Lineage (GTDB taxonomy): Bacteria > Bacteroidota > Bacteroidia > Chitinophagales > Saprospiraceae > JBCCSZ01. The sequence continues at coordinate 108,622 of JBCBOS010000016.1, read as the reverse complement.
CGGAGGCCTTGCGAGGGGCAAAGTTGGCCTTTGTGGAATCAGCAGAGAAATACCAGCAGCATCCGTTTTTTTGGGGTGCATTCATCCTCTATGGGAGGGCCGATCGGTTGTCGCTCTACTCGTCGGGCTGGCCTTGGCATCGCTATTTGCTTTTGTGTTTGTTGTTGGGAATGCTTGGGCTGGGCTGGGCTCGATTCAGGAGATAAGGGAGGCATTTGGCACAATGAGCACAGCAAAGAAGCCGCAAGACTTTGTAGCAAACAAAATCTTACGACTAACATCAGTCCTTGCTTTCTATGGACAAGAGAGGGGGCTGCTCGCAACACCTTTGTGTCTTGTTCGATGGCGATCCCTTTCATTTCCTCAGTGGGAACATCCACTTGACAGATTGCAAGGACGGTACATCAGATTCTCCATTGTATGTGGGAGGCTCCAGACTCCCTCTACAGTTGGAGATGCATTGACTTACTTGTTTGGAGGAGACCATGGTCTTTCACATTCCCCAGTTGTGGAGAGGCAGCTGCATAGTTTGAGTGTACAGCTACAGCCTCGGCTGATGCAGCCTCCTTCGAGGGCAGTGGGTGCTTGGTCTTGTTGGCCGATGACCCTGGATGCATATCCCATGGATACGTTTTTGTCGTCGACCCACTCTGCTACCACGACGTATCCTTCATCGTCGCCATACACTGCAATTTGGTCGACTTGGATGAGGCGTTCGAGCTCGTTTTTATTGAATTCGTCTCCATGCTCTGCGTGCAATTGATTGACAATCGCCTGCTTGAGCTCGGTCATGTTGAATGTAGAAGCGTAATTGACGCCTTCGATGTCAAATGAGGTGCTGTTGCTCAGGGGAGCTTGTGCTGCATCATTGGCGTCCTTGGTGCAGGATGTGAAAACGGCGGAGAATGCCATCATAATGGCGAAAAAGGATAATAAGTTTTTCATAATTTAAGTATAATTAGAAGGTGAAAAATAGATGTTTTATACAGAATTCCACTGATTTTTGATGGTGACACCATGACCAATGACACACCTGGTGATTCATCTGCCAATCTTCTCTTGGTTTGTGTTTGGCGCATAGAAATGGCCCCCAAGTAAGAACACTTATTTGGATGTTGAGAAAGACCGTACGGTCATGGCAGCAGGCCAATGCCCAATGGGATGCGATTGCTGAGAAAAGCAAGCACGGAGTAGTGACCTACAATCGTTTGACCAGGGGTGTTATTCAGTTTAAAATATTGATTTACAGTAGTTTGAATAGGTCTGCTCATGGCAACGATCTATTTAGACCGCCCTGGAGAATTGTAGTGAACAGATTTTTACACGTAGGTGAAATGGTTGCAACGGACTGATGTAAAGCCCATTTGCTGGGTCATCAAATCGAATCCACATATGGTGGCGACTGATGGGAAGAGGAAAGTCTAGCTATTTAAAAAATGGCAAAGATGTGAATCTGATGAGGTAAAGTTCTGGAGCAAACTTTCAATGCAAGTATTCACTTTTTAATACGACATAAATGTATGACTGTTTTCTTATACTTGCAAATAAATTTTGGTTATTTTTTTGTGAATTTTCAAATTGCTCCATCTGTTGAGAGCGATGATTTGCCCCATTTCTGCGGCATTTGGACATGGTGATAAACGGCAGAGCATCCTTTTTTGAAACGGTTGTCCAAATGAATGTTTCCTCTGCTGAGGTGGAGTGGAGGCGTTGTTAACTTACTTGAAATTTACCTTCTCCGGCGTGACCACTGACGGTGGCAATTTCCGGGAAGTGGTAAATGCCTAGCGACTGATCGTGTGAGCTTGTTACTGGATTTTTCTTGAACACCTTGCCGAGATGGACATTCAGAGGCTCCAGCAGATCTCAAACAAGCAATTTTGTCAATGGACCACACAAACAATGGTTTTTTACTATATTTACCCCTCTGCGCTACATATATAATAGTCGATTGATCCTCGTGATCTCTGCGAAAACACCCAAGCCTTGACGGGCCCAGGTGCAAAACAATTTTGCATAACCCCAGAAAAGCAATTTGTTTCGTTGTATATGGATTGGCAAAAAGGAAAAATGAGTACAAACACCAACTTGAGATACCTGAAAGGCATTATTGAGAACGATTTTTCCGTTTTACAAGAAATTTATCGCAACTCCCTCCCTCAGGTGAGCAAATACATCTTGCAAAATTCAGGGACTTCGGACGACGCAAAGGACGTATTCCAGGAAGGAATTCTGGCCGTTTTCCGGAGGGCTGCCAAAGGCGATTTGGTGCTGACAACGGAGTTTCACTACTACATTTTCGCTGTCTGTAAGAAGATTTGGTTGAAAAAATTGAAAAAAAATCGGTTTCAGCAGGTTCCTTTGGCCCAAGTTGAGGAATATATGATGGAGGAGGACCATCTGGAGGCCAACTGGGTCAAATCGCAAAAGTGGGCCTTGTTCAACCAACAGTTCGAAAAACTATCGGAGGAGTGCCGGAAGGTTCTCAAGATGATGTTTGGCAAACAGTCCAGCAAAGAGATCGCCGCTCAAATGGGATACTCGGAGGATTATGCCAAGCGCAAAAAGTACAAGTGTAAAAACAGACTGGCAGACATGATCAAAACGAGCGCAGATTATCAAAGATTGATGTCATAATGGGCAAAAAAGAAGACATAGACAAACGCATCCAGCAGTTTCTGGAAGGGGAACTGAACCCGGAGGAACGCCAGCGTTTCGAGCAAGATGCCGAATCGGACGAAGAGCTGTCGCGCGAATGGACCCTGCATCAGGACATGGAGGAACTGCTGGGGGAGTCCCCGGAAAATGCCCTGCGCAAAAGTCTGCAACAGCTGAATGCCCAAGCCGATCTTCCGCCCCCTTCTGACCCCTCCTCTTCCTCCAGCCGCTTCCTTTGGCTCCTGTTGATCCCCGTCCTGCTGCTCATCGGCTGGCTGGCCCTGCGCGATTCTTCCCCAGACAGTCAATACAAGGCCTTGCCACCCATGGAGGACAATACAGCTCCCCCAAAGCAAGAAAATACAAACTCACCAGAGCAAGAGGAAGCACCCTCTACAGACCCACCCATCGCCAATACTCCCTCGGACACCGACCAACCTGAAGACCCGGACAAGGCACCTGTCAAAAAGCCAAAAAAAGACCCTCCCAAAAAGAAATCTCAACAAGGAACAGTGGTAGACAAACCATCCTCTCCTCCCAAAAAACCGATCAAAGCACCCGAAATTCTCAAAAACGGCAACACCAAAGAGCCGCCCCCACAGGGACTGGAACTCAAAGAGTACGCAAATGTGCCCATTTCGCCGCCCCCATCCTCTGATCCACCCCCATCTGAGCAATTGTTGGCAGCAGCCTTTGAACCCATTCCAGAGTTGGATGTGATGATCGACAATCCCCGCCGCAGCGACAACATTCAGATCAACCCCAGCACCCTGCAGGAAGATTTCGTTCGCGAAAAGCCTGGCGATCAACTGAGCTTTCGCTTCGCTGGCACCATCACTGCCCGCAATATGATCTTGCCAGAGGGATACTTCACGCTCTACCTTCTCTCCAACGACAGGACTGCCTTCGAGGCAATGCAAGGACTTGTCAAAAAGCCATTGACCCTGAATTTCGTGGAGACATTTACCTTCCGCTTCAATGTCCAGATGCCCCTTTCGCTCACCCCCGGTCTGTATTACTACCTGATCGAGGACGGCGAAGAGAACATTTGGTTTGTCGACAAATTTACCATCAAATAGAAACCATCTCACTCGTGCGGTCAACATCCGATGAGTAAATAAGAACTCCAATAGTGGGGCGCTGCCGTTTCTGGCTGGGACAACAGCTTGAGCTTGGCCCGTCGAAGGCTGGCAGAATAGTTTTGGCCCGACAAGACCTCTTCGTAAAAGTCCACCATCACCTTCGCACTGATTTTATCGTAGACCTTCCACAAAGAAAAAATGACATTGGGCGTTCCGGAATAGATGAAGGCCCGGTTGAGTCCCATCAAACCCTCCGCAGATTCCAACTTCCCAAATCCACTTTCACAACTACTCAAGATGACCAAATCGGCCTGCGTCTGGATGTTGTAAATTTCTCCCGCATACAAAATGCCGTCTTCCATCGAACTGGAATTGGCCTGCCTGCCATGACAAGCGATGCCCGAAAACTTGGGATGTTCCAAATCGGCAAAGCTGTGCCCGGCAATGTGTATGTAGCGATAGGGCATGGCCAGGCGCGCCTTGAGCGTCGCTTCGTTTGCAAGGCTTCGGACGGCCAGGTACTGATTGGCATCTCCTTCTGCATGTTGAGCCATCATGGCAGCAATGGTCTTCACTTCTCGCTCCGACTCGGGCAGGGGCGTGTAATAACCATCGTCTCCAAAGGCCCGCATGCTCAGGTATTGGGCATCGGTCGGTTGGTCGGCCAAAAAATGCTTGGATTGCTCGTACACAGGGGCGAAGGCAAACAAACCAGATTGGGCCGTATTGTCTTTCTGTCGAGCCCTGGCAAACAGACTGGCAGAATAGTGATAGCTCAATTCGTATTGTCGAATCAGGTAGTTGAGTTCGTCAAAATTTGCCACTTCGGCGGAAGGCAGCAGCACATCGAATGGGATGTAGTTCATGATGCCATCTCCGATGATGATCAGCCGTTGGCAGCCGTCGAGTTGATGGGCGATGGGCGCCAGGAGTTGTTGGTAAAGATGATGCGACAGTTCGATGAATTTCTTCCGGTTGGACTTGCGCAGCCAGGAAGAGGCCTGCAATAGGTTGTGCATGGAGTCGATGCGCGCTGGCAAATGGTCATCCAATGGCATCTGGTGCATTTGCAGTTCTTGGCCTTTGCTGAGCGTAAAGACAAAAAGGGATTCATCAGAAAAGACATATTCTATGAGCAGTTCATCTTCTTTCAAAATCTTCCTCAGAGAGGCACCTGTCTCCGGGACAAAGGCAAACTTGGATTCGTAATAGGCCGGATACAAATGCTCCATTTCGCGGATCAACTCCTGGTATTCTTGGCGCTTTTCAAAGAGGTATTCATTTTTGTACAATGCCATCTGTTGTTCGTCGCCCATTCGTTGGGCCTCCAGCAGTTTTTGTTCGTAGGCCAGGATGTCGTTCAACAATTGCTCCTTTTGTGCCAACAAGGCTTCTGGTACTTCTCCCGAATCGATGGCCTCGCTCGTTAGCAAACTCATCCAAAGCTGTTGTGACTTCATTCTTTGGCTGTAGTAAAATCCCTTTTCGACCGCCTCTCTGTCGCCCCGGTCCATGCTGTGTTGGTAGGCAATCGACAGGCCCTCCTTGTAGTTCATCAAGGAGGTTTTGAACAAAGAGGTATTTTGCCCTCCCCTCAACACATTCATCCGCTTCAGGCTTCGCTCGTGCAATCGATCAAACAAATCCACGGTCTGTAGGGCCAAGCGAAAATGCTTATCTCTTTGGTCGGCATTTGTCAACTTCTTGGCAGACAGGGCCAGGTAACGAGCTTTTTGGTTCAGTATCCAATAGGTGTTGCCCATCTCCCGGATGTCTTCCAAGGCGGGAAGTTGGTAATAATCGGGACTGTCGAACGTATGACACAGAGCTTGCAGGGCTTTGTGGTTGTAGCTGAGCGCCTCTGGCCAATTGGATTGTCGCTCGGCGATGATGGCCAGGTAAAAAAGAGAGCCCGTATCCTGCCATTGCTCCTCGGTGATGCTGTATTGTTCGATGAGGGTTAGAAAATCCTTTTTTGATTGTGTCAGGTTTCCTTTGATGTAGTAGGCAAAGGCGCGATTCCACAACAGTTTTCGCCACTCGTGGAAATAGTCCTCGCTGTTTTTGCCATTGTTGGTGACTTCTTGAAGTTTGCGTTCTGCCCGTTCGAAATGATGCGCTGCTTTGGCATACATCTTTTGTTGGGCATAGGTGTTGCCGATGGAGATCAAACTGGTGATGGCCTGTTGAATAGCTGCTTTTCCTTTTTGTTGTGTGGTGATGGAAAAGGAAGTTTCAAAATGCTGAGTGGCCAATTCTGGTCGGCCCAGATGGAGGTGATTGACACCCAGGTGGAAGTGCATCTGCCCCATCTCTTGCTTGCTCAATCCAAGGCCATTGGTTTGTCCTGCCTCTTCTTTTTGAAGCTGAAACAACACCTTTTCAAAATACCCTTGTGCCAATTGGTGTTCGTTCAAAGTGGTGAGGTAGTTGCCCATTCGTAGATAGTAAAAATAGACGTCTGAGGCCTTGTGTTGTGGATGGGCCTGGGTGTAGGCAAGAGCGGGCTTCAAGACCTCCATGGCCTTGGCATAAGCTCCGTTTTGCTGGTAGTGTCTCAAAAGGAATTTGTAAATCTGAGTGGTCAATTCGTACTCACTTCCCTCCAATTGCTCGGCCAATACCTTGGCTTCCCAGGCTGCGTTGATGGCTTCTTCCTGTGCCTTTTGTTGATCCAAAATTTTTGCTTGGTGGAAGTAGGCGCTCACCAAATCCCAATGGGCTTCATAGGGATATTTCTCTCGCAGTTTTTCCAATTGTTGTTGGGAGACCGTCGTGGCTTCTGCCCAGTTTCCATCGGCTTGGTGGAGTTCGAGCAGGAGTTGGTAGAGAGATGGGGAGTCGGTCAGCAATTCAGGAGATTGTTCTTCCAGGCGTCCCAATGCCTCTTGTACCAGCTCGATGCCAGCAACATGCTCGCCTCGGTGCAGGCAATTCTGTCCCCATTGGTAAGAGGTGATTTTGTATGCGGTCCACTGTTTGTTGCGGGAATACTTTCGACTTGCTTTTTGATAGGCCGAGACTGCTTTTTCGGGCCGACCGTCTCGTTCCAATTGTATGGCTTTTTTGAGCGATCTATTGCTTTTGAATATCTCGTCGGCCAGTACATTTTGTTCTTTGAAGGGGTTTTGTGCGACGGCATGACTGATCGCAACTAGGCACAGCAATGCCATGGTAATAGATGTAGATTGGTTCATAATGTGCAGACTTTTGTACAGACCTATCTCGAATCAAATCCTCAATAGTATCTCGATGACATGGGTTTTAACAATAATTTAAGAGCTTATTCAGAATTTGAGATTATTTGCGAAAATGAAAAATTTTGGTATCAGATAAGTGATATTTTGAAAGGCATAGCCGCGCTATGGCTTGAAAAATTCGCGCGATATGATGCCAAAAGACTCATTTGCAGCATCAAAATTTTAAATCTGAATAAGCTCTAGGAGCTACCAAGTCGGTATTGGACAGAGCTGTGAGAAGGGAAAAAACAAAAAATAAAAAAAAATCTCTGCAGGGGGTCACTTTTTGGAAGGAGGGGGGATTTGTTGGTGTAAATGCAAGGGAACACCCATCCTGAAAAAAAATAACAAGTCACAGTTAATCAATTTTGATCCGCCAATTTGTGAGTAAGTCGCCCTTCACTCACCCTACTGGGCTGTAGACCAGCACTCCAAAAAGTCAGGTGCACATGATGACATGGAGCCGGAAAACATTCTTGATCTGCCCCCCCAGGGCGGACTGGGATTCTCAACCATTTTCCTAACTGCTCCCCCTACAACACGGAGCTCAATCCTATTGTCGTCATGAAAAGTTTGATTTTTTTCTCCATCACTTTCTCATTCCTTCTTTTGACCTCTTGCACCAAGGAGAACAGCCTGATTTCCGAGGCCACTCCCAATACCGAACGATACAGTGTAACCCACAAAACAACCGAGCAAATGAATAAAGAACAATACGCTTCTGGCGACGAAGCCGACCCCATTGTCATCCAGGTGGACATGCAAACCAACCAGCTTTCCAACACTGCTCCCGAACTGATCGTCGAATTTACCAGCGAGGAAGACCTGACGGACATCGAGCCAAAAGTGGAACAATCCCTGGTTTTTACAGATCAAAATAACAATGAGATGACGTTAGATTTTGACCTGGACAGCCACTCTCTCCAAAATGGTACCCTGGAGGTGGTCTACCTCCTGAATGGACAAGCCCTGGGCAATCTGACCATGAAGGAACTACAGGAAATCGTCATCGAGGACATCGTGATCAACTAAGCTTCGACCGCCAATTTCCAAATGGACTTTTTCAGAGTGATCGCTTCCCCAGGAGGCGGTCACTTTGCTTTTCGCCCCAAAATGTCCGACCTCTTTTGTTTCAGCCAGTTGAGTGCTTGCACATTGATGCTCCCCTCCAACAATTGGTTGATCTTTTCAGTATCTGTCATTTCCCCCACATAATAGCGGGCCAGGGTTCTGCTCTTTTGGACAAATCTCAGAAAGGAGGTCTTGTTGAGTTTGGACCAGAGCTGTTCCCGGTTCAGTCTTTTCTCGAAGGCATCGAAATAATTGAAGAGGTAGAATTGGTAGGAGGGATCTTCCAGCATGAGATCGAAATACACCTGGCTGTGCAATACTCGGCTGATCAGTTGGAGATAGGGGACTTTGAAGTTGTGGTTTTGCAAGATGTCCAGACTCACTTCCAATTCCTTTTGCCAATAGGCCGTATGTGCCTTGGCCCAGTGGATGCAATCGGTGCGAATGCTTTCGTCTACTTTGTCGGCATGTTCTTCAATGAATTGATGGGTGTAGTCAAAGCTCCCTTTGGTATTGCTGGCGCTGACAATGAGGGTGAAAGTGTTGCGGGTCAGCTTGCCCTGGTTGAGTAAAATGCCAGCGGTGAGCCCCAGTTGGTAGAGGGGCAGGCAGGCGGTGATGTCGACCTTGCCCAGTTTGATGAGTTGCATGGTATCGTTGATCAGGTAAAACAGATGGATTTTTTGTTCTCTGTGATTGAGCTGTTCGAAGATGTCCAAAAACTCGTCGCGCAGGATTTGGTACTGCTCCCTATTGCCTTCCTGCATGTAGGCAAAGCGCAGTTTGTACAGTTGGATGGCCGGATGGTGGAGCGATTCACTGGCGGTCTGCCACAGCTGCAGCGCCTGGTCCAATTGATGTTGCTCGTCTTTTAGGATTCGGTTGCGAAACAGCATCTCGTTGATGATGGCCGCCTTTTCGAGCAGATAGCTCAAATCGATCTGTTGGTCCATTCTGACAATGGTGAGTGCGCCCGGTTGTAGGCGCAGGGCTTGGTGGGGATGGTGATAGACTTGGCGGTGGGTTTGGTAAAGAGACAGTTCCTCCTCCCAGCTTTTGATGGATTTGTTTTCCAGTTGGTCGATGTTTTTGTGGGCTTCTTTGAAAAACCATTCGTCCTGGTGGCGGCTTTGCAGCTCTTGCAGCAACAACTCTTTTTGCAGCAGGGGGGTCTTGTTGAGTTTTTGAAAGATGATGAATTTTTCGGCGGCCAGGTAAGCCTCTGACAATAGGTTGTTCATGCGTCGATCGCTGAACTTTCCATTGGGCAAAATCCGTCGAAACAGTTTTTCCTTATTGAGTTTGTCTGTGTCAAACTGGGGATGATGCTTTTTCAGTTGCTCAAACAGCGGCAGAAGGTTTTTATTGCTGTTGCACCAAGGAGAGCGAAGCCACTGCTCAAAGGCCTTGAGTTCCTCTGCTTGCCAGGCACGGAGCATGCGGACGAATTTGCTCGAAAAAAGCTTATTCATTTTGTGGTAGTCTATTATTTGTAACCAGTTGGTAAATAGCTGATTAAGGGAGGATTCGAAGGTAGTAAAATGTTTTGATTTATGGTAATCCTCTGAAAATGTCTTTGGCAGTAAGGAGGCATTAATGGCATCTTTGGGTCATCAATTTTACTCAAAAGAAATACCCCGAGCATTATGGCGCCTACTCAAAAATGGCTGGATCGTTTGGAACAGATCGTTCGAGAAGACCCCCTCGCTGGGAGTTTGAGCAATACCGAGCTGGCCCAACGCATTGCCATCAGCGAGCGGCACCTCATCCGGCAGGTCAAGCAGGCCACCGGATTGTCACCGCAGAAGTACATCCGAAAGCACCGCTTGCAGCTGGCCAGGCAGCACTTGGAGAAAGGGCGTTGCAAAACAGTCCGGGAAGCAGCCTTGGCGATCGGCTATGCCAACGTGAGTTATTTCATTCAACAGTTCGAAAAAGAATTTGGTCAAAAGCCTTTGAAGACGCTTCGCGATGCCGGTTGGCGTTGACTCCGGCTTGCATTCCAACTCATTTATTTTACCAGCATTTCATTGGCATTGCCCAATGGGAGGTAGTCAATTTTTTTCATCTTAAAGATTTAAAATGCAACGTAGAAATTTACGAACACTCATTTGTCACCACTTGCAGCAGTCAGTTGTCCTGGCATTTTTGCTATTGAGCCCTGCCTTGCTGTGGTCACAAACCGCCTTCATCCCCAATTCCGATGACAATTCGGTCACTGTCATCGATGCCGAACAAAATTCCATCGTAAAGACCATCGAAAATGTGGGGACAACTCCCACCATGGTCGCTGTGAGCGACGATGGAAACCGAGCCTTCATTGGCAACACAGGCTCCAATTCCGTGGCCGTGATCAATACCGAGAACAACGAGGTGTTGGCCATCGTCCCTTTGAGTGGTACCCCTACATCCATGGTGTATGTTCCCGATGCGTCAGAGCCCTCGCTGGATGTGGCCGTTGAGGGTGGCCAGGTAGGCCTTAACATCCTTGACGTCAACACCAATCAATTGTCTGTGGTACAAGGTTCTCCATGGGGAGGTGTTGCCATGGCTGTTCATCCCGACAGGTCCAAGGTGTATGGCGTCATTCCAGGTGATCCTACTTCACGGGTCTCAGTGATCAGTGTAAGCTCAGGACAAGAGGAAGGCTCCATCGAGGTGGGAAAAGATGCCCGATTCATTGCCATAGACCGCAATGGTGATTTTGCTTATGTCTCCAACACAGGAGATGGAACGGTTTCCAAAATAAACCTGTCCAGCGGGATGGTTGAATCTACTTTCAACATAGGCATCAATACGGGCCCCTTGGTACTGTCTCAGGACGAAAGACAACTCTATGTGGTGGAATCCTTCATCCAGGAAGTTGTCATATTCGATTTGGATGTAGAAGGAGCAGGCAACAACTTGAGCATAGGTGGCGACATCACCGGTTTGGCCAATGTGACCATTGGAGACAGAGAAGAACTTTTCATTGTCAATGCCTCTGGAAACGATGTTTTGGTTTTTGATGTCGTAGATGAGATCCAGAAAGATGCCATCTTTGTAGGGAATGTGCCGACTGCTTTTGGCAGCTTCATGTCTCCCCATCACCAACCGCCACCCCCTGAGGTTCGCTTCGACTACACGGTTGTCGGCTTTGAGGTACACTTCAACGATCGCACACAGGGCGAAGAGGCCAGTCGGACTTGGCGGTTTGGCAATGGCAACCAGTCCGATGAAATGAATCCGACGGAATTGTATGCCGAAGCAGGCACTTACGTCGTCACCTTGACTGTGACCTTTGAATCGGGTGCCGTCAACAGCTACACGAGAGACATCCTTGTCCAGGAATTGCCAGATGCTCGCCACTTGAGTGTTTCAGTGGCCAAGAATTCTGAAGACAACCACATTGATGTCATGGGGAAATTTGGCTACAATCCAACGGATCACCTCATCAGTTACACAGCCAGTGGGACAACCGGAGCCTTCAGGGGAACGGCACGGGCCGGCATGGATTCCATCATTTACACACCAAATGCCGACTACGTCGGTCCGGATGTTGTCCAATACGACATTTGCCTGCGGTCCAATCCCGACGAGTGTGAAACAGCCTATTTGTACATCAATGTATTTGATGGCAATTGTGCCTATGTCATGAATGCCTCCTCCAATTGGCACCACTGCCCGGAGGCCTGTGACAATGGCGGTTCTTCCTTCCCCTATGGTCAACCTACTCCTGGACAATGCTGGGCGTACAACTTTTTCTTCGAAAACACGAGCAATGATCCCATTACCCTGCTGGATGCGACCCTTTATGTGGACGATCACATGCGCATTGTTGAGGGCAGCGGTACGGTGGACCGGGACAGATCGGACGTTGTGCCAAACGTGACTGTATCCTTCGACGAAAAAAATCACCGGGTGAAATTCTCTTTGCCACCAGGTGAGGTGATTGAGCCACATGCCATCTATTCGTTCTACTTCCGGGTAGACGTCCTCGAATTGCCAGTCAATGGCCGGGGAACAGAGTACCATTCTTACATGGAAGGAATCGCGGGCTGCGCGAGGGGATTGGGCAATTTGGTCAATGTGCCTCTGGATGAAGCCGAAGGTTCTGCTTGCGACCCCAATGAGATCACCGTGTCACCTGAGGGTTGTGGCGATGGAAATGCCATTGACAGAGAGGTGAAGACCTTGACCTATACCATTGAATTTGAGAACGAGGGCAATGGACCTGCCACCGATGTAACTGTCCGGGATGTACTGCCCGATGGCTTGGATCTTTCTACTGTACACGTCGTCGATGGCGCACCATTCATGCCACAGATGACGCACAACCCTTTCATCGATGCCAACGAACTCAACTTCAATTTCCGCAACATCAATCTACCTCCTGCTTCAGAGGATTCTTTGGGAAGTCGTGGCTTTGTCAAGTTCACGGTAGATATAGAGGACGGTTTGCCGGATGGGACAGAGATCCGAAATTCAGCCAGCATTTTCTTCGATGCCCAAATACCAGTGCGCACCGATACGACATTGACAACCGTCGAGACAGCTCCTGCACCCATTTCCAACCTCAAAGCTGATACGACGCTGCTCAATGGTGACTTCCCTTGTTATCCCCTGAATCCAGCACCGACTGGGGGATCTGGAAATTACAAATACCAATGGAATGTCGGATTCCGCGTGCCACAACTGACCCTTTGTCCCTTTGCCACGGGCTACATCGAAGTGGTCATCACCGACACGGAAACCGGTTGCCAGACAGCTGATCGACACAATTACACCTTTGTAGATTCCCTCATCTCCAGCACGGTAGAACCCACCTTGGCCAAGCCGATGCAAGTGGTTGTGGCTCCCAACCCTTTCCGGGAATTCACTGACATACAGCTGAGTGGAGAGGAAAACGCAGAGATTGTTTTGGAGGTGTTCAACAGCGTAGGACAACGGGTGAGAGAACTGTACCGCGGCCCAATCTTGTCGGGCGAAACCAGGAACTTCCGCTTTGAGGGAGACGGGCTTTCCAACGGCATGTACTACTATCGATTGCAGAGTCGAGAGGGATTGAGGCAGACGGGCAAGATGGTATTGCTGAGATAAACAACTGCCTAAGAATATATTTTGTAGCGCTAATAGATTGCTCAGAGGGAGTCTGCGAAGGCAGTGCTTCCTCTGAGTTTTTTTGCCTACCAGAGGCCGACTTTGAAACCGATGAGTACCTTGAATGTGTGGAAGCGAATGTTGAGGTCTTCGTGCTCTCGGCTTTCAAAAAACGGCTCGGGATTCCACCAGGCTTTGTTGAACATGAGCGCCACAAAGAGCGCTTTGCGGTTGCCGATGGTGGGTTCGAATTGCACGCCAGCCTCTACGAATGGGTCGGGCTGGTGCTCAAAGGTTTGTCCTTCCAGGCTGCGGCTGGCGATGTACTTTCCGCTGGCGTAGTCGATGATCCCGGCATTGATGGTGGGCTGAAGTTCCAACCATCGACTGAGGTAAATCCGCCAGGCAAAATGTACTCCCCACTCAAAGCGACCGTTGGAATGCTTGTCTCGGTTGACAATGCTGGCAATGTTTCGGTAGTCGATGGTCTCACCTGTAATGGGAACAAAAATCGAATAGGGTTCCCCTCTTTGGATGTTGAGCGTAGAGGTCCAATAGAAAAAATCCTGATAGGTAAATTGCACGCCCAGCCGAAATCGATTGAACTCATAAGACAGATTGAGCCCAAAATTTCGCCCCGTGATGTGTACATCATACCAAGCGGGATAGCCAATATTTGGATCGATGTACTGATAGTGGAGTCCGCCATTGCTCATGCCAATGAAGCCACTCACCGACAAGCTTTGTTGTATCTTTTGTTTGTATCGTTTTCGGACCAATTGCTGTCGGACTTCCACATCCAGTACGATGTCGCGCGATTCGTTGAGATTGCCTTGCGGAATGATTTCCACCGTGCGAGGATTGCCTGCATTGATCACGATGGGAGGCCCATCATTGCGAAAGTTGCGGTCCATGGTTCGGTCTACGAAAAAGCTGACTTGGTTGCTAAAGTAATTGGTGACGATCCAGAGGACCAAATCATCTTCAGAGGTGGAGGCCGTATCCAAGAGGGCGAGCAAAATCATCGTATCCCGATAATCTTCCAGGTTGGGTAATTGAACCTCGATGGAATCGGGCCCCTGCCAATTGGGATATTCTTCCTTGAATCGAGTCAGGGGAATGGTACTGGATTCAAATCTGTAAAAGTGAAATTTCAAGTTGCTGGAGTCCTGGAATTGTGCAATGTTGTGGTTGACATAGACTGGCAACTGAGCAGCTAAGTCTGCACCAAAAAAGAGAAACAACAAAGGAACAAGACCAAGAAGAAAGTGTAACTTTTTCGCCATTCGATTTCAGATTTGAACCGCCTAGCTGCCAACTGCTCTTCACTCACCACGCGCTCTCTTTGACAAGACGGGCTAAACTTTGTTTTCTACAATTGTGTTTTGCACAGCGCACAAAACGGTTCTGCCGATTCATCGCAACTTGCGCTTGTTTACGGAAAAAGACGGGTATTTGGTAAAGTAGAGCTTTCGTGCTTGCGATAAGATATGTCCTTACAAGTTAGAAAAAATATTGGGACGAGGATAGTGCTGATGGACTTAGCAGCAGAAAAAATATCTTTTGTAGTCCCTAAGACACTTGCCGCCGCAAGCCCAAAGCTGCCAAAATCACCAGCAACAAAAGGCCAATGCCCCAAAAAACGAGAGATGTCCAGGACCCGGATGTACCAATGGAAAGAGGGGAGGGGCGGCCCGTCTGGATGAAGGCTCCCCAGTAGTAGGGATGGGCAAATTCCTCCCTGGCAGTGCTCAGATAATCGAGTTTGGCCAGGCGCAGTGCATGGGGTTTGGAGTGACCGTCTTTGAGGGATCGGTAGAAACTTCCCATGATCTCGGAGGTGGTACAGTCGTTGACTGCCCAAATGCTGACCACTGTACTCATGCAACCGGCCGTCATAAAACTTCTGGCAAGACTCATCACTCCTTCTCCTCTGACCAGCGGCCCCGAGCCGGTATTGCAAGCACTGAGGACGGCCAGGTCGGCTTGCAGCTGGAGATTCTTCAAGTCGATGTTCGACAAGTGATCGTCGGCAAAGTGGATGTTGCTCAGCAGGGCATTGCTCTCCTCCACACAGGCGTGCGTGGCCAGGTGGATGATTTGGTATTGGCTGCTTTGCTGTTCAAATGTCTTTCTGTCAGCAGCCGTTCCCAGCGATACATCGCCATTCATCAATTCTGCAATTTGGGACACCTCATCTTGGTTGCAACGCAAATTGGAAAGCTCTTGCCCTGTACAAGTTCTCTGTTGACTGACCCCACCGTCCGCAAAACTGGGGGCAAATCCCAGGAACGCTCGCGACTTGGGAGGAGAGGGACGCTGGGCATTTTGGAGGTGGATGTTGGCCGAGTAGTCGTAGTGAATGTCGTAATCGCGCAGCACATAGGGCAGTTGCGCAAAGGGCAGTGGGCTGCTGGCGGGAGGGGCTTGGCGGAGCAGGAGGCCAAAGGGCAAATAGCAAAGTTGGTGGTCTGGAATGATGATCAGGCTTTGAATGGAGGGGGGCAGGCGATCCAGTACGGGGGCCAGCAGGACGCGGTAGAGCTGATGGCCTTGTGTTTCATAGGCTTCGTAATCGGCTGGGCCGAGGGTGCGGCGAGCGGGCAGGCTCAGGGATTGGTGGAAGTGATGGACTTGTTCGAGATGGGAGCTGGCTTGTTCGATTTGGTAAAAGTACAATTGCTCGGGGCCAATGGCCAGGGCGAAGCTGCTGCTGTCTCCCACAAAGTAATTGATCAGGCAGCTGTTGCGAAAGGTCTCTTGCTGCTGCAGGTCGTCGATGTCGATGGGACTGCGATCGTATTTGGCTTGGTGGTAGAGAGGGAATTGCGTTTCCAATTGTTGGACCAGGCGCTCGTGTTGGCGACTCAATTCAAAGAGTTGGTCCTCCCATTTTTTGACCGTGGCGGAATCGGCTTTTTGAGAGAGGATTTTCTTCTGATAAAATGTGCGCTCCAGCGACAGCCGCTTTTCTTGCTGCAGCAGGCTGTCGGGGATGTGGCCCAGGCCCCGGGCACTTTCTTCCAGCAAGGCATCCAGTAACAAAGCTGCTTTGTTGGCTTCGATCAGTTGGAAGGCCTGTTGGATGTACTGTCTGTCTTGTCGGTGCTGATAGAGTTGGAAGGCTGTTTGTATGCCCCCTTCAAATAAGGGGAGGCTGTTGGCTGCCAGCATGATTTTGCCTTCGCTTGTTTGCACCGATTGGCGGAGGTGGCGGCTCAGTCTTGCAGCTGCCAGATAGTTGGCATGAGCGGCGTCGAGCCAGTCCAAGCTTCCATTTTTTTGGTACAACCATCGACAGAGTTTGGCTTTTTGGTGGATGATGTCGAGGGCCAAGGCAGGGGCCAACAATTGGGAGGCAGCAGGGTTTTGGGCAAAGTCTTCTGTGGCTGGACTGGTGGGGGAAAGCTTGTGTAGGGCCAATTGCAATTGGAGCAGTGCGGCCTTGCTTTGTCCGGATGCTGCCAGGGCGAGGGCCATTTTTTTGATGGTTCGCGCTTGGGAGGGCCAGGAGAAATCCTTGTAGCTGTCTTGGCTGATGTCGATGGCTTTTTCAAAAGCGGCAATGGCTTTCGAATGGCGTTTTTGTTGTTGGTAAATTTCACCCAATAGTTCGTAGCTGTAGGATTGGCGACCCAGTGTTCCCTTTTCTTTTTCCAGGGCGAGGGCTTTGTCGACATATTGAAAAGCAGTCCGAAGTTCTCCCTCTGCCAGGCACAGTTCTGCGAGTGCGTGATGGCAGGCCACGACGCGTTTGTAAATCCGTTTGTTTTTGCTGGGCAATTGACCGAGGATGTCCAGACAATCGGTGAAGTACTGTCGGGCTGTGTCCCTTCGTTCCAAATCGGCATAGACCTGCCCCATGTCAAAGAAGGTTTTGGCAATATTGTAGTCGATGCGTCCCAAGGAGTCAAGCCGAAATTCCAGCGCCCGTTTCAGATAAGAAAGTGCCTTTGGGTAGTCCCCTTTCTTGCGGTATACTTTGCCGATGTTGTGGTAGGAAAAAGCCATCTCGACCGGATGCTCTTGATTTTGCTCCTGTACTTGAAGGGATTGTTCCAAGAGTGCGATGGACTTGCTGTAGTCGCCCAATTCGTAAAAAAGAGTATTGAGGTTGTTGAGCGATTCGCCGTATCGCATGTGTTGAGTGCCCAGCATTTCAGCTGCTCGCCGGACAGATTCTTCTGCATAGTGGCGGTATTGGACAAAATCGTTTCGGTAGTAATGTACGGTTGCCAGCGTATTGATGGACTTGATGATGGCCTCTTTGTTTTGGACGACTTCATAGCTCTCCAGGGCTTGTTCGAATAGGCTGACCGAGCTGTCCATGCTGCTTTCAAAGACTTTTTCTCCAAGGGCATACAATTGGTCGCCAGAGATGGACATGTCCTCCTCCGAAGTCGCAGACTGGCCGTTGGCAAGGACCGGACTCCCGAGGAGGACCAAGAGCAGCAAGTAAGGGAAAAGGCGCATAGAACTCTTATTGCTTTGCGATTTTGAGGAGTTGTTGATGGCCTTCTGCCTGGACACACAATAGGTATAGGCCGTTTGGAAGTTGGCTGGTCCGCACCCTGATGTGATCACCAACATCTCGTCCTGCCACCTGTTCCCACACTTTTTTGCCAGAGGCATCCCAGATGCTCAATTGGATGGATGAGCTGCTTGCTGTTTCCCACTCGATTTTGATGACATCTTGAAAAGGGTTGGGGGCAATTTGCAAGGAGGAGAACAACGAATTTTGTGGATTGCCAGACCGATGTACCGACTTTTCGGGTCTGACTTTGTCGATGCAGGCATCGCAGTCAACCAGAACATCTCCTGTCATTTCGTGCAAATCTTCCGAGTCGCAGGAACCGCCAGAGCAGGCGTCTTGGGTCTCTGCAAATGCCTCGCAGGAAAAGATGTCGCCGATGGAAGTGTGATCGCAAATGGGATAGGGGATGTGGGTCGTTCCACCGTCCAATGACGTCAGCAGATTGGCCTGCCAGCCCAGGTCCAGCAGCTCGTTTTTCCCGATGTGTGCACAAGCCTCGGCGGTGTTGTGGGTCAATTCGTAGCTCTGCCGGTAGATGTGGTAGTAATTGAGGGTAATGGGATTGAAAGAGGTGGTCATGAATTCAAAGGTATTGCCAAGCTCAATCGTACTCTCCGTACTTCCCAGCTTTCCAACCACGTACATGGGGTGATAGCCGGGGGACAGTGTCAGCGTCGGTGCTGCCTTGACGCCTGCTATTTTGGGCGTGGCAATCAGGACATTGAATACAGCCGTGACATCACACATTCGATTGGGACGCAAGATTTCCTCTACGCGATCGTCGTTGATGATGGTAGATAGATTGGGCAGGCTTTTGATGGTTTGGGCCGATGTATTGGTGGTGCTCCCCACCAGCAACAAGCTGACAAGGAGGAGGGAATGGATTAGGTTTTGCATGGCGTTCTCATGATTTTTGTAAGAGCTTGTTCATATTAGCGAAAAGATTAACTTTAGACAAGCTCTAAGTGAAATGGATTCCAAAAATCCTCCGCCCCGGGTCGGAAGATGTTGTTTGGAAAGAGTAAATACAAAAATCAATCGAGCCCACCGCAGCTGTTCAGCGGGCCGCATAAGTATCGTATCTGCCAGTGCTTTCTCATCGGTCTGCCAGATGGGACAATACGGGTATTCGACTCTTTCCTATGTAATAATAGAGCTTACCTCAAAAAGGTAACAAGCGGATGGCTTCTTTTTTCCACTGCTTGCCAACTTCTTCGACTTTGCTGCTTTGCTTTGAAGGGATTCTGGTAGGGTTTGTCCCCCTCGGCCGTTGCTTTCGGCACCTTTGCGCATCTACCATCTTGCGCTCTATCTTCATTGATGGGAAATTGGGATTGGGTATGTAAAATGAATCTAGAGAAAAATATTTTAACTTGCAAGCCCTGTTACCTTTTTGGCCAAACTTCTATAATCTATTAAGTGACGGATGAGTCAGTATACGGACGAATGGTTTTTGGAGTCTCTTCGCTCGCCGGATGAACGCCTCCGGGATGAAGCCCTCAAGGCGATGTACTTTCACTTTTATCCAAAGATGGAAGACTACATCCTCCGCAACAGTGGGACGAAGGTCGATGCCGCCGATGTTTTTCAGGATGCCATCGTCGTTTTTTTTACCAAACTCGTCAAGCACGATTTGCAGCTCAACTGTTCCATCTACACCTATTTGCGCTCCATTTGTCGCAATCGCTGGTTGAGTGATCTTCGCCTCCAAAAGCGCACCACCGAACTAGAGCCAGCAAGCCAGGAGCAACCCTCCGACGAGGATGTGCTGCAAACACTGCTCAAGGACGAACAGGAAAAGATGGTGGCCAAGGTCTTGGGACAGATGGGGGAGGACTGCCGAAAAGTTTTGATTTTCTACTACTTCGACAAACTGCGGATGAAGAAAATTGCCGAACTGATGAGGTATTCCAACGAACAAGTGGCGAGAAACAAAAAGTCGACTTGCCTCCGCCGCTTGCGAGAACTGATTCTTCGCTCAGATGAATTGACAAACGAATTGAAATGATCCTCTTATGAAAGCATCAAACCATTCGGATCAACAACTGGATGATTACATCTTCGGGCGAATGAGTGCGGAAGAACGAGAAACCTTCGAACGCCAGTTGGCACAAGACGATGGGCTGAAAGAGGCATTGGTCAAACAACGCAAAGTACACGGAGGCATTGAGGCCTACCTGCAAGCCAGCGTCAAATCCAAATTGCAGGGCTATCACCAAGAATGGGAAAAGCAACAGACTCCTTCGCCTCGCTTTCCCCGGAAGTACATCTGGTTCATCGCCGCTGCCTTGTTGCTGCTCAGCCTGCTGTTTGTTTTGCTGCTGCCCTCAAGTGCGAGCAACGAAAAAATGTACGCCCAATACTTTGAACCCTACCCCATGCAATTGGGCGACCGAAGTCAAGACCCCTCCGACTGGATGCGTCAACTGGAAGATCAATATACCAAACAAAACTATGCGGCTGCGCTACAGATTTTACAAGCCCAAGCAGAGACCACTCAAAAGGAAAAAAAGTGGTTGCTCTACCTGGGCATCTGTCAGTTGGAAAGCGATCAAATCACGGCCGCATTGAGCTCCTTTGAACAGTTTGAGGAGAACGATCCGGTTTATTGGTACGAGGCCAATTGGTATGCGGCGCTGGCCCATCTCAAGGCTGGCCAATCGGCGGAGGCCAAAAAGAAATTGAACATCTTACTGGCACATCCCAATGCGCATTACGATGCCGATGCCAGGCGCATTCTCGACGCCTTGTTCCATTCTACAACTTCACCAATTTCAAACTGATGGGCTGACTCCATCCCGGAGCAGACAATTGCAGGAGGTAAAAACCGGCAGCCAGCTCGTGGATGTCTATGTCGGTCGTTGGGTCCACCTGTCCACTCCAAAGCAGTGATCCGTCCAGTGACCAAATGCGTCCTTGGTAGGATGGCTCGTTGCCTCTGACTTGGAAGGAGTGTTGGACTGGATTGGGGATGCATTGGACTTGGTCTACTTTGTTTGTCTCTTTGGTTGATGTGACGATGCCACTCAGCTTTCCTCCCACTACTTCGGGGACGGCCATTGCCGAGCTGGGCAAGAGCGCGCCACCAAAGGAAGAGTCGAATTCGTCTTGCAATTGCCGATTGCTTTTGTTGACAAATTCGCGGGGAATGATGACATCTGTTCCGGGCAAACTGCTGTTGGCATTGGTGATGGGAATGAAATCCGGGGCTTGTTGGTCAAAGTACAAACGCGCTTCCTGGAATGCCCCAAAATTGAGTGTGATCTCATCGGTGAGCAGGAAGTACAATTCGTCTTTGGAGGTATCTTCATCGTCTATGCCGTCCTGCACCTCAGCCACCAATGTGAAGACAGGCATCATCTGAATGGGCGTTCCATTTGGGTTGAGAAAACGAACATTGTCGATTCGCATTTTTCGCCCAAAGCGTCCCGGAATTTCCACAGTGTCCAAGGAAATTTGTGGCTCCCGGATTCGGAAATCGATGCGGTTGTTCATCTCGCAGTTGGAAATGTTGACGATGCCATTACTGGGCACATCAAAACCAATGTCGAAGCCCTCGATGGTCAAATTGTCGAAGGTGAGATTGTTCAGGTTGAAAAACTGATTGGCGTCTACCCCCACCAAATTGCTCCTGCCTGTACCCACCAATCTCGAATCTTTCAAGGTGATGCGCTCGGTGTAGTTGAAATCTACTGCGGATTGTCGGATGTTCCAGATCGTGTATCCTTCGAAAGTGGAGTTGAGGGTGTTTCTGTAGGCTTGGGAAACGTTGGACCCTGGTCTTTCTTCTTCCTCATCCAAAAAAGAGGTGTGCAAATAGTAGCTCACCAATCCCTTGCTAGCAGAATAGGCCGTATTGTTTTTGGATGACAAAATGGGAATCCACCAAATGTTGAACACAGTGACATCGTTCAGCAGGTGGTTGTTGGGAACCCAAGATTTGTTTCCTCTCGTCATTCCGAGATTGGCCTCTATCAGGCCTTCCGGCCAGTAAATGAAGGCATGGCCAGAAGCGCCAGATGCCACGTTGCCTTCTACGGCGACCCCTCCGCCATGAATCCAAAAGGCATCTCCTTGCCAGGCATAGTCTTGGAAATTTTCGCGGATGTCGACCAGAGCTGCTGGACTGCCAGGGTCTTTCATCGGGTCATCGGGATTGACGGTCCGAATGGCAATGTTGCGGCGAAAGGAACCTGTCTCGTCGCCGGACTCTGTTTGGAAGGCCCCACCAACAATGTTGTAAGAGACATTTTCGATGAAGTCTACCCGGGCGGAGTGGTTGACATAGGCCCAGCCGGGATCATCGGTGACGGAGCAGCCTTGTACGAGGGCTGTCGGGCCATTGGGATCGCCGCCCCCCCGGTGGAAATGGATGGAGTAGCGCCCCCGAATGTTGTTGCGTGGTCCTGGCACAAAACTGCCGTCTTCTTCCAAGTCCGGAAACTCAGTATCGTCTAGTGAAATGCGTTTGTTGGTTCTGCCCAGTCCGCTGAATTCCACATACCTGATGTCCACGGCATTGTGGTGCATGAACATGATGTGCCCTCTCTGCTTGATGTCATTGGTGTTTTCCGATTTGATGTTGATGTTGCGACTGGCATTGGCGATGTGTACATCCAAGTCATCGGCAGGCGTCAGGTGGTCTTTGAGCAGGGCATTGGGCAGCGTGATGTTGTTTCCGCTGATGGATTCGATGGTGGTGCTTTCGTCGCTTTTGTGGTCATTGGGATCGGTTCCAGCGACGATGATGCGGTCGCCTGCTCGCCAGTTGTTGGGCACCTCTTGCAAAGATAAGGTGGTGGTCCCGGCGGCGGCTTGGGTGGCCAGAACATGCCAGGAACTCTTTGCTTGGCCGTGCATTGTCACTGGTCCCATGAGGATCATCCCTCGGCTGATTTTGGCTGGGTCCCAGTTGGTGTCGATGGGGCCATCGTCTAGGATGAGAATGTTGGCGCTGACATTGGCGGCGATGGGTTTGTCTGGACTTCCAATTTCCAGGCGACCCTGGGAGGAACTGACCATGGTTTCCACTTTTAGTACTGTGGTCACATCCCTTGCAAAGTGAAGGGTTCCATCGATGCGGATGGTTTTGATGCGGGTGTTGAGCAGGCTGTTGATGCGGACGTTGATGCCTTCGGGAATCACCACCCTGGCTTCGTCCGTTGGAAGGCTCCCGCCCCAGGTGGCGGCGTCGGTCCAATCACCAGAGGTCACTGCGGTGTGGGTTGCCTCGGATGTAGGCACCAGGCGCAGGGCGGGGTTTTGGGCATGACTGTGGGCAAGTAGAAAGATGGACAAGATGACAACTAGGGCCAAAGATAAGGAGCTGGTAAAAGAATGATTCATTGTATCAATTTTGTGGAATGAATGAAGAGCAAAAGCCATTGCACGAGGCGCTTTGTTGACAAGACAATGCAATGGGCTTCTTCCCCTATTCAATCGGCAAAATTTTGATGTTTTGTGGAGCGAAAAGGTGTTTGGGCGAGCTGGATACAGGCTGGTTGTGGATCAAATGAGATTTTGCAGATACTCTTTCACCTGTGGGATGTCTGGATCATTGATGAGAAAATATTTTTTGACGCTTCCATTTTGAATGTGCAGCAAGATGGGCTTGCTGAGTCCGGTGGGGTATTGATCGATGGCATTGCCCTCGTCTTGGATGGTGGTGTAGTGGTTGGACAGTTTGCGAATGCGTTGGCGATGGGTGCTTTGTTGCAGGTTGCCTGTCAGCAGCAGGGTGATTTTTTCCTGTTGGATTTGCTGTTCTTCCAGCAAACTCAGATTGAGGTCACTGCCTTGACAACTGTTGCAATTGCTGAATGGGATGATGTAATAGATGTGGTCTTTCGTTTTGGATACATCCACTTGGTGTTCCTGCAACATGTAGTTGTGGAATCCATCAAAGTAGTTGTACACTTCTTGTTGGCAACCATAGAGCAGTCCCAATAGCAAGAAGCTATAAGCTGCTCGCTTCAGAAATCTTGGCATATTCTTGTTGGTTGAGATTTTCAATGGGTTTGATTTTGTACACTTGTTTCAGATCAAGTTGGCTGTTGGATGGGTGTCTGGGATCGAATACAATGAATCCGTCTGACAGGGCTTTGGCTCCCCGGAAGGGAATGCTTCCGTTGGGGAATTTGAATTCGCCCACGTGTTGGAAATTTTCATCCAAGAAACTTACGTATACATCGCGGAACAAATTTCTGGCCTTGTACCTTCCCGATTCGTCCATGGGGTCTTGTTGGTCGAAGTACAATCTCGAATACAAACGCAGTTTTTCGTGGTAGTGAAAGCTGCTGTAGCGCGGGGCGGCATGGGTGTAGTATTTGATCTTTTCCGGATCATCCGCTTCTGTTGGTGTCAAGGGCAAATGCAATTGTTTGGACTGTCGACTGATGTGTGGAAACTTGCCGGCGTATTCTCCACCGATGTAATAATAGATGCAGTGGTCGTTGGTGTAATTGACAAAAGTGGTATCTCCTTTGACGAGCACCGTCTTTTGCGACATCATGTATGAGTAACTTCCCTTTCCCCGGAATTTCAGCATGCCCTCCGGTGAGGCAAATGTTTTTTTCCACTCCTCTTTTTTTAGGTCGAAGACGGCCACTCTCTGGCTCTTTTCAAAACCAGGATTTCTGTAGGCATCATAGGGTTGCAAACCAAGGTAAACCTGCTTTTTGTCAGCTTCGTAATGCAAGCTGGAATGGTCCAGTAGAAAATTGGACTCATCTGCGGGCAAGCTGTTGCTGAGACTTGTAAAGGTAGTATTGTTCGTTTCGAAATCAATTTTTGGCAAGTAGAGGTAGCTGGCATTTTTCTTTTCTGCCACCAAGATCAGGGCAGCTGGTAGGTCGTGTGTCAGCAAAACAGAGTCTTTCCCGATGCGGCAGATTGACAGTAGGTTTCCATCGATGAAATCTTTTGGCAAGACGATGGAGTCGACAGTTCCTTCTTGTAAATTTACCTTGGCAATTTTGTTGGGGGCAAACTTGTAGTAGTACCACTTGTCCTCTTCCAGCACATCGGTCAGGCCCAAGTAGTTGGGAATGCCTTTGGGAAGTGGAATGGACAGGCTGTCGGCGAGTTGTAAACTAAAGTGATTCGAAAAGTTGACTTGTGGTGGAATGCGTTCTTTCTGCAATTCCTCAGAAATTTCTGCCTCACAACCAAAGAGAAGCAGCAACAAGAGGATGGTCCAATGTCTCACAGTTTGTTCATTTTGTGGTGAGGAAGGAAGAATATTCGAGCATGGTGGCCTGTACCATACCCGAATATTGAGATGTTATGATATTGACTTAGTTGTCCATCATTACTGGAAGCTCCTCTTCAACAGAGATCATTCTCTTTCTCTTGTAGATTTTGGAACCGATGACACATTTTACTCTCGTACCAGCGACACACTGCTTGACGCTGTACCATACGCCGTTGATCAGTTCATCACCTGCACTGATGTATTCGCCATTCTTGGCAAGTGCGATTTCTTCAGAAGAGATGTTGTCTTGTACTTGGGGAGCAGACGTGAAGCTCATCAGAGTGAAGCAAAGTGCAAGTGCGATTCCGGAAGCTGCCAATTTAGTTTTGAAAGATTTCATAATGGATTAGATTAGAGGTTAGTAAAATTTAGATTGATATTTTGACAGGGAGACAAGTCGACAGGACTCTCTCCAATAGGTTGTTTGCAATGATTGATCCCCTTGAACCAGCCGTGCAGCCGCTCAAGACATGGGGGCGACAAAAGACAACAATCCTTTGTCAGCAAATGTGATGAAAGTTGTTTTGTAAAGTTACTTTCTGCTTTTGTGGCAGAATGGACGGGTGTTCTACCCGCGCGCCATTGCGGTAGTTAGTAGAATGTTGAAATCCAGTTGAGAGGAGCAAAAACTACAAAGGGTTTTGTCTCCGGATTTTTTGTAGAAATGAAAGTGCAGAAGTCAGCGATTGGTGCAATAGATCAGAGTGACTGTAGAAAATCATCTGATGAAATAAATTTTGTGTTTAAAGTGAAACGCAGCTCACAGATGTGTCTTTTGAAAGCTGCACGTACAAAAAAACAGGCCACTTTTTCATACGTTTTGGAGATTTTGGAAAAACTGTTTGGTACTAAATTTCTCCATAACCATGCCTCAATATACATGTTTTATTTTTCTAAACTAAAAAAATCTCAAAAAAATATTTTATCGGTGAACAATTTTTTTGATTTGGTGTTTATGGGTCTTTTGGGAGTTGATTGTTGATACAGTCTGCACTCTTGGTTTTGCCTCAATCCAACAACTCCTCCGGAATGAACAAATAAATCACCGCATTGCGCTCGCCCTCTGCCGTCACCTGCTTGACTGTACCTTCCAACTGGATGGGTTGTAGGTTTTTGGAATACACAGAAATCATCTCTTGCAAGTACCTGCCGCGCAAGTCGGGGAGGTGCTGGTTGCGGAAGTCAGCGGTGGGGATGGCCTTGGTGCTGACTTGGCTTTTGAAGCTTTCCTTGTCGGCCTTTTGGGGCAGTACGGTCACTTCATTGTAGAAATAACGGCTGTCCAGTTTGCCTCGGAAGGTTTTGTGACCCGCCATGTCGGCGCTGCCTTGTACGAAAAGTTTGACCCTGCCTTCGTCGAGTCGACTGATGTGGTGGAGGGCTTCTGCCACGAAAGCACCGATGGTGGAGCCGTAGTTGTCGCGGAAGGCACTTTTTTCCATGTAGTATTTTCCAGGACCAAAAAGCAGTTTGACATTTTTGTCAGCATCTTTGAGTTTCACTTGGAAGTATTTGCCCACAAAACCGTCGACGACTTCATTGTCGGGATGAAAGACGGCATCCCAGTAGGGGCGCTTGACCTCATAGTTCTTGGACCATTCTTTTACTGGGACTGGATCAAGTTGTATTTCCTTGCCAAAGACTTCTTTGATCTCCTCTTGTTGCTGTTGGAGGTCCGCCTGTTTTTGTTCTTCGTTGTCCAGACTTTCGGTCAGCTCGCGGGTGTCTTTTTCCAGGGCTTGTTCTTGTTGTTCGATCTCCTTGACTTGTTGTTCGTTTTCGTTGAGTTGTTGCTCCAGTTCTTTGTGTTCTTCAGAGAGTTGGTCCACCTCCTTTTTCAGCTCTTCTTTGTCTTTGCATTTGGACTTGCTCTTAAACAATTCGTATTGTCCCAAGAAATTGATAGCTGTTTCTTTCAATGTCCCTGCTTTTTCCAGGGCTTGTTTCAAGCGATCTTTCACTTTGCTTTTCTGTTCGATGAGGGAGAGTAGCTCTGTTTTTATATTGTTGAGATAAGTTGTTTTTTCATCCAGCTTTTGTTGGGTGTTGGCAATTCGCTTTTTGAGTTCGTCTAGTTTCCCTTGGGCATTGTTTTGCTTGGCCTTGAGGTCGTCGAGTCGTTGGGAGAGGGCTTGGCGATCGCTGATGAGTTGGTCGATTTGGGAGAGCAATTGTTGGGCGTTGCTGGCATTGCCTGCGATGCTTTTGAGTTGGTCGTGAATGTCTTTCACTTTGCCGAGGCGAGAGAACAGGCCAGAGGATTTGCCGAGCAGTCCACCGAGTTTTGATTTGAGTTTGCTTTGGAGGCCCTTGAGTGGGTTGAATTTTCGTTTGACCTCAGCATGGTCTTTTTCACAATCGTCGATTTCTTTTTGCCACTTGGGCTCGTCTTTGAGGTCATTGATTTTTTTCTCCAAATCTGCAATGGCATCTTCTACGGCATCTTGAGGCTTGCCGTCCACTTGATTGGAGACATCTTGGGTTTGTTGGGCCAATTGGTCTTTGGTCTTGGTCAATTGCTCGAGTTGGTCTTGGAGGTCTTTCAACTGATCAGAGACGCCATTTTGATCGCCCCTTAGCTTGGACAAATTCGAGAGGAGGTCGTCCTTTTTGTCTGTCAGCTCTTTGAGCTTTTGTGTCAACTCTTTGAGCTTTTGTGTCAGCTCTTCTTTTTGATTGGGCGCATTTTTGAGTTTGTCTTTTAGCTTGTCGGCATTGTCTGTGTGTTGCTTCAATTGCTTTTGCAGATTGTCGATTTGCTTGTCCAGTCCACTCAATTTGTCTTGGAGTGCCTTGGGTTTGTTGAGCAAGTCGCTCACTTTCTTTTCCAGATTTTTCCGGTCCTTGATCAGCTGATCGAGTTTGGGCAATGGATTCTTGAGTCTGTTTTTGAGCTTGGATTGGAGGCTACCCAAGTCGCCCAATTTTCCCAGCAAGCCCTTTGGTTTGTTGAACAAGCCTTTGAGCAGACTGCCCAATTTGCCTTGTTTGTTTTTGAGGTTGCCCAATTTGTTTTTGGCATCTGCCAATCCATTGGACACATTGTTGAGTTGCTTGTTCAGGTTTGACAGGGCATCCTGTGGAATGAGTCGCCCCTTGTCGTCAAAATAGCCCAGGGCCTGACCTTGTTTCATGTACATGGCGGGGAGGTCCTTGAGCGATGGCCCCTTGCTGTCTTCGACCTTTTTGATCTGGCGAGAACATTTGGACCGCATGCGACTCATCAGGTTGAGGGCACGGCGACTGGACTCAAAGCCCGCCTTTCGAAAGGCCAGCACATCGCTGACATTTTGGTCGATGTATTGTCGGAAGCCTGGATTCTGCTCGTATTCGTGTGCCACCAAGCCTTCCAGCTGGAACTGTCGCAGGCAACTTTTGCCCCCCAAATTTTTGCGTTCGTCCTCGTTTTTCCAGGCACTGCCGTTGGTGTAGACTTTTCGAAGCTCCTCCAATTGCTGATGGGCTTTTTTGAACTTCTCAGTCCGACTCCCATCCGCCAATTCTGTTGGGCTGGGATTGGTCGATGCGTCAAGGTCAATGGAGAATACTTTTTCAGAGCAATCATTGTCCACACAGACATTGTCCGACTGTGCATTGACTGGACCCGCAAAAAGGCAGAGCAAACAAGCACACAAGCAGGTAATCCTGGCAAAAGAGAAAACAGTAGAAGTCATTGCTAGAAATATTTGGTGAATGTTCAATAACGGCTGTACCATCCAATCAGATGACCGACGGAACACTACTGGTACGACAGCTCTCATTGGACAATAGCACATTGGTTGAATCAGGGAGAAATGAAGGTGCAATCACCAAAGGGGTGACGCATCCATTGAAAGGAACTGTACCATAAATCCGCCTACAATATACAAAAACACTTTCGTTGAGCGATGTCAGTTGCCAAAATATCAATGGCTTTTTGTGAAATCATTTTCAGAAGTTCGCCTCTCTGCAAGGCTTTGACAAGAAGAAGACCCTTGGCCGAATTGAACTTTTCCTTTGCATTCTGAAATCTCTTTGGGCGGATTATTTGTTATCTTTGCAGCGCCCAACTGCAAGCTCAGTGCAAGGCCCGAGCCTCTGCTTTTGCCCACTACTCTGAACCAAATTACAAATTGTAGATACATGAAGGAATCTTACATCATAGATGGCATCCGCACTCCCATCGGGAAGTTCACCGGGACGCTGTCTACCATCCGCACCGACGATCTGGGAGCCATGGTCATTCGGGAGCTGGTTGGCCGCAATCCGCAGATACCTGTCGAGGCATACGAAGACGTGATCCTCGGCTGTGCCAATCAGGCGGGAGAGGACAACCGCAATGTGGCCAGAATGTGCTTGCTGCTGGCAGGCTTGCCCTGGTCTGTTCCCGGCGAGACCGTCAACCGTCTCTGTTCTTCGGGCCTTTCGGCCATCATCCACGCCAATCGAGCCATCAAGGCAGGAGATGGCGATCTGTTCATCGCTGGTGGTGTAGAACACATGACCCGCGGCCCCTGGGTCATCTCCAAGGTATCCCGCCCCTTTGGCCGAGACGCCCAAATGCACGACAGCAGCTTTGGTTGGCGTTTTGTCAATTCCAAAATGCACAAACTATACGGAACGGACGGAATGGGGACCACTGCCGAAAATCTGGTGGACAAATACCAGATCAGCCGCGAAGACCAGGACAAGTTTGCCCATTGGTCGCAAATGAAAGCGGCGGCAGCTCAACAAAGTGGTCGCCTGGCCAAGGAGATTGTTCCTGTTGACATTCCGCAACGCAAAAAAGACCCCATTCGCTTCGAGAAAGATGAGTTCATCAAGCCTTCGACCAGTTTGGAAGTATTGGCCAAGCTGCGCACGGCCTTTCGCAAGGCAGAAGATGGTGGGACCGTCACGGCTGGCAACGCATCGGGACTCAACGACGGGGCGGCAGCTACCATCATCGCTTCGCAAGAGGCCGTTCAGAAATATGAATTGAAGCCAATGGCGCGCATTGTGAGTTCTGCCGTCGTAGGAGTGGAGCCTCGCATCATGGGCATCGGACCAGTAGGGGCGTCCAACAAAGCCTTAGAAAAGGCCGGCCTGCGCATGGAAGACATGGACATCATCGAGCTGAACGAAGCCTTTGCGGCCCAGGCATTGGCCTGTACCCGTAGCTGGGGGCTGGCCGACGACGATCCCCGCCTCAACCCCAACGGTGGTGCCATTGCCATCGGTCACCCGCTGGGCGTTACCGGAACCCGCATCGCTTATTCCGCTGCCTTGGAGCTGCAACTCACAGGCAAGCGCTACGCTCTCGTTACCATGTGTGTGGGCGTCGGCCAAGGGTATGCCGCCATTTTGGAGCGCGTGTAGGATTTTTCCCCATTCATTCATCAAAACTCGCAGATTGTTATGGCAAAATTAGGAAATTACGTTTTGGGTAGCTGGGTAGAAGGAGAGGGCGAAGGCAAGCCCCTGTTCAACTCTGTTACTGGAGAAATAGTGGCAAGAGCCACCACCGATGGCCTCGACTTTGGCGCCATCCTCGAATACGGCCGCCGCACAGGCAGCCCTTCTTTGCGCAAGATGACCTTCCAACAAAGAGGCAACATGCTCAAAAAGCTGGCCCTTTATCTGACCAAGCGCAAGGAACAGTTTTACGACATCAGCTATCAAACTGGAGCCACCCGTGGCGACAGTTGGATCGACATAGAAGGCGGGTTTGGCAATCTGTTCGCCAATGCTTCTCTCCGCCGCCAATTCCCCAATCAAAGCTTTCACGTAGATGGCGATCCCATTGACCTGTCGCGTGGCGGTTCTTTCATGGGGCATCACATCATGGTTCCCAAGCGCGGGGTGGCCATTCACATCAACGCCTTCAATTTTCCCATCTGGGGCATGCTCGAAAAGTGTGCGGTCAACTGGATGGCAGGTGTCGCCGCGGTGGTAAAGCCAGCCACAGCCACCTCTTATCTGACAGAAGCCGTGGTCCGCGAGATCATCGACTCTGGGATTTTGCCAGAAGGCTCGCTTCAATTGGTTTGTGGATCGGCTCGTTCCATTTTGGACACGGTGGGTTCGCAGGACGTTGTCACCTTTACGGGTTCTGCGGATGTGGGACGAAAGCTCAAGTCTCATCCCAGGATTACCCAGGAGGCGGTCCCTTTCAACATGGAGGCCGACAGTCTCAACTGTTCTGTATTGGGAGAAGATGCTGTTCCCGGATCGCCAGAATTCAAATTGTTCATCAAGGAGGTCCGCAAGGAAATGACCGTCAAGTGCGGACAAAAATGTACGGCCATCCGCCGGGTGATTGTACCGGAGCGTTTTGTCGAGGATGTGCAGATTGCCTTGGGCAAGGAATTGGGAAGGGTTGGCATTGGTCATCCCACGGCAGAAGGAGTCCGGATGGGGGCTTTGGCAAGCAAGGCACAGGTGGCCGAGGTGAGAGAGCGGGTAGCCGAATTGGCCCAAACAGCTGAAATGGTCTACGGAAGCCTGGAGGCCATCGACTTGATTGGAGCGGACTACGAGAAGGGGGCTTTCCTGAGTCCGATTGTCCTGTTGGAAAAAGATCCCTACCAAAACCAAGCTGTTCACGAGGTGGAGGCCTTTGGTCCGGTGAGTACCATCATGCCTTACAAAGAATTGGACGAGGCCATCGAACTGGCCAACATGGGCAAGGGATCGCTCTGTTGTTCCATCTCGACCAACGATGACCACATCGCCAGAGAATTTGTGGTGGGTGCAGCCAGTCACCACGGGCGCATCCTTGTGATCAATCGCGAGAATGCCAAGCAAAGCACCGGACATGGCTCTCCACTGCCGTATTTGGTACATGGCGGACCTGGTCGGGCCGGAGGTGGAGAAGAAATGGGCGGACTGCGCGGCATCAAGCACTACTTGCAACGCTGCGCCATCCAGGGGACACCTACGACCTTGTCGGCCATCACAGGCCAGTATCTGCCGGGAGCCAAGGTGGTAGAAGCGCCTCGTCATCCCTTCCGTTACCATTTTGAAGACATTGAGCCAGGGATGTCCATCCTGACACACAAACGCACCATCACCGACAGCGACATTCAAAACTTCGCCAATCTCACTTGGGATGTTTTCTACGCCCATACAGATGTCACCTCCTTGGATGGGACGATTTTTGAGAAGCGAGCAGCACATGGATACTTCTTGCTGGCGGCGGCGGCAGGCCTGTTTGTCAGTCCGGCCAAGGGGCCTGTTGGGGCCAATTATGGCTTGGATGAGTGCCGATTCATTCGCCCGGTGTACCACAACGATACCATCCAGGTGCGTCTGACTTGCAAGGAAAAGGTCGAGCGGGACAGCCGGGGCCAGGAACATCCGTCGGGTGTGGTCAAGTGGTATGTGGAGCTGTTTGACCAGGACAGGGAGCTGGTGGCCTTTGCAACCATTCTCACATTGGTCCAAAAGAAATCTCCTTTCTTTGATTTCAGCATAGAAAAGGCCAAAGATCTCCTGCTGGGTTTGACGGAAGACAGTCGCCCGGAGTGGGGAATCATGGGGCCACAGCACATGGTGGAGCATTTAGAATACTTCAATCAGGTGGCCTTGGGCAATGTCCAGGTGGACTTGTTGACGCCGGAAGAACGATTGGAGAAATACCGGGATTCGCTCTACAACTACCGCAAGATGCCGAGGAATTTCCAGATGCCCTTGTTGAAAAAGGGAGAGTTGGAGGAGTTGCGCTACGAGTCTTTGGCTGCTGCCAAGAAGGGCTTGCTGGAGAGTTTGGAGGCGGTGGCACAACGCTACAAGGAGGAGCCAGATTTTCGGGCCTTCAATCCAACCTTTGGGCCATTGAATCGCTACGAATGGAAGATGTATTGCCAAAAGCACTTCCAGCACCACTTCGAGCAGTTTGGATTGTTGGGGGCAAAATAAGGTCTGCTGACATCACATGCGACATCATCAAAGCATCTTTCCGCAAGGGGAGGTGCTTTGTTGTATTGTCCAATCTGCTTTGGGCAGGAGAATTTTGTCTTTATCCTTTTTGTAGTGGGTGTGAGAGGGTGATGTCTTCCCGGGGCAGGCCGCGAGAGAAGAGTTTGAAGAGCATGGTCAGGCCTTGGTTGTAGCGGATGTTGAGGTTGGAGGCCATGGCGACAAATTTGACGCTGTTGCGAGAGATTTTGACCTCATCGCCAGAGGCAAAGCCCAGGTTGCGGTTGATTTTGCGCAGGGTCAGGGCAGCCATGCCGATGTTCCAAAAGCAAAAGGTGCGGATTCCGGTTTCTCGGGAGGGGATGAGTAAGGTGTAGTGGAGGGCTTTCTCCAATTGTCGGCAGGTGATGCCCACCAATCGGCGCAGGCCTTTTTCGAAATCCTTGTTGTTTTGACCTGCCTTGAGGTCTTGGAGGTCGAAATTGTGAGAGGCAAAGACGTCTTTGGGCAACCAGCAAATGCCTTTCTGGAGGTCGTCCCAGATGTCTTTGAGAATGTTGGTCAGCTGCAGGCCTTGTCCGAAGGAGTTGGCCAGGTTCATCATGTTGCGATGGTGATGGGCCACATCAGGAGAGTATTCACAAAACAGGTCGGTGAGCATTTCTCCAACCACTCCAGCTACGTAATAACAATAGCGATTGAGTTCCTTGAGGTTGCCGAGGCCGGAGGTTGGGCGGTGTTTTTGGTAGTACAGCATGCCTTTGACCATGATGCGGAGGCAGCGTTCGAGGATGTCTTGCTGCTCTTTGGTGAGGCTTCGGGTGATTTCAATCACTTTGGCGGTGTCCTTGACCAGTTGATGCTCAGCGGGAATGGTTTGTTGAGACAGGCGGCAGGACAGGTCTTTGGCAAAGCTTTCCGGGTCGGCCCCTTCGGCGACGACGGCAATGAATCGTTGGCAAAAGGCCTCTTTTTCTTCGAAGCTCAGCGTGGGCTCGTCCTCAATGGTATCCACGATGCGGCAGAGCAGGTAGGCATTGGAGACGACGAAGCGGAGGGCTTTGGGCAGCTGCGGAATGGTGAGGGCAAAGGTACGAGAGACCCCCATCAGTGCATGATGTTGAAACTGAGTTTTGTCAAATCTGACCACTTGACCGAGCTGATTCATTGGGTAGTATGCTGTTTAAGTGGGAAGTTATGTAAGATATTTCAGATAACAAACGGAAAGGAGAAGTATTATTGGGGGCAGGGGTGGGCTTGGAAAGCAAATATTTGGTATTCAGATGGTTATGTTTGGGGCAGGGCGGGAAGAAAACAGAGCCCGCACAAAAAGGACTTGTACGGACTCGCTCTGTGAAAAAGATGTACGTTGTTCTTACATCCCCATTCTCAGCCGCAGGGCAGAGAGGAATGAATTGGTGTTTGCCGATTGATTGGTGAAGAGGTGCGCCTTGCTTTGGTGGCTTCCTTCGTCCCCTTTTTTGGGCTGCACGTTCGTGCAGACTTTGAGCATGAGACTACCCCCCTTGACCAGTTTGCATTGGTCGGTGGAGATGGACGCCTTGCCGATGGCTTTTGTTTGAAATACAGATGAATTTTTCATATTTGGTGGATTGTTGGAGAATGGAATAAAATGTAAGTTTTTACAGTCCTGTTCTCAGCCGGAGGGCGGAGAGGAACGGATTGGCATTTGCGGACTGATTGGTGAAGAGGTGCGCCTTGCTTTGGTGCGTTCCTTCGTCCCCACTTTTGGGTTTCATACCGTCACAGATTTTCACCAGGGTAGTGCCTCCTTTGACTCGCTTTTGTTGGTCGATGGAGACGGACGTATTTTTGATGACTTTTGAGTCGAATAGGGATGCCTTTTTCATGTTTGATGGTTTGATGATGAATTGTAATTGGTGTTTGCTTTTAGAGTCCCATTCTCAGGCGGAGAGCAGAGAGGAATGAATTGGCATTTGCCGATTGATTGGTGAAGAGGTGCGCCTTGCTTTGGTGCGTTCCTTCGTCCCCTTTCTTGGGCTGCATGCGGTCGCAGATTTTGATGAAAGTGGTTCCTCCTTTGACGGATTTGCATTGATCGTCGGAGAGAGAAAATTTGCTGATGGCTTCTATGGAAAATTGGGTTGGACGTATCATGTTGTATGGATGTGATTGATGAAAAGGATGTTTGAAAAATGATTTGTAAGTGTGGGCATTTGCATAGGAATGATGGCACAACTCCACGTGCGAGAGTTGTACAGCTCATTTGGAACAAATGACAGTAGGTGAGACTTTTGACTTTTGCCTCTTACTGTTCACGCCATTCTCTGATCATTTTGGTGGCGGCGGTGGCGGTGGTGTACTTCCATCGGGGGAATCGCCTCTTCCCGAGCAGATTTTGAGGAGGATGGTTCCTCCTTTGATGGATGTCAATTGATTGTCGGGAATGAGTTGGTGTCGAAAAATGGTCTTTTTCATAGCATTGGTTTTTTACAAAAAATAAAAATCTGTACAAAGGAGTCTGTCAACTCTTTTGTGAAAAAAGCAAGAAATGATTTTGTAAAAAACTACTGGTGTGCATTTCAAAAATACATAAAAAGAATCAGAAGTCAAAATCGTATATCTAGTGAGATATTTTTACATTTGAAATTCACCAGTAGGTTTTGGCGACTATTCATCGATTGGCATTGCCATTTCGACCTCCTGGCGACTATTTACTTGCAACGAATCCATCATAGATGAAAGAAAAGGAAATCGCCTACACGGAGGCCTTGGAATATGCCTCCTGCATCAGTGCATTGGTTGTCACTGCAACTCCCGTAGAAATGGACGAACTATTGGACAATTTGGAACCCCTTCCAGACCAAGGCGCCATACTGCGTACGTACAAGGACAGTCAGACCTATTACCTGGGGATATTTGGTGCGTATTTGGTCGTGGCTGCCGAGTCCAATATGGGGGCAGCCAGAGTGGGTGGGGCCATCATGACGGTCTCCAATGCCATCAACGATTGGTCGCCAAAGGCAGTTTTAATGGTTGGCATCGCTTTCGGTGTTGACAAAGACAAACAACAGATTGGAGATGTATTGGTGTCTGGTGAAATATTGCCGTACACCATGCAGCGCAGGGGAAAAGAGGTAACCATACAGAGTTCTCCCCAACCAGAGGCGAGCATCACCTTGCGCGATCGCTTTCGCTCGGCCCGCCGCAATTGGAGCCACTCTTTGCCCGATGGCGAACAAGCAGACATGAAAATCTGTCAGTTGCTCTCTGGCGATGTGTTGGTCGACAACATTGAATTTCGAAATGAATTGCTGAGTGTTTTTCCCAAAGCCAAGGGAGGGGAAATGGAGGGAAATGGTGTCTATGTTGCGTCCACCCACGGGAAATTGGATTGGATCGTGGTCAAGGCCATTTGTGATTTTGCAGATGGAGAAAAGTCTGTGAATAAAAAAGAAAATCAGCAGATTGCCATCCGCTCTTCTGTCTCTCTTTGCAAGCATGTTTTTTCGAGCCGATTTGCCTTCCAGGATTTGGGTTTTGTCCTGGCCGATGAATGCATCAAAAGTGGGCAATCAATTGTTGTGCTGAGGCTACTCAGCGATGAGGAGGTGGCAGAATTGCGACGCCTGATCACCAACAACAGATTGGATCGCGCTTTTGCCAAATTGGAAAAATTGCTGGAAAATACAGACCGAAAACATCCCGTTCGCAATGAATTGGCAACCCTTTCTGCAGACTGGGCAAATATTCAGAAACGCGACCGGCTGAATTTGGCAGATTATGGGGAAGTCCGAAAAGTGACCAACCAAATCGTCTATTCTCTTCTCGAACTCATCGATCGACTCCGCTGATCGCCTTCAGCCATTTGGCAAGAAAGAAGCGCCTTTCCGAAAAATCCGAAAAGACGCTTGCTTCTGTACTTGCATACGCGATGGCGTATGTCAACTGCTATTCCCAACGAGTGGGAGTTCGTGAATGCATTGCATGAATCTATCGCATGAGGTTGCTCAGCTCACTTTCGTAACTGGGTCGGTCCATGAATCTGAGTTGATCGCAGCTGATGCTTTGTAAATGCATGCCAGGCGTGAGGGTCGCGTTGACAAAGGCAACTTGGATGCTTCCGTCTCGACATTCGATCATGACGATGAAAGTGACATTGACGCCGCCCAGAGAAATGCCACTGCCCATCTCATCGCACAACTCAAAGCTGGTAGGGCTGATCTGTGTCAATTCGAAGGCACTGTTGAGGCTGTTGACATAGATGGCAGCATAGCTTGTGTTGATGTCACAAAGTTCTCGGCACTCAACTTCCAATTGGATGCACTCGATGG
This sequence comes from Bacteroidota bacterium, assembly GCA_039821145.1. Lineage (GTDB taxonomy): Bacteria > Bacteroidota > Bacteroidia > Chitinophagales > Saprospiraceae > JBCCSZ01. Next base: position 71,513 of record JBCBOS010000016.1, on the reverse strand, counting down.
CCTCGCCGTCGCCTTCGTAGATGATGTCCACATTGATCCACCCCAGGGCATTTTGCAGGGTGACGATGTAATAAGACAGCTCGCTGCGGAGATGGTTGGAGATGACGGGGACCTTTTCGCCCGTTGGCTTCCAGATGACTTGCTCGCCTATCTCTTCTCCGTAGTACAGCTCCATGTTGTCGCGTGGTCCTCCGGTATTCTCTGTTGGTAGCATGATGGAAATGTTGCCCTGGCCATCGGCTTTGAGTGCTTCCCCATTTTGGTAGGGTTGTACGAAGACCTCACCACCGGATTCCAACACTTTCTTGGCGCCATCGTAATCAGCAAGTGTTTGCTTGCGGGCCAAGATCATGTCTTTTACGTTGTAGATTTCGATCAATTCAATTTCTATGTTTCCTCTCACCCGTTCTCCGGCCGAGTTGACCAGTCCGTTTTCAATGTCGATGATGGTACCTTGTTCACCTTCCACCCGATACCGACCTTCGCCCAGGTCTTGGGCTGCGATGCGTTGGGTGTGTTCTTGTAGAAAATCTTGGAAGTGGCTTTTTTCAATTTTGGGAGTCAATGCTTGTTCTTCTTCTTGCTGACTACAGGCATACACCAGCATGCTGAAGATGCACAGGAATAAAAACTTGAATAGAATGGGGGAATTCTTTCTGCTGAACATAATGAATTGGGTATTTAGAGCTTATCTAAAGTCAATCTTTTCGCTAATATGGACGTCTTTCTTCGCCATCCTTCAGCTATTCCTCGGCACGTAGCCTCCGGCTATGCACCTCAAAATGAGCCTCATCTGGCTATGAAATCCATTCCATCTTATCTGAAAAACTAAATTTGAATAAGCTCTTAATGAAAAAATGGGCGTTTGTAAGCCTGTTTTTTCCTGCAGGTCAGAGTACCGTTTCTCAAGGAAGTGGCCGTCGGTCTCTGATGATAAATGTAAGAAAGCTTTCCTTCTATTGCTGGTGGATTTCGTGCCTTCTCATGCCAATGGATGCCATTGCGTGCCATTGTCATTTTTTGGATTCATTGCCATCTTTTTCAAAGCCCAATTTCTGAATGATTTCTTGTTGTTTTTTTGGGCATACCAAGCCTCGGGGAACTTCAATGTTTGACTTTTTGATCCATCGTTGCAGTGTTCTCAAACTAATGCCTAGGTCATTGGCGATCTGCTGTTTTGTTTTTGGTTGATTGCTCATACTATTGACGTATTACTAATTGAAGGATGGGGTAGAGGGAATGGAGATTTGGCCCTCTAAAAATCGCGCGATTATTTGATCTTTATGCCAGAGATAGTATGCAGGTATCCGTTGGAATTGTACACCTATATAATCACTGGAAATGGCGTGCGTGACATCCAATGGCGTAAAAAAGATGGGAAAATAAAAAAGATGGCCCAGGATGGGCCATCTTACTAACATATCGATCGTGTGCTACTTAAATAAAAATACAGCGTCAATAAATACAATGTTGAATAATACTTGTTGCAGTTGGTTTTTGTAAATACTTGTCAACGTTGACCAATGCCGCATCCAAGAGCTAGGCTACTTGTGGGCCTGTTTGGAACAAAACAAATGACTTGTGTTGTTGGCGGCTTGGCCTTTTTGCATTGCGATCTTTCTGGAATTGTTTCATCGAGACGCAGATGCAAAGGTGTTGTTGGTCGTGTTGGTTTTTCAGTTTTGCGTTGTCACTTGTCATGGTTTTTCGATTTTTTGGTTTTTCGGTTTTTTTCGTTGGTTTTTCGAGTACGTTGGTGTTTGTTTTATCTTGCTTGGATGTCGATTTCTACCAGGTTGTATCCTCCGCGGGCATCTTCCCGTGCGACAACTCCTGGCAAAGAATTGATTGTCCCTGCGTTGAACTGTACATTTTCGATTTCTGTTACCCGGCGGGTATTGGTGTCGGCATCAGCTGAACCACTGTCCGGATCTGCTTGACGTGGCGCCTGGTTGGGACCAAATCCGACGGCCTCATCCATTTCTGTTCCTGCATCGAATAGGTACAATTGGGTGCTTCTGTCGGTACCACTTTGTGCTGCGCCATTGGCGTCGAAAATTTGGGCGCCGGCATTGTTGAAGGTGATGATCCAGTCATTGGATTGGACAAACATGGTGGCCAGTCCCAATTTGTATCCTTTTGGTACGTCGATGTCAAACGTGAGGCTTCCACCCGGGCCGACACCACCAGCTTCGTTGCTCTTGGCTACGGGAAGTCCTTGGTCGTTGAGGTAGTTGAAGATGATGTCGTTGTTGCCCGCTTCTGCCAACTCTTCCAATCCGCTGTTTTCCTTGGCGGCTTGTCCTTGGGTGAAGAGTGGATCGGAATCGCCATCAAAAGCGTAGACGACACCAGGAGACAGGGGGGTGATGGCGGCACTCAGGCGCAGGGGTGCTCCGTCGGTTCCTGTTTCGGTGATGTATCCGTGCAGCTCGCCAGGGTTTCCAGCTTCTGCCAACAACTTGAGTCCTTGGCCACGATCGGCTTCTCCTCTTGTGAACAGCGGTTGGTCTTGTGCGTGGACCAAGACAAGCCCTGGTGTCAGGATGCCCTCTACGTTTCTGGTTAGCTTGAGAGTAAAGGTACCGTTGTTGTGGCTGAGTTCGGCTGTCAAAAAGTTGGAGACGTCTTGTTGCTGTGTTCTGACGGAGGTATCGTCATCTGGTGCGCCATTGGTACCTCCTTCAGGAGCCGTTGCAATGGTATTGGGGTCTTCTTCTTCTGTCCCGGCATCGTACAGGCGGACATCTGCTGTGATGTCACCGACGCGTGGGTTGCCATCGTCGTCAAATAGTGCGGTGCCGTTTTCTCCGTTGGCAAAAAACCAATCGTTGCTGTTGGCCAGCATGCTGGCGAAGCTCATGCGGGAGCCAGGGGCTGCGTCGAAGCTGATGCTGTAGGAACCTCCTTGATTGGGGATGGGACCTGGGGCAGAAGCGCCATCCGGTGTATTGAATACGTGGCTGGAGAGGAAGTTGATGGTGTTGGTCAGTGTAATGGTAAAGGAAGTCGTTTCGGTGCTTGGTGTCACTTGGTCATCGTCATTTCCACAGCTTGCGATCAACAAGCTGAAGAGAAAGATGCTGAGAATGCCTTTTGCTAATTTCATGATATTTTTTCTGTTTGATAAGTTGATTAATTGGTCAAATGGTACCCACAAAATTAGCCGGAGAGTATCACAGAAAGATCACAGAAAGACATACAAATTATTGCGACTTATTACATGAAAGGATGGGCGAAAATTGTTGGATCGAGAGGCGAGAAATGGCAATGTGCTGATGATCAGTGGATTAGCAGGTTTTGCTGAGGTGTGCGATGCTGTGATAATTTGGAGATTTTTCATTTGGGGCGCGTGAGATTTGGTATTGGCAGTTGTTGAACTTGTCAGATGACCGACAGTTCCAATCTGTAGATGAATCGGTGAACTCGGGGAAAGGTAGAAATCAAAGTATTTCTTCAAGGAAAAAGAAAGTGATGTAAATGAGGCATTTCCTTGAAAGAGATGGCTTTGGCGAGTGAGAATATGCCAATAGGCAGGTGTTTTTGAGGTGAAATGCAGTGAAAAAGTACTTTGTCATTTGAGTAGTAATTCGAATAATTGCGCCATTTCAGCCAATATTAAAATTACCTCCAAACAATCATAAAATGAGAACGCCCTATTCTGCAATGTCCATCTGGACGACCCTATACTTTGTCATCATATTCTCTTCTTGTGGTGCCAGTAGATTCATCGCACCGCCCTATACCGATGTTGATAAGATTGTCCGATTAGAGACTGGGCTCAATTTGAATGAAGTTTCAGAAATATTGAAAATTCGCCCTTATGACATTGTCTATGCACACGATACGCGGCGGAAGCTTCTGGTGTACAACTACCGCGTTAGAGATCGGAATCTAGCGGTTGCTTCTCGCAGTGCCAATCAAGTGGTACATACTGAGGATGGACAGCGACAAGGGGAGCGTTGGTACGATGGCATCACCCGTGAATTATATATTCTTTTTAAAAACGATACCTTATCCGGAATATACAGTGAACGTTTTGCTTCTGAACTTGCCTATATGGAACGCCTAGGCGATCAAGAGTCCCAATCTTCCTTGACCTATGCAGGAAGTGAAGAGTATGCCCAAGCGATTGCCAATGGCGACATTGGATTTCTGCATCGGGTTTTCTCTAGTAGATTTCAAGGTGGAACAGGGGGGGAGATAAGAGAAGATGAATTCCTGAAAAGACGTCGAAAAACGTTACGGTGGGTGGCCATCGGTGGTGGTCTCGTTCTATTGACCATAGTAAATGCAATCTTCTAATTTCTTTCCATAAAGACGATGTTATGATGGAATTTGGTAGGGGGTTTTACTAGGTAGATCCAGTCACTGTGCCATTTGCTAAGGAAAAGTTTACATCTCTTATTTATTAGATAAAATACCATATGGTTATGAAAAAAAGTTGTCTACTCATTGCATTTGTCGTCTTTGGGATGGCGAGTCTCTCTGCGCAAGGTAAAAGTAATACCTTTGCTGTCCTTCCTCTCACAACCTCCTTCGAACAAGATGAAGAGCAGGCGGACTACTCCAAGATGCTCACCGAAACGATTCTGACGAGCATTGTTCAGTCTCAAAGGTTTACGATGGTCGACTTCACTGATGTCAATGCAACTCTGAAAGTATTATTGGCACAGAATCCTGAGAACCCTTTGTATGAAAGCTGGGGTGATGCGTCGGTTTCTGAGTCACATTTGGTGGAGGCAGGCAAACGCTTGGGGATTGAATACATATTCGTTGGGAATATTTCAAATGTATCTGTTTCCATTGCTGTATCAGGACTTTATCGGGCAGAATTTGGCTTTACCCTGAAGGTAATATCTGTGGCGTCTGGTAGAATTTACGTAACAGAATCCTTCGCAGTGAGTAGTGACAAGAGAATGATTGATCGTTTTGGTGGAAAGGATTCAAAACGGGAGGCACTAAATGCAGCTCTTCAAAATGTGAATGAGCCCATTAGTATTTTTCTCGATAAGTACTTTCCCATTGAGGCGCGCTTTTTCAAGATCAAGAAGTCCAGTCGAAAAGGAGTACCAACCGTGGTTGTCATCAAAGGAGGTTTGACAAATGGCTTGCGCAATAAGCAGAAGTTGGATGTGGTACTCAAGGAAAATATCTCTTCTGATGATGGCGAAGGAAACATTACGACTTACAGAGATAAGATTGCCGAGATTCGGATCATGGAAATTGAAAGCAATTTTGCGACTTGTAAAGTGCTCAAAGGTGGTGAGGAAATCAAGAATGCATTTGAGAAGGAAAAAGAAAAAATGTTTGCCCAAAGTCAATCGTATGTGAAAAAGGGACTATTCTGATGGACTGTCGAAAGCCACTCGAAAACCTGTAGCCTCTCCTTTGAAGTCAAAGTGAACAGATTGTACGGCTCTGCCTAGTTTGAGCGCGTTGTGAAAGCTCTTCCAACTGCCTCCTCTCCGTTGCTTGTAGGATTGGTTCCTGGTCGAGTGGTCCAAACACCATTCGTTTACATTGCCACTCATGTCGTAAAGGCCCAACTCATTGGCAGTTTTTTGTTTTACTCTTTGCGGTCTGTCAACGTCATCGCCTATGTACCAAGCTACTTGCTCTGCTCGATTTCCTCCGCTGTATACGTATCCCTTGCTTTGGGCTCCACCTTTGGCGGCAAACTCCCATTCGGTTACAGTTGGCAACCTACCCCCTATGTATTTGCAAAAATCCATTGCGTCTTGCCAGGATACATGTGTCATAGGGGCCGATGCATTGGATGTGTCTACGTATGCATGTGGAAATTTTCGGTCCATGAGTTTGGAAAAGAGAAAATATTGACCAACTGTGACTTCTGTGATGCCCAGTTGAAAATTCTTTTCTAGGCCCTTAATGATGGCAGATCGATCCATCTTGATCTTTGCTGTGGTAGGAGGTTGTTCTGCTTCCGTGATGCTTTCCGTAAGGGGCGGTTTGGGCTGTTGATTTCTTTGCTCATCAGCAAAAGGGGAGACGGTGGTTTCTTTATTGGATACTTTATCAGATGGTTCGCTATTTTGAGGGTTTGCTTCTTCTATGTCATCAGTAGTTTTTGGCTTGCCAGATGTTCCATTGTATTTGGAATAGATAATGACAGAGCTGATCACTCCCAACAATAGCAAGATAAATGCGATGACATATCTTTTGGATGTGTTTTGCTCTTTGAGGGTTTCTGTGTTGTCGTTTGTCTCCTTTGTCTCTTGTGTCGGTAAATCCAAATCATCGATCAAGCCGATCAAACGATGATTGATGGCAATGGATTCTCGCTGGTATTCAGAGGTGCTGAATTGTCCTGTTCGATCGTTTTGCTCCAATGCCGTCATTCTGTGTGCCAATAGGATGAGCTCGTTGTAGCTTTGGGTATCTGGTCTGTCTTCTGTTAGCTCCAGCAATTGTTGCACAACTTTTCTGGTGTGGCCTTTGGCAATGAGATTTTTGAGATGCTTTTTCATGAAAAATTGTGCGGCAAGTACAAAAAAGAATGTCTGTATCAAGGTACAAATAATTTGTTATAGTCGGTCCTGCTCCATGAATCTCATTGATGGAACTGTTTCGTCCCCTCCCTCTTCATAGGAAAAAAATGGACGTTGATAGAACTTCCTGTGGGGAAGAGTGGCTTTTCGCTATTTTTAGCCAATGATGGCGTGTAACTTCAATATGGCACTCTTATGTTTGATCATTGGTTGACAGCGAAGCGATCCCGTTGGCAGCGACACCTGCTGTTTTGGATTTTTGTTCACATCGTTCACGGTTGGACCTACTACGTGGCGGGGCATTTTGATCGCTTTTGGTACGATGCCGCTCTGTTGGCCCCTTTCGATACCATCGTGGCCTATGCCAGTGCCTATTGGTTGCTGCCACGCTACCTGCTGCGCCGCAAGTACCTGCAATTTCTGTTGGGTTTTGTCTCCATTCTCCTGCTGTTCAATGTAGCGACGCGCTTTGTTCGGGTAGAGTTCATCTATGCAGATTATGCGGGACCGTTTTGGGACCTGACCAATATGATCTACTACACCATCTTGGCCTATGCTTTTGTTTTTTTGATGATGGGAGGGGTGCTGTTCAAGCGGTGGTTCATCGACGAGCGGCAGCGGCAGGAATTGTTGGCCCAAAACCTGAAAAGTGAGTTGGCATTGCTGCGCTCGCAGGTCAATCCCCACTTTTTGTTCAATACGCTCAACAACATTGATGCATTGATTTTCCAAAATCCGACGGCGGCCTCGGAGTCCATTGAGCGGCTGTCGGAGATCATGCGTTACATGCTGTACGAGGCCAATACAGAGAGTGTACCCGTCGAAAAGGAGATCAGCTATTTGAAGGGGATGGTTGCATTGATTCAGTTGCGCTTGCGGGATGCTCAGGCGATTGAGTTTTGTTGCAGTGGACAAACGGAGGGGAAGAATCTGCCGCCGATGCTGTTGGTTCCCTTGGTGGAAAATGCCTACAAGCACGGTTTGAAGAAAGGGGAATTGCCATTGATCCGCATTCACTTGGATTTGACGGAAACGACTTGTCGCTTTACGGTTGAGAATCGCTTGGATGAGCAAGGTGCGAGCCGCAAGGATGGGATTGGTGGCATCGGGCTGGCCAATTTGCGTCGGCGCCTCGACCTGATTTTTGACGATGGCTACCAGATGGACATAGAGGTGGAAAAAAACATTTTTCGGGTGAGCATTTTATTTCCCTGGCTGACATTGGCCGATCAAAAAAAACAGTTGGTATGAAGCTGCGTTGTATCATTGTCGACGATGAACCACTCGCCATTGGAAAATTGGTGGGCTTTGTGGAGCAGATCAACTACCTGGAATTGATGGCGACCTTCGACAATGGCTTGGAGGCCTTGAATTATTTGAAAAAGCAGCCCGTCGATCTGATTTTTCTAGATGTACAAATGGACGAATTGGACGGCATCAAATTGCTCGGATTGCTCAATCCGCGCCCTTATGTGGTCTTGATTACGGCTTATGATGAGTTTGCCTTGCAGGGCTTCGAGTTGGAGGTGGACGACTATTTGCTCAAACCGGTGGGGTTTCAGCGCTTCCTCAAGGCTGCCGACCGGGTGCATCACAAAGAAACCATTCGACTGGAGAAACCTGTTCTGAAAAGTGCAGATCTGGACAATGCTTACTTTTTCATTCGCTCGGACTATCAACTGCTCAAGGTGCGCTGGGAAGAAATCTGCTATTTGGAAGCCCGCAAAGAGACTGTATTGATTCACTGCAAGGATCGAGTGGTAAAAACCATCAAAACGCTGCGGGCCTTTGAATCCAAGCTGCCCAGCCCTCCGTTTTTCCGCGTTCACAAATCCTTCATCATCTCCTTTGTTCATCTGGACAGCATCAGCAGCCAAGAGGTGGTGATTCGAGACGTGCGACTGCCCTTGGGGAATTTCTACAAAAAAAGCCTATTGGAATACATGAAAGAGATGTGATTGTGCAGCCTTTGGGGCTTGGGACGAAACCCTTCACAGATGTATAAATACGAAAGAAGGGAAGCGATCTCATAAGAACCAAAAGGAAAAATATTGAATATCTATCACATAGAGATCGCTGCCCCTTCTTTGTGAAAACTTATAAAAGAACATGTTAACAAAATCCAAATCAGTGGTGCTGGCCGAGCCCTTGCGTGCGCGAGGGAAGTGACTCGATCATCGCAACATAGACCAGACACTGCGGCTGGAAATATTGAAGCGATTGGCCAGGGTATCGACCACTTGGGTTTTCTTCTGATTGCCATCGGGATACAGCTCATCAAATTCTTTTTGAATGGTGTATCGCTTGATGGTGGGCGATTGAATCAGTCCTTGGTCAATCAGATAGGTCACCAAGCCATCGGTACTTTTGTCAAAGCAATGGGTGTCACAATAGGTCTCATAGTCTTGCAACAAGCGCTTGTGAAAACTGTCCAGCAAATGTTTGCGAGCTTCCTCCATTGTGCACAGGTTTTGTGTGGAAATTCTGGTGAAACGCCAGAAAAGTGGTAAATTAGCCAGAAGCGCAGCCTCTCAATACAAGAGTATGAGAAGAACACCTGACAGCGCAAATCATATAGATATATCAAAATTGTATTGCTAAGATTCTCTTTTCTTTTGGGAGAAAAAAGTAAAAAATAGAGGCAATTCCCTTCCGATTTACCTGTTTGTTGAAGTACAACGCATTGCAGTGTTTTTTTGTAAAATGCTGATTATCAGATAATAGGGGTTTGTTTACTGCATTCAGTAGATTGTCTTTGTTTTCCCCTTAAAATGACGGAAAACCCATGCGAAAAAGCAAGTTCATCACCCTCTTGAGAAGTCTCACACCCCAGGAGTTGCGGCAGTTCGACCAGTACATTTCCTACATGTACAGCGGACAGACTGTGGCATCGACTCTCTTTAAGTACATCAAAAAGTACGCGCCCGACTACCAATCAGAGAGGTTGGTCAAGGAGAAGGCCTTCTCCAAAATCTTTGGAGCGGACATGGCGTTCAACAACAAGCGCTTGGGGAATGTGCTGTCTACTTTGTTTGCCTACCTGGAAGATTTTCTCCTGCAACAGCGGATGAAACAAAATGGGGTGGAGCGCGCCATGCAACTTTTGCACATCTACAAGGAACGCCGCCTGAGCTCCCTGTCGCACAAAACGGTGACCCTGGCCGACAAATTGCTGCAGCAAGAAAAGCAGGCTGGAATGTGGCATTTTCTCCACCAAATGGAATTGAATCACCTCACCTTTTTTCATCTCAACGACAAGAAGCTAGACCTGGGGATTGGCAGTTTTGAGGATTGCATGAACAACTTGGATTTGTTTTTTGTCCTCACAAAGCTAAAATACGCCTGCGAGAAATTCAACCGGGGGAACATTCTCCAAGAGGAAAAGGACATTCCCTTTTTGGAAGAATTGCGCAGGTATTGTCGGGAGCAGGGGGAGAGCTTGCCAATGGTACATCGGATGTATGCGCAGATGTTGGATTTGTTGGAGCAAAAGGAATTGGACCAATACCAGGCGGTCAAGCAATTGTTTTTTGAGAACTATGCAATCTTCCAGCCCATTGATCAATTGATTTTGCTTGGGTATCTAGCCAATCTTTCCATTGGCATTGTCCGCCGCAACAATGAGGAATACCTGAATGAATTATTTAGTTTGTATCAATTCGGCATTGAAAAGAGAGCACTACTTGCGGAGGGGTACATCTCTGCAGAACAATTCATCAATGTCGTCATCGTTGCATGTGGTCGTCGAGATTGGGACTGGTTGTCTTGGCTGCTCAAAAAGCACACATCTGATTTATTACCAGACGATCGACAAAATGTGGTGCATTTGTCAAATGCATACATCGCTTTTTATCGAAAAAACTTTTTGGAGGTGATCGGTAATCTGGCCCAAGTAGAGATTTTAGACCCTGGCATCGCATTCCGTTTAAAGGCTCTGCAATTGAGGGCTTATTATGAGCAGTATGGAAAGCATGAGTTGGTGATAGACAATGCCAAAACCTTTGAGCTTTATCTGAAGAGGCACAAAAAAATGAGTGAGGCAATGATTTCAGCTTACCTGAATTTCATAAAGCTTCTGCGGAAAATGATGCGGAAAAGAGTGAACAAAGATCAGTTGATAGAAGAAGTAGAAGCGTCTAAACCTTTGTTATTGAAAAAGTGGTTACTAGATAAAATTGTAGAATTGAAATAAAAATACGCAGGGAAAGTCGCGACATCCCTGCGTATTTGCTATTACCTGTGATTATACATCAATTACATCAACGGTGATGACGTTGTCATTGCTGTCGCTGCTGTCGCTGCTTCCCCCCTTCACAGAAGTGAGCTTGGAATCCTGGATTTGGAATTGGTTGAATTTGGCAAATGTGTTTACTTTCGCTTTGTTCATGATACTGGTATTTGTGTTGGTGAAAGAATCGAGCACTTCGGAAGCATGGCTGTGGCCCGACGCAACAGTTGGCAGACTGTGCATCTGAATGCCCTGAAAGGGCGGAGCGGACATGGCGCTGGCTGTCGGAGCCGGTGGGCCATCCGTTATTGATTTTGCTGATGTTCAATTGGCCGGATCAGTTGATCGGGCGACTTTGTAACTTCCGTTGTGTTTTGTATCGTTTGATGATTCAAAGTAAATACCATTCGATCAAATACATTTGGAGAAAAATGAAGGGAAATCGGAGAGGTTTTTTAATGATTGTTGATTATTTTGTTTTGTAATAAATTGGTTACAAGTAGATTATGGGTGTATTTTTTGGAGAAAATGAGGAGAAAATGAGGAGAAAATGAGGAGAAAATCAGGTGATTGGCGGTGATTTTTATTGAAAAAAGAGAGGAATATCAAAAGAGGGGAGAAGTACAAAGGAAAGTTTCCTACCTAGTGGCGATCCATACAATCAGAATGAGGGGGTGTATTTTTTACACGATCCAACAGAACGCAGGCATTGGTGAATTGCGTGAAATTTACCTGAATTCACACAGATGATGACTTGCATTCGCGTAAATGCTTGTGAATGATTTACGAATCGTTTACAACTGTTTTTGTGAATACATATGTCTTCACGTAAAGATTGTAAATGGCTGGTTTTCAGTTGCTTGTGGTGGGGTTAGCCTGTACTTTTGTGTTATGCAAAGTTTAGTAAAAGGCGCCTTTCTTTTTTATTCGACTTTGAAACATAGTACTCCATAGAACTCGCTCTCCATACCATTCGAAGAGCAAATCTTTCAAGGAAAAGTCCTTGGGAGACCCTGGAAGAGTATTGATTGTTGGACAAGTCGCGAAAGAGAAACTGGGCTTGCATGTGAATCAAATTTTTCATCATGCAAAATCTAGAAGTCATGAAAGGTACAAAAATCCAAATCCCATTCAAGTATGTTGTCTTTGCCATTCTTTTGATCGTCTGCAAGGGAGGAGACATCAACGCCAAGGTAGGAAATACCGACACCAAGTTGTTGGAACAATTCCTCACTGCTGAGATCGTAGGCCACGAACAATTGGCGATGCCACCCTTGGAAGCTGCTCCGACATTGATCAAGACAAAGCCACAAGTGACCAATGATTTGTCCATCTCCTGTGTTAACTTCAACGGCATGTTGATTGTGAATGTCACCAATCATACGGGCATCAGCAGGCAAGTAGCTGTTGAGATCATCATACAGGATGAAGTTATTGTCCGTTGGACTAAGCAAGTCACTGGCCATAGCTCGACAAGCATTCAGGTAAATCTCAATGGGCCTGCAGGTATGACAAGTTGCACGGCGAAAGACATGCTAACGGGACAATTGTACAGCTGCCAGTGCCAGTAATCTTGTCCAGCAATTTTATCGCAAGAGGACGACATAGCCCGGGAGAAATCCTGGGCTTTTTTTTTACAATTCCTTTGCCTTTTCCAGTAGCCAATGTTTGTAGGGAGGTGTTTTGTTTAGAACATCAAGTATCAACTCTTCAATGGCACGAACGAACTTTGGTAGTTTTCTTTCCATTCCTCCAACCTTTATGTTCAACTGGTAAAGGCGTCGGTACAATTTGGCAAACTGCTTGAACAGTTCCAAATATTGTGAACTGATTTGGTGCTTGCGATTTTCATCGTCCCGAAGCTGGTGTCTAAAATTGTCTAAGATTTTCAGTATTTCTATGTCGTCATTTTCTAGTATCGTTGGACGCCTATTGAACAACTCGTAGAGGACCATCAGATGCAATAATCGAATGTCCAAGTTGATGAACATGCCCTGTAAGTGGAGTGGATTTCCCAATGTCCTGTAGGCCCGCCCAAATTTTTTATACTCAAAATACAACAGAGCTTCACAATAAGTATGGTATGATTCTCGGTGATCTCCATCCATTTTTTTCTTGTAGTAATGGATGAAATTTTCGATCCATTCATACGTGCTGCCAATGGATTTATGAGTACCTGAAGGTTGTACACCAATCAACTGTAGGGATTGGAAAAAAACGGTATCCTCCCCTGAAAAAAGGGCTGTTTTGACCACATTTTTATAAGTTGCTGGAGGAAGGGGAACTCCCGAATTACTGGGTATTTGATAGGTCTTGTCAAGAGCTTTCACATAGTGAAATAGGAGTCTCTTTTTAAAAGAATTTTTATTTCTGTTCACCTTGTCAATGGCATAATTGCACAAGTACGAATGAAATTCTATCTCTTCTTCAAACGAAATGCATCCATCTGTCTCATCCAGTATTTCGACCACCTCATTGTAGATGTCTTCATCTGTAGACAGACCTAGCTCACATGCCTCAAACAGCAATCGAATCCGATTGTAAATCCTCAAAACCGGATTGTCAAAATCGTCCAAATCCACTTCGCGCAAAATCTCACGCATCAAGCGAAAATCCTTTTTGTCATAATGGGTAAGATTGGGATTGGTGAAGCGGGTGTACGACAAATAAGCGCAATAATTTTTTAGCTTGGACAAGAAGTAAAACTCGTCCAAGGCATCCGATAAATTGAGCAAATTGGGCTCTTTGTCTCTTCGACCAGTGCGCTCAATTTCTTCCCGTTTCTGCTTCTCCCTCTCTATTTTTTTCAATAGTTTATGAGTCTGATTATCCATCACTTTGTTTTTAATCAGATAAGTAAAATGCAAGGGGGAGGGATATGATTTGTTTACGCTGTTTGCTGTCAAAGTCGACGAGGTACATTCCATAGTGCCATACCAGTACAAGGCTTTGGGATACTGCTTTGTCAATTTGCAATTTCGCCAGAGCACAATGGAAATCTATTGAAGGACACCTTCAATAAATCATTTCGCACTTACATAAATGGTTTTAAATCGACTTCTGATCAAATGTAAAAAGGAATGAATTTAAAAAAGAAACAATTGTTAATTTTTTTTCTTGTGCAGAGAGAGAATTTGTCATTTTTTTTACCAAAAAAAGAAAAATGCCTGTTTTTACGGAGACTTTTTACCGCAAAAACAGGCATTTTAAATATCACCGAATGAGCATTGGTGCGACAAAACTCATTCGTCACTGTTCAATTTTTTTCCATCAATAACCCGGAAGACTTTCGCCTTCTACCCAAGGAGCTCCCGCCTGGACCATGTCTCGCTCCAGCTCCGATACGAGTGCCAATTGTTGGTTCAACTTATTTTGGATCTTCGACAGATCGTCTTTTGCAATCCGCAAGCTCTCCTTGTGGAATTGGGTCGGGCCATAGGTGGAATGGGTGATGCCTTTGTTCACGGCAAAAAGGCGATTGCCAACCGTCGGCTTGTCCTTTTCACCCACCTGGTCTTTCAGTCCATTTCCATTGAGGTGTCTGTTCAATGCGAATAGGTCTTGGCGAATGTCATACAAGCGCTTGTCCATCGTCCCGGTAGCTGCCTGTGAATTCTTGAGCGCCCGCTGCATCCCTTTCGTTTTTTGCAGAGACTTTTTCAAGACCGTCGACAAACTGGCATGGGTCTGACTGGCATCTTCAAAGGAGCGCCAGAATGCGGCCACTTCGTTCATCGGAGCACCCGGCAAACTGCCCTTGTGCAGGGGCACGACTTCAAAGGATTGAGGCTGTGACAAAGCCGTCAAATTGCCATCGATTTGCTTGTACAAGCCCACCGTATAGGTTCCCGGTGCTGCCATCAGTCCAGAACGCTCTCGTTCTTCTTCTCCTTGGTCACGCTTTTTCAGGGTCTTCAATTCTACCGTTCTGAAATCGGGATGCCTCAAATCCCAAGCCACTCGGTGAAAGCCTGCTTTGCTGGGACCTTCCAATCGGCGAACGACTTGTCCCTCTTGGTCCTTGACAATGAGCCAGACACGAGGAGGGTCCTGCTGCATCTCATCCTCCAGCGCATCCCAACCTGGGAAGGGCACATCCTTGTCGGCCTGGTTCAATTCCTTTTCCGCTTTCTTGCGCTGATCGGCTCCGGAGACATAACCTTCTTTCAAATAATAGGTAAACACAGCACCAAAGGGTGGATTGGGCGCCACAAAATGTGATGCTCCCTGACTTCCTCTGGGACCATCAAAGCTCAGATGCGGCCGTTGCATGTACCACCACGCCTTCCGCAAGGGGAACAAACTGGCTTCTTTTTGCAGTTGCTCATCAGACAAATCCCGCAAGGCACTGTAGTCATCCAGTATGTAGAATCCTCGGCCAAAGGAGGCGCCTACCAGGTCGTTTTCGCGTCGCTGAATGGCCAAGTCCCGGAAGGAAATCGTTGGGACTCCTCCCTTCAGTTGTGTCCAACGCTCTCCACCATTGGTACTGAAGTAGATGCCAAATTCTGTAGCCGCAAAAAGCAACTGCGCTTTCACATGGTCTTGGACCAAGCGCCACACAAGGGTGCGTTCGGGGAGATTGCCGCCAATGGATTTCCAGCTCTTGCCCTTGTCAGTACTCTTGAACAAGTAGGGTTTGTAGTCGCCATACTTGTGATTGTCCAAGGCAACATATACGGTAGAGGCATCGTAGAGATCGGCCTTGATGTCGTTGACAAAAGCAGTGGCAGGCACACCAGGTAGTCTTCCCACCTCCAATTTGCGCCAGCTTTCCCCACCGTTTTCACTGATCTGAATCAGGCCATCATCTGTTCCGGCATACAGCAGTCCAGCTTGTTTGGGAGATTCGGCCAGAGAAGTAATGGTATTGTAATTGGACATGGCCAGCAAATCCCAGGCATTGTCGGCACTTTGGCGCCGGCCCATGATGGGCAATTCCATCCGTTGTTGGTTTCGGGTCAAGTCATTGGAAATGGCCGTCCAATCATCACCTCGGTTGTCCGACTTCCAGACGCGCTGCGAAGCGAAGTAGATTCGGGTAGGGGAGTGGGGGCTGACTAAGATGGGGGCATCCCAGTTGAAGCGCTCGTAGTTTTCTCCCTCGGCGGGTTGGGGTTGAATGTCGATGACTTCTCCTGTCTTCAGGTCGATGCGAGATAGATTGCCTTCCTGCCGTTCGGCATACATGATGTCTGGATTTCCAGGCTCCGTCGCTGGTTGGTGACCATCCCAGTTGAGGACCACACGCCAATCCGAATTCTGAATGCCATGCACATTGTCAGTGCGGGAAGGTCCTCCCTGGGTGTTGTTGTCTTGCGTGCCACCATAAACATGATAGAATGGTTCGCGATCGTCGAGAGCAACTTTGTAAAACTGGGTGATGGGAAGATTGTCGATGAAGCGCCAGTTTTCGGCCAGGTCAAAACTTTCGTACAATCCACCGTCTGTTCCCACCAATAGATAGTCTGGGTCATCTTTGCGAAAGGCAATGGCGTGGTTGTCAGAATGCTTGTATTTTTCTTTCATTCGCCGGAATTTCTTGCCGCCATCATCAGAGATTTGCATGCGCACGTCTACCAGATAGAGACGGTCGAATTGGTGAGGGCAAGCATAGAGTTCCTGATAGTAATGCGGGCCTGTTGCACCTGCCACAGCATCGGATCGCTTTTCCCAGCTGGCGCCTCGGTCCGTAGAGCGATAGACACCTCCTTTGCGCTGATTGAGCTCAATGGCAGCATAGATGACGTCGGGGCGTTGTGGAGAGATGGCCAGGCCAATTTTGCCCATATTGGATTTGGGAAGTCCTTCTTGGAGCAGGGTCCAATTTTCTCCCCCGTCGGTACTGCGGTGGATGCCGGAGCCTGGGCCACCACCCATGTAGGCTGCCACGGTCCGGTGTCGCTGCCAGGTAGCTGCGTAGAGGACGTCTGGATTGCGCGGATCGACGAGGATGTCCGTTGCTCCTGTCCACTCGGCATCTCCCAACACCCGGCGCCAGTTTTGGCCACCATCTGTTGATTTGTAAATCCCTCTTTCGCCTCCCTTGCTCCAGAGCGGCCCTTGTACAGCGACCCAGATGACATCGGAATTGTTGGGGTGTACGATGATTTTGGAAATGTGCTCAGAGGCTTTCAGGCCCATGTGTTGCCAATGGTGTCCACCATCTTGGCTGCGGTAGATGCCATCGCCAAATCCGACGTGGCGGCCTCCCACATTTTCGCCAGTTCCTACCCAGACAGTGTGTGGATTGCTGGGGTCGATGGCAATGCACCCGATGGAATAAGATACTTGGTCGTCGAACAAAGCCTTCCAGGTTGTTCCGGCGTTTTTGGTTTTCCATACACCACCCGAGCCAACGGCAACATACCAGGTATTGTCGTCTTGGGGATGAATGGCAACATCGGCTATGCGGCCAGACATGAAGGCTGGGCCTATGCTGCGAAATTCCAAGCCCTTGAATTGCTCAGCCGACCAGTTTGAGGGGGCTTGTGCATCGGCAAATAAGGGAAAAAGAAAGGCGAGAAGAAAAAAATGTAGCTGATTGCATCTCATGGTTTTGGTTTTTCTGTTAAGTTATCATAATTTTTGTATTTTAGAAACGAGTTCTTGACAGACAACCATCGTTTTGGTCATTTGTGTGTAAAAGTAAATTGGCGGCCTCACTCACCGACCGATGTACGCCACGAGCAAAAGATCGAAAGTAAGAGCGCGATGTAAGGAGCAAGAATTTATTATTCGAATAACAGGAAAGCAGCGTCAATAAAAAAGTACGACAGGTTATACTTAACCTGACCGTACCTATATTGAATTAGTAACACTCAAGTTGTTGTACTTAGGTGATGCCGCTGTTGGTATGTGTGATTGCGGCAAGAGTACGGGCAACTTACATTTAAATCATTAACCGGAGGCCAATATTGGTGAACTTGTCTGTATGCAAGAAAAAGCCTTTCATTGGTCTATATTCAAACATCCGGCTGGGAGATAACACTGTATCCCTTGAAATGCAAGCTTGTGAAAGCCTGTGTTACTGAAAAAGTAGATTCAACAATGTATCTGCAAAGGTAACTAAAATATTCACTTTTCTATTGCCGCCCGGCAAAAAACTCTTGTGAACTTGTACTGCCGACACGAACATTGACGATCCAAAGATGGGGGATGTTGCCCACTGCTTTGCAAATGCAATTTACAGCTCCAGGGAAGCAGGGAATCAAAATTACTTCCTTACCTTGGGATGTCCGCGCCTTTTCGTTGCGGGCGCTGCCATTGAAATCCATTGATCAGCTCATCACCAACACATGACAACCTACTCGACCGCCAGCTTTCCCTCACCTACCGGCAAAGACATCCACTACCACCGTTGGATGCCACCTTCTTCCCAAAAGATCAAAGCCGTTGTACAAATTGCGCATGGAATGGCAGAACATGCTGCCCGCTATGACCGATTTGCGGAGCGACTCAACCGAGAAGGAATGGCGGTTTGGGCCAATGATCATCGGGGGCACGGTCTCACGGCGGGCACGCCAGAGCAAGTTGGCTATTTTGAGGAAAGCAGCTTTTGGACGGAAGCCTTGGGGGATATGCACCAGTTTTTGCAGTTGATTCGAAAGCAGCATCCTGACTGCCCTGTCTTTTTATTTGGTCACAGCATGGGATCATTGCTGAGTCGGGACTTCATCAGCATTTATGGCTGGGAAATCGATGGGGTGGTATTGTCTGCCACCGCAGGTGATCCAGGCCTGTTTTTGAAAGGATTGGGCTTGTTGGTGACGGGTCTTGCCAAAACCTTTCAAGGCAGACTGAAGCGCAATCCATTGTTGGACAAATTGACATTTGGGGAATACAACCAAGCATTTCGCCCCAATCGAACGGCTTTTGATTGGCTCAGTCGAGACGAGGCCGAGGTAGATCGCTATGTGGAAGATCCCTATTGTGGCCCCATTTTTACCACTGGCTTCTTCAATGATCTGATTCATGGTGCCTTGCGAATCAATCGAAGCAAAGCCTATGAAACGACCCCTTCTGATCTACCGGTTTTGCTGATCGCAGGAGACAAAGACCCGGTCGGCAATCAGTCCAAAGGGGTGCAGGAGGTATTCGAAAAGTACAAAAAGGCAGGTCTTTCAGATGTACACTGCAAATTCTATCCGGATGCCCGCCACGAATTGCTCAATGAAATCAATCGGGATGAGGTGATGCAAGACATCATCGATTGGTTGGGGGAGCGCATCAGTCGAAAAGCCTGAGTTGGGCCAGTGCTTCCAGCGTGATTTGTTTGCGAACGGAAGGGAAGTGTGCCATGTCGAATTCGGGCTTGGGTTCGATGTTGGTGGCAAAAAAGTAGGTGGCTTCTCCTCGCTCCAAATAGCCGACATACCAGCCGTTGTTGTTCTCATTGTTTTCATCCCGACTCCAACCTGTTTTTCCACGCAGTACATAATCTGGTCCCGCTTCGTCGACCAGGATTTTTTTGAGGATGTTGCTCGTCTTTGTCTGTATGGGCAGTTGCTCATCATGGAGTCTTTGCAAAAAATCAATTTCTTGCTGCATCGAAATGTGGGAGTTTCCCACGAGCCAGAACCGATCCAAGTTGGAGGAGTCGACTTGCATTTGGCCGAATGACAATTTTTCCAATTGTCGATTCATTCGGTCCACGCCCACGCGGCGAGCGATGCCCTGATAGCATGGGACACAAGAACGGCGAAAGGCTTGGTGCAAGGAGAGGTCTTCCTCCCAGATTTTCATCCCCCGAGGCTGCCCATCCCATCGAAGGATGCTGGAGTCGTTTTGGACAATGCCCAATTCCAGGGCAATCATGGAGTGGGGGATTTTGAAAGTAGAGGCAGGCAAATGGGGCTTTTGGCAATAGGAAAAGTCATTGGAATGCATCACCCTTTTGCTTGGGTTGACAATGAGGATGGCTCCGGTCAAGTTTTTCGAATCGAGCATCTGCTGAAATTTGGGCTGTATGACTTCCAGAAAAGGCTCCTCCGGGGAGGACTCTGTTGTGGGTTGAGGATCACAGCTGCAGCAGAAAATGCCCAACAAAACAATGATGGTGGTGGTGAAAGTTTGGCAGTGAGTCATAGGTCGTTGGATGATGGCCGAAGATACTGTTTTTTCAGCATTTTGCGCCCCTTCCCAGCTGGGGCCTCTGAAAGGGGGGCCATTGTTCTGCGGTGGCAGATTGTTTGAGTGGAAACATCCTTTGCATGGCGTCCAAAAAAGATGCACCTTTGCAGCAAAATCAACCAAGTCACAAAAAAACGTCCCATGATGCCGACAAGCACGAGAAAAACACTGAAGATGCAAAATCCCTGGCACTCCATCAAGACAGGTAGACTCACACCCGAATATGTCACTGGCATTGTGGAGATTCCCCGAGGCTCGCGCGCCAAGTACGAACTCGACAAGGAAACGGGCCTGCTGAAGATGGATCGCGTGCTGTACTCCTCGGTATACTATCCGGCCAATTACGGCTTCATCCCACAGACTTATTGCGACGACAAGGATCCTTTGGACATCCTCATCCTCTCCCAAATCGAAATCGTCCCCTTCTGCCTGGTCCCTGCCAAGGTCATCGGCGTGATGCGCATGGTGGACAATGGCGAGGCTGACGACAAGATCATCGCTGTGGCCGAGGGCGACATGAGCGTCAACCACTACAACGACATCAGCGAGTTGCCTGCCCACCTCCTCCGGGAGATGCGCACCTTTTTCGAGGATTACAAAAAGCTCGAAAACAAAACGGTGGTCATCGAAGATTTCCAGTCCAAATTTTTGGCCCTCCAGATTGTGGAGAAGAGCATCGAAGATTATCGAACGAAGATTTTGGGGTGATGTCTCATTCGGGTCACATCACTTCCAATATCTCCCGACTTTCCTTTTTTTTAAAGTTTTCTGTCGAACCCTGCATTCGTTCCAGGAGCTTTCGGGCATCTATTGCATTGCCGAGCTGAAGATGTGCCAAGGCCGAATACCACAGAGCTTGCTGCAGGTAAAAGGAATCATTGCGGTCGATCAATTGCTGAAAGGTGTTCAACGCCTTGCCGAAGTCTTTGCTTTCCATATAGCATATACCCTTAGCGAGTAGGAGTCTTGAATTGTCTGGTTCACTTTCCAGGAGTTGTTCGATCAAGGGAAGGGCTTGTTCGTATCGTTGCTGGGTGTAGAGGCTACCAGCTTGGATGAGGGCTTGTTCGTTGCCACCTGCCCTGCTGCCGAAGGAAAGCTGATAAGGTTCATAATGCGAGGCGTAGATTTGTTCGGTGGAGGTGTTCTGCAGGCTTGGTCCCAAGAATACGTACAGCAACAGAGCCAGTACAGCAGCGGCAGTGGCAAAAATCCAATAACGTCTTCGGTGGTTGATTTCTTCTTTTCTGACTTGTTGCTGGATGCCCTGTAGGCGTTCTTTCATGTCCAATGCTCCCAGGGTCTCTACCTGTTCGAGTAGAAGGCGTTGGACTTGTACTTCTTGAGCCAGTTCTTTGTCAGCTTGGATTTGCTGATCAAAAGCGGTTTTGTCTGCCTCGTTGAGTTGTCCCAGGAGGTAGGCTTCTATCTTGTCGAACATAGCTTCTTCTTCCATAAGAGTGTTTTATTAGCTGGTCATCAAACTTTTGCTTTCTGGATTTTCGAGTATGATTGCTCGCAGTTTCTTCATACAGTTGTACTTCTTGTTTTTGACGACTTGTTCGCTGGAATATTGGAGTTTTTCCATGATCTCCTTCATCTTGAGTCGTTCGAAGTAGTAGTATGTCAGCACTTTACGACAATCTTCTCCAATCCGATTGATCCATTGAGATACCATCTGCTGGCGCTCTTTGTCGAGTATCTTCTGTATTTGGAGGTCTTCCTCTGGGACACTCTGATGCACCTGGTCCAGTTCTACCTTGGCAGGAGCCTTTCCCATGTTTTTGTGCCAGCGATTGCGACAGACAGTAAACAGGTAGGCCTCTATTTTGGTATCGGGGGCCAGTTTTCCCTGTCGGGCCATCATGTAGAGGCTGATGAGCCCGTCCTGAAAAACATCATCAGCATCCTGCTGACTTCCGTTGCGTTTTAAGATGTACCCTTTGATGGTCTTGAAAGAGAACCGATACAGGTATTTGAACACCTCCTCGTTGGTTGTCTCATCGCGGGATTGTAGCATTTGGATGATGTCCCGGTTGGTTAACTCCTTCATGTGCCCTTCGATCTATTTAAGTACCCTGACGGAAAAAAGGTAATGTGAAATTGAATGATTTTTTTACACTTAATTCAACACGCTATGGAAGATATTGAGATAAGTTGCTGACTATCAGTCTGTTGGGGTGGATTGAAGCTGGAAGACGAAATTTTTTTGAAAAAAATGATCTTTCTGCGATTACCTTTTTGAGCGAATCGACTTAATCCAGTAAAGCAAAGCTATGAAAACTACGCCCGGCATGAAAAAGGGCCGGGTTGAAAATAAATGCCCCAAAGTTTGTCAGAATACTACTGGTGTATTCTTTATGAGTACCTTCCGGCCTTTTGGCCGGAAGGTAACTTTAGTGAGCCATCCATAGGAGTGTCGCGTTCCATAACAAGATAGCTGATACTAAAGAAGCTTCAAATTTATTATTTTTAAAATTTTAAATCAAATAGTTATGGAAATCAGGTCTATTAAGTGGGCAGATTTGTGCCTACTATGGGGATTGCTGTTGTTTGGCTCTTCCCTGCAAGCTCAATTTTTCGGTAGAGATGGTGATGATGGATCCAATGGAGATGCCAACGATGCGATCGTCATGGATTTTGAAGAAGGAGGAGGAGGCGACGAAGGTGCCTGTGCAGGTGCTCTCAAGTTTAAAGTCATGGTTGCCAACTTGACTTCATCCCCGGTTCTGGATCGCTCCTATTCCCTGCCTCGTTCTCTTCCCAGACTTTACCTCTCCATTGATGTTCCGGGATTGCCTCTTGTTGTTGCCCCCATTGACTTGTTCAAGTTCAAGGGAGAGTACCGCAGAGGAGCCCCCATTTTTGAGGGATATGCAAGCCGCAGCATTTCATATGAAGATTTTTGCGAAAACAGTGCGGACGCACCAAATATGAGATACCGCCTGAGATTGCAGACCGACAATGGTTTTGACTATCCCATACAAGAGAATACAGATCGGGGTGACGTTTTTAGCTGTGTGGCGTTCACCTTCCCTACATGCAGTGGAGATGAGGGAAATGATAATTCAGATAATGTTGCATTTAAGGGTACTTTTGCCGTAAATTGTACCAAGTGCTTAGACAGAATTGGCATATCAGATGTCAGAAGCTCCTCTAGCTCATTAGAGGCCCAAGAAACCAACATCCATTTTTCTCCCAACCCTTTTGAGGCACAACTTTCTGTGCAGCTTGCCTCCCAGAGAGTTCACATGCTGACCCTTCGCGTTTTGGATGTCAGCGGAAAGCAACTCTATTCTACCCAGATTGCCCCGGACGCCAAAGACAATTACACCATAGACGCGAGTCAATGGGCGAGTGGATTGTACTTTTTCCAAGTCGATAGTGGCGATGCCATCAAAACACACAAATTGATCAAATCAAACTAAAAATTAAACAATCAGGTTATGGAAATCAGGTTTATGAAGTGGGCAGATGTATGCCTTCTGTGGGGGTTGCTATTGTTTGGCTCCTCCCTGCAAGCACAGTTCACCAACAGAGGTGGCGACAATGGAGGAAATGGCGATGCCAATGATGCGATCGTCATGGATTTTGAAGAAGGAGGAGGTGGTGACGAAGGTGCCTGTGCAGGTGACTTCAAAATAAAAGTGAAAGTAGCCAATCTGGCTTCTCTTCCCATCGTAGGGGCCTCATATTCTCTGCCCCGCTCTCTGCCCGAACTCTATGTATCCATTGACATAGATGGCGTTCCGTTGTCCATCAAGCCCGTGTACACCTTCAAATTTGAGGGAGAGTACCGCAGCGGCATCCCCATTTTTGAGGGGATTGTCACGCGGCCCGTATGGTACAAAAATTTGTGCGCAAGAAAAGAGGGCGAGCCTTCGGCCCTTGCATATACAGTGCGACTACAGACAGCCGATGGTTCGGATTACCCCGTGGATGACAACACAGACTCACGGGAGATTTTCAGCTGTGATGCCTTCAACTTTCCAACGTGCAGCGCAAAAAGAAGTGCAACCAACTCGGACAATGTTGAATACAGCGGCAGTTTTTACATAAACTGCGAGAAGTGCTTGTTGGATACTGGCGAAGTGGTCAACAGAAACTCCTCCAGCTTGCAAGAGGCCCAGGAAACCCAATTGCAATTTGCTCCCAATCCTTTCCAGACACAACTATCCGTACAGTTGGCTTCCCAGAGAGTTCACACACTGAGCCTTCGCGTCATGGATGTCAGCGGAAAGCAAGTCCATTTTGCCCAGATTGCTCCGGATGCTGCCGACAACCACACCATCGATGCAAGCCAGTGGGCGGAGGGATTGTACTTCTTCCAAGTCTACACAGGAAATGCAATGGAAACACATAAGTTGATCAAATCACAATAACAACACTAAACAATTGAATTATGAGAATCAGATCTATTAGGTGGGCAAGTGTGTGCCTGCTGTGGGGATTGTTGTTGTTTGGCTCTTCCCTTCAGGCTCAGTTGATCCACAGAGATGGGGACGATGGAGCAATTGGGGATGCCAATGATGCCATTGTCATGGATTTTGAAAAAGGTGGCCGTTTTGATCCATACTGTTTGACCGATCTAGTATTGAGTGTAAAGGTCGCCAACTTGGCTTCCTCCCCCGTCATAGGACAATCCTACTCCTTGCCGTCCTCAGTTCCAAGCCTCTATTTTGCCGTTGACGTACAAGGCCTGCTCTTATCAACCAGTCAGGTCCACTCATTTATCTTCAAGGGAGAGTATCGAAGAGGCATTCCCATTTTTGAAGCACAGATGAGGCAGACCATAGATTATGGAGGGCTTTGCGCTGGTGCCATATCAAGGATGAATTGTACCATCAGACTACAGACATCCGATGGTTCCCCCTATCCGGTGGATGACAATACTGGCTTGCGCGATATTTTTAGCTGCGATGCATTCAACTTTCCAACTTGTAGTAGACAAAGAGACAGGACCAATTCAGACAACATTGTGTTCAATCGTCGTTTTGGCGTAGACTGTGGGCTGTGCATTGACCATCCTGGGATCATCGATCACCGAAGCTCTTCCAACGTGCAAGAAGCCCAGGAAATCCAGCTACAATTTTCTCCCAACCCTTTCCAGACACAACTATCCGTACAGTTGACTTCCCAAAGAGTTCACACACTGAGCCTTCGCGTTTTGGACGTCAGTGGAAAGCAAGTCCATGCTGCTCAGGTTGCTCCGGATGCTGCCGACAATTACACCATAAATGCAAGTCAATGGGGTAAGGGATTGTACTTTTTTCAAGTTGACAGTGGCGACGCTGTCAAAACACACAAATTGATCAAATCACAATAATACTAAACAAATAAGTTATGAAAAACAGAATTTTTAACCTAGCAAATGCTTTTGTTGTTCTCCTTCTTTTATTGGGCTCCTCTCTCTGTGCACAGAGCAATGGAGCGACAGCCGGTCACGAAGGCAATGGGGGAGATGCCAACGATGCCATTGTCATGGATTTCGAAAAAGGAGGACCTACCGTCCCCAGATCGGATGTTCCATTCAGAATAACTGTGTATGCAGCCAACTTAGATTACAACGGATCACAATACATTTTGCCTTCAGGAGCAGAGGCCATTTACATCGCCTATGACTATGGCGGCGTGACGACAGGACGGGTAGAATTTTCTTCTTTCAGCCTCAGTCACTACGGTTCGGGAACTCCAATTTACAAAAGCTCCAGAACCGTATTCGTCGATTGGGCGGAGTTTTGCAGACAAAACGAAGGAGCCACTGGCCTGCCTTACTCTCTGCAAATGCAAACCGTCAGTGGGGATGAATACCCTGTCAACCAATATTTTGGCCCCAACGAGATATTTCCTTGTAGGAACTTTTCCTTCCCGGGCTGCGAAGGAAGCCATGTCAGCAATTCGGAAAATGTCAATGTAGATGGGGTAATCAATGAATCTTGTGGAACGACTCCCTTTGGGTCAGACCCTGAAGGAGAAGGACGAGAACGCAGTTCGGAGCTGAGTAGCCAGCAAAGCCTTGAGACACTCATCAGCCCCAATCCGTTTGATGCACAGTTGCTGATACAGTTGTCTTCCCAGCGGAGCAGTGAATTGGACATTCGCATGATCGATGCCAGCGGCCAACAAGTCTATGCGAACAAAATAGGAGTCGACGCTTCTTCCAGTCACTACATTGACGCGAGCCAGTGGGCGGATGGATTGTACTTTTGTCAGATTCATTCTGGCAGCGAAATGAAGACATTTAAAGTGATCAAGTTATAAATCGCAACGGTTATGGAAATCAGAGTACTTGAACGAAAGATTTTATTTTTCTTGTGTTGTTTGCTGATGGGGTTTTCTCTTGAAGCGCAGCAACGAGATGGGGATGACCCCCAAAGCAACGGAGGCGATGCCAACGATGCCATCGTTATGGATTTTGAAGAAGGAGGACCTGGTGGCGATCCTTGTAAGAGAAGAATCAGAGTGACATTGGATGTGGCCAACCTGGATTCCAATCCAGAAGAGGGAACCATCTACAACCTACCGACAGGGGTATTTGATCTTTACCTCTCCTACGATTTGGACGGTGTGACAGGTAGACAGAAATTTGAAGACTTCACCTACCTGGGTATGACAAGGAATGGTGTGTACATTTTCCGATCAATTGTTACCATTGACTTTGACGTACTGTCCTATTGCCAAAGCAGTGCCAGCAACGACAGCAGGATCAACTACACATACGATCTGGAAACAGCAGCTGGCAATCCCTATCCTGTGGACAGTCACACAGATGTTGGTGACATTTTTACTTGTGAGGCCTTTACATTCCCCACTTGTACGACACGCAAGGGCAGCAATGATGACAATACCCACTACACGGGTTCTTTGATTCAGGGTTGTTCTACTTGCTTGAATTCACATCAGACGCCCACCGGGAAGGGAGATGAAAGAGCCAGCGACCAAGAGCAGAAAAACCTGCGCATACTTGCAAGCCCCAATCCCTTCACGTCTGAATTGACTTTACTGCTTCCCGAAAATAGAGACAGTGAATTGGAGTTGCGCATTTTTGATGCCAGTGGCAAGCAATTGCATGCAGCCCAGTTGGGGACAGACGCCAATTCGACCTATTACCTACAGACAGAACATTGGAGTGAAGGAATCTACTTCTGTCAATTGCAAATGGGACACACTGCGAAAATTTTTAAACTCGTGAAGATATAAACATCAGTTATTATGGAAATCAGGACAAATCAATTTCAAAACTTTTTTCTCTTTCTTTGCCTCCTGATGGGTTTTTCCCTACAGGCACAGCCAGGAAAATTCGACTCCAATGTTGGAGGTGGCGGAGGTGATGCCAATGATGCCATCGTCATGGACTTCGAAGAAGGAGGCTCTGGCGACAATCCTTGCCAAATCAAATTCAATGTTACCTTGCGGGTAGCCAATTTGAGTTCTTATCCACAACATGAAGTGATCTACAACCTTCCTTTAGGTGTACCACCTATACACGTTGCATACAATCTGGGAGGACATACAGGAACGTTTGTATTCAGTCAATTTAAGTTTGAAAAATTCAGCAAAAGTGGCGTTCCTCTTTTCAAATCTTCTCGCCCCATCGTCATTGACGCAATGCCGTTTTGCATCGCCATCGATGAGGAAGAAGGATCAATGCCCTACACGCTGAATCTGCAAACTACATCAGGCAATCCTTATCCAGTAGGCAGCTACCTTGGCATCACCGGCATTTTTACTTGCCAAGCATTTACCTTTCCAGGCTGTTTCATGTTTATGAACAACAACGTAGCCAATAGTAGCTTCTCAGGAATGCAGGACATCACCTGTAAGGCTTGTCGAACAGTCGACGAATTTCCCAAGGACAGAGCAAGTGGGACCGATCAGCAAGACCAGCTTGCAAAGTTGTTGATAACGCCCAATCCTTTCGATTCTGAATTGACACTGGCCTTGCCCTCATCTGCTACGGGCAGTACCCTCGACATCCGCATCCTCGATGCCAGTGGGAAGGAACTGTACTCGGCCCAGCTTGGTGCCGCCACAGCCAGCCATCACCACATCAATACCCGTCAATGGACCAAGGGCATGTACTTTGTCCAGGTTCGCGACGGCGATCAGTCAAAAACGTTGAAAGTTGTAAAAACGAACTAAGCCAATAGCAGTCATTGTCCCATTAGTTTCTATCTTGTGAGGGCAATGACTGCCTTTCCTCCATCTCATCTTTACTCTATGATCCAGCTTCGCCGCCTATTCCTATTTTGCTGCTGGCTTGCTCTCACAACAGGTCTACAAGCTCAAACCTCATCAACCGATTCTCTCAAAGAACTGTACACCAACAAGTACAAAGGATTCTTTCGGGGAAGCACAGACAGCTTCCTACATTACCAGAATCTGCTGTTGGAATTACAAGAGCAGACTCAAGATTGGGAAGGCATTGTGATGTGTTACAATTATCGCACAAACCATTACTACCGAAAACGAGATTACATTGGGTTTCAAAATACTTGTGCGGAGGCAGTCAGGATTGGCGAAAAACAACTGGATGCAGAAAGCTCAGCCTACCGAATCGCCATCGGAAACTACGGGATGGTCTCCAAGATGAAGGGAGATTACAAGCAGGCACTCAGCAATTACCAAAAGGCTCTGGAACTACATGAAAAAAACCAGTCCGCCATTGTGGACCGGGCCACTACCGTGCAGAACATTGGCTCTCTGTTTCGCGAAAAAGGAGACTTCCAGCAAGCCATTGCATACACCAAACGCACCTATCAATTGTATTTGGAAGTGCCAGGAAATGGAGAAGATCACTATCTGACGGTATATGCATTGTCACAGCTTGGCCATACCTATCGCGACAAGAAAGAATACGATCGGGCCAAAAAAATCTACCATCAATTCATTGACATTGTTTCTTCTACCTCTTATCCTGAAAATACCTACACCCTCCGGGGCAAAATCTATGTCAACCAAGGCATGTCCAAAATCTTCATCGAAGAACAACAAACCGACAGCGCCCTGTACTACATCCAACAGGCCCTCGCATTGCAAACCAAGCCAAAGGCTTTTCGAAAAATTCAAAGCTACGAGATACTGGGCGAAGTGTACCTGCAACGCAAGCAATATGCCGAAGCTCTCGATGTCTATGAAAAAGGCATTGCATTGGCAGAACAAAATTATGCTGCCTACGAAAAACACCCCATCAAAGCAGCTGCCCACCGCCGGGCAGCCGATGCTCTCCTGCAAACCAAACAGGCCGACAAAGCCCTGGCATACTACCAAAAGGCGCTCATTAAGCTGACATTCGACTTTGCCGATTCTACTCTTACCAGTATACCCGCTAGTGAGCAGATGTTTTCCAAAAAAGAAGGGGTTGAAATTCTCAAAGGGAAAGCAGATGCTTATTGGCAAAAATACAAAAACGACGAAGGCGTTGAATTCCTGAAGCAGTCTTTTAAACATTTTGGTCAGGCAGCCCAGTTGATTCAGGACTTGCGCCAGAGTTTTTTGAAGAGCAAATCCAAACTCCTACTAGCCGAACTCAGCCTAGACATCCACGAAGGAGCCGTTCGAACCGCCATCGAACTAGGGGAACTCACTGGAGACCAAAACTACCTGGAGCAAGCCCTCACCTACACAGAGCGCAACAAAGCCATGGTCCTATTGGAGTCGCTGCAGCAAGGGGATGCTCTGCAAGGGGCACAGATCAGCGAGGAGGACTTGGAGCAGGAACGTTTGCTGCGCCTGGACATCGCTTTTTACGAAAAACAAATCAACAGAGAGAAGCAAAAGAAAGAAAAAGCCAACGCCAAAAAACTCAAAGAATGGGAAACGGCGCTGTTTGATTTCCGAACATCATACGACGAACTCATCGCTGAGTTTGAACAAAAATATCCTCTTTACCACAAACTCAAATACGACATCCAAACAATCGGACTGGCCGACATTCGCACCCAACTGCTGGACGATCGGACGGCCATCCTCGAATACTTCATCGGACAACAAAACAGCTACCTATTTTACGTCAGTCGAACGGATTTCAAGGTCTATCCACTGGATCGGGGCAAAGTGCAGGAAGAGGCCATCCGCGAGCTGCGAGGCATCGTTGGGCAAATACCCGAAGAGAAAAGTTTCCTGGCAGAATGTGGTCGCTTCAACGAGCTTTCGGCGGGCCTGTACCAACAGTTGCTGCAACCAGCCTTGTCGGCCGTGCCCGAATCTGTGGATCGCCTGGTACTGGTGCCTGACAACTATCTTTCCCTTCTTCCATTTGGCCTGCTGATCCGGACGCAATTGTCAGAGAATCCGGGCAATTACCGCCTCAGCACCTTCGATTATTTGCTGGAAGATTTTGCCATTTCTTACAATTATTCGCTGACCTTGTTGTCGTATACGCAAAATCAGATACTCGACTCAGGAGCGGACGACTTTGTGGGCTTTGCACCCGTATTTGGGAAGCAAGCTGCTGGTGGCCGCATGGCCAGCCGGAGTTGTTTCGATGGAGAATTGTACGACCTGGTCTGCAATCGGCAAGAGGTCGATTACATCCACCAGTTGTATGGTGGCCAAGCGGTTTTGGCAGAAAATGCCAACAAGGAGGCCTTTCAATTGGTGGCCCCGCAAGGCCGCATCCTCCACCTGGCCACCCATGCCTGCGCCGATGAGGAAAACATTGATCAGAGTCGCATCCATTTTTCCAACGGATACATCACAAGTCAGGAGCTACAGGGCATGGACCTAAAGGCCGACCTGGCCGTGCTGAGTGCTTGCAATACAGGCTCCGGCCGACTGATCAAGGGCGAGGGAGTCATGAGCTTGTCCCGCAGTTTTTTGCTGGCGGGCTGTGCGAGTACACTGGTGAGTTTGTGGTCGGTCGACGATTGTGCAACCTCTGATGTGATGAAGTATTTTTACACAAGCCTGTCCAACGATCTCGGGAAGGACCAGGCACTTCGAGAGGCTACCTTGCAATACCTTGCTCAAGCCGATAAGGTGGGCAGCCATCCGTATTATTGGGGTGCCTTTGTGCAGTCGGGGAGTGCTGTGGCCTTGTCCAAGGGGACTTCCCAGCTTTTGTGGTGGTTGGCAGGAGGGGTGCTGTTGTTGGGACTGTTTTTGTTCCTGCGGCGCAGGGGCGGTGCTGCTTAGGCGATTCTGCTCGCACTGCCGCGCTGTCGGTAGTATTTTGTTTCCAAAGATTCCATCACGAATTCCCACAAATCTTCGTAGGGGATGATTTCCACTTCATGGGGCTGTTGACTGATGTTGAGTGGGGTGCCCAAGAGGCGTTGGAAGTACTTGTTGGTACGCCTTTCGACACCTGCTTTGTGAAAACCAGAAATCGGAATCTGCAACAACATTTTGATGAAACAGTTGCTTCGCAGATTGCTTTTGTCTGTCAGATAGCGCGAACAATATTTTTCAATGGCATCGATCCGGTCAATGGACCTCTCGTAGTCTTTTTTCACGATCATCAACAAAATTTGGATGATCAGAATGGGGATGTTGAGCCCGCGTTTGTCTTTGGAATAGGTGGGGATGCTGTTGAGGAATTTGCCGAGTTTGAAGCGTCGCTTGCGGTCGTCGGGAATCTGAATTTTGCCAATGGTCACCAGGAAATAGACGTAGGCTTCGTAGATGAGCCATTGTTCGCGAACCACCAAGGGCATGCTTTTGAATTTGCGGTGGTTGATCGAATGTTCGAGGATGACAATGGACTCTTGGTAGTTGCACGAATGCAAGGCCAGGATGAGGTTGAGTTCGTTGTTTTGAAACCAACTGTAGGTGCCTGCCCGTACCATGAGGTTGCTTTTTTCCACCACCTTTTTCCCTTTTTCGTATTCTTTGAGCTGGGTATAACACACCAATTGGTTGTGCAAAAATACCCGGAGTGGTGTCTTGTAGCTGTAGGGCTTGCTGTCAAAAAACTGAATGGCTTGCTCGCACACCTCTATGGTCTCTTCGTAATTGTTGACACTCATCAAGGCAATGACTTGCAAGTAGCGTCCAATGAAATGCAGAAATGGCGAACCGTATTGTTCCATCAAAGGGCGCAACTCCCGGTAGAATTCTTCTGCCTGGGATTGGGTGTCATCATCAGTCGACTTGCGATGGACTTTGGGGAGGATGAGTCGGATGTAGTATTCTTCCGCCAAATGTTCTGCTGCCCGGACCTTGGTGTAGGTTCGATACAATTCGTTGAATTCCTCAAACTTTTCTCGATTGCCAAATCGCGTACCCATGTGCAGACGCAGGTACCGACTCGATTCGATGATGAACTCGGTCAGCTCAAATTCTGTCGCCTTGGCAAAGACTCTCTTGCAAAGATCAGAACCAGAATTGTGGGCGTGTAAAAAGACCAAAATTTTGGCGGCAAACATATTTTTGCAGCAATACAAATAGGCCCGCTCATAATCGCTCTGGGCAGTACTGGGCTCAATGAAAAAGATGGTGTTGAGGAGCTTTTGCCGCAGGGAGCGTTTGAGATTTTTGTAACTCGACGAATTGGTATCGGTCTTGAAAAAAAACTGTGCGGCCTCCAGATCGCTGCGAAATGCTCCTTCAAGTATCTTGTCGTAAAAAAGATGTGGATTGGTTTTCTTGCGTTTGTTGACGGTGAGCAAGTCCGTTGATTTGACACGGATGCCCCTGACGATGTTTGCTATTTCAATTAGATTTCTCACACAAGAAAGTAAGTTTGGTGTATTCGGGCTGATGAATATGCTATTAAACACTGACCAGTAGAAAAAGTTTTGAGAATTGCAAGAGGTTGTAAATCAGTTGGTTGTATTCTGTAGTGTTCTTTGTTGGCATTTTTCTTGCCAATCGAATTGACTTATTTTGTACATCATCTATACCACTGGGTGTCAAGCCAAAGAGTCGAGAAAGAAAAACAAATCTGGCCCGAGCATTGCAAGAAAATCCCTCATTTGCAATGCATTTGATCCTGGGAAATGCTCTCAAAAATGGCCTCGTCATCGACATCATTAGTGGGTGATTTTCTCAGCTTTTTTGTCTTGTGAAATTTGCTGACGCCCTGTGCTGCCACTGTGATTCGCTCCCAGTTTCAATGGCCAGAATGTATGTTGAGTGGAAGGGGATGGAGGAGAGAAAAACAAGGGGTCTTAGTTAAAGGTGTTGAAAATCTAAGATAAACTAAAACTAATTTGGTATGACCCCCTGCGAATGTCTTTATACAACAATGAGGTGATGGAAATTTTTCTTGATCAGCCATGCACTGTCGTGCCGTGATGAATTTGCATCAGCTATATGGATGTTGGTTCGTTCAAAAATAAAGTCGCGCTTCTTCTCAAAACGAAAATAGTCAAATTTTTGATTTGCACTCAGTGTCCAGACAAAATTGGTGACGGAATCAAGGCTTTGGCCACCATGGGCAAGACTTGATCAACGGTCGTGATTTGCGAATTCTATCGCTGATGCAACAGCTGGGAAACGCTTGTCTAGAGTAAACAGGTGCGACGACAAAAAAGTCATTTACAGACAAGTTGGCAATCGCACAACAATTCTTAACGTACTGGTAGATACTTATTCAGTGGTTGGTTGGGTCGTAGTCAAAGGCATACAATGTTATTTGACTACTTGCTCATCTAATTGGATTGTAACAAATGTAAGTTTTTTTCTGCGAAAAGGTCAAACTTTTTGAAGTATGGATGAATTGGAGTTAGGCTAAAAAGTGTATTTTCGTTGTGGACAAAGCATCAATGGTTTTGTTCTGACACCAACTTCATCCAAAAAAACAAGTAAACTATGCGTTGGCAAGGCAGAGAAGGCAGTAAAAATGTCGATGACCGCAGGCGAAACAAGCGCCGGGTTCAAACAGGTGCAGGCATCGGATTGGGCACACTCTTGTTGTTGGCACTGGCCCTGTTCATGGGCGAAGATCCCACCCAAGTGTTGAATCAGGTACAACAACCTGCCCCTACCCAAACCCAATCCAACTACGTACCAAATGAGGAGGAAGAAGCCCTGGCACAGTTTGTCTCCGTTGTGTTGAAAGAGACCGAAGATGTCTGGCACAAGTTGTTTCGCGAAAAACTGGGCCGCCGCTATGTCGAGCCCACCTTGGTGTTGTTCAGCAGTGAGGACCAATCCGCCTGTGGATTTGCCAGCGCAGCTACTGGCCCCTTTTATTGTCCTGCCGATCAAAGCGTTTACATCGACCTGGACTTTTACCGACAGCTCAAAGAGCGCTTTGAGGCGCCCGGAGATTTTGCGATGGCCTATGTCGTGGCCCACGAAGTAGCACACCATGTTCAGCACCTCTTGGGAATCACCACAGATGTCGCCTCTCAGCAACGTCGCGCACCCAAAAAGTTGGCCAATGAATTGTCGGTTCGCCTGGAGCTACAGGCCGACTTTCTGGCTGGTGTCTGGGCCCATCATGGACAGCGCATGAAACAGTTCCTGGAAGAAGGAGACCTGGAAGAAGCATTGAATGCGGCCAAAGCCATAGGCGATGATCACATTCAGATGAAGTCTCGGGGATATGTCGTTCCTGAGTCCTTTACCCATGGCACCTCCGAACAACGCATGCGCTGGTTTGCCAGGGGTGTCCAAACGGGTGATTTGTCTCAAGGAGATACATTCAATACCAACAATCTATAGCATCAGTCCATCGAAGGCGCTCATGCTGTCCGGTGACTGTAGAGAAAGACAGAAGCTGGCTGCTGATAGCGGCGGTATGCCTTGTAGAGCAAAACGCCTACAATGCCCACCCCGATGAACGCCACTCCTATGGGGCCAACCATTTCGATGAATCCCATCAATAGTTGTTTCATGCCTGCTCTTCGGCCGCTGACCGTATACTCCATGCCATTTTGCAGATCGATGGCCGTTTTGACACCCCAGTAGCTCAGAAGGATCGTCAAAGCTGTATAGCCCACGCTGACCAGCAATGGCTTGGTTTTGTCCTCCTGCTTGGCATTTTTTTCCAATTGGCAAGCCCTCGCCAAAGAGTCGCTGATCACTTCCCGAAGGTTTTGGTCTGCTGGTTTGATGGACAGGCTTTTGTTCTTGCCCTTCTCATTGCGGTACACCAGCTTGAGGTTTTCTTCCAATTCATTGTGGGTGATGCTGACGATGTCTTCCAGTGGAATGTCCAGAGCAGCGACCAGGAGACTCTCCTTGATCCGACTTGCGAGCAGGTCGTCCAGCGTAGTAAAAGATTTGCTGCTCATGACGAGGGCGTCGCTCGTAAACGCCATGACTCGGTAGGTACCTTCTTTATCGAGAGTGATGAGTTGGTTTTTCATAATTTGTTGTTGTTTGAAAAGCAAGTGACCACGTAGGCCACTTGCTGTGTTTTAGTTTGTAGCTGCCGGATCATGGGGGGGAAATCCGGTACTTTTTGTTGTTCGAGTGATCGTGCAGTGGGGTGATGATCATGCAATACAACAACATGAGTCACTCAGAACAACAAAGGTAATCGATATGTGGAAAAAAAAATTGGACAAAATTTGAGGGGTTCCGCCCGGAAATCAGCGCAAAACCGTCACACTGCCATTGCGAATCTCTGAATATGGCTGCCCGTCTTCGTCGAATCCCTCGATCTGAAGCTGCCAAACATAGACGCCCTGCGGGACCAATTGCCCCTTAAAACGCCCATCCCAAGGCTGGTCCATACTGCGGCTGCTGTGGAGCAGTGTTCCCCAGCGATTGTAAATGGAGAAGTGTAGATTGGTAAAATCCTGCCCCAGCGGCCCAAAGTCCTCATTGACCCCGTCTCCATTTGGGCTGAAAGCATTGGGGACATAAATGCGGGTGGGACACCTTCGATGCAACTGGATGCTGCCAGAGCCTACACAGCCCAAATGGTCTGTTACCGTCACCGCATACGAGCCCGCTGCTTCGGGGCGTAGGCTGGGGGAGGAGGAGCCGTCTTGCCACAGGTAAGAATGGAAATTGCCAGGCTCCAGCCTTTGAACGCCCTCCTTGGGACAAATGATCGAATCCCGGCCCAAATCGGGTTGGGGAAGCTCCTGCACGACCACTTCTGTGCTGGCCGGATGAGTGGCACAACCGTCTATGATTCCGACGACGGAGTAGGCGCCAGCATGCTTTTGGCTGGCATTGCTCAACAGGGGATGCTGTTTGTCTGAGAAAAAATAATTGGGGCCCGTCCATTTGTACTCGGCACCTGCCAAATCGGTGGCTTCTAACTGGATGTCATCGCCCGGGCAAATGTGAATCTCTTGCCCGACCTGAACGGCCTGCCGAAGGCTTACCTCCACCTGGCGGTAGACCGTGTCGATGGAGTTCAGACAATGGTCGTGTAGGACCAAGGACACCGGGTAGCTGCCCAATTGGTCGTATTGGTGGGTAAATGATGCCTGGTCACTTTGTGTCCCATCGCCCAAGTCCCACTCAAAGGAAAAGCGACTCGGGGGAAGCTCGGCATCAAAGCGGATTTCTTCGCTCAGACAGCCCCCCACTGGGATTGGGTTGCGATTGATCTTTCGAAAACTGGCACCCCCACCATACGCATACGACTCCAAATTGCCATATCCATAGGCAGTGGCAATGAGCCCGCAGCCATCGGAAATGATGGTATGCGAACCTGCAGACACCTCCAGGGAAACATAGCTGTAGTCCTTTTCCGGACCAATGCTGATCACCTCTGCCAACTCCAATAGGGGTTTGCCGTCAAAATAGGTGAAGGCCATGTCCTCGGTGGCAGCGGCGATGCTGATGTAGTTTTCTGTGATGTTTTGAAAATTTGAGTTGTACAAGGTGACCGTATCCCTGGTCTGTTCGATGGTATTGAGCAGGAGCATCGAAGGATCACCGACGTGGTGGCCATTGCAGTTTTGGCCAATGTTGTACTGGGCAACCAAGATGGGGCGATTGGACTGGATGTAACTGGCCTCCGACAGGCGAAACTCTGCAAACGCCCCCTGATCCAGGTGATAGCTGCGGTTTTGACTGCCGTAGACCACCACCTCTGTATCGTCTTCCGACGCCAACAATCGGAAAACATCGTACTTGACCTTTT
Source organism: Bacteroidota bacterium (assembly GCA_039821145.1). Taxonomy (GTDB): domain Bacteria; phylum Bacteroidota; class Bacteroidia; order Chitinophagales; family Saprospiraceae; genus JBCCSZ01. The sequence continues at coordinate 34,642 of JBCBOS010000016.1, read as the reverse complement.
GATTGGGGATGGTCACAAATCGCTTGCCCCAGGTCGAGATGGGATACATTTGCTCCAGGAGGTTGTCCCGAAAGCCACAGCCGTTGGGCACCTCTGTCCAGCGGGCTCCCCCAAAGACAGCAAAGGCCTGGTCTCCTTCGATCTGCGTCCCCGTCAGGTCGGATCGCCCGTGGCGTCCTTGTACTTGATAGCTTTCCCCAGCATGGAGTCGGATGTACTCGGTCTCTCCCTTTTGTCGTCCCGCAAGGGTCTCATCGCTGTAGGTAATGGCGATGTTCGTTTCGTCTTTCACCCCTACGATCAAAAACTCAGAGGGGTAGTTTGTGCCCTGAATGTTGACACCTTCATAACTCATCACATAGTAGGACTGCCCAAGGGCATTGACAGGCAGCACAGTCGTGGCCTCCGATCGCATCCCGAAATACTGGTGGATGTAGACCGATACCGGGTCGTCGGACAGCAGTTGGATGGCTTTGCTGTCGATTTGTTCTGAGCCGTGGTGCTCTGTCAGCCTTGGCAGTGTGATGATGGTGATGTCGTGGGCTTTTACTTCGAAATGCTTCTCCCAATTGTGGTGTGGAATGCGGACAATGCCCTGGGTTGAACGATTGGATGTGATCATGACCACCTTGACATTTTGGTCTAGATCGAAATGTTCCATATAGCCAAACCAGAATTCTGTTCCCTCGCTGGATTGACTTTGCAAGGGAATGCTGACCATCATCGATAGGACGATCAGCAGGAAAAAACGGATGGTGTTCCGTTTAGCGGATGATTGGGTAGCTTTAGACAAAATAAAATTTCTTAGGACTAAACAATATGCGAAAAATTCGCCTAAAAGGAAAGAGAAGTCCCAATAAAATTTAGGCTTTTTGGAGAGGCCCAAAAGAAAAGTCCCCTCCATTTTGCCTGCCCAACAAAGTTGGAGGGGATACTTTAAAAGTAGTTTTGTCAGGTTTCTTTTACTTCTTACATCTTGTGGCTCTGTTTACAGAAGGAAAAGTGGCGTTCGTCGCTTTGTCCTTTCAAGGATGATTTCCCCCCCTTATTCAGGCAGCAGAATGAGTTTTCCTTGTCCAATGGTTTTCTCCGCTTGTTGCAATTGGTAGAGGTACATGCCAGCAGGCAGGGCCGGGCGCAAGAGTTGAATCTGCGGGCCAAGATGCGTTTGTTGGTACAAAAGATGTCCTTGCAAGTCGTACAATTTCAACATCAACTCACCGGTTGATTCATCGCCTAGGCGGAACAGGGTGGAGTGTTGCATGGGATTGGGAGACGGGACGATGGCATTCGGTGATGGATCGGGATGGTAGACAGCCACAGTTTGATCGGCCAGGTAGTCGGAGCCGATCACATGCCAGACCGTATTGGTAATGATGGGATCATTGAAGTCGAAATAAATGGCCGCCCAATTGCTGATCTCAACGCCATCTTCCAAGTCTGCTTGTTGCCGGATGTGGAAACGGACAAAGCCATTGGAAGCATCTTGGTTGACATTGCTGTCAGGCAAAAGGATGTTGTTGAAAATAAAAACGGCGATGCTGTCGGTCTCTATCCTAAAATCATAGGAATGGCTGCTGGCTCCCGGACGAATGCTTTGGATGTCCAAATGCTGGTCGATGGTATCCCGAATGACGACTGTGAAAGCAGTATCTGTTCCCGTATTTTGGAAGCGAATCGTGTATTCCAAGTCCTGATTGGCAGCAATGAAATTCTGTGGTCCATATCCCTGTGGCGTGGCTTGCTTGTCGTTGGGGTCGTAGGCATTGGTTGCCACTACGCATTCGATGTCGATCCAACCATCCAGCTCGTCCAGCGGATACTGACCGAAAAAACCTCTCAGCCCATTCCCTGGCCCACAGTGATCAACCATAGCACTGGGCATGGAGCGTCCGGGATGTCCTGGCACTTGCATGGCTTCGATGCGGTAGGTCGCCCCCCGAGCAGGCAGTTGGAACAGCGAGTCCTCTCCTGCATTGAGCTGAAAGCTGCCACTTCTCAGTACCACCTGGTCTTCTATGACGATGAAGGTACTGGGCATGTTCATATTTCCGACACCCACATTTTGAATCTGAAAGTTCACAGTATCTCTCTGGCAAAAAGCATCCACCACCACACTGGCCCCCGACCAATCGCTGCCGGGTGGAATGCAACTGCTGTCGGGATAGATGTGGGCCTCCACACATTGAACGCTGCCGGGTTCTGACTCGCAGTCGAGGCCCAGCCACACTTGGAATGATTCGCACTCTCCTGGTGCCACGTCTCCCAATTGAAAGGTCAACAACTGACCGGCCTGGCTGTCCAAGGGGATGCTGGAGCTGTCATAGGTCATCAGATCATCCATCAACAATTCCACATAGGCTTGCTGAGCGGTATCGGTTCCGGAGTTGCAATGGTATAGGTTGTAGACGTTGGAAAAGCAGGGGCGCACCCGGTTGGCGGCCACAAAGACCTCCATAGCAGGGCAGAACTCATCGATTTGCACGCTCAGGCAGACGCTCGTATCTGTTTGGGCTTGCGGCAAGTCCAGGGTCAGTGGGCAGGTGATCCAGTATTCGCTCAGTGGATTGGCCTGCAATTGGAATTGGCCGGTATCTACCCGGAAGACAAAGGAGCCATCGGGGCGGGTGGTGGCAATGCGCTGGTTGTTGAGCTGAACGATCCAACTGAGGTCACCAGCCAAGGTGGAATCTCCCTCACAGTCAAAATCTTCATCCAGGCAAAGCCGTCCGTTGATGGTATTTGTATAAATCTCTCCCCGGCTGTTCATTTTCATCAACAAGCTGTTCCTGTCGTTCGGTATCCCCCCTTGGGACAAGGTAAGTGTACCGTTTGCCAGAAAACCTCCATCGGGTAAGGCGTGAAGATGGCGGGTGATGAAATAGTAAAATTCAGATAGTTCTGTTGTTTCCGACCAAATCAGATTCCCATCTGCAGATAGTTTGGCAAGGGTTGACTTGTAATCTGAGAAAAATAGATTTGTCGCACCTCCGTGGATGTACAATTCATTGTTGTGAAACAGTAGCTCGATGGAAGTCCGGAAGAGATGGCGAATGTTGGGATAGTCTTTGTCCCATAAAATGTCTCCATCGCTATTGAAGTGCATCAGTCGAATGTCGAAGGGAATGTTATCAATGTCTGTCGTCCAACGCAGTAGGTACCACTCGTCTGGCTCGGCAGCAGCCACCAATCGATGGGCTGGCCCCATGACAAAATCTGCGGCGGGAAGGATTTTTCGCCATTCCACAGCGCCACTACTGGACAATTTGATCACAAACAATCTTTCCTCACTCACTGTGGCAGGTGAGCCATTGATCTCTATGATGCTGGTGTATTGAAAGTGCCCATGTAAGAGATGGCCATCTGTGGTCGGTGTGAGCTGGACATCTTCAACCTCCAATTCTTCCGCCTGCAAAGAGTCGAGTTCCGTGCGAAAGAAGAGGGAATCCTTCCAAAGCAAACGTCCGCTTCGATCGTGTTGGTGGAGCAAGATCATGCTGCTCAAGGGGGGCTGTGCGGTATCCCAGAGGGTGCCAATGGCAGATAGTGTATGGCCTGCCGGGCTGACAGCATGGTCCGTGGCATTGCTGTTGATTTGGGAACTGCTGCTGTAGGTCCGACTCCATCTGATGGCCCCAGTTTCGCGGGTGCGCGATATAGAAAAATACCGATTGTTGCGAGCACCCTCCTTGCTCACACTACTCAGGACCAAATCGCCATTGGGGGCCAATTCCAAATCGATGATTGACGCTTGCTCTAGATAAGGTTGCTGGCTGACCAATTCGCAGTCTCTTTGTCGGAAGACCCGTAGCTCTGTTCCTCTCGCTATTGTGCCATAAATGGCAATCAATCCGTCGGGTAATACGATCATTTTGTGCCCTGTAAAGTCTTGCAGAGTCTGTTGGCAGAGCAATTCTTCGCTCACTGTCAACTTGCTGAGAATTGTGTAGTAACCGTTTGGGGAAAATTCATTGGGGGTTCCATCTAAGCCAGTCAGGTCCCAAATGTGGCCTTGTGCATCAATACGAGTGACAATGGAGTGATCCCAAGTGTCGCGTTCGCCCACCGAGCGCAGCCATCCCTGGGCCTGCAGAGAAGAAATCCACAGTAGCAATCCACAAACGAGCCAGTAGCTTTTGTTGAAATTTTTCATTGTGCAAGAGAGTTTGTCCGTAAAAAAAATGTCCAGGCAGTATTTGCAACAGTTCGCAATGCGAATGTCGGCCAATGGGGGAGCTTTTGCAAAAACAAATTGGCCAATTTGTCGCTTTTTTTGTAAGTTTGAATTTTGCAATTGGCTGTTTGTCAGTAGAATAAGATTATATTTTGTCAAAAGAACATCCACTCATAGAGCTGCTGCAATCCTTGGATCATCCCGAGCAACGCAAACTGTATAAGCTGTTGCATTCTCCTTACTTCAATCAGCGGGAGGATGTCATTCGATTGTACGATTACTGGCGCAAGCATTGCTCGAAAGCAAACAAGCCATTTGACAAACGCCAGGCTTTTGGGGTGGTCTTTCCCACAGAATCGGTCTACAAGGATGGTCTGATGCGCTATGCCTTGTCTTTTCTACTGGATGCTTGCCGTCGCTTTTTGGTATTGGAAGAATTGGAAGCCAGTCCGAGGCAGGTCCAGTTGCTCTTGTGCCGGGCATTGCGCAAAAAGGGTGGGGGACAGGTTTTGGGAAAAACACTGGAGCGCACGACTCGTCAGAAAACGCCCCAGTCTTCTGTCGATGCAGAACACCATTTGCTGTCTTACCAACTGGCCGCCGAGCGCTTTCACCAGCAGTACCAGCAAAAACGGGCCGACAAGATTGCCATCGGGCCCATCGTGGAGGAGTTGACCATCTACTATGCGACGGAATTGCTTCGCTGGAGTGCCACCTCCCTGATTCGGGAACGCCTCTCGGGCCTGCCCTTTGAGCACGGCCTGTTGCAAAGCGTATTGGAATATGCCAAGGAACACGGCCCATCCCATCCCACCTTGAATGCTTATAGACTCAGCTATCGCGCCCTCACCGATGACCGCTCCGAGAGTTTTGACCGTTTGTTGGACTTGATCGAATCGCAATGGCAGGCATTTCCGCCTTCTGATCTGAAGGACATCTATCTGTTGGCCATCAACTTTTGCATTCGCCAGCTCAATACGGGGCAGCGGGCATTCATCCGGCAGGGGTTCGAACTGTATCGATCGGGCTTGGAAAAGGGAGTACTTTTGGAAAAGCAGCAATTGTCAAAATACACTTACAACAACATTTTGCAATTGGGACTGGGATTGCAGGAGTTTGATTGGACGGAGCAATTTTTGGAAGACTATCGCTCCCATCTCGACCCCAAGGAGCGCGACAACCTCTATTGTTACAATCGCGCGGTGTTTTACTTTCGCAAGGGAGACTATGCCCAGGCCATGAGTTTGTTGCAGGATGTGGAATTCAAAGACTTGCTCTACAATCTGGATGCCCGCCGCATGCTCCTGCGCATGTACTACGAGCAGGGGTACTTCGATGCCTTGGACTCGCTATTGGACAGTTTTCGGGTCTTTATTCTTCGCCAAAAAAAGATTGGCTACCATCGTTCGAACTATCTCAATCTGATACAATTCATGCGGAAAATCCTCAAGATGAGACCCAGTGACGACAAGGCCCGGCAGAAGTTGCGCCGACAAATGGAGCAGACGGCTTCGCTGGCCGAAAAAGAGTGGTTGCTGGACATTGTCCAATCCCGCTAGCTCATCATTTCTCTACCAATTTGCCACCTGGCATGTCAAAGGTTGCGGCCAGCTCTTTTTCAAACTGAATTTGGCGTACCTGTCCATGGCCTCTTGCCTCTCCGGTGATGCCCTCCTCTCGATTCCATTTGTAAAACGTCCAGTCCTGTGCAACGGGAATGCCATCGACATCCTTGTAGTTGGAGTACAGGATCAAGCTGGGAGATTTTTCGGCCTCTTCCTGCGAACGGCTGTACGTCACAATGTAGGCCATGGCGTGCAGCAGGTTGGTCTGTGGGTCTTTGAAGAGGATGTACCAATCATCTGGCGCATCGCCAGTGCCCCCTTCGAAGCTGAGCTTGGCCAGTTCATATGCCTGACCATTGAGAGAGTCCATGCCGAGGAGCTCCCACTTTGTTCCCGGATCACTCAATTTGTAGGGGGCCTGGAAAAAGTATTGCCAGGTAAAAATATCGAAGCGTCCGCGTCCCCAGTCAGCCGTGTCGGGATGGAGCCAGACGTCGTGGCCATCAAAGAGCAATTCGGCCTTGTCTGCCTTGCGAGTCATGCGAATCTTGCCAGAGTTGGTCTTGCTGCTCATGTGGGTGCTGCCGTAGGGCTTGCCACCAAATTTGATGTCGATGTCGAAAGACACAACCTCTTTTTGGTGAAAGCGATCCACTTGGTGGGCCTTTTCCAGCGCTGCGACATAATCGTTGGCAGGCGCCTTCTTTTCGATGGCGACGGGATGGTCTGAGGAGTCAGAAGATTGGCAGGCTGTGAATAGCAGTCCGAGTAAGCCGAGGGCGAGGTAAAGGGGTTTCATGGAGTTGTGCTTTTGGTGGATAAAACAAGAGGTGGTCTTTGAAAGTTTGGCCAAAAGAAGGCCTTAGAATGGAAATCCCGAACTCTCCAGGGCGAAAGTTCGGGATAACTGATGTGATTGTCTGGGCTACGACCTTCTCTACAATACTTGTAGGATGACAACAAGTAGGATGGCCAGCAACAATCCCTTGAGGGCCGAACGGCGAGGCGCCTTGTCCTCTCTCCATACGAGCAGGGCGATCAGAAAGCCGATCAGTCCGAGGAAGAAGCCGAGCAGGAAGCCAGCCAGGTGGAAATTGCTGTTGTTCTTGGCAACCAAGGCATTGGCGTCGAAGGCTTCGTTTTTCTTCAGTTTCTTTTTGATTTGCTTTTGTGCCATTTTCAGCACGATCCGTTCTCTGAGCTTCAGCTTTTTGCCAGTCTTTTTCTTGTAGGCCTTTGGGCTGAGGTTGAGGAATTCGTTCAACGATAGATTTTGACTTGCTTGAAAGTCAACGGTTTGTTCCTGTACTCCTGTCTTTTCCACATAGATCATGGCCTCAGAGGAAGTAGGCACCAAGACGATGGCCAGCAAGGCAAGTAGGCAAGCGTAGATGGTTCTAGTCATGTTGGGTCGTTTTTTTTGATAAACAAATGTGTTGATTGGCATAACGCGCCTGACTTTTGCCATTCGCAAGTGGGGCGTTGCCCACCGCAAGGCATTCTCACAGTAATGATAGAGAAATTATTTGATTCACAAGACAAAGCACAGACCATATTTCGAAAAGCCACCATTTGTCCCTTTTGAGCCGATCAATGAAGCGTTTTTACCCACTTTTGCAACGATAGCAAAGACTTGTCAAGACAGATCGCCTTACCTTTGGTGTGTACATTAACGAGAAGGAACGCCTTCTGCCGATCTGTGTGTCAAAAGAAGGCATCCTGTTTTTTCAATGGTTACCATACTCATGACCAACTGCTTTGGATTGAGTATTTTTTACACAAATCGCTATTTCAACATGTAGTTTTTGGGATTCACCATAGTGAACGAGACATTCCCCCTAGATCAAACCAACTGCATGAGGACGCTGAGCCGGCGTCCAGCTGTAAGATGTCATTTGTGCATTCGGCGAAATGACGTGTAAACCTAGTGTCAAAGCTGAATTGGACCTGATCCTTTTCAGCTTTTTTTCTACCTTTGGGCTAAATCAACGACAGCCCTTATGTACCTTTTTTTCGATGTGGAAACCGCGGGCAAGCCCCGCTCCTGGAAAGCCGCCGCCACTGATACCTTCAACTGGCCGCGCATGGTGGACTTTGCCTGGATGATTTACGATGAAAATCGCAACCAGGTGGAAAAAGAACGCTTCATCATCCAACCTGAGGGCTTCGAAATCCCCTACGAAGCAGAGCGCGTTCACGGCATCGATACAGAAACGGCCCGAGAGCAAGGCGTTCCCCTGAAAGGTGTTTTGCAGGCATTTGCCAAAAAGGTGGACGAGGCTACCTACTTGATTGCCCACAATATGAATTATGCTGAAAAGGTGCTCAGTGCAGAGTTTTACCGAAAAAGCATTGAACACCGCTTGCTGCAATCCGAACGCTATTGTACCATGCAGGAAAGTACCTATTACTGCAAGTTGCCCGGTACCCAAGGCCGCTACAAATGGCCCAGCCTCCAGGAACTCAACCAAAAGGTCTTCAACGAACGCTACCTGCGCGATGCCTCTGCCCTCAACGACGTACAGGTCTGTGCCAATTGTTTTTTCCGATTGGTCGACATCGAAGCCATCGACATTTTTTAGGTCGGCTGCTGTGCCTTCTTTTTCCGCAGGTTCGTCACCAATATCCCCAGGCTGAGCCCCATCAGCAGCAATCCAGCCAGTACCAACCAATTCAACCCTCCCTGGCTGTGGCCCAAGGGACGGCTGTTCCCGTATTGTACAAAGGCCGCCCAGTAAAAGGGGTGTTGCTTGGCCTTGCTGCTGCCCGCCAGAAAATCCAGCTTGGCCTGTTGCAATGCCGCATCTTTGGGCTTGCCTTCTTTGAGTTGACGGTAAAAAGCTGCCATGATCTCAGAGGTGGCGCAATCATCGACCGACCAAAGACTCATCACCGTACTGGCGCATCCGGCCGTGATGAACCCCCTGGCCAAACTGAGAACTCCTTCTCCTTTGATCAACTTGCCCGAGCCAGTATTGCAGGCACTCAGCACCACCAATTCGGACTGAAGGCGGATGTTGTACAGATCGAAGATGGAGAGGTAGTCGTCGGAGAGAAAGATTTTGCTGAGCATGGGTGAGTCTTCATCCACACAAGCATGCGTCGCCAGGTGCAAGACTTCCGATCCCTCGATCTGTTGCCCGAATTGTTGCTTGCTGGCAGCCTCGGCCAGGTATTGTCGGCCACCGATGAGAGACTGGATTTGCTGAATCTCCTCTTGATTGCACTGTAGACTGGACAGCTGATTCTCATTGCAGGAGCGGACTTCTGCTTGTACGGTGCTGGCAAAGGAAGGCGCAAAACCCACAAAAGAATCGGAAAAATCCTGTCTGCTTTGTTGCTGTCCTCGGCTCCACAAAGCTGCTGAATAGTCGTTGCTGATCAGGTAATTCTTCAAGAGGTAGTCCAACTTGTCGGGACTGAAACTGCTGGGAGTGGGGCCGGAATCCTGTTGCAGCAAGAGCTCAAATGGCAGGTATGCAAGGGTGTAATCTGGGACGATGAGGAGTCTTTTGGTATCCTCGGGCAGATGCACCTGGGCCGGGGCGATCAGTTGTCGGTAGAGTCGGTGGGCTTTCTGGGCATAGTTTTTCAGCTCGTCGGCAGAGAGGCCAGCTGCGGGGGAGCGGGAGATGAATTGGCGAATGTATTGGACATCCTGGTAGATGCTTTCTTGGTCTTGGATGTGGATGACCTGTAGCTCTTGTGGACTGAGTACAAAGAGGTAGAGAGCACTGTCTCCAGCGAAGTATTCCAGGAGGCTGCTTTGCTGCTCGGCCAATTGCTCTTGGAGTTGGTCGATCTGTATGGGCTGTTGTTGGTATTTGAGTTGGTAATACTGTGGGTAGTTGCGTTCCATTTGTTGACTGAGTTGTTCGTACTCTTGTTGGAGTTTGAACAGTTGTTGCTCCTGGCTTCGGAGGCGGGCCGAGTCGATTTTGGCTTTTTGCTGTCGGGCTTCCAGGATTTGTTTTTGGTAGTAGGCCAGGTCGATGCGCAGGGCAGCCTCTGCTTCGCGCAGGCTGTCGGGCAGGTTGGCAAAGCCGCTGGCTTGTCGGGCGTTGAGGGATTCGAGCAGCAAGAGGGCTTTGTTGCTTTCGGCCAGCCGGAAGGCTTGTCGGAGGTAGTCGGGATTGGGGTCGTCTTGGTGCAATTGCAGGGCAGTCTGTATGGCCCCTTCGTAGATGCCGACGGACTGGCTGGACAAGGCATTTTTGGCATCGGCGGTTTGCACGCCCAGCCGCATTTGGCGGATCAGCTCGGTGGCCAGTAAGTAGGTTTGGTAGGCCGTTTGGCGGAGTTGTTTGTCTTGTTTTTGATCGGCCAGTTGTTGGAGCAGGCTGGCTTTGCCTTTGAGCAATTGGAGGGCCACGGGCTGGGCGAGGACTTGGTCGATGGGAGGGTTGTCGAGTTGGGAGGGCAGTTTGTAGCCAGGCGAGAGGGTTTGAAGGCCTTTTTGGAAGTAGTCGAGGGCGTCTTTGGGGCGCTTGAGGAGTTGGTAGACTTGGGCGGTGACCAACATGATACGTGCCCTTACGGGATACGATCTATTTTTGTAATTCAGTTCTGCCAGCCGATTGGCGATGAGCAAGTAATCGATGGCCTGCGTGTAATTTTTCTTTTTCATTTCGACCTTGGCCAGCAGATCGTAGGTCATTTCTTTGTGATAAGACTTGTCATCTTTTTGAAGCAGAAGGGCTTGTTCTAGATATTGTTGGGCTTTGGGGGCATTGTCGAGTTGGAGGTGATTGACAGCCAAGTCCTGATAGATGGAAATGGTTCTTCGGAATGTTCTGATGTTTTGATTTGGATTGTAGGTCTTCAAAATGTCGAGCCCTTTTTGGTAGTATTGTATGGCATCGGCATATCGGTTTAGATTCAAATAGACCAAGCCGACTTCCCGATAAGTATTGGCCAGCAAGGTACTATTGTTGGGAAGGCTGTCCTGACGAATTTTTAGGGTCTGCAAACGGTAGTCAAGCGATCTAGAAAAATCACCCGCTCGATAATAATTGGTTCCAAGGTTTTGATAGGTATAGGCAAGCTCCAATTTGGATACCTGATTGCGCTCTTGAATGTCTAAGGACGTTTTCAGAATCTCGATGCACTTGGCATAATTTCCTGTTGAGTAATAAATGTTTCCAAGGTTGTTGAGGGCCTCTCCGTATTTGGGATGCTCTTTGCCCAAGTAGCGTTCGGCTTCTTTGACAGCTCGTTGTGCATAAGATTTGTAGCGTTCAAACTTGTTTTGGTAGTAGCTCACTGTGGCCAGGGCATTCAAGCTTCTGACGTACAACTCCCATGCTTTGGCCCCTTCAAAGAGAGGAAGTGTCTGATCGTACAATTGAAAGGCACTGTCCATGTCGGATTCGAGGAAGATGACCTCGCCTTTGTCGTAGAGCCTTTGCCCTTGGGCGATCAGGGAGTCTGCAGACAAACTGCTTTGTGCGGTGAGTGAGGGGTGGACGTGGGCAAGCCAGAGAAGGAGTAGGAAGAGGCTTTGTATTTTCATTTGTGCGCTGCATTAGGTGACATGGCTGGAAAGATAGGAAGAAATCGAAAATACAAAAAAATGCGCCCACTCGATGCAGGCTCTTTATGACATCGAGTGGGGCATGTTGAAATGTTCTGGTCTATTCTTTATGGTTTGATCACCTTATTGACAGACTTGTGTTGCTTGTTTGTTGTGTGGATGAAGTAGACGCCAGATGGCAGATTGGCGCTGTTCCATTGGAGGTGGCTTCTTCCCTCCAGTTCACTTGCTCGCCATTGGTAAATGATCCTTCCGTTCAGGTCATAGAGCTCGATGTGGTCGGGGCGCTGATTGGGGGTGGCCCAGCTGATGGTCAGCTCTGAGACGAACGGGTTGGGGGAGATGTTGAGGCCGTTGGAATCGAAATTGCTGTTTTCTGCTTTGGTTCGCGGTAGAGAGAATCCTTGCTTGCAATTCCTGCAATTGATGGAAAATACTCCGCCGAATCTGCTCACTACATCGTTGTCACAGTCCCCGGGATTGTCGCAGAATGCACCTGTTTCCTTAATAGCAACACAGGAGAAGATGTCGGTCGTATTTACGTGATTACAGATGGGGTAAGCCTTGCCGTCAGCACCTTGCAGTTGCGCGTCCCAGCTGATGTTTTCTTCGCCAGTTGTCGAGTTCTGACAAGTGACTGTGAAGTTTGGAGTGATGGCTACGCGAGCTTGAAAGACTTTGGCTTTGTCTTCCTCTGTGCTATCGTTCCCAATAGGGAAAAATTCTGTCAATTGGACAGTCCCAGAGTTGAAGGCTCCCATGTTGTACTCTAGATACATTGGTGGATGAGTGCTGGGCAAAGAGAAGGCAACAAACTCATCTGTGTAATCTAGTCCTGCATTAATGGGGAAGAGTTCCAGATTGACCACATTGACAAAGAAGGTATCTGTAAGACCACATGTTTCATCTACATATCGGGTATCTTCTCCCAAAAGTCCTTCGCTACTATCGTAGATGATGGTTGTCGTTTCAGGTTGAGGTCCATCTCCCTGTTGAAACCCGGTCTGCCCCATCAAAGGCATACAAAATACCATGGCCAACAGCATAGTCATCATACTACTTCCAAAAATGTTAATTTTCATGTCTGATAAATTGATTGTTAAATGTAAAGAATGAATGATCACTTTGTTTTTGATCTCCGGACTCGGTGAGAGCCAGGAGTTGTTCTTTGGGGAAAAGAGTGAGTCAAACATCCCTTGCTTTTGGGCGAGGTAGGATGCTACAGTTGTGACAAGGCATGCCAAGTGCTTGATTCGACTCTTTCCGCCGCTTTATTGCAACTTGCTGAAAAACGTAACCTGGGGTGGCAAACTTTTTTTGAAAAAAAATGAAAAGGGTAGGAATACAGCCTTCCAAAGAGAAGGCAACTGCTGGCCCCAAAGATACGGAAAAATAGAATCCCAAGCCTTTTTTCCACAAAAGCCCTATTTTTGTCGTTACCTTTTGGAAGATTTTGCAATAAACCCACGAATTCAGCGGATGAAAGAACGCTCAGACGAACAGATCCTTCAACAACTGCGCGCTGCCGATGAACGGGAGAACGACAAGGCCTTGAAGTACCTGTACGCAAAATGTTATCCGGTCATAGAAGCCTTTATCAGCCGCAACAGCGGCTCTACAGAGGATGTGGCAGACGTCTTTCAGGACGCCATCGTCATCTTCTACCGCAAGGTAAAAGTGGAACAGCTGGAACTGCATTGTGCCATTCAGACCTACCTCTTTTCGGTTTGTAAAAAACTGTGGCTTCACCGTCTGAGGGGACGAAAAAAAGAGCTCATCGTCGACAAGGACATCTCCTTCATTGCCATCGAAGACGACAGCCTGGACATCATCACCCGCAACGAAAACAAGGAATTGATCGCCTCCGTGCTGCATCAATTGGGCGAGGGTTGTCAGCAAATTCTGACCTACTACTACTTCGAGCGCCTGCGCATGAAAGACATCGCAACCCGTATGGGCTTGCAAAATGAACAGGTGGCCCGAAACAAGAAAGCTGGCTGCATGAAAAAGCTCCGGTCTTTGATTGAACAATCTCCCCGATTGAAAAAATTATTTACCTAATTCGGAAAACTGACGGCAGGATGGACGAGCAAAGTAACATCAATCAAATCGAAGACTACCTTATGGATGCTTTGAACGAAAAAGACCGCAAGGATTTTGAGGACCGCCTGGCCCGAGACCCCGTCTTGGCCCAAGAGCTGGCCCGCCGCAAAAAACTGATCGAAGGAATGGAATTCTTCGGTGGCCAACGCTTGAAAGACCGCCTCAAGGAGATTCACAAGGAGGTCATTCCTCCCACTGCTGCGCCCTCCGTCATTCCCCCCAATCGCCTGCGCTCGTTCCTGCTGGCCAGCATTGCGGTTGCCCTCTTGCTGCTGTTGGCACTTTGGTACTGGTGGCCCGCCGCTCCTCCCAATTCCCAAGACATCTACGCAGCTCATTATGAAGTCTACGATTTGCAATCGGCCATTCGCTCTACGGATCAGGATGCGCGCCTGACAGCCGCCCTGGAAAACTATCAGAAAGGCGACTTCCAGGCCTCTCTGCCCTTGTTTGAAAGCCTGCTGCAAGAACAAGGAGACGAAATTCAACTCCTCTTTGGTGCCGCCCATTCCCATTTGGGCATCGGACAGCCCGCCGAGGCCGTTCCCTACTTGCAACGCATCGTCCGCTCCGATGACTTGCTCTACAAAGACGCCGCGCGCTGGTACCTCGCACTCAGCTTCCAGCGACTGGGACAAGCAGACGACGCCCGTGCGCTGTTTGAATTTTTGGCAACAGAAGGGGAGGGAACCTACCAACAAAAAGCACAGCAAGTATTGAAGCAACTCGACTAAATCAGCCACCAAAAGATTCTCATTTGCCAAGGGAACAGCCCGTTCTGTTGTCCGGTTTGGCGTCTGTCCATCACGGAGATGAAATGCCTCTGTCCAGCAGGAGAGGGAGTGCAAAAAAGTGAAAAAAATACACCTCTCCCTTGTTACCTTTTTCCAAAACCGACCATTAACAGATGAGATTGCTCAGAGCGAGAACGCTCCTATGAAAACTACAACAGTACCCGCTATACATTTTTTGCGTAATGACTTCCCCGGCTTGTCACTAGCTTCAGGCCGGGGAGTTTTTCATTGCTCGCATGTCCGATCCCTGTCAAAGCCCCTCAACTTCTCGACGATCAAGTGAACTCGGCCCTTTGAGCCTGCCGGTCGCGCTTCCAACTTGCCCTCCACTTCCACATAGATGCGCTCCATGTCCGTTTGGCGGGCCTCCAGGTAGCCTTTTTCCATGCTGGCATTGCCTGCCTCTGCCGCCACGGGGTATTTCTGACCATCGCGACAGTCAACAAAGATTCCTGCATCTGCATAGTACACATATTCCCCTCGCAGGATGTTGCTGGCCGGAGGCTGTTCGGGGGATTTGGACTTTTGGACAGCTGCTGGTGGGCTGGCTGGTTTTTCTTCAACCAGATTGCTGGTGGTAGGTGGTGTCTGGGGAGCAGAGGAGGCTTTGGTGGCACCGGGATCAGATTGGCATCCGATGGCCAGAATGCAAAGCAGCAGTGCGATGAACAACTTTTTCAATTCATTCTTGGTCACCTTTCCTAGGGTATTGCGGGGCAGGTCGTCTTGAAAGATGTATTCCCTCGGGATTTTGTAGCCGGGCAGGTACTCGCGAAGCCAAATGTTGAGGTACAATGGATCCAATTCTTTTTTGACTGGAACAATGCTGCAGGCAATGATTTCTCCCCATTGGCCATCGGGCAGACCGACCACTGCACAATCTTTGATGTCGGGATGTCGGCGAAGGACTTCCTCTATTTCGAGTGCTGATACCTTGTAACCTCCGGATTTGATGATGTCCACCGATTTGCGGCCCAAAATCCGGTAGCTGTCCTCATTTCGCAGGGCAATGTCGCCTGTCCGGAACCAGCCATCTTCGGTGAAGGACTCTTGGGTGGCCTCGGGTTTGTTCCAGTATTCGAGGAAGACGGTCGGCCCTTTCACCTGGATTTCTCCCTGTTGCTGTTCGTCTTTGATGACTTTGCCTTCATCGTCGACCAGGCGCACCCGCACGTAAGGCAGGGCTTTGCCCACGTGGCCGGGACGGCGTTCTCCTTTGTAAGGGTTGCTGAGGGCCATGCCGATTTCTGTCATGCCATATCTTTCCAGCAGGTCCTGGCTGGTAATTTGGCGCCATCGCTTCATCACTTGTACAGGCAGGGCTGCAGAGCCAGAGACCATCAGGCGAAACTTGATGAGTTTGGGGTAGAGTTCCGACTGGTCAATGCCCGCCAGGGCGTCCCATTCTTGGATGAGTTTGTAGTAAATGGTTGGGACTGCCATGAACACATTGACGTTTCCCTGCTTGAAAATTGTCAATACCTTTCGGGCGTCGAATTTTGGCAAAAACTCGCAACAAGCGCCGCTCCACAAGGCACAGCTCATCACGTTGATGATGCCATGAACATGGTGCAGGGGGAGGACACAAAGGATGTGATCGGTTTTGCGCCAGCTCCATGCTTTGACCAAGGATTTGATTTGAGCTTCTATGTTGGCATGGGTGGTGACCACCCCTTTGGGCTTGCTGGTGGTGCCACTGGTGTAGAGGATCATCGCCCTGCGCTCGGGGGGGAGATCGGGCAGAGGGCCTTGGCCAGAGGGGGGGAGTTGGTCACTGATCAATAGCTTGATCTGGAGTTCTTCAGCCAGTGACGACAACAGTTCCCGATGCATGGGGCTGACAATGAGGTGGCTTGCCTGGCTGTCTTCCAGCACGTACCGCAAGGCGGGCAGGGGATGGGCATTGCAGAGCGGGACGGCAATGCCACCGGCCTGCCAGATGCCCCACTGGATGGAGGTGTAGGAAAATCCGGGGTCTACCAAGAAGGCGACACGTGCTTCTTCCAGGTCGGATTTGCCTTCCAACAAAGCGGTACTGACAGCATAGGCTGCATCGAGTAGTTGCTGATAGGTGTACGTTTGTCCATCGGAGATGATGGCGGTTCTTTTTGCGTAGTTCGTAGCTTGGGTTAGGAGGATCGGCATACTGTGTAATTATTGTTTGTGAACGAGTAATATTTTGCTAATTTATTGAAAATCTTCGATAGCCCCATGGCAAGGGAGTTGCTTGCAACAGATATGTACCATGAAGTTGTGCGTGAAGATCCAGATATGTGGAGGCTTGTGTTTTGGGGAGAAATCATTGCGCTCTTCATTTCATTGTCCCCAATGCCTCTGTATGTTGTCACATGAGTAGAGTGATGGTAAGCGGCCACCAACGTCACTTGTAGGGTGTATCGCTTGATGGGTTTACCATCTTTTGCAAATATGCTGTCCAATAAAGTTGATGCTTGTAAGAAAACCGATTCAATATACTACATCACCCGCAAGGCCCAAAATCCTCGTTCCTAAAAGAACACCAAAAGTAAGTTTTGTAGAATGGGTAATTGGGGATTTTGAAGAGCTGGTTTTGGACCAATACGAAGCGAAAAATGCCATTGTGATGAGGCTGGCTTCTTCAGGCGACGAGTTGTGCCTTGACAATCTTGCGGGTCTGAATGTGTTGACCATTTTGGATTTGCAAGAGGTAGGCTCCCCTGGGAAAGGCTTGAAGGTCGAGTTGATAGGCGCTTTGGTAGGTGCTTTGTCCTTCCCACAGCAGTCGGCCAAGTACGTTGTACAGTCGGATGGAGACAGTGCTTTGCTGGGGAAGTCCGTCGATGGTAAGCTGGCGGATGCTTGGATTGGGAAAGATGCGCAGGGAATCCAGCTGGGGCAAAGGGCTGGCCACAGGCGAAGGTGTTTGGACGACAGGATTGGCTGTTGTCTGCGCGGGCTGATGTGTCCACGGCAACAAAAAGAACAGGATTCCCAGGCTCAAAAGTACACTAGCTTTCATGACATCTCAGGTCTTGATTCAAGTCTTTGACTGTAGAATGCCACAAAGGTTTAATGAATGTTCTACCCGCTGGTTTACAAGCTGTCGCGAAACTCCTGATAGATCTTCTTCAAGTCCTCCGTCTGCTGGCTCTGGATGTTTTTGCCTGAAATGCGTTTGGAACGAGACGACTCCATCCATTGGCGTTGTTGAGTCAGGATTTCTTCTTTCTCGAACAGTTGCTTTCGGTTTTGGGTCAAATACTGCATTTCTTCCTGTCCAATTTTGGCCCGTTTGGCCCTGGGTGCTGCACCACTCCGAGCCTTCTGGACGACTTTCTGTGGAGAGGTGGTACTTCCTGGGTGGGCGCGTTCCATCTCACTTTTTACCGCCATCTGCTGTTTTTCCCCCTGAGAGATGACTTCCTGCATGAGACTTTGCAAGCGATCGTTGGAGGTGGCAAACAGTTGCATGTCTCCCTCGGCAATCGCACTTTCCAACATGTTGCAGTGTAGGTAAAACTGTTTGCGGATGGATCTTTCATCATAGCCCTCATCCGTCTCATCTTCTGGGTCTTCACCCGCTTGGGTTAAGGCTGTAGATGGGCTTGCCATCCCTTGGTCTTGGGCCTGTAGAAAGCTCCAGGCAGTACACAGACAACAAAATAGAAGTAACTTTTTCATATGGAGAAAGCAGCAAATCTTTGGCCAGTTTTGGCAAGACGGACCAATATGCGCCCTGTGTCGTATTTGCAGTGTCGGTTTCTTGGCAAAGAGCTGATAAAAAGAGAAATAAACGGAATGTGTTTTGTTTTGAAAGTTGAAATAAATTGTGTTTTATTTTTGATTGTCGTATCTTGTTGGCAAAATTGAAACCGCAGCAGATGATGAGACATGCCGATTTGCCCTTGCACCACGGAAAAGTCCCCGCCTGGCTGGCCACTCGGATGAGCAAGTTGGGCCGTGCCATCGTGGAGGCCATTGTCATCGAGTATGGACAAAAGGAGTTGTTGGAGCGACTGAGTGATCCTCTTTGGTTCCAGTCGTTTGGAGCTGTATTGGGGATGGACTGGCATTCATCTGGCATCACGACCTCAGTGGTTGGTGCTTTGAAGCGGGCCATCAATCCCATTTCTCATCAGTTGGGCTTGTACGTTTGTGGAGGCCGGGGCAAGCATTCGCTCAAAACGCCTCGGGAATTGATGGAAGTGGGGATGAAGACGGGCTTGGATGGCATGGCGCTGGCCAAGAACAGCCGTTTGGTGGCCAAGGTAGACAATACCGCTTTGCAAGACGGGTTCAACATTTATTTGCATTCCTTCATCCTGACCAAAGAGGGCGAATGGGTGGTGGTACAACAAGGTCTCAACCAGCACAATGGCTATGCCCGTCGCTATCACTGGCATTCCCGTCATTTCGAGTCCTTTCTGGATGATCCTCATTCTGCTGTCTGTGGCCGCAATCAGGGCTTGCTGTTGAACTTGACCACTTCGACTGCGGAGAATACCCGGCAAGGGATCTTGAAAGTCGTGCAGGAACATCCCACCAGAATTGGAAAGGAGATTCGGCAGATTCGCATGCCTGCCCATCACGATGTCAAAGCCAAGGACGTCGACAAGAAGCGATTGGGCTCAGTCATTGCCGCGGCCAACAACCGGGATCTGCACGAGTTCGAGAATCTTTTGTTGCTCAAGGGACTTGGCCCCCGGACTTTGCAATCCCTGACGTTGGTGAGTGAAGTCATCTATGGCACTCCCTCTCGTTTTGAAGATCCAGCCCGTTACTCTTTTGCCCACGGTGGCAAGGATGGTCACCCCTTTCCCGTACCCACCAAGGTATACGATGAAACCATCCACACCCTTCGACATGCCGTCAGTCGGGCCAAGATTGGGCATTCCGACAAGCAGCGGGCGATCAAAAGCTTGCACAATACGGCCCGCCGCTTGGAAAAAGATTTTGTCCCCAATGACAAGTTCGACGACCTGATCGAGGAAGAATGGGCACAGAGCAATCTGTTGGGTGGTCGGACGACCTTCGACGGTAGAGATCAGCGCAGTCTGTATGAAAAAAGGCGGAGGAAGCCTCGTCAGCAACAGCTCAACTTATTCGGTGGCTTTCAAAGCGGCCAACTGTGATCTCATCTGTTTTCAGCCGAGCGATTGTCCAACCGTTGCAAGACCTCTGATCGCTTTTCCGATTCCAATGGCTGTTCTTCTCTGGAAGGCTGAAAAGGATAGTAGGTATCGTTGAGTTGAACAAATGTGTTGGGAAAACTTTCGGTATCCAATTGCTTGATGGTCAGTCCTTGAAGATGTTCCCGCAAGTCATCTGTTAGATACAATTCCAGCAACCGCATTTCTCTTTGGCAGTACAAAGATTGCGATTTCTCACTCCTGAATATTCGAATTTGAATGCTGTCCAGGGCACCAGCTTGGGACGGCATGTCGTGGAGTTGTTGGACCATCAGGGTTTGGCTGATGATGGGCTCCTGTCTTGGTTGCCTGTCGGGCGAAGAGAGCTGTTGGCTTTTGGCAATGGCCGTTCCTATTTTCATGGTATTGCCCCCGGTTCCGTAATTCCAGAGAGCCAGTATGCACAGCAATGCCAGCACAGCTGCGGCCAGCACCCATTGAAAGGGGGAGTCAGCGGAGGCTTCTGCTCTTGGATTGGTGGGGGCTTCCTTTGGGACTTCTACAGAATGATCGGCAGAAGCCATGAACTCTTCACTGAATAGGACACTTTGCAGTGTTTCAGTAAATTGTTTTTCTTCTTCAAACAGTTGGGCAAAATCCTCATCCGTTTCCAGGCGTTCTTCGAAAGCTGCCTGTTCCTCTTTGGATAAAGCCCCTGTTAAGTAGTTGCGGAAAGATTCGTAAAGATGTTCGTCTAATTCCATCTCGTCAGCTTGTCATTGATAAGGTATTTAGATTTTTGACGGATTTGATTGTTTGCATGGTTCCCTAATACAAGCGCTAGCGCGCAAGTTTGTGCGATTATACTACCAGTTTAATGAAGTTAGCGAGGTGGCCAATCAATCACCGAAAACCACCTAGAAGAGAGATGATGTCTTGTTCCTATTTAGCAAGATTCGATGATTTTCAATTAGTAACACCGCAAACCAGGCTTTGCTCTATGGAGCAATGCTTTTTTTCAAAAAAAATCCGTTTCATTGAAGTTAGCGACCGTGCAAGGCTGGTAAAAATAGTAAAAAAGATGATATTATTGATGGCTAGAATTCACTCTAATACACGAAAGGTCTTTCTTTTTTGCACAAAAGTGACTTGGGAAGGGGAGGAGAATCTGTCGGACATCTGCTGGTAGATCAAGAGTCTGGATACCATTTTTTGAGCCGTTTGGGAGAAAAGCCCAGCAAATAAGCCAGCAGCAACAACAAATTGAGGGTTGCTTGGCGATACTTTCCCTTGGCCTCAAAGCGGCGGACACTGGTGTACATGTCGTAGGGCAGTTTTTGAAAGCGACCGCGTTTGCGAAGTCGGTACTGAATCTCTACATCTTCCAAAAAAGGAATTTCCTGAAAGCCACCGATCTCCATGAAATCTTTCTTTCGGACGAAAAGTCCCTGATCGCCATAGGTGCTAAAGCTGTAATTGAGCTTCGACAGACTGGCGCAAAAGCGATAAAACCAATGGGGATGGTCGAAACGAATGCGAAAACTTCCCGCAAAGACTTCCGAATCTGCCAGGCTTTGGCGAATGTAGGACAGGGTTTGAGCAGGCGGACGGGTATCGGCATGGAGAAAAAACAAGACATCTCCCTTGGCCAGTCGGGCCGCATGATTCATTTGAAAGGCCCGGCCCCTCTGCGGGCAGTCCAGCCAGCGGGCTTCTTTGAATGCTGCCACCACCTGGCTGCTGCCATCGGTGCTTCCCCCATCAGCCAAAATGATCTCTGCTTTTTCCCCCCAACTGTAGAGCCAGTCCAATTGCTGGCCAAGCGAATCTTCCTCATTGAGGACTGGTATGATGATGGATATTTGCAAGATGTACTCAAAGTACAGCCTATCATCTGTTTGTTCGGAAACAAATTTTACTTTTAGGATACATTTGTTAGGATCTGACATATTTGCCCCTTTAAAATACCCAATTGTATGATGCACAGAACCATTTTTGCCCTCCTGATGCTCTTGTCTTGCCAATGTGCTCTGATGGCCCAGGTAGACTTCAAGCGACTGTTGGAAACCTACCAGCATTTGCATGCTCATCCCGAATTGTCCTTTTACGAAAAAGAAACCAGTGCGTATCTGGCCAAGGAAATGCGCCGGATTGGATATGAAGTTACCGAGGGAATTGGTGGGTACGGAGTGGTGGGGGTACTGCGCAATGGGGAAGGCCCGGTTGTCATGTACCGCACCGATACAGATGCCTTGCCGATTGTGGAAGAAACAGGTTTGTCTTATGCGAGCAAGGTGGTGGCCAAAGATGAGGCAGGCAAAGAAGTGGGCGTCATGCATGCTTGTGGTCACGACATGCACATGGCCGTGTGGTTGGGCGCTGCCGAGCAATTGGCTGCCTTGCGGGCGCAGTGGAAGGGAACCCTGGTTTTCATCGCACAGCCTGCAGAAGAGCGGAGTGGTGGGGCCAAGGCAATGTTGGCGGATGGCCTTTTCGAGCGTTTTCCCAAACCAGACTATGCTTTGGCTTTGCACGTGAGTTCCACCATGGCAGCGGGAACGGTCGGATACAAGGCTGGCTTCATGATGGCCAATGTAGATATGGTCGACATTGAGGTGTATGGTAAAGGCGGACATGGGGCCTATCCGCATACGACCATCGACCCGGTGGTCATTGCTGCGCGCATCATCATGGCCTTGCAAACGATTGTCAGCCGGGAAGTGAGTCCCTTGGAGCCTGCAGTGATTACGGTGGGAGCCATTCATGGAGGGACCAAGGGAAATGTCATTCCCGATGAAGTCAAGATGGAATTGACCCTGCGTTCTTACAGCAAGGAGGTGCGGGATGCTTTGATCGAGCGCATTGGGCGGACCATTGCCGGGGTGGCCGAGAGTGCGGGGGTACCCGAGGAGTTGATGCCCAAATTGACGGTGCGACCAGAATTTACCCCTGCGTTGTACAATGATCCTGCTCTGACAGCTCGCATTGCCGGGGCATTGGCACAAAAAATGGGCGAGGAACAGGTCATTGAGCAAGCTTCCGTGATGGGAGGAGAAGACTTTGGGCGATACGGGCTGACAGATGACAACATTCCCATCTTGATGTTGCGATTGGGGGCTGTAAAGGAAGAGAAAATTGCGGCAGCTGCAGCAAAGAACATCCGGCTGCCTTCACTGCATTCCAATAAATTTGCCCCCCAAGCAGAACCGACCCTCAAGACAGGTGTTCGGGCGGTGGTCGTGTCCATCCAAGAGCTTTTGACGACAGATTGAGCAAGTAGGCCGTGGGCGTTTACCACCTTTTTTGTGCAGGTCAGCCCCAAATTTGTGAGGGTCATACACCGTATATGCAAAATCTTCTATATGTGTGCCCAAGTATTTCGTTTTTTTGCAATACTTTCGGTACATTTGTTATGTCACAAATATCGAGAGAATTTTAATACAAAAGGCATACTATGAAACCCGTAACCGTTAACAGCTTAGAGAAGCGAGACAAGAAAATCAAAAAGAAAATCCAGAAGAAAGGAAATGTCGTAAGCATTCGGAAATTGCTGGATTGACCTTCAAGTAAACTATACAACAAACATCTATACCACTGTACTGGAACTTTTGGCGGAGAACATTCAATCTACATGTGTTCTCCCTAAACGCTTGTCGTTCACAAAAGCAATGCGCCATTTTGTGAAGGAAAAAATCTGTTTCTGGCTTACATCAAGTCAAATATAAATGTCACAATATGCGAAAGGCCTTCCGCGTGTTTGCTGTCAAGGTGAGTTGACAAAGTACACGGAAGGCCTTTCCAATGCTGTGGTAGAACGGGAGTTTTTTCCCTACATTCTGTCCATCGCTTTTACCAAGAAGGTGCCAACAAATGGTAAAACTACCCAAAACCACTCCGACCAGTAGATGAGGAACCATCCACAAATGACAGTGGAGACAAGGGTGATGAGCCAGTATGTGCGGCGGTCCGATTTGCTGGACACAATTTCTTCGTGAGCTGCCATATGTATCGTAATTTTTAGTATTTCTATTTGCTTGCCTATGCAAGTTGCCACAAAATTAAGGACTATTTTTCTCTTTTACCAGTATCCTGGCCAAAACAGAATCTCAAATGCCAGAAAATTTCATCCAGTAGGGCCTGGGAGATCGTAGTCCAACTTTCTGGCGATAAAATTCTCAAACCAATTCTGTTTTGCCTATATTTTCCCACTTTTTGGACAGACAGAGGATTCTGTAAAGTCCTTTTCTTCTGTAAAAATCAATGGCGGGCCGATCGAGTAGAATGCAGCTGAGATGGTTGGTGGGGCTTGATTGGCATGGCAAAACAAACGAGGCATATGCAAAAAATACCCCATCTACTACTGTGCGTGATCCTGATTGGACTGTCTTCTTGCGCCAATTACAGACTCAATGTCCTCTCTGAGGAAAAAAATTGGCCATCCATCCAAACTGCTCCAGAAGAAGAATTGGAACACACCGTTTTTCTAATTGGCGATGCTGGCAACTCTCCGGAAGGGGAAATGGCTCCTCCCTTGATCCTGCTCAAACGCAAACTCGACAAGGCAGGCAAAAACAGTGCTGTCATTTTCCTGGGAGACAACATTTATCCAGATGGCCTGCCCCCCAAAAGCGAGCGCAAAGACCGCAAGCTCGGCGAACACCGCTTGGATGCCCAGTTGCAGATCCTGGACAATTTTAGTGGCCGTCCCATCTTCATCCCTGGCAACCACGACTGGCGGCGGTATGGATTGAAGGGCCTGCGGCGGCAAGAAAAGTACATTGAAAAACACCTCAACAAAGGAATCGAGGAGGAAGACGACTGGGAAAACTACTTTTTGCCAGATCGAGGGTGCAGTGGACCGGAAATCGTAGAATTGGGGCCCAACTTGGTCGTTGTGGTCATCGATTCCCAGTGGTGGTTGGCAGATTGGGACAAGGAGCCGGAAATCAACGATGGTTGCGAGGCCAAGAGTCGCAAGGTGTTTTCCTTCATCTTTGAAGAATTGGTGCGGAAAAACCGGAACAAGAATGTCATCATCGCCATGCACCACCCTCTGTATACCAATGGCACCCACGGTGGCAACTTTACCCCCAAGCAGCATTTGTTTCCCCTCACCGACCTCAATGACAACCTGTTTGTGCCTCTTCCGGTGGTGGGATCAGCGGTCTCTTTTCTTCGAGGAGTGGTTGGCTCTCGTCAGGACGTTGCCCATCAGTCCTACAAAGACATGAAAGAAACCATCATGGCTGCTGCCAAGAAAAATGGAAATTTCATCTTTGCCTCTGGCCACGAACACAGTTTGCAGTACTTCGAAAACGACAACCAGGCATTTGTCGTGAGCGGTTCGGGTTCCAAAAAGAGTCCGACGCGCCTGGGCAATGGTGCCCACTTCGCCTATGGCCATCCAGGCTTTTCGCAGCTGAAGTTTTACAAAGACGGTTCTGCCTGGGTAGAATTTTGGACAACCGACGAGGAGAATGTGGATGGCAAGTTGGTCTATCGCAAAAAAATCAGGGGAGCCTTGAAGAGTTTGGAATACAGTGCCCCGACTGATTTTCCCGAATATGAGCAAAAGCAAACTGAGAAAATGAGCAAGGTATTGACCACCAAGGTTGACAAAAAGGGAGGGGTACACAATGTATTGCTGGGTGCTCACTACCGAGATTTGTACTTGCCAGACTATCGATTTGAAGTGCTTGATTTGGCAACCCACGAGGGGGGCATGACTCCGGTCAAACGCGGTGGTGGAAACCAAACCAACTCGCTCCGCCTCAAGGATGCCAAAGGGCGCCAGTGGTCGCTGCGCTCCATGACCAAAGATGCTTCGCGATTCATCCCATATCCCTTCAACAAAATCACGGCAGCCCAGTCCATTGTGGAAGACAACTTTTTGTCAACCCACCCCTTTGCGGCACTGGCTGTCCCGGTCATGGCCGATGCGGTGAACGTATACCACACCAATCCTCGCCTTTATTACATGGCCAAGCAACCAGCATTGGGAGTGTACAACGACATCTTTGGCGGTGGGGTGTACCTGTTGGAGGAGCGTCCGTCAGACGGTTGGGAAGACAGGACGAGCTTTGGACAGCCAGAAAAATTCATCAGCACCCCGGATGTGACCGAAAAGCTGGCCAAGAACCACAATCACCGAATTGATCAAAATTGGGTGGTTAAATCCCGTTTGTTTGACATGGTCATTGGTGATTGGGATCGGCATGACGACCAGTGGCGCTGGGCTGTTTTCAAGGACGGTGATATCAAAACCTACCGACCCATCCCCCGCGATCGAGACCAGCCCTTTTCCAAATACGACGGCCTGTTTACCGGAGTCGCACGCTTGACCCTGCCGTTTCTCAAACAACTCAAAGAATACCGAGAGGATCCCGGCAATGCCAAATGGGCCAACTACAATGCCCGCCAGTTTGACAAGACCTTTATGAATGCCATGGAGTGGGAAGATTGGGCAAAGGAGGTCCGCGCCATTCAAGAAAAACTGACGGATGAAGTCGTGGAAAAGGCCTTTGCCGTTTGGCCGGAACCAGCTCGGGAGCAGAGCAAGCGACTGCAAGAAATTGTCAAGTACCGCCGTGACAATCTGCTAGACATTGCCCGTGCCCACTATGAATTGCTGGCCCGAGAGGTGCATGTGGCCGGTACCAATGACCGAGATTATTTTCTGATCGAGCGCCTGGATGACAACAAGATGCGCGTGCGGATTTACGAGACCAATAAGAAGCGGGAAAAGAAATCGCTTTACTACGATCGGACCTTCTTGACTGCAGAGACCAAGGATGTGGCCCTTTTTGGAATGAATGACGACGACTACTTCGAAATCAGTGGGTCGGTGGACAAAGGCATACTGGTGCGCATCATCGGAGGCTTGGATGACGATGAGGTGGTGGATCGATCCAAGGTCTCTGGCGGGAGCAAGAAAACCTGGGTGTACGACAGCATGGACAAAGGCAATGAGCTCGACTTGGGACAAGAAGGTCGCGACCGACGATCCAACAACCGGGAGCTAAACATCTACAACCGCAAGGACTATCACTACGAATACGACTTTGTGATGCCCTTTCCCATCCTTGGATTCAACCCCGATGACGGCCTGTTTTTGGGGACCAATATGACCTTCATCAACTACAAATTCAAGAAATCGCCTTACGGTCAGATTCACCAGCTCAACGGTCAATTTGCCTTTGCAACGGGCGCCTACAACATCGCCTATCTGGGAGATTATTTGGAGACCTTTGGCAAGTGGGATTTCTTGTTGGATGTGCAGTTGCAGGCTCCACAATATGTTGTCAACTTCTTTGGACTTGGCAATGAGAGCATGCGAGACGAGGAACGGTCGATCAACTTTTATCGGGTCCGCAAGAGCTTGTATCGCCTCAATCCGTCTTTCAAAAAGCGCATTGCAGCGGGGAGTGGGAGCTTCATCATTGGGCCGGTTTTGGAGCGCATCAAGGTAGAAGATACCGATGATCGCTTCATTGTCTCGGATGCGGCCAACTTGCCTGATCAGGTCTTTGAAAGTCGCAACTACGGTGGGGTGGATGTGCGCTTCAACTACGAAAACCTGGACAATTTGCAAATGACCACTCGCGGCATCAGCTTCTTGTCGGGGATTGAATGGAAGACAGACTTGGCGGATAGTGACATCAGTTTTGCCCGTCTGCAGGGAAGCCTGACCATTTACCAGAGTTTTACGCCCAAGGACCGCATCGTGTTGGCCACCCGGATAGGAGGGGGGCACAACTTTGGGGATTTCCCCTTTCACCAAGCCCATGTGTTGGGAGGTCGCACCAACATGCGTGGTTTTCGGGGCGAGCGATTTTATGGTGGCAGCAGCTTTTTCCACAATACAGATTTGCGGCTGAAGCTGTTCAACATAGACAATAGTGTGTTGCCATTTTCCCTTGGGGTGTTGGGGGGATTCGATTATGGCAGGGTGTGGTTGGATGGAGAAGAGGGCGATAATTGGCACAGCTCATATGGTGGAGGGATTTGGATTGCACCGATTGATTTCATTGTCATTTCGACCAATTTGTTCATCAGTGAGGAAGACCAGCGGTTTACGGTGGGGATAGGATTTGGGTTTTAGGGAGAGGAGTGTTGGGAGGAGTAGTTTGTAAGTGAAGTGTTATTGGTGGGCGTTGAGAAGAAGATGGAGGGGGGGTAAAATGGGTGGGCCCACCCACTTTGGCAAGCCCCAAAAGCCTGCCCCTTGTTGCAGCCACACCTCAGCATGGCTCCGCCAACCCAAACCTGAGCGGATGTGCTCACAATGGATGCCCAGTTGATCGTCGGCCTTCCCGCCTGCGCAGCCCGGAAAGTCGATCTGGTGCGGTAATAGGACACGGCACCCCCCCAAATTCCATAAATAAAAGTGTTAAAGTTTTACATTTTTTTATTTTACATGGGATGGACCTTGTAGATCAGTATGATACACTGATTGTTTTTCATTTATGATAAATTATATGATTTGTTAAATTTTGTCTCTTTTGTGCTGTTTTTCAGCTTTTGACACGGTCCGAATCTACTCTCTCTTCCCAAAGCAACTGCTCTCTCTCCCCTCGCACATTAATTTTTCAAATCTACCGCCCGGCCATCAGAGGGATGCATAAAAAGCGTATCTTTGCAGCTCACAAAGACGGCCATCCTCCGCCACATGAAGCAGTTCACAAATCAGCAGACAGACGGTTCGACGAAAAGAGAGAAGAGAATGGGACTTGACGCATTCCTGAATGGTTCGGGATTGGAGGACCTGCCCATGAATTCTCGCTTGAGCTTCGTGCCCCTGATCAATTTCTGGAAAGCTCGCGTCAACAGCCCAGACCAGGGCGAGCGATTGATGGCCCGAGAGATCGTGCGAAAGCTGGACGATTGCCTAGAGTTTTTGACGCCCATCGACGATTACGAACTGCTCATCCAACACCGCAAGTTTGTGGAGCTCATCCTGGCAGGAGTCTTGCCGACTGCCTATCGCGAAAACCTCATGATGCAGGTGGGCAAACCCTTTAGCCTCATCGGGTTTTACCAGACACCCACCATGCGCAAAGCCCTCGAACAGGAATCGGTCAGCGTGCGCATCAACAGTGATCCAGATTTTGCCCGCAATATCTTGGTCGTCCGAAGTTGTGCCATGGTGCTCAATACGTTCTACGGTCAAAACATCCGCATCGAGCGGCCTTTCATTTTCAGCATCAAGCTGGATGACAGCGACTTGGAGACGCACTTCAAAGGAGTGGTCAACAACGAGTTTGTAGAGATCAAAAAGCTCAAGCCGCTCAAAGCCATCAGCCAGGAAACCATCAACCTGCTCATCAGTCGACCCCATGACAGGAATTTGTGGTTGGAGCACATCCCACCAGAGAACTTTGAGTTTCACGGCTTGGTCACCATCAATTTGATCGACGTGACAGAGGTGGAGTCTCTTTCTCGCCTTCGCTACCGATTGTTGGAAAAAAATGCGGTGATGACCCAGGCCAATGTCCAGGTCTTGCAACGGCACTTGCGGGCCATTTTCAACCTGCCACAACTGCAATTGGGACTCACCGCCATCGACTTTCCCCTGCGATCCAACTCAGCCCATCGCTACAAGATCCGGCACAGTTTGCTGGCTGACAAGGTGGATGATTTGCTCAGTGACTCTTTCAGTGGGTCCATTTATGAGCAGGCCTGCCGGGCGCGCAAGGAATTGATCGTGGAGGACTTGCAAAAGGCTACAGATGCCAGTCCACTGGAAGTATTCTTGCTCCACAAAGGGATTCGAAGCATCATGTTGGTACCCTTGTTGGACAAAAAAGACGATGTCATTGGAATGCTGGAGTTGGCCTCCCCCAACCCCTACGACCTGAACAGTTTCCGGGCCTTGAAATTGGAAGAGATTCAGCCCTTGTTTCGCTTGGCCATGAAGCGGAGCCGGGAAGAGATCGATGGAATGATCGAGACCATCATCCGGGAAAAATATACGTCGCTCCACCCGAGTGTCGAATGGAAATTTGTGGAAAAGGCCTTCAATTACCTGGAAAAACTGGAGCATCAGGAAGGCAAAGTCAGTCCAGAGCCCATCATCTTCGAGGACGTGTATCCACTCTTTGGGCAGGCGGACATTGTGGGCTCTACGCGGGTGCGCAACACGGCGACCCAAAAGGATTTGATGGACAATTTGCGCCTGATCCGACAACTGTTTGAACACTACCGAGGACAGATTCAGTTTCCCCTGCTCGATCAATACATGATGCGACTCGAAATGGAGTTGGCCAGTTTCCGAAAGGGGATCAGTCCCAATGACGAGTTTCGGGTGACGGCCTTTTTGCGAAAAGACATCCATCCTTTTTTGCGTCAACTGCAAGGGGATCATCCCGCCCTGAACGAGGCCATCGAAGCCTATTTTGACAAGCTCGACTCTGTGGCAGGCGTCATCTATCAGCAGCGCCGCGACTATGAATACAGTGTCGACATGATCAATGAGCTGGTTTCCGATTATTTGGAAGAGCAAGAGAAAATCACACAGGGGATGATTCCCCACTACTTTGAAAAATACCGCACGGACGGCATTCAGTACGACATCCTCGTAGGACAATCCCTGCTCCGGGAGGGACATTTTGATTATTCCCACCTGCGCAACCTGCGCCTCTGGCAGCTCATCACCATGTGCAAGCTCACCCAAAAACTGCAGCGACTTTGCCCGGACTTGCCAGTCCAGATGACAACTGCCCAACTCATTTTGGTCCAAAGTACCCCACTGACGATTCGCTTTCGGATGGATGAAAAACAATTTGACGTAGACGGTGCCCTCAACATCCGCTACGCCATCATGAAAAAACGCATCGACAAGGCCCTCATCAAGGGGACCGATGAACGACTGACGACAAGTGGAAAAGTGGCCATCGCCTATGCACAGGAAAGTGATCAGGAGGAGTATTTGGGCTACATCGAGTTCCTGCGTCGAAAGGGCTTGATCAGTGGAGAAGTGGAAGATTTGACCTTGTCAGACATGCAAGGCGTACACGGGATGAAGGCCCTGCGAATTACTGTCACCAAGCAGGGTGGTGGCAACTGAATGTGACGGTTTGCCCACCAAAATCACGACTGACAGCTCAAATTTTGTTACCAATTGGGAATTGCATTCGTCTACAAAGTCCAGGCTGGTGGAAAAGGGGAGGAGAGAAGGGGCCTGTGGAGAGAAGCCGGCGAGTTGTCAGAAAATGAATGCATTTCCGTTGATTGGAGCTGTTTTTGTGGTTCCTCCAAAAACAAATGAAAGAAAAGGGTCGTTGTAATATCTGTCTTGACAATTCTCCAGCAGTAGAAACGCATCAATTTCCTTATCTTTAAAATCACATCGGATAAAAGTAGATTTACACCTTTGCATTCATCGAAAAACCTGTTTAAACCCACAAGTATGAGAGTTGTCGCCTTGCTGATTGTAGGATTGTCCTTGTCTACTTCCCTCCTGGCCCAGGAATTGGTCCTCACACCCATGGCTGAAAGTTTTTGCAAGCCAGGTGTGACCAACAAATCGCCGGGAAAAGGCCTGCTCATCTCTTACTTTGCTCGTCCACAATTCGACTTTACCACCAATTCAGAAGAAACCTCTGCCAAGAGCCGGGCCGGGATCAACGACCGCCTCAACTTCAAGCTCAAAATTCCGATCATCAACAAGGATGGGTTCAAATTCTTGATCGGTGGGGCGCACATGAGGGAGGAGTACGAATTCAGCCAGATCGAGGGGCGACCGACAGAGATTTTCACCAGCATCAACGATGTGTCTTTGAAAACTTCTCGGATTGCTGCCTACTTCCTCAAATCCATCAACAGCCGCTACTACGCCACCCTCAAACTAGAGGCTTCTTACAATGGCGATTACGACAACTTGATCAGCTTCGAAAATCGCTACGCCATTTACCGGGGGGCCGTATTGGTGGGCTACAAAAAGCGGGCGGATACCGAATGGGGATTTGGAGCCATGTTCAGCAAAGGGTTTCGCCGCACGGCATTGTATCCTTTTCTCATGTACAACAAAACCTTCAATGATCGCTGGGGACTTGAATCTGTCCTTCCGGTCAAGATCGACATGCGCTACAACATCTCTCGCAAAAACATGGTCCTTTTTGGTGCTCAGTTCAACAGTCGGTCCTATTCCATCGATGTGTTGGAGGGCAGTGCTGCGACGCAAAACATCTACCACATGCGGAGTGCAGAGATTCAGTTGGCAGCCGAGTTCAAGCAGCAATTGTCCAATTGGGTGTGGTGTGAAGTGCGAGGGGGCTATGCGCGCAATTTGACCAGTCGATTCGATCAAATCACGCCCGTCAGGCAACGCAATGTGGTCACTGCCAATCCTTCTTCCGGTCCTTTTTTACAATTTGGAATTTTCGTCTCCCCTCCTAGAGATTGCGATCGCTAGATTTTTACAGACTTTGTGCATAGAAAAAGCTCACTGCAAAAGCGATGACGGTCAGGGTAATGCCGACCATAAAGACGCTGTAGCAAATGCGCAATTGGTTGTATTTCTCGCCCAGTGCTTTTCCCAGAAAAAATAGATCATTGACGATGGTGTGTTCCAGCAAGTCGTTGTTTTCGACGACTTCCTGAATGCCTTGGTGGTAGCTGTCGTTGCTCATTTTGAAAAAATTTCCAAAGAAGAACAGATTGCTTTTTCCTTGTCGGACATTTTCCAGATTGGTCATGCCGTTCATTCGAATGGGGCGGGTGGCCAGGGTGGCGTAGATGATGGACAGTACGCTGGTGATCAGCAGGATGCTGGTGGGGATCAGCAAAAAGGCATTGCCCTCGATGTTGGAGGCCAGCAGCGGCATGGTGATGGAGATGACGATGGCGTTGATGCTCAGCATCATGTTGGCCTTGTTGTCGGCAATGTTGGTCAGATCGATGTGGTTTCTCAAAGACGTCTTGAACATCATCTGGGCGGTACGGCTGTTGGTAATGGGCCCACCTTCCTTTTTCTTGGCCTCTTTCTCTTTTGCTTTCATGATTTTTTTGAGCTGCTTTTCGAGCTTTTTCAGGTTGCGCTTTTTGTGTTGACCAAATTTGTCTTGCGCAACAGGGGTATAGAATTGGTGCTCTTGTAAAAATTGGAGGGTATTCTTTGCCCAGCCCTCTTCGTCGTATTCCTCCTTGAGAAATACCTTCCATTCGTGCCGCAGTTTGTTGCTACTGGCCTGGAAGGCTTCGCTTCCCACATTGTTGAGATCGGCATCTTTGATGATTTGCTCCAGTAAGTTGCTGGGCGGTCGAAACAAGATGGTGGCTTCGATGAGCTGACAGATGGCGTTGATTTCTGTTTCCTCAAGTCCCATCGGCGCTAGGGTTTCGCGCGCAATGTCCTGACTGGCTTGCTCGTGTTGTTCGTAGGTGCGGGTGTAACCTGTGTCGTGAAACAGGGCAGCGATCCGAAGCCGAAACAGCTCTTGCTCAGACACCTCCATGGCCTTGCCAAAAGCCTCACAATAGTATTTGACACTCAGGGTGTGCTCCAAATTGTGGTACTGAAAGTCTTCCGACAGGGAATCCGTCAACAGTTTTCGGACAAACTGGATGCATTTCTCTGCGATTTCTGCCTGATTCATCCGCTCAAAATAGGGCTTGTCTACAACAAAACAAAAACTCCTCACAGATTATGGGCATTCTCTCGATGTGGACGGCAAAAAAATGGTCAATGCCTTGTTTGTACATGCATGTACTCATTGGAATGGCCCCTTCATTCACCAATGCCAATCCCCACCTTCTACCAACAAGCTGTCGGCTAGACGCTCTTGCAGGGAAATTTTTGCTGGTTTTTGTACTTTTTTGCAAAATGACAGGGAACGTTTTTGCCTTTTGACACATTATAATAACAACGGAAACAGAGAACGAATCCCTTCCGGAAAGCTAGCTATCCTGCAATGCGCTATTACCTATGACCAGCTGGCATACACCAGCCCGGACTCCGGTCCATCCACACAATCTGCCACCTGACAGTACCCTAAACCCTAAATGCATCCGAAATGATTATTTTACTATTCATACTAATCTCGCTCTTGCTGTACGAGTACTATGACTTCATCAAAGTCAATTTTTGAACGTCTCGCACAACAATGAACCTCTTTTCCAAGCAACGACCTGCTCTGGCAACAGACAGCAAACCATCCTTCGTTTCTTTTCATAGGTAGTTGCCTGTGAAATGTGTACCTTTGGTCGCCACCACTTTTGACCAAACCAAGCCGATGGTAGTCTACGCATTTGCCCACATCACAAAAGAACTTCGCCCGCTTGTCTTCCAGCGATTCCTGCAGCAATTGCCCCCGGCCATGCAACAAAAGACCCTGCGCTTTCGCCGCTGGCAAGACCAAAACAACAGCCTCTTCGGCAAGGTCCTCTTGCGCCACCTCCTCATCCGCCATTTCCAACAAGCCCAAGACTGCCTCGACCAATTGTACGCCAACCAATACGGCAAACTCTTCCTCAACGCCCAACTCGACTTCAACATTTCCCATTCCGACCGGCTGGTCATCTGCATGATCTCCGACGAAGGCGCCATTGGCGTAGACGTCGAAAAGCGCCGCCCCTTCAAAGTCGAGGACATCCAAACCTTCCTCCGCCCCGAAGAATACGCCCAACTCCAAAACGACCCCACCTCCGAGCGCTTCTACGATTTTTGGACCAAGAAAGAAGCCATCCTCAAAGCCAAGGGCCTCGGCCTCAACCTCGACCTGCGCAACGTCCACCTCCACGGCCAACGCGGCCACCTCCTCCCTCCCCTCGATGAGTGGTGGCACTTCTACCCCCTCACCCTCCATCCCGACTACACCACTACCTTTTGCCTCCAAACCCCACAGGCCACCCCCCAACAGATCGAGCTGTCGGCCCTGTCGAGCAGTTTTTCCCTCCTCCATTTCTGATTGCCCCCAATTTCCCCCCCGGCAAGTTTGTCAGTCTCCAAAAAAATACTACTTTTGCATCCGGCCAAGACAAAAGATGAGGCCGCTGTTGACAAAAAGGGTAATTAGCTCAGTTGGTTTAGAGCGCCGCCTTGACAGGGCGGAGGTCACTGGTTCGAATCCAGTATTACCCACCTATAATATTTAAGTGACTATTTATCAGTAAGTTACGCTTTTTTTTGGACTGACACACTTCTGACACGGGTGTTTCTAATCCAAAAAAAAAATGCCCCTACCTTTTCTCCCAGCGCGTTTATGTAAGTCTAAGCAGAGATGGTACATAATATGGTATCAAACCAATCCAACCACAGGTGAGCGCGAACGAATAAGAGAAACATTTGAACTAAGTAATGTAGAAAAAGAAATTCGGTAAAACTATAAATCCTTAAATTTGGCTAAACAGTTAGCCAAATGAGATAC